>NZ_CP095096.1:1372483-2744967 GCF_025561445.1 Staphylococcus sp. IVB6181 | reverse complement strand
ATAAACTCCATCTTTCTTAAATTTTTTAGACTTATTCACAAAATCACATCCCGTGGATAACTTAATACACAGGATGTTGGTAATTATCCACAAGTTAATCACAATCGGTGGATAACTTTATTGAATTTTGAGTTGTGCACAGATAAAATGTTGATAAATGAAAGCTGTAAACCTTAGGTCTATCAAACTTCATAAGACTTATCCACATCATTATACTTATTAACAAATCTACCTGTCAAACCTATGTGGATATGTTACTTTTATGTGCAGGAGTCTGTGTATGGTAACATATTTATCCACAGAATGTCACTGTTCCTCTGTGAATAAGTGGATAACTTTTCAGATAACATACACATAAAATGTACTTGCTTTATAAGGTTGAATTTGTTATATTTTAGTAGTTGCTTGAATTATGACTAAGATATTGATTAATTGAACTAAGTAAGGTGAGCATTTGATAGGAGCTCATCCTTTCGCAGACACCGTAGAAAAGACTACGGAGTAACTTGGTATAAGACTGTAATATCTCGGTTATAGCAGATAAGGCTGTAGATGCAGATCTTTTCCAAGAATCTCATGATGTTAAATATGAGAAAGCGACTATAAATGAATGAAATGATTCGATATGGAGGTGTTTTTACATGGTAAAACGTACTTATCAACCAAATAAACGTAAACACAGTAAAGTTCATGGTTTCAGAAAACGCATGAGCACTAAAAATGGCCGTAAAGTATTAGCGCGTCGTCGTCGTAAAGGCCGTAAAGTTTTATCAGCATAAGATCACTGACCTATCAGTGGTCTTTTTTTTGCTTTAAAGCAGGTAAAAGATCCGCAGGTTGGAAATTGATACCCCGATTCTCTACACTAGATGCGTAAGATACAAAGTAGGGTAGGGGAGCAGCAAGAAAAGAAAAATAAGTGAGTGATGGAAGTGGAAAAAGCATACCGCATTAAAAGGAACAGCGATTTTCAAGCGATTTACAGAAAAGGGAAGTCAGTCGCAAATCGCCAATTTGTCATTTATGTCATGCCTGACGAAAACTTGACTCATTTTAAATTAGGGATTAGTGTTTCTAAGAAACTCGGCAATGCAGTGACACGCAATCGTATCAAACGTTCAATCAGAGAAAATTTTAAAGTACATAAGAATGATATTATTGCGAAAAAGATTATTGTAATTGCAAGGCAACCTGCAAAAGATATGACTGTACTAGAAATTCAAAAAAGCTTAGAACACGTGCTGAAAATTGCAAAACTATTCAATAAGAGAATAAAGTAGACTATCCGAAGTCTTAGGTAAGACAAACGTAAGACTAACTTAATAGAATTTGAACACATATGTGGCAATTTACAATAAAAGTCATTACAATTATATAGTTAGAAATTTAAGTAGAGGAGGCGAAGCAGCATGTTGGATTTAGATACAATTACCAGTATTTCTACTCCGATGGGAGAAGGTGCAATCGGTATTGTCCGTTTGTCGGGAAGCCAAGCTGTTGAAATTACAGATCGGCTGTATAAAGGAAAGAAACCATTAGCTGAAGTAGATTCGCATACAATTAATTATGGGCATATTATCGATCCTGAAACGAATGAAGTCGTTGAAGAAGTGATGGTATCCGTGCTGCGTGCACCAAAAACATTTACAAGAGAAGATATCGTAGAGATTAACTGTCATGGTGGGATACTTACTATCAACCGTGTCTTAGAACTGACAATGACATATGGGGCAAGAATGGCTGAACCAGGGGAATACACAAAGCGTGCATTCTTAAACGGCCGTATTGATTTGTCTCAAGCTGAAGCAGTGATGGATTTCATCCGTTCTAAGACTGACCGGGCGTCTAAAGTTGCGATGAATCAAATCGAAGGACGCTTAAGCGATATGATTAAACGCCAACGTCAATCGATTTTGGAAATTTTAGCGCAAGTTGAAGTGAATATCGATTATCCTGAATATGATGATGTCGAAGATGCGACAACAGAATTCCTGTTAAAGCAGTCTGAATCAATCAAAGCTGAAATCGATCGTCTTTTAGCGACAGGTACACAGGGTAAAATCATGAGAGAAGGTCTTTCTACTGTAATTGTAGGTAAACCGAACGTCGGCAAGTCTTCTATGCTTAATAACTTAATTCAAGATAATAAAGCGATTGTCACTGAGGTTGCGGGTACGACGCGAGACGTCTTAGAAGAATATGTGAACGTCCGCGGTGTACCGTTGCGCTTAGTAGACACTGCAGGTATCCGCGAGACTGAAGACATCGTAGAAAAAATCGGTGTTGAGCGTTCACGCAAAGCACTCAGCGAGGCTGATTTGATTTTGTTCGTCTTAAACTATAACGAAGCGTTGACTGAAGAAGACCGTAAGTTATATGAAGTCATCAAAAATGAAGATGCAATTGTCATTGTGAATAAGACGGACCTCGAGCAGCACCTTGATTTAGATGAAGTGCATGAAATGGTCGGCGATATGCCTGTCATTGAAACATCAATGCTGAAACAAGAGGGCATTGATCAGCTCGAAGAACAAATCCGCGACTTATTCTTCGGCGGAGAGGTTCAAAACCAAGATATGACATATGTTTCTAACTCAAGACATATCTCATTATTAAAACAAGCAAGAAATTCAATACATGATGCAATAGATGCGGCAGAAGCCGGAATACCAATGGACATGGTACAAATAGACTTAACAAGAACATGGGAAATTTTAGGTGAAATTATCGGAGAATCCGCAAGTGATGAATTGATCGATCAGTTATTCAGTCAATTCTGTCTCGGAAAATAATTAAGGAGGATAAACTATGGCTTTGGATTATGATGTAATTGTCATCGGTGCCGGACATGCGGGTATCGAAGCAGGTCTCGCTTCAGCGCGCCGCGGTGCGAATACACTGATGCTGACAATTAACTTAGATAACGTTGGATTTATGCCATGCAACCCGTCAGTAGGGGGTCCCGCTAAAGGGATTGTCGTTCGTGAAATCGACGCATTAGGAGGTCAAATGGCTAAGACAATAGATAGAACGCATATTCAAATGCGTATGTTGAATACAGGTAAAGGTCCTGCAGTACGTGCATTAAGAGCACAAGCAGACAAAGCATTGTATCAACGTGAAATGAAACGTGTATTAGAAGATGAAGAGAACTTGCACATTATGCAAGGAATGGTAGATGAATTAATCATTGAAGGTGACGAAATTAAAGGTGTTCGTACAAATATCGGTACAGAATACCGCTCTCAAGCAGTTATTGTCACAACAGGTACATTCTTACGCGGTGAAATTATTTTAGGCAACTTGAAGTATTCAAGCGGTCCTAACCACCAATTACCATCTATTACACTTGCTGATAACTTGCGCGAACTTGGTTTTGAAGTTGTACGTTTCAAAACAGGTACACCGCCGCGTGTGAACTCTAAAACAATTGATTATGACAAAACAGAAATCCAACCAGGTGATGATGTAGGACGTGCATTCAGCTTTGAAACAACTGAATTTATTTTAGACCAGCTGCCATGCTGGCTGACTTATACAAATGATAAGACGCACCAAGTGATTGATGACAACTTGCATTTATCTGCGATGTACTCAGGTATGATTAAAGGTACAGGCCCGCGTTATTGCCCATCTATCGAAGATAAATATGTGCGTTTCAATGATAAACCGCGCCATCAATTATTCTTAGAACCAGAAGGCCGCGACACAAACGAAGTTTATGTTCAAGGATTGTCTACAAGCTTGCCGGAACATGTTCAGCGTGAAATGCTTCAAACGATTCCTGGTTTAGAAAAAGCAGACATGATGCGTGCAGGTTACGCTATCGAATATGATGCATTAGTACCGACACAATTATGGCCGACACTTGAAACTAAGAAAATCAAAAACTTATACACAGCGGGCCAAATCAATGGTACGTCTGGGTATGAAGAAGCGGCTGGCCAAGGCTTAATGGCCGGAATCAATGCTGCAGGCAGAGTGCTCGGTACAGGTGAAAAAGTATTAAGCCGTTCAGATGCTTATATCGGTGTATTAATCGATGACTTGATTACCAAAGGAACAAACGAACCTTACCGTTTATTAACATCTCGTGCAGAATACCGCTTATTATTACGTCATGATAATGCAGACTTGCGTTTAACGGATTTAGGTCATGAATTAGGATTGATTTCTGATGAACGTTATGCGCGTTTCAACGAAAAACGTGATCAAATCCAAGCAGAAATCGACCGTTTATCTAACATTCGTATTAAACCTAATGAACATACGCAAGAAGTAATCAAAGCTCATGGCGGTTCACCATTAAAAGACGGTATCTTAGCAATTGAATTGCTGCGTCGTCCTGAAATGGATTATCAAGCGATTCTAGATATTTTAGAGGAAGAACATCAAATTCCAGCAGCAGTAGAAGAACAAGTAGAAATTCAAACGAAATATGAAGGTTATATCAATAAATCATTACAACAAGTCGAAAAAGTAAAACGTATGGAACAAAAGAAAATTCCACACGACTTGGACTATAGTAAAGTTGACAGCTTAGCGAGCGAAGCACGTGAAAAATTAGCAGAAGTTAAACCATTAAACATTGCACAAGCGTCACGTATTTCAGGCGTTAACCCTGCTGATATTTCAATTTTACTGATCTATCTTGAACAAGGTAAGCTTGAAAGGGTGAAATAAATGAGTGTTGAATGGTTGGCTGATAAGCTAGAATCACATGGTATTACTTTGAACGACCAACAAAAACAACAGTTTCAAACTTATTACAAAATGCTGGTTGAATGGAACGAAAAGATGAATTTAACAAGTATCACGGATGAAGAAGAAGTGTACTTGAAGCACTTTTATGATTCCATCACAGCCGCATTTTATATAGATATGACAAAAGAACTCAGCATCTGTGATGTAGGCGCAGGTGCAGGGTTCCCAAGTATCCCGCTAAAAATTGTCTTTCCGCAGTTGAAAGTAACAATTGTGGATTCGCTTAACAAACGTATTCAATTCTTAAATCATCTTGCGGATGCTTTAGAATTAACAGGTGTGAGCTTTGTCCATGAGCGTGCTGAAAACTTCGGCAATACACGCGGAGACAACCGGGAGTCTTATGATATTGTGACAGCCCGTGCCGTTGCACGTTTAACAGTACTCAGCGAGTTATGCTTGCCGCTGGTTAAGACAGGCGGACACTTTGTGGCAATGAAATCTTCAAAAGGCGAAGAGGAACTTGAAGAAGCCCGATTTGCGATTGGTGTGTTTGGAGGAAGAGTCGAAGCGGTAGAAACCTTTGAACTGCCGGATGATGCAGGCGAACGCCAAATGATTATCATCGAAAAGCGCAGTAAAACACCTAAAAAGTATCCTAGAAAAGCAGGTACGCCTAATAAATCTCCTTTACTAAAATAAAAATAAATATTAGTATATAATTATATTTAGAGGGAGAGATTGCGGAATGAAAAAGCCTTTTTCTAAACTATTCGGTTTAACAAACAAAGATGAAGATATGACAGGCTATACTGAAGAAGATCGCAATAATCATGTTGAATCTATTCAAATTGAGAAGATTGTGCCTAACCGCTATCAACCAAGACAAGTCTTTGATCAGACGAAGATTGATGAACTTGCGGAATCCATTCAAGAACATGGATTGCTTCAACCGATTGTGGTACGACCGATTGAAGAGGGCATGTATGAAATCATTGCAGGTGAACGCCGTTTTCGTGCTATGAGCAGTATTCATATGGCATACGCGGATGTTATTATTCGCGAGATGACAGATGAAGAAACGGCAGTCGTTGCTTTGATTGAAAATATTCAACGTGAAAATCTATCGGCAGTTGAAGAAGCGGAAGCGTATCAAAAGTTATTAGAACTTGGAGATACAACACAAAGCGAACTCGCACAAAGTGTGGGTAAAAGCCAAAGTTTTATCGCAAACAAGCTACGTTTATTAAAACTTGCGCCAAAAGTGCTTTCTAAACTTGCAGAAGGTAAAATAACAGAACGTCACGCACGTGCATTGCTGAGCTTATCACATGAAGAACAAGAAGAAATGGTTCAAATCATTATTGATCAGCACTTGAATGTGAAACAAACAGAGGCCAGAGTGAAAGCCAAAGTCGGACCTGAAAAAGTCAAAGCACAAAACTTCCAATTCACAAAAGACCTCACACCAGCAAAAGAAGCACTTCAAAGCAGTTTTGAAAAAATAGAGAAAAGCGGACTTCGCGTAGAACAAAAAGAACGCGACCACGAAGACTATTTAGAAATTAAAATAAGAGTGTATAAACGCTAACAGCCATTCGTTCTTAGGAACGAGTGGTTTTTTTAGGCTCTATAATAAATTCGGTTGATGAGATAACCTAGCGGTTATTTCTCAATCGAATTTTTTGCATAAAAAGGGCGCAACCCCCTAATATTTAAGTTACCAACACAAATAAAGAGAGGAATTGCGCTTATGACACATTGTATAGCAAAAATACTTGATTATAAAGGGAAAAATATTACTTTTTCTGATGATGTTCAGGAAGTTTACTTTAACTTGGTAAGAACTCTACTATTTAAAGGCACTTTGACATACACACCAGATTGTTGTGAAAACTGCGGAGCAGTAAATGAAAACCATAGAATAGTAAAGAATGGTAAAAGAAAAACGAGGATAAAGCTTATGAAGATTCAAGGTAGTCCCAGTTATTTAGAGCTCAAAAAACAAAGGTTCTTTTGTCGTTCATGCCATTCATCATTTGTAGCAAAGACGAATTTTGTGAAAAAGCATCATAATTTCTGTAATAAATTAGCACTGCATATTCTGTATCAAAGCCATGAGAATAGATCTTGCAAAGGCATTGCTTACGATAACAATGTTAGTTCTGCTTCTGTAATACGTTATATTAATAAAACTGCAAATAGTGTTAAGTTAGGTCCATTTAATGAACTGCCCAAACATATCATGGTGGATGAATTCAAAAGTGTTAAAAATGTAGTAGGTAAAATGAGTTTTATATTTTGTGATGGTGATACGCATCAAATCGTAGATATTTTACCTGATCGTAGAAAGCGTGCATTATTTGCTTATTTTATCCGGTTTGATAGAGAAGTAAGAAAAAGAGTTGAAACAGTTACAACCGATATGTACAGCCCATATATTTCTTTATTTAAGCAGTTATTTCCAAATGCGAAAATCATTTTAGATCGATTTCACCTTGTTCAAGCATTAAATAGAGAACTCAATAGAGTTCGTATCAGGATAATGAATGAAAAAAGACATAAGGATGGCAAATACTATAGAAAACTTAAACATTATTGGAAGCTTATTCTTAAACCTTCCGAATCCTTGAATAGTACGCTTTATAAAGATAACAAGCTTTTCCCTGGATTAGAATCAGAAAAATCAATGATAAATTTTATTTTGGGTGAAAGCCCAGAGTTAAAGGATGTCTATGACAAAGTAAATGCGCTTCGTACATCAATAAAGACCAATGAAAATCATAAATTAACTCATCAAATTCTTAAATACCTTAAGGATAGAAATACTGATGGCGGACTTAAAAGAGTACTTAAAAGCTTTAGAAATTTTTTACCAGAAATTATGAATGCATTAAATCATCCTGGTCGCTCAAACGGCCCTATAGAAACTATAAATAACAACATTAAAGTACTAAAAAGAATCGCTTATGGATACAGAAATTTCTATAACTTCAGAAATAGAATTCTAATCAAATTCAAGCTATTAGCTAAGAAAAAACATCGCTTCCATACCCCATTGCCTAAAGCAGCTTAAAATAAAAAATGCTCAGTTAGTAATACTAAATTCCATAGGAATTAAAGCAATACTAGCTGAGCGACATAGTTTATGGTAACTATAATATTTGATTTCAAATTTTATGCATCAACCGAATTTGACATAGAGCCTTTTTTTATTGCGCAACTAGACATTCTATGTCCCTTCCCTTAGCTATAATGGTCGTAAATCAGGGCTATTTGGAGGGACAAACATGAAATATAGAACTTTAGCAGCAACACTTGCATCAGCGGCACTCATCCTTGCAGCATGTGGTAACCAAGAAGAAAATAAGCAATCTAAAAACGAAGACACGAAACAATCGCAATCCGATAATAATGAACAAACGAAAAAAGAAAGCAATACTACAGATTCAAAAACACAATCAAATGATCATTCAACATCTAAAAAAGACAATCACCAAAAGAAACCAGTTAAAGATGTAGCACAGCTTCAAACTAATGAAAAAGTAGCGCTCGCTTTATTCGCACCTCAAAAGCATCATAACGCAGTGACTGCGAATGAATTATTAAATCATTCATATACTATGTCACGCATGGGTTCGCCTAGCGAAGAACAAATTGCGATTGATACGTACCATCTCGAGAAAATACCTGCAGAATTTACAGGCGCACCGCAAGATATGGTGTTTTATCATGCTAAAGAAAGCACAGGACACTTTGGAACGATAATAGGTGTAAGTGATCATCAGGTTTTGGTTTCAGGAACACAAGGTGAAAGACGCTATCAAGAAATAGTGGATAATGGTGATTTGCATGATTTAAACGAATTAAATCAAAAATACGGCGATGAATCACAACTTCAACAAGTCGCAAATATGATTTCTATTAATGATGCAGCACAAGGCACATCTTCTAGCAGTCAAGCTCAGACCGAGTCCTCAAACGACAGTACATCATCTGATTCAAGTTCAGATTCTGATTCAGGAGAAACAGTCACACGTGACAATGTGATTGATAAAGTTGAAGAGTATGAAGGGCATACTTTAGATACAAGTACGTATACGTATAAAGAACCTGAACAAATGGGAGACGGCCGCTGGGGCTTCTCTATTTTGGATAAATCTGGTGATTTAGCAGGATCTTATATCGTAAATTCAGATGGTTCAGTAGAAAAGTATGACGCTGGCGGAGAGCGAGAATAAGGAGAACATTAATATGAAATTAAAATCAATTTTTGCGGCTTCGGCTGTGCTGACATTGTTAATTGCAGGTTGCGGACAAGAGGAAGAAAAAGCATCAAAATCCACTGAATCGACACAACAAGATTCAAATCAATCATCATCTGAGCACTCTGAGTCGAATCAATCGGATGCTGATAATAATCAAACAACACAGCACCATGAACAAAGCGAAGATACATCTCATTCGAAATCAGATGATTTTAAAAGCTTTGACAGTTTAACGAATGAGGATAAAATCGCTTTAGCTTTATTTGAACCAGGAACGTCTGAAACCACAGTTTCAGCGGATGAATTATTAAATCAGTCTTACACACAAAAAGGCGTATCAGAATCTAATCAGATTAATATTCAAACTTTGAATCTGCGCCGAGTAGCAGAGGGTCAAGTACAAGGACAACCTTCGGGTACAGATATTTACGAGACTGAAACAGGAAAAGGACCTTTCCATGTTAAGTTTGTACTGGATGGTTCTAAAGTCGCGATTGCGGCAGAGAAAGGCACAAGTCTGAATTATCAAGAATTATTTGATTACGGTAAAGTATACAACCTAAAAAGTTTGTATGAAAAACACAAAAACAATCCGAAGTTAACGGAAGTATCGCATATGATTCAAATTGAGGATTCATCAAGTGGCTCTGGTCCAGTGCTTTCGCCGTCTGTTACTGATAATACTTCAGAAAGTACATCATCTGATTCGAGTTCATCAGATGAACCAGTCACACGTGCGAATGTGATTGATAAAGTTGAAGAGTATGAAGGCCAAACTTTAGATACCAGCACGTATACGTTTAAAGAGCCTGAAAAACGCGGAGATGGCAGCTGGGGCTTCTCTATTTTAGATAAATCCGGTGATTTAGCAGGATCTTATATCGTAAATTCAGATGGTTCAGTAGAAAAGTATGATGCTGACGGAGAAAGAGAATAAAACCTATCAGACTTCTTGTGTATAAGCATGAGAAGTCTTTTATTAGAGATTTGACAAATGTCAGAATTTTTACAATAATAGAGGTGATAAACAATTACCAATACTGTGAGAAATACATAGTTATGCTATATGTTCCTTTAGGGGTAACGTATAGCTTTTTCATTATTTAAGGAGGGACGTAATTTGGTCATTTCAAGAAGATTATCAAAAATTCCGGACAGTTACTTTGGAAAAACAATGGGGAGAAAAATAGAACATGGACCGCTTCCCCTCATCAACATGGCCGTAGGCATTCCTGACGGGGAAACACCTGAAGGTATCGTAGATGAGTTTGCGAAAGCACTGCGTGTGCCAGAAAACCAAAAGTATGTCGCATTCCAAGGCAAAGACACATTCAAACAAGCGATTGTGGATTTCTATCAGCGCCAATACGGTGTTGAATTAGACAAAGATGATGAAGTTTGTATCTTATATGGTACTAAAAACGGGTTAGTCGGTCTGCCTAACTGTATTGTGAATCCTGAAGATTATGTTTTACTGCCAGATCCTGGTTATACAGACTACTTAGCAGGGGTCTTATTTGCGGATGCGAAACCTTATGCCTTAGAGCTTGAACCGCCATACTATCAACCTGATTTTGATAAAGTACCGGAGGAAGTCTTAGGTCAGACTAAGTTAGTGTATTTAACTTACCCTAATAACCCTACAGGCTCTACAGTGACACAAGATGTGTTTGAAGATGTTGTTCAAAAGTTTAGAGGTACGCAAACGAAGATAGTACATGACTTTGCTTATGCGGCATTCGGCTTTGATCATAAGAATCCGAGTATCTTGCAGACAGAAGGCGGTAAAGACGTCGCAATTGAAGTGTATTCGCTGTCTAAAGGCTATAACATGTCAGGCTATCGTGTAGGTTTTGCGGTCGGCAATAAAGACGTGATTGCGGCACTTAAGAAATATCATACCCATCATCATGCAGGTATGTTTGGTGCTTTACAAGATGCGGCGACATTTGCGCTCAATAACTATGATTATTTCTTAGATAAACAAAGTGAAGTCTTTAGAGCGCGCCGCGACCGTTTCACTGAAATCTTAGATGAAGGCAACATTCCGTATGAACCAATGACTGGCGGTATCTTCTTATGGCTAGCGACACCAGAAGGTTATGATGGCGAACAATTTGTGGAATTCTTTCTTCAAGATCAATCTATTTTAGTTGCTCCAGGTATTCCGTTTGGAGAAAATGGCCGTAATTACGTACGTGTCTCTCTTGCATTAGATGATGCACAGTTGGATGAGGCTGCGAAGCGGTTAAAATCATTAAGTGATATGTATAAAGCTTAAATAAGTATTTGCTTTCAATTAAATAATACCAATCATTCAATCACTGCTTGTTGACTATCATCTGCGAGCGGTGATTTTTTGCATCAAAATAAGGTACTGAATATAAAGGCTGTGCACTCACGGGGTGGTGGGAAATGCGGCTTTATATTCAGTACCTCTTGTTTTTTAGTAGTAAAAAAGGAGTATAGTTTGCCTAATATCGGGAAATAGGCGGTTTTTAATTTTACTATTTCGTATCGGGTTAGAAATAGTATGGATTATGAAAAGAAATGTTCTTATCGGGTTTAAGAACAGTGGCGATTCATTGCCCCAATTCCTGAGGACCCAGGGCAACGTAGCCAACTTTTTATTGTATTTACTCATAACTTTTAAGGAGTCGTTTTTAAAATTTAATAATGGCAGCGTGTAATGGATGATCGCGGTCCATTACTGCTTGTTTGGTGTAATCGCAAATGCACGGACCGGGAATCCTGGTGCATCTGCCGGTTTTGGACTGATGGTATAAATGACTGCGCCTCTTTGAGGGAGTCGGTCTAAGTTAGTTAATAACTCAATTTGGAACGTATCTTGTCCCAGTACATAACGTTCACCGATTAAATCGCCGTGTTTTGCGACATCGACTGAAGCGTCTGTATCGAATGTTTCATGGCCTACTGAACGTACGCCGCGTTCTTCTAATAAGAATTGCAATGCATCGAGTGACCATCCGGGTGCGTGGGGATTGCCTTCTGCATCTTTATTCTCAAATTGTTCCACATTCGGCCAGCGGTGTGACCAATCACTGCGGAATGCGACGAATGTATCTGGTTCAATACGGCCGTTTGCTTGTTCCCATTCTAATAAATGCTGCTTAGTTAAACGGAAATCGGGATTTTCCGCAACTTCTTTAGAATAGTCGAGAACAATTAATGGCAATACTAATTCTTTTAAATCTAATTCATGCAAATATCTTCTGTTTTCTACAAAGTGGATGGGGGCATCAATGTGTGTACCATATTGTGTGGCAACACTCCATCTTTGTACAAAATAACCATTTTCTTTAACTGTACTGATCGTATCAATGTATGCTGCTTCTAATGCGCTGAAATGTGGACTGTCTGAATCGAATGTATGTGTTAAATCCACCCATTCATTTTCTTTCAAACTTTTCAGCTGATCCCATAAAGGATAACTCATCTTGAACACCTCTTACTGACTGATTTGTTTTTGGTGCTTTTTGAAATGTATGGCGGTTATTTTATAGGTTGGCTGACTAGTGGTACTTGAGACTGCTCTCCCACTAGCAAGCCTTTGCCTATAAAGTTGAAACTTGTATTACGCTGTTTCTTGTCCTTCTTTATTTCTTAATTTTTTAACTGCTGAAACTAAAACTGTTAATGCTTCTTTTACTTGATCTTCATTACGTGTTTTCAAGCCGCAGTCTGGGTTAACCCAGAATAATGAACGGTCGATTTCTTGTAAACCACGGTTAATCGCAACTGTGATTTCTTCTTCAGTCGGGATACGCGGACTGTGGATATCATATACACCTAATCCGATACCTAAATCATACGTTACATCCTCGAAGTCTTTGATTAAAGCACCATGACTGCGTGATGTTTCGATTGAGATAACATCTGCATCCAAGTCGTGGATTGTATGGATGATTTCGCCGAATTGAGAATAGCACATATGCGTATGAATTTGTGTCGCATCCGCCACTGAAGATGTAGCTAAGCGGAATGAATGCAATGCTTGGCTTAAGTACTCTTCATGGAACTCAGAGCGTAATGGTAAACCTTCACGTAATGCTGGTTCGTCTACTTGGATAATTTTAATACCAGCATCTTCAAGTGCTAATACTTCTTCGTTGATTGCTAAAGCGATTTGATCTTGAACTTCATGACGCGGAATGTCTACACGTTCGAATGACCAGTTTAAGATTGTAACTGGACCAGTCAACATACCTTTTACAGGGTGGTCAGTTAAGCTTTGAGCATAAGCTGTTTCCTCCACTGTGATTGGTTTAGTCCATTTAACGTCTCCGTAGATAACTGGTGGTTTAACCGCACGAGAACCGTATGATTGAACCCAACCGTATTTAGTAACTAAGAAGCCTTGTAATCTTTCGCCGAAGAACTCAACCATGTCGTTACGTTCGAATTCACCATGAACGAATACGTCTAAGCCGATATCTTCTTGGATTTGAATCCAGCGTGCGATTTCATCGCGTAAGAATTGGTTATATTCTTCATCGCTGATGCGGTGGTTTTTCCAGTCTGCACGTTTTTTACGAACTTCTTTAGTTTGCGGGAATGATCCGATTGTTGTTGTTGGTAATTCTGGTAATTTTAAGCGTGCATCTTGAACTTTTTTACGTTCAGGGAATGCTGATTCACGATGTGTACGTACGCTGTCAAAGTCATATTCAAGGTTTTTGAATGCTTGGTTTTGGAAGCGTTCGTAAGCTGCTTTTAATTGATCGTATTTTTCGCTGTCATTATCGTTGATAACACGTTTTAAAGCGTCTAATTCGTCTAATTTTTCAGTCGCAAAGCTTAAGCCTTCTTCGATAGATTCATCTAATTCTTCATGATCTAATGAAACAGGTACGTGTAATAAAGAAGAAGAAGGTTGGATGACTAATTCGTCTGTATAGTTTTCTAATGTTTCGATTAATTCTTTTTTCGCTTCGATATCTGCAGCCCATACGTTGCGGCCGTCGATAATACCTGCATATAAAGCTTTATCTTTAGATAATTTGCCTTCTTTGATTTGTTTTAAGTTTTCGCCGCGGTCATGAACGAAGTCTAAACCGAAACCTTTAACTGGTAATGTGTTGACGAAGTCTAAATCAACATGTTCGAAGTAAGTTTGGATGACTAATTTGTCAGCTAATCCAGCTTTTTCGAAGTAGTCATAGACATGACGTGTAACGTCTTGTAATTCTTTTGCGTTATCTGTAACTAATACAGGTTCATCGATTTGGATGTATTCAGCACCTGCATCAACAAGTGATTGTAATACTTCTTTGTATAATGGAAGCAATGCTTCGATTTTTTCTTCAAATGATTGTTCTCCGCCGCGTGATAATTGAACGAATGTTACAGGACCTAAGATCACTGGGTGTGCATTCACATTTAATTGTTTTGCAAATTCGAAACGTTCTAATAAGACATTGCGGTTTAATTTAGGTTCTACGTTGTCCCATTCAGGTACGATGTAGTGGTAGTTAGTGTTGAACCATTTGATTAAAGCACTTGCTACGTTTTCTTTAGTACCGCGTGCGATATCGAATAATAAATCATCATTAACTTCTTGACCTTGGAAACGTTCTGGAATGATGTTGAATAATAATGATACGTCTAAAACGTGGTCATATAATGAGAAATCTCCAACTGGTACACTGTCGATGTTGTAGTGTTTTTGTAATAATAAGTTTTCTTTGTGCAAGTCGTTTAATGTAGTTGTTAATTCATCATAGTTTGTTTTGCCTGCCCAGTAACTTTCGATTGCTTTTTTCCATTCTCTTTTGCGTCCTAAACGTGGGAATCCGATATTAGCTGTTTTAATTGTCATATTATTGCCTCCTGGTTTTTTTCAGTTTGAGTTTTAAAATAAGTTGAGAGTTCGAGTGAATAATCTACTTGTTCGAAAGGTGTAATCAGATAAAGACCGTTAAAGTGTTGTATCACTTCATCAATAAGTTTGCGGCAGATGCGCAAGCTTAATTCTTTGGTTTTTTGTTTATCATCTTTGACCGCTTCAAACTGTTCTAATACTTCATCTGGCAATGAAATGCCAGGCACTTCATTGTGTAAGAATTGTGCGTTTCGATAACTTGTGATCGGCATGATACCGATAAAGAACGGTGTATCGAGATGTGCAGTCTTTTCAGCGATTTCTTTAATACGTTCGACCGTGTAAACCGGCTGTGTAATAAAGTAATTCATACCGCTGTCGACTTTCTTATCTAACCGTTTGATTGCTGCTTCCATCTTGCGGACATTCGGATTGAATGCACCGGCAATATTGAAGTTGGTTTTTGTTTTCAATGCGCCGCCGTCAATGTTAAGGCCGTCGTTGAAACGTACAGCAAGTTCAGCTAAGCCTTTAGAATTTACATCATAAACATTCGATGCACCTGGCAGATGCCCCACTTTAGATGGGTCACCTGTAATCGCGAGTATCTCATTGATGCCGAGCAGTGATAGGCCGAGCAAGTGAGATTGTAAACCGATTAAATTTCTGTCTCTGCAGGTAATGTGCACGAGCGGTTCAATATTGTAATTCTGCTTAATAATACTGGCAGCTGCGATGTTGCTGACACGAACGGTTGCTAGCGAGTTGTCTGCTAATGTAATCGCGTCGATTTTCGCTTTGTCTAACTTTTTGACATTGGCAAAGAATTTGGTTGTGTCTAAGTGTTTCGGTGTATCAAGTTCTACAATAACTGTCGGGCCTGCTTTGACTTTAGTTGTCAGATTGTCTTTTTGCACCGGGATAGAAGGGTAATTGCTTTTTCTTCTGATCGGGATGACTTTCTTTTCTAAAGCCGGTTTCAAACCTTTCACCGCTTGTTTGATGAAGCGGATATGTTCAGGTGTGGTACCGCAGCACCCGCCGATTAAGTGGACGCCTTCTTTCACTAAGGTTTCCGCAATTTTTCCAAAGTATGCGGCGTTATCGCTGTAATGAATGGCTGAGTCTTCAAAATCAAGAAGGCTGGCATTCGGATAACATGAGAGAATCGCGTGCTGCGGAATCTCGATATGTGTGAAAGATTGCTGCATGTGGTGCGGGCCATGGTGGCAGTTTAAGCCGATGACATCTGCACCTTCAGCTTCCACTTGTTTTAATGCTTCGTTAATTTCAGTTCCGTCTTGCAAGTAGTTGGTGCTAGAAGCGGTTAATTGTGCGATAACAGGAATGTTATACTTTTTCTTCGTCGCTCTGATCACTTGCAAGAGTTCGTTTAAATCATAGTAAGTTTCAAAGAGGAGTGCGTCGACACCCTCGTCTATCAATGTTTCAATTTGAATATCAGTGTGATAAAGGATTGTCGAAAGCGACAATTCATTTTGTTTCACACCTTTAAAACCTCCAACAGTTCCTAATATAAAAGTGTCTTCATTGGCTGCTTGCTTTGCTATTCTTACGCCGGCACGAATGATATCTTTCACTTGGTGTTCCAACCCGAAAACTTGAAGTTTTTCGAAGTTAGCACCATAAGTATTGGTTTGAATCACATCTGCACCAGCTTCAATGTAAGATCGATGAATTTGTTCTATTTTCTTAGGGTGTGTCAGGTTATATGCTTCAGGACAAGTATCGATCCCTTCTGAGTAGAGAATCGTTCCTATTGCACCGTCAGCTACTAATACGTTGTTGCTCAAAGTTTGTAGAAATCGGCTCATAGTATGCTTCCTCCAATGCTGCTTCAAAATCTGCTATCAACTCGTCTGGGTCTTCTAAGCCCACACTCAGTCTCAATAGATCGAACGTTATTCCGCGTTCGTTGCGCACATCTTCTGGAACAGAAGCATGCGACATTGTGGCTGGATGAGATACGATGGTTTGAATGCCGCCTAAGCTGACTGCGATTTGCGGGATTTTCAAGGCTTTAGCGAATGTCGGCACTTTATCAGGGTCGCTTAATCTAAAGCCGAGTACTGCACCGCCGTTTTCAGCTTGGCGTTGGTTAATGTCATCATTTCCTGGGTAATACACGTCAGTAATTTCAGGGCGTGTTCTTAAGAATTCAACGATTTTTTCAGTGTTTTTCACTGATTGATTCCAGCGGACATAAAGCGTTTTAAGATGTTTCGTTAATGTCCAACTATCTTGAGCTGATAATCCGCTTCCTAAAGTGTTTTGCAGGAATCTCAAAGATTCCGCAACTTCCGCATTATTTGTAACTACTGCACCGGCGATTAAATCACTGTGGCCGCTTAAGAATTTCGTTGCACTGTGGATGACGATGTCTGCACCTAAATGCAGCGGCTTTTGCGATAACGGTGTTAAGAAAGTGTTATCCACTGAAACGAGTACATCATGTGCTTTCGCTATTTCTGTAATCGCTTGGATATCTGTCACTTTAAACAATGGGTTAGAAGGTGTTTCAAGGTGAATCAATTTCGTATTGTCTTGAATCGCTTGCTCCACTTCTAATGGATTGGTTGTATCAACAGCTGTGACCTCGATATTAAATCCTGGCAATACATGTTCGCATAGGCGATATGTTCCGCCGTATACATCGTTAGGAATAATTAAGTGGTCTCCGGCTTTCAGTAAGAAGAAGACTGCTGAAATTGCGCCGATTCCTGAGTTGTATGCGATTCCGTACTCGGCATCTTCTAAGGCTGCAAGCTTTTCTTCTAACAATGCTCTGTTCGGATGACCTGATCTTGCGTAATCGTAAGGGACCTCTGAACCGATCAATGCTGTCGGGAAAGTCGATGAGTCGTAAAGTGGCGGGTTGGCTGCTGCAATGTTCGGGAATTGATGGTACTTAATTAAATTTGTTTCTGGTGATAGTGACATTGAAATACACTCCTTTAGTTATTGAGATTGCTTTTGGCTGCGGAAGGTCTGGAACTAAGGAGGGAAGCTGACCACGAAAAAAAGCTTCCGTCCTTTAAACCCGAAAAAAGATTCGGATGTAAAGGACGAAAGCTTGAGCTTCGCGGTACCACCTTAATTCGCTGCTTTATTGCTAAAGCAACCTCTTCCAGTACGCTAAATCTGTTCATGGCAGATACTGAAGTCCGTGGTACGTTATCTATATATCAGCAATCGCTGCAAGATTTTTTAAAATAACGTTATGCGTCATTCCAGTACGCCATTATGCAAAAATGTTAATACTGTAGCGCTGTAACGGGCGCCCCCGTTGATGCCTCATATCGACACCACCACTCCAAGGCCATTTTCAAACTTTCTTTCTGTGCCTCCTTTCAGCGGACGGAAGCTCTCTGTGCCAGCAGTGTAAGTTCTACTTTCCTTATTATCGTGTTTAGAAACGATATTCAATTGTCATTCTTGGTGAAAAATGTTTTGTTTTTTTGTTGATGACCACATTGTATATTGGTTCTGAATCGTTTGTCAACAGAATTTTCAGAATAGTAGGTCTATACTGAAAATAAAAACCGAGTTAACCCCTAGAGTATCAAGGGATAAAGGAATTTAAAATTTTTTGAAAATTTTTATTTTCAACCCTCATACTTTGGGCTAGTTTTTAGAGTTCACAAGAAAAATTGCTTTATTGCGTGCGCTATTTTTCATACAATAAGAGAGGAACAAAAATAAGAATTTGGACTAATAATGTTCAATTTAAAACAAAGCGAGGTGACTGAAACGTGCATGACTCGAGTAATGAGCAAGAACACAAAGTTGAAAGTGTAGCTTTAGATAAAATACGGCCGAATCCGTATCAGCCTAGAAAACATTTTGATGATTTGAAGCTAGACGATCTTGCGGCTTCAATTCGTGAACATGGTGTTTTGCAGCCCATCATCTTGCGCAAAACCGTACAAGGCTATCATATTGTTGTAGGAGAGCGGCGTTTCAGAGCCTCTAAAAAAGCTGGGAAGACTGAAATTCCGGCTATCGTTAAAACAATGACAGATGCTGAGATGATGGAACTGGCGATTATAGAGAACTTGCAGCGTGAAGATTTGAATGCAATAGAAGAAGCGAAAAGCTACCGTAAACTGATGGATGATCTGCATTTGACACAAAAAGACGTCGCACAGCGTCTAGGAAAATCACGGCCCTATATTGCCAATATGCTGCGATTGCTGAACTTGCCTGAATCTATCGCAAAATGGGTAGAAGACGGTCGGTTATCAGGTGCACACGGCAGAACTTTATTGATTTTAAAAGACGAGGCATTGATGAAACAAGTTGCTGAACAAGCAATGAAAGCATCATGGAGTGTCCGTTATCTAGAACAATATTTGTCTGAAATGACATCTGATACAAAGCAGACAACACAAGCAGCTAGTCAAAAGAAACCGCGCATGATTCAAAGACAAGAACGTCTGCTTCAAGAACACTATGGCACAAAAGTCGCGATTACTACGAAAAAGAATAAAGGACAAATTACCTTTGAGTTTAAGTCAGAGGAGGAATTCATGCGTTTAATACAACAATTAAATAGTGAATCATAAGAAATTATGTTTTATTCATGGTAAAATATATATTTGTTGTTAAAGGACAGGAGGACGATTATTTGAATACCTTTTGGAATACATTACAAGGTGTGTTCAATTCACTTATTGAACCCCTGACAAAACCAGACACCTATGCTGACATCTTGAACAAGCTGATTATGATTGTAATCTACGTTGTAGTTGCGATTATCATCATCAACCTTGTTAATAAATCAATTGATCAGTTCTTTAAATTGCAAAACCGCAATCCGCATGGCAGAAAACGTTCTGTCACACTGACAGCCTTATTAAAAAACGTAGTACGTTATGTTGTATGGTTTATTGTGCTGACAACGATACTTGGAAAATTCGGTATCAGTGTCACAGGTCTCTTAGCCGGAGCTGGTGTAGTCGGTTTAGCTATCGGCTTTGGTGCACAGACGATTGTAAAAGATATCATTACTGGCTTCTTTATTATATTCGAGAACCATTTTGATGTAGGTGATTATGTTAAAATTAACTTGAACGGGACTCCTATTACTGAAGGGACAGTTCAGTCCATTGGTCTGCGTTCAACACGCATTCATGCTTATACAGGTGAATTAGTAGTTTTACCGAACAGCGTGATGTCAGAGATTACCAACTTCTCAATCAGTAACGGCAAGGCATTAATAGAAGTGCCGATTGCAATGGATGAAGATGTCGATAAGGTAGAAAGCAAACTTAAGGAGTTCTTGGATACATTACATTCAAGCTACTATGTCTTCGTCTCAAAACCTGAAATTCTCGGTATTGAGGATTTAACAGGTAATGCATACATCTTGAAAATTGCGGCTGAAACAACGCCGAATAATGCAGTACCAGGATCACGTATCTTGCGTAAAGAGGTTGCTAATTTCTTGAATCAAGAGGGAATTAAATCACCTGTTCCGATTATGATGCAGTTTGATGGACAGAAACCTCAATGATAAGAATTCATAATGATGGAGGATTGTAAATGGTGGCTCAGTATGGTCTGAATGATATTGTAGAGATGAAAAAGGCGCATGCTTGCGGCGCTAATCGATTTAAAATTATTCGTATGGGTGCAGATATTAGAATTAAATGCGAACATTGCAATCGAAGTATTATGATGCCTCGTACAGAGTTTAATAAGAAATTAAAGAAAATACTTGTATCAAATGATACGAAAAAGAAGGAGAATGACTAATGGCTTTAACAGCTGGTATCGTAGGCTTACCAAACGTCGGAAAGTCTACACTATTTAATGCAATAACAAAAGCGGGTGCACTTGCGGCGAACTACCCATTCGCTACGATTGATCCTAACGTTGGGATTGTAGAAGTACCGGATTCACGTTTAGATGCACTATCAGACATCGTTAATCCGAAAAAAGTAATTCCTACAACTTTCGAATTCACAGACATCGCAGGGATTGTTAAAGGTGCCTCTAAAGGTGAAGGATTAGGAAATAAATTCTTATCTCACATTCGTGAAGTAGATGCAATCTGCCAAGTCGTGCGTGCATTCGATGATGATAACGTGACACACGTATCTGGACGTGTAGATCCATTAGATGATATCGAAGTTATCAATATGGAATTAGTACTTGCGGATTTAGAATCTGTCGACAAACGTTTGCCGAGACTTGAAAAAATGGCACGTCAAAAAGACAAAGATGCAGTTAACGAAGTACGTATTTTAGAACGTATTAAAGAAGCATTAGAAGCAGGAGATCCGATTCGCAGTTTAGAATTCAATGAAGAAGATGCGAAATACGTTAAACAAGCACAGCTTTTAACTTCAAAACCAATGATTTATATTGCGAATGTTGGCGAAGATGAAGTGAATGAAGCGGATAACGAAAAAGTTAAAACAATTAAAGAATACGCTGATAACGAAGGCTCAGAAGTTATCGTAATCAGCGCGAAAATCGAAGAAGAAATCGCGACATTAGACGATGAAGATAAAGAAATGTTCTTAGAAGACTTAGGTATTGAAGAACCAGGTTTAGACCGTTTAATCCGCAGCACATACGACTTATTAGGACTTGCGACATATTTCACTGCAGGTGTACAAGAAGTACGTGCTTGGACATTCAAAACAGGCATGACTGCACCGCAATGTGCGGGTATCATCCATACTGACTTTGAACGCGGATTCATCCGTGCCGAAGTTACAAGCTACCAAGACTTTGTAGATAACAAAGGTGAACAAGGTGCTAAAGAAGCAGGTAAAATGCGCTTAGAAGGTAAAGATTATATCATGCAAGACGGTGACGTTGTACACTTCAGATTCAACGTTTAATTAAGTATAAAATATCGAGTACTCAAAGTGGGTACTCGATTTTTTTATCATTTTTGATATTGCTTATAAATGAGATATGAGTAAATATAAGGGATAATAATTGCAAATATTATTATAGTTATTAAAAGGATCCAGTTTGTTTGTATATTCATAAAAGGAAAAATTAAACATAATATTCCTAAGAGAATATAAATTCTACCTACTAATCTATGGGTTTTTTTCCAATTTTTTTCACTTGATAAAGTCCACGGAGTTCTAAAACCAATGAACCAATTAGTACGTATTTTTTGAAAATAATTTCCTACAATAAGAAATAATAAAGCTAACACCAAATTAAGAATTAATTTACTATTAAAAGTGATGCCAAAATTTGAGAGTATGATTAAGACTTCGGCAAAATATACGAGTATTAAGATAGTAGATATTATTAATGAATAAGTAGTATTGAAATTTCTATAGTTTGCTTTTTTAGGATCAATAACAGGTAAAATCATATAGTAGATATATATGAAAGATATTATAGCCATAAAGATCAAAGCACCTAAGTATTTGTTGATTGACCAACTAATTGTTCCATTATCGTGATATTGCATAGCAATATTATTTGGAAGAAATGCTAAAGATAGAACCCATGTCAATAGTGATATAACCCAAATAATCAATCCCATCTTATTATTTTTAATAGTATCTAACATTTTATATTCACATCCTAATTATTATTTTAAGCCCATTATCCAAGATAATAAATCGTCTAAAACAGAAGTGTTCAAACTATAATATACGTATTGGCCTTTCTTCTCACTGAGTATCAATCCAGAATATTTTAATATTTTTAAATGCTGAGAAATACTTGGTTTACTCATGTTAAAATGATTTGCAATTTCTCCTGCTGTTAGTGTTTCATCTTTTAGTAGTTCTAAAATTTTTCTTCTTGTTTCATCAGAAAGTGCCTTAAATAATTCTTTCATTACCCCGCTCCTTCATTTAAGTATTTAAGTATTTAACTAAATACTATATCTAATTATTTGGGATGTCAATAGATATCATCAATCAATTACAGAATTTTAAACTGTAGGAATAGAAACATAGACTACGTTGGCGATATAGATAAATAATAAACAGGTAAGACGAGATATAGTAAATACATTTAAAACAAACCTGTAAAGTTAAAATTATCTAAAGAATGCAAGTGTATCGACTATAAAATAACCTCCAAATAATTTTATGTAGTAAAAATTTAATTTGAAGTTTGGTTTTTTAATACTCTAATTATGACTTATAGTTCGTTTATTGCTTGGTCACAACGATATATAATATAAGTAAATAAAAAAATAAGAGGTGCAACATGAAAGAACAGGTTAGAATTTTAAGAAATGTTACCATAGTAGTTTTAATTGCAGTAATTTTAAGTGGGTGTACTAATAAGGAGAACATAAAAAGTGATACACAAAATAAAGAGGTAGTTACCCCGAATAAAAAGAATAATAATATTAAAAAGAATGAAGAAGAGAATATTACAAATGAGGATAAATTACAGGATGTTAAGCAGGAAGGTTTGAATACTTCAGAAAATACTAGTTCCCAAGAAAGTGTTATTCAAAATGAAAGTTCAGTAGAAAAAGAAGAAATTATTTCTCCAGAAAAAACTCAAAACAAGAATATTAGAGAAAATAAAAATAATATATACAAAGGCACAGAGCAGACGAAAGAAAGTAGCAAGGTTGAAGATACAGAGAATGTATATTTAGATTTGCCAGAAAGCTCTGTAACAGATGAAGAGTTAGCAGCATACGGTATCAAACGAGAAGTACGTTATAAAACTTTTAAAGTTTATGGTGATGAACAGAGTCAACAAGAATTAAGGCAAAAAATTGATAATATAAATAGAGAGTCAATGAAGCAACAAGATGAAATGTTCAGACAATATACTGAGAATATTAATCCACAACAATAACTAATTTTAGATATTAGCTGTATATAATATTTTAAGACTCCCCTTGAGTGAAGGGAGTCTTAAAGCAGATAGACATGCAATATATTTGGAGTCCTGGGATGCTGAAAATGATACTTTAGCTATATCTGTATGTTTTTACAAATTTCAAATTTAATAGCTGATAAGCATTCTTTAAAGCGAGTTAAACTCTAACACTTAGGGATACCTTAGTGTTTTTGTATATGTGCATTTCTGACATATGAGAATTAATAGTTACTATTTAAGGAATATATAAAACATTAATTTTAAGAATGATATTATAAAAATGATTAGTGGTTTTTGTTTATAAAAGCAAGCGGTACATAACAATCTTTTTGAAAGGTCTAGATTAAATGATTCAACCATTGAGATTTAAATAGAACCGGAGGAATTTGAATGAATAGAATTAAATCACAACTACTTGATTTGCTTGCGTTGCTACCATATGTCATATCAGCGATATTAGTGTTTTATGTCATTTCTGCAAATGATCACATCATTACACAAAAATTAGACAGTATTCAAGACAGTGTGGATATGTCAGATGTACAAATCAACTTATTGATTGTTATTTTAATAGTTATATCTAGCTTAGTTACTTTCTTTGTCACGTATTTTTTGTTAAAACTGTTAGCTTTTGTTTTTAAACTCGGTAATACATATCAAAATAAAAGTTTATATATGTCGTTGCTGCTTGGATTTACCATTGCGAATGTTTTTGCACTGATTTTCAGCGATCTGATAGGACTACCGTTAGGCACTATTAAGTATATCACCCCGTTAATAGATATAGGAGTTTTTGCGGCTGCATTCTACTTTTTAGGTGAAAATAAAGGGAAAACGACCCTTATACTGGTTGTTGGAAAACTTATTATTAATCTTATCAGTTGGTTATTATAATTAAATAATGGAATTTAATAGAACGATGTAACAGTATTGCGACAAGTTACATCGTTCTTTTTTAGGTTTAAGAACTCATTATGAATGCAGGATTAACTGTGTGTAAAGGCGTTAAGCTATGGATAGGTTATTCAAATTATTGAGTAATGCACTGAAATAACGATAGATTGTGTCTTCAAAAATGTCGAACAAGTCATAAAAGTTTTTTATGAAAGTTGTGTAAATTAATAATTTTTTCACAATTTCCAAAAAGATAATGATAGAATTGTGTTATAGAATTACAAAGGAAAGAAGTGAAATGTTAGATGCCTAAAAATCACCGAAATGATTTGTTTTTTGACAAAAAATTAAGAAATAAGTACCACATTAGAAAATTCAGCACAGGGATTGCTTCTGTTTTATTCGGGACGTTAGTTTATGTCTCTCTAGATCAGCAAGCACAAGCTGCAGAAGCACCTGCCTCTGACACATCCACAGTTAATGATACCAACCAGCCGCAAGCTCCCAGCAGCACTGCAAGTGCTGAACAACCACTTAATACACAAACAAGTACTGCAACCACTGCACCAACAGAGTCTGTAAGCGATTCCACAAAAACAGCAGATTCAACGATTCAACAACCTTCAACTGATAATCAAACAAGCCCAGTCGATACGAAACCTGAACCTGTTTCAGCACCTCAGCCGCAAGCTTCAACTGATACTGTTAAGACAGAAACAGCGGCACCAACAGCAAATGGAACAACGACAGCGCCAGAAGTTTCAACAAATACCGATGCAGCACCAAAAACTGAAGAAACTAACAATACAGCACCTCAAACAGAAACAGCACCAGCTCCTGAAACAGCAACACGTGCTATGACTGCTTCAAGTCCTGCACCTGAGGCACCTATAACAAATACAAGTGCACCGGCACCAGCTGCTAATGCACATCCTGTAGACAATGTAGAGGGTGTAACGGAACAAGTTTATTCGAAATCGATTCCGGTATATCCGAAATCAGATGTTGCGAAAACAGCTAAAATGCAGCGCGGTATTTATCAAGCACGAGAAAGTTTAGGATTGATCGTACCGGCTGGAAAAGAATTTTATATTCGTCAAGCACAAGGCAGCAATGAAGCTGATTTGCGTGTAGATTTAATGACGAATGATAGATTACAAGTTCGAAATAAAACTGTTTCGCGCGACGGCAGCTGGACTAATATCTCTACAAGTATTGATAGTGCCGCATTTGTACGCATTCCTACTGGATTGAACCAACAACCTGTAGTTGAATATTATGTTCAAGACAATGCAGGTGTGACGTTGCCTACTTATCGCAAAAACGGTGACAAAACAGCGTTCGATAGTGATTGGGCTGCGCGTGACACAAGTTACGGATATGTAGATGGAGATAAAATTGCATTTTTAGTTCCTAGAGAAGACCGTGAAAGAATCGCAAATCTGGGTCAAGATCCTGGAAGATGGGGCTTTACGGACTTAGATGACATGATCGGCTATTACGAAGATGTGATTAATCACTATGACAAATGGGTCGGATTAAATGATGACATTAACTCTGTACATTACAACGTAGGACAAAAGTACTTTACGATTGCGGATGCGCATGGTCCAGGGTTAGCTTATTATTCTACAAATAACATGGGTTCTAACAACACTTCCATGTCTGGCTATCTTGAAAAAGGCTGGTTAGGCCTCCACGAAGTGGGTCATGGTTATGATGGCGCAATGACTTATGATCCTAAAATGGATTTAATTGAAGTAGAAAATAATATCCTAGCAAACCAATACCAAACAGAAGTTATGGGTGTTAATGATGGTTGGCTGTATGAAGGCAACCAAGAAGGCGTTCAAAAAGGCTTTAATGAAAGATTAGTCACTGGTGATTTAAGCTATGCGAACGGAGGCTTTAGAGGACGACTTGATTTCATGACGAAAATGGTACGTTTAACAGGAATTGAAGGCTTTACTGATTTGTGGAAAGGGATTCGACAAGAAGAAGCGGATATGGCAAATGCCAGCAAACCTTTTGCGCAAGATGTACCAAGATGGATCAACACTTATTGGTTAGCTGATAACGGTATTAACGGTACAGCATATTTTGACTTATATAAAATCAATCTGCCGCAAACACTAAAAGACCAATTAGATACGTACAATAACACGTACACTTATCCTTTATCACTGTTAATAAACAATCCAGAAGAGCAGCAGCGTTTAACTCAAAAACTAGGATTATCTACACCATACGAACTCGTAAAATCTTCAGATTTAGCTGATACTAGTGTGCGTGCAGATGCAGAAGTAAGTCTGAACCTTAACGGTCAAACCTTACCAGACAATGCCAAAGTAAGCTTGATGGAAGGTACTCAAGAGGTTGCGAGTGCAGAAGTTGTAGACGGTAAGGCAGTCTTCCCTCAAGTACGTGCTGGTGTATATAAAATCGTAGCGCCATTATCTACAACATATGCTTTACCTGAAAGTGAATATATCGTAGTAAAAGAAAGCGGAGAAAACCAAGCAGTTTTAAACTATCCTAAAAATGATGATGTGCAAGACAGTGTAACGCAAACTATTTCGTTAAGAGGTTTATCTAACTTTGAATTTGCGTCAGCGAACTACAACCCTGACACAAAACAAATTGAATTCAAACAAAACGCAGGACAACCGCATGTTTACTTTACAGATGAGTATGCACACATGACTATTCAAAAAGCAGACGGTACAAACGTATTAGATAAATCCTATATCGGTAATCAAAGACTTTCATCTGAAACACAAACATTTGATTTAGACTATGGAGATAAAGTAATTGTGCATCACCGTGAACCAGCTGCACGTCGTGTCTTAGTTAGAAATGAAACGAAAGAAAATGTTACAGTACCGCTTGCTGATCAAGAAACAGTGACATACACACTTACTGATAAAGGTTTCATTGTAGATGGTGAAACACAAACTGATGCCAATCACCGTTATGACGAAGCAATCCAATCTGATGTGGCACAAGTTGCTGCTGCTATTCAAGCACACCCAGAAAGAGATTACCGCAGTCAATTATTCAAAGTATTCCAGGGCGTAGAATATACAGATCCGAATATTAAAGCGGAATTGATGAATATATTAAATCCGCTTGTTGAGGCATATAGAGTAGATACACCTGTAGTTAATCCGATTGAAGCTGGAAGCACAAGTATCAGCGGTACCGGAGAAGCGGGAAGTACGATAACTGTTACATTTAAAAATGGTCAAAAAGCAGAAGTAGAGGTACCTGAAAATGGGCAGTGGACAACACAATTGCCACAAGGAACAACGGTAGAACATAACGATGTTACACAAGTGTTTGCTAATGGAAAACACGGTACAGTATCAGAAACAGTATCTGTGAAGGCGTTAGATACAATAGCACCAAAAGTGCCAACTATTAATAATGTAGAAGCGGGCACAAACACAGTAACAGGAACAGCCGAACCAACAAGTACCGTGACATTAACATTAGCAGATGGATCAACTAAAGAAGTTGTGACAGACACACAAGGAAATTGGACAGCAGAATTTGTAACACCATTCACATATCAAGCACCGATTAAAGCAGTTTCAACTGATAAAGCAGAAAATCAATCAACAGAAGCAACAAAAGTAGTTGAAGATACAACAGCGCCACAAACACCTGTTATCAATAAAGTAGAAGCAGGCACAAAAACAGTATCGGGAACAGCCGAGCCATCAAGTACTGTGAAGTTAACATTAGCAGATGGATCAACTAAAGAAGTTGTGGCAGATGCACAAGGAAACTGGACAGCAGAGTTCAGTACACCGTTTGTATATCAAGCGCCAATTAAAGCCGTTTCAACTGATAAAGCAGGAAATCATTCAACAGAGGCAACACAAACAGTAGTAGATACAACAGCGCCGCAAACACCTGTAATTAACAAGGTAGAAGCGGGAGCTAGCACAGTAACAGGAACAGCGGAACCATCAAGTACTGTGACATTAACATTGGCAGATGGATCGACAAAAAAGGTTGTGACAGACGTACAAGGAAACTGGACAGCAGAGTTCAGTACACCGTTTGTATATCAAGCACCAATTAAAGCTGTTTCAACTGATAAAGCAGGCAATGCATCACAAGAGGCAACACAAACAGTAGTAGATACAACAGCGCCACAAACACCTGTCATCAATAAAATAGAGGCAGGCACTAATACAGTATCAGGAACAGCAGAACCATCAAGTACCGTGAAGTTAACACTAGAAGATGGAACAATTAAAGAAGTTGTGACAGACGCCCAAGGAAACTGGACAGCAGAATTTGATACACCATTTGTATATCAAGCACCGATTAAAGCCGTTTCAACTGATAAAGCAGGCAATGCATCACAAGAAGCAACAAAAGTAGTTGAAGATACAACAGCGCCGCAAACACCTGTTATCAATAAAGTAGAAGCAGGTGCAAGCACTGTATCAGGAACAGCAGAACCATCAAGTACCGTGAAATTAACATTAGCAGATGGATCAACAAAAGAAGTTGTGACAGACGCCCAAGGAAACTGGACAGCAGAATTCAGTGCACCGTTTGTATATCAGGCATCAGTTAAAGCCGTTTCAACTGATAAAGCAGGCAATGCATCACAAGAAGCAACAAAAGTAGTTGAAGATACAACGGCGCCGCAAGCACCTGTATTAAATGAAGTTAAAGCAACAGATTCAAGTGTGAGTGGTACATCTGAAGCTAATGCACTTGTAACAGTAGTGTTAGCGGATGGAAAACGTTTTGAGACGCGTGCAGATGCTGAAGGCAAATGGACAGTTGCCTTAACACAAGATATTGCTTTAAAAGGTAATGAAGTGATTACTGTAACTGCTAAAGACAGTGCAGATAATCAATCGGCTGCAGCTGAAAGTAAAGTCGTGCCTGTAGAAGTGAAAACTGAGGAGCCGGCAGGACAACCTAACACCCCCTCTGAAACAGAAGTACCTCAAGACGAAACAGACGAAGTTGCTTCTGAGACACCGGACACAACAGAGACAGCACAACCTGAAGAGAATACAGAGAGTGAGAGCTCAGAAGAACAACCTGTTGAAACAGCGCCAGTTGATCAAAACGAGACACCAGAGAGTGACAATAGCGCATCCAACGATGAAGAGAGCACATGTGATTCAACGCCTGCGCCAGACAGCGAAACATCGGATAATACTGGTGAAAATGCACCAGATACGCCGGTAGACAGTAATCAAGATTCAACGCCAGCAACAGAACCAACAGTCACAAATACAGAAGTAAGTGTTGAGAATGAAGTATGCGAAGTACCTTCAGAGGAGTCTGAAGAGAGTGTTGAAGATGCATCAACAGAAGCGGTTGAGAATAATACGACAACTGAACAACCTGCAGTAGAAGAACCGGCTGCATCAGAGTCTCCAGTTGATGTTACTGAAGAAACTTCTGTTGCAACTGATAACAAAGTTCAAGAAGATGTTGTTAATGAAAATGAAGTTGCAGAAAGTGAAACAGTACAACCAGATTCAAATCATCAACAAGCACAAGAAGCAGAACAATCGAAAGTATCTGAAACGGTTGAAGCGGTTGAAACAACATCAGCACCTTCAAGCAGCACTTCATCACCTGTAACAAATGAAAATAAGGGTTCTGATCAAACAGAAAGTCATTCACCTGTCGCAAAAAGCGAAACTGTATCAGAAACTCCAAAAGGCAGCGTTTCACATGTAACAAAAGAAAAGAACGACCAACAACAAACTGTTCAAGGTCAAAAGGTTCAAGACAAACAACAAAACAAGAACCAAGATAAAGTTTTACCAGCAACTGGACAACAAGAGCAATCTTCTTCATCAATCGGTTGGATAGCATCACTCTTCGGTGCTGCACTAATCGGAAGATTTGCTAGAAAGAAAGCAAAAGAAGATAAATAAGACTGCGGTCAGTCTAAAATAAAAATGCCATGGCTTAGGAAATATATTCCCAGCCATGGCATTTCTTTATATATGAGGATAGATTATCCGATATCTCCTAGAGTTGCGACCATTACAGCTTTGATAGTGTGCATACGGTTTTCAGCTTCTTGGAATACTACTGAGTGTTTGCCTTCGAAGACTTCGTCAGTTACTTCCATTTCTTTTAAGCCGAATTTTTCGTAGATTTCTTTGCCAACTTTAGTGTCAGTGTTGTGGAATGATGGTAAGCAGTGTTCAAAGATAACGTGCGGGTTGCCAGTTTTTTCGATCATTGCTTGGTCCACTTGGTAAGGTTTTAATAATTTAATACGTTCTTCCCAAACTTCATCAGGTTCACCCATAGATACCCAAACGTCTGTGTAAAGAACGTCTGATCCTTTAACACCTTCGTCAACGTTGTCAGTTACTAAGATTTCGCCGCCGTTTTCTTTAGTGATATCTTTACAACGGTTTAATAATTCGTCAGTTGGGTTTAATTCTTTTGGACAAACTAAGTTGAATTTCATACCCATGATCGCTGCACCTTGCATTAATGCGTTCGCAACGTTGTTGCGTCCGTCACCAACATAAGTGAAGTTGATTTCATGGTAAGGTTTTTTCAATACTTCTTTAGCTGTTAAGAAGTCAGCTAATACTTGAGTAGGGTGATCTTCATCAGTAAGACCATTCCATACTGGAACACCTGATTCTTTCGCAAGTACTTCAACAGTACGTTGAGAGAATCCGCGGTATTCGATGCCGTCATACATGCCGCCTAAAACGCGTGCTGTATCTGCTGCTGTTTCTTTTTTGCCCATTTGAGAACCAGTTGGTCCTAAGTAAGTAGTACTTGCACCTTGGTCTGCTGCTGCAACTTCAAATGCGCAACGCGTACGAGTTGAGTCTTTTTCAAAAATTAATGCAATGTTTTTACCTTTTAAAGTTTGTTGTTCAATTCCAGCGTACTTAGCTCGTTTTAAATCTTCAGATAGGTTCAATAAGAACTCCATCTCTCTGTTTGAAAAATCTAATAGTGTTAGGAAATGTCTGTTTCTTAAGTTTTGCATTATTACTACAACTCCTCTTTTAGTGATAATTTTCACCTTAATTATAAGCGTTTTCATTTTAAAAACCAATGTAAAACACAACGATTTTCAAAATTTCACAATTTCTTAACTGTTTCTAAATAAATATACTTTTGTAATATTTAGTTGTAAGTGTCACATTAGTTCCATACCCATATACGAAAATATAAACAAGGTGCTATGGTTTGTTTTATTATACACTATAACGAATAAAAATACACAATCATTTATAAAAACCTTTTTAGCTTTTCGAAGAAAAGCAGCCTGTTAAGGAGAAAAAAGAAAATGTTGAATTGTTATAAAGTGTAAATAGAATCTTATAATGATTGAAGAAATAGTATATTATAGATAGTAATAAACATCAGAGAAGAGGTGTACAAGATGTTAGAAATACTGGGAGTATTGTGTTTTATTATTTTCATCATTTACATAGTTATGTTTATCGTTTTATGGGCAAAGCGAAAGCCTAAAAAAACAGCAGGATTGATTGCGCTTGGTGCTTTTGTTTTAAGTATGATCATGATTGATTTATCAGAACCAGAAACTGAACAAAAACAATCAGAACATCATACAGCTGAAGTCGCAAAAGATAATAAGCCAGATCAACAACAAGATAATGATGCTGCTAAACAGGAAAAGAAAGAAAAACCTAAAGCAGCTGCACCTAAGAAAGAAGAAATTTCAGAATCTGATAAAGAAACTCCAGACTCGCAACAAGAATCAAAAGTACAACCTAGTGCAAATGGATTAGTGAAAGAAGAGGCAACTTATTCACGTGCAGTCGATGGTGATACGGTAAGACTGATGTACCAAGGAAAAGAATCGGTATTCAGATTGTTATTGATTGATACACCGGAAACAAAGCATCCTAAAAAAGGTGTGGAGCCTTACGGCAAAGAAGCATCGGCTTATACCAAAAACATGCTGGAAAATGCTTCAAAGATTGAAGTTGAATTTGATAAAGGCGGAAAGACCGATAAATACGGAAGATATTTAGCCTATGTTTATGCGGATGGTGTAATGGTCAATGATGCATTAGTGAGACAAGGTTTAGCTAAAGTAGCCTACATTTATCCGCCAAGTATTACTTATCTGGATCAGTTAAAAGAAAGCCAGCGTCTAGCGCAGCAAGAATATTTGAATATTTGGAGTAATGGGGTTCCTGATAGCGAAGCTGCACAAAATAGTGTCGTCAGACTCCCAAGCTGCAGCAACTCCTTCGCAGGCTGAGTCGACTGAATCTCAAAGCGGAACTGCCTCAAAACATTATGCAAACTGCACTGCATTAAGGGTGGATTACCCGAACGGTGTTCCTAAAGGTCATCCTGCATATCAAGATAAGATGGATAGAGATAAAGATGGTATGGCATGTGAAGTCAATTAGCGGGTAAATGAAAATCGTAAGTCAACAAAATTCACGTGATAAAAATGATTGTAAAAAGTAAATGGCTATGCTATAATTCTTGATTGTGAGTAATGAAAATTATTCCTTGCTTACTCCAATTGAGAGTAAGCCGTATAGTCCACGAGGAGGTGCAAATAAAAAATGAGAACATATGAAATTATGTACGTTGTTCGTCCGAACATTGAAGACGAAGCGAGAAAAGCATTAGTTGAACGTTTCAACGGTATTTTAAATCAAGACGGTGCTGAAATCATTGAAGAAAAAGATTGGGGCAAACGTCGCCTTGCTTACGAAATCGAAGATTTCAAAGAAGGTTTCTATAACCTTGTACGTATCAACACTGAAAACAGTGAAGCTACAGATGAATTCCAACGTTTAGCAAAAATCAATGACGATATCATTCGTTACATTGTTATCCGCGAAGACGAAGATAAGTAAAAACAGAATGGGGGCGTTTAAATGCTTAACAGAGTTGTATTAGTAGGCCGTTTAACAAAGGATCCTGAATACAGAACGACACCCTCAGGCGTAAGTGTAGCGACTTTTACTTTAGCGGTTAATCGTACGTTTACGAATGCGCAAGGGGAACGCGAAGCAGACTTTATTAACTGTGTTGTTTTTAGAAAACAAGCAGAAAACGTAAGCAATTACTTGTTTAAAGGCAGTCTTGCAGGCGTTGATGGTCGCTTACAATCACGCAGTTATGAAAACCAAGAAGGACGCCGTATCTTTGTTACTGAAGTTGTATGTGACAGTGTTCAATTCCTTGAACCTAAATCACAAAACCAACGTCATGGCCAACAATCTGGCGGTAGCAACCAATTCCAGAATTATGGTCAAAACTACGGTGGTCAACAACAAGGACAAAATACGTCATCTTATCAAAACAACAATTCATCAAATGCTGGACAATCAGATAATCCATTTGCGAACGCAAACGGACCTATTGATATCAGTGATGATGATTTACCATTCTAATACGTCGAATGAACGTAAAATTTAAAAATATCGATTAAAGGAGGCAGTTAACCATGGCAGGTGGACCAAGAAGAGGCGGACGTCGTCGTAAAAAAGTTTGTTACTTCACAGCAAACGGAATTACACACATCGACTATAAAGATACTGACTTATTAAAACGTTTTATCTCAGAACGCGGTAAAATTTTACCACGTCGTGTAACTGGCACTTCAGCTAAATATCAACGTATGTTGACTACAGCTATCAAACGTGCTCGTCATATGGCATTATTACCATATGTAAAAGACGAAAACTAAGATCAGTTTTAATAATAAACCCCGTAGGCATAGGCTTACGGGGCTTTTTTGCGTCTGAAATACTGAAAAAGGGCAAATTCAAAAGATACAAAAAAAGGCTCTATAATAAATTCGGTTGATGAGATAACCTAGCGGTTATTTCTCAATCGAATTTTTTGCATAAAAAGGGCGCAACCCCCTAATATTTAAGTTACCAACACAAATAAAGAGAGGAATTGCGCTTATGACACATTGTATAGCAAAAATACTTGATTATAAAGGGAAAAATATTACTTTTTCTGATGATGTTCAGGAAGTTTACTTTAACTTGGTAAGAACTCTACTATTTAAAGGCACTTTGACATACACACCAGATTGTTGTGAAAACTGCGGAGCAGTAAATGAAAACCATAGAATAGTAAAGAATGGTAAAAGAAAAACGATGATAAAGCTTATGAAGATTCAAGGTAGTCCCAGTTATTTAGAGCTCAAAAAACAAAGGTTCTTTTGTCGTTCATGCCATTCATCATTTGTAGCAAAGACGAATTTTGTGAAAAAGCATCATAATTTCTGTAATAAATTAGCACTGCATATTCTGTATCAAAGCCATGAGAATAGATCTTGCAAAGGCATTGCTTACGATAACAATGTTAGTTCTGCTTCTGTAATACGTTATATTAATAAAACTGCAAATAGTGTTAAGTTAGGTCCATTTAATGAACTGCCCAAACATATCATGGTGGATGAATTCAAAAGTGTTAAAAATGTAGTAGGTAAAATGAGTTTTATATTTTGTGATGGTGATACGCATCAAATCGTAGATATTTTACCTGATCGTAGAAAGCGTGCATTATTTGCTTATTTTATCCGGTTTGATAGAGAAGTAAGAAAAAGAGTTGAAACAGTTACAACCGATATGTACAGCCCATATATTTCTTTATTTAAGCAGTTATTTCCAAATGCGAAAATCATTTTAGATCGATTTCACCTTGTTCAAGCATTAAATAGAGAACTCAATAGAGTTCGTATCAGGATAATGAATGAAAAAAGACATAAGGATGGCAAATACTATAGAAAACTTAAACATTATTGGAAGCTTATTCTTAAACCTTCCGAATCCTTGAATAGTACGCTTTATAAAGATAACAAGCTTTTCCCTGGATTAGAATCAGAAAAATCAATGATAAATTTTATTTTGGGTGAAAGCCCAGAGTTAAAGGATGTCTATGACAAAGTAAATGCGCTTCGTACATCAATAAAGACCAATGAAAATCATAAATTAACTCATCAAATTCTTAAATACCTTAAGGATAGAAATACTGATGGCGGACTTAAAAGAGTACTTAAAAGCTTTAGAAATTTTTTACCAGAAATTATGAATGCATTAAATCATCCTGGTCGCTCAAACGGCCCTATAGAAGCTATAAATAACAACATTAAAGTACTAAAAAGAATCGCTTATGGATACAGAAATTTCTATAACTTCAGAAATAGAATTCTAATCAAATTCAAGCTATTAGCTAAGAAAAAACATCGCTTCCATACCCCATTGCCTAAAGCAGCTTAAAATAAAAAATGCTCAGTTAGTAATACTAAATTCCATAGGAATTAAAGCAATACTAGCTGAGCGACATAGTTTATGGTAACTATAATATTTGATTTCAAATTTTATGCATCAACCGAATTTGACATAGAGCCCAAAAAAATACGTCCGAATCATCGGACGTATATGCAGCCAATTTTAATGTTTTTAATTAAATTAATTTTTAGGAGCGAAAGTGTCTACTAAATTCACGATTAACTTGATAATACCACCAATAATATCTGCGATCATCATGATAAGTAACCTCCTTTGTTTTATCTTAGTTCTATTCTAAATTAGATTTGCATTTAATTGGACTAAATTTCTTAAGTCGTCATTTTGTGTCCTTATCTGTAAATAATGAAAGAGAAAATAACAGTTACGTTCCCTAACTGTCAAAATAACTGTGCGCATTAAGATTGTATGCGGTGTTTAAGAGATGTGGACGCGGGTAAACTTTCACTAAATTGCACTCTGATAGATTGAATCAAAGAAAATGTCATTGGACAAAGGAGTTAATAACTATGAGTGAAAAAAGCTAAAATTATTTTGATGAGTTAGACCAAAGCGGTACTGATGAAAAGCATTTTGATTTGCATAAAGCAGAAGAATTATTAGGAACATATAAGAAAAATAAAGACACGTGGAACAAAGAAGAGCGTATTAAAGAATTAGAAAAAATTGAAGATGAAATCAAAACACAGAAAATGTTAGTGAAAGATAGAGTGAAACCTGGAAACCAAGCGGAAAAAGAACGATTATCCGACCTTTCAGAAAAAGTAACAGATCAAGTATTCGGTATCTTTGAACATACTAATAGTTTTGACGAAGCTAAAAATTTCTTAGAATCTTACTACCAGCGAGGTAAAGTCGATATTGCATATGGTCGTGCTTTTATCTTAGTATGTGAGGATTCATTGTTGGCACAAGCTAAAGAAGAATATGAAAACAATGAAGAGAACGAAAAGTTAGTCGACTTTATTTCAGAAAAGAACGTGGAATTAAGTAAAGAAATTATGTCAGATGATTATGTACATTTACTAGAAGTAGAACGTGAATTTTTTAAAGACCTAATGGAAATTAATAAAATTGATTTAATTTAAGTGGTTGATCGAGCATGAAAGCATGCTCGGTCTTTTTTATTTTTAATAATGTTTGATAAGATAAATGAATGAATAGAAGTATTTGATTTATGATAAAAGCGTTTACATTGTAATAATGATAAAGTATAATGTTTTTAACGAGTTGTGCAAATTACACATATTAATTATAGATATAGAGAAATTTTTAAACGGTGCTTTTGTAATGTGGGAGGTGAAACATATGAAATCATTACTAGATATTTTATCATTAAATGAAATTAACATTTGGATTTTTAAATTTGGCAGAAGAGGAAAAAGATGGTACTTCTAATTTAATATTAAAAATATTAAAGCTAGGATACTTATCCTAGCTTTAACTACTAAAATGGAGTAGAACATGAAAAAATTTGAAAATGTTATATTATCCTGTGCACTAATTGTATTGGCTGGTTTTGTCTTAAATATGGGATTGTTCGTTATTACATTAATCAATAAACAATTGCCTCCTTGGGTCTATATTACACTTTTTGTTTCTGTTTTTATATTGGCTTTTGTAATTATTCCAGTGTTCATAATACATACATTTTCTAATTTGCAGATAAACAATATATTCATAGATTTATTTAATTGGAAAAGAACTGTAATAATATTTATAACTATAATAATTATCTCGTTGTGTTTTGTGGGTATGAAGCTACATTTGAATATTTAGTAGTAGCATTTGGTGAAGAATTTTTATTTAGGCATATCATTTTATTAATATTACTTAGCGTATTCCGTAGATGGTGGTGTTATATTATTGGATCGTTAATGTTTGCGTTAATATTGCATCTGAATGGAGATTTTATTATTAACTTACTAACTAAATTCCCAGTGAGTCTTTTGCTTTATTATGTCTCTGGAAAATATAAATTACAAGATGCTATAGGATTACATTGGCTTTATAACGTTTTAGTATACAAATTTTCTTGATTTAAAAGGAGGGTTCCATATTTGAATTTAAAAATTAAACTTATTACGGTTGCGCTTATCTTGAACTTTATCTGTTCGATTTTAATGGCAATCATAAATATTAATTTAGGGTTAATCGTCATGATAATTGGAATGATTGTTGTGCCGCTATTGATAAATACTTTTTCATTTATAGTGGGGCAAGGGAATCGCTCAATTTTAAATGTTTTTATAATGAGTATTTTCAATTTAATTTATTATATTATTACATCTAATTCTGTCATGCATAATACAAAGTTTAAGGAAGTGTTAGCAAAGTATTCATATGAAAAAGGTGACTTTTTTATTCATATGAATGCTAATTTAACGGCGCTTTCTCAACTTATATTCATTTTCTTGTTTTACTTTGTAATTAGCTTCTTAGTTATGAAGTTATTTAGAAAGTCGGTGCATGCATAGTGTTAGAAGTGAAAGATTTATTTAAGAAATTTAAAAATGATGATCGCATGATTCTTGAAAATATTAATTTGACAATTAATAGTGGAGAGATAGTGGGGTTACTGGGCAAAAATGGTGCGGGTAAAACAACGTTAATGAAAATCATAGCAAAGACGAAAAGACCGACGTCTGGCCAAATTATGATTGATGGTAAGGATATTTTTCAGCACGATGGTTTATTACAAGATGTTGGTATTATGATTGATACAGTGTATTTTGATCATTTATCAGCTGAACAAAATTTAAAGTATTTTTTACAGGTCAATCAACAAACACAATACTTAAAAAATATTGACCAAATTTTAGAATTGGTTGGATTACGCCATACTAAAAATAAAAAAGCGAAAGATTTTTCATTCGGAATGAAACAAAGACTTTCTTTGGCGATGTGTTTATTGATTGAACCAAAGTTGGCAATTATGGATGAGCCCTTTGTTGGATTAGATCCGAATGGCGTTAAAACATTAATTGAAGCACTCAAAAAATGGGTTAAAAATCGAAAAATTTCCTTATTAATATCTAGTCATCAACTAAATGAACTGGAAGAAGTTTGCGACCGATTTGTTATTTTAAAAAATGGTCACCTTCGTGCTATCAATCTAAATAAAATGAATGGTCTTAAAATCATTGTGGATAGAAACATAACTGAAGAAGATGCTGAAAAACTTAAATATGATTATTCAATTGTTGAACGTATTGAAGGTGATAGTATTTTCATTAAAGAAACGGTTGATAATTATAATGATTTATTGACAACTGTACTGACAAAGTACACATTGGTAAAAATAGACAAGCCGCAAGAAGATTTATATGATGCATTTGATTACTATGAAAATAAGGGGGGAGCATAAATGTTATCAAAAAGTATCTTTTTAAATTTATCTTCCCGCACATCAGCAAAGATATTTTATGCGATTGCATTATATCCGTTTCTGTATTTAATTACCTTATTCTTGCCCACTAACTTTATGCAAGTGGGTGGAGAAGCAAAAGGATTATCTGGTTTAGATTTTTATAATGGGATTTTAATGGCGCAATCCCAATTTGCAATTCCATTAATCATGATGACTTATTTTGTCGGAATGTCATTTTATGATGAAATAAATAGTGGCAAATTAATTTTTTATAAAGATATCAGAAGAACGAAGCTATTGAATGCCAAACTTATATCATTGGCTTCTATGTATATGATTTATTTCATTGGTTTATTCATTTCATCTGAGTTGCTTTATTTCACATTCATAAAAAACTTTGATTATGCTTCAGGGGTGTTTTTACCAGCAACTCAAACGGATTTGTATGCAGATGTTTTAAGTATTGTAAGTACTATTGGTGTTTCATTTATCGCGGTGATATTTGCGATATTATTATCGATGAGGTTATCAACAGGGTTTACTATATTAGGGGTTATCTTATTGTTCATGGTAATTTCGATTTCTTCTTTAATCAAAGGAGGACGCTATCTCTTCCCAAACAGCTATACAGATGCGAGTAGTATACAAGCATTTTTCATCCAACTCGGGATTATTTTAATCATGACGCTTGTTTACTGTACTATTTTATATATAGCTAGTTTGCGTGTGTTCAAAAAAACGGAATATTGATGAGACAGCGAGGATAAGAGATGCAACATTATAATTGAGATATGCAGGTTATTTACTCACACCTTTTAGAAGCTTTGAAAAGTCAAAAGAGGTGTGAGTTTTTCATGCAAACAATAATACAGCTATTCAATTGTGAGCAAGTCATGCAACAGAAATGTTAAAATTAGATAACAAATAAAGATTAAGCAACTAAAATTATATAAAATCATGTTATCATTACGTTAAATCTATTTGCCTGTAATAGAGTAGAGCTGAATTTTGATTGAATAAAGCATAATGGCAAATAACATTTGAGGATAATAGGAGTGAACACACCATGAAGCTTTATTTAATACGGCATGGAGAATCAACAGCAAACTACGATAACAAACATGGCAAACGTTATTTTTGCGGACAATTGGATGTTACGCTGACTAAAAAAGGTGTTAAATCTGCACAAGCTTTAAAAAAGTATTTTGAAAATATCACGATTGACCACATTTATATTTCTGATTTAATACGAACGGTTCAAACGTATGAAAATGGTTTTGACCACTCAATTCCTCATACTTTTTCTCCATTATTGAGAGAACGTGCATTAGGCGAGTTTGAAGGCTATTCGCAAGAAATGCTTCAAAAGACCCCGAATTATCGACGTTATTTTGAAGATCCAAGGTTCAGTGATTTCAGAAACAGCTTTACACAACATGCGCCAGGCGGAGAAAATTATACAGATGTTCTTGCAAGAATTGATGAATTCTTCAAAGAAGTAATCGATAATAAAGACGAAGTCGTTGTAATTGTTGCACATCTCATCTGGATTCGTTGTTGTTTATATTATTTAGGTGTCATTAATGAAGATGAATTGTTCAGCAAGAAAGTTAAAAATTGTGATCCTGTTTTAGTGGATACAGATAATATATAAAAAAGCCGCATCTATAATCAGATGCAGCTTTAAGGTGTAAGTCGCTTTATGTGGCTTATTTTAATTTGTCGATAGATTGTGTTAGTAATTCTTCGAATAAATCAATGAATTTCAAGTAGACATCTTTCTCTACATACTCATCGACACGGTGAGCTTGGCTAGTTTGTCCAGGGCCAAACATAATGAACGGGAAGTCTTCTCCTTTGTCGACTACTAAGTCAGCTGCGTCAGTCACGCCTGGAGAAGCTTCTTTAGGAATATCATTGCCTAAATATTTTTTGCCTAGTTCTTGTGCTAAGTCGATGACACTGTTTTCACCGTTTGTGAAGACTGAAGGGCGAGACATATACGTATCCACATGCAAGTCGCTGTCTTTATAAGCCATTTTTACGTCTTTTGCGACTTGTTCGAACAAGTCTTGATAGCCTGCATTATCAGCTTCCGGAATAGTACGAATGTTAAACTCTGTCACAGCGTAATCAGGAATAGAGTTGACTTGCGAACCGCTGTTGAAGATAGTCGCATTGACGATAGGGTCGCCAAGTTGTTCGTTCGTAGACTTAATTGCGGCTTGTGCTTCATTAATACGGTGAACATAGTCGACTAATGGGTTCAATGCATTATAGCCTAAATGCGGCATAGAACTATGCACAGATGAACCTTTTGAAGTGACACGAATGTCCATTGAACCTTTGTGTGCATAAATAATCTTATCTTGAGAAGGTTCTGCGATGATTAAAGCATCTACATCTTTCATATAACCTTCTTTTTGGAAGGCTTTCGCGCCGTCGCCTTCAATTTCTTCACCTACAGTTGCGAGTAGACGGATTGTACCTTCTTTAGGCAAGCCTTGGTCGTGCAGTTCGATTAAGCTGATGACTAATGCGGCTAAGCCTGATTTCATATCTGCCGCACCACGGCCGTGTAAATGGCCCTCATCATCTTCAGTAAGTTTAAACGGCGGTGTTTGCCAGTCTTCTGGATTACCTGGAGATACAACATCCATATGGCCTGAAACGCCGATTACTGGGCTGCCGTTGCCGATTTCCGCTACAAGGTTTGCGCGTGTATCAGTTAATTTAATAATTTTTGAGTCGATATCATGTTTTTTCAATAAATCATGCAGATACTCTGCAACATCTAATTCATGATCATTTACGGATTCAATACCTACGATATCCGCTAAAATTTGGACACGTTCTTCTGATGTCAATTTTCCCATTCTAACAACCCCTTTATATTTTATTCTGTACATATTAATCGTAAAATACTAATTTTCAGTATTCAAACAATTCGCACTTTTGTAGATTAAAGTAAAAAAGAATAAAAAAGCGAAATTCAGGGAATAATAGCACCGTATATAGCAATCAAAAGTAATGGAGGTAATGATTGAATGGATAATAGAATTGACTATGGAACAGTGGCTAAAGAGAAAATCGACATTTTGTTAGAAATGGAGAAGCAGCTGAAAAAAGCGGATATTGATCGCAAGTTGCGCGAAATGATTAAAGTACGTGCTTCTCAAATTAACGGCTGTGCTTACTGTTTAGGTATCCATACAAGCGATGCCCGCAAAGTAGGAGTCAGCGAAGAGGAGTTGTTCTTGCTTAGCGCATGGGAAGATACAAACCTTTATTCAGAAAAAACAAAACTTGCTTTAGAATTGACTGAAGCAATTACACAGATTGCGCAAGGCGGCGTACCAGATGAATTATATGAACGTGTACGTAAGGAATATTCAGAAGAAGCATATACAGATTTAGTCTTCACAATTAATCAAATCAATTTCTGGAATAGATTATCCATTTCTATGGGTAACCAGCATATTGTATAATTCAGCATAAAGAAATGGAGTGCGACATCATTAATGATGCTGCACTCCATTTGTATATTATTTATCAATCGCTTTTGTTTCTAAATGATGTTTTTTCAAGTAAGCTTTAATTTTCTTTTGTTGCTTCAAGTTGACGTCACCCGCATAGTTCGTCGGTACATCTACGACATTAACTGTTTTTTGCGGGCTGTAGCTCAACTCTTCTAATTGCTGATCTGCACGTGCTGCTTTATAGTTTACAGCTTTAAAGTACTTATTGACGCGTTCAATGTCTTCTTTTTGATCTGCAGGGACTTTGTTGTCTTTTAAGAAGGCTTCGAAGTTCATTTGATTTTTGGTAGTAAGATTTGCTAAATCACGCAAATCTGTATCTAAATCATCAGAGACTTTTTGACGACCGTCATACTGCTGATCTAATTTGTGCTGTAAGACATACTTGTTATCGATAATATCATTATTCGCATTTAAATAACGTTTCAGGCTTTCTTCTAACTCTTGCTCAGTTAAATCTTTACCTTTATCAGAGGATTTGAAGATTTCTATTTTATTAATCGGCGTTGCATTTTTTGGCGCGTACTTAACGTGATGCTCTTGTTTTTCATCTTTTTGACCGCAAGCAGTCAATGCAACTGCAAGTACGAGTGTGAAAGCGATGATGAGTAGCTGCTTTAATTTATTCACGATTCTTCTCCTTTAATTATCTGCATGATTATCTTTATTATAGCGAATCTGTTGACTTGCGTTAAGTATCTCGTTGCCAAGGTGATTTTAAGCGCGAAGTAAATGGCACATTCAGACGGTATTTAATGATGAAATGCTGCGCGACTTGCAGCATTAAAGAACCGAAGACAATTGCACCGACTGTATCTGAGAAGTAATGGGCGTGTACATAAATACGAGAAATCATCATCAGCGCAATCATGACATAAGCAATGTAATGCCATATGCGTTTGCGGCAGAATGTTAAGAAGACTGCTGCAGCGACAAATATCGTAAGTGTGTGCAAGCTTGGAAAGCTGAACCCGGAAATATATTCTACGGGTCTTTCTCTGTGAATAAAGTATTTTAATGCAATACCCAGCAGCAGTGTAGCAGCAGCCCAAACAGTTGTCGTCAGCATCAGTTTCTTATTTTTGAAAAAGAGAAGGATAAGAATGACCGCCATAAAACCTACTAAATACCAAGGCTGAAATATGTCAGAGTAGGCAAATAAGAAACGATCCATAAAAGGTATGTGATGCAAGAGTCTGACGAAGCTGTATATGGGTTCGTCTATTAAGAGTATGAAGTCCGTCTTAACGAGCAGCATTAAAGCGATTAAGATGGTAAGTGTTAAACCGATATGTCTAGTGTATAGGAGACTCATAGTTAAAACCTAGCTTTCTTTTTTTATTAATAATGATTATAGCTGACCGCCCAAGTATTGCCATCCTACTTTGGAATGAACGTTTGACCAGAAAATAGATGGAACACGATAAACTGCAGGTATATAAACAGAATTCGGCCATGATTGATGATAGTTCTGGAATTTAAAATTCAAAAACAAGCTGAGGAAATTTAAAGGTTGCTGAAAAAAAGAGGCATTTTAAAGCACGCCGTTGAAGTTTGGTGAAACAGCCGGCTTTCATTGCATATTTCCTTTGACAGTTCTTGATTTGATGGTGGAACGGAAGGCTTGGCAGATACAAAAGAGGAGGGTGTCTAAGCGGTTAGAGTAATTCGCCAAGCTGATGATTAAGCTATATAATAGTGTACTTCATTAATTGTATCATGAATATGTATAAAAAAAGACAAGCAAAGGTAATATTGTCGCAGAAATTTACCTTCGCCTGTCTATTTGTATCCGTACTAATCAAAATGATAGGGAGAGATTAGTTTCGGATAATATAATCAAATGCGCTGAGTGCTGCGCTGGCACCTGCACCCATTGCGATGATGATTTGTTTGTAATGTTCATCAGTAACATCGCCTGCCGCGAACACACCCAGCATGCTTGTTGCGTGGTTGCGGTCGATCAAGATTTCACCTTGTTTATTCGTTTCGACTGCACCTTGCAACCATTCTGTGTTTGGTAATAAACCAATTTGAACGAATACACCTTCAACATCGATTTGATGTGTTTCGCCAGTTTTATTGTCTTCATATTTGAGTCCTGTAACATGGCTGTCGCCAAGAATCTCTGAAGACTGTGCATTTTTCAAAATCTCAACGTTCGGCAATTCGCGTAAACGTTCTTGCAAGATTTCGTCTGCACGTAAAAAGTCTTTATATTCAACAAGTGTTACATGATTGACGATACCTGCTAAGTCAATCGCTGCTTCCGCACCAGAGTTGCCGCCGCCGACAACTGCTACATCTTTGCCTTTGAATAAAGGTCCGTCACAGTGAGGGCAGTACGCAACACCTTTGTTGCGCAATTCGTCTTCACCTGGAATGTTAAGGTTGCGGAAACGTGCACCTGTAGAAATAACTACTGTTTTACTAGTTAATTTTGCATCGTTGTCTAATGTTACAACGATACCGTCATCTGTTTTTTCGATATTAGAAGCACGCATGCCGTCCATGACATCAATGTCATACGCTTCGACATGTTGTTCTAAGGCAGCTGAAAATTCCGGACCTGTTGTTTCTTTAACAGTGATAAAGTTTTCGATACCTGCAGTTTCATTGACTTGACCACCGATACGGTCAGCTACAATACCTGTACGCAAACCTTTACGCGCAGCATAAATTGCTGCTGAACCGCTTGCTGGGCCGCCGCCGATAACTAAAACATCGAAAGGCTCTTTATCATTGAATTCAGCTGGATCTGCTTTGCTTCCCAACATACCTAAAATGTCAGAAATGCTTAAGCGGCCATTGCCGAATTCTTCGCCGTTTAAGAATACAGCAGGTACTGCCATAATATCTTCAGATTCTTCTCTGAATATAGCACCATCAATCATTGTATGAGTGATATTCGGATTTAAAATACTCATTAAGTTTAACGCTTGTACCACATCTGGACATTTATGACAGCTCAAGCTGATAAATGTCTCGAAATGAAGTGGACGATCAAGCGCTTTGATTTGATCGATAACGCTTTGCTCTTCTTTCGGAGGGCGTCCGCTGACTTGTAATAAAGCCAGTACGAGTGAGTTGAATTCATGACCTAATGGCACACCGGCGAATACAACGCCTGTGTGCGCATCAGGACGGTCCACACTAAAACTTGGTGTACGTTGAAGTGTGTCCTCTTTAACAGTGATATGCGATGACATATCAGCAATTTCATCTAGTAGTTCTTTCAACTCTTTAGATTTGTCGCTGTCATCATAACTCGCTGTTAAAACCACGTCGCCTTCCATTAACTCAAGAAGTTGGGATAATTGTGATTTTAACTCTTTATTCAGCATTTATGTGAATGCCTCCTTAAATTTTACCTACTAAGTCAAGACCAGGTTGTAAAGTTTCGCCGCCTTCTTCCCATTTAGCAGGGCAAACTTCGCCTGGATGTTTACGAACGTATTGAGCAGCTTTGATTTTGTGTACTAAAGCGCTTGCGTCACGGCCGATACCGTCAGCGTTAATTTCTGCAGCTTGTACTACGCCATCTGGGTCAACGATGAAAGTACCGCGTTGAGCTAAGCCTTTTTCTTCGTCTAATACGTCAAAGTTGCGAGTGATTGTTTGTGATGGGTCACCAATCATAGTGTATTGTAATTTGCTGATAGCATCTGAATGATCATGCCAAGCTTTGTGTACGAAATGAGTATCAGTAGAAACTGAGTAAACATTTACGCCTAATTTTTGTAATTCATCATATTGGTTTTGAACGTCTTCTAATTCAGTTGGACAAACGAATGAGAAGTCAGCTGGATAGAATACGATTACGTTCCATGAACCTTGTAAAGTTTCTTCTGAAACTTCGATGAATTCGTCTTTTTTAGGATCATAAGCATCTGCTGTGAATGGTAAAGTTTCTTTGTTAATTAATGACATAAAATACATCCTCCTAGAAATTATAAAGTTTGTTTGATCAGAATACATAACCAGGATATCTAAATTATCCTAATTACTTATTTATAATAATTCTAATCTCCTTGATTACTATTATCACATTATCGTCAGAAATAGTCAATACAAGCGGTTTCTACCGTACAATGACTGTTAAAATGCTTTGAAAACGAGCATATTGGACATTCTAACGGCTTTTAAAACTCATGTAAAGCCAACAAGTTTACAGGAAATTAATAATTATTGCTCAATATCAATTAGAATCAAATTTTCTCAATGAAACCCATACATTATTAATTATTGTGAGAACCTACAATACACATATACCCCTTTTCAACTTTCCAAACGAGTAAATGGAAGTTGTCATGGATTATTCAAATGTGACTTCGATTGAACCAGGGTAGCTGTATTCAGCTTTATAAGTGCCGGCTTTTGCAGGTACAGGCGGTACAAACGTACCAGATGACACAATTTGACCTTTGTAAAGCTGTTTGCCTTGTGTATTCAATTTATTGATTAACCACTTCAAGGCTTCAATAGGGTTGCCTAATACATCTGAAGAAATACCTGTCGCAATTTCTTCATTATCTTTTGATAATTTTAAAGTGATATTTTCGAAATCATTGTATGAAACAGGCGCTTTTGCTTCGCCTAATGCGACTAAGCCTGAAGCTGTGTTATCGGAGATCAAATCACCTAAAGTAAAGTTAGGGAACCAATCTTTATAACGTGCGTCTGGGATTTCGATGCCCGGTGCAACTTTAACACTGTTTAAAATTGTTTCGTCAGAAGCATCTGGGCTGATATCTTCAGTTAATACAAATACCAATTCAGGTTCGATTAAAGGGGCAAACAATTTAGAAAGCTGTACAGTGTCTCCGGATTTTACAACTTTATTCGATAAAATCGTACCGTAAGCAGGTTCGTTGGTATTCGCATAAGCTTGCGTATCTTCGCTAGTCATACTTACTTTATAACCTGCGACTTCACTGTTGTCGGCTTGTTTGAGTGCTTCGATTAATTCATCTTGGATTTGATAAGCCACGGGTTCGCTGACTTCATATTCTTCTGATATGAAGTTGACGGGTTCATGATTTTTTTGTGCTTTGAATAATGTGTTAACAATCTCTTTTTTATGTTGTGTCATAGTTATCTCTCCCTTTAGTCAGAATATTTATAGTATTAGGATAACTTTATTCGGATTAAGTTTCAAAGCATTAACTTTTTAAGCCTCATGAAAAAAGGGTAAAATAGGAGTGTTAAAATCATTTGGAAAGATAGGGGCGTAAAATCTATGTCAGATGTAATTGAACAATTAATGAAAAAACACCATTCAGTCAGACGATTTAAACAAGAACCTTTAAGCGAAGCAACTGTGAAGCAGCTTGTACAAGCGGGACAAAGCGCTTCAACATCCAGTTACTTGCAAACATATTCGATTATCGGTGTGACTGATCCAAAAATCAAAAAGGCATTGCGAGAAATATCAGGTCAAGCCTATGTGGAAGAGAACGGCTACTTGTTTGTCTTTGTGATGGATTATCATCGCCATGATTTAATCAATGAACAAGTTCAAGGCGATATGCAAAGTTCTTTCGAGTCTGCAGAAGGCTTATTAGTAGGTACAATTGACGTTGCATTGCTCGCACAAAATATGGCAGTTGTGGCTGAAAGTTTAGACTTAGGTATTGTGTATTTAGGTTCTCTGCGCAATAACGTTGCACGTGTGAAAGAATTATTGAACTTGCCTAAATATACTTTCCCATTATTCGGTATGGCAGTCGGTGTACCTGCAGATAATGAACAAGGTTCTCCTAAACCGCGTTTGCCATTTGAAGCAGTGTTCCATGAAAATCAATACAATCAAGATAAATCATCAAAAGTAGATGCATTAAAAGAATATGACCAAGTCGTTAGCGATTATTACTCAAAACGTACAGACGGCAAACGTACAGAAACTTGGTCTCAGCAAGTTGCGAATTTCTTAGAAATGAAACAACGTACAGATATGTTAGACGAGCTGCATGATTCTGGTTTTGTTCAAAAATAAGATCGACCGTTAACAGCGAACATGTACCAACATATAAGTGCGTGAATCAATAAAAGCAGGCAGGACGATTAAACTTTGTCCTGCCTGCTTTATTGATGCTATAGCACTGCTTTTTAATTTTAAGATTAATAATCTGTACTTAAATCACCATAATCATTTGATTTGAAGCGTTCTTTATCAAGGTTGCCTGTGAGCTTAGCACTGCCGACACCTGCAAGCATTGAATCATTAACGTTTAATGCAGTACGGCCCATATCGATAAGCGGTTCTACTGAAATTAAGACACCTGCGAGTGCTACCGGCAAGTTCAATGTAGAAAGTACTAAGATGGCTGCGAATGTCGCACCGCCGCCGACACCAGCAACACCGAATGAACAAATCACGACAACTGCAATTACTGTAATGATGAATTGGAAGTTGATTTCCACATTTGCTACAGGTGCAACCATTACAGCAAGCATTGCAGGATAGATACCTGCACATCCGTTTTGGCCGATAGATAGACCGAAGGAAGCGGATAAGTTGGCAATACCTTCAGGTACACCCAGACGTGATTTTTGTGTTTGGACGTTCAACGGCAATGCCCCTGCACTTGAACGTGCTGTGAATGCGAAGATCAGCACCTCAGCAACTTTTCGTACGTAGCGCCAAGGATTAAGACCTAAACCGCCGACAATAATGAGGTGGATGATAAACATAGTAATCAGTGCCGCATATGAAGCGAGGACAAATTTTCCTAATGTCCATAAAGCACCGAAGTCGCTGGTTGCGATGGTGTTCGCCATAATAGCTAAAATACCATAAGGTGTTAAACGCAACACGAAAGTTACGACAGACATAACTACTGCGTAGACAGCTTCGATTCCGCGTTTCACAATATGACCATTATCTGGCTGTTTGCGTGCTACACGTAAATAAGCGAAACCAATAAATGTCGCAAAGATAACGACCGCTATTGTAGATGTAGTACGTTGACCTGTGAAATCTAAGAACGGATTAGACGGTAAGAGTTCTAAAATTTGCTGCGGCAAAGTACTTGCTGTCATATCTTTAGCTTTTTGTGCAATTTCAGTACCTCTTGAATGTTCCGCGTTGCCCAAGTCGATAGATGAAGCATCTAAACCGAAGACTAAAGCTGAAATAATACCGATTGTTGCCGCAACCGCAACAGTACCGATAAGGAATATGAAAATATAAAAACCGATTTTCGCGAATTTTTCACCAAGTTGAATTTTAGTGAATGCTGCGACAATCGAAATAAAGATCAGCGGCATTACAATCATTTGAAGCAAGGAAATGTAGCCGTTTCCTACAATGCCCAGCCAATCTGTAGTAGTTGTTGTGATTTTTGAATCAGCACCATAGACCAGGTGCATAATAGCGCCAAGTACAATACCGATGCCGAGTGCAGTAAATACACGTTTAGAGAAAGCGACGTGTTTCTTGGCCATCATGAAAAGTCCAGCAAGCAGCAAGACGAATATGACGATGTTAAGAACTGTGAAACCCAATTGAATCAAACTCCCTTTCCTTTAATTTATCTGTATCCGGAATGAATAAGATTGTACAAAGATTCAAATGGCTGTTATAAATACGAGGTTCTGGATAATAGATAGAATATTAGCAGACACGTATCAACCATAAATGCATGGAACAATGTAAAATTTGTAAAGTCCCCCTAAATACATAGTAAATATATCTCATATATAAGGTAGGGTCAATGGCGGTTTTTCGCAGAGCCTGTTATAGCAGGGGAATATAATAAAAAACTCCAACCCGTACGGTCGGGTTGGAGTTTTGCATCTCTCGAAATTACATTCCGAATAGACGTGCGAAGAACCCTTTTTTCTCTTCTTTTTTATGCGGCGGTACTGAAGGCTCATGTTGATTATGCATAGCATCAATCGGTGTTTCCGGTTCAGATGTAGTTGTGTTAGGTGTGCTTTGCATTTCTGAATCAGATACTTTGTTTTCAGTCGCAGCTGATTGGTTGTCTGAAGCAGCAGAAGTACTGTCTGATTTAGTTTCAGCAGTTGTGCTTTTCGTTGATGTTTTATTGTCATCAGATGAAGCTGAAACGGCTGCACCTTTATAATCAGAAATCGGTGTTTCTGATGTTTGACCAGCAGTTTTCTCTTCTGATTTAGCTTCAGAAGTTGGTGATACTGATGGCTTTTCTTCTTTCTTAGTGTCAACTGTTGTTGAAGTAGCAGTTTGATCTGTTTTTGGCTGTTCAGCTTCTGCTTTTGGTGTTTCTGCTTTTGCAGGCGTTTCTTGTTTTGGTTGTGCTAATACTTTATCTGTATGGGATTTTACAGCTGCTGTATTATCTTCAACAGCTTTCGCTTGATCTTTTTGTGCAGTTTCAATGGCTTTTAATGTTTTTTCATGTTGATCAAGTTTATTTGTCATTTGCTGCTGCAGTGTTTGCAAATCTTTTTGCTGCTGGTGTACTTGAGAAATCATTTGGCCGAGCATTTGGCGTTCTTCTCGCATTTTAGTGATGTCGTTATGTAAGTCGCTTAATAATTTTGCGAAATTCTGATCACTTGGTAATTGTTCTTTATTTTCATCTTTAACAACGATTTGCAAGAAATCATTCTCTTTTTCTAATTCTTCGAAAGCAAGTTCATAACTGTTTGTCTTTTTAACCTTGTCCGCAATTTCTCTGAATAGCTCGATGTCTTCTTCTTGGAAGTCAGTTGCTTCACGACCACGGTATTCGGTTTTATTTAAGTGGTAGCCGCGTTCTTCTAAGTGTTGAACAATTTTACGCACTTGTTTTTCACTTAATTCGACGCGTTGGGCGAATTCTTTTGTTAGCATCTGATCTATATCCTTTCACTTTATGATTTTTAAGTCGGACGTTTGTCTTACGTCACACAAACGTCAGTCTAACCTCTATGTTAGTTTAACCTGATTACCGTATGATTTCAAGCGTTCTTAGGATTTTCTGAGATCCATTTGTTCTAAGAGAGGATATACAGTTTTGCGTGAAAGATGGTTTGCGAAGACATATTTTAAAATGTAGCAAGATTTGACACTTGTCGCATAAATGTCTTTAGTCAATGGAATACGCGTGTGCAAGAATAAGTTTAAAGCAATCGGCGGCTGGCCTTTTTCTAGTGCAGGACGTACATAGTCGATTTCCCTTTGTTGTTCGAAACCGTGCTCGTTTAAGAAACGATGACGCGAAACAAGCAAGTCTGCATCTTTTTCCTCTGAAGAATCTGGTACAGGTAAGGCTTCCATCATGAAGAAGTTCACATCGCGGTCATGTACACGGTTGGCAAGATTGTCCAATGCATCTTGTACTTTTTCTAATGTTTCAGCTAGATAACGCGCTCTATCAGGTGCATCGACAGCAACAAGGTAGATAATGAATGCCGCATTAGTAGTGGCTTCATAGTGTGCTGTGGCTAAACTGACAGGCTCACCCTGATCTAATCCTACTAAAAAGACATAATCATTTTGAGTGCGCTTATTTTCAAGAGATTGCTTGAATATATGATGTTTTTGATTTACATTGCCGAATTGGTAGTTGTCATAAATTTTTAAAGCAGCTTCGTATAACGGGTCAGATGTTTGTTTTACTAATTTAAATTCCATAAGTCGTCCCCTCCCATGTTTCTTTTGATTATAGCATACCGCTGTACTTCGCTTGTAGAATAAAAAAACGGCAGCAACTGCTGCCGATTAAAGAATCAGATACACATATTAAATTTCATACTCTTTGTCGTGTTTATCTTTATGTTCTTCATATTCTTCTTTGAATTCTTTACGACTGTACTTATGTTTGCCCGCAAGTACAACAATTTTACCATCAAGCAGTTCGCGTTTTAAAATTTGGCGTTCAGTTTCTGATAAATCATAATGCTGCAAGACAGCTTCCTCGCCATCTTCCCCTGTGAGGAGGCGGGCCACTCTGTCACTGAAAGTTCCGCTTGTAGATTGCACTTTCATATCTGTGCTATCTACGCTGTCGATGTGTAGTTTGTTTCTGCTGATTACTGAAATCTCGTCTTTTGTAAATCCTTCATCAAGTTTGTGTTTTAAAGTATCGAAAAGTTCATCTTTTGATGAAAGTACAACAATTTCTGGCATTTTAAAGCTCCCCCTCCGAAAATTCTGATTAATATAAAATAGAATACCCATTATCTCTTTATTGTAAACGTTTCCGTGTTCATTATACTATTTGTGATGCGGGGCATCAAATAAAATGTAAGAAAATTCAAACCATTAACAGAAAGATAACATTTTCTTTATTAAAATTATTGGATTTCTTAAGAATAAGATGAAATGAGTTTCGAATATTGAAAAGACGCTTGAAATCTGATATTATCATTAAATAATTTACCTAACTCATATAATCTAGAGAATTAGGCTTTAGAAGTTTCTACCATGTCGCCTTAACGACATGACTATGAGTCACTTATACAATACAACACAAATGGTGCTTTCGAAACAATACGGTTGAAAGTGTGCAGACACCATAATTTACAGGTAAGGACTATTGGGAGATGGGACCTGTACTTTATCCCTGCATATAGCGAGCGATTGTATTTTGAAACGCAGAGAACACTCTCAGCTTCTCAAATTATCAATGAATATGGTTGCTTTAGCATTCGGCTTCAAGGGGTTGAGCTGATGCGGATTATTAGAAGTATGCAGTCATAGCTGTTTTGGCCAAATAGGTTTTTTTGGCTTGCAGTTAAAGATGAACCTCCTGATAGCAAAGCAAACTTTATATTGATGATGTGTATTGCCTGTGCCACTCATAGATCCTGAAACTCGATTAGCAGTTTGGGATTTTTTTTATACACAAATTGAGGAGGTTTGCTAACGTGGAGGCGTTAAAACAAAAAGTTAAAGAAGATGGTGTGGTCATCGGAGAAAAGATTTTGAAAGTCGATGGGTTCTTGAATCATCAAATCGATGCAAAGTTAATGTATGACATTGGCGAAACATTTTACAAGCAGTTCGAAGATCAAGGGATTACTAAGATTTTAACTGTTGAAGCATCAGGTATTGCTCCTGCAATCATGGCAGCATATCGTTTCGGTGTGCCTTGTCTCTTTGCCAAAAAGGCGAAACCGAGTACCTTGAAAGATGGTTTCTATCAAACAGATATTCATTCATTTACAAAGAACAAAACGAATCGTGTGATTGTTTCGAAAGAGTTTTTGGATGAAAATGATCGTGTACTGATTATCGATGACTTCTTAGCTAACGGAGATGCTTCCCTAGGTTTAGACCGTTTGGTTCAACAAGCAGGCGCACAAACAGTTGGTGTCGGTATTGTTGTAGAGAAGAGCTTCCAACAAGGCCGCAAGAAGCTGGAAGAAGCAGGTTTGACCGTTTCTTCTTTATGCCAAGTTGCATCGCTTGCAGGCAATCAAGTGACTTTAGTGGGTGAAGCATAAACATGAAGAACTTCATTCTGAGTCTACAACATTTACTTGCAATGTATGCAGGTGCTATACTAGTTCCAATTATCGTCGGGACCAGCCTTAAATTTACACCTGAACAGATTGCATATCTGGTAACAGTCGACATCTTCATGTGTGGTGTCGCAACGTTTTTAGAAGCGAACCGAGTAACAGGGACTGGGTTGCCGATCGTATTAGGCTGTACCTTTACGGCAGTTGCACCGATGATATTAATAGGGCAGACAAAAGGGTTAGGCGTTTTATATGGTTCCTTGTTTGTTTCAGGAATCTTAGTAGTCTTAATCGCACCAGTCTTCTCCTATGTTGTTAAGTTCTTTCCACCTGTTGTAACAGGAAGCGTCGTAACCATTATCGGTATTAATTTAATGCCGGTTGCGATGAACTATGTTGCAGGAGGCCAAGGTTCTAAAAACTATGGAGATATGAAGAATATCATCTTAGGGTTTTCAACTCTGGTCATCATTTTGATTTTACAACGCTTTACACACGGCTTCTTAAAGTCTATCGCAATTTTAATCGGGTTGATTGCAGGGACTTTATTAGCCAGCGCATTCGGTGTAGTAGATATTAAACAAGTCGGAACAGCACATTGGTTTGAATTTCCAAAACCGTTTCGCTTCTCTGGATTCAGTTTTGATATCGGTGCTATTTTAGTCTTCTTTATTGTAGCCCTTGTCAGCTTGATTGAATCCACAGGTGTTTACACAGCGCTGAGCAAGATAACTGGAAGACGATTGACGCGTACAGATTACCGCAAAGGTTACACTGCGGAAGGTCTTGCGATTGTCATCGGTTCTATCTTTAATGCTTTTCCATACACTGCTTATTCGCAAAATGTCGGTTTGGTTTCATTATCAGGCGTGAAAAAGAATAATGTCATCTATGGAATGGTTATACTTCTTTTGATTTGCGGTTGTATTCCGAAACTCGGCGCATTAGCCAACGTCATTCCTTTACCAGTGCTCGGCGGTGCGATGATCGCAATGTTCGGGATGGTAATGGCATACGGCGTAAGTATTTTAGGAAGTATTGATTTTAAAAATCAGAATAATCTTTTGATTATTGCTGTAGCTGTCGGATTAGGGACAGGCATCAGTGCTGTTCCGCAAGCATTTAAAGCAATGGGCGAACAATTCGCCTGGTTAACTCAAAATGGAATTGTACTGGGTGCAATTTCAGCAATTGTACTTAATTTCTTTTTTAACGGCTTAAAGTATCAACAAAACGAAGAAAATGTGAAATAATGTAATTAAAACAAATAATGGAGGCTGTATTCAATGTGGGAAAATAAATTTGCTAAAGAATCTTTGACGTTCGATGATGTACTCTTAGTTCCAGCGGAGTCTGATGTATTACCTAAGGAAGTAGACTTAAGTGTTGAATTATCAGACAGAATCAAGTTAAATATTCCAGTTATTTCAGCAGGTATGGACACTGTAACTGAGTCAAAAATGGCAATTGCTATGGCAAGACAAGGCGGTCTTGGTGTGGTTCATAAAAATATGAACATCGAAGATCAAGCTGATGAAGTACAAAAAGTTAAACGTTCTGAAAACGGCGTTATCTCTAATCCGTTTTACTTAACTCCAGAAGAAAAAGTTTATGAAGCTGAAGCTTTAATGGGTAAATACCGTATCTCTGGTGTACCGATCGTAGACAATAAAGAAGACCGTAACCTCGTTGGTATTCTCACAAATCGTGACTTGCGTTTTATTGAAGATTTTTCAATTAAAATTTCTGATGTCATGACAAAAGAAGACTTAATTACAGCTCCAGTCGGCACTACTTTAGATGAAGCGGAAAAAATCTTGCAAAAACACAAAATCGAAAAATTACCATTAACAGAAAACGGAAAATTAGAAGGACTTATTACAATCAAAGATATTGAAAAAGTTCATGAATATCCAAACGCAGCAAAAGATGCGCAAGGCCGTTTATTATGTGCAGCAGCTATCGGTATCTCTAAAGATACAGATATTCGTGCAGAAAAATTAGTTGAAGCGGGTGTAGATGCATTAGTTATCGACACTGCACACGGACACTCTAAAGGTGTTATCGACCAAGTAAAACACATTAAGAAAAACTATCCAGACGTAACTGTTATCGCAGGCAACGTTGCGACAGGAGAAGCTACAAAAGCATTATTCGAAGCAGGCGCTGATGTTGTAAAAGTAGGTATCGGACCAGGTTCTATCTGTACAACACGTATCGTTGCAGGTGTAGGTGTACCTCAAATCACTGCAGTATACGATTGTGCAACTGAAGCACGCAAACATGGTAAAGCTATCATTGCTGACGGCGGAATCAAATACTCAGGCGATGTTGTAAAAGCATTAGCAGCTGGCGGACATGCAGTAATGTTAGGAAGCTTGCTTGCAGGTACTGAAGAAAGCCCAGGAGAAACTGAAATCTTCCAAGGCAGACAATACAAAACATACCGCGGTATGGGTTCATTAGGTGCTATGGAAAGCGGATCAAATGACCGTTACTTCCAAGAAGATAAAACACCTAAAAAATATGTGCCGGAAGGTATTGAAGGCCGTATCGCTTACAAAGGTTTATTACAAGACAACATCTATCAATTGATGGGCGGCGTGAGAAGCGGTATGGGTTACACTGGTTCTCATAACTTAAAAGAATTACGTGAAGAAGCAATGTTCACACGTATGGGCCCTGCAGGTTTAGCAGAAAGCCACCCGCACAATATCCAAATCACTAAAGAATCACCAAACTACTCAAGATAAAAGGAGAAACTGATTTATGGAAATGGCGAAAGAACAAGAGTTAATTCTTGTATTAGATTTTGGCAGCCAATACAACCAACTCATTACACGTCGTATTCGTGAAATGGGTGTGTACAGTGAGTTGCACGACCATGAAATTTCAATTGAAGAGATTAAAAAGATGAATCCTAAAGGTATCATCTTATCTGGCGGACCTAACTCAGTTTATGAAGAAGGTTCTTACACAATCGATCCTGAAATTTACAATTTAGGTGTACCCGTACTTGGTATTTGCTACGGTATGCAATTAACGACTAAATTATTAGGCGGTAAAGTTGAGCGTGCGAACGAAAGAGAATACGGTAAAGCAACGATTCATGCAAAATCAGATGAAATCTTCTTTGGTTTACCGGAAGAACAAACAGTATGGATGAGCCACTCAGATAAAGTGATCGAAATTCCAGAAGGCTTTGTTTCAATCGCAGACAGCCCAAGCACACCTTATGCAGCAATCGAAGATAAAGAACGTCGTATTTACGGCGTTCAATTCCACCCAGAAGTACGTCACACTGAATACGGCAACGACATCTTACGCAACTTTGTACGCCGTGTGTGCGACTGTACAGGTGAATGGACAATGGAAAACTTCATTGACGTTGAAATTGAAAAAATCCGTGAAAAAGTAGGCGACCGCAAAGTTTTATGTGCAATGAGCGGCGGTGTAGATTCATCAGTAGTCGCAGTCTTATTGCATAAAGCAATCGGCGACCAGCTTACATGTATCTTTGTAGACCATGGTTTGCTTCGTAAAGGCGAAGGCGACATGGTTATGGAACAATTCGGCGAAGGCTTCAACATGAACATCATTCGTGTGAATGCCAAAGACCGTTTCATGGATAAATTAAAAGGTGTTTCAGATCCTGAACAAAAACGTAAAATCATCGGTAATGAATTCGTTTATGTTTTCGACGATGAAGCTTCTAAATTAAAAGGTGTAGACTTCCTTGCACAAGGTACGCTATACACTGACGTTATTGAATCAGGTACAAAAACAGCACAAACAATTAAATCTCACCACAACGTAGGCGGATTGCCTGAAGACATGCAATTTGAATTAATTGAACCTATCAATACATTATTCAAAGATGAAGTACGTGCTTTAGGTATCGAATTAGGTATCCCTGAACATTTAGTTTGGAGACAACCATTCCCAGGTCCAGGACTTAGTATCCGTGTATTAGGTGAAATTACTGAAGAGAAATTAGAAATTGTCCGCGAATCAGACGCTATCTTAAGAGAAGTGATTCGTGAAGAAGGATTAGAACGTGAAATCTGGCAATACTTTACAGTTCTTCCAGGTATGCGCTCAGTAGGTGTAATGGGAGACTACCGTACTTACGATTACACAATCGGTATTCGTGCCGTAACGTCTATCGACGGTATGACAAGCGACTTTGCGCGTATTGACTGGGAAGTCTTGCAAAAGATTTCAAGTCGTATCGTAAACGAAGTCGATCATGTCAACAGAGTTGTCTATGATGTGACTTCTAAGCCGCCAAGCACTATAGAATGGGAATAACCAGTCTATAAATATATGAAACGAAAACCCTTTAGCCGCAATGGTTAGAGGGTTTTTTAGACACTTAATCGTGACATTGAACAATGAGAGATGACTCTCAAAAGTGAAGTGTTAATGTAAGTAACAAATATGAAGTGCATGATAAACATTGAGCCTGATAACTATTCGCAGTAGTTACCGGGCTCTTTTAAGTATGTCAGCTAAGTCTAGGCTTACTATTCACGATGGTTTAATTAATATGAAAATAGCATGTTGTTACCCTTGCTAAAATAGGCGCATTTAAAGCTATTGAATGCATATATTCGGAGTTAATAAAACAATAATCCTATGACGATACCTATTAAAACAATCGACCAAGAAGGGAGTTTGAAATAGGTGAGCAGAACGAAAAGAATACTTGCCAATGTAAAATCTAAAGGTTGTTTAACAGCAGATGTCCAAATCGGCTGATAGAATGCGGCGATTAAGATACCTACGACACCAGCACTGATGCCCTTTAAAAACCCTTCTGCATAAATATTCGATTTAAGACAATCCCAAAATGGTAAGACACCGAATAAAAGTAAAAAGGCAGGTAAAAATATTGCGAAGGTTGCGAGAAGTCCGCCGCCGATACCGCCGATTGATGTACCGATGTACGATGCAAAGGTAAATAAAGGTCCTGGGACTGCTTGAGAAGCCGCATAACCTGTGATGAAATCATTAGAAGAAATGAGACCTTGCGGTACAAATTCTTTTTCTAATAAAGGCAATACTACATGACCGCCGCCGAATACAAGAGAACCAGAACGGTAGAAACTATCGAACATTCTTATCCATATGTTTTGTGTAGCTGCACTCAAGACAGGCAGCACAACCAGCAAGCCAGCAAATAAAGAAAGAGAAATAACGCTGACTCTCTTAGGTAAATAAAAGACTTTTGAGTCATGTTTTGAGACAGAAGCGGGCTTAAGAAATACAATACCGTAAATGCCTGTTATCAAAAGTGCAATAACTTGTATATAAATATTGTTGATTAATAATGTAAGCGCCAATACAAACATCGCCAGCATAATCGTTGTTTTTGTATTGGTTAATTTTTTGCCCATACCGAGTATTGCTTGTGCAACAATCGCCACTGCGACTAACTTTAAACCTTGCATCCATGTAAAGTGGGCATTGCCATTCACAAAGAGTGCTGAAAACAGCATTAATAGAATTACAGAAGGCATTGTAAAACCGAGAAAGGCTAATATACCCCCTAAGACACCGCCTCTGATCGTTCCGATACCTATACCGACTTGGCTGCTTGCAGGTCCAGGCAAGAACTGGCACAACGCAACTAAATCAGAGTATTCTTTTTCATTCAGCCATTTGCGCTTCTTTACATATTCATCATAAAAGTAGCCTAAATGTGCAGTCGGACCCCCAAAGGATAAGACACCGAGTTTTAAGGCAACCATAAAAATATTTACATAATTATACATATTATTCTCCTTATTCATCATAGGCTCAACTTATAATTTTTGACACGTTATGCTCTATTATATTGATGAAATGTTAAGGTTTGTGCATGAAAGATGTAAAGAATATTAAATTTTCGCATGTTATGGACATGCCTGGCTGGCTTAATTTTCGATTTGTTGAAGATGTGATGTATGGATTTTGAAAACGTGACATTTCAGTGAAAGAAATATTAACTATAATTAACAAATTATAATTTATTATTAATTTTTAAGTTGAGAATTTTAGATATAATTAAATCGAAAAGGCACAACAAAAGAAAAAGAGGAGTGATGCATCATGAATTGGAAACAAATAGCTGCGACATTAATTCCAGCATCAGCTTTAATTTTAGGTACATTCATGCCTACTGAGGCTCTCGCAGCAGATATTAAACAAGATGAGATCGGTAAAGACGGCAAAATTGTTAAACGTACACAAGTCGGCGGTGATTTTGACGGAGGATTCACGCAACTGGTTCATTTTGACTTTATCGATGATCCGAAATACGACAAAGATGCTTTAGTTGTCCGTACCAAAGGGAATATTGCTTCCCAATTAGAATACGGAAAGTATCGTAAAAGTTTTTTGTTCTATAGCCAGATGAGATATCCTGGAGAATTTGGTGTACGTGTCGATGTGAAGGACAATCCGAAAACAGAGATATTAGATTATCTGCCGAAGAACAATATTGAAAGCGTCAATGTGACCGAGACATTCGGTTATAACATCGGCGGTTCTATTTCCAGCAATCAATCTGGAAATATCAATGGCGGTCAAAACTATAGTAAAACAATCAACTATAAACAAACCAATTACCGAACACTGTTAAATGGAAATACGAGCAATCAAGGTGTAGGTTGGAATGTTGTTGCGAACAGTTTGTTTTATAACGGTCATATGAATGCACGCGGGGATATGAATTTATTCCATAATGATGGCGAAGAACGTGATGAAAAGCGTCCATCGACATTCTTTGCGGGGAAATCAACGTTGCCTTCGCTGGTGAGAAGCGGATTTAATCCAGATTTCTTAACTTATTTATCGAACGATAAAGAGAACGAAAAAACACAAATCACAGTGACATATTCACGTAAGAATGATGAAATTGATGCGGCGTATTACAACGATAATTTTGATAAGTATCCGCAAATGAACCTTTATCATCAAAATATTTCAGGAAACACTTATAAAGTAACCTATGAAATTGATTGGAAAAAGAAAAAAGTGAAGATGATTAACCAAGAATCAGAACAGATAGGGCAAGCACCTTTAGAGAAAGACGGTGAATAGGATGGGAAAGCAAGCATTTAAAGTTTTAACATTAAGTACATTGTTAACGGCTTCTATATTGTCTCAGACGCAAACTGCCAAGGCTGATGGGCATATCCAAGCAGTGATAAAAGATGAAGGTCAGCAAAAAGTGGCATCAGACTCAATGATTTATAAACGTACAGCAACTGCAAGCGACACGCAAAAGCATATTACACAAAGTCTCCAGTTTAATTTCATTAAAGATGAAAGTTATGATAAAGAAACAGTAGTGCTGAAAACAGCGGGTAATATTGCGAGCGGTGCACATATATTAGATCCTTATGCGGTATATACGAGTACAAAACGCTGGCCGGGCGAATATAAAGTATCTGTAACGTTGCCGAAAACAGATTCTACAGCCATTATTGATTATGCGCCGCGCAACAGTGATGAGTCGCGAGAAGTGACAGAGACAATCGGTTTGAATATCGGAGGCGGTCTCAATCTGAAGGGTGGCGGCGGTGACGCTAATTTGAATGGGAAGTATACATTTAATGAATCCGTAAAATATAAGCAAGATGCTTATCGTACCTTCCTAGAACAACCCACTTCTCCAAAAGATATCGCTTGGGGTGTAGAAGCCTATAATATTAATGTGAATGGATATGGACCTTATAACAGAGAAAAATACAATGATATACAAAGTTCATATGGCAATGAGCTGTTTTTGAAAAACAGAACCAGCCGTGCAAATGCAGGGAAGAACTTTGTGGATTCTAACCAATTGCCGTCATTGATCGCAAGTTCATTCAACCCTGAATTTTTGACCGTCTTTTCTCATGATTATGATGATAAAGATAAATCTAGAATTAAAGTAAAATACGAAAGAAATATGGATGACTATTTAATCAAGTGGAAAACATTTTACTGGTCTGGTTATAACAAAAAGAATACAGCTAAAGAAGCTATGACAGCGACTTATGAAATTGATTGGGAAACACACAGTGTGAAATTCATTAAAGCAGAATAATAAGCAATATAGCGCAGGACTTACCTCAGCAGCAGTTTTTGGGAGTCCTGCTTTCTGATTGAGATGACAAAAACAGAATGGTGATAGTTTGGCTGATTGCACCATCAAAAATACATGATTTGTATTCATATACTCTATAATATTTAAAATATTTCAGAGGTTTTACTTAAAACTAAGTATTGATTTAAAACTGTTTGAAAATTCATACTATAAAGAAAACAAAATTTGCGTTTATAGGATAAAAGGGATAAGCTTGAATGAATACAGTATATAAAGGGGCTGTGGAAAATAGATATATTAATCGGTACGGGCTTATTATTGCTCATTTTAGTCTTTTTTACTTTGTTTACGTATTACGCGCCGGATGGGCGCGCAGTCATGGGGGCTTTAGCAACAGCGGCAATTGCGACTTTCTTAGTAGAAGCACTTCAAGGTTATGTGTTGGGGGACATTCTTAACGTTGAATTCTTGAAAGAAACTGGAAAGTTAGCAGGCACATTGAGTGGGGTCATTGTTGCATTCTTAGTTGCATTATCTAGAAAGATCAATGCGCAAAATTCAGCATTATTAGCAGTATCTTTTGCGGAAATCGGGTTGATTCCTGCACTATTTGCTGCGTATTTAATGTCATTTGTAATTCGCTTTATTCAAAAGAAAATTACAAATGGCATGGATTTTATTATTGTAGTAATTGTTTGTATTCCGATCGCACGATTATTAGGTGTAGGCTTTACACCATTGGTTGACGGTTCATTGCTGAAAATCGGGGGCATTATTGATGCAGCAATGAATACAAGTCCATTACTTATGGGATTAATCCTTGGCGGTATTGTAACGGTAGTAGGAACATCGCCATTAAGCTCAATGGCACTGACAGCTATGTTAGGTCTGACAGGCGCACCAATGGCTGTTGCAGCATTAACAGCTTTTGCGTCAAGTTTCATGAATACAACGTTGCTGCACCGCTTGAAAATCGGTAATTTAAAATCAGTGATCTCAATTGCGATTGAACCATTATCAAAAGCGGATTTGGTTTCTTCGAATCCAGTTCCGATTTATGTAACGAACTTTATCGGCGGAGGGTTGGCCGGAATGGTCATTGCTTACTCAGGGCTTATCAACAATGCACCGGGTACGGCAGCTCCGACACCAGGTATACTCGTTATGTTTGGGTTCAACCCCGCACTTGAAGTATTGAAGTACGCTGCAATCGCAGCGGTCATCTGTTTGATTGTCGGATTTGTGATGGCTTATTTATTTAGAAATTATCCGATCAGAAACAGTGAAGTTTTAGGATATGAATCCGAAATCCTTAAAAAATCAAAAACAAAATAATGTTGAATATTACAGCATCGTAGCGAAATTAGTTTGCTATGGTGCTGTATTTTTATTTCTCTTCAAAAGAGACCATAAACGGATGTTGCGTGTCGTCTAAGCAGAGATTGATACGTGTTTTGAAATTACCCCATGTGACTTGCTGCATGACTTGTTCATACGAAAAGAAACCGACTTCCAAGCTTTCTTCGCTGGTCGTAAGGCTGCCGCTGACATACTCTGCGCAAAATAAATGATTCACAATGGAATGATTGGTATTTTGAAACGCACCGCAGTATTTCGTAATTTCAACGTTGACGCCGGCTTCTTCTTTAACTTCACGTATTGCAGCGTCTGTAATAGTTTCGCCGTTTTCTACTTGACCTCCAGGCATTTCCCAACCTCGTCTCGGACTTTTAATTAATAAAATTTCATTTTTGTCATTGGTTACTAAACACGATGCTGAAAGTATATGCAAAGGGGGCATAGGTAAACTCCTTTTTTTCTTATTTTAAAGCGATGTGAATTTTTTGTTTGAATTAGGCTAGAAGATAATTAAGTAATATTTACTCGTTCAGTTATGGAGCTTAACATAGCAGCGCAGACAAAGCGATAATTTCTAAAGATTGGAAACGATAGAGTAAGTAACAATCAATTGATATATTCGATAAAAATGTGTAAAAAAAGAATTTTAGGAAATAATGTGTTAAAGTATAGCAAATACAAAGACACAACCCTAGGAGGAACAGTTTTGCCAAAAAAATTATCAATAATCGTTCCTGTCTATAATAAAACATTATATTTAGCACAGTGTATTCAATCTATTGATGAGCTTGAGCTCAACCATTCAGAAATAGAGGCGATTTTCATAGACGACGCATCAACAGATGATTCGCTGTCGCAACTGCAGCAATATGAAGTTACGCGCGATTATATGCGTGTAATTGCATTAGAAGAAAATACAGGCAGCCCTGCACAACCTAGAAATGTGGGTATAGATGCGGCCGAAGGCAGCTATGTTACATTTTTAGATGCAGATGATTGGCTGGATGCAAAAGGCTTTCCAAAATTATTGGAACAAGCCATTGCGAATGACGCAGATATCGCATTCGGACAAGCTCTGAAACATAAAGATCGTTCAATCAGCAAGATTGCGCGTTTTGCATCCTATCAAAAGGCAGAAGACTTAGTTCCTTATGAAATAGATAAAATATTTCGTGCCGTAGGCCCTCCGGGCAAAATCATTAAGAAAAGTGTAATAACTGACAACAATATTCAGTTTGAGCATATGAAGTATGGAGAAGATAAGCTTTTCTTTACAGAAGTCATTGCATTGGCACAACAGGCAGTGATGAATGATGTCACGGTCTATCATGTGAATCGATATGATGCCAATCAATCGCTGGTGACTGAGACAGATGTTTTTGAAAAAACAGATCTGAATTTAAAAGTGTTAAAAGCAGTATTGGATTTAGACATCCCTGAGACTGCGCGCAAACATGTCATCAGCAGAATCGTTGAATTAGATTATTTATCACGCTTATTCATCAACCGCCGCTTTTTAAACAGTGCGCATCAACCGCACTTTTATCAAGCTTTCGAAACACTTGTGGGAGTATTAAAAGAAAAAGGTCATGACATTACAGATTATTTAACTGAAGAAAAATATGAAAAAGTATGTTACTGCTTATTAGAAGGAACATCTGAACAAGTGAATGTACTTATCTCATCATTAGTCGAAGGTGCACGTGCACCGCATTATGTTTATAACGGACAAGTGTATTTTGACTTGCCAGACAACGTGCAAGCATACAAGCCGTTGGCAGAGCCGATGTATGCTGTATACGGGGGTACACATTGTGTTGATGATACTTTCTATGAAGTGATCAACGTTTACAAAGCACCAGCGACACAAGTCAATGCAGTGCAGTTAGTCAAAATAAGAGATGAGTCTGTCGTAACAGAAACAACATTTGAAATAAACGGCAATCAGCTTTTCGTGCCATCGACTGCACTCGAAACTGATTATGACTTCGATATTCAATTGATTTATGACGGCTATAAGCCTTGCAAGGTTCAAATGACATTGCCGAGTGCTGCGACAGCACCGCCGATGCATCGTCAAAGCTTTAAAACAGAATTTGTCTTTCGAGATACAAAAGCAGATAAGACAAAAACAAAACCTGTTGATACGGCTAAGTATTACACTGAAATTCCAAAACTAGTTTATGCGATTAAAAAATTCAAAGTCTATCAAGATACAGAATTTAAAAACGAAGCAGCGCGTTCTATAGAAGTCGGTGAACTAGTGTCAGTATCAGATATTCAATATTCGCATAAAGGCACACCGCGGTTAGTCTTAGAAGACGGCAATATTATTACTGCGAATAAGAACTTTGTAACAACAACAGATGAAACTGATTCAGAACAATATTTCATAACATGCCCGTCAGCTGTAAAAGTAATTAAAAATTGCAAGGGTTATGAAGACCGCAATTTTAAAAGTGAGACGGGTGACGCAATTAAAAAAGGTACAACAAAATCGATTGAAAAAATTGTTTTTTCTGCAAAAGGCACACCGCGATTGAAAACAGCAGATGGTATTTACATGACTGCGAATCGTGATTTTGTACAAGCAATTGATTAAGGAGCTGGTTTTTTATACCAACTCCTTTTTTTATTGGAACGTGAAGCTTAAAGACGATAACCCTCTTCATGACAAGCTTTAAAGTAATTTAGCAGAAAAGAGAAAGGAAGGCTTAATTGATAAAAATAAGATTTTCTTCGTCCGTATTATTAATTTTGTAAATTATTTATAGATGTTGTTGACAGGGAGAAAAGAAAGCGGTATGATTCAATACATAATTATTTTCTGACAATTCGAACATCGTATCAATTTGAATTGTATGGCACAACATCTATATAATATGAGGGGAGAGTATTTTATTGACTTCTAAAATTACTTATACAAACTTCGCCTCAGATCCTTTTGAATCATTGGATGTTACTGATGAAACAAAAGGTGCGTATCATGTTTTGAAATGGGCATATGATACTTACGGAGATGAAATTGTATATGCTTGCAGTTTCGGGGCAGAGGGCATTGTCTTGATTAACTTAATTTCGCAAGTAAAACCAGACGCTCGTATCGTCTTTTTAGATACAGGTCTCCATTTTGAAGAAACTTATGATTTAATCGACCGCGTGAAAGCGAAATATCCTGATTTAAACATTATAATGAAAAAACCTGACTTAACAGTGGATGAACAAGCACAAAAATACGGCGGCAACCTTTGGCGAAGAGATCCGAACCAATGCTGCTATATTCGCAAAGTCAAACCGCTTGAAGAAGTACTTACAGGTCAAACGGCTTGGGTATCTGGACTCAGAAGAGAACAATCACCGACAAGACGCAATACGAATTTTATTAATAAAGATGATCGTTTTGAATCTATCAAAGTTTGTCCTTTAATTCACTGGACTTGGGATGATGTTTGGGATTACATTAAATCCAATGATTTACCTTATAACACACTGCATGATCAAAATTATCCGAGTATCGGATGTGCACCTTGTACATCACCTGTTTTTGAAGGCGGAGATTCTAGAGAAGGCAGATGGCAAAACAACATGAAAACCGAATGCGGACTGCATGTTGGACGTAAATCATAATAGGACTTGAAATTTTTTGAACCGAATCCTTAGTAAACGCATTGGAATTAAAATCTTGTTGTTAAAACAATAATCATATTCCGCAACATATATTTTTTTGATTATAATTCCTACTAAAAAACTAAGGATATCAACCATAATATGGGGGGGAGACACTTGAATTTATCAGCAACAAATAGTCCGTTCAACGATGAACAGGCACAACTTATTAATCAAGCGTTATCAACATTATCAAATGACCAAAAGCTTTGGCTTAGCGGTTACTTAACAGCGAACATGCAAGGCGGAACAGCAGAAGCACCCGCACCTCAAGCTGCAGGCGCAGTTCAGCAAAGCGGTGCAGTTGCAGCGCCGCAAGTTGTAGAACCAAGAAAAATTACTATTCTGTTCGGTTCTGAATCTGGTAACGCTCAATGGGTAGCGGAATTGCTTGAAAGTAAATTAAAAGAGAATGACTTTGATGCAACATTGAGTGAGATGGACCAATATAAAACAAAAGAATTGAAAAATGTTGAAGATTTATTGATAGTGACTTCAACACATGGCGAAGGCGATCCGCCGGACAATGCACTTTCATTCTATGAGTTCTTATATGGTCGAAAAGCCCCTAAATTAGACGGTGCACGCTTCTCAGTCTTAGCATTAGGCGACCAATCTTACGAATTCTTCTGTCAAACAGGTAAAGATTTCGATGCACGCTTAGAAGAACTAGGCGCTGAACGTATCTTGCCTCGTGTCGATTGCGACATTGATTTCGAAGGGCTTGCGAATGAATGGATTGATAACATTATTAACGAACTTGGCGATCAAGAAGTGAAACAAGTCGTGCAAGATGCCGAAGAAACACCGGTACAAGATGTATCAGCACCTATCTATTCAAGAACAAATCCTTATGAAGCAGAAGTATTAGAAAATATTAACCTTACAGGACGCGGTTCTAATAAAGAAATCCGTCACCTTGAATTATCATTAGAAGGTTATGGTGATGAATACGCACCAGGCGATTCTATTAATATCTTGCCGGAAAATGATCCGGAATTAGTCGATGAACTCATCGATATGCAAGATTGGGTTGCTGAAAAAGATGTTGTTATTAATACACAAGGCGACAAATTGCCTTTAGGCGAAGCTTTAACGTCTTACTTTGAAATTACAAAATTAACAAAACCGCTGATTGAAGCAGCAGCGCAAATCTTTGATAACGAAGATTTACTAGATAAAGCTTCAGACAGCGAATGGGTAAAAGAATATATTTATGGTCGCGACTTATTAGACCTGTTAGATGACTTCCCGACTGAATCTTTACAACCTGACCAATTACATCAGTTCTTAAGAAAAATCCCAGCGAGAAGCTATTCGATTTCCAGCAGTAATAAAGCAAATGAAGATGAAGTGCATATCACAGTATGTGCAGTGCGTTATGAATCACATAATCGCGACCGTTCAGGCGTTTGCAGCGTGCAGTTGGCTGAACGTGTTGAACAAGGCGACAAATTAAAAGTGTACTTGAAGAAAAACCCTAACTTCAAATTCCCATTTGATGAAAACACACCAGTGATCATGATTGGTCCAGGTACAGGTGTTGCGCCGTTCCGCGGTGTACTTCAAGAACGTGAAGAATTAGATTTAACAGGCAATACATGGTTATTCTTCGGTAATCAGCACTTTAATACAGACTTCCTTTACCAAACTGAAATTCAAGATTGGTTGAAGAACGGTGTGTTAGAAAAAGTAGATTTAGCCTTTTCACGAGATCAAGAAGAAAAACGTTATGTTCAACATTTAATTGATGAAAAAAGTTCAGAATTCTACGAGTGGTTAAGAAATGGTGCAGCGATTTATGTCTGCGGCGATGAAAAACATATGGCTAAAGATGTACATCAAGCAATTATCCATGTCCTTGAAAAAGAAGGCGGCTTAACTGAAGAAGAATCGGAAGAGTACTTAGCAGAATTGAAAAAAGAAAAACGCTATCAACGTGACGTTTACTAATTTTTGAGGAGGCAAATTATGGCTAAGAATGACAATGATTTATATAAAGGCTTAGATGATTTAGAACGCAATAAAGGCGAAAGCAACTATTTGCGCGGTACAATTGTCGAAGGCTTGAATGACCCTGTTACAGGTGCAATTGCGGATGATGATACAAAATTATTAAAATTCCACGGCAGCTATATGCAAGATGACCGTGACTTGCGCCAAGAACGACGCAAACAAAAATTAGAACCCCTCTACGCATTCATGATTCGAGTGCGTATTCCTGGGGGACGTGTAACACCAGAACAATGGTTGAAATTAGATAAATTAGCAGATGATTTCGCGGGTGAACAAATCCGTCTAACAACACGTCAAACATTGCAATATCACGGAATTTTCAAACGTAATCTTAAAAAATCTATGCAAGCTATTAATGCGGCAGTATTAGATTCTATCGCAGCTTGCGGTGACGTTAACCGTAACGTCATGTGCAACCCAAATCCTTATCAATCTGATTTGTATGGTGAAATTAATGAGTATGCTTCAGAAATCAGTAATCACCTTTTACCGAAAACAACGGCTTACCATGAAATCTGGTTAGATGGCGAGAAAGTAATCGATTCTAAAAAAGAAGATCATGAACCGATGTACGGTAAAACGTATTTACCGCGTAAATTCAAAATCGGTATTGCATTACCGCCGTCTAATGATATCGATGTCTACTCTCAAGATATTGGTTTAATCGGTATCGTTGAAAACGATGAATTAACTGGCTTTACAGTGACTATCGGAGGCGGAATGGGAAGCAAGAATGACGACTTAAGAACGCATCCGCAAGTCGGTAAAGTATTAGGTTATATTCCTAAAGAAAAAGCTGCAGAAGTTTGTGAAAAAATCTTAACGATTCAACGCGACTTCGGCGATCGTGCTGATCGTCAGCAAGCACGTTTCAAATACACTGTTGAACGTAAAGGTGTAGATTGGATTCGCGAAGAGCTTAATAATCGTTTAGGCTGGGAAATCGAAGATGCGAAACCTTTCGAATTCGACAGCAACGGCGACCGCTTAGGCTGGGTTGAAGGTTCAGGAAAATATCATTATACGTTATTTATCCAAAACGGACGTATTAAAGATACTGAAGACTTCAAATTAAAAACAGCTATCAAAAAAATCGCTCAAGTGCATAAAGGCGAAATCCGTATGACACCGAACCAAAACTTGATATTTGCGAACGTTGATAAAGCAGATAAACCAAAAATCGATGCATTAATCGAAGAATACGGCTTAACAGATGGCAAAAACTACAGCGGTTTGCGCCGCAACTCAATGGCATGTGTAGCATTCCCTACATGCGGTTTGGCAATGGCTGAATCTGAACGTTATTTACCATCACTTGTCAGCAAAATCGAAGATATCTTAGATGAATTCGGTTTAAGCGAAGAAGAAATCACAATCCGTATGACAGGCTGCCCGAATGGATGTGCGCGTCCAGCATTAGCTGAGATTGCCTTCATCGGTAAAGCACCTGGCAAATACAACTTCTACTTAGGCGGAAGCTTCATCGGTGAAAGATTGAATAAATTATACAAAGAAAATATTGGAGAAGAAGAAATTTTAGAAAGTCTTCGTCCGATTTTAGAACAGTTCAGCAAAGAACGTGAAGAAGGCGAACATTTCGGAGACTTTGTCGTACGAAAAGGTATTGTAGATAAAGTGACAGATGGACGCGACTTCAGATAATGACATTTAACTTGCGGGAGAAAGTGCTGTACGTTTTGTCGTACACACTTTCAATCGCAATCATTATAAACAAATGAGGTGATCGAATGGGAAAAGTATATATAGTGGGCGCAGGCCCGGGTGATCCGGATTTAATCACAGTCAAGGGTGTTAAAGCGATAGAAAGCGCAACTGTGATTTTATATGATCGCCTCGTTAATAAAGCGTTATTAGCATATGCGAAGCCGAATACAAGGTTGGTTTATTGCGGGAAAGACCCAAGCGGTTTATCTATTCCGCAAGAAGAAATCAATGCATTGCTTGTCAGTTTCGCGAACAAAGGACATACTGTCGCAAGATTAAAAGGCGGAGACCCTTTCTTGTTCGGCAGAGGCGGGGAAGAAGCGGAAGTATTGGCAGAACAATATATTCCGTTTGAAATCGTACCCGGTATTACATCTGGAATTGCAGCACCTGCGTATGCAGGTATTCCTGTAACACATCGTGATTACAGTTCATCCGTTGCATTTGTGACGGGTGTCAATAAAGCTAAAACATTAAAAGAAGATTACTGGAAACATTTAGCATTAGGACCTGAAACACTATGTATTTACATGGGTGTCAGCAGATTGCCTGAGATCAGCCGATTATTAATCCGTCACGGCAGACCGAAAGCTACACCGGCGGCATTGGTATATCAAGGTACAAGCGGTGTTCAGCAAACTGCAGTCGGAACACTTGAGAATATCGCAGAAGTCGCAAAAGACTTTAAAAATCCGTCGATGATTGTAGTAGGCGAAGTCGTGCAGATGCATGACAAAATCAGCTGGTTCCAAACGATGACAGAAAAAGCAGCAGCGCAACAATAAAATCCGCACGGGTATTCGTATTATACTTTGTGAAATTTCTTAACTTTAATTCCTTGTAAACACATAAGAATAATAACGAAACTCTGCTTTTAAATAAAATTAATTTGAAAATTGTAAAAATTGATTAAGGTCAACAAGAGGTTAAGCTTACTTTTTATTTGGAAACCTCTTGAATTATCATGATTAAACCTAAAAAGGTATTTGATTATTGATAGAAAGGAGCAAAGACAATGAAAAAACTATTAATTATTGCCCTTGTAGGGTTTTTTGCACAATTGGTTGATGGTTCCCTCGGTATGGGCTTCGGCGTAACATCTTCATCGATTTTGTTATCGCTTGGTTTAGCACCAGCTATTGTATCAGCGACAATCCACTTCTCTGAAATTGCGACAACAGCAGCATCAGGTGTCTCTCACATGTCGTTTTCAAACGCAGACAAACGTTTAATTTTAAAATTAGCGGTGCCCGGATCGATGGCGGCTTTCATTGGAGCCGCGGTAGTCAGCCATTTGCATGCAGGTATTGTAAAACCTGTCGTTGCTTTGTTCCTGATTACAATCGGTATTTATATTTTAGTGCAATTTGCTTTTAAACGCAGACAAGTTAAGAAGCTGACTAAAGGGTCAGAGTTGAGTAATAAATTTATGTTCCCGCTTGGGTTTACAGCGGGTTTCTTAACAGCAATCGGCGGAGGCGGCTGGGGTCCTGTGAATACATCAGCGTTGCTTGCACGTCGTGATATTAACGTCAGACATGTCATCGGAAGTGTTTCAATCAGCGAGTTCTTCGTAACGATTGCTGCATCCATCAGTTTCTTAATCTTTTTGCCGTTACACCTTATTAACTGGGGATTGGTATTGGCATTAAGTGTGGGCGGCGTTGCAGCTGCACCTTTTGCGGCATGGTTAGTAAAAGTTATCCCGGTTAATGTGTTAGGTATTTTCGTCGGCGGTTTGATTATCTTTACGAACAGCAACACTTTAATGAAAGCATTCCATGTTCCTGGTGAAGTTTCAGGAGTGGTAAGAATCGGTGTTATCGCCGCATGGTTAGTTTTATTGTTTGTTATTTTGCGCAAAGAAGGCAGATTACCCAATTTTTTTCAGAAAAAAGAACCAAATAAAGTAGGAAGAGTTAAACAATAAGAGGAGATGAGTCAATTGGCAACAGCAACACAAATTTTAGAATATACGAGTACACCGCATGGCGGTAAATTGATCAACCGACAACTTGAAGGTGCAGAACGAGATGCTTTAATTGAAGCAGCAGCATCATTTAAAAAATTAACTTTAAATGCTTGGAGTTTATCGGACTTAGAATTAATCGCAATCGGCGGATTCAGTCCTTTAACAGGTTTTATGGGAGAAGCGGACTATAAGAATGTTGTTGATAATTTACATTTAGAAGATGGAACATTATGGAGTATTCCGATTACATTGCCAGTAAGCGAAACAGAAGCAGAACAATATGAAATCGGTGATCAAATCGCATTATACGGCGAAGATGAAAAGTTATATGGTGTTTTAACTTTAGAAGAAAAGTATACGTATGACAAAGAAAAAGAAGCACAAAATGTATACGGTACGACAGAAGAAGCCCATCCAGGTGTGAAAAAAGTCTATGAAAAAGGCAATGTTTACTTAGCAGGTCCGATTCAACTTGTGAACCGAGCAGATCACAGCGAATTCGAAGAATTCGAATTAGATCCTATCGAAGTTCGTCAAATGTTCCATGATTTAGGATGGAAAACAGTGGTAGGTTTCCAAACACGCAACCCTGTTCACCGTGCACACGAATATATCCAAAAATCAGCTTTAGAAACAGTCGACGGATTATTATTAAATCCATTAGTAGGTGAAACTAAAGCAGATGATATCCCTGCAGATGTACGTATGGAAAGCTATCAAGTTATCTTGAAAAACTACTTCCCTAAAGATCGCGCACGCTTAGCAATCTATCCAGCAGCGATGCGTTATGCAGGTCCTAGAGAAGCTATCTTGCATGCAATTGTGCGCTTGAACTACGGTTGTACACACTTCATCGTAGGTCGTGACCATGCAGGTGTTGGCGACTACTACGGCACATATGAAGCACAAGAGTTAATTTCAAAATACCAACATGAGTTGGGTATTCATATTCTAAAATTTGAGCATGCGTTCTATTGCACAAAATGTGGTAATATGGCGACAGCGAAAACTTGCCCGCATGATGCGAAATATCATGTGCACTTAAGCGGTACAAAAGTACGTGAGAAATTACGTAACGGCGAACCATTACCAGAAGAATTCTCTCGTCCAGAGGTGGCAGAAGTTTTAATTCGCGGATTACGCAGACATAGAGAACAAAACGAGGAGGCGTAAGCATGACAAAGTCGCAAAATATTACATGGCATGATTCAGAAGTAACGAAGGCAGAACGCCAAGCACAAAACAATCATAAGAGTGTTGTGCTGTGGTTTACAGGACTTTCTGGGTCAGGGAAATCAACAATCAGTGTTGCGCTCGAAAAAGCGTTGTTTGAACGCGGTGTGCGTTCATATCGTTTAGATGGTGATAATATCCGTCACGGTTTGAACAATAATTTAGGATTCAGTCCTGAAGACCGAAAAGAAAACATCCGACGCATCGGTGAAGTCAGCAAACTATTAGCGGATGCGGGCTTAATTACTTTAACAGCGTTCATTTCACCTTATCGTGAAGACCGCGATCGTGTACGTGAAATCTTAGACGATGGCGAATTTATTGAAGTCTACGCTAAAGCAAGTGTTGCGGCATGCGAAGAACGCGACCCGAAACAACTGTACAAAAAAGCACGTGCAGGAGAAATCAAGAATTTCACAGGCATTGATGCACCGTATGAAGCACCGGAAAATGCGGAAATTGTAGTGGATACAGAAACAACTTCTGTAGAAGATGCAGTTGCACAAATCATTCAATATTTAGAAGACAAACAAATCATTTAAATTTTTATCCATCTGGCAAAGCAGTTGTCAGATGGATATTTTAACGTGTAAGACGATTTTAATATTCAAAGCACATAGCAGGATATAGTTTTGTAAATATTCAGAAAACGGATATAATAAAACTGTAAGCAAATATGAACAACAAGGAGATGTACAGCATGACAAAAGTAAAAGGGCAAGTCGCATTAGTAACTGGTGGAGGACAAGGGATTGGTGAAGCAATTTGTCGCCGATTAGCTGAAGATGGCTTTAAAATCGGAGTGGCAGATTATAATGAAACAACTGCTGAACAAGTAGCACAAAGTTTAAGAGATGCAGGCTATGAAGCACTTGCAGTTAAAGTCGATGTTTCTGATCGTGACCAAGTATTCAATGCGGTGAATACGGTTAAAGATTACTTCGGCGACTTTAATGTGATTGTAAATAACGCAGGTTTAGGACCACAAACACCTATTCATACAATCGACTATGACTTATACCGCAAAGTCTATGATGTTAACGTCGGCGGTGTATTCTGGGGTATTCAAGCTGCGACAGAAGCATTTGAAGCTTTAGGCCATGGCGGTAAAATTATTAATGCATCTTCACAAGCCGGCCAAGTCGGCAATCCAGGTTTGGCTTTATACAGTTCTACTAAATTCGCAGTACGCGGTGTAACACAAACAGCTGCACGCGACTTAGCTGAAAAAGGCATTACAGTAAATGCTTATTGCCCAGGTATCGTTAAAACACCAATGATGGAAGATATCGCACAAAAAACTGCCGATGAAGCAGGTAAACCATACGAATGGGGAATGGAACAATTCGCACAACACATTGCGTTAAAACGTTTATCAGAGCCATCTGATGTTGCGGCATGTGTTTCTTATCTAGCAGGTCCAGACAGTGATTATATGACAGGTCAAGCTTTAATCATTGATGGCGGTATGGTTTTTAATTAATAGGTTATGTAATCCTTATACAGATGAAACGGCCCTGACGCTTAAATGTGTCAGGGCTGTCGTTTTATTATTTTCTTGGAATACCAATCGCATGGCCGAGTTGTTTTGGTGTTTCAAACTCCCCTTGTTCCTCGTAATAAGATTGGATATTGTTAAACACAAAATCAGGGAACACTGAACTGCGGCGCAGTTTATTGTTTACTGCCATCATGATAACTTCATATGTCGCAGTCGGTGTATGATCTTCATTGAACATTTTTAAAAAGAAATGAACACGTTTTTCATCATAATCATAGACATAAACCTCGACTGAAAACGGCTCATCTAAAAGCATTTCCTTTAAAAACGTTACATGTGCTTCTAAATTGAAAATAGTAGTATCGTGTTTTTGACGATAATCAATAGAAAAGCCCATCTTCGCAAAGAAACCTACCACTGCATCACTGAAAATCGAGAAATATTGTGCATCATGCAAGTGTTGATTATGATCAATCCAAGACGGATGCACTTTGTCATTGTAAGTATAAATATAACCCATAAATAAAGCTCCCCCTTTATTACATATAAGTGAAGTGTATCATAGAAAATAAAAATGAATAGTAAAGGAGCATTGGTGTAAGTATAGAATTTAATATGTGCAGAATGATTGGGTTTTATTAATACAGATAAATGGAAATAAGGTATAATTGTTATTAAATTATGAGAAATATCAATTTGGAGGTCAGCTATGAAAAAACTAGCAATATTGATTAGTGCTTTTGTCATTTTACTCACAGCTTGTGGAGAAAAAAAGGAAGAGGAAAAGAATATAAGTCTTAATGCAAGTCAAAATACAAAAAAGAAAATAAATAAATTAAGCAATAACGAAATAGAAATAAATGGAGTCAAAGTAAAAGTATTGAAAACAGAATTTAAACCGATGGGTAGTGAAGAGTTTCAAAAGAAACCTTTATTTATAATTCATTATTCAGTTACTAATACTACTAATAGAGAAGTACGACCTTTAACAGAATGGTCAGCAGATTTTGAAGTTTATCAAGATACCAAAGATGTTCAAAAGAGATTAAATCACGGCATAGTAATGGACAAAAATTATCAGGATATCCTTCAAAGAAATGCAGATATCATAAAAAAAGGGGCAACAGTACAGACAATCGAACCCTATGAATTAGAGGATGATAAAAGTCCAGTGTTAATTAAAGCAAGAAATCTAAGTACTAACGAATCTCTAGGACAAATAAAAGTAAATATTCAAAAATAATTGAAGGAAGTTTTTCTATGATCGCAATCAGTGCTTGTTTAATAGGAGATAATGTAAGGTATGATGGTTCGAACAAACTTAATACTGAGTTAAAGTCATTGGTTGAACAGGGCAAGGCAATTAGTATTTGTCCTGAGGTGTTAGGAGGACTTTTGACACCGAGAGAAGCCGCAGAAATTGTAGGCGGTGATGGACGTGATGTATGGCAAGGTACTGCAAAAGTGATAACGAAAACAGGGGAAGATGTGACTGAGTCATTTAAATCAGGCGCACAATTTGCCTTAGAAATTTTGAAGGAACAGGGTTGTACAGGTGTCATATTGAAATCAAAAAGTCCGTCTTGCGGTTGGAGTGAAATATATGATGGTTCATTTTCAGGTCAACTTAAACAAGGCAAGGGTGTAAGTGCAGCATTATTTGAACAACAAGGTATAACGCTTGCTAATGAATTTAATTGGAAAGGAAAATTTGAGGTTTAAAATTCATACTGTTTACCATTACGGCAACGTATGTTGAAACCAAGTGTACCGCACAAAATCAGATTCTATGCCCCTTGTAAAGCTTATTGAATTAGGCTTTATAGGGGCTTTTATTATTTGATTGCATTATTTAAAGAGGTGCAGGAGAGAGTCAGAATGACTGTGTTTCTGTAGTGTTTTAAGGGCGAGTAGTTTAAAGGATATATCTTAGCAAGTTACCCCTTATTATAAAGCTGATTCCATTTATTCATTTCATTAGTTATTTGCTTATGTGTTATCCCCTTTTCATAATGAGTGTTAAGGTTCAATATATCTTAAAATTTCTAATTATACTAAATATATTTATCGAAAAAGTTGAAAAAATATTTGGATAAGGTATGATGAGTAGTGAAAAAAATAGTTCTTATTAAGAGTGAGTGGAGGGACTTGGCCCTGTGAAGCTCCAGCAACAACCGTCAGGTGAAGTGCTAAATCCAACAAGGAAACTTGAAAGATAAGAAGACGTACGTGAAGCGCTTCTTCTTGCAAGGAGGGCTATTTTATTTATCCAAAATCAGAAAAGGTGGTAAATAAAATGACAACATCTACTAAAGAACAAATCAGAGGGAAAATGGCAGAACTTGAGCAATGGGAAGCTTATAAGCCGATGAATATGGCTAGCAGTATGGGAAGAAAAGCGCAGATTCATGATATTGAGGCAACAATCAGACAGATGGTTCCATTAGAAGTCATTAAAGAGTGGTTAGAAGAAGAGTAATTTATTCGCAATTGATGCATGTTAATATTAAATGTGAATTTCATAGTTGACAGAATATTCTTTTAATTATAGACTAGGATTAATTCAAATAATATTAATTGATTATGATGAGTAAAGTAAATATTGAAGAATTATCAGAGAGCTTTTGGTTGGTGTGAAAAAGCAATTCGACAATATCGAAAATGGACTCTGAATCTGTTAGCTGAATTGTGAGGTTAACACGTGGTCGCATACGTTACCATTGCGAAAGTATGATAGTACTTTAGAGGAGAAGTATGTTATTTGTGCTTCTTGAAACCGGGTGGTACCGCGCAGAATCAGATTCTACGCCCCTGTAAAGCTTATTAAATCAGGCTTTATGGGGGCTTTTTATTATTTGAGGACTTATTTTAAACAGATACAAGGGGGAAATCAGAATGACTGAATTATTACGTTATGATATTGTAGGAAGTTTCTTAAGACCAGAGGCGTTAAAAGAGGCACGTGCCGCATTTGAAAAAGGCGACATTGATCAAAATGAATTAACAGAAGTGGAAAATAGAGAAATTAAAACATTGATTAAGAAACAAGTAGAGAATGGTTTGAAATCTATTACAGATGGAGAGTTTAGAAGAAGCTGGTGGCATTTGGATTTCTTCTGGGGTCTGAATGGTGTAGAGCAAGTTAAAGACGAAGGCGGTTATGCATTCTCTGAGGGCCCTTCTCGTATTGAGACGGCACGTTTATCGGGACCGATTTCAGGTGAAAACCATCCATTTGTGGAACATTTTAAATTCTTATCAGCACATACACCAGAAGGTATTGAAGCACGTCAGACAGTACCTGCACCGGCACGTTTATTCTCAGAGCTGACAAGAAAAGAAAATTTAGACCAAACACGTGCATTTTATAAAGATGATGATGCATTGATCGATGCAATTGCGAAAGCGTACCAAACGGTTATCGAAGATCTGCATGATGCTGGATTAAAGACGATTCAATTTGATGATACAACTTGGGGCCGTTTAGTAGGCGACCAAACAGAAATCAACGGCAAGAATGGCGATCCGAAAGAAAAAGAACGTTTAAAACAGCTTTTCGCAGACGTTAATAACCGAGCAATTGCACTTTTACCTGAAGATTTAAGAGTACAAACACATATCTGCCGAGGCAACTATCGTTCGACTTGGTTTGCGTCAGGAGCATACGATACAGTCGCAACACCATTATTCGACCAAGAAAATGTGGATGCATACTTGCTTGAATATGATAGTGACCGTTCAGGCGGCTTTGAACCGCTGCAATACGTTTCAGGCGACAAGCAAGTGGTCTTAGGGTTAATCACTTCAAAAGACGGTGAATTAGAAGATAGAGATGAAGTATTAAACCGTATAAAAGAAGCAGCACAATATATTCCATTAGAACGTTTGGCATTAAGTACACAATGCGGTTTTGCGTCTACTGAAGAAGGCAATAATTTAACAGAAGCGCAGCAATGGGCAAAGATTCGTTTAGTTAAAAGTATCGCAGAAGAAGTTTGGCCCGAAAAGGTAAAAGGCTGATTTTTTCGTATCTGAACAATATAATATATAGTTTGAATACAGAGCAGCACTCATTATCGAGGACTGCTCTTTTATTTTGCGTTCAACATACGCTTTACAAAAGTCATGAAGTTGACAATTATTTTAATACACTACCTTGCATAGTTTAATAGTAAAGGGTATATTATAAATGAACCACTACTAAACATTGCACAGTACTGAGTAATGTATATGGAGGATTGCCATGAACATTCAATTTAAGAAAGGAGCGCTTGAGTTTTTAGTCTTACTCATTATTAAAGGTGAAGACCAATACGGCTATTCGCTTGTTCAAAAGATTACACCGCGTATCACAATTGCGGAAGGTACAGTCTACCCTTTAATGCGCCGCTTAGTTAAAGAAGGCTATTTAACCACTTATTTCAAACCGTCCACTGAAGGCCCGGCACGAAAGTATTACCGTATTACTGATGAAGGTCTAGAACGTTTAGACGCATTGCTTAAAGAATGGAAAGCATTTACCGCAGCTGTTGATTTATTTATTGAGGAGAGTGAGACAGATGAGTAAAGAAGAATATTTAAAGTTGCTAAATCGTTATTTGACCAGAGTTTCACCAGAAGAAAGACAAGATATTCTCGCTGAATACGAAACGCATTTCATCAGCGGCAAAGCAGCAGGAAAGACTGAAGCAGAAATTGCCAGTGAACTTGGGAACCCAAAAGAAATCGGGCGTGAAATGAGTGCTGCAAATGCGATGGAAAAAGCTGAAGGTGATCGTAATGCCGGCAATGTGACCAATGCGGTGCTCGCAGTAATGGGTCTCAGTATTTTAAACTTCTTTGTGGTAACAGTTATCCTTGCGTCGCTTTTCGGCATCTTATTCGGCTTGATAGTTGCGACGATTTCACTGCTCGCAACACCGCTCTTACTCATCGTAAAAGGTATCATGGAAGGCTTCGATCAAATCATTCCATTAGATATCTACACGGCTTTCACTTGTTTCGGAGTAGGATTGATGTGCTTTACAGTAACGTATCTTGCTTGTAAATGGAGCTTCATCCTCTTTATGAAGTATCTGCGCTGGAATATTAAAGTAGTGAAGGGAAGTGCACAATCATGAAGAAAGCACTCATTATTATCTTTAGTGCAGGATTGCTGATGACGATTGGTTTTGGCATAGCAGCGTATGTAGAAGGTAAGAAACTTGCACAACAACCAGATCACCCGATGCATTATGAAAAAGATTATGCGAACCAAGATGCTGAGATTAAAAAGCTTGATATTAAAACACAGGCCTCTGATATTAAAATCAAACGCGGCCAGCATTTCAATGTAAAAGGCGAGGGCGGAATCAAAGGTAAAAACAGTATTTCAAGTTCAGTTGAAAACGGCACATTAAAAGTACAAGAACACTATCGACAGCCGACCATTAATTTCCGCTTTGATGGTCATAAAAGCAGCGAAGTTACCATCACTGTTCCTGATCGTCTCTTAGATGAAGTGGTGATTAATAATGATACAACGGATATCACGATAGAAGACTTAAAATCTGAAAGCCTGCGTACTCAAGTAGATACGGGAGATCTCACATTGAAAACATCACATATCGATCGTATCGATACTAAGAGTGATGCAGGAGATATCCTTATAGACCGTACTGAGTTTAAAGATTTGAAATTAGAAAATGATGTTGGAGATTCAATAATAAAAGGAATTAAGGGCGATGCAAATATCAAAGCTGTCACAGATACAGGAGATATCACTGTAAAATATGCCCAAGCACCGCATAATACCAAACTAGAAAATGACAGTGATGAAGACACATCCAGCATTGATGTCTATCAACCTGAATTAAAAGCTAAGCAGTATGGCAAAGGTACGTATACACTGCAATTACAAACAGATACAGGTGCAATAGAAGTACATTAAATCATGATAGGAGGGCTGAGTAATAATTGCTCAGTCTTTCTTTTGGTGTAAATATTCCATAATATTAAATTTGTTTTTAAGAATAAAACAAATGCCTTTTTTCTTGTTATTGAATACGTTAGAATATGCGTTGCGATTTTTTAACACAGAAGAAAGGAGCGACTTATGGTCAATATATTATCAGCCATCGGTTCAATCGGAACCTTTATTATGGCGTGTTTCTATTTAATATCTGTTTCTATACAGTTATATCAAATGCGTATTTCCTTCATACCAGCCATCGGCTTTGATCAAATCTTATTGAAGACTGGCAAAGACGGGCATTTGAAGTTATTTAATATAAATACAACAGGAGAAGACAGCAATCGCTTTTTAAAACTTTATAACTTAGGCGGCGGTGCCGCAAAAGAAGTTGTAGTGACTATTACGCATATGGGAAAAGAAGAAGTCTTGCAAAGAAAGTATGTCAGTATTTTGCCGAGTAAAGAATTCTACCTTGTGCCGATTAATGAAGGTGTTTTCCATGAATTAGAGGAAACGATTAAACAAAACGGCTATGAAGCGAGCTTAAAAGTGAACATCGACTTTAAGCATAATTTAAGCCGTAAATATCAGCACTTGGAATTATTCGGAAAAATCGACAGCTTCAACCAATTTGATGAAGAAACAATCTATGAATTGCAATTTGTGCAAAAATCCGCAGTGAATGTATAGAAAATGACTCCAGACAAAGAAGTTTGGAGTCGTTTTTTTACGGTAATGAGAGTTGTGAGCATAAACACTTGCATTATTTCGGAAGTAGTATTATTATATGAAGTATAATAAGTATATCGGAAGAAGAACCGCTTTACTATGATACAAATATAAATAGTAAAAGGGGAACTTATTCAAAGAAGAGGAGCTGAAGTTAAATGAAAAACTTAAAAGGAATGCACCATGTTACTGCTATTACAAGTGACGCTGTTAAAATTTATGACTTCTTTACTGATGTTTTAGGCATTAGATTAGTGAAAAAAACTGTAAACCAAGATGATATCCAAACGTACCATTTATTCTTTGCGGATGATGAAGGGAATGCCGGAACTGACGTGACATTCTTTGATTTCCCTGGAATTCCAAAAGGCACACACGGAACTGATGAAATTGCACGTATTACACTTCGTGTCCCATCAGATGCGGCGATTGATTTCTGGAACAAACGTTTTGACGAATTAGATGTAAAACACGATACGCCAAGCGAAAGATTCGGTAAAAAAATCATTGAATTCGAAGACTTCGATGGACAACAATACACATTGATCTCTGATGAAAAAGATGCGGCTGATAGTGTAGAACCAGGTGTCGCATGGAAAAATGCGCCAGTACCTGAAGAATATGCGATTGTTGGTTTAGGCCCAATCGAATTAAACGTAAGCCGTTTTGACCCATTCAAAGCTGTATTCGAAGAAGTTTATGGCTATAAAGAAGTAGATCAAGAAGGCGACTATCACTTATTCGAAACAGGCAAAGGCGGCAACGGCGGACAAGTGATTGTGCGCAAACTCGGCGGCAACCCAGGTATGCAAGGTTACGGTACAATTCACCACACAGCATTCCGTGTCGCTGACAAAGAAGGATTAGATGAATGGATTGACCGTTTGAATGAATATCAAATCGGCAACTCTGGATTTGTGGAACGTTACTTCTTCAAATCACTTTATTCTAAATTCTATCCTGGTATCTTAATTGAAATTGCGACAGATGGTCCAGGATTCATGGGTGATGAAGACTATGAAACACTAGGTGAAAAATTATCATTACCTCCATTCTTAGAACCAAAAAGAGAAGCAATCGAAGCACAAGTGCGTCATATTGATACGACACGCCACAACCAACCTGGCCGTAAAAATCAATAATTAATAACTCTAGGAGGCAGATACGATGGCATTAAGTATGAAACACATTTTCAAAAAAGGTAACGGTGAAGATCAACCGACATTTATTCTCTTGCACGGTACTGGCGGCGATGAATCAGATTTATTCCCGCTCGCATTACGCTTGAACCAAAACTATAATATGCTGGGTATGAAAGGCAACGTAGATGAAAACGGTATGACACGTTTCTTCAAACGCCACGGCGAAGGTCAATATGACTGGGAAGATTTAGAGGAACGCGGTACAGAGTTATACGACTTCTTAAAAGAAGCTGCTGAAGAATATGACTTTGATTTAGAAAAAGCAATCTTAGTCGGATTCTCAAACGGTACAAACATTGCGATTAACTTGTTATTGCGCGACAACACTAAATTCGATAAAGCATTATTATTCGCATGACTTTACCCGACACAAATTGATGACGTTAAAGACTTAAGTCACATGGACATTTACCTTTCAATGGGTACACATGATCCTATCGTACCTGTATCTGAAAGCGAACGCTTAATTGATTTATTCAAACGTTCAGGCGCAAATGTAACAACACACTGGACACAATCACACGGCATTACAGAACAATCATTAAACGACGCAGATAAAGTCGTTAACGGCAACAACTAAAAAAACATGATCACTCTAAAATAGATAGCATTAAAGACACGTGATTGAAGGACCTCCAAAACAAATTCAATCAAAACCCCCAAAATAACAAGAGACCTGGCACAACCAAAGTGGTTGCGACCAGGTCTTTTTCTCTGTGTAACTATTTTATTTTGTCTTTTGCGTTTAATAATGCAAGTACTTTTTTTGCGACACGTTTAGGAGATTGAGGGTTCTGACCTGTGACTAAATGATAATCTGTGACAGTATATGGACAAAATGGTAATGCAGCTTTAGTATAATCAGCACCTTGTGCGAATAATTGATCTTCTAACATAAATGGTACTAACTTTTTACGATGAGCCAACTTTTCTTCGAAATTAGAGAAGCCTGTGAGTTTTTTGCCGGATACATAATAAACGCCATTTGTATCTTTGAAATCTAAGAAAGCACAGATCCCATGGCAAACTGCTGAGACAATACCGCCTTGTTCTCTGACTTTTGAAATCACACGTTGAATATCAGGATTTCCTGGGAAATCATACATGACACCATGACCTCCTGTGAAATAAACAGCATCATAATCTTTAGGATTGATTGTCTTAATAGAGGGTGATGTTTCTAACAATTGCATAAATGCTTGATTGTTTTGGTATTGCTTGGTTAATTTATCCAGCATAAGTTTGGAGGTACTGACTGGATCAATAGGCGTTGCGCCTCCTTTAGTATTGACGATATCCATTTGGATATGATTACGGTGCATGACGTCATAAAAATGAACGAGTTCGCCTAGCCACAAACCAGTAGCAACATCAAAATTTTCGAAATGGTCGACACTTGTATTGACGATTAGAACTTTTTTAGGCATGTAATTTCCTCCTGTTATGGTTTAAAAGGATTATACAGCAATTGAGTCTTTTTCGAACATAATAATGCACTGCAAGCATTAACTAAAGTTAAGAATTTGTTAATGATGCGTTAATTGGAAAAGAGGGCAAGAGACATTAAAATTAACTTGTGCTTAAGTAGTCTGAAATTAAGCATGACACACATTTTGTTATTTTTTTGTTATTTCTTTGATGTTTTATATTGTGTTTTTTCTTTTTTCTCTTTTCTATTTTTCTTTTTTCTTTTTTGTTTAATGAATTGCTCAGATGTTGTCTATGAAAGCTTAAGTAAAAAAGTTGTAGAAAAATTTTTAAGAAATAAGTAGAGGAAGCCTGGATTTTGATCAGCATTCGAAGTCCAGGCTTTGTTTATGATTATTGATAGTGAGGTATGGAGGTTGTCAATGAGTGTCGCAATATTAGGTTTATTCTTTTTAGTAAGGTTGTATTATTTATCTATTTCAATGAAACACGAGCGGCTTTTAATTGCACAGGGTGCAGTAGAACATGGTGCAAGAAATTCTAAGTACCTTGCATGGGTACATATTTTAATCTATTTATTGAGTTTTAGTTATGCAGTTATTTATCACCCTCCCTTTGATAGGATCGCTCAAGCGGGAACTTTGTTATTAATCGGGAGTTATATTGTATTATTTTGGGTAATTCATACACTAGGACCGATTTGGACTCTGAAAATATATATTCTTAAAGAGCATAATGTAATAAAAACGGGTATATTTAAGTACATCAAGCACCCAAATTATTTTTTAAATATTATACCTGAGTTGATAGGGGTTATCTTATTTACACACGCTTATCCTGCAGCAATTTTACTGCTGCCGTATGCGTATATACTCTTTGTACGTATCAAACAAGAAGAGCGCGCAATGTCACATCTTAAATAAGTTGCATCAAAGACTAGAAAATACACCAATGTTTTCTAGTCTTTTTAATTAATACATTTAAATATTAAATTACGCTTAACCTTTTGTGGAAATAGTCCGTGTAATCATTCTATAATAGGATTACAACTGAGATGGAGTGAGTTGAATGTTAAAAGTTAAAGCACCAAAAGCACTCTTTTTAGAAGGCGGATCTGAAGCGGTTCTATTATTGCACTCTTTTACAGGTACAATACAAGATGTGAAAGCACTTGCTGAGGCATTGCATGCAAAAGGTTATACTTGTTACGCACCTTGTTACAGAGGACACGGCTTGCCTGTATCTGAATTTGTTCAATACGATATCAGAGATTGGTGGGAAGACGCAGAAGCAGCATATGGTTTTCTTCATGCGAAAGGTTATACCAATATCAATGTAGCAGGCGTATCATTAGGCGGTATTTTTGCATTGAAGTTAGCACAGCAGTTTGACGTTGCACGTACGATTGCGATGTCTGTTCCTTACACAAAATCTCAAGCGGGTGTCTTAAGCAGATTGAACCATTATGGTACACGTCTGCAATATTACATCGGATGTACAGAGGAAGAACAAGCAGAACAAATGGCTTATGTTCCTGCTTATCGTGAAGGTGCAGCGCATTTTGAGGCATTTGTGAATCAGACTATGAATGAATTGAACAAAGTGACATCACCGACATTCGTTGCGTACGGCGGTGCTGATGATCAATCCTATCATGAAAGTGCAAAAAAGATTGTTCAGAATCTGACACAAGCTGTGTCAGCGGAACTGCATAGTTATGCACATGCCGGTCATTTGATCACAAGAAGTTCACAATTAGAAGAAATTATTGATAATATTATTAAATTTTTGTATAAATCGTAATATTTACGTGTAAGCGTTTTACATATTAAGAAAAGTAGCGTAAAATCATATAAGTATAATCGACTATTAATGTATCAGAGTGCTTGGATGTGTTATGATGGCTCCAAGAGTATTTTTACTAATAAGTTCCCCGTTGACACCTCAAGGTAGTCACCTCTTGTAAGAGGAAAATTGTTACAACAAAATGCTTTTTATACAAATGCCTGCCATCAAGAAGAAATTTCCGCAGAATGAGAAAGAGAGAAATGATTGGAGGGATTTCGCAATGAAGAATGAGATTATCAAAAATGCGATTGAGCTGTTTGCGAAAAAGGGTTACTATGGTTGCACTCTTGATGAAATCGCGAAAAGCGTTTCAATAAAAAAAGCGAGTCTTTACTACTACTTCCCAAGTAAAGCAAATATCTATGAAGAATGTACGGTGCGTATATTTAATCATTTTAATAGAATGCTTGATTTGCAAGAAGATGCTTCTCATACGTCATTAGAGAATTTGAAGCAATTTATTTTAGACGTGGTTTTCAAACCAAACATTAGTTACTTGCGCATGTACATGCAATTTACACAAGCGCCTGATGAATTTAAAGAACAGTTATATGTCAATGTCGCAGCACTGCATAAGCGAGTGATTGCCTTATTTAAAGTGTTCTATGAAAAGAACGATGTATCCATTTCGTTTTCAGCATTTGAAGAATTAATGTTCGGTGTAATCGAAAGCGGCTTCGTCAGAACAACATTCATCAACTACTTCGATGAGTTGAGTTACCGCCGCGAAACATTAGAAGGTGAAGTAAGTTCAATGCTGGATTCACTATTAGAATTAAATGAATCACAAATAGATGAATAAAATATGAGCTGCAAGGGGTTATCCTAAAAGAAGGTAACCTCTTTTTTTGTTTTGTGTCTGATATCTTTGCTTAACTTATAAAATCAAATATGATTGTATGGCTGCTTAGCATTAATATTTTCTCAAACTTGAAATCTAAGCAGCCTTTTTTGTGCTGTACTTGAAATTAAAAAATGAACTTTTGAAAATCGTTGAAACCGCTATGATGACAAGGTTAAATCAAGTTTTCACACTTCAAAATAAGGTTGAGGGATTGCTATTATTGTGTTATAGTATACTTAATCACATGAACACTTTAACGCTTTAACGTAAATGAGTTAAACGCAACTCTAAACAGATAGAAAAGGATGAAGAACGTGTCGAAACAATCTCAATGGAAAACGTCAACAGGATTTATTTTAGCAAGCGCAGGCTCGGCAATCGGACTAGGGGCTATGTGGAAATTTCCATATATGGCCGGTGTGTACGGCGGCGGTGCGTTTTTAATTATGTTTTTGATATTTACAATATTTATCGGTTTGCCGCTGCTGATTATGGAATTCACAATCGGGAAGCTCGGCAGAACGTACACAACTGCAATCTTCGGCAAGCTCTCCAATAAAAAATGGACGAATGCGATAGGCTGGAGCGGTAATATTGCGGTATTTGTTTTATTCGGATTTTACAGCGTAGTCGGTGGTTGGATTGTTATCTATATTGCACAAGTCGCTATGCAGATTCTAGGCTTCGGCCAAGGTGGTTTAGGCAGTATTCACTTTGATCAAGTCATCAGCAATCCAGTCTATACGATTATCGGACAAGGAGCATTTATTTTAATTACAATGCTGATTGTCATGTTAGGGGTAGAACATGGATTAGAGAAAGCTTCTAAAGTAATGATGCCGCTGTTATTTGTCTTCTTGATTTTAATTGTGGTCAAATCACTGACACTTGAAGGTGCAGCGGAAGGTGTGCGTTTCATTTTAGAACCGCGTATGGAAGAGCTGTCCATGGAAGGTGTATTGTTCGCGCTGGGACAATCTTTCTTTGCGTTATCTTTAGGTACAACCGGAATGATTACATATGCCAGTTATGCACCGAAAGAGATGACGATTAAAACATCAGCGTTATCAATTGTTATTATGAATATTATTGTGTCATTATTGGCAGGGCTTGCAATTTTCCCTGCGATTAATGCATTCGGTTATAAACCAGAAGAAGGCCCGGGTCTGCTATTCAAAGTATTGCCGCATGTCTTTGAAAAGATGAGCTTTGGTCCAGGTTTCTATCTGATTTTCTTAATTTTATTCTTATTTGCGGCACTGACATCTTCAATTTCATTATTAGAATTGAATGTATCGAACTTTACGAAGAATGATAATCGCAAACGCGGCAGAGTTGCAGTGATCGGCAGTATACTTGTGTTTATTATCAGTATTCCGGCAACATTATCTTTCAGCAGTTTGAGCGGTGTACATTTCTTAGCAGGTACAATTTTCGATAATATGGATTTCTTAGTTTCAAATATTTTAATGCCTTTAGGCGCATTAGCCACGACTTTATTTGTCGGGCAGTTATTAACGAAAGAGGATTTGAAATCTGTCTTTGGTTATGATCGCTTCAAGTTCTTTGCGCCATGGTATTATTTAGTGAAATTTGTCTTACCTGTCGTGATATTGCTAGTATTCGTAATTCAATTTTTCTAAATTTAAGATTTTATACTATTCCCGCTGTCAGACAGCGGGAATTTTTTCTTTCTTTTGAAAACCATACGCTGTGCGTATGGTTCAGGAAAGATTTAGCGATGTAATAAAAAAACTCCTAAAAATGGTATAATGTGAAATGGTCTGGCAACCAACATTACATCATGAATAGGAGTTTTTGTATGTCTAATGATATAAATAGTTTAGCACACACAAAATGGAATTGTAAGTATCATATTGTTTTCGCCCCTAAATACAGAAGACAAATAATTTATGGTAAATTGAAAAAGGATATTGGGAAAATACTTCGACTTTTATGCGAACGAAAAGGTGTAGAAATAATAGAGGCAGAGGCCTGTAAAGATCACATTCATATGCTTGTGAGTATACCTCCAAAAATTTCAGTTTCAAGTTTTGTTGGATATTTAAAAGGAAAAAGTAGTCTAATGATTTTTGATAGACATGCAAATCTTAAATATAAATATGGGAACAGAAAATTTTGGTGTAAAGGTTTTTATGTTGATACAGTAGGAAGAAATAAAAAAGTGATAGAGAACTATATTCGAAATCAAATACAAGAGGATATCCTTGCAGATCAGATGTCGATGAAAGAATTTATCGACCCATTTACTGGTGAGAAAGTAGGAAAATAAAGAATGATGACCGTAGCCCTTTAGGGCTTGCTGAAAAAGTAGTACGGTTGTCAGATTCTTCAGTGCCCTTTTAAGGGCTGGTCAGTAACAGAGGCTTTCAGCCGAAGAACAAACCACCTGTTCACACGGGTGGTTTTGATTAATCTTAGTATTCAATTGCATTCCTTACTGTATTGCGTTATAATTCAGACTAGTATGATAGGGATAATTGGGTTGCGTAATTAAGAAAGACGTTAAGCCTTTCGTCACACGCATCTCGGGGAGGAAACCAATGATTGCATATGATTTAATCGGCAATACGCCTCTCGTTAAATTGGAATCGTTCAGTGATGAGAACGTCACTATCTATGCGAAACTGGAACAATTTAATCCTGGCGGCAGTGTCAAAGACCGTTTAGGAAAGTATTTGGTGGAGCAAGCATTAGAACGAGGACAAATTCAACGCGGAGATACGATTGTTGAAGCTTCGGCTGGAAACACAGGTATTGGATTAGCGATTGCGGCGAATCATTATGGTTTGCGATGTGTGATTTACGCACCACAAGGATTTGCGGCGGAGAAAATTTCGATTATGGAAGCATTGGGAGCTGAAGTGATTCGAACACCGCAAAACGGCGGTATGATTGGTGCGCAAAATGAAGCAAAAGCATATGCGGCAGAACATGGTGCATATTATATGAACCAATTTGAATCTGAGGATAATCCAGGCGCATATCGCGACACACTTGCGCAAGAAATCTTGAAAGAAGTGCCGCAGATTGATTATTTTGTGGCCGGCGTCGGCTCTGGCGGTACTTTTACAGGTACTGCAGAAGTGCTGGCTGAACACAATGTGAAAAATGTCATTGTTGAGCCTGTCGGGTCAGTGCTCAACGGCGGTAAAAAGCAATTGCATGACACAGAAGGTATCGGTTCTGAAAAATGGCCGGTCTTCTTGGATAAAGGATTAGTGGAAACAATCTTAACAATTGCGGATGAAGCTGCTTTTCATAATGTAAAACAGCTGGCATTGCAAGAAGGCCTCCTTGTAGGAAGCTCATCGGGAGCGGCGCTGCAAGGTGCATTAGAAATCAAAAAACGCCTAGACAAAGGTACGATTGTGACCGTCTTCCCTGATGGCAGCGATCGCTACATGTCTAAATCCATCTTTAATTATTCGGGAAAACACAATAAGTAAATGAAGTTCAAACAACAAGTGAGAGGCACTGATAATGTTGATCAAGCACGTTATCTTAAGGTGTCTTTTACTGTTGTCAGAAACGATTAAAAAAGGAGCTAATATCATGAATAAAAAAACACAAATGGTCCATGGCGGACATACGACTGATGACTATACTGGTGCAGTAACAACACCGATTTATCAAACAAGCACTTATTTGCAAGATGATATCGGAGACTTGCGTGAAGGTTATGAGTATTCACGAAGCGGCAACCCTACACGTACTGCTTTAGAAAGTACAATTGCTGATTTAGAACATGGACGTTTCGGGTATGCGTTCGGTTCAGGTGTAGCCGCAATTTCTGCAGTAGTGATGTTATTAGACAAAGGCGATCATATTGTGGTCAACTCTGATGTATACGGCGGCACTTTCCGTGTCTTAACAAAAGTATTCAACCGTTTAGGTATCGATGCAGATTTCGTTGATACAACAGATGCAAAAAATATTGAAGCGTCTATCAAACCAGAAACAAAAATGTTAATCATTGAAACACCGTCTAACCCATTATTACGTGTTACAGATATTAAAGCATCAGCGGATATCGCGAAAAAACACAACTTAATCTCAGTAGTAGACAATACATTCATGTCACCTTATTTCCAAAATCCGCTTACTTTAGGTGCAGATATTGTTTTACACTCTGCTTCTAAATATATCGGCGGTCATAGTGATGTCATCGGCGGTTTAGTTGCGACAAATGATGAAGATTTAGCGGAACGTATCGGCTTTATCCAAAACTCTACAGGCGGCGTTTTAGGACCGCAAGACAGCTACTTGCTTATCCGCGGTATTAAAACATTAGGCTTACGTATGGAACAAGTCAGCCGCAGTGCAGTTGCTGTATCTGAAATGCTTGCGAACCACCCTAAAGTAGAAAAAGTTTATCACCCAAGCTTAAAAGATCATCCGAACCATGATATTCAAGCACGTCAAGCAACAGGCCACACTGGTGTTGTATCATTTGTAGTGCCGGATATCGAATCAGCGAAAGCAGTCATTCGAAACACAAAATACTTCACATTAGCAGAAAGCTTAGGCGCAGTAGAAAGTTTAATCTCTGTTCCAGCATTAATGACACATGCTTCTATTCCTAAAGAAGTACGTGAAAAAGAAGGTATTGCGGATGGTTTAATCCGTTTATCAGTAGGTATTGAAGACACTGATGATTTAATCGAAGACTTAAAACAAGCATTAGATCAATTAAAATAATCAACATTAAAACAAAGATGCCTTTCACATTTAAAAAGTGGGAGGCATCTTTTTGGTAGAGTGATAATGAATTTAAAGGTAGAATGACATGGTACGTTGTGTTTGTAGCCGCTAAACAAAAGGCAAACGCTTATAAGTTCAAGCTGAAAATAGTCAAAAACGCTATTTTCTTTGGAGTAAAATAGATCGTGCGAAACCCCCATAAAGATGCATTAGTTCGTGAAATTCATGAAGAGCTGCAAAATCCAAAGCCCCTCATTATTTGCGAACCGTCGTAGTTTCAGCTTATCCAAAAGGAAATGAATAGGCAGAATTGAATTGTTTTGAAGGGAGATTTAATTATTTGATTGAATTTCAAAAATATCTTGAGCCACTTGATTGGCTTCATCTAAGCTTAACGCAAAATATTCGGCATGTGCTTCAATAGGTAATGTAAGGTTAATGTGTGTACGATAATAATCATCTAATGCTTGGCGATTAATAAAGAACAACATATTTGGACAACAAGTCGAAGCACAAGAAGTATGGGGATAGATGTTTTTAAACAACACGTGAATGTCTTTGGTATACTCTGAGTGTTGGATTTGTTGATTGCTTAACTGAATCATAATAGGCGCATGTGTTGTGGCACATTGTGATTCGATTGTAATCGGTTGATGTAATAAGTAATGAACACCTAAAGCATCAATCGCGCACATGGCATATACATCAGGTTGTGAAAGTAGTTGTACTTTAAATTCGGTCACATGTGTCGCAAAGGGATAGAGACATGTGATTTGTTGGTTTTGAACTGTAATCATATGTTTATCGTACAACGCTGTATAACTTTGTTTAAATGCGGGTGGTGTAGTGGGGTGCTTTAGAATATGTTGTATTAGCGTTTCGCGCATAGCTCGCTCGTTTGATGTCAATGAGGCATCGAAGTTAAAATATTTCACAAGTCACGACTCCTTTTTATATAAATCGTAATCATTTTGATTTAATTCTATACCTTGTAAAGGTATGAATGCAATCTCAAAAAGAAAGAGAAGGGAATAGATTATGGTAGATTTTACAAAATTGGAACATTTTCTAGCAATTGATGACACAAAATATAGTGAAGCTAGTGCAGAGGCGTTGAATCACTATATCCGCCAGTATATGCTGAAGGTGCCGTTTGAAAATATCAACGTGCAGAATGGCTGGCCGCTTGCATTGACAGATGAAGCGATGATGCAAAAAGTAGTAGATGAACAGCGCGGCGGCTTTTGTTATGAAATGAATTATTTCTTTAAGCATTATTTAGAATATAAAGGCTTTGAAGTCGACGCAATGTCCGCAACCGTGATGAGTCCGAACGGCTGGGCACGTGAAGGCTCGCATATGTCCTTAAAAGTCACGATTGATGATAAAGCGTATGTCGCAGATATCGGTTTTGGGGACATGCCGAAATTTGCTTTGCCTATGGCGTGTCCAAGTGAAGGTCTGTCAGATGTGACAGGCAGTTACAGAGTACATGGCTTGAATGAAGGTTATTATGACATTGAGAAATGGTCTGATGCACAACAAGCATGGCAAATCAGCTATCGTGTGTTGAATGAACCGAAAACGTTAGAGGCATTCGAAGATGGGATTGCCTACAATCAATCCAGCCCGGATTCTATATTTGTTCAAGGTTTACTGATCACAAAAGCGACAGAAACCGGACGCAATACATTAACACATAATCATTTAACACTGCTTTCAAACGGTGACAAGTCTGCACAAACGACAACGAAAGAGAACTACCAAGATTTCTTAGAAACATATTTTGGTATACCGAAGATGACCATTGCGACATTTTCATAATATATTACATGAAGAAAAAGCAGCACAACCTCCTGAAAATATAGGAAGTTGCGCTGCTTTTATTTGGGTTTACGCTGCTTTATCTGCTTTTCGTGTTACACAATAAGTACCTAAACCTAAAAGTACTAATCCAATCGGTAAGAATGGAAGTTGTGATGTGCCTGTGTTCGGCAAGTGATGACTTGCATCAGATTGAGCAGTTTTGTGTGTCGGCGCAGCTGCATTGTTATGATGTACAGCTTTATGTGCTGGATGGTACATCACTTTGTCAGCTGCAGTGCCAGGATGTGCAGTGTTCGTGTGTTGAGCTGCTTGTGCTGCAGCCGGCTGGTCTGCAGGCACACTTGATGGTTTGTTTGATGGGAAAGGAATCACATTGGATGGTGCTTTGACAGGATTGCCTTGTCCGTTAACCACAGGTGTTTGCGTTTGAGCAACTGCTGGTTGATCTTCAGGTACAACCGGTACATTGCCTTGTGCTGCAGGTTCAGAAGATTGACCTGGTGCTGGGCTGTTGTCTTGTTCTGCTGGTGTATCTGTTTCAACGCCAGGTGTTTCAGTATCCGCAACAGGAGGTTGGCCGTTGATAATACGGCTGGCTGTATCTGTAGCGTATTGTGATAAATCTGCAGTTTCAAGGTAGTCCGCAAAGACTTTATCTAATGAGATGCCTTCTTCACGCGGTCCGCCTAACATGTCGTAACCATCGCCGCCGGCAGCTGTGAAATCATTTGTTGTTACATAGTAAGTGCGGGCGTTATCTAATGGTTCGAATTGCTGTGTTTGTTTATTTAAGACTTCAATTTTAAGTACACGTTCACCAGGTGCTTTATTGATGTCGTAATAAACACGGATAGATTTAGAAGCGTGCAAGAAACCGCCGTTTGCGCCTAATTCACCATTTTCAACTGGTGCACTTAGGCTGTGTTCGAACATTTTCTTAACGTTTTCGCCAGAAACTTGGATTTGAGAAATTGTGTTGCCGAACGGCAATACAGTAATCACATCGCCAAGTGTAACGTCTTTGCCTTTATCGATAGAAGCACGGATACCGCCGCCGTTAGTTACCGCAAAATCTGCAGGGTGCGAGAAACCGTCTTGAGCATAAGCTTCCATGCTGTCTGTAATGGCATTCCCTAAGTTAGTTTCGTGTCTGCGAACATCATCGCGTTCACCTTGGAATTGTACTTGGTTATCAGGAATGATTACTTCAGACACTTGTGCGTCGAATTTCGCTTTTGCTTCATCCATTTTTTGCTGCAAAGTTGGATCAGGCTGTACATTCGCTGTGTCTTTCACGTTAATTAATGAATCTTTTAAGTTAGATACAGTGTTATCTGCGTAATCGAATTCTACTTTTCCGATGTTTGCGAGCGCTGTACCTGTTTGTGCTAATAATGTATTTTGATTGATTTCGCCATTTTCAATGACTGAGTGCGAATGGCCGTCTAAGATGATAATTTCTTTGTCGTTAAAGCGGCGATCGCGCGCTAACGTATTCGCTAATGTATCTCCGCGCCATTCTGTTTTGGTAGAGCCGTCAATCCCTAAATGAGAGAGAATGATAAAAATATCTGCTTGGTCTTTAATTTGATTCATGACATTTTGTACGGCAGGAATCGGTTCTGTAAAAGTGACACCTTGGATGTTATTCGGATGTGTTTTAACGCCGGTTTCAGGTGTTGTGACACCGATAATCCCGTAGTTAATGCCGTTTTTATTGACGATAGTGTAAGGGTCAAAGAGCGGCTTCCCATCTTTATATGTATTCGCCGAAAGAATAGGGAAGTTTAATTGATCTTTGTATTTGATTGCTTGATCCAAGCCGAAATCGAACTCATGGTTGCCGACGGCCATAGCATCGTAACCCACATCGTTCATTGCTTCTGCCATATCTGCACCTTTTGTGTTGTTAGAGATAGGCAAACCTTGGAAAGCATCCCCGGAATCCAGCATTAAATCCGGATTTTCTTGCTGCTTGATGGTCTTTAATTTAGACATCCCGATGACGCGTCCGTCTTCTTCTAAGATACGTCCGTGCATATCATTAGTATGAAGAATTTTGACGTGCTGCGCAGTGTTGGGATCTGTTTGTGCAGTGCTGCGTGCTGCTGAAGCTGTCATAGTGTCAGGCTCAGCATTTTGTGTTGTTTGTGCTGATGGTTGCGAAACAGTTTGTGATTTTGGTGCTGTTGTTGTTTCAGGTTTCACAGTATCAGCGGGTTGCGTAGTAGTTTGTGTTGCAGTGTCAGTAGATGCAGGACTTGCTTTTGCAACTTCAGTTTCAGCTGTTGGTGTTGAGTCTGAAGATGGTGCGGTCTGCGTAGTACTTTGTACAGTGTTTTCAGTTGGTGAAGCGGGTACGTCTGCTGTTTGTTGTGTCGTTTCAGCAGGTGCTTCCTGCACAGGTGCATTGTCAGAAGCGGATGCTTTTGGTTCTTGAGCTGTTTGTACTGTCGTATCCGTACTGTCAGACGGAGTTGCTGCTGTTTCTGCCGCAAAACTTGTGATGTTGAACAGTAAGAATAAAGTTGCGACTAAGAAGCAAGTTCTTAATAGTAACTTATGCATTTGTGTCCTCCTTTTTATTGGATTGTGTTAAGCACACAACACTATAGTACCAGTGAAACGTATCAAAATGTATTTAATTTTTGTTAATTTTACAAATGTTTACGACGTAATAAATATATTTTTTGGTTTATTGGAAATTCAAGGAGAAAATAGGGTTCAATGATTGATAGTAATCGGGGGAACTTGTTGGAATCGTAGTGGAAAAAGTAATGATATAAATAAAAGGTGTCTTAAATAGGATTGTTTATAGATGTGACAGTAAGTTAAGCGCTTACATTATATTAGAAAAAATAGAATTGAATCTTTTGTAACCTAAATGTCATCTAATGATAATATGTCATACGTAAATGATGTGTATAATAATTAAGTGTATAGGTGGAAAAGAAAATTATTGCTGCTGTTGTTGGGACTGGCGCTGTTTCTGCAATTGCTACTGCTGGAGCTGCAGATGCTGCTTCAACATATAGAGTCCAAGCTGGCGACTCTTTGTGGTCTATTGCACACCGTCACAACACGTCCATTGCGAATATTAAATCATTAAACAATTTAAGTTCAAACTTGATTTTCCCGAACCAAGTCTTAAAAGTGTCTGGTTCTGCGAATACAAATCGTACAAGTACTTCAAGCGGTTCATCATCAGGCGGGTCTACTTATACAGTAAAACCTGGTGACTCATTATCATTAATCGCATCAAAATACGGTACGACATACCAAAATATTATGCGCTTGAATGGATTAAACGGATTCTTAATCCATCCAGGACAAGTTTTAAAAGTATCCGGTACAGCTTCTAGCAGTACTACGGTTTCTAATAATAGAACACAAGTTTCAGGCGGTTCAGTTTATACGGTACAACCTGGTGATTCATTATCATTAATCGCATCAAAATACGGTACAACTTACCAAAACATTATGAAGTTAAACGGTTTAAATAACTTCTTTATTTATCCGGGACAAAAATTAAAAGTAGTCGGTACAACTGCAGCGAATACTAATTCGCCTTCACCATCAGTTTCAACGAGCAGAGGCGGTTACTATACTCCGGTATTCAACCACTCTAACTTATATGACTGGGGTCAATGTACATGGCATACATTCAATCGCCGTGCTCAAATCGGCAAACCGATCAGTACTTATTGGTGGCATGATTATAACTGGGATAATGCAGCGCGTGCAGACGGCTACACTGTAGACCATTACGCAACTGTAGGTTCAATCTTGCAATCAGATGCTGGACCTTTTGGCCACGTAGCGTTCGTAGAACGTGTCAATGGCGACGGAAGTTTATTAGTATCTGAAATGAACTTTACTGGCAACCCTGGTTATACGACTTATCGTACAATTCCTGCAAGCCAAGTAGGTTACTATAACTTTATCCATTAATTGAATAATGTTTAAAATCCAGAGACGGATAGGGTCTCTGGATTTTTTTGCAATAAAAGAGAGGTACTGGTGACTGCCAATACATCTTTTTGGATTAAAGTTGTGTATTTTTGTATTCAATTTCATCGATTTCCGGATTATAGTCCACCAATAAATCAAGACCTTTAAAGAACCATACATCTGAATCATTGATATAGAAAGTGATGCGATCTACTGTAACAGAAGCCGCTGCGTTTTTGTCGTAAGGTTCGATTTTGAACGCTGTTGTGAAGTGTTCATGCAGTCCAGTATGTACATAAGCTTGTACATAAAAGTTCACTTTATCTCCCGGCTCTAAATCTAACTCGTTTCTAAACCATTTTAATGCGCTATCAGTAATTTGGATTTTCATGTTGTTTCCTCCTAGATGTTGCTGCAAAATAATTATGTCGATAGGCTTAAGTGCAGTGCAACTATAAATGTATATTCAAATCAAATTATAGCAGTAATCCAAAGTAATGTCTTGTACAATCTATATTTCAGATTATTAAAAAAAGCAAGCTGCAACTTCTTATAAAAAAGGAAGTTCAGCTTGCTTTATTGTATGTTAATTTGATTTTAAAGCTTTAAAGCGTTTATAAGATGTCGCAAAGACTGTTACTAAGTTTGCGAATGAGAAGATTTTTGTGAAGAAGCGTCCTGATTGCAATGCTGTATAGAAATCAAGGATACCTCCTGTTACATTGATCACTAAGCCGATACGAGATAAGTTGCGGTTTTTAGAATTGTGCGCATACGCATTATAAGCTTCGATGCCGTAACCGACAATATTTAAAACGTTAGAAAAACGACGTAATTTTGAATTAGATTGTCTTGCCATGTATATGTTCCTCCTTCATAAGATGTGTTGAGCATGATTATTATAACATTGCTGTGAAGGTGTGACGATTTTAAAACTTATTTCGATACCGTCTTTTTCGGATGTTGTCTTTTAATCAGCCAAGCAGTGATCCAAGCTGTAATCGGAATACTCATCGCAACAGCAATGCCGCCGAATAAAATTGAGACGAACTCTTGAGTGAAGATTTTAGAGTTCATGATATGTCCGAATGAATAATCTAATTTAAAGAACCAAAAGAACAGGGTGAGCTGTCCTCCGAAATAGGCAAGGTAAATGGTATTGGCAGAGGTTGCTAAAATTTCTCGTCCAATACGCATGCCTGATTGGAACAATTCGAATCGATTTAAATCAGGATTGGTAGTATTAAGTTCATACATCGGAGAACTGATGGTAATTGCCAGATCGACTACGGCTGCTATGACTGCAAGCAAAGTGGTAAAGACCATAAATTGAATCATATTAATCCCAATGTTCATCGAATAAACGTAGGTTTCATCTTGTTGTTCCGACGCAAATCCCTGTAAGTGTCCTAATGCAACAGCACAATATATAGCGCCTAATAATACAAGCGTAGTGATACAAGTTGCATAAAACGCAGCTTGTGTTTTAACGTTATTGCCGTTGAGTCCAAATAAATTCAAGCTTGCGACGATGATACAAAAGACGATTGCTACAATAGGTATCGGTAATTTCAAGACAACCGCAACTAAGGCAAGCAAGACAAGGACGAAGTTTAAAAACAGCATGCCGTAAGATACAGCGCCTTTTTTACCGCCGAATATCAGCATCAAGATGAAGAGAATCAGTGCGAGTATTAAGACTGCGTTCATGCTTGATCACCTCTCAATTTCACCCATAATTCCATTAATACAATAGTCGCTGGGATAGTTAAGACAATGCCGATACCTCCGATTAAAGCACGTGCAATTTCTAATGACCAGTTCATTGAAATTGTATAGGTAATGGTATTCGCATTTCTTAGATATATCAGCATCATCGGCAAGCTGCCTGCTAAATAAGAGAACAATAAGATGTTCGTCATAGTTCCCATGATGTCTTGTCCGATATGGCGTCCGGCCAGCGCCCAGCGTTTCAAATCGATATCAGGGGTACGTTGTTTGATTTCATACATACCGCTCGCAATGGTAATGGCGACATCCATCACTGCACCTAAAGTTCCGACAATGACAGAAGCCATGAAGACTTCTTTAGGAGGTAAGGTGAGGAAACTCATTGTTTCATATTTAATACCGGCACCTGCAGTTGAGCGTATGACAATTTCCGCAATGCCGACACAGATGAAAGTACCTAGCAGTGTGCTGAAAATCGTAATAGTAGTACGCCAATGCCATCCGGTTACGAGTAATAGGGTGATGATGGTTGAGATTACCACCGCAAGACTCATTAACCAAAAGAGACTAAGCCCTTGAAAAGCATTATGCAATGCGATGGCACCGATGACTGCCGCAGTATTCAATACAAGAGAAAGAATCGATTGAATACCGACTTTGCGTCCAACCCAGAGCACAACTAATACAAATAATCCTGTGATAACGACTACTAATGTATCGCGTTTCTTTTCAATAATAGTCGCATCTTTAGGGGATTGATTGATATGTAATAGGACTTTATCGTGTGTATGAAACTTTTCTGAGTCCGCTTGTGATGCGTAATATTTATGTGCAATTGTACCTGTCTGTCCTTCGAACTTTCCGTTTAATATTTTGAACTTAAGATGTTCAGTATGTTTTGTATCTTCATTATGATGTTCATCTGTCACGGGTACGGCCTTTTGGTGTGTAATCTGTGTGATTTCACCAATAGGCATACGATAAAAGCGTGCATTGCTAAGAGTAAACAGCACACTTGCTATGAATATGACCAAGAAACCAATCAGTACCCATGAAAACCGCTGAGACAGTTTATCTTTGAATGACATATAAGCCACCCTTTCTATTCCTCTATCACTTTATTATAAGAGAAGATTAACAACGTGATTATAATCCTTAAGCTATGAAAATGCCAATAATAGAAAAAAGACAATTCACGTTACATGAGTTGTCTAATAAAGTATACATTCTAAATTATGTTAATGTTGTTCATGATTCGAGTGTTCTTTGTCGTAGATTTCTTTTTCAATTTGCTTCATGGTTTTTTTCGTCTTTTTTAAGTTAGCCTCAAATTCTTCGGTATAGGACATAATTCCGTTAAATTGAAAATTGTCTGAAGCACCTGCAAAAGCAGTGAAATCCATTTTTTATCATTGTTCATGTAGCCCCAAATAACGTAACTGCCCATAGGGTCGATTTCACGTTTAGTAAAAGTAATATTTTTAAAAACTTTAGTATTGTATTTGAGATGCAAAGTGATTCGCTTTTCTTGTTCATCAAAATTTTCTTGTCATCATCAACGGTCAATTTGTGATGGATAATTCCTAAAATAAGAAATATAAAGCCAAGTGTGGAAAAAATGATAAGGATAATTTTATGTGTCACCAAGAGTCTCCTGTAATTATTCTTTTAGTGTAAACCAGTACTTGGGTGTTCTTTGTCGTATATTTCTTGTTCGATTTGATCAATAGACTTTTCCTCTTTTTTTAAGTTATCACCGAATTTGTCTGTATAGGACATACTTCCTACAAATTGAAAATTGTCAGGGGCACTGGCAAAAGCGGTGAAACTCATCTTTTGATCATTGTTCATGTAACCATCAATGACATAACTGCCCATGGGGGTCATATCGCGTTTAGTAAAAGTGACATTTTTAAAAACTTTAGTATTGTATTTGAGATACAAAGTGATTCTTTTTTCTTGTTCATTAAAAATTTTTGGTCTTCATCAACAGTCAATTTGTGATGGATACCTCCTAAAATAAGAAATATAAAGCCAAGTGTGGAAAAAATAATAAGGAAAATTTTATGTTTCACATCAAGACTCCTTTTAAGTATAATATTATAAAAAAATGCGTTTCGCTATATAATTAAGATTGTAGTGAACCCAAAAAGTTGAACTTTTTGATTAAGCTATTTTCCTAAGGCAAGATTTCTGTATTCAACAGGAGTCTTGCCTTTTAAATTTACTTTTCTTCTTACGTTATTATAGTAATTGATATATTTGTGTATTTCTAATTCCAACTCTTCATAAGAATTAAATTCTTCTCCATAAAACATCTCTTGTTTTAATAGGCCAAAGAAATTCTCCATTGGAGAATTATCATAACAGTTCCCTTTACGCGACATACTTTGAAATATATGATTGTCTTTGAGCGCTTTTACCCAAGCTTTATGCTGGTAGTGCCAACCTTGATCAGAATGTACTGTAGTTCGATAATTTAATTCAGGTATATTTTTAATAGCCTGATTTAAAGATGACAAAGCACATTCTAAATTTGGGTGCCTACTAATAGAATAAGCGATGATTTCTTTTGAAAATACATCTAAAACAGGTGACAAATAAAGCTTTGTATTTGTATTCTTAATATTGAATTGAGTAATATCTGTTAATAATTTTTGATAAGGTCTATCTGATACAAATCTTCGATTTAGTATATTTTTAGCGACTTTTCCAGTGCTTCCTTTATAAGATTTATAGTTTCTGCTTCTATGGTTAAACTTTGTGCATAAAAGTTTATTTTCTCTTGTTATTCTTAAAACTTTCTTATGATTAACTATAATCCCCATTGCATGAAGCTCTAAAGTAATTCTACGATAACCAACACGTTCATGATTTTTTTCGATAATTTCTTTAATCAACTTCAGCAGAGGTGCATCCTTATACTCTTTTAAACCTAAATTGTTTTTCCAATAATGATAGCTGCTTTTAGCTATATTGGCTACTTTTAGAATATGATTCAGCTGATAATCTTTCTCTTTCCTTAACTCAATAATAGCTGAAACTATTTCTTTGTTTGATTTTTTCGAGCTAAGGATTGTAACTTTTTTTCGAGTTCAATTTGGATTTCCAACAATTTATTTTCATAACGTAGTCTTTCAAGTTCTTCTCTTTCAGTTTCGTTTAATGGTTGGTTAGACGATTCACTCTTCTTATTTTTCATGGCTTTGGACACACGACCTTTCGGTTTTGGTTTTAAGCCAAGAATACCATACTCATTAAATTTCTTCTGCCATTGAGCAATTAAGGAAGGGTTAGGAATATTAAATATTTTCGCAGTTTCTTTATACGATAAATGATGTTCCAATCGGTATTCTATGATTTCACATTTTTCTTCTTTTGAATATTTTCTTTTTGTCATACCAAAAGTAAGACCTTGAATACCGAAGGTATCGTACTGATAGATCCATCTTTCGATATAAGAATGATGAATATTGTACTTTTTAGCTAATGAACCATAACCAATTTGCCCGCTTTTGTATTCTTGTAATATTTTAAGTTTGAAATCTAAACTATAACTTTTATTCATAATTAAACACCCCAAAAGTTGAATTTTGTAGGTTCAACTTTTGGGGTGCAGTACAGATATTATCATGTGTCTTCGTTTTTTTCTATGATGAATAGGGAGTGATGGGTATTAAGGATTTAAGTAAAAATGATAAAACATATTGGGAATTATCAGATAAAGTCTATAGATTGTATTCCGAACAAAACGTAGTTAAATTACATGATGGCGATAAAGTAATTCCAATGAAGATAAGAGTAAAACGAATAGATAAAAACAATGGGTTTAAAGCAATGGCGGTATCTCCAATTGATGAACAAGGTAAGGTTGATAACGATACGATTTATATGGCTTATGCTGGTACTAGTATTTATGAGGATATAGGTGCAGATCTTGGTGCGGACTTATCCATTTTAGCAGCCCATGGTATGCCCATAAGTATGAAAATGCCTACAAGTCATATTAAAAGATATGCTGATTTGAATCAGACCGTGATTAAAAATAAGCAACTAAAAGGAAATGTTTCAAATATGAGCCAATTTGAAGAAGCGATGATTTGGACGAAATCTGTGCGTCGAACTTTCAAACCTAAAAAGATGTACGGAACAGGTCATAGTTTAGGTGGTGGACAAAGCTTATTAATGGGGGTCATTTTTAATTTTGATAAAGTACGTGTTTATTCTGCACCTAATATCTTTAAGTTATTACCTATAGAAATTCAAAAACATTTTGACAATGATAAGTATAAAAATAAATTTGCGAATTATGTTCATACTTCAGATGCCATAGGTTCAGTTGATTTTGGCTCACCAGATATAGGTAAAAAAGTCGAGCTTTACGCTTCACCCCGATTTGGTAATTTGTTTCATGGCCATGGTCTCGACACATTTAAGTTTATTGGTAATCATCTGATTATAAAAATGGATTATGACAATTTGGAGCTGGTTGCACAAGAATTAGCTAATAAGATATTTTTCTTGGAAAAAGAATTATTAAACTATCATACGTATATAGAAAATAGTGTTAGAAGAGCAAAACAGATTGAACGAAAATACATAGATATTGTTTCAAATGGTAATTATGAATATATTCACAGTGGTGATATAGAAAATTATGTAGCAGAAATATCCAAATCTGGTAAATATGATTTTTATGATAAATATATTTTTGAAGAAGTTCAACATCGTATTAGTCAAAGGAAACAGCGCCTTATTGAATATTCTCAACAAATTCATCAAACTATCTCTAAAATGAAAGAAGTTGAACATAGAGTAGGCGATTATTTTGGGTTACACTAGGAGGTTTCACATCTATTGATTGACGAAAAGTATATAGAGGAACAAGAGATTCTTACAAATCTTAAACATAAAATAAAGTCAGAGATTGAAGATATGATTAATGATGAGAAATTAGTCATATCTGGGCATGTAATTGACTTAGATAATTTGTCATCTGATTTAAAAAGTATTTGTGAAAAGTTAGATACAATCACTAAGGGTTTAACGTCTGAAAGTATGATAGAAGCGTTGAGCAATCAAAAGAATGAAGTAATCAAAGATAGGGATATTGCGAGAGCAGCTTATATGAGTTGTAAGGTATATCCATGGTAATCATTAATACTCCCGATTTAGTTTTCACTTTAGGAGTGACGACTAAACTGGGAGTATTGATTTGTTCATTGTTAACTAGATTTATAAAAACTTGCCGTCTTTATAAATTACTTTTTCTTTTTCGCCATCAATGAATTTATTGTAGTTGGCTTGTTGGAAATCACTGATAAGTGCTTTAGATGTACCGTATTTAGTTACAGAGCCGTCAAGTTCAAATGTTACGTACATTTTTCTGAAAAGCAGCGCGTCTTTAAGGCGAATCTCGCTGATTTGTGATTTCGGGAAAAGAGATGTTTCAATGAAATTGAAAGTAGTGAACTCTACAGTTAATACTGCAAAGTAATCTTGTTCCCCTAAATAAAAAACGTGCAAGTTATTGCGTTTATTTTGTCCAACTAATAATCTGCCTTTATCAAAAGTTTGTTCTGGATAATGTAGACGCAGAGCTTCTAATATTTCTTCTTCTTTTAGTTTGAATCGCATATATTTTATCCTCTCAATCTTTAGCATTTAAATACATACTATATTAATAGGATAGCTATTGATAGTACCTTTATGAAATTATTTGTTGAAGATTTTGTAAAGTGTATGATCTGTACAATGTTTTGCCGGTTTAATGATAAACAGACGTATGAGAAAGCAGAGTGGTAATTTCATTCATTAAATCGGTAAGTTCTGGTTTGTGGTTATCTTTTCTTACAATTGCACATAGTGTGCGTTTAAGTTCTGTATGCGATAAGTTAATCCGTACCCAATGCTCGCCTTCTGACAAACTCATATATTGCGGTGAAATGACATAACCGCGGTTATGCTTAAGCAAGTAATGTGCTAAGCGTTCTGTCGAAATGCGGTAAGTGGTGCATCTTGCGGAAGCTTCAAGTTGATGTATCAGGTGCTGCGGCAAGTCTGACATTAAAAATAATGGTTGAGCATTCAATTGATTTAATGGCGGATTGACAGTAGCGGTCAATGGATCTTGTTTAGGGACATAAAGTTGATAATTATCTTCAAATAATGGAATGATTTCAATTTCATTATGCTTTTTTAATTGTGATGTCAAATCTGTAAAAGCAACATCTAAATCACGATTCAAAATAGATTTCAGCAATGTCTCATTTTCTTGCATCATTGGAAGCAGTGTAGCGGCATGATCTTTTTCGAACTTTTGTATCAGCAAAGTCAAAAGCTGTGCCACATAACTTTCTACATATCCGATTTTAATCCGTTTGGCTTCTGCTTCTTGTTCATGGCGAAACATCTCTAAAGTTTGTTCTGCCTGTTCTATTATTTTAGTGGCTTGTGTCATAAAACGCTGACCTGCGTCGGTTAAGTAAATGTTGCGTCCGTCTCTTCTGAAAAGTTTTGTATTTAATTCTTCTTCTAGTTGAGAGATTTGCCGGCTGATTGCGGATTGGGCGATGTTCAATTCTAAAGCTGCTTCTGATAAATGTTCTCTTTTGGCGACTTCTACGAAGTATTTCAGTTGTTTTAATTCCATGTTATTCTGCACCACACTTATTGTTCTAATTATTAGAATGATATCATCTAATATTTATATTGAACAGAAGAATGCCCTCCTATATTATATAACTTATCGATAATAATCTGAAAATTCATACAACACGCATATTTAAAGGAGGAGCAAGCATGGCTGAAAATGAGCAAAAGCAAGGTTTGTACGATGCAAGAAACGAACATGATGCTTGCGGCATAGGATTTTATGCAAACATGGACAATTTACGTTCTCACGATATTGTCATCAAGTCGCTGGAAATGCTGCGCCGTCTAGATCACCGCGGGGGAATCGGTGCAGATGGAATGACTGGTGACGGAGCAGGGATTATGACTGAAATTCCATTTAAGTTTTTAAAACAACAGACAGATTTAGACTTGCCTGAAGAGGGCAGCTATGCTGTCGGTTTCTTTTTCACTAATGAACCAATTAAAGGTTCAAGACATGAAACAGTATTTAAGGCATATTTCGAAAGCGAGGGGCTTCGTGTAATCGGGTACCGTGATGTACCTGTCGATGTCACAGCAATTGCACCGCATGTTGCAGAAACAATGCCGGTGATACAACAAGTATTTATTGATTTAAACCACAGTGCTGATGCAGCAAAACGTCTGTATCTTGCACGTAAGCAAATTGAGTTTTACGGAGAAGAACAAGGGTTGGAATTATACTTCACAAGTTTATCTCCTAAGACAATTGTTTATAAAGGTTGGTTGCGTTCTGACCAAATTAAAGGATTATACAATGATTTGAACCACCCTGATTATGAATCGAAATTAGGATTGGTCCACTCTCGATTCAGTACCAACACATTCCCAAGCTGGAAACGTGCGCATCCTAACCGTTTATTAATGCATAACGGAGAAATCAATACGATTCGAGGCAATGTCAACTGGATGCGTGCACGTCAGAAACGTTTGGTTGAAACGATTTTCGATGAAAATGATCGACCGAAAGTGCATGCAGTATTAGATGTAGACGGAAGCGACTCAGCAATTGTAGATAATGCACTTGAGTTCTTATCATTAGCAATGGAGCCTGAAAAAGCTGCAATGCTGCTCGTGCCGGAACCATGGCAATACAGTAAGGCTAACCAAAGTGCTGTACGTGCTTTTTATGAATACTACAGCTATATGATGGAACCTTGGGATGGTCCGACAATGATTGCCTTTTGCAACGGCGATAAAATCGGAGCATTAACAGACCGTAACGGATTGCGTCCAGGTCGTTATACTGTAACGAAAGATAACTACATTATCTTTTCTTCAGAAGTCGGTGTTATCGATGTAGACGAAGAAGATGTTGCTTTCAAAGGCAGATTGAATCCAGGACGTTTGCTGCTTGTAGATTTTGATAAGCATGAAGTGGTGCATAACCATATGCTCAAAGCTGAAATTGCAAGTGAATTACCGTATGAGAAATGGTTGGAATCGCATAAAGTCAATTTAGATCTAAATGTTCCATTTGAAACAAAGGGCTGGGATGTTAAAACAGTCGAACGTCTTCAAAAACAATTCGGTTACACACGCGAAGAAATTTATAAATACATGGCCGAGCTGGTTTCAGGTAAAAAAGATCCTATCGGTGCGATGGGTTATGATGCGCCGCTTGCAGTTTTAAATGAACGACCAGAATCATTATTCAATTACTTCAAGCAGCTCTTTGCACAAGTTACAAACCCGCCGATCGATGCTTATCGTGAAAAAATCGTTACCAGCGAATTATCTTATCTAGGTAAAGAAGGCAACTTGTTATTGCCGGATACAGATGCTTTGAACCGTCTGCAGCTTAAACATCCAGTATTGACTGAAGCGCAATTAAAAGTAGCAGAAAACGGACCATTCAGAGCCAAACATTTATCTACGGTATACAGCGGCAGTTTAGAAGATGCACTTGAAGTGTTAAGAGAAAAAGCGGTAGAAGCAGTTAAGCAAGGTTACGATATTTTAGTGTTGGATGACAGCAGTTTAAAATCAGAGCCGGGCTATGCAATGCCGATTTTATTAGCAGTCAGCTACTTGCACCAAGCATTAATCACAGAAGATTTAAGACAGGAAACAAGTTTGGTTGCTAAAGGCGGAGAAATTCGCGAAGTACATCATGTTGCATGTCTATTAGGTTACGGTGCTAACGCTGTGGTACCTTATTTAGCACAAGAAACGATTGCGACACTTGTGGAACAAGGCGAATTGCCGGGACCAGCAGAAGTACAAGTCAAAACTTATACAGATGTATTAGCTGAAGGTGTTATCAAAGTCATGTCTAAGATGGGTATCTCAACAGTTCAAAGTTATCAAGGGGCACAAATCTTTGAAGCGGTTGGTTTATCTCATGATGTCATCGATAAATACTTTACAGGTACACAATCTAAATTATCTGGTTTAAGTATTGGAATGATCGATGAAGAAAACAAGAAACGTCAAGGACGCAAAGAAGCACACTTGGAATCAGGCAGTACTTTCCAATGGCGTCAACAAGGTCAATACCATGCTTTCAACCCAACTACCATTAGGTTGTTGCAACATGCGTGTCGTGAAAACGACTATGACATGTTTAAAGAATATTCGAAAACAGTGAACGATCATCGTACAGATCGTATCCGTCATTTAATGCAATTCAAAAAACGCACACCAATCAGTATTGATGCTGTTGAACCTATCGAAGACATCGTACATCGCTTTAACACAGGTGCGATGAGTTATGGTTCTATTTCTGCCGAAGCGCATAAAACTTTAGCAGAAGCGATGAACTTGATCGGCGGTAAAAGCAACAGCGGTGAAGGCGGAGAAAACCCTGAACGTTATATCAGAGGTTCAAAAGGAGAAGACTACACAAGTATGATTAAACAAGTCGCATCTGGTCGCTTCGGAGTAACAAGCAATTACTTGCAACACGCTACTGAAATTCAAATTAAAGTAGCACAAGGCGCTAAACCGGGGGAAGGCGGACAGCTGCCAGGTAAAAAAGTCTATCCATGGATTGCTGAGGTGCGTGGTTCAACACCGGGTATCGGATTGATTTCGCCGCCGCCTCACCACGACATTTATTCAATTGAAGATTTAGCGCAATTGATACATGACTTGAAGAATGCTAATCCAGAAGCGAATATCGCAGTAAAATTAGTATCTAAAAGCGGTGTCGGAACAATCGCAGCAGGTGTTGCAAAAGCCTTTGCCGATAAAATCGTTATCAGCGGTTATGACGGCGGTACAGGTGCTTCACCTAAAACGAGTATCCAACATGCTGGACTGCCTTGGGAAATCGGTCTAGCAGAAACGCATCAAACATTAATGATGAATGATTTACGTTCACGTATTCGTTTAGAAACGGACGGTAAATTATTAACTGGACACGATGTTGCCTATGCATGTGCATTAGGTGCAGAAGAATTTGGTTTTGCGACTGCACCGCTTGTAGTTTTAGGCTGTGTCATGATGCGTGTGTGTCACAAAGATACATGTCCTGTCGGCGTGGCGACACAAAATGAAGATTTGCGTAAACTCTTTAACGGTCGTGCACATCACGTTGTGAACTTTATGCACTTTATCGCGCAAGAATTACGTGAAGTCTTAGCTGAACTTGGTTTGCGTTCAGTCGAAGAATTAATCGGCCGAACAGATTTATTAGAAGCAAATGCTTCTATTGAAAATGATAAAGCGCGTGCACTAGATGTTGCGCCGCTGCTTCATCAAGAAGAAGGACCTAAGTTTAAACAAATCGAACAATTGCATCACTTGGAAAAAGGTTTCGACCAGACAGAACTGATACCTGACGCTAAAGCAGCAATTGAAGCAGGCACTCAATTTAAAGGGACATACAATTTGTGCAACGAACAGCGTGATGTCGGCGTTACTGCGGGCAGTTTGATTACGCGTGCACATGCAGCGGAAGGTTTACCCGAAGATACAATCTATGTTGAAACTACAGGCCATGCAGGCCAAAGCGTTGGTGCATTTACACCTTCAGGATTAACTATTCACCATACAGGTGATGCAAACGACTATGTCGGTAAAGGTTTATCCGGCGGCAAGATCATCATCAACGCGCCAAACGAAGAACGAGAAGAAAATATTATTGCTGGTAACGTGTGCTTCTACGGTGCGACAGCTGGTAAAGCATTTATCAACGGTTATGCCGGTGAACGTTTCTGTATCAGAAACAGCGGTGTGCATGCAGTCGTTGAAGGTATCGGCAACCACGGATTAGAGTACATGACCGGCGGACGTGTCATTGTATTAGGCAATGTTGGAGACAACTTTGGTCAAGGTATGAGCGGCGGTGTTGCTTATATCTTCCCAGAGGATGTAGAACACTTTAAATCTTATTACGCACTTCCAACACTTGATTTTGACACGATTTCTGAACCAGAAGAATTCGAAGTAATCAAAGACATGTTAGAAGAACATGTAAGATACACAGACAGTAAAAAAGCAAAAGCAGTCTTAGCGGACTTTGATAATGTTGCTCAAAAAGTAGTCAAAGTTATTCCGAAAGACTTTAAGTTAATGATGCATAAAATCGAAGCGCAAGAACGCAAAACGCATAATCAATCCGAAGCAATTTTGAATGCATTTTATGATGAACGTAAAGCATCCGAAGTAGAAGGACCATTCTCAGTAGTATATTAACGAAACAGAAGGAGTGTTTAGATATGGGTGAATTTAAAGGTTTTATGAAATACGACAAACAAGCACTGCCGGAACTTTGATATGCTCCCCCTATAGTTTTGTTTTTTTAGTGTCTACTATAGGGGGAGCATATCATGTTGAGTGATTGCCTTTTTAGTTTTTATTTGATAATTTCAGCTGAAAGTTGAATTATATTGACAGCAAACACAAACTGAGCCAAACAGGTTTATTTAAGCACCATTAAAGGAACAACTAATTATTCCTATCAGGAGGTAACAGAAATGAAAATAAAAGTGACAAGTATTTTTGTGGATGATCAAGATCATGCATTAAAGTTTTATACAGAAGTATTAGGATTTGAGAAGAAATCTGATGAACCTGCTGGTGAATATCGCTGGTTGACTGTTGTGTCTAAAGAAGAACCTAACGGCTCTGAACTATTGTTAGAGCCGAATGAACATGAAATTGCGAAAAATTATCAAGAAGGCTTGAAAAAAGAAGGTATTCCGTGTGCGTTATTAGACGTAGAAGATGTACAAGCTACATACCAAAACCTTAAAGAACAAGGAGTAGGTTTCACAATGGCACCGATGGAATATGGTAATGTGAAATTTGCGATATTTGATGATACTTGCGGTAATTTGATTCAAATTGTTGAACGTCATGAACAATAAAATAGCATTTGATTTATAACGATAATCTTTAATAAGGTTGTCGTTTTTTATTTGTCTGCGTATCCCCTTTAAGTATTTGAATGCTGTATGAATATGTATAAGAAAGTATTAATTTAAATGAAAGCCTTTACATAACTTGTCTAGACAAGTATAATAAATTCAAACAAGAAAAACGAGGGAGTGAGTAAGATGGCTGTTAAAGATAAAGATGTAAAAGCGATAGTAAAAGCAATCGGCGGCGCAGAAAACGTAGATACTGCAACGCATTGTGTCACACGATTACGTTTAGTATTAAAGGACGACAATAAGGTTAATAAAGATGAATTAGATGACAATCCGCTGGTTAAAGGGCAATTCAAAGCGGATCATCAGTACCAAATTGTAATTGGACCAGGTACTGTAGATGAGGTATACAAACGTTTTATGGATGATATCGGAAAAGATGAAGCTTCTAAAGATGATGTAAAAGCTGCAGCGGCGCAAAAAGGAAATCCAATCCAGCGTCTTGTGAAATTATTAGGAGATATCTTTATTCCGATTTTACCTGCCATCGTGACAGCGGGTCTTTTAATGGGGATTTATAATGTCTTAACGATGAAAGATTTATTCGGTTCTAAACCATTAGTGGAACAATTCCCGCAAATGGCTGACTTCGCAGATATTGTCAATGTCATTGCGACAACGGCATTTATCTTCTTGCCGGCATTAATTGGTTGGAGCAGTATGCGTGTGTTCGGTGGAAATCCAGTACTCGGGTTAGTATTAGGACTTGTGTTAATGCATCCGCAGTTAATCTCTCAGTATTCATTGAATGAAGGATCAAAGATTCCGGTATGGCATATTTTCGGTTTAGATATTAAACAGTTGAACTATCAAGGACAAGTTTTACCGGTATTATTAGCGTCTTACGTTTTAGCACAAATTGAAAAAACTTTAAACAAAGTCGTACATGATTCGATTAAGATGCTAGTCGTAGGACCTATCGCATTGCTTGTGACAGGGTTCCTAGCATTCTTAGTGATTGGACCTATTGCATTGTGGGTCGGTACAGGTATTACTAACGTTGTAACATTCCTATTCGAACATGCAGGTTGGTTAGGAGGCGCAATTTACGGTTTATTCTATGCGCCGCTTGTTATTACAGGTCTGCATCATATGTTCTTAGCAGTAGACTTCCAATTAATGGGTTCAAGCTTAAAAGGTACTTACTTATGGCCGATTCTTGCAATTTCAAATATCTGCCAAGGTTCAGCAGCCTTCGGTGCTTGGTATGTCTATAAACGTCGTAAAATGGCAAAAGAAGAAGGACTTGCGATGACTTCTGGTATTTCCGGCTTATTAGGTGTCACTGAACCGGCAATGTTCGGTGTGAATATTCCGTTGAAATATCCATTCGTCGCAGCTATCCTTACTTCAGGTGTATTAGGGGCATTTATCGGTGCCGGCAAAGTCTTAGGTAACGTTGGTGTCGGCGGTGTGCCCGCAATCATTTCGATTCAAAAAGAATATTGGATTATCTACGGTATTTGTACAGTAATTGCAGTTATCGTGCCGGCAATTTTAACAGTAGTTTTCTCTAAGTTTGCGAAAAACAAAGCAAAAGAAATGGTAGACTAAATTTAAGCATAGCAACGCAAGCTAACCATGAAAGTGATGAAAAGTATAAAACAGAACATCGTGCAGAGGGTGTTCTGTTTTTTTAATAATAGAAAGGTAAAGGTGGTCATTTTATGAAGAAACAAGATATAAGGAAATCAGTGGTCTATCAAATTTATCCTAAATCATTTAACGACACGACAGGTAATGGTGCAGGGGATTTAAATGGGATTATTGAAAAAATGGATTACCTTGAATATTTAGGTGTTGATTATCTATGGCTCACACCGGTTTATCGTTCTCCAATGAATGATAATGGTTATGATATCAGTGATTACTATAATGTAAATGAAGCATTCGGCACAAAAGAAGATTTAAAACGCTTATTAGATACAGCACATGATCACAATTTGAAAGTAATGATGGATATTGTGATTAACCATACTTCTACAGAACATGAATGGTTTAAAGAAGCAATCTCCTCAAAAGACAATCCTTATAGAGATTATTACTTCTTCCGTAAGTCCGCAAAAGAAGGCGTGCCGCCGACAAACTGGGAATCAAAATTCGGAGGCAATGCATGGAAATATGATGAAGCGACGGATGAATACTACTTGCATCTGTTTGACGTTACTCAAGCGGATTTAAACTGGGAAAATCCTAAAGTACGAGAAGCCCTTTATGACATGATCAATTACTGGATAGACTTCGGAGTAGATGGGTTCCGTTTTGATGTTATCAATTTGATTTCAAAAGGTGAATTTAAAGATTCGGATAAAATCGGTAAAGAGTTTTATACAGACGGCCCGCGTGTGCATGAATTTATTCATGAAATGAACCGCAATACATTCGGAGGCAAAGACTTGATGACGGTCGGAGAAATGTCTTCCACAACGATTGATAATTGTATTAAATATACAAATCCGAAACGCGAAGAGTTGAGCAGTGTTTTCAACTTCCATCATTTAAAGGTTGATTATGAAGATGGAGAAAAATGGACATTAGCAGATTTCGATTTTATCGCATTGAAACGTATTTTAATGGAATGGCAGCTCGGTATCTATGAAGGCAATGGCTGGAATGCGATTTTCTGGTGCAACCATGACCAACCGCGTGTTGTTTCTCGTTTTGGAGATGATTCAACGGAAGAATTGCGTCAAAAGAGTGCGAAAATGTTAGTAGTAGCATTACACATGCTTCAAGGGACTCCATATATTTATCAAGGTGAAGAAATCGGAATGACAAACCCGCACTTTACACACATTGATCAATATCGTGATGTAGAATCATTGAATGCCTATCAGAATTTAAAAGACAAAGGATATGATGAAGCGAAAATCATGCAGATTTTAGCACAGAAATCTCGTGATAATTCACGTACGCCGATGCAATGGACAGCAGGTGAAAATGCTGGATTTACAAGTGGTACACCATGGATAGATATTCCAGAGAATTATCGCCATATCAATGTTGAAGATGATATAGAAAATGAACATTCTATCTTACAAACCTATCGCGAATTAATTCGCTTGCGTCATGAACATGATATTATTACTTATGGAGCGATTACACCTATGTATATGGAAGATCCGAACTTGATGATTTATCAACGTTCGTATCAAGGTGAAACTTGGTTAGTGATTGCGAACTTTAGTAAAGATGCAGTCACATTGCCTAAAGACCTGTATACTGAAGGTAAAGTGATAATAGAACGCGGTTCAATCACAAATGGCGAGATTGAAGGCTATGGTGCTATTGTGATTGCGAATAACGATTAAAGAATAGAGTGAGAGTTATGATTACGAAACCTAAGAAATTCACAAAGATTTATGATGAATTAAAAGCACAAATCGTAAATATGCAATTGAGTTATGGCGATCAATTACCTTCTGAGCATGAATTAGTGGAGAAGTACCATGCTTCACGTGAAACGGTACGACGTGCATTAAATTTACTTGTAAGCGAAGGTATGATTCAGAAGATACGCGGCAAAGGTTCGATTGTGATTTATCAAGGTGTCAAAGAGTTTCCGTTTTCTAAATTAACCAGCTTCAAAGAAGTACAAGAGAATTTAGGAATAGTACTTGAAACAGAAGTGAAGCTGCTGGAAACTTTAAAAGCGCATGAAGTACCTGATGTGCAGCAAGCATTAGATTTAAAAAGTCATGAAACACTATGGCATCTTGTGCGCTATCGTAAAATGGATGGACGTGTCAAAATTATTGATGAAGACTATCTGTCAGCTGCCATTGTACCGGGTCTAAATGAAAGCATTGCACTCGATTCGCTATACGATTATATTGAACGCCAACTTGGACTTGAAATCAGCTACTCTAGCAAAGCTATAACTTTTGAAGCATTTGGAGACTCGGAATATGAAGCATTTGGAGATGTTAATCCACCTTATACAGCCACTGTAAGAGGTGTTGTACATTTGAAAGACACCACAAAATTTCAATACAATATCGCAAAACACATTGCGACAGAGTTTAGATTTGTGGATTTCTCAAGAAGATAAATCTCAATAAAATCGTGTAAAATGCATGGCGCCGTTCTGTTTGAAACTCAATATTTACTGTGTATTTACAGATTTAGGAAGCGAGAAAGCCCACGATTTCAATCGTGGGATGAAAGCGATGATATAGATTTAAAACCTCGTTTATTTAAGGGGTGAAAATACGAATATATGGTATAATAGCATCATGGAAAATAATTATAGAAGAACAAAAACAACTGTAAGTCTAATCCAGTATCATTTTGTATTTTGCCCAAGATATAGAAGGAAAATATTTCTGAATGCAAGATTAGATCATAGATTTAAAGCGCTGATAAACGAAATAGCGAGCAAGCATGATTTTAAAATATTGGCGGTAGAAACGGATAAAGATCATTGCCATTTATTTTTAAATGCGCTTCCAACTTATAGTCCGTCAGATATTATGGCAAAAATCAAAGGAGGAACTGGAAGAATATTAAGAGAGGAGTTTAAAGAGCTTAACGCAATGCCTAATCTATGGACGAGAAGTTATTTTGTATCAACGGCAGGAAATGTTTCTAGCGAAACAATCAAGCAGTATGTAGAAAACCAAAGAAAAAGGTGACAACTTTGAGCCAAGCAATGACAGTTAAAATCAAATTAGAACCTAACAAAAAACAACTAGAATTAATCCAACAATCATCACGCTTATATATTGACACCGTTAATACACTCGTTGCTGAAATGGTTGAAGTACAGACACAATCAAAGAAAACCACCAAGCATATTCATGTACCTTTAAACAGCAGTGTCAAGAATCAAGCAATCAGAGATGCTAAGTCAGTTTTTAAACGAGCTAAGAAAACACAATATCAAAAGATACCTGTTTTAAAAAGACCTATTATTGTATGGAATAACCAAAACTATACCATCAATCATACAAGTATAAGCGTTCCATTTATTGTAAAGGGCAAGTCTAAAAGAATTGAAATTAAAGCTCATATTTCGGACTACGAAAGAAATGTAATTGAAAAAGCCGGTAAATTAGGAACGTTGCGTATCACCCGAAAAGGAACAGACTATGTCGCACAAATTGCAGTTGAAACACCTGTTAAACAACCCGCAGGCATTAAGACTATGGGTGTTGATTTAGGTGTTAAAATACCTGCGGTATGCTGTACAGATGACCATAAAGTAAAGTGTGTCGGCAACGGCAGGGAAAATAAATATATAAGACGCAAACACAATACCAGACGCAAGAAATTAGGCAAAGCCAAAAAACTGAATGCTATAAAAAAATCACGAAATAAAGAACAACGCTGGATGAATGACAAAGACCATAAAGCCAGCAGAGAAATTGTAGATTTTGCTATTCAACATAATGTAGGAATCATCAAATTAGAAAAATTGGCCAACATCAGAAAACAGACCAGCAAAAGTCGAAAAAACAATCATTCATTAAGTAATTGGTCATTCTATAGATTAACAAAATACATTGAGTACAAGGCAAACTTAGCAGGTATTAAAGTTGAATATGTTGATCCTAAATATACAAGCCAGCAATGTCCGAAGTGCGGCCATAAAAATAAAGCAAAAGACAGAGAATACAAATGCTGCAACTGCGGCTATAAAAGTCATAGAGATATTGTAGGTGCTGAAAACATCATTCATGCACCTGTACTTGATGGTAACAGTCAAGTAGCCTAGTTAACTATATGTTCTGAACTAGGATGGGGTATTGGCATACCCTTAGCTTTAGGCAAGTACAAACTAGAAATAGATGCGTACGGTTTTGCACTAAAGAATCCCACCGCTTTAGCTGTGGGAGTGCCAAAAATTATTAATGCTTGCATTACGACCTTAAAATATAGTATGATATAACTTACCGTGCTAGGTGGGGAGGTAGCGGTTCCCTATTCTCGAAATCCGCTTATGCGAGACTGAATACTTTGCCTAGGGTGTGTACTTGTGAAGTCTGCCCAAAGCACGAGGTGTTTGAAGATTTCGGTCCTATGCAATATGAACCCATGAATCATGTCAGGTCCTGACGGAAGCAGCATTAAGTGGATTCTCATATGTGCCGTAGGGTAGCCGAAATTTAGCTGTCGACTTTGGTAACGTTCATGATACACATTCGAAGCAAAGTTGCGCGGTATTTTTATTTCTAAATAGATGATAAAAAATGCTTTCTTATTTTATGAGACGAATCAATCGTTAAAATAAGAAAGCATTTTTTGCGTTTGAAAATAATAAATAACTGGACCCATGCTGTCTTCTCTGAAATCTATAATATGTTTTGAAAGATTTATTATACGAGGAGGAAAAGTATGAAAAAACTAATGGCGTTTTGTTTAGGACTTATTATTTTGTTGGCAGCATGCGGGAATAAGGTAGATGGCACATATAGTAATAGTGACATTAGAGTTACAGCAAACAGTGAATCAGGCAATGCGACAATGATTATTAAAGCGATGCAATCTGAAGGGTTCTTTGGTGTAGGAGAAAATGACGGAGAATTTAATGGAACTGTTGATAAAGACAATGGAACTATGAACTTTGATATTCAAAATAGAACGATGAAATTGAAGTACAAAGTCAAAGGGGATAAATTAATCATTGAAGATCCTAGTGGCGATACGAAAGACAAATTAGAGTTAACAAAAGAATAGCTGTTGTCTATTATTGAATAGATGAGAAAGCAATATAAAAAGAAACAGGCTGAAAATACACATGATTGTGTGCATTTATCCTGTTTCTTTTAGTTTCTAGCTATTAGATTTCGCAGCATCTACTAAGTATTTTGCGAACTCAGTGATTTGTTTTTGTTTCTCAGAATCTTCCATATAAAGTACACCATATTCAATCATTTGGTTAAAAGGTGCACCTATCGGAACGGTTGTAATCATATTGCGTTGATAGAAGGGAGTACTTTCTACCATTAAATCGGATAAGATACTCATGCCAAGCCCTTCAGCGACAGAGTTGAAGAGTACACCGACATTATTAGTAGAGAACAGCAAGTTGATAGCGTTGTTCTTTTCTTCGAACTTTTTGATGTTCTGTTTATAGAAATTACGATCATATAGAATGAAGGGGAATCCTTTAATATCGCTGAGCGACAGTTTGCTGAGATAGGCAAGTTTAGAGTCTTTAGGCACAATGGCAGTAAAGCCGCTTGAGAATAAAGGGGCGTAATGTGCCCCTGTAACTTCTAAGTCGCCTTCTTGAAGCACGGTATATAAACCGATGTCTACTTCACCATTTACAACAGATTGGCGGACTTCATGATTTTCAGCTTCTGTAATCTGTACATCAATATTAGGATTGTCTCTTTTGAAAGCGGCTAATACACTTGGGACAATTGTCATAAATAGACTAGGTACGGTCGCAATTGAAAGCGAACCATCCATATTCGAATTGAGTGTATCGATTTTTTCATATAAATTTTCCTCTTGTTCCAACATATCTAATATAAGGGGATAGATGTTTTTCCCAAGCGGTGTCAGTGTCGTACCGCTCTTTTGTCTTTGGAAGAGTTTGATTCCGAGTGAAGTTTCTAGGTTGGATATCGACTGGCTTAAAGCGGACTGTGTAATGTGAAGCAAAGTTGCGGCTTTAGTAATAGAGCCTGTTTCTGCAATAGCTTTCACATGGTGCAATTGTGCGAAGTTCATGGTAATGCTCCTTATAGATTAGTAATACTTATGTATTCATTAACATTATCCATTATACATTAGTAATCTTTATGTTTATAATAGCATTATTGAAATTTTAGTAACAAATCATAGAGGGAGTGTGCATAAAATGTATCGCAATTTATGGACAAAAGATTTTATGTTCATTACAATCATCAACTTTTTAATGTATATCATTCATTATGCATTAATCGTAACAGTTACAGCGTTTACGATAGATACCTTCCACGCAGGCGAAGGTATGGGCGGATTAGCCGCAGGTATCTTTATTATCGGGATGTTATAAGGCATTGGTTATTATGCACTAAGTACGACAGTTGCTTCGGCAGTAGGGCCTTTCTTAGGTATTATTATCAACCAAAACTTCAGTTTCGAAAGCAACTTTATCGTTTGTTTAGTCTGCATTGTATTAGCCGGTGTACTCGCACTCTTCATTACCAATATCAAACAGCCTAAGGTTGACGAAGAAAATGAAGAAATTGAACCAGACAAAGGCTTAAGTCAATTCTTGCAGAAGGAAGCAATGCCGATTTCTATCGTAGTAGTCTTTGTAGGTATTGCCTACTCCAGTGTGCTCGCGTTTATTGATTCATATGCCAGTCATATTGGTCTAGCCGCAGCAGCCAGCTTCTTCTTTGTTGTCTATGCGGCAAGTATGTTTATTGTCCGTCCGATCACAGGTAAAATATTCGATAATTATGGGGCGAATAAAGTGGTTTATCCGGTACTTGTGTTATTCGTAATCGGATTAGCTTTATTAAGTATTACGCATAGCAGTTGGATGCTGCTGTTCTCAGCAATCTTTATTGGTATCGGTTATGGTACAATCTTGCCATCCTTCCAAACAATTGCAATTCAAGCTTCTCCAACTAAGAAGATAGGACTTGCAACATCTACCTTCTACATTTTTGCAGATTTAGGGGCAGGCGCAGGTCCGACATTGCTGGGCTTATTAATCGGCGGTGTAGGCTATCGTAATTTATATTTACTCATGGCAGCATTGCTTGTCTTTGTTATTGTACTGTATTACTTCTTGCATGGACGCAAGCACATTACAATGGAATACTAATGAAAATACGATGTGTCTCTTCATTGATAGACACATCGTATTTTTTAATGGTGGAGCTGTATTTAAAACAATCAAATAGGGTTGCGATGTTCAAATTATTGTTCATCGCAACCCTATCTTCATTTAACCTTCTGATTCAGTTGTAAGCTGAAGTATATGAATAACGCCCCGCATACAAACCCGGGGATAATCATCCAGATATTTTGTACTTTTGAAAAACTCACAATACAGAGGACGATAAATATAATACCGATTAATAGATATACTTTGTTTTTAATCATCTGAAACATCCTCTCTTTAGCTTTTATTATTGGAAGCGTGAAATCATTTCACATGGATTACTCATTATCTTACCATAGTATTTACAATAATTTTACAAAATTTACATACACTTTCAATAAATTGTACTTAAGTCGTAGATAAAAGGGGAGCATTCATTACAGAGGGGTATTAATAAGACAAAGTGAAGAATTACGTTATAATAAACCTATCACTTTGACGAAAAACGGAGGGGAACGTATGCAGATATTTCTAGGTACAGTAACAGAGAACGATTATCCAGTCATTGCACACTTGAAAGATAAGAAAGATAGTGAGGGACTCTTCGAAGGGGAATATTATGAAGATAACTTGCGTGAATTACGTCAATTGCCAAACTATAATCATGATTTTGAGATGATTGCACGTACAGATGATAATGAAATCGTCGGTCATATTTTGTTAATGCAAGAATTGATTCGAAATGAAGAGGATATCCAACGTCCTTTAATGATTAAGTCACTGTCAGTAAAAGAAGATTATCGTGAATATGGAATCGGCAAAGCATTAGTCGAAGCTGCAGAGAGCCGAGCGAAAGAAGCGGGTTATAATGAAATTATTGTAGAAGGAGAGCCTGATTATTTCAGATCGCTTGGGTTTGTACCATTAACAGATTTTAGTGTAGAGGTGCCTGAAGGGGAAGCTATCGACCAGTATAGTGTTTACTTATTATGGGATACATTAGATGCAAATCCGCAAGGACAATTGATTTTTGAAAATGAAGTGTAGTTTCTATCGTCGCGTTCTGTCCTTTACGCGTGCTATAATAATGTTGATTTGTATCCGGAGGTGCGAAAGTGAATTATCAAGCTTTATATAGAATGTATCGGCCGCAAAGCTTTGAAGATGTGGTCGGACAAGAGCATGTAACGAAAACACTCCGCAACGCAATCGCTAAAGGCAAGCAATCGCATGCGTATATTTTCAGCGGACCCAGAGGTACGGGTAAGACAAGTATTGCGAAAGTATTTGCGAAAGCGATCAACTGTCCTAACAGTGTTGACGGAGAACCCTGCAATGAATGTGAAATATGCAAGAGTATCACACAAGGTTCCAACTCGGATGTGATTGAAATTGACGCCGCAAGTAATAATGGTGTCGATGAAATCAGAAACATTCGTGATAAAGTTAAATACGCACCATCACAATCTAAGTATAAGGTCTACATTATAGATGAGGTGCATATGCTGACGACAGGTGCATTTAACGCACTGTTGAAAACATTAGAAGAACCGCCGGCACATGCTATCTTTATCCTGGCGACGACTGAACCGCATAAAATCCCGCCGACTATTATTTCACGTGCGCAACGTTTTGATTTTAAAGCAATAGGTTTAGAACAGATTACAGATCGTTTGCGCTATGTGGCACAGTCTCAAAATATAGCGTTCGACGAAGAGACCATTACCTTTATTGCGAAGGCTTCTGAAGGCGGTATGCGTGACGCGTTAAGTATTATGGACCAAGCCATTGCATTCGGTGATGAACATTTAACGTTGCAAGATGCTTTGAATGTGACAGGCAGCGTAGATGAAGCTTCATTAAATGAATTGATGAATGATGTCGCAAACGGCGAAGTGAAAGATGCATTCGTGCGTTACCATCAATTTATTAAAGACGGCAAAGAAGTGAATCGTTTAATCAACGATTTGATTTACTTTGTACGTGATACGATTATGAATAAAACAGCACAACAAGATGCAGAATATGATGCATTGATGCGTTTTGATTTAGATACACTGTATAAAATGATAGACCTCATCAATGACACATTAGTCTCTGTACGCTTTAGTGTGAATCAAAATGTACACTTTGAAGTCCTGCTGGTTAAAATGGCAGAACTCATTAAATCCGGCGGAGAAGCGCCAGCTGTATCAGAAGCACCCGCAGCTGCACAACCTGCAGCCCCAGCAACAAATGATGTAAACAGTGCATTGCTTCAACGGTTAGAACACTTAGAACAAGAATTGCATGCGTTGAAACAGCAAGGCGGTACACAAGTCAATACGCCGCCTAAACAACAATCTTCTTCAAGAGGACGCCGCAAGAGCAAGAACAGTTTCTCTATGACTCAAATTGCAAAAGTCTTAGATAATGCGAATAAAGAAGATATTCAATTGTTGAAAGAGCATTGGCAAGAAGTAATTGATCATGCGAAGAATAACAATCAAAAAGCATTGGTCAGTCTATTGCAAAATTCAATTCCTGTTGCGGCAAGCGAAAAGAGTGTGCTTGTACAATTTGAAGCAGAGATACACTGCGAGATTGTTAATGAGGACGATGAAAAACGTAAAAATTTAGAAGAAGTCGTACGCAGTATTATCAATAAAGATGTTAAAGTCGTAGGAGTGCCTGCAGATCAATGGCTGCAAGTACGTTCTGAATATATTAAAAACCGAAAGCGCGGCAACACATCGAATGGCGGCAATGCTGAGGCAGAACAAGCTGCACCGAAAAATGATGATATTGTGCAAAAAGCTAAGGATATGTTTGGTGAAGATACTGTACATGTCATGGATGAAGAATAAAGAGAGATGCCTTATACTAAGGCACCATCATTGTCGAAAGACGTGACGGCTTTGTGTTATAATTTGCATATCAATAGAAGAGATATAAGAGTATGTCATGTGTTTCTACTATATAAATGCAGAAAATCACAACGCAGCAAGTTGGATGATGTGATGCTCTTGATATCTTTACCATATGTTGAATAACAAACAAGAATCTAAGGAGGAAATGTATTATGCGCGGTGGCGGAAATATGCAACAAATGATGAAACAAATGCAGAAAATGCAAAAGAAAATGGCTGAAGAGCAAGAAAAATTAAAAGATGAACGAGTAAAAGGTACTGCAGGCGGCGGTATGGTTACAGTTACAGTAACTGGTCATAAAGAAGTCGTAGATGTAGAGATTAATGAAGAAGCGGTCGACCCAGATGATGTTGAAATGCTTCAAGATTTAGTGTTAGCAGCAACAAACGAAGCGATGAACAAAGCAGATGAACTCACATCAGAACGTTTAGGCAAACACACTAAAGGCTTGAACATTCCTGGAATGTGATAAAACATGCATTATCCAGAACCGATTTCTAAACTGATTGATAGTTTCATGAAATTGCCAGGCATTGGGCCCAAGACGGCGCAACGTCTGGCATTTCATGTATTAGATATGAAAGAAGACGATGTCGTTCAATTTGCGAAGTCATTAGTTGATGTGAAACGCGAACTGACTTATTGCAGTGTTTGCGGTCATATTACTGAAGAAGATCCTTGTTATATCTGCCAAGACAAACAGAGAGACCGTTCTGTTATTTGTGTGGTTGAAGATGATAAGGATGTTATCGCAATGGAAAAAATGAAAGAATACAAAGGTCTTTATCATGTATTGCATGGTGCGATTTCTCCAATGGATGGTATAGGACCTGAAGATATAAATATTCCTTCATTAATAGAACGATTAAAAGATGACGAAGTTAAAGAATTGATTCTTGCAATGAATCCTAACCTTGAAGGTGAATCTACAGCTATGTATATTTCACGACTTGTGAAGCCGATTGGTATTAAGGTTACACGATTAGCACAAGGTTTATCAGTGGGCGGAGATCTAGAATATGCCGATGAGGTGACTTTATCGCGTGCGATTGCAGGAAGAACAGAAATGTAAAATAAGTGCAGAGGAGTAATAATACTAGTGCCTTAACCTAGTATTATGCCCTACTGCACTTTTTTAAAACTTTTTTAGGAAAAAATAAAGTTTGTGTTTGAGGTAATTGTTAAGGAATTGTGAAGTGGTTGAAAAGAGAATGCTTTCTAAAACACGAACGTTAATAAACAACGAGTTATAAAAGTACGGGAAAAGGCATAAGGACAAGGGTTTCGAGGCGTAAATTTCAATTTTGGGGGGTTGCAATTCATCTAGAATGATAGTATAGTTAATATCTGTTGAGCGAACGAAACAAATTCTTCAACAAAGATTTACAAAATTAACTTTAAAAAACTTTTAAAAAAAGTGTTGACTTTAGTTTTGAAAGAGCGTATAATTATTTCTTGTGAGTCGCAAAAAACGACTTAAAGAAAACGAAATGAACATTGAAAACTGAATGACAATATGTCAACGTTAATTCCAAAATTAACAAACGTTTTAAACGTTTTATAACAAATAGTTTTTATGAGCTAGTCAAACATCATAAATTTTTATGGAGAGTTTGATCCTGGCTCAGGATGAACGCTGGCGGCGTGCCTAATACATGCAAGTCGAGCGAACAGACGAGGAGCTTGCTCCTCTGACGTTAGCGGCGGACGGGTGAGTAACACGTGGGTAACCTACCTATAAGACTGGAATAACTCCGGGAAACCGGGGCTAATGCCGGATAATACATGAAACCGCATGGTTTCATGATGAAAGACGGTCTTGCTGTCACTTATAGATGGACCCGCGGCGTATTAGCTAGTTGGTAAGGTAACGGCTTACCAAGGCAACGATACGTAGCCGACCTGAGAGGGTGATCGGCCACACTGGAACTGAGACACGGTCCAGACTCCTACGGGAGGCAGCAGTAGGGAATCTTCCGCAATGGGCGAAAGCCTGACGGAGCAACGCCGCGTGAGTGATGAAGGTCTTCGGATCGTAAAACTCTGTTATTAGGGAAGAACAAGGATGTAAGTAACTGTGCATCCCTTGACGGTACCTAATCAGAAAGCCACGGCTAACTACGTGCCAGCAGCCGCGGTAATACGTAGGTGGCAAGCGTTATCCGGAATTATTGGGCGTAAAGCGCGCGTAGGCGGTTTCTTAAGTCTGATGTGAAAGCCCACGGCTCAACCGTGGAGGGTCATTGGAAACTGGGAAACTTGAGTGCAGAAGAGGAAAGTGGAATTCCATGTGTAGCGGTGAAATGCGCAGAGATATGGAGGAACACCAGTGGCGAAGGCGACTTTCTGGTCTGCAACTGACGCTGATGTGCGAAAGCGTGGGGATCAAACAGGATTAGATACCCTGGTAGTCCACGCCGTAAACGATGAGTGCTAAGTGTTAGGGGGTTTCCGCCCCTTAGTGCTGCAGCTAACGCATTAAGCACTCCGCCTGGGGAGTACGGCCGCAAGGCTGAAACTCAAAGGAATTGACGGGGACCCGCACAAGCGGTGGAGCATGTGGTTTAATTCGAAGCAACGCGAAGAACCTTACCAAATCTTGACATCCTTTGACAACTCTGGAGACAGAGCCTTCCCCTTCGGGGGACAAAGTGACAGGTGGTGCATGGTTGTCGTCAGCTCGTGTCGTGAGATGTTGGGTTAAGTCCCGCAACGAGCGCAACCCTTAAGCTTAGTTGCCAGCATTAAGTTGGGCACTCTAAGTTGACTGCCGGTGACAAACCGGAGGAAGGTGGGGATGACGTCAAATCATCATGCCCCTTATGATTTGGGCTACACACGTGCTACAATGGACGGTACAAAGGGCAGCGAACCCGCGAGGTCAAGCAAATCCCATAAAGCCGTTTTCAGTTCGGATTGTAGTCTGCAACTCGACTACATGAAGCTGGAATCGCTAGTAATCGTAGATCAGCATGCTACGGTGAATACGTTCCCGGGTCTTGTACACACCGCCCGTCACACCACGAGAGTTTGTAACACCCGAAGCCGGTGGAGTAACCTTTTAGGAACTAGCCGTCGAAGGTGGGACAAATGATTGGGGTGAAGTCGTAACAAGGTAGCCGTATCGGAAGGTGCGGCTGGATCACCTCCTTTCTAAGGATATATTCGGAACAGTTTCGTTAGAAACTGAAATAGGAATAACGTGACATATTGTATTCAGTTTTGAATGTTTATTGAAAACATTCATTGATTGTACATTGAAAACTAGATAAGTAAGTAAAAAATAGATTTTACCAAGCAAAACCGAGTGAATTAGAGTTTTAAAAGCTTTATTCATTTAAATGAATCGCTAGTAATCAATTGCCGATGGCAAACGATTACTCACAATATTAATAACGTGATTAAGTTATTAAGGGCGCACGGTGGATGCCTTGGCACTAGAAGCCGAAGAAGGACGTTACTAACGACGATATGCTTTGGGTAGCTGTAAGTAAGCGTTGATCCAGAGATTTCCGAATGGGGAAACCCAGCACAAGTTATGTTGTGTTATCGACATGTGAATACATAGCATGTCAGAAGGCAGACGCGGAGAACTGAAACATCTTAGTACCCGCAGGAAGAGAAAGAAAAATCGATTCCCTGAGTAGCGGCGAGCGAAACGGGAAGAGCCCAAACCTATGAGCTTGCTCATTGGGGTTGTAGGACACTCTATACGGAGTTACAAAGGAATAAATTAGACGAATCGTACTGGAAAGTTGAACCAGAGAAGGTAAGAGTCCTGTAGTCGAAAGTTTATTCTCTCTTGAGTGGATCCTGAGTACGACGGAGCACGTGAAATTCCGTCGGAATCCGGGAGGACCATCTCCCAAGGCTAAATACTCTCTAGTGACCGATAGTGAACCAGTACCGTGAGGGAAAGGTGAAAAGTACCCCGGAAGGGGAGTGAAAAAGAACTTGAAACCGTGTGCTTACAAGTAGTCAGAGCCCGTTAATGGGTGATGGCGTGCCTTTTGTAGAATGAACCGGCGAGTTACGATCTGATGCAAGGTTAAGCAGCAAATGCGGAGCCGCAGCGAAAGCGAGTCTGAATAGGGCGTTGAGTATTTGGTCGTAGACCCGAAACCAGGTGATCTACCCTTGGTCAGGTTGAAGTTCAGGTAACACTGAATGGAGGACCGAACCGACTTACGTTGAAAAGTGAGCGGATGAACTGAGGGTAGCGGAGAAATTCCAATCGAACCTGGAGATAGCTGGTTCTCTCCGAAATAGCTTTAGGGCTAGCCTCAAGTGATGATTGTTGGAGGTAGAGCACTGTTTGGACGAGGGGCCCCTCTCGGGTTACCGAATTCAGACAAACTCCGAATGCCAATCAATTTAACTTGGGAGTCAGAACGTGGGTGATAAGGTCCATGTTCGAAAGGGAAACAGCCCAGACCACCAGCTAAGGTCCCAAAATATATGTTAAGTGGCAAAGGATGTGGTATTGCCCAGACAACTAGGATGTTGGCTTAGAAGCAGCCATCATTTAAAGAGTGCGTAATAGCTCACTAGTCGAGTGACACTGCGCCGAAAATGTACCGGGGCTAAACATATTACCGAAGCTGTGGATTGTCCGTAGGACAATGGTAGGAGAGCGTTCTAAGGGCGTCGAAGCATGATCGCAAGGACATGTGGAGCGCTTAGAAGTGAGAATGCCGGTGTGAGTAGCGAAAGATGGGTGAGAATCCCATCCACCGATTGACTAAGGTTTCCAGAGGAAGGCTCGTCCGCTCTGGGTTAGTCGGGTCCTAAGCCGAGGCCGACAGGCGTAGGCGATGGATAACAGGTTGATATTCCTGTACCACCATTTATCGTTTTAAGCGATGGGGGGACACAGTAGGATAGGCGAAGCGTGCTGTTGGAGTGCACGTCCAAGCAGTGAGACTGAATGGTAGGCAAATCCGCCATTCTCAAGGTTGAGCTGTGATGGGGAGAGGAAACATGTTTTCCTCGAGTCGTTGATTTCACACTGTCGAGAAAAGCCTCTAGCTAGATAACTGGTGCCCGTACCGCAAACCGACACAGGTAGTCAAGATGAGAATTCTAAGGTGAGCGAGAGAACTCTCGTTAAGGAACTCGGCAAAATGACCCCGTAACTTCGGGAGAAGGGGTGCTCTTTAGGGTTCACGCTCTGAAGAGCCGCAGTGAACAGGCCCAAGCGACTGTTTATCAAAAACACAGGTCTCTGCTAAACCGTAAGGTGATGTATAGGGGCTGACGCCTGCCCGGTGCTGGAAGGTTAAGAGGAGTGGTTAGCTTCTGCGAAGCTACGAATCGAAGCCCCAGTAAACGGCGGCCGTAACTATAACGGTCCTAAGGTAGCGAAATTCCTTGTCGGGTAAGTTCCGACCCGCACGAAAGGCGTAACGATTTGGGCACTGTCTCAACGAGAGACTCGGTGAAATCATAGTACCTGTGAAGATGCAGGTTACCCGCGACAGGACGGAAAGACCCCGTGGAGCTTTACTGTAGCCTGATATTGAAATTCGGCACAGCTTGTACAGGATAGGTAGGAGCCTTAGAAGCGTGAGCGCCAGCTTACGCCGAGGCGCTGGTGGGATACTACCCTAGCTGTGTTGGATTTCTAACCCGCGCCATTGATCATGGCGGGAGACAGTGTCAGGCGGGCAGTTTGACTGGGGCGGTCGCCTCCTAAAGTGTAACGGAGGCGCTCAAAGGTTCCCTCAGAATGGTTGGAAATCATTCATAGAGTGTAAAGGCATAAGGGAGCTTGACTGCGAGACCTACAAGTCGAGCAGGGTCGAAAGACGGACTTAGTGATCCGGTGGTTCCGCATGGAAGGGCCATCGCTCAACGGATAAAAGCTACCCCGGGGATAACAGGCTTATCTCCCCCAAGAGTTCACATCGACGGGGAGGTTTGGCACCTCGATGTCGGCTCATCGCATCCTGGGGCTGTAGTCGGTCCCAAGGGTTGGGCTGTTCGCCCATTAAAGCGGTACGCGAGCTGGGTTCAGAACGTCGTGAGACAGTTCGGTCCCTATCCGTCGTGGGCGTAGGAAATTTGAGAGGAGCTGTCCTTAGTACGAGAGGACCGGGATGGACATACCTCTGGTGTACCAGTTGTCGTGCCAACGGCATAGCTGGGTAGCTATGTATGGACGGGATAAGTGCTGAAAGCATCTAAGCATGAAGCCCCCCTCAAGATGAGATTTCCCAACTTCGGTTATAAGATCCCTCAAAGATGATGAGGTTAATAGGTTCGGGGTGGAAGCATAGCGATATGTGGAGCTGACGAATACTAATCGATCGAAGACTTAATCAAATTTCAAGTTTTGATTGGTCGAATTGAAATTTACTTACTATCTAGTTTTGAATGTATAAACATTCCATTGTCTGGCGACAATGGCAAAGAGGTCACACCTGTTCCCATGCCGAACACAGAAGTTAAGCTCTTTAGCGCCGATGGTAGTCGGACTTACGTTCCGCAAGAGTAGGACGTTGCCAGGCAATCAGAGACCCAATCGGGTCTCTTTTTTTTATGCCTTTTTTGAAGCAATCTTGTAATAAATTAGTTTTTATGGCAGGTAGAAACAGAATTTCTTTCATTTCTGTCCAAATTCTTTCCAATGTATATGTTAAAATAAGAGGTAATTACGAAATTAAAGGCAGTGAAAAAAATGAATTTGCCCTTGAATCATAAGCTAGAGACATGGCTTGAAGAACAACCGATTTCATTTCATGTCCCCGGACATAAAAATATGACAATCGGCTCATTAAATGCAATGGATTTAGCGATGGACATTACCGAAATCACTGATTTTGATGATCTCCATCATCCAGAAGCAGTATTAAAAGAAAGTATGGCAGCGATAGATAAACATCCTGAATATGATGCATATTATTTAGTGAATGGTACAACTTCAGGAATACTGTCAGTGATTCAAGCAGCTGCACAGCAACAACAGCCGGTAATCATGGGACGCAATGTACATAAATCAGTTTTTCATGGTTTGGACTTAGCACAAACAACAGCTGATATCTTGCCGATGACACTGAGTGAAGCTACACAACAATATAAAGCACCGCTGACAATGGATAATCAAGAGAAACATAGTCTGGCGATAGTGACGTATCCGAACTATTACGGCGAAACGTTTGATATACAAACCTTTATTCAGCAGCAGCATGCGTGTCATACACCTGTACTAGTAGATGAAGCACATGGTGCGCATTTTGGATTGCCTGGATTTCCACATTCTTCATTAACTTATGGTGCAGATTATGTGGTGCAGTCGTATCATAAAAGTCTGCCTGCACTGACAATGAGCTCAGTTATCTTTATACATAAATCAGCACCTTATCGCGAACAGGTGCTTGAGTACTTAACGTATTTTCAATCTTCCAGTCCGTCGTATTTATTGATGGCTGGTTTAGAACGTGCTCATCATTTCTACAAAATGTATGATAGTACGCAGTTTTTTGAAAAGCGCCGCCGTCTCATGCATGCATTGTCAGCGAAAGGGTTTGAGGTTTGCGAAATGGATGATCCGCTGAAGTTAACGGTGGCATATCCAGGTTATTTTGGCTATGAAGTGCAGCAATGGCTGGAAGCACAGCATATTTATCTTGAATTGGCAGACGAGCAGCAAGGATTGTTAGTCTTGCCGATGTGGCATGAAGGGGATCGCTTCCCGTTTGATTTATTATTAGAACGTCTTCAAGCGATACAACTGCCGCATGCGATAAAAGGGCAAAATACACCATGTCCTTCTATGCCGAAAACTGCAGGGATTTATCAACCGGCAGCAATTACACATATGAAAAGTGCCGCACTTGAGTCAACCGCCGGTAAAACACTCGCACAGCATATTGTCCCTTATCCGCCAGGCATTCCAGTCTTTTATAAAGGTGAGGTTGTCAGCGGTGAAATGATTGAGGTTATGGAAAATTGGTTAGCACAAGGCATCAGAGTTGAAGGTATCACAAATCGAACTATAAAGATTAAGGATGAATAATATGTCAGCATTTATCACATTTGAAGGACCGGAGGGTTCTGGCAAGACAACAATTTTACAGCGCGTTTCTGAACGTTTAAGCGAACAATTTGATATATTGACGACAAGAGAACCGGGAGGTGTGCCGGCTGCAGAACAGATTCGTGAAATTTTATTAGAAGGCGAAGCTGTCGATGACCGTACGGAAGCTTTATTGTTTGCGGCATCGCGCAGAGAACATTTAGTTGAGAAAGTCATCCCTGCCTTAAACACAGGCAAAGTTGTGCTTTGCGATCGTTACATTGACAGTTCGCTTGCATATCAAGGTTATGCAAGAGGTATTGGTGTAGACGAAGTACGTGCGATTAATGAATTTGCGATTAATGGTCTCTACCCAGATTTAACAATTTATTTAGATATCACTGCAGAAACAGGAAGAGAACGTATTCAAAGCAATGCCCGCAACATGAATCGTTTAGATCATGAGAGTATTGCCTTTCATCAAAGGGTAATTGAAGGGTACCATCAATTAATTGAACAAGACTCAAAACGTTACGCTGTCATTGATGCGAATCAATCAATTGATGCGGTGGTCGATGCGGCATATAAAGCAATCACACAATACTTAGAAAAAGACGCATAATAGAATCGTGTCATAGGAAACAACTGGGAAGTTGTTGCAAGAAAGCGTGTTTGCATAGTATAATTTGTTCAACTTTATTTACAGCGAGCCCTAAAGATTAATATAGATTTTAATAGAAAACATCAAGTAATCAGACATCACTTTTAGTAAAAATCTATTAAGTTTCAAACAAGCTCTACCATCAGAATATGCTATAATATTACAAAGAGGTGTTAGTTATGAAAATGGTAATTGCAATTGTTCAAGACCAAGATAGTCAAGAGTTGTCTGACCAACTCGTCAAAAATAATTTCCGAGCTACCAAACTCGCAACTACAGGTGGATTCCTTCGCGCAGGAAATACAACTTTCCTTTGCGGTGTTGACGATGACAAAGTAGATGATTTACTTAATGTCATCAACAAAACATGCGGAAACAGAGAACAACTTGTATCGCCAATTACGCCAATGGGCGGCAGCGCAGACTCATACATTCCTTATCCAGTAGAAGTAGAAGTCGGCGGCGCAACAGTTTTCGTTATGCCTGTTGATGCATTCCACAGATTTTAATGAATAAGACGTTAAAGAAAGATTAACGCAGAATACAGTCTTTATAAATAGTGGGGGTCGGGACGAGTGTGTAATCGGAGGTTGTTGATTGAACAATCTAGGATGAACTCTCGATGTCCTGCCCTTTTTCATTATGGAAAGGTGACGACGCGAATGGATGAATTATCACGATTGACCAATGCGTATCAATCTGGAAAGCTTTCGCATGCCTATTTGTTTGAAGGCGATGATGCACAAACAATGCAGCAGACGGCAATGGCATTTGCGAAGTTGATATTATGTAATGACAATGAGACATGCCAAGCGAAAGTTGATGCCTTCAACCATCCGGATTTCAGATATGTAACAACTGAAGAAACCAATCTGAAGAAGGAAAAGATTGAAACATTGGTTCACGCGATGAATCAACTTCCTGTGGAAGGTTCGCATAAGGTATATATCATTAATGGATTTGAAAAATTAACAGTTCAAGGTGAAAACAGTATTTTAAAATTCTTAGAAGAACCGCCTGAAAATACAATTGCATTATTGTTATCTACAAAGCCTGAACAAATATTGAGTACGATTCATTCCCGCTGTCAGCATGTGTACTTCAAACCGATGTCGCAAGCTCAGCTGGTCGAGCGTTTGAAAGAACAAGAGATTTCAAAGCCGATTGCACAAATGTTAAGTACATATACCACACAGATTGAAGAGGCACGCGCATTGAATGAAGAATATGACTTAGCGAATTTGCGCAAGAATATTATCAACTGGTGCCAGTTGCTGCTGACAAATCGCACAATGGCTCTGATTGCATTGGTGGATTTGATGAAAGCAGCTAAGAATAAGAAGCTGCAGCAATTGACACTTTCAGTGGTCAACGCCTTTTTTCAAGATATTATGCATGAGAAAGCACAAACACCAGGACATCTCGTCTTTTCTGAATTGGAAACAGACATTAAGCAATATGCACAACGTTTAACATATGGTCAATTGACGCATATGTATGATCATATAACGGAAGCACATAAGAAATTAACTCAAAATGTGAATCCGACACTTGTATTTGAACAAATCGTAATCAAGGGGGTGGGCTAAATGCTTCAAGTCGTTGGCGTTCAATTCCAAAAAGCCGGAAAATTAGAATACTATGCACCTGCAGAAGAAGCAGAACTTTGCTGCGGTGACAGAGTAGTTGTGGAATCAAAGCGCGGTGTAGAAGTAGGTGATGTGAAGGATGCTGCTTTAGAAGTAGATGAACAAGATGTCACATTACCGTTAAAACCGATTATCCGTGTAGCGACTGAGAATGATTTAGAACAGTGTGCCTGCAATGAGGAAGACGCAGAAAAAGCATTGGATTTCTGTAAGGAATCTATTGAACAATTAGGGTTAGAAATGCGTTTAGTCAATTGTGAATATACATTGGATAAATCGAAGGTCATTTTCAACTTTACAGCTGATGATCGTATCGACTTTAGAAAGTTAGTTAAAATCTTAGCATCAAGACTAAGAACACGTATTGAATTGCGGCAAATCGGGGTGCGCGATGAAGCTAAATTGTTAGGCGGCATCGGACCTTGCGGCCGTTCATTATGCTGTTCGACATTCTTAGGCGACTTTGAACCTGTCTCTATTAAAATGGCAAAGGATCAAAACCTGTCATTGAACCCTACAAAAATTTCCGGTGCATGCGGCCGATTAATGTGCTGTTTAAAATATGAAAACGATCATTATGAAGCTGCAAGAGAGCAGCTGCCGGATGTCGGAACGAAAATTGAGACACCAGAAGGGCAAGGGACAGTTGTCGGTTTGAATATGCTTGATATTTCAATGCAAGTCAAAGTCGAAGGGTTAGAACAACCTTTAGAATATTCAGTAGAAGATTTAGAAGCAATCTATTAAGGAGGCCGTAGGCTGTTGGAACGCAAAGATTTAATGGAGAGACTATTGCGTCTTGAAACCAATGTACAGCAATTGTATCAAGATACGGCAGAGTTGAAGACGATTGCGGTGGAACTGATCGAAGAGAACGTGGCTTTAGAAGTGGAAAATAATCATTTAAAGCGTTTAATCGGACGTTCTCAAGAAGGAACATCAGAACCTGATACAGATGATACTAAGCTTGAACAAAAGTCAAAAGAGAAAAAGAAACCGCGCTTAAGCAGTAAAGAAAACTTAGCGATTTTATATCAAGAAGGTTTCCATATCTGTAAAGGCGATTTATTCGGTAAACATCGTAATGGCGAGGATTGCTTATTTTGTTTACAAACTTTAGAAGAGCAGTCGTAATCAGACATGCTTTTTTGAAGACACATATAGAAAGTAAAATTGAATGAGTTCAATTAAAGTGCGAGCGTTCATACAACGCTCGCCTATACATATTAAAAATTGGAGAATCATGATGTTGAAAGAAAATGAACGCTTGGATTGTTTGTTAAAAGAGCAGTTAGAAATTATTCAAAACGATGAAGTCTTTTCCTTTTCTACTGATGCGTTATTACTGGGGCATTTTACGCATTTAAGAAAACGCGATAAAGTGATGGACTTGTGTTCAGGTAATGGTGTGATACCGTTGTTGCTGTCGGATAAAGGCACACATGAAATTGATGCAATAGAAATTCAACTGCAACTTGTGGATATGGCAAAGCGCAGCATTCAACATAACGGTTTAGAAACGCGCATCCGCATGTATGAGATGGATTTAAGAGAGGTACAGCAAAATTTTAAACCTTCAAGTTATAATGTGGTGACATGCAATCCACCGTATTTTAAAACCATTCAAACGCAGCAGCACCAAAAAGAAGCACATAAAATCGCACGTCATGAAATTATGTGTACATTGGCAGACTGTGTTAATGCGGCGAAGCATTTATTGAAACAAGGCGGACGCTTGGTAATGGTCCACCGTGCAGAAAGACTGATGGATGTATTGTTTGAATTTCGTCAGCATCAGATTGAACCGAAACGATTAACCATGGTTTACAGTAAACAAGGCAAAGCAGCCCATGCTATTATTGTTGAAGGGCGTAAAGCCGGTAATCCCGGCTTAGATATTGCGCCCCCGTTTCATATGTATGAAACCAATGGAGATTATACCAAAGAGATGAGCGCAATTTATTATGGAAGCTAAACACTTTATTTATATTGTGAAATGCAAAGACGGCACGTTATATACAGGGTATACCAATAATGTTGAAGCACGTATACAAAAGCATAATGCCGGCAAAGGCGCAAAATATACCAAAACAAGACGGCCGGTCGTCTTAATGTATCAAGAAGGTTATGAAACAAAATCAGAAGCGATGCGTCGAGAATATGAAATCAAAACATATTCAAGAACGCAAAAACTTCAGCTCATTGAAAGGGGCAGAATCTAATATGGGAACACTTTATTTAGTCGGGACACCCATCGGCAATTTAGCAGATATTACATTTCGTGCTGTAGACACTTTAAAAGCAGTAGATGTCATTGCTTGCGAAGATACACGTGTAACTAAGAAGTTGTGTCATCATTATGAGATTACAACACCGTTGAAATCTTATCATGAGCATAATAAAGCTTCACAAACAGAACCGTTGATTGAGACCTTGTTAGAGGGTCAATCTATTGCTTTAGTATCTGATGCCGGATTGCCTTTAATCAGTGATCCGGGATATGAGTTAGTCGTGCGTGCACGCGAAGCAGGTATTGAGGTAGTGCCGATTCCAGGACCGAATGCCGGGTTGACGGCGTTGATGGGAAGCGGATTGCCTTCATTTGTGTACACTTTTATCGGTTTCTTGCCTAGAAAAGCGAAAGAAAAGAAAGCAGTACTTGAACAAAGAATGTTTGAAGATTCAACTGTGATTATTTATGAAAGTCCGTTTCGTGTTGCGGATACGTTAAAAGTAATTGCGGAAATAGATGAAAATCGTCCTGTCGCAGTAGGGAGAGAACTTACTAAAAAATTCGAAGAGATACAAACAGCTCCGGTTTCTGAATTAATAGCTGCACTAGCAAATGGCGATATTTTGACTAAAGGTGAATTTGTGATTCTTATCGAAGGTGCAGAACAAAAAGAAGAAACTGAATGGTTCAGCGAATTAGATATTCACGAACATGTAGCGCACTATATTCGTCAGAATATGAAACCCAAAAAAGCAATTAAACAAACAGCTGAAGACCGTCAGATGAAAACAGGTGAAGTTTACGATATCTATCATGGAATAAAATAAGCAATATGTAAAATTAATATAAAATTAAGCGTAATTTGCGCCGGACTGCATAAAACTATGTTATTTTAGAAGGGTACAGTTAATATCTATTAATTAGGGAACCCGTTATTATTTTTCTTTAGTGAGCAACACCGTCAGAATAGGAGAAATCTTAGATGAAGAAAAATAATTCAAAATATAACACATATGCCATTCGAAAATATACAGCAGGTGCAAGTTCTGCTTTAATTGCCTCTTTTGTCTTCGTGGGATTAAGTACATCAGCACATGCAGAAGAAGTGCAGCCTGCGGCAACTCAACCAGAAACATCTGTTCAAACTGAGCATACAGATAAAGCAGTGTCTCAAGGAGAATCAGAGCCAGTGTTGGATTCTGGCTTTTCGCATGTTCAACGTACCACTCAGTCTGAACCCTCAACATCATCACAGCAATCTGAGGCGGCACAAACTGAAACATCAGAACATAATGACCTGCTTTTGGATGCAGAATTTTCACATGTCCAACGTGAAGATGCAGCCCAAGATAATGTGCGTTCATCATCAGCACCAAAAAAGGAACAAGATGATGCTAATGCTTCATCTGAAACAGTGATTGATCCAGAATTTTCACATGTTCGACGTCCACATCTGCCAAAAGCGCCATCGATCAGCGAAGGTGACGTGTCACAAGAGCAGTCTTTTGAAACAGATAGTTCAAAACAGGGTGTGAACAATACAACAGAGAATCAGAATCAGCTGGATGAAGGATTTTCTGTGGTTCGACGCGACCAGCAAGAAAGTCAGGATGTCGCACAAATTGCGGCAGCACAAGTTAAAGAAAAGGATAATACATTTAAGCGTCCAAGTACAGATGAGCTATCACCGAAGGTGAGCCCTGCGCCGGTTGATAAGACAACGAAGCAACAAGAAACAGCTGTGACACGTGTAAAACCTGTTTCTGCACCTGGAACGGGCGAAACGCAATCTGAACCGACACCTGAATCATCGCATATAGACAAAGAAAATCCTCAAGCAACTGCGCTGCGTTCTACTCAACAGCCTGCAGAACAAAAGCAAGAAACATTATCGAAAACGACACAACAACAGTCTATCAATAAATATCCAGTTATCTTTGTACACGGCTTTATGGGCTTTACCGGAGATGTTAAGCCTGATTTATATCCTAATTATTGGGGCGGCGATAAATATCGTATTGTCGACGGTTTAAGAGAAAAGGGCTATGATGCTTATGAAGCAAGTGTCGGTGCTTTCAGCAGCAACTATGATCGTGCAGTCGAACTTTATTATTATATTAAAGGCGGTACTGTAGACTACGGTGCAGCACATGCAGAAAAGTATGGTCATGCACGCTATGGACGTACATATACTGGTGTCTTTCATGATTGGGAACCTGGTAAAAAGGTACACATGGTAGGGCATAGTATGGGCGGACAAACGATCCGTTTATTAGAACATTTCTTACGTTTTGGCAACCAAGAAGAAATCGATTACCAACGCCAGCATGGCGGTACAATTTCTCCGTTATTTGAAGGCGGAAAAGATAATATGAATTGCCTCAATTACTACACTTGGTACGCCGCACAACGGTTCAGCTGCCGCAGATCGTATCGGTAACCAAAAAGCATTTAAAGATATTGTTTATGCGTTAGGCAGAATGGGCGGCGGAAAACTAGGCAATGTAGATTTCGGTTTTGAAAAGTGGGGCTTTAAACAAGGAGAAAATGAATCATATATTGATTATGCCAATCGTGTCGCTAAAAGCAATTTATGGCACACAGACGATAATGCAATGTATGATTTAACTTCAGAAGGCTCAGAAAAACTGAATTAAATGACACCTATGAATCCTAATATTGTTTATACAACATATACAGGATTAGCCAGTCATGAAGGCTTAACAGGCAATTATGTGCCGGATATAGGACAATTCTTCTTATTTGATGCGACAAGTCGTGTAATCGGAAGCGAACCAGATCAATCATTGCGTCCGAATGACGGTATTGTTTCAGTTGTTTCATCACTCTATCCGACAGGACAAGTCTTTACTGATTTTACAGATGGTCTTAAAAAAGGCATTTGGCAAGTAACACCAGTTATGAAAGGCTGGGACCACTTAGACTTTGTCGGTTTAGATACGTTAGACTTTAAACATACAGGACAAGAACTTCAAGGTTTCTATGCTGGACTTATCAATAATATGATGCGTGTAGAAGAATTAGAAGCATAAAATAAAGTGCGCCGTAATCTTAGTGATTGCGGTGCGCTTTAAACTTTTTGCCATTAAAATTAAAATCTTTTGGAATTGTATAATCTTGGTATGCCCAATAACTACTCAATTCAATTTTGTCTCTCTCAGTAATTTTATTATTCACTATCATACACCCCGAATCGAATAGAATCAGCATCGTTTTTTCTTCCTTCTACTATATTGATGTTCTTTTCTGTATACAGAAGTGTATATGATATTTCTGATTTTTGCGGTCCAATTTGTTCATGTATAATATCATCTGAAATTTTCAATAAATTTTCTTTGCCTCGCTCTTTGTTATAGTGCTTAAACCTATCAAAAAGGTTAGTTACCAGATATGATTTTTTAGTTTCAATAATTAATTCTTTTTTCGAAATATACTGCCGTTTAAATTCAGGATTACTTAATGTGATTAAGGGGCGTAGGTGTTCATTATATTCTTTAAGAGTCATCGGTCTTCCACTTAATCTAAAAAATTCATTTTGATAACCAGAGTTTTGAGTTTTATTAATAGCTTCTTTAGTATAACCATAATAACCATAATTCTTTTGATTATCTTTAAAGTATTGGTATAGTTCATCATATTCTTTTTTGTTTGCTTTGTAATCAAAGCCGCTGACTACTTTACCAATTTGAGTAGCGAGTTCATCACTTTCTTCTTGTGCTCTTGCAGAGCCTTTGTATCCTAAAGAATCTGCAGAGACAACAATACTAGAATTAAAGACAATATCATGATCATCGCAATGGACAAAAACTTCGGCTCCTTTACCACTGCCGACAACATTCGTGGCTTTGACATTCAAACCAAAATTATCTTTAAAGAAACGCTCACCCAAGTCCGCAAATTCTTTTTTGTGTTTTTTGGCTAATTCAGTCGCATCTTTTTCAGCCTTAGGCTGAAAACCTTGTCCTTTATATTCATTGACAGGCATTGTACGCGGAACGTTATTTTCAGTTGTTATATCTTTCAATGCATTGCATCCACCTAATAGAGTTGTTGAAATTATAATTGTGTAAAGCAGCTTTTTCATAGACCACCTCATTGGTTGATAAGAATCATCATTTTTAAGTCATTAGAAATAATTATACTAATATTGCTTTGAATTAATTAAAAATTATCGTAAAGATATGATTAAGTATTGTCATTAAGGAACATTGCGATATTTAATGGATGTAATTATAATTTTTTGCTTCTGCAGCTGAAATAGTACGCGTTGACGTTATATAAGGAGCTATGAAGTTCATTTCTGAGATAAATATACTGCCATCAATATTAACGCGTTCAACGTAGGCTACATGTCCCCATACTCCAATAGGTGTTTGAAAAACTGCACCTTTTTCAGGTTGGTTATCTACTCTAAATCCCGCAGCTTTAGCTTGGCTTGCCCAGTTTTTCGCATCCCCCCAAAATGTACTGATGGTATTACCGTCAGCGGCACGTTTGTCAAAAGAAGACACATATAGTTTTGAAACTGTAAATAGAGATGTAGCAGAGAATGGAATGAAAAATGGTGCATATCAAGTTATGGTGATCATTCCCAAAAACTTCTCTAAGTTAGGAATGCAGTTAGATAAAAAAACGCCTGCTAAAATGGCGATTCAGTATAAAACAGCTGCTGGCCAAAATGAAAAGTTGACACGCGAAGTAGAACAAGTGGTGAGTACAGTATTAAATTCGTTCAATAAGAATTTGATTAATATATATTTCTCAAGTGTTATCGATAATTTGCATAACGCACAAAAGAATGTCTCTGATATGAAGGAACGTCAAAAGAATACAGACCATATGTTCCAAAATTATTTATTAAATCCTTTAAATGATTATCCGAAGAACTTTACAGAATTAATGGTGAATTCCATTAATGCGAATAAGAGTATTACGCAATGGATTGTGGGATATAATAATTCTCTTTTGAAACAAGACAACAGTATTTTCAATATTAATCGTTCTGCTTCTGAAATCGTACAAAATCAAAGTTCTGAATATGATGAAGATATCTCATCACTTGAAAAAGCTTTGAATGCCTATCAAACACAAAATGAAAGTGCAGATATAGAAAGTCAAATTAAATCCTTAGAAAAAATGAATCAAGAATATGAAAGTCAAGCTGAAGCGAACAAAAAAGAAAAGTCAGAATATAAAACGGCATTCGAGAAGAACTTAGAATCTATGAAAGAAGAAGTAGATAAAGAAAAATCTCCTTTCACTGATAAGATGATTGAAGATTACCGCAAAGAACTGACGACATCATTAAATGAGCAATTGGATAAAAATCCTGAACTCAATTCGGTAAAAGAAGAAATAGAACAAAACAACCAAAGTCTGCGTTCTGTATTTCTAACAAATATGGTGAAATCAATTGAAAGAGAAGAGTCTAGTGATGACGCTACTTACATTACTGATTTATCTCGTGCAGATTTAGAAACAACTGGATTATCACATACACAAGTTGAAAAGTATGCCAAAATTTTAAATAACTTAAATGCTTTTAAATCCGCTTATAACGAAGATCATCCTGATCAAACTATTCAGCAGGCACCTTATAAAGGTGAATTGACAGCAAATAATACTGAAAAGTTAACGACTGATGGCGTAAAATTCAAACGTAACCAAACAGTAAAAAGTAAGGATATTAATAGATTAACAATAGTGACAGATTCAAATTTTGATTTTGATGGCACTATTGATATCAACGGTAAGAAATATGATGTCAAAGATGATGAAATTCAGTTAGAAACCGATGTTAAAAATTATAAAGTGGCTATCGAAGGGGTAGCACGTTTAAAACAAGATACAAAAAATCAAGAAGCATTTCTTAAGGATAAGACTATGCATTTACAGTTAGTGTTCGGTCAAGCTGTAAAAGGTGAAGAATCAGCTGAAGTTAAACCAGAAACAATGCCTGCAGTACCGAATGCACAAGAAGAAGCGGAAACACCAACATCAGCCAACGCTAACAAGTCAGCAAATGTTGTTGATATTTCAATGAGCCATGACTTATCTGGTGATGTAATCAGTCCGCAATTAAATCAGCAGTTACGTTCATTAGATCAATTCCAATCACAATATGAACTTTATAATGAAACGAAAGTGAGTCAAATCAAACCTCAAATCGATAATAATGCGATTGTGGACATGATGGTAAATGAAGTTATAACAGATATGACTGATTTTAAAGATAACAAAAAAGCGTTGATGACAGAAATTGAAAAGATGCAACAATCATCTGATGAAATGGTAGAGAAGATGATGAATGAAAAAGATTGGATAGCAAATAATCAACAAGAAGTACAAAGTTTAATTCAAAACTTATCAGCAGAAAATGACAAGTTAAAAGAAAAACCAGAAGTACCAAAAATTGATAGAGAAGAAGGTAAAGAATTTACAACTTTATCTATGCAGTTGGATGATGATATTCAAAAAATGTCAGAACGCAGCAGTCAATTGTTATCAGATAGTCAGAACACGAAATCTACTGCAGAATCTGTAAGCACAGATATTAATCGTCTTGACGGCAATGTTAACAATCTTCATGCATCTGGTCGTTCATTAGGAACAAGAGCTAATGAACTTAATAAGGAGATGATTGCAAATTCTAAAGAGAATGATTTGTTTGTTAAAAATTTCGAAACGGTATTGAAAAACTCTAAGGACGGAGATAAACAAAATGAAGCCCTTAAAGATTTCATGAGCAACCCAATCAAGAAAAAGAACTTAGAGAATGTATTAGCCAATAATGGAGACAAAAACACGATTTCACCTTCTATTATGGTGTTGATTATGTATTTAATCTCAATCATGACTGCTTATCTGATTCATAGCTATTTTAATGCTAGAGGTCCGCTTAAACTAATCAAAAATGATTTCAGCGAGAATAATGAATTGTGGAATAAAGCAATTAATTCGGGAAGTATTGGACTTGTAGGATTAATTGAAGGGTTGATTATCGGACTGGTTGCTTTAAATCAATATAACGTATTACCAGGCTATCGCATTAAGTTTATTTTAATGGTGATGTTAACGATGATCGTTTTTGTTTTAATCAACACTTACTTGCTAAGACAAGTTAAAGCGATTGGTATGATGCTGATTCTTACTGTTCTTGGTATTTATCTCATCGCTATGAACCAGTGGACTTCAAGTACAAAAGGTGAAGCTTTATCTGCTGTATCGCCATTGTCTTATATCGATACAATGTTCTTTAATTATCTCAATGCAGAACATCCTGTAGGAGCTATGTTATTCTTCTTAGTTATCTTTGCACTCATTGGACTTGGTCTAAATGCGCTGGTTAAAAAATTAGGAAAAGCGAGTCCATCGCAATGATAGCAGCATCTTTATTGACTATGCATCTATTCATAGGCCAAGCAGATAGCCACAATGGAAGTCTTGAAATAGATACCAGCGAACAAGAAGCAACTGAGAATAAAAATAAAGATTTAGATCGCTATGATACTACTTTGTTTAATGACGATAGTCAAAGTGTGAATAATATGCTGAAAGAAAAACAAATGAATAAAATGCAAGATGTTAAAAAAGATATGTTTCAAGAAGAAGCGGGAGAATCTTCCCGCTTATCTGAAACGAAAAAGCAATTGTTCGGGCCTGTTTCTGACAAACAGAAAGTAAGATACGACAAAGTTCCTTATACACAGGAGGCCCAAAAGAAAAGTATATTTACTTATTTAATGATGGCTGGCGGCCTCATATTGATGATAAGTTTTATTGCTTACACCATAATCCGACGAAGAAAGCGTGAGAATCATGAAATATCATAAAAGTGTAACTTTAGATTTTACTAATTATAAAGCTGGCACATATGATTTATCAGTTCCAGTACATTTGCCGATTAATACACTGATACCACTGATTATTGATAGTTTGGATTTACGTAATGTGAAGAGACTAATACAAGTTAAAGAATTGACTAAATCAAAATTACTGACTGAAGGAGATTGCTTAGTCGACTTTCATATAGCAGACGGCGATATTTTAAAAGTGATATAGGAGGACAGGAAAGTGGAGAAAAACAACTCAGCCCAAAATAATAATGAAGAACGAGAAATAATGAGAGAAATACCCAAGTCAGCAATTAAAAAAGCACATTATCATTTAATGCATCTGCTAGGGGAGGACATCCCTCATTTTCTTAAAGCAGATGTCATCGAGTTAGATGAAAGTTTCCAAGTACATTATGATTTTCCAGAGCACCTTATTCGTTTTGATGATATTCGTGCTTATACAAGGGATCTTAAGCTGCGTTATTTACTTAATATTGCTGAGTTAATGCGTGTTCAAAAGACTCGTTATACTTTCGACTTGCGTCCTGAGGAAATTTACTTCACTAAAAATGGTTTGCCCCAACTAAAAACAAGAGGATTGAAAAATATAGTTGAACCAATGCCTATAACGGACGAGGAATTTCTCGACCGTTATAAGGCTTTGGTTATTTGTGCATTTAATCAGAGAACAGATTTTGACAGTTTGATTGGAGGCAACCTTCAATTACATAAAGGAACAGGATTTGAGAAAAAGGTTGCTGAAGCAAAAGATTTTGAAGAGTTAAAAGACATTCTGAAAGCACAATATAAACATCAAAGTGCTATATATACTCAACAATATGCTTATGTTCCCAAAAAACGTTTTAGTATTTATAAGTGGATTGCGATTGCTGCAGGTGTACTAGCAATTGTACTTGCTGGCGTTTTACTTTATTTGTACTTCTCTGTTATGAAGCAGAATGAGATTGTTGAAAAAGGTTATCTTGATTATGTCCGAGCTGATTATACAAATGTATTGAATGATTATAAAGATTTAGATGCATCAAACTTAGAAAAAGAAACACTTTATGTCTATGCGCGCAGTTATATAGAAACTAACAAGCAAGGCCTAGAAAAAGAGAAGAAAGAGAACTTGCTGAATAATATCACACCAGACGCAAATAAAGACTATCTACTATATTGGACAGAACTTGGACAAGGTCATTTAGACGAAGCACTTAATATTGCAACTTACCTTGATGATAATGACATCACAAAACTAGCTCTAATCAATAAATTGAATGAAATTAAAAACTCACCAGATTTATCTAGTGAAAAAAGATCAGAACAAACTAAAAAATATAATGATAAATTACAAGATATCTTAGACAAAGAAAAAGAAGTTAAAGATGCTGAAAGCGAACAAAAAGCTAAAGCAGCACAAGAGAAAGATGAGAAGCTGAAACAACAAGAAGAAAATGAGAAAAAACAAAAAGAACAAGCGCAAGAAGACAAAGAACAGCGTCAAAAAGCAGAACGTGGTAATTAAGATAGGATGGAGGTTAAAAGAATGCAGAAGCTCATAATCAAGTTGAACAAACAAGTAAGGATATTGAATTTAAAAAGCGGACACACCTATGTTATTGATAACCATCCTGATTCGGATATCACACTTAAAGAGATTTCTCATCCTATTAAAATTACTGAGCTCATGCCCAATCAATGGCAAGCAAATGACATGCGTTTAACACCTCATAAAGTGTTGCAACTAGATAGTGAATTACACAAGATCGAATTTGAAATATTAGAAAGCCGTAATAGGCATTTTTATCAATTTCCTGATAAATCAATGATGACATTAGGGGTCGAAACATTCGATGATATTAAAGCTGATGGATTGAATCAGACTATTATTTTTGAAGGGATCGATAAAGTTAAAGTTACAGGAGAATTGAAAATTATTCATAATACTGAGGTACCTTTTTATATTAATTATAATCTTATCGAATATGAAAAAGCAGCGGTAAAAGTTGGAGATCATATTCTGATTGATCGCATTTGGCTTGAAGTACGTGAAGACGGTTTAATTTTAATGTCTCCATACCAAATGAATTCGAATTTAGTTGAGTTGGAAATCGAAGAAAAAAGTTTGGAAGATGAAGGGTATTATGATTATCATCGTTCACCTCGAATTATACACCGTGAGCCGACAGAGACTATTAAAATCGAAAAACCTCCTCAACCTGTTAACAAAAATAATGCGATGATATGGCGTGCAATCATCCCGCCGCTTGTCATGATTATACTTACAGGAATTGTGTATTTATTGCGCCCGCTCGGAGTATATATGCTGATTATGGTGGGGATGAGTGTGGTCATGATTGTATTTGGTATTACCACTTATATTAGAGATAAAAGAAGATACAGAGAAGATGTTCGAACGCGAAAAGAAACGTATGAAAAATATTTGAGTGAAAAATCTATTCAAATTCATAAAGCAATACAAGAGCAGCGTCTAAGTTTAAATTTTCATTATCCTACATTAGCTGAAATACAAGATATTGTTGAGAGTAAAGCACCGCGTATCTATGAAAAGACAGCACACCACCATGACTTTCTTCATTATAAATTAGGTATTGCGAATGTGGAGAAATCTTTTAAATTAGATTATCAAGAAGATGAATATAATCAACGACGTGACGAATTGTTTGATGAAGCAAAGCACCTATATGACTTCTTTAAAGATGCAGAACAAGCACCTCTTGTGAATGACTTAACACATGGACCTATTGCCTACATCGGACCAAGAAGCTTAGTTATGAAAGAATTGCAGCAAATGCTGCTTCAAATTGCGACTTTCCACAGCTACCATGACGTTGAGTTTTTAGTTGTTTTACGTGAAGAAGAATATGAACAGTTTAAATGGATGCGTTGGTTGCCGCACATGAATTTATCAACTCAGAATATTCGTGGTTTTGTCTATCAGCAACGTACAAGAGATCTTATTTTGACTTCGATTTATAGTTTGATTAAAGAAAGAATGAATTTTATTAGAGAACGCGGAAAAAATAATGAACAAGTATTGTTTACACCGCATTTAGTATTTGTAATTACTGATATGTCACTAATTATGGACCACGTTATCTTGGAGTATGTGAACCAAGATTTATCCGAAATCGGTATTTCACTGGTTTTCGTTGAAGACGTTATTGAAAGCTTACCTGAACATGTGAGAACGATTATTGACATCAAGTCTCGCACTGAAGGTGAGTTAGTCATGAAAGAAGAAGAGCTCAAGCGTCTGAAGTTTATACCAGAAAGCAGTGTCGAAATCGATAAGGAATATATCGCACGTCGATTAGCTAATTTGAATCACGTTGAACAAATGAAGAATGCAATTCCAGAATCCGTCACATTCATGGAAATGTATGGTGCAGTTAAAGTGCATGAATTGAAAATCAATCAACGATGGCTGACAAATGAGACCTATAAAACTATGGCAGTCCCGCTTGGTGTGAGAGGAAAAGACGATATTTTAGAATTGAATCTTCATGAGAAAGCGCATGGTCCACATGGATTGATTGCTGGAACAACAGGATCAGGTAAATCGGAGATTATTCAATCGTATATTTTATCATTGGCAGTTAATTTTCATCCGCATGAAATTGCATTTCTATTAATTGACTACAAAGGTGGGGGTATGGCGAATTTATTCAAATCACTACCGCATCTTGTAGGTACAATTACCAATTTAGATGGGGACGAAGCAATGCGTGCATTGACTTCTATTAAAGCAGAACTAAGAAAAAGACAACGACTTTTTGGCGAGCATGATGTTAATCATATCAACCATTATCACAAGTTATGGAAAGATGGACACGCTTCTGAACCAATGCCGCATCTGTTTATTATTTCTGATGAATTCGCCGAATTAAAATCAGAACAACCAGACTTTATGAAAGAACTAGTGTCAACAGCACGTATAGGACGTTCATTAGGTATTCATCTGATTCTAGCAACACAAAAACCTTCGGGTGTTGTGGATGACCAAATTTGGTCGAACTCGAAATTTAAATTAGCTTTGAAAGTTCAAGATAAGCAAGATAGTAATGAGATTTTGAAAACGCCAGATGCCGCTGATATTACTTTACCAGGACGTGCTTATTTACAGGTTGGTAATAATGAAATTTATGAGTTATTCCAATCTGCTTGGAGTGGCGCGAATTATAGCGAGGACGTTCAAGGTACAAATGACTTTGAAGATAATATTATTTATTTCATCAATGAGTATGGCCAATATCAAGCTATTAATAAAGACTTAAGCGGAATTGAAAACGAAATACCAAAAGAAGCGCAGACGGAGCTTGAAGCGGTTATCGACCATATCGGTGAGATTACGAAAACAAACAATATTCAACCAGTTAAACGCCCTTGGTTACCGCCGTTGCCTAATCAAATTTATCAAGAAGATTTAGTTGAGATTGATTTTAGAAAGCTATGGGCAACAGAAACGAATAAGGTAGTACTCACACTTGGATTAAAAGATGTTCCGGAGGAACAATATCAAGGACCAATGACCATTGAATTAAGTAAGGCTGGAAATATTGCGGTAATAGGTAGTCCGGGTTATGGACGCAGTACTTTCTTACACAATGTAATTATGGATATTGCACGTCATTATCGACCAGATCAAGCCCATATGTATCTTTTTGATTTTGGGACAAATGGTTTAATGCCAATGGCAGATGTACCACATGTAGCAGATTATTTCACAGTGGATCAAGAAGAGAAGATTAAAAAGGCGCTAAAGCGATTACGCAATACAATTAATGAGCGCAAAAAATTATTAAGTCAAGAACGGGTAGTGAATATCGAACAATACAATCGTCAAATGGGAAGTACATTGCCGAATATTTTTGTTGTGATTGATAATTATGATGCTGTAAAAGAAGTTCCGTTTATGGAAGTATATGAAGAATTAATGAGTAAACTGACACGTGAAGGACTAGCACTTGGTATTTATACATTGATTACAGGTTCAAGAACAAGCACGATTAAAGCATCAGTTTTAACAAATATCAAAACAAGAATTGCTTTGTATCTCTTTGATAGTTCAGAGAGTACGAATGTTTTAGGTTCTTCTAAAAAAGGTGCCAAAGACATTAAAGGGAGAGCAGTGATTAATGATGATAATTACACTCAATTCCAAGTAGCGCAGCCTTTTAAATTAAATGAAGGTGAAACTATGAATAATTGCATCAAGAATGAAGTAGCATTAATGAATGAGAATTATGTAGATACTTATCCTAGTCCTATTCCAATGATGCCAGAACATGTATTAAAGAAAAATATCGATGCTGATTACGATGTTGAACAGTTGATTACAAAATCCTATCGAATTCCATTGGGGCTAGATTTTGAGGAGGTTGAACTTATAACCTTAGATTTATCTGAGCCAAGTATTATTACGGCATTGTCCCCTCAAGATTTAGAACTTGTAAACAACCATATTTTAGAAGCGTTAAAAGATTTAAAAGAAAAAGAAACCGTTATTTTAATAGACAGTGATGGAAGTATGAGCGATAAGTCAGAATATTTTTCATCGTATTACACCACTGCAGAAGAACAAAAGTTTGTTAAGGAAGGATTCGAAATTGAAATTAAGAAACGCATAAGCGGAGAACACTCTATCCAACAAAGAAAAATCGTCTTTATTAATAATTTAAAAGCATTTATTAATAACAGTTTGCTTACAGAACAAGAGATAAGAATGATTCTTGGAGAAGGTCCTAAATATAACGTATTTACAATCTTCAGTGGTATGTATAATGACATGGTATCTACTTATGAACGTCAAGCTAAGTTAGTTAGACAAATCACGAAACAATCTATAATTGTTTCACGATTATATGATCAAGAGTTAGTAATGACAACTTCAACAAGCAGAGAACCGATGTTAAAACCGTATGAAATGTATTACACCAATCAAAATGTTACGCATAAAATTCAAATGATTGAATAGGAGGAATCGAAAATGGGTGAAGTGAAAGTTGAAATAGGCAGTTTAACTGGAAAAATCAGCAATATTTCAAACGCCGGTTCGAATGTGAAATTTGATGGAGGGAATGTAGATTTAAGCGAAACAGATATCAATCCTTTTGTAGATTTTAAGAAAGCTTCAGCACTTCTTGAAACTGCAATTAACAATTATTCAACGATAATTTCTCAGGATTCAAAAGCAATGCAAAATGTAGTAGATGAGATTGAGAAAACAGACAATGATATGGCAAATCAAATAGAACAAAATTCATCGATACAGAATACTGGACTTAACTAGGAGTGGTGAGAATGTCTAATAAAGCTCAACTTCGTGCAACTAAAAACAGATATGTGAATATCAGAAACAATAAAAATACAGAATTAAAAGGATTGCAAGATGATAAGAGACGTTTAGAAGACGCAATTCGTGATGCCGAAGATATTAAAAACGATTTTGATTCTGAAAAAAATAAATACGATAGTATAGAGATTCAAAATAATGAGTGGAAAGGTAAAACCAGAAAAGATTCTGATAATAAAAAAAGAGATTTAGATGAAGCGATAGATGATTACAAAACTAAGTATAAAGAAATCATTGAGCAAATGAATAAAGATTTAGAAGAACTTGAAACTAAAATCAGTAATGTTGAAACAGATATTAGAGAGTTGACGAATCGTATCGATAGTATTGACAGACAGCTTGCGAGTGACTAAAAGTAAAGGAGGTAGAATTATTTGTAACAAAGTGAATATGCAAGAAGTGAATGAATTAAAGAAAAATATTGATGACGCTTTAGAAAACTTAAGCTCTCAAACAAAAGCTTTAAAGAAGAGATTAGATACTTTAGGTAGAGACAGTGACTTTAAAGGGCAGACAGCAAATAATGTAAAAAAATATAATGAAAGCTATCATATTGAAACAATTACTAGAATTGAAGACATAAATAAGGAATTTGAAAATTCTTTTAAAAAGTCAATAAGTGGATTTGAATCAGAGGTAGATAGCGATAAATCAGCTATTATCGTTAAAACAGCTTTGAAAAAATATAAAGAAGATATAAAAAAGTCATATGAAAATATAGAAGAAAATAAATTGAAAATGAATTCAACTATTCTAAGAGTTCATGACTTAACGAGTGCGCAGTCTATTTCAGAATACAAAGTGAAACAACAAGGTGATCAATTTGACAAGCATGTAAAAGAGACAATCAGTCATTTTGAGGATTTTCAAGCTAGTCATGATTTTGATGCTGTTGACTTATTAGGAGCCATTTATCCAGTTGCAACAATGTCATCTAAAGTTAAAAATCTATCCGCAAATAGATCTAAAATATACGGTGTGAGTTCTAAAATTGATGCAAAATATAAAATGAATTCACAAAATAATCCTTTTACTGAGGCGAGTAATGCTATTAAAGGGGTACAAAATGCAGCGTATGGTGGAAAACATATGAAAGATTTATATGAAGGTGCTGCCAAATTAAAAAATTATTTAATTATTGGGCTTGTCGCTGGTGATGGGGATTTTCAAAAAGGAAATGAATTACTAAAAAATGGTAATTTTAAAAAAATAGGAAGTCAAAAAATTAAGCTTATTAATAGTATATTAGATACTGATATAAATAATGTAAAAGGCGAAAACATCAAAAAAGCTTATACTCTATTGACAAATAAAAAGGGAAATATGAAGATGAGTAAAAAATTATGGGAAGCCTATAAAATAGCTTTAAATGATAAGCCTTTAAATCTAAAAAATGTTAGAGAATTAGAAAAAGTAAAAACTAGTGATGAGATAAAGAAAGTAAAAACTCCCAAAGAATTAGAAGCACTAAAAAAGTCAAAAGATTATAAAGATGTGTTCGATACTAAGAAAAAGAAATTAATTAAAAAATTTGGTAAAAGTGCATTAGATTCCGTTATTAATCCAAATATTCAAAAGGTTATTAAAGATCCCAAAAATGTAAAAAAGTATATGAAAATGGAACTTGATGACTTTAAAGATTTGAATAAATTTGGGAAAAGTATGAAAAGCCTAAAATATGCTGGGAAAGCTTTTGCGCCTGTAGGAGCAGTTATTGCAGTTGGAAATAATTTTGCAACTGAAAAAACAATGCAAAGAAAGTTGGTAGGATCAGCGGTAGACTTAGGTGCTTTAGCTGGTTCAGCAGGAACTGGTACTATGATAGGTGCAGCTATCGGAGGGCCTGTAGGAGCAGGGATTGGCTTGGTTTCTGGTGCATTAATAGGAATGGCAGCAGAAGTTAAAATTTTTAATGGTAAATCAGTTACTGATATCGCTAAAGAAAAAGCCAATAAATTTGTGAGTAAATTCAGAAACTCCGATACTTGGAAACAAACTAAAAAAGGTATTTCAAATGTAGCTAAATCAGCATTTAACAACTCACCGGCAATAAAATTCGGACAAAAATTAAGTCATGTTTTTTAATTATAAATTTAAATATATGAATGAAAAGAGGTAATAAAATTGAATGATGCATATAAAAAATTAATAAATCCACTTCCGCAAATTTTAGCAGTATTATCGATTGTGTTTTCTTTTTTAGATTTTGTTCAATACTTTTATAATTTAACAATAGAAAATACACCTTTGTATTTATTGGTCACTAATATATTAACAATTATCATTTCTGTGGTGTGCTTTTTGATATTATTTTTGCCGAAACCTAAGAATCATGAAGATATGAAAAAAAGGCATTCAAACTTATGATTTTAGATATTGCAATTTTATATTGTATGATTATATCCTCCTACAACATATACTTTTTTTGGCAGCTAATTATGCTATCTACCTTACTGTATATTGGACAGTAGGAATGATTACAATGTTTGTGTGCCTGATTGCATTTATTTATGGTGTTTATTTATTGAGTAATACACCATTTTGGTTAAAAGGTAAGAAAAAAGAAGAGAAAATATCAGGGAAAATTATCGCTATCATAATTTTGTGGCTATTTAGTTTGTTGGTAGTGGTTCAAAAAATCATAGAATATATCTTGATACCGAATGTCAATGAATCTAAATTTATAATTTCAACAGTTGGTATAATTATGCCAATAATATATTTTATTGTCCTCATGCTTTATATACATTACACCCAAGTACTATCAGATTATGAATTGGATGATGCGGATAAATTTTTTGAATAAGAAATTTCATAAAAAAGAGGAGAAAAATACTATGGAATTAGATATTCTAATCATGCCTAACTTGGCAAAAGTAGAATTTTCAATTGAACCTGAATATTGGCAAGATGAAATGCTGAAAATAAAAAAGTTTTTTTATCGATGATGATATTTATACAACCGGACCGATTATTTTTACTAAAGAAATTACAGGATTAGAAAAGGTGAGTTATACAACTTACATCTCATTAAATGATGAAATTGACGATATACCCGAATTGAATATCAAGTATGTACCTTCATTAGAGGTATTCCCTACGATATCACACAAGTGTTTTGATGATGAAGATTTTGAAGAAATTTATGAAGCTATGAAACAATTTGCACTAGAAAATGAGATAGTATTGAAAGATCAAAATTTTTATCATGTAATGGTAGATTACTTTAATGGTCAGGTTTATGAAATTCATGCAGAAATCGATGTATCTGGAGTTGAATTAGAATGAATGAGATGAGCTACTCACATATGATGTATAGAAATGTAGTTTATAAAGAGTATCTAGATTACAACATTCTTGAATTGGGTGAATGTGCGAAAGACTTTATTGAACTTGCAGGCAGTTATGGACTAAATAAATCAGGGCCTTTAATTCTTGTATACACTCAATTTATGAAAGACAATCAAGTTAATGTCACGCTGATGATGCCAGTAGATATGCCATTTGCACCAGGTGATGATTTAGGATTTAGAACTTACCTATACATTGATCAAATGCTAGAAGGCAGATTAAAGACGAAGCAATATGAAAAAGAAGAAAAACAAGTATTAACAGAAATAGAAAATTTTGCGAAATTAAACAATCTTAAAAGAGTGTCGCCATATTATCATATCATCAATGAAATTGATGATATGAGTTGGGTAGACATCAAAGTTAAAGTAATGGAAGAATAGGAGCGCTTATGACCATATTATTATTGTTGTTGATGGCAGGTTTGTATTACGTAGTGTATATCACTGCTGTGATGTATGCGGAGGGCATTAAATTACTGCAGTGGATTGCTTATGGAATTGCAGCATTGATCTTTTTAATAACATTTATTTTTGTGAATCCAAGTTTCAGTTCTTTGCAGAATTACATATTTGTATTAATTGTGGCTTTTGTGGTCTATGGGTGGATAGCAATTAAATCATTCTGGAATCGACCTTATAAAGTCAAACTAGAGAGTATGGGACCTGTACATGATCATATTTTAACAAAGACTAAGTATGAAGAAGCTGAAAGTATTAAAATCGATTTGGTTTCTGCGAAGTATAAAGGCATTATTTCAGGTGTGATATCGGTAGTTTGTATGATTGCGATTAAGTTAAAGCTAACTCCTGTATTAAAGCAGGATTTAGAGGGCGGTTTAATTGCATTAGGCCTTATCCTATTTTTGATGATTATTGTTTATTTAATCATTGATATTGTGCTCGCTGTAAAAAGAGGCAAGTTTGCATTTATTACTCTAAGACCTTTAGGTACTTTAATTTGGCTGATAATATTTGCCATCATTGTTTAATAAATATAGTTCATATAGGAGGAGACTATGAAAAAATTAAGTATCTTACTGTTAACTGTCATTATATTAATTACAGTTGGATGTTCAAAAGGTGATCCTCTACCAAGGTCAGTGAAAAATGATATGCATAAAAGTGAACAAAAAATGGACGTAATTAAAATATTTAAATTAGATCGTAAAAATGTAGTTTATGACAAGGATACAAAAAAACTAACACTACCACTTCAGTTTAATGATCCAGTTGAATTACCCGCGGACCTTGTAAGAGATGTAGCTGTTGAACAATATTCCGATAATAAAGATGTAAAAGAAATCATTGTGAAATATGAGTTGAATGATAAAAAATATAATTTTGATCTTACACGAGATAAGCATGGTAAGTTCAAAAAAATGAAGTGAAGATTATATGGGAACGGACACACATTTGTGTTTCATTCAAACATGCATGTGTGTCCTGTTCCCATAGTCAGGATTAAAAAAATAGAGATAAGAGAATAAAACATGGCAGAAAATACTAGAGAACCAGGTAAAACATTGAAAGTATGGACATGGATTTTAATTGTACTTTCATTAATTACTCCGATTTTTGGAATCGGTAGTATCATTTGTGCAGTAAACTACAAAAAACACAATTAAGAAAAAGGCGCTAAACTTCTATACATAGCAATTATTGTGACAGTTGTTAGTTTAGTATATGTTATTATGAAAAACTTAATGGGATAACAATTCATACAACAGAGTAACAGTTATTAACTATGCTCTGTTGTTTTATTCTTTCTTTTGAAAACCATACGCTGTGCGTATGGTTCAGGAAAGCTTTAGCGATGTAATAAAAAAACTCCTAAACATGGTATAATGTGAAATGGTTTGGCAACCAACATTACATCATGAATAGGAGTTTTTGTATGTCTAATGATATAAATAGTTTAGCACACACAAAATGGAATTGTAAGTATCATATTGTTTTCGCCCCTAAATACAGAAGACAAATAATTTATGGTAAATTGAAAAAGGATATTGGGAAAATACTTCGACTTTTATGCGAACGAAAAGGTGTAGAAATAATAGAGGCAGAGGCCTGTAAAGATCACATTCATATGCTTGTGAGTATACCTCCAAAAATTTCAGTTTCAAGTTTTGTTGGATATTTAAAAGGAAAAAGTAGTCTAATGATTTTTGATAGACATGCAAATCTTAAATATAAATATGGGAACAGAAAATTTTGGTGTAAAGGTTTTTATGTTGATACAGTAGGAAGAAATAAAAAAGTGATAGAGAACTATATTCGAAATCAAATACAAGAGGATATCCTTGCAGATCAGATGTCGATGAAAGAATTTATCGACCCATTTACTGGTGAGAAAGTAGGAAAATAAAGAATGATGACCGTAGCCCTTTAGGGCTTGCTGAAAAAGTAGTACGGTTGTCAGATTCTTCAGTGCCCTTTTAAGGGCTGGTCAGTAACAGAGGCTTTCAGCCGGAGAACAAACCACCCGTTCACACGGGTGGTTTTGATTCTTAAAATGAAAAGTAAAGAAGTCTAACATTTTTTGATGCTGCGAGTATTCTATTTTGCGCATTTCAATAAATTTGTCCTTTTTGGTCTCGTAATCATTAAGGTGATTTAACTTATTTCAAATTACACAATAGAAAAATATATTTGGAGGTTACTATGTATAAAACAGAAAAAATACTTTCCATAATTGGATTGGTCATACAAGGATTAGGGTTGGTGTTGTTATTGTTATTTTTGATTGCGAATTTTGCAGGTGTGACAAATCCAGAGGTAACAACGACTGTTAATGGTGAGGTTCATGTACAAAGTGTCGAAGCAGCACGTAACACGTTTACTATTGGTCTTTCAATTGGATTAGTCTTATTATTTGTTTCAGAATTACTAGGATTTATAGCGTTTCGCAAGATAGGCAAAGATAATAAAGTTAGCGGCATCTTACATATCATTGCTGGAGTTTTAATGTTTAACCTTGTAGGTTTTGTAGTGTGGTTAGTAGCAGGGATATTAATGTTAAAACAAAGCAACAGAACTAATCACAAGGAGGTTGTGCAATGAAACACGTATGGTGGATATTATTAGTTATTGGACTTGTAATGAATATATTAAGTATTGATGGTTTTATACTGAGTGTAGGTTGCCTAGGTGTTTTAATAGTAGGGCTGATTTGGCCATTATTCACTTTTCCCTCTAAAACAAATATCTTCAGTCAAGTGAACAATGTATTCTTTTATATAACGGTGGGTATGTTTTATGTATTTACTATGTTCATGGTATTAACAACCTTTATAACATTGCATATCGGTGCGGAATTTGGGCCAATAATCTATGGAACAAATATAATTACACTACAATATGTATTTTTTGTTTTAGGGATACTGGCTTATACAACAGGATCAATACTATCAATCATTAAATATCATAAATGGTGGAACAAAGGTCTAACGTTGAATTAGAGAATAATGGCATTAAATAAGTAAATAGTTTTGAATTGATGGTTCATAGCTTTTTATATCAATTGGAATAAAAGAGAGAATGGGGGGACTCAATTTGAATGATGCATATGAAAAATTAAGGAAGCCTTTACCGCAAATACTGGGGGGGGTTTTCTCTATATTTTTTCTTTTTTTGGGTGGGTACAATACTTTTATGGTTTAACAATAAAAGCTACTCCATTGTATTTAATCATAAGTTCTTTAATAATAATTGCAACGTCTATAATATGTTTCATTATATTGGCTTGTCCATACCCTAAGAATCATGAGGATATGAAAAAAAGTGCGTTTAAACTTATGGTGTTAGATATTTTAGTATTATATTGTTTGATTGTATCTATATACAATGCCTACTTCTTTTTGGGCGCAAATATGGGTATAGATCTTGCGGTGTTTTGGGGTATTGGGATATCAACTATGATTATATGTTTGGCGAGCTTAATTTATGGAATATATTTACTTAGCCATACTCCTTATTGGTTAAAAAGTAAGAAAAAAGACGAGCGAGTTTCCAAAAAAATAATGACAATTATAATTGCATTCTCGTTAAGTCTTTTAGTAGTTTTCCAAAATATTATTGAATATTTCACAGTACCTAATATTAATGGAGTGAATTCTGTATTTTTATTTTTAGCTGTAATCATGCCAGTGGTATACTTTGTTGTCCTTATGCTTTATATACATTACACACAAGTATTATCAGATTATGAGTTGGAAGATGCGGATGCATTTTTTAATTAACAAACAGTTAAGTGAAATGTTTAATATCATTAGCCCAGTGGGGAATGCATAAGGTAGCTTGCTTTATTGAAAAAGTAATACAAGATTATACTTTGCTTGTTTGAATTCTCCATATAAAGAGGTGTGCTTATGAATCATGTTGCAGTGCAATTAAATCAAGTTAGTAAAACGTTTGGTAAACAGACTATTTTTGACGATATTACTGAAACTATACCGCTTCACGCGCTCACTAAAATTTCTGGCTCCAATGGTGCTGGCAAGAGTGTCCTTTTAAAAATGATTGCGGGTTTATCTCATCCGACCTCTGGTCAAATTACATTTGCTAAGTCAATAAAGTCATTGAGTTATGCCCCTGATGATTTACCAGATAACATTCCATTATCTGTTGAAACATTTTTAAATACTTTAACAACACGTGGACAACATCATGACAACACACGCTTAATGACATACATAGAAAAATTGGGTTTAGGGCCTTATTTGAGAACACCTATAACTCAATGTTCTAAAGGGACAAGACAAAAAGTTAATTTAATTCAATGTTTGATGCTTGAAGCGGATTTAATGATTTTAGACGAGCCTTTTACGGGACTTGACGGACGTGCAAAAGCATATCTCATTGAAGTGTTAAATGATTTAAAAACACATACGACAATCATTTTTACGAATCATGAAGCACAAGCAGAATTGCCAACTTCAATACATCATATTCAATTAGGTCGTCAAATCGAGAAGGATGACCGAATTAATACGTACCCAATTACGACGATATATTTTCATACCAATCACCTTCAAGCAGTAGCTCAACACTTTCCTATTGAGACTTCTGCAGAAGGCTATATGATTAAAGTGAGTCCAGATAGTGTGAATCAGACACTGGATTATTTAATAAAGCAGCAGTGTGACATTATTGAAGTGAGGAGGGAAGGACATTGATGCGTCTGATGTCCTATCAGTTACATAAATTAATAAGAAGGCCACAAATACTTCCAGCATATTGTTTATATATAGTAAGCATTGTCACGTTGTATAGTTACAAAGGTGTTCAAGCAACTTCGAGTTACACTTTGAGTCACATGTTATTATTTCCGATTGTATTATGGATAGGAGCTCTCATTGCTAAGCAAAATTCGTCCAATGAACGTTATATTTTATTAATTCATATGCAAAGCAAGCGTTATAAGTATGTATTAGGGACACTGTGGACGTCTTTTGTTATCGCGCTGCCTCTGGTCTTGTTTGCGATTGTTTATCCGATTGTGATTCGTGTTTTTAGTCAGATGCCTACAGTGGCTGAAACCGTAACGGCTGTTATTACACACGTGCTTTCAGCGCTTTTTGGTGTTGTGATTGGGAGTTATGTCCTGCTTTCATATCTTTAACAACGTAAGTTTATTTGGCTATTGCTGATCTTGTTTGGCTTACTCACTTTTTTAAAGCCTATATTCATCGAACAGTTTTCTTTTATGAAACTATTCCTCTGGATATTACCGCCATTCACAAGTTTGAATCAATTAATGATACAAGGTCAGACATTTCATGCAGTACCTTGGTTGGTTTGTATCTTATATCTTATTATCAGCAGTGCCTTGTTGCTTTTTTCTTTCAATCGCAGTGAAATCTAAACACAAATACGAAAGATTCAACACCCTCACTATATGCACCGCAACTTAGAATTGTTACAATATATACATATGGAATAAAAATCAGTCGAACTCATGTGAAGGGTACATGACAATTATGTAGTGAAAACGTCTTGCGAAAGCGTTGCTTATTGTACGTGTGATACTGTCGTGACAGGACTCTGCATTGAAATCAACACTGAATTTAGATATATTAAATATGTAAGATACAAGGAGGAGCATGGAATGGCGAAAGATACATTTTATATAACAACACCTATTTATTACCCAAGCGGTAAACTACACATTGGGCATGCCTATTCAACTGTAGCAGGCGACGTTATTGCGCGCTACAAACGCATGCAAGGCTATGATGTACGTTATTTAACAGGTACAGATGAACATGGTCAAAAAATTCAAGAAAAGGCACATAAAGCAGGCCTTACAGAATTAGAATACCTGGACGATATGATCGCAGGTATTAAAGCTTTATGGGAAAAATTAGAGATTTCTAACGATGACTTCATCAGAACGACGGAAAGACGTCATGAGAAAGTTGTAGAAAAAGTCTTTGAACGTTTGCTTGCTCAAGGCGATATTTACCTTGGCGAATATGAAGGCTGGTACTCTGTGCCGGATGAAACGTACTACACAGAATCTCAACTTGAAGATCCAGAATATGACAAAGATGGTCATATTATCGGCGGTAAAAGCCCTGATTCTGGACATGAAGTAGAATTAGTGAAAGAAGAAAGCTACTTCTTCAATATTTCAAAATATGCGGATCGCTTATTAGAGTTTTATGATGCGAACCCTGAGTTCATTCAACCTCCTTCTCGTAAGAACGAAATGATTAACAACTTTATCAAACCAGGATTAACAGACTTGGCAGTATCACGTACAACATTTGATTGGGGTGTACAAGTGCCGTCTAATCCTAAACACGTTGTTTACGTTTGGATTGATGCGTTGGTGAACTATATTTCAGCACTTGGCTACTTATCAGATGATGACAGTCTGTTCCAAAAATATTGGCCGGCTGATTTGCATTTAATGGCGAAAGAAATTGTACGTTTCCACTCAATTGTATGGCCGATTTTATTAATGGCATTAGACTTGCCGCTTCCAAAACGCGTCTTCGCACACGGCTGGATTTTAATGAAAGACGGCAAAATGAGTAAATCTAAAGGCAACGTAGTAGACCCTAACGTATTAATCGACCGTTACGGCTTAGATGCGACACGTTACTACTTAATGAGAGAGTTGCCATTCGGTTCAGACGGCGTCTTCACACCTGAAGCCTTCGTAGATCGTACGAACTTTGACTTAGCCAACGATTTAGGCAACCTTGTGAACCGTACAATTGCGATGATCAACAAATACTTTGACGGTGAATTACCGGCATACCAAGGACCTAAACATGAATTGGATGCTGAAATGGAACAATTCGCATTAGATACTGTCAAAGAATATCATGAGAATATGGAAAATCTTCAGTTCTCAGTTGCACTTGCGACAGTATGGAAATTCATCAGCCGTACAAATAAATACATTGATGAAACAACACCATGGGTACTTGCTAAAGACGACAGCCAAAGAGAAATGTTAGGTAATGTAATGGCACACTTAGTAGAGAATATCCGCTTCGCAGCTGTATTACTCCGCCCATTCCTTACAAACGCACCGCGTGAAATCTTTGCGCAACTGCACATCAACAGTCCTGAGTTGTTCGAACTCGACAGTCTAAAAGCATACGGCGCATTGACAAAACCGATTACGGTAACAGAGAAGCCGCACCCAATCTTCCCGCGTTTAGATACAGAAGCAGAAGTCAGCTTCATTAAAGCATCTATGCAAGGTTCAGCACCGAAAGCTGAAACTGAGGAAGCAGCAAAAGAAGAGGAGAAAGAAGCAGTGCCTTCTAAACCTCAAATCACAATTAAAGACTTTGATAAAGTAGAAATCAAAGCCGCAACAGTGATGGATGCGGAAAACGTGAAGAAATCAGATAAACTGTTGAAAATTCAAGTAGACTTAGGCGATGAACAACGCCAAATCGTATCAGGCATTGCGAAATTCTATGAGCCGGATGATATTATCGGTAAAAAAGTCGCAGTGGTCACAAACTTGAAACCAGCGAAATTAATGGGCCGTAAATCAGAAGGTATGATTTTATCAGCGGAAAAAGACGGCGTACTTACACTTGTAAGTCTGCCTAATGCAATTCCTAACGGTGCAGTGATTAAATAAGAAGATTGAAACAGTTTAAGAAAACAAAGAGAAAGCGGCCGGCAGATTGAAATGCTTCAGCCGCTTCTTTTCATTGTCATGCCTCTTGCGAATACGGGTATAATGACAATACATCAGCTATATACAGTAGTGAAAGGAGCACTTAACATTGTTAATTGATACACATGTACATTTAAATGCGGAACAATATGATGAAGACTTGCAAGAAGTAATTGATCGTGCACGTGAAGCAGGGGTAGACCGTATGTTTGTCGTAGGTTTTGATACACCGACAATCGAACGTGCGATGGAACTCATCGACCAATATGATTTCTTATATGCGATTATCGGTTGGCACCCTGTAGACGCGATTGACTACACAGAAGAACGCGAACAATGGATTGAAAAGTTATCTGAGCATCCTAAAGTTATCGGTATCGGTGAAATGGGCTTAGATTACCATTGGGATAAATCACCGAAAGTTGTACAAAAAGAAGTGTTTAGAAAACAAATTGCCTTAGCAAAACGTGTCAACTTGCCGATTGTGATTCACAACCGCGAAGCTACACAAGATTGCGTTGATATCTTAATGGAAGAACATGCAGAAGAAGTAGGCGGCATCATGCACAGCTTCAGCGGTTCGCCTGAAATTGCGGATGTTGTCATTAATAAATTAGGTTTCCATATTTCATTAGGCGGACCTGTGACGTTTAAAAATGCCAAACAACCTAAAGAAGTCGCAAAACATGTACCGCTTGATCGCTTACTTGTTGAAACAGACGCGCCTTATTTATCACCGCATCCTTATCGCGGTAAACGTAATGAACCGATGCGCGTGACTTTAGTTGCTGAAAAAATTGCGGAATTACGCGGTATCAGCTATGAAGAAGTTGCTAAACAAACAACAGAAAATGCGGAAAAGTTATTTAACTTAAATCAATAACACGTAAAAGCACCGTTCGCGAGAAGGGTGCTTTTATAATGCCTTGATGTAAGGGATAACGTGCAATAACGTGTTTTTGCTTGTGCAGTACAGTCTGTATAGGTTGAATGATTATTGAAGGTGTTATCGCTTTATAAAAGATGTTTTGATAAAACAGTTTACTAAATTCTAGGTGAGTGCATTTACTATTTTAAATAGTGCTTTTAGGAAGTTATCTTTTGTTTTATAGCTAAATGTGATTCAATGTGACAATGTTTTATTTTTCAAGCTTGAAGATATGGTATAGTATTGAAGTTAACACGTGAAAGGTGACGAATAATATGAAGATAAATGAGTTTATCGTGGTTGAAGGCCGTGATGACACAGAACGTGTGAAGCGTGCTGTAGAGTGCGATACAATTGAAACCAATGGCAGTGCAATCAGTTGGGAAACTTTAGATGTCATCCGCAATGCGCAGGAAACAAGAGGCGTCATTGTATTAACTGATCCTGATTTCCCGGGTGATAAAATACGTAATACTATACGCGAACATGTACCGGGTGTAAAACATGCTTATATTGACCGTGAAAAAGCAAAAAGCAGACGCGGAAAAATCGGTGTAGAACATGCGTCTGTGGATGCGATTAAAGAAGCGCTGATGCATGTGTCATCTCCATTTGAAGAGGGCATGGAATCCATCAGCAAAGATGTCTTAATTGATTTAGGTTTGATTGTCGGTGCAGATGCAAGACATAAGCGTGCAGTACTCGGCCGTAAATTACATATTGGACATTCAAATGGCAAGCAGCTGTTGAAAAAACTGAATGCTTTCGGCTATACCGAACAAGATGTGCGTGAAGCATTAAACGAAGATAAAGGAAGTGAGCATAAATGATGCATAAAGATATCGCAACACCGACGCGAACGCGTGCATTGCTGGATAAATATCAATTTGATTTCAAGAAGAGCTTGGGACAAAACTTCTTAATTGATGTGAATATTATTCATAAAATTATTGAGGCCAGTGCCATTGATGAAAATACAGGTGTCATTGAAGTAGGACCGGGGATGGGATCATTAACCGAACAACTCGCAAAACATGCGAAAAAAGTTGTCGCATTTGAGATTGATCAGCGTTTGATTCCTGTCTTAGAGGATACTTTATCTCCTTATGACAATGTGACGGTAATTAATGAAGATATTTTAAAAGCGAATGTAGTAGAAGCGGTACAAGCGCACTTATCAGATTGCGATAAAATTATGGTTGTTGCGAATTTGCCGTATTATATCACAACACCGATATTGTTGAACTTAATGTCGCAGACACTGCCGATTGACGGCTATGTGGTCATGATGCAAAAAGAAGTCGGTGAACGTTTAAATGCCCAAGTAGGTACGAAGGCTTACGGCTCATTATCGATTGTAGCCCAGTATTATACAGAGACTTCAAAAGTATTAACTGTACCTAAGACAGTCTTTATGCCGCCGCCGAATGTAGATTCTATTGTCGTGAAATTGATGAAGCGAGAAGCACCGGTGGTATCGGTGGATGATGAAGATCGTTTCTTTAAAATGACTAAAGCTGCATTCAGCCAAAGACGCAAGACGATCGCGAATAATTACCAAAGTTTATTTACTGACGGCAAACAACAAAAAGATCGCATTAAAGACTGGTTGGAAAGCAGTGAAATCGATCCAAGACGCCGCGGTGAAACATTATCTATAAAAGAATTTGCGCATTTGTACAATAACTTGAAAAAATTCCCAGAATTAGAGTTTTAAAATATTGACATAGGGCATTGGTATTGTTAAAATTTAAATTTTATTTGACTGAATCGCTGGAAATGTGTTATAATACAATTTGTAGCGAGGTGGAGCAATATGCCAAAATCAATTTGGGACATCAAAAATGCACTTGATTGTCATTTAGGAAACCGTATTGTACTTAAAGCGAATGGTGGTCGTAAGAAAACAATCGAACGTTGCGGAGTGTTAGCTGAAACATACCCTGCAGTATTCATTGTTGAATTAGACCAAGACAAACATAACTTTGAACGTGTATCTTATACATACACAGATGTGTTGACAGAGAACGTCCAAGTTTCGTTTGTAGACGAAAATCACCAGGATGCAGTTGCACACTAGAAAATAATAGAGTTGAAGCCATGTGCTTCGTTTAAAAAGAGGAATCCTGATTTAAGGATTCCTCTTTTTTTGCGTTGAGCGATAATCATTTTATGTGCTTTATACTTTTAGATCTGCTTCTTCTGTTATAGAACATGCAAAATAAAAAGCTGCGCTGAGAAGAAAAGGGAAAAATGCAGCATACAAACAAGGAGATTTTGTTGCGGTTGGCAATCATATACGCAGAATATAACGTATCTTCACAAATTACTTAAATATTTTTCAATTTCATAACATTAACCACTGTAATGTGTGCCAATGTTCGTGTTATAATAACGATAATGCAGATGATGTACGTCATTTTATTTTTGTACAAGGGAAATTGAACCCTCTTATCACTTTTTAGTGAAGCAGACATTTCTGAACTAAAGCAAATTGAACAGTAAAGGTGGGCGGTAATATGATATATGAAAAGGCACCTGCCAAGATTAATTTCACTTTAGATGCACTTTATAAAAGAAATGATGGGTTTCATGAAGTTGAAATGGTAATGACAACGGTGGACTTGAATGACCGCGTTACTGTTGAAAAACGCGAGGATCAGCGTGTAGTCGTGAAGGTGGATTATAATTTTGTGCCTGAAAATGCGAAGAACCTGGCGTTTCAAGCTGCGATGCTGATGAACGAAACTTATCAAATCCCGCAAGGTGTAACGATTGTGCTGGATAAAGAGATTCCTGTTTCGGCAGGTCTTGGCGGAGGGTCGGCAGATGCGGCTGCGACCATGCGTGCGATGAATCGATTATTTGAATTGAATTTGACGCTGGATGAATTGAGTACATTAGCTGAGCAAGTAGGTTCAGATGTTCCGTTTTGTATTTACAGCAAAACAGCTGTATGTACAGGGCATGGCGAGAAGGTGCGTTTGCTTAAACGGCCTCCGAAGGCATGGGTTGTCATTGCAAAACCGAATGTAGGGATTTCGACGCCTTGTGTCTTCCAAGAATTGAAACTGAATGCGGTGCAGCAGAAAGCATCACATTCAGCTGCGTGTATTGAAGCGATTGAATCAGGCGACTATGAACAGATTTGTTCGGCTTTATCTAATAGTTTAGAAGCTATCTCTATGGAGATGCATCCGGATATTTTGAAATTAAAGCAGAATATGCTGAACAGCGGTGCAGATGGTGCATTGATGAGCGGCAGCGGACCGACCGTTTATAGTTTGGCAAAGCATTACAAGCAAGCACAAAATATTTATAATGCAGTGCATGGGTGCTGCAACGAGGTCTATTTAGTAAGATTATTAGGATAAGAAAGGAAGGATTCTCTTGCGTTATAAACGAAGCGAGCGCATTGTGTACATGACGCATTATTTAATGTGTCACCCGAATAAACTGATACCCTTAACGCACTTTGTGAAGAAGTTTAAACAAGCTAAGTCTTCTATCAGCGAAGACATCCACATTGTTCGCGAAACCTTGCATAAGGAGAAATTGGGAACAGTCATTACTACGGCAGGTGCGAGCGGAGGTGTCACGTATCGCCCGACAATGAGCAAAGAAGAAGCTGAGGAAGTCATTAATGAAGTAATTGTGCTCTTGCAAGAAAAAGAACGCTTGCTTCCGGGAGGATATCTTTTCCTTTCAGATTTAATGGGCAACCCGGAATTATTAAATAAAGTCGGGCGATTAATCGCTACAATTTATATGGATGAAGAGCTCGATGCGATTGTGACAATTGCGACAAAAGGGATATCTCTTGCCAATGCAGTAGCAAATGTATTAAATTTACCAGTAGTTGTTATTCGCAAGGATAATAAAGTAACAGAAGGTTCTACAGTCTCTATCAACTATGTTTCAGGCTCTTCGCGCAAGATCGAAACGATGGTCTTGTCGAAACGCACACTTAAAGAAAATTCAAACGTTTTAATCGTTGATGACTTTATGCGTGCCGGGGGCTCGATTAACGGCGTGATGAATTTGATGAATGAGTTTAAAGCGCATGTCAAGGGGGTATCAGTACTTGTAGAATCTAAAGAAGTGAAACAAAGATTGATTGAAGATTATACTTCCTTGGTCAAATTGTCTGATGTAGATGAATACAATCAAGACTTTAAAGTTGAGCAAGGCAACGTTTTATCTAAATTCTCATAAAAGGAGCGATTTGCAACATGAAGACAGTACACACTAATAAAGCACCTGAAGCTTTAGGACCGTATTCACATGCAGTTGTAGTGAATGATATGGTTTATACTTCAGGTCAAATTCCATTAAATGAATTTAATGAACTTGTCAGTGATGAAGTATCAGTTCAAACACGTCAAGTCTTGGAAAATCTTAAAGCGGTTTTACAAGAAGCGGGTGCTGATATCGATTCAGTGATTAAAGCGACTATCTTTATCAAAGATATGAATGATTTCCAAGAAATCAACGAAGTCTACGGACAATATTTCAATGCGCACAAACCAGCGAGAAGCTGTGTAGAAGTGGCGCGTTTGCCTAAAGACGTAAAAGTTGAGATCGAGGTCATCGCTCAAGTCAAAGGAAAATAATTTTTAATTAAATATTGTAAGCTTCTATAAAGACAATAGAGAGATATACTAGGGGGGGGCTCACTACATGAAAGTGACAGATGTAAGACTTAGAAAAATACAAACTGATGGAAGAATGAAAGCACTAGTGTCAATTACACTAGATGACGCATTCGTAGTCCATGATTTGCGCGTAATTGAAGGCAACTCAGGTCTATTCGTCGCAATGCCAAGCAAACGTACACCAGATGGTGAATTCCGTGACATCGCGCATCCTATCAATTCAGACATGAGACAAGAAATTCAAGATGCTGTGATGAAAGTATATGATGAAACTGATGAAGTCATTCCAGATAAGAATGCGAAACCATCAGAATCAGAAGAAGATAGTAACGAAGAAGCTTAATTCAAAGCTTAAAGATGATAAATAAAGCTTATTCAACCCTCGGTCATGCGATCGAGGGTTTTTTATCGCTGAATACTTAAGAAGACTTAACTCTTTGGATATTTTAATACAAAATAATATTGTACAAAATATTAAATGGATGTGTTATGATAAGCGCAACCCGAATGACAGTCAGCAGATAAGAATGAGGGTGAGTCTTGAAAGTGCAACTCGGCTTAATTTATAATAATGTAGAAGTGTAAATTTATTGGAGGGTTCGCAGTCATGCAGAGATATGCGGTAGTATTAGCAGCTGGTAAAGGTACCAGAATGAAATCAAAACTTTACAAAGTGTTACACAAAGTAGCAGGCAAAAGTATGATTGAACACGTGGTCGACAGTGTCAAACAAGCAGGCACAGATAAAATTGTCACAATCGTCGGTCACGGTGCAGAAAGTGTAAAAGAAACTTTAGGATATCAGTCATCATACAGTTTCCAAGAGGAACAACTCGGCACAGCACACGCTGTGAAGATGGCAGCTGATGAATTGAAAGGCAAAGAAGGCACAACGTTGGTCGTGTGCGGCGATACTCCGCTTATCACACCTGAAACATTAAAAGCATTAGCAGATTATCACGAAGCACAGCAAACAGGTGTGACAGTGCTGTCTGCGACAGCTGAAAATCCTTTTGGTTATGGACGTATTGTCAGAGACCAAGAAGGTCGTTTGGAAAAAATAGTAGAACAAAAAGATGCTTCAAAAGAAGAACAAGCCATTGATGAAATCAGCACAGGTATCTTCGCTTTTGACAATGCTTTATTATTCCGTTTGCTGGAAGAAGTGAAAAATGATAACGCACAAGGCGAATATTATTTGCCGGATGTTATCACACTTGCTTTAGCAGAAGGTCACACAGCAGATGCATACCGCACTGAAGATTTCGATGAAATCATGGGTGTTAATGATCGTGTTGCATTAAGCAAAGCAGAAGCTGCATTCAGAAAACGTACAAACGAATATCATATGCGTAATGGTGTCACATTAATTGATCCTGAAACAACGTATATCGAAGCGGATGTAGAAATCGGTATGGATACAATTGTGGAACCTGGGGTACATTTAGGTACAGGCACAGTGATTGGTGAAGACGCTTTCATCGGTCAGTACTCAGAAATCAACAACAGCCGTATCGGCAGCCGTACGACAATTAAACAATCTGTTATCAATGATGCGTCAGTCGGCGAAGATACAACAGTCGGACCATTTGCGCAATTGAGACCCAAAGCCAACTTAGGCAATGAAGTGAAAGTCGGCAACTTTGTCGAAGTGAAAAAAGCAGATATTAAAGACGGCGCTAAAGTTTCTCATCTCAGCTACATCGGCGATGCAGAAATCGGAGAACGCACAAATGTCGGATGCGGTTCGATTACAGTCAATTATGACGGTAAAAATAAATTTAAAACAACAATCGGCAAAGATGCATTCATCGGCTGTAATACAAATTTAGTTGCGCCGGTTACATTAGGCGATAACGTCTTGATTGCAGCAGGCTCAACGATTACAGACGACGTACCAAACGACAGTTTAGCACTAGCACGTGAAAGACAAACAACAAAACCAGGTTATTTAAATAAAAATAAAAACTAACAAGTATTGATGTCTCGTGTCCAATTCAGTAAAATTAAATAGGATGTTATGTATCAGTTCGACTTGAACAACGCATGAATGCAAATAAATGGAGGACTATAAATGTTAGCTAATGAATATAAAAATTCATCTTTAAAGATTTTCTCGTTGAAAGGAAATGAGCCGCTTGCAAACGAGGTGGCAGATAACATTGGAATTGAATTAGGAAAATGTTCGGTAAAGCGTTTCAGCGACGGTGAAATTCAAATCAATATCGAAGAAAGTATCCGAGGTTGCGATGTCTTCATTATCCAACCTACATCAAATCCGGTTAACGATCACTTAATGGAATTGCTTATTATGATTGACGCATGCAAACGTGCTTCTGCAGCAACAATCAACATTGTGGTTCCTTATTATGGTTATGCACGCCAAGACCGTAAAGCACGCAGCCGTGAACCTATCACAGCAAAACTTGTAGCCAACTTAATCCAAGTTGCAGGCGCAAATCGTATGATTGCTTTAGACTTGCATGCACCGCAAATTCAAGGTTTCTTCGATATTCCAATCGACCACTTAATGGGTGTGCCGATCTTAGCGGAATACTTCAAAAACAACCCTGAAATCGACCCAGAAGAAACTGTAGTCGTTTCACCAGACCACGGAGGCGTAACACGCGCACGTAAATTAGCAGACATTTTAAAAACACCAATCGCGATTATCGACAAACGTCGTCCAAAACCAAACGTAGCAGAAGTTATGAATATCGTTGGTGACATTGATGGCCGTACGGCAATTATTATCGATGACATCATCGACACAGCAGGTACAATTACATTAGCAGCACAAGCATTAAAAGACAAAGGTGCTAAAGAAGTTTATGCTTGCTGTTCACATGCTGTACTTTCTGGTCCGGCAAAAGAACGTATTGAAAACTCAGCGATTAAAGAATTAATCGTTACAAATTCAATTCGTCTTGATGACGGACGCAAACCAGAAAACACAACTGAATTATCAATAGCAGGATTAATCGCACAAGCAATCGTTCGTGTATACGAAAGAGAATCAGTAAGTGTATTATTCGACTAATATTTAAGGAGCTGCAGCCATTCAGGCTGCGGCTTTTCTTCTAGTTATCTGTTTGATTTCTGAAAACAGCGGTTGACGTAATTTGTTAAAATGTGTATAATAATTCCGTTCGCGACTTTCTGTCGTGAACATATCAAACACTTGCAAGCGGTCAAACAACCGATGGGCAAGTGCGGAGAGATTCAATATTTATAGTCTGATATAGGCGACGATAGAAAATCTCATATACGAAAGGTGGAAAAAGGAAATGGCTTCATTAAAGTCTATTATCCGTCAAGGTAAACAAAGACGTTCTGATTTAACAGCAATCAGAAACTCAGGTAAAGTACCAGCAGTTATGTATGGTTACGGTCAAAAAAACGTATCAGTTAAAGTTGATGAAGTAGAATTCATCAAAGTTATCCGTGAAGTTGGACGTAACGGTGTTATCGATTTAGGCGTAGGTTCTAAATCTATCAAAGTAATGGTAGCTGACTACCAATTCGATCCGTTGAAAAACCAAATCACTCACATCGACTTCTTAGCAATCAACATGACTGAAGAACGTACTGTAGAAGTACCAGTTCACTTAGTTGGTGAAGCAGTAGGCGCTAAAGAAGGCGGCGTAGTTGACCAACCATTATACTATGTTGAAGTTACAGCAACACCAGACAACATTCCTGAATATCTTGAAGCAGATATCGCTGAATTAGAAATCGGCGACACTATCGCAGTTCAAGACTTGAAAGTAACAGGCGACTTCACAATCGAAAACGAACCTGAAGATACAGTTGTAACTGTAACACCTCCAACTCAAGGACCAAGCGAAGAAGAAATTCAAGAAGTTGAAGCAGGCAGTGCGGATACTCCTGAACCAGAAGTTGTTGGAGAAGACAAAGAAGACGAAGAAGAATAATAATTTCGTTTTTAATGATTGCCGTTCACACTTTATGTGTGTCCGGCTTTTTTTATTTCACTGAAACTAATGGCCGGCACTCGAAAACATACATAGCTTTTCAGGTCAGGGTTATGGGTAATTTGTGTTAATATAGATGGTAAAGCGATACATAGACATTGGGAGATGACCAATGCCAACTAAAAGATAAACGTAAAGAGATGGAGGAAAAAAGCATGAAATGTATTGTCGGATTAGGCAATATCGGTAAGCGATTCGAACAAACCAAGCATAATATCGGATTTGAGGTTATCGATTATTTACTAGACGCTAATCAAATCAAACTAGACAAGCAAAAGTTCCGCGGTGCTTATACGATTGAGCGCATTGCAGGGGAAAAGGTGCTTTTGATTGAACCGATGACAATGATGAATTTATCGGGTGAAGCAGTAGGCCCTTTAATGGATTATTATAATGTAGATCCAGATGATTTATTGGTTTTATATGATGATTTGGATTTACCGCAAGGCCAAGTGCGTTTACGCCAAAAAGGCAGTGCCGGCGGACATAATGGAATGAAATCCATCATCCAGCATTTAGGTACAGATCAATTCAAACGTATCCGTATCGGTATCGGAAGACCGACTAATGGGATGTCAGTACCGGATTATGTATTGCAAAAATTCTCTAAGCAAGAAATGGAAACAATGAACAAAGTAATAGAACATTCTGCACGTGCTGTTGAAGATTATATCGCAAGTTCGCGTTTCGACCATGTGATGAATGAATATAATGGTGAGGCTAAGTGAAATCAATAATTACAGATTATTTAAACAAAGATAAACGATATGAAGAGTTAAATGATGTATTCGGACAAGAAAATGTATTGGTTACAGGATTAGCAGGTGCGGCTAAAGCGACGATGATGGCTGAGAAGTATTTGTCATCTCAGCGTCCTATGGTCGTTGTGACGAACAACTTGTATCAAGCAGATAAGTTAGAAGCAGATTTGCAGCAATATTTAGATGCTGAAGATATATATAAATATCCGCTTCAAGACATCATGACTGAAGAGTTCTCCACACAAAGCCCGCAGCTGATGAGTGAACGTGTGCGTACCCTTACTGCCTTAGCACAAGGCCAGCGAGGGTTCTTTATCATACCTTTAAACGGATTGAAGAAACTTCAGACACCTGTCGATATATGGCAATCCCATCAAGTACATTTAAAAGTCGGCGAGGATATTGATGTCGATGACTTCTTAAACACATTGGTAGATATGGGTTACCGCAGAGAAAGTGTCGTTTCGCATATCGGCGAATTCTCTGTCCGCGGGGGTATCATTGATATCTATCCGTTAATCGGGGCACCGGTACGTATCGAATTGTTTGATACTGAAGTCGATTCGATTCGCGAATTTGATGTAGAAAGCCAACGCTCAAAAGAAAATCAAGAAGAAGCACATATTACTTCAGCGAGCGACTATATCATTACGAAAGATGTCTTAAAACGGATTCAGTCAGAATTGAAAACGGCTTATGAAACAACACGCCCTAAAATAGATAAATCTGTCCGCAATGATATCAAAGATACGTATGAAAGCTTCTTGCAGTTTGATACGAACTTTATTGACCACCAAGTGATTCGCAGATTAGTGGCTTTCATGTACGAAACACCTGCAACACTTGTCGATTATATCGGCGACGATGCGATTATTGTGGTAGATGAATATAATCGTGTGAAGGATACTGAAGAAACATTAACAACCGAAGTCAATGATTTTATTTCACAACTGATTGAAAGCGGGAAAGGCTTTATCGGTCAAAAATTTATGGATGATGATGCATTTGCGCGTTTAATCAAATCACGCAAAATCACATTCTTCACACTCTTTACAGCAAGCATGCCGGTCAAACTGGATCACATTATTAAATTCTCAAGCAAACCGGTACAGCAGTTCTACGGCCAATATGATATTATGCGTTCGGAATTCCAACGCTATATCAATAACGGTTATACCGTAGTTGTCTTGGTGGAAACAGAAACGAAGAAAGAACGCGTTAAAGCCATGATGAACGAAATGCATATTCCGATTGTCGAAGCAGGCGCAAGCGACAAAGTTCAGGGCGGCCATGCGGTAATAGTAGAAGGCAGTCTATCTGAAGGCTTCGAACTGCCATATATGCAGCTGGCAGTTGTAACAGAGCGCGAATTATTCAAATCAAAACAGAAAAAAGCTAAAAAACGTACACCGACGATGACCAATGCTGAGCGTATTAAATCGTACCAAGATTTAAAAATCGGCGACTATGTTGTACACGTTCACCATGGTGTCGGACGTTATTTAGGTGTTGAAACACTTGAAGTCGGAGATGTGCATCGCGACTACATTAAAATTCAATACAAGGGTACAGACCAGCTGTTCGTACCTGTTGATCAGATGGATCAAGTGCAAAAATATGTAGCATCTGAAGATAAAACACCGAAATTAAACAAACTCGGCGGCACAGAATGGAAGAAAACCAAAGCGAAAGTCCAACAAAGTGTTGAAGATATCGCAGATGAATTGATTGAACTGTACCGCGAGCGTGAAATGGCACAAGGCTATCAATTCGGTCCGGATACTGAGCAGCAGCATGAATTCGAAATGGATTTCCCATATGATTTAACAGCCGACCAAGCGAAGTCTATTGATGAAATCAAAGCAGACATGGAGAAAGAACGCCCGATGGACCGCTTATTATGCGGTGATGTCGGCTACGGCAAAACAGAAGTGGCATTGCGTGCAGCGTTCAAAGCGGTAATGGAAGGCAAACAAGTCGCGTTCTTAGTACCGACAACCATCCTAGCGCAGCAGCACTATGAAACACTGATAGAGCGTATGCAGGATTTCCCGGTCAATATTCAATTATTAAGCCGCTTCCGTACACCAAAAGAAATCAAAGAAACGAAACAAGGCCTTAAAGACGGTACGATTGATATCGTAGTCGGTACGCATAAACTGCTCGCAAAAGATGTGCAGTATAAAGATTTAGGTCTATTAGTGGTCGATGAAGAACAACGCTTTGGTGTACGCCATAAAGAACGTATCAAAACATTGAAGACGAATGTGGATGTTTTAACGTTAACTGCGACACCTATTCCGCGTACATTGCATATGAGTATGCTTGGGGTGCGCGATTTGTCTGTTATTGAAACACCGCCGGAAAACCGCTTCTCAGTCCAAACTTATGTCTTAGAACAAAATTCTAATTTCATCAAGGAAGCATTAGAGCGAGAATTATCGCGCGGCGGACAAGCTTTCTATCTTTATAACAGAGTGCAGTCTATTTATGAGAAACGCGAACAGCTTCAAATGCTGATGCCGGATGCCAATATCGGTGTTGCACATGGCCGAATGACTGAACGCGAATTAGAAGATACAATGATCGGCTTTGTCAACGGAGAGTATGACATCTTGGTGACTACTACGATTATTGAAACAGGGGTCGATGTACCGAATGCGAATACATTGATTATTGAAGAAGCAGACCGCTTCGGTTTAAGCCAATTGTATCAATTGCGCGGACGTGTCGGCCGTTCATCACGTGTCGGTTATGCATACTTCCTGCCCCCGACAAACAAAGTATTGTCTGAGACTGCAGAAGAACGTCTGCAAGCAATCAAAGAGTTTACTGAACTCGGCAGCGGCTTTAAAATTGCGATGCGCGATTTGAATATCCGCGGAGCAGGCAACTTGCTGGGTAAGCAGCAGCACGGCTTTATTGATTCTGTCGGCTTCGACTTGTACTCACAAATGCTAGAAGAAGCTGTGAATGAAAAACGCGGCATCCAACAAGAAAACGACACACCTGAAATTGAAATCGAATTGAATATTGATGCATACTTGCCGACAAGTTATATTCCGAACGAACAATCTAAAATTGAAATCTATAAGAAATTGCGTCAGATTGAAACTGCAGATCAGCTGATGGATATTAAAGATGAATTAATCGATCGTTTCAACGAGTATCCGGTTGAAGTCGAACGCTTGCTGGATATTGTAGAAATCCGTATTCATGTATTGCATGTCGGTGTTACACGTATTAAAGATACCGGCAAAGCAGTAGACATCCATCTGTCTGAAAAAGGTACAGAAGATATCAACGGCGAAGCATTATTCAAACAAACCTTGCCGCTTGGACGCGATATGAAGGTAGGCGTGTCTGAAAATGCGATGACGGTAACGCTGAATAAAAATAAAAAGGCAGGCGCGTGGTTTGACCGCTTGAAATTCTTGATGAAAGCTTTAGAAGAAAGCATGGTCATCCCAGATGAAGCGTAAATCAGCATTCAGCGGCGTCATTATTTTGACTTTAGCTTTGATTGCAGTGAAAGTTCTGAGTGCGATTTATCGTGTACCGTACCAAAACGTATTAGGCGATGCAGGGCTTTATGCTTATCAGCAAGTGTATCCTTTTTTGTCGCTTGCGACGATATTATCTATGAATGCGATACCGAGTGCAGTCACGCAAAATTTCAGGGCGCATGCGACAGCGAAGCGGATGAGTCATGCGATGATTTGGATTCAGGGCACATGTTTTGTGCTGTTCGTACTGATTTGTCTTGGCGCACCTGTGATTGCGCATATTATGGGTGATCAGCATTTAACACCGATGATTCGTATGGCCAGCTGTAGCTTTTTAGTTGTCGGCTGCCTAGGTGTTTTGCGCGGCAGTTTCCAAGCAAGACAGCAAATGGAATACCCGGCTTACTCTCAAGTTATCGAGCAAATTGTACGTGTAGGCATTATCTTGGTAATGATTGCAGTGTTTGCACTGTATGATTGGTCGATTTATCAAGTAGGCAAATGGTCGATTTTAGCATCTGGACTTGGTTTCTTAGCCGCAACAGTCTTTTTGAGCTGGAAACGTCCGTTTGGTTTTCAATGGACGTGGCGCGAAGCAACGATGCCAAAAGCGGTTTGGAGCCGTTTAGCCGCTGCGATTATTATCTTTTCAGTCAGTCACTTGATTGTGACGACATGGCAGTTGATGGATAGTTTCTCGGTTATCCGCACATTGCAGCATTACGGCTTGTCGTTTCATGAAGCAATTGTCCAAAAAGGCATATACGATCGCGGGGCATCTTTTATCCAAATCGGTTTGATTGTAACGACAACGTTTTGTTTTGTGTTGATTCCGTTGTTAACCAACGCTTTTTCAGAACGGCGTTTTGAACGTATGAACCGCTATGCGGATGCGACGTTGAAAATCACGGTTACAATCAGTGTTGCAGCGGGTGTCGGTTTAATGAATCTATTACCGATTATGAACCGTGTCTTCTTTAAAAATGATGTTTTAACAGTAACATTAGTAATTTATATGATTACGGTGATATGTGTATCTCTGATTATGGTGAATATTGCATTGTTGGAAGTACGGGAACAATCTCGTTTGATTCTCTTTGCATTTGCGATAGGAGCAGTTATAAAATTAGGATTGAACATTCTATTGATACCTAAGATCGGTATTGTCGGCGCAAGTATCAGTACTGTAAGTTCGCTATGCTTATTTGCTTGTGTCTTGCAGTATCGGACATTGAAGTTTTATCGTTTGCGCAATATGTCGTACTTTGTATGGAAACTTGCGGCTGCGATGTTGGCAATGACTGTTGCAGTACAAGCGGTGATGTATCTATGGCCGGCAGGCGGTCGTTTGATAGGTATGGCAGAGCTGCTGTCGGCAGCGGCTGCAGGTGTCATTGTGGTGATAGCTGCTATTGTGTATTTAAACTTATTAACGTATCGAGAGTTGCAGCATATGCCGTTCGGACATAAATTGTATCGCATAAAGAAAGGACGAAAATCATGAGTCATACCATTACAATTGCAGGTTTAGGCAACTATGGATTAGATGAGATGCCATTAGGCATTTATAATTATTTAACAAAGCAAACACATATTTATGCACGTACACTGTCGCATCCGGTTGTCAAAGCGCTGCAAGAACAAGCCGCACAATTGCAGTGGACAAGCTTTGATGAAGTATATGAAGATAATGATGCTTTCAGCAATGTCTATCAAACGATTGTTGACCAATTGATTGCTGCGGCACAAAAAGAAGATATTGTCTATGTTGTACCCGGTCATCCGCGTGTAGCAGAAACTACAACTGCATTGCTGACGGCGTATGCACAACAACACGATGATATAAAAGTCGAAGTGTTAGGTGGCAAAAGTTTTATTGATGATGTGTTTGAAGCAGTGAAAGTTGATCCGAATGAAGGCTTTACTTTATTAGACGGTACAGCGTTAAATGCGAACCAATTGAATATTCGTACACACACATTGATTACACAAGTGTTCAGTGCGATGACTGCAGGAGATTTGAAATTAACATTGATGGAACGCTATGCCGATGATTACCTAGTATACATCGTAGACGGTGCACGTAATACAGGGGCAACGGTAATCGAAACACCTTTATATGAATTGGATCATCACGATGTATTCAGTAATTTAACGAGTGTGTTCTTGCCGCGTGTTGAAGATGAGGCGCTGATGCACCGCGACTTTGATTATGCGACAGAAGTGATTGATACATTAGTGGATGATGAAAAAGGCTGTCCATGGGATAAAGTGCAGACGCATGAAACACTGAAACGTTATCTGTTAGAAGAGACTTTTGAGTTGTTTGAAGCGATTGATCATGAAGATGATTGGCATATGATAGAAGAACTTGGCGATATCTTATTGCAAGTCTTGCTGCATGCAAGTATCGGCAAAAAAGAAGGTTATATCGATATCAGCGAAGTAGTTGAAAGTTTGAATGATAAAATGATTCGACGCCATCCGCATGTATTCGGAAGTGAAAATGCGGAAAATATCGATGATTTAAAAGCAATATGGTCTAATGCAAAAGCAAAAGAAGGCAAAACACCGCGCGTAAAATTTGAGAAAGTATTTGCAGACCATTTTATGGCGTTGTATGATGAAGTCAAAAATAAAGACTATGATGAGGCACAGTTGAAGGCCTTTTTACAACAGAAAGAAGGGGAATAACGTGAGATTAGACAAATATTTAAAAGTATCTCGTTTAATCAAACGCCGTACTTTAGCGAAAGAAGTCAGCGACCAAGGACGTGTGCAGGTCAACGGCAATACAGCTAAAGCAGGTACGGATGTCAAAATCGGTGATGAAATTGTCATTCGTTTCGGGCAACGTGTGATTACTATTCATGTCACTGGATTAAGCGAACATGCATCGAAAGAAAATGCGAAAGGCATGTATGAATTAGTAAAAGAAGAGCGTATTAATGAGAATGACTAAGGAGTGACGGACCATGAATAGAAAAGTAGAGCATATGGAAAACAGATATATTGAAAATGAAAACCGCAAGAAAAAGCAGCGCGAAATGAAAAAGCGCGTGGTTAAACGTCGTATTATGCTCTTTGCGGGAATTTTGCTCGCAATTATCATTGTCCTTTCTATTATGGTTATCTCTCAAACCAAAAGTAATGCAGATGATGCAAAAGAACGTAAAGCGAAAGAAGAAAAGTTCCAAAAACAACAAGATGAAGAAATTGCGTTGAAGGAACAGCTGAACAATTTGAATAACAAAGAATATATTGAGAAAGTCGCACGAGATGATTACTATTTAAGCAACGATGGAGAAGTGATATTCAAGCTTCCTGAAGATAAGAAAAAAGACAAAAAGTAGGATCATGCGTGTGTTAAAAATGATAAAATCATAATATCTCATTGAATTAACTGATATGCCATTGTTAAATTAAGACAACAAGCATATAATAGAGTTAAGTAAAATTGAAAGAAATCGGAGGATTTATTTAGGATATGTCAATCGAAGTAGGAAGCAAGCTTAAAGGGAAAGTCACTGGTATCAAGAAATTTGGTGCGTTTGTAGAATTGCCTGAAGGGAAAAGTGGCTTAGTTCACATCAGTGAAGTTGCAGACAATTATGTTGAAAATGTAGAGGATCACTTGTCTGTTGGAGATGAAGTAGAAGTTAAGGTACTATCTGTTGCTGACGACGGCAAGATTAGTCTTTCAATTAAAAAAGCGAAAGATCGTCCAAAAAGACAACATCATAGAGGCGGCGGCCATGGTCATGGCAAACCTGCGCACAACAAACCAGAGGACTTTGAAAAGAAATTAAGCAACTTCTTAAAAGATAGCGAAGAGAAAATGACGTCTATCAAACGCCAAGCTGAATCACGCCGCGGCGGAAGAGGTTCAAGACGATAATTCAACATACAGAAGATGACTGTTTCGCGATGGAACAGTCTTCTTTTATTTTTTCGTAATTTTAAAGATTCAATGTTTGGAATAATACACAATGTCAGCACAACAGCATTAAGCAAACCAATGAAGAGGTGCAGATATGAATATTTATACAGAAGGCTGGTCGGAAAACGGCCATCTAGTCGTAGCAGTTTCCACAGGTATAGATAGTATGGTGCTGCTGCAATTATTAATAACGAAATTACAACATACATATCGGCAAGTGACCGTCTTGCATGTCAATCATGGTTTGCGTGACGCTTCAGCGGAGGAAGAAGCCTTTTTGAGCCGTTATTGCACAACACATCATATCCCGCTTCGCGTACACCATCTAGACCTTTCTGCCTTAACAGAACAAGGCAAGAGTATTCAGCATGAAGCACGACAGCAGCGTTATGCGTGGTTTACAGAAGTCATCCAAGAGTTGAACGCAGATGTCTTAATGACAGCACATCATCAAGATGATCAGCTAGAGACCATTTTTTATCGTGTAATGACCGGAAGAACAACCAGAAGCCGTCTTGGGATGGAAGCAGTTGAACAAAGAGAAGGCTATCGTTTAGTACGTCCGCTGCTGAATGTCAGTAAAGCAGACATTCAAGCCTATCAAGCACAACACCAAGTGCCTTATTACGAAGATGCATCTAATCAAGATAATCATTATGTGCGTAATGATATCCGCAATCGTATCTTTCCGATGATTAATGAGAATCCTCAGTTGGATACAGAGCAGCTGCTGAAGCTCAAAGCTTGGCATGACGCACAATTCGATGAATTAAAACAAAACGCAGCAGCATTTCTTAAACAGCATACAGTTCAAACTGAGCATAGTATTTCTGTTGAACGCGCCGCATTTAATGCGTTGAACCATGCACAAAAAACAATTGTAATGGATGAATTGTTAGCAGGGTACACAAAAGCAGCGCCGATTTCAGAACATGCTTATGAAGCATGGTTTGCGCAAATTGAAAATTCTCAAGCACAAGCAGTAATTTATTCGTCAGATAAATGGAATATTCAAATTGTGTATGATAAATTTATAATAATGGGTTTCACAAAAGAAGCGTTATCAACACAACGGGTGCTACAACCAGGCAATTATGATTTTGGTACATATCAAATTATAGTTCATGATGAAATTGCGCATGAGGACTTCCCATTAGCAATACGAACCAGACAACCTGGAGACCGCTTTGTATTGCCCAACTTAGAAGGCCATCAGAAAGTCAATCGCTTGATGATCAACCGCAAAGTTCCGAAATACGAACGTGAGCGGTTGCCCATATTGCTGAATAAACAAGGGGAGATTATCGCAGTGGGTACATTGTACACTGCACCGAAATACGAAGGGAAATTAGAGATAATAAAAATAGGAGTGTAGCCGAAAATGAAGGACGATTTAAAAGAAGTACTAATGACAGAAGATGAGATTCAACAGATTTGTCGTGAATTAGGTGCAAAAATCACAGAGGACTATGCGGATAAAAATCTTGTTTGTATAGGTATCTTAAAAGGTTCAGCAATGTTCATGTCGGATTTAATCAAGCGTATTGATACACATCTTTCCATTGATTTTATGGATGTATCAAGTTATCACGGCGGAACAGAATCAACAGGAGAAGTTAAAATTTTAAAAGATTTAGGCGGTTCAATCGAAAATAAAGATGTATTGATTGTCGAAGATATTCTTGAAACAGGTACAACTTTGAAATCGATTACTGAATTGTTAAAATCACGTCGTGTGAATTCGTTAGAAATCGTAACGTTATTAGATAAACCTAACCGCCGTAAAGCAGACATTGAAGCAAAATATGTCGGCCGCAAAATTCCAGATGAATTTGTGGTAGGTTATGGTTTGGATTATGCAGAGTATTATCGTAATCTTCCGTACATCGGAACGTTGAAACCGGAAGTTTACCAAAACAAATAAACATTCGAATAACATAGATGGCTTACTTTTTCTACAAAGTTGAAATACTAGCCATTAAAAGTTATATTGTGTTACAATTTTTGTTAGTTTTATTATTGGAGTAGGAGGAAAAAACGCATGCAGAAAGCTTTTCGCAATGTGCTTGTAATCGCAATCATTGGCGTTTTTATATTCGGTTTATTTTCCTGGCTGAATGGTAACGGCAATATGCCGAAACAACTATCATATTCACAGTTCTTCGAAAAACTCGAAAAAGGCGATTTGAAATCATTAGAAATCCAGCCTGAGCAGAACGTTTATATGGTAACTGGAAAGACCAAGAACGGTGAAGATTATTCTTCAACGATGTTATATAATAACGAAAAAGACTTGCAGAAAGTCACAGATGAAGCACAAAAACAAAAAGATTTAAAATTTACAGTTAAAGAAGAAGAAAAACAAAGTGTATTTGTAAGTATTCTTTCAACGTTGATTCCAGTATTGGTTATTGCTTTATTATTCATATTCTTCCTTAGTCAAGCACAAGGCGGCGGAGGCGGCGGACGTATGATGAACTTTGGTAAATCCAAAGCGAAGATGTACGACAACCAAAAACGCCGTGTACGTTTCTCTGACGTAGCCGGTGCAGATGAGGAAAAACAAGAATTAATCGAAATTGTCGACTTCTTGAAAGATAATAAGAAATTTAAGGAAATGGGATCAAGAATCCCTAAAGGGGTACTCTTAGTGGGTCCTCCAGGTACAGGTAAAACATTGCTTGCCCGTGCTGTAGCTGGTGAAGCGGGTGTACCGTTCTTCACTATCAGCGGTTCTGACTTCGTAGAAATGTTCGTTGGTGTCGGTGCCAGCCGTGTCCGCGACTTATTCGAAAATGCGAAGAAAAACGCACCTTGTATCATCTTTATTGATGAGATTGACGCAGTGGGTCGTCAACGTGGTGCCGGTGTCGGCGGCGGTCACGATGAACGTGAACAAACGCTGAACCAATTATTAGTTGAAATGGATGGCTTCGGCGAAAACGAAGGCATTATCATGATTGCGGCAACAAACCGTCCTGATATCCTTGATCCAGCCTTACTTCGTCCAGGTCGTTTCGACCGTCAAATTCAAGTGGGTCGTCCGGATGTTAAAGGCCGTGAAGCGATTCTTTACGTACATGCCAGAAACAAACCGCTTGATGAAACAGTAGACTTAAAAGCGATTGCGCAAAGAACACCAGGTTTCTCTGGTGCCGATTTAGAAAACTTGCTGAATGAAGCGTCATTAATTGCAGTGCGCGACGGCAAGAAGAAAATCGATATGCGAGATATTGAAGAAGCAACTGACCGTGTTATCGCAGGTCCGGCTAAGAAATCTCGTGTTATTTCTGAAAAAGAACGCAATATCGTTGCACACCACGAAGCAGGTCATACAATTATCGGTATGGTACTGGATGAAGCGGAAGTCGTACATAAAGTTACGATTGTACCGCGTGGTCAAGCAGGCGGCTATGCAATGATGCTGCCTAAGCAAGATCGCTTCTTAATGACAGAACCAGAATTGCTTGATAAGATTTGCGGATTGCTCGGTGGTCGTGTATCTGAAGATATCAACTTTAATGAAGTGTCTACAGGTGCTTCAAACGACTTCGAACGTGCAACACAAATTGCGCGCTCAATGGTAACTGAATACGGTATGAGTAAGAAACTCGGACCTATGCAGTTTACGAAGAGCGGCGGTCAAGTCTTCTTAGGTAAAGATATGCAAGGCGAACAGGAATACTCTGGTCAAATCGCATATGAAATCGATAAAGAAGTTCAACGTATCATCAAAGAACAATATGAACGTTGTAAACAAATCTTGCTTGAGCACGAAGATCAGCTTAAATTGATTGCGAAGACATTGTTAACAGAAGAAACATTGGTTCGCGAACAAATCCATTCATTATTCTACGAAGGCAAGTTGCCTAAAGTGAATTATGAAGATGCAAAAGTTGTGAAACAAGGCGGCGAAGAATTCCAAGAAGGCAAATTCGGAAAATCTTACGACGAAATCCTTGATGAAGTGCGCGAAGATGACAAGCAACACCAAGCAGAAGATGCTGAATTAGATGAACAAGAAAAACGTCAAAAAGAAGAAGAAGCACATCAAGATGGACACACTCATGCAGATGAATCATCTGAAGATGAAACAAAGCATGATAACCATGATGCTGATGATTCTGACAGACGTACTGACAAATAAGACAGTTCTATTGTCTGAAACTAAATAATGTAGTTTAAAATCTCTTTCTGCTATGATTAGGAATACGCAGAAAGAGATTTTTTAAGCTGAAATGAACATGCAGACGCAGTGAAAATAGAAATTTCAAAGTAAAAAGGAGTAGCTCAAATGACTCAAGATTATATAGTAAAAGCACTAGCATTTGATGGTGATATCCGAGCTTATGCAGCAGTCACTACCAATACAGTGCAAGAAGGACAAACAAGACATTACACATGGCCGACTGCTTCAGCAGCTTTAGGCCGTACGATGACTGCAACAGCTATGATGGGCGCAATGTTAAAAGGTGATCAGAAATTAACTGTAACAGTAGACGGACACGGACCAATCGGACGTATTGTCGCAGATGCTAATGCAAAAGGGGATATTCGTGCATATGTAACGAACCCGCAAACACACTTCCCGCTTAATGACCAAGGCAAATTGGATGTACGCCGTGCTGTAGGTACAGATGGTACTTTAACAGTAGTTAAAGATGTCGGTATGAAAGATTACTTCTCCGGATCTAGTCCGATTGTTTCAGGTGAATTGGGTGAAGACTTCACATATTATTATGCGACAAGTGAACAAGTTCCTTCATCAGTAGGACTAGGTGTATTAGTCAATCCGGATAATTCAATCAAAGCAGCAGGCGGCTTTATTATCCAAGTTATGCCGAATGCCAAAGAAGAAACAATCGAAAAAGTAGAACAGGCCATTACACACATGACACCTGTTTCTCAATTAATCGATCAAGGCTTGTCTCCCGAAGAATTGTTAATTGAAATTTTGGGAGAAGAGCATGTGAAATTCTTAGAAACAGCACCGGTAAGATTTGAATGCAACTGCAGTCATGAAAAATTCTTGAATGCGATTAAAGGATTAGGCGAAGCGGAAATCCAAAGCATGATTGATGAAGATCACGGGGCAGAAGCAGAATGTCATTTCTGCTGTTCGAAATATCATTACAGTGAAGCGGAACTTCAAGGTTTGATTGAAGAGCTGCAAGCAAAATAAATATTTTTTGAAGCTGGGGCATAAAAGGCTCCGGCTTTTTTGCTTTTTTCAGCTGATTTTTCAAAAGGTTTCTTTTTTACAAAATAGGAAATAATTAAGAGTAGAGACAATGAACTTGTAGAATGTCATACAAGTTTGATAAAATAACAATATCCGATGAGATAGATAAGGTTTAGTAGAAATAAAATCGCATATTTAAGTATCAGAATGGCGTTGTTTTTGGGGTGTAATGGATAACAAGGTTCTGGTAGCTTATTTAAATAACTTTCAAGAATAAAGGAGCGTTTTTTTATGGCAAAGAAACCTGTAGATAACATTACTCAAATTATTGGGGATACACCAGTTGTTAAATTAAACAATGTTGTACCTGAAGATGCAGCTGACATTTACGTTAAGTTAGAATATCAAAACCCAGGCGGCTCAGTTAAAGACCGTATCGCATTAGCAATGGTTGAACAAGCTGAGAAAGACGGCAAAATCAAACCGGGCGACACACTTGTTGAACCTACAAGCGGCAACACAGGTATCGGTTTAGCATTCGTTGCAGCAGCAAAAGGTTATAAAGCTGTATTTACAATGCCTGAAACAATGAGTCTTGAACGTCGCAACTTATTAAAAGCATACGGTGCAGAAGTTGTTTTAACACCGGGCTCAGAAGCGATGAAAGGCGCAATCATAAAAGCAAAAGAATTAAAAGAAAAATACGGTTACTATGAACCGCAGCAATTCGAAAACCCAGCTAACCCTCGTATTCACGAGTTAACAACTGGTCCTGAACTTGTAGAACAATTCGAAGGCCGTACAATCGATGCATTCTTAGCAGGTGTAGGTACTGGCGGTACTTTATCAGGCGCAGGCAAAGTATTGAAAGAAAAATACCCTGATATTGATATCGTAGCTATCGAACCTGAAGGCTCACCTGTATTAAGCGGCGGAGAACCAGGTCCTCATAAATTACAAGGTTTAGGTGCAGGCTTTGTTCCTGACACATTGAACACTGAAATTTATGATGAAGTAATTAAAGTAGGCAACGATATTGCGATGGAAACTGCACGCAAAGTTGCGAAAGAAGAAGGTATCTTAGCAGGTATTTCTTCTGGTGCTGCAATCCACGCTGCAATTCAAAAAGCAAAAGAATTAGGTAAAGGCAAAACAGTTGTAACTGTATTACCAAGTAATGGTGAACGTTACCTATCAACACCTTTATATTCTTTCGAAGAAAAATAATGAGATAGTATCACAACTGCCGGTTAAATTCCACGTTGAGGGATTGCACGGCAGTTTTTTTATTGATGGTCTTGATCGAACACTCGGGGTCGGTCATTAATCAAAAATTTGATATAATATAACACAGTTATGGTGAAAGGGAGATAGACATGGCACATACAAAAATAATGGGTATTTTAAATGTAACACCTGATTCATTTTCTGACGGCGGAAAATATAATTCTGTTGATGCGGCGGTTGAACGCGCTAAGGTTATGATGGATGAAGGTGCAGATATCATTGATATCGGCGGTGTTTCTACACGTCCGGGCCACAGCGAGGTAGAACTTGAAGATGAGTTGGAACGTGTGATTCCTGTAGTGAAAGCACTCTCTGAGCTGAATGTTCAATTGTCTGTCGACACTTTCCGCAGCGAAGTCGCAAAACAGGCATTAGAAGCTGGTGCTGCGATGATTAATGATCAATGGGCAGGCTTATACGACCCTAAAATGTTTGAGACTGTGGCACAATATGATGCTGAAATTGTATTGATGCATAACGGCGACGGCGAACGAGAAACGCCGATTATGGATGAAATGCTGGTCTATTTATTAAAACAAGCGCATAGAGCTGAAACAGCTGGTATTGCGACTGATAAAATCTGGTTGGATCCAGGCATCGGTTTTGCGAAAAGCAGAGCAGAAGAACGTGAAGTAATGGAAAGATTGGATGAATTAGTTGCGACGGAATATCCAGTCTTGCTGGCGACAAGCCGCAAACGTTTCATCAAAGAAATGATGGGGGAAGATGACGGACCAGGAGATCGAGATGAAATGACTGCAGCAACGACAGCTTATGGTGTCATGAAAGGTGTGCAAGCGGTGCGCGTACATAATGTGAAAATGAATGCCCGTATTGCGCACGGTATCGATTACTTAAAGGAGAATGAACGATGAAGGATCGTATATTTTTAAATGGTATGAGATTCTATGGTTATCATGGTGTCTTAGCAGCAGAAAATGAAATCGGACAAATCTTTGTAGTGGATGTCGAGCTGAAGACAGATTTAACGGCAGCAGGAGAATCAGATGATGTTATGGATACTGTGAATTACGCTGAAGTCTATGCTGATGTTAAGTCTGTGATGGAAGGGGAACCTAAAAAATTGCTCGAACATCTCGCAGCACTTATTGCAAAACGTATAAATTCACACTATAATCGGGTATTGGAAACTAAAGTGAGAATTACGAAAGAAACACCACCTATTCCAGGCCATTATGACGGAGTGGGAATAGAGATAACAAGGGTGAATCAAAATGACTGAAGTATTTTTAGGACTCGGCAGCAATGTCGGAGATAGAGAAGCACAATTAAAAGCAGCCATCGATTTGCTGGATGAACAGCAAGGTATAGAAGTTATCAAAGTTTCCTCATTTTATGAAACAGCACCTGTCGGATATGTGGATCAGCCTGACTTTTTGAATTTATGTATAAAAATAGAAACAGAACTATCGCCGCATGAAGTATTAGAACGCGGTTTAGCGATAGAACAGCAATTGCATCGTGTACGCAAAGAACGTTGGGGTCCGCGTACTTTAGATATTGATATATTATTATACGGCGATGAGATTATTGAAACAAAAGATTTGAGTATTCCGCATCCGCGAATGACAGAACGTGCTTTTGTCTTGATTCCACTGCAAGAGATTGCGCCGGACAAGGTAGAGCCGAGAACACAGAAAAAGATTAAAGAGATAACTGTTCCAGACGAAACTGTGAAGAAATTTCATTAAATGCGAGAGATAGATTGAGAGGTAATTATTATGTGGAAGATTGGAGATGTCGAAATCGACAACAGAGTCGTGCTTGCACCTATGGCGGGTGTATGCAACTCTGCATTCAGATTGACGGTTAAAGAGTTCGGCGCAGGCTTAGTATGTGCCGAAATGGTAAGCGACAAAGCCATTTTATTCAATAACCCGAAAACAATGAATATGTTGTATATCGATGAAAACGAGCGACCGTTATCATTGCAGATTTTCGGCGGTGAAAAGGAAAGTTTAGTTGAAGCGGCAGTTTATGTCGACCAGAATACGACAGCAGATATTATCGATATTAATATGGGCTGCCCTGTTAATAAGATTATCCGCTGCGAAGCCGGAGCAAGATGGCTGCTTGACCCTAATAAGATTTATGAGATGGTTTCAGCCGTTGTAGAGAGAGTAAACAAACCTGTGACATGCAAAATGCGTATCGGCTGGGACGAAGACCATATTTATGCAGTGGAGAATGCTAAAGCAGCAGAACGTGCCGGAGCATCAGCGATTTCGCTGCATGGCCGTACACGTGTCCAAATGTATGAAGGCAAAGCAGACTGGGATATTATCAGACAAGTGAAAGAAGCGGTAAATATTCCTGTTATCGGCAACGGAGATGTCACAAGTCCGGAACTTGCGGAAAAAATGCTGGAAGAAACAGGTGTAGATGCGGTAATGATCGGCCGCGAAGCTTTAGGCAATCCTTGGATGATTTATCGTACAGTGCATTATTTAGAGACTGGCGAGCTGATGGATGAACCTACAGTGAAAGAAAAAGTAGAAATTGCTTTATTACATTTGCGCCGACTAGTAGAATTAAAAGGTGAGAAGGTTGGCGTTATGGAAATGCGCAAGCATGCATCTTGGTATCTTAAAGGTGTGAAAGGTAACGGGAAAGCGCGTAAAGCATTGAATCAAGCCAACACTGAACAAGAAATGATTGATATACTGCAGGATTTCCAAAAAGAAGCCACTGCAGCTAAAGCAACTCAAGAAGCTTAAAGGAGAGATAACATGTCAGAAGAAATGAATGACCAAATGCAGGTCCGTCGTCAAAAATTACAAGAATTAATCGATTTAGGAATTGATCCTTTCGGCCAACGCTTTGATCGTACAGCAAGTGCGGCTGAATTACATGAAAAATGGGAAGAATTCTCTAAAGATGAATTAAAAGAAAAAGAAGATGAAAGCCATGTAGCGATTGCTGGCCGTTTAATGACAAAACGCGGTAAAGGTAAAGCAGGATTTGCGCATGTGCAAGATTTATCAGGACAAATCCAAATTTATGTACGTAAAGACCAAGTCGGAGAAGAACAATTCGATATTTGGAAAATGGCTGACCTTGGCGACATTATAGGTATCGAAGGGGTTATGTTCAAAACAAATACAGGTGAATTAAGCGTAAAAGCTAAATCATTCATCTTACTTACAAAATCATTACGTCCATTACCGGACAAATTCCATGGTCTTCAAGATATTGAACAACGTTATCGTCAACGTTATTTAGACTTGATTACTAACCAAGAAAGTACACAAACATTTATCAACCGCAGTAAAATCATTCAAGAAATGCGTAATTACTTAAACAGCAAAGGTTTCTTAGAAGTTGAAACGCCGATGATGCATCAAATTCCTGGCGGTGCAGCAGCACGTCCATTCGTAACACATCACAATGCGTTAGATGCGACACTTTATATGCGTATAGCAATCGAATTGCACTTAAAACGCTTGATTGTCGGCGGTTTAGAAAAAGTATATGAAATCGGACGTGTATTCCGTAACGAAGGTGTGTCAACTAGACATAACCCTGAGTTCACTATGATTGAATTATACGAAGCTTATGCAGACTTCCATGACATTATGGATATTACTGAGGGTACAATCCGTCATATTTCTAAAGCGGTATTAGGTACAGCAGTTGTACCTTACGGAGATTATGAAATCGACTTAGAATCTGACTGGAAACGTGTGCATATTGTAGATGCTGTTAAAGAAGCGACAGGTGTAAACTTCTATGATGTTAAATCTGACGATGAAGCACGTGCATTAGCAAAAGAACATGGTATCGAAATTACAGATCACATGACGTACGGTCATATTTTAAATGAATTCTTCGAACAAAAAGTAGAAGAAACTCTAATTCAACCTACATTCGTGTATGGTCACCCTATTGAAATTTCACCATTGGCTAAGAAAAATCCAGAAGATCCTCGTTTCACAGATCGCTTTGAATTATTCATTGTCGGTCGCGAACATGCGAATGCGTTCACTGAGTTGAATGATCCAATCGATCAAAGAGAACGTTTCGAAGCACAATTAAAAGAAAAAGAACAAGGTAATGACGAAGCGCATGAGATGGATGAAGATTACATCGAAGCACTTGAATACGGTATGCCTCCAACAGGCGGACTAGGTATCGGTATCGACAGATTAGTAATGTTGTTAACCAACTCACCATCTATTCGCGACGTATTATTATTCCCATACATGCGTCAAAAATAAGATCAGCAGCGATATTAAGATGAAATTAATATTGAAATCAAGAAGCAGGCAGCCTTTTAAACAGAAGGCCGCCTGCTTTTATAAGTGCGCTCGGCATGATTAGCAACTTGATGGTGAAAGTCCATTACAGGCTTGGCAGTAGGAACTGTTAGCGAAAGACAAGGGTGTCCATCGCGAGGTGGAATCTGAAGGAAGTCGGACGCAAACACTCGCATTGACGAATAGAAACATCATATCAAGGCTTATGCGAACGGATGAGTTTGCTTAACAAAACAAAGTCCGATACTGCCCGAATTCGTATGAGTAAATGATGCAATGACATGAGTGGAAAGTGGTTAATCTTACCCGAGGAGGTCTCATAAGCGATTCTTCGAATCGTAGTAACAACGAATTATGAGAAGTCAGCAGAAGTCATAGTAGGGAAAATGTACCGAAGGACTGAACAATATTAAATACAAAGTAAAGAATGGAGGTTATAGATTTACGAAGTACCGAAAACAATGCAAATTGGCAGTCTGTGGAAGATAAGTAGTGGAACGAAAAAGATAAGCAGATGTGTACAGTAAATCTTAGTTGATATGAAAGAAATGTATCGTGAGACTCCATCACTGATGGAACTTGTTGTAAGAAAGAACAACATAGAGAAAGCAATCAAGAAAGTTGTTAAAAATAATGGCTCTCCTGGAATCGATGGGATGAAGGTTAAAGAGTTACATGCTCACTTCAGAGAATTCTATCCACAGATAAAAGGAAAACTGCTTAACGGTACGTATAAACCGCAAGCAGTTAAGAAAGTAGCCATTCCAAAACCGAATGGCAAAAAGAGAATTCTTGGAATTCCCGTCGCAAGGGATAGAGTTATCCAACAAGCAATCAAACAAGTTATCGAACCGATGATAAATCGCCAGTTTTCGAAACATAGTCATGGGTTTAGACCAAATCATAGTACAGGTACTGCATTAAAACAATGTATCCAATACTATGAGGAGGGTTATCACACAGTCGTAGACTGTGACTTAAAACAATGTTTTGACACGTTGAACCATGACAAATTGATGTACTTGTTTGAACGCTTTATACAAGATAAAGCTATCTCTAAATTTATCCGCAAAAGTTTACAAAGCGGGTCTGCAGACCTGTCTGGCGAATACGCAGAAAGAAAGACAGACGCCCCTCAAGGTGGGGTTATATCTCCCTTGTTGTGTAATATCTATTTGCATGAGCTGGATAAAGAATTAGAGAAGCGCGGACATCGTTTTGTGAGATACGCAGATGACTTCGTCATCTTTGTTAAATCAAAACGTGCCGGACAACGTGTTATGGAGAGTATCACAAACTTTATCGAAAAGGACCTGAAATTAACAGTGAATAAAGATAAAAGTAAGGTAGGCTCTCCCACACGTTTAAAGTTCTTGAGTTGTCTGATAACGAAAATAAATGGCACTTGTCGTTTCAGACCCACTATGGAAGCAAAAAGAAATTTAAAAGCCAAATTAAAGTGGGTCACAAGAAGAAATAGACCTGGCACATTTACTGAACATTATAACAGGAATCAACGCGATTACTAGAGGTTGGATAAACTATTTTGGCAGAGGTTTTGTTAAAGGATTTATCCGCGAAATGCAAGAGTGGTTGAACCATCGAATCAGACAACTTATTTTAAAGCGATGGAAGAAGGTCAAAACAAAATACAAAATGCTTCGAAAATACGGATTAGACCACAATGGTGCCATGCGTATTGCGAACTCAAGAAAGAAGTATTGGAGGCTTTCCAAAACGCATGAGGTTCATCATGCGCTTACAACAAATAGACTCTACAAGTGGGGTCTAGTACCACTAGCCCGACTCGCAGAGTCTGCTTACGCAAGATATTGAACCGCCGTGTACGGAACCGTACGCACGGTGGTGTGAGAGGACGAGTATTCAATTAATGATTACTCTCCTACTCGATTGCATTGAAAAGCGGTAATATAGAGCGATCAGATGAGAGAGAGGCAGGAAATGTAAATAACTTTAAAAAAGTTTGAAAAACCACTTGCATTATTTTGAAAACCCTGTATAATTGTTAATTGTTCTACGAAATAAAGCAACGTTTTATGAGAGATTTTGTATGATTATAAAAGAATCAAAAAAATGATACATAAGTGTTGACAAAAGATTCATAAAGTAGTAATATTAAAGGGTCGTCAAAAAGAACGCGTTACACATTTGTAAAAAAGATTTTAACTGAGTGTAAAATTGACCATTGCAAATGTTAACGAAACAAGTTAAAATAATTTAAGTGAGTTATTGAAAACCACTTAAATAAATAAGTAATATATTGTCTGGCGACAATGGCAAAGAGGTCACACCTGTTCCCATGCCGAACACAGAAGTTAAGCTCTTTAGCGCCGATGGTAGTCGGACTCACGTTCCGCAAGAGTAGGACGTTGCCAGACAATATAATTCGGAGAATTAGCTCAGCTGGGAGAGCATCTGCCTTACAAGCAGAGGGTCGGCGGTTCGAATCCGTCATTCTCCACCATTTAGGAGCCGGCCTAGCTCAATTGGTAGAGCAACTGACTTGTAATCAGTAGGTTGGGGGTTCAAGTCCTCTGGCCGGCACCATCTTAAAGCTATGAGCCATTAGCTCAGTTGGTAGAGCATCTGACTTTTAATCAGAGGGTCAGAGGTTCGAATCCTCTATGGCTCATCAGTTTTCCAATTTTAATAATGCAGAAGTAGTTCAGCGGTAGAATACAACCTTGCCAAGGTTGGGGTCGCGGGTTCGAATCCCGTCTTCTGCTCCATTTTATTTTTATGTTGCCGGGGTGGCGGAACTGGCAGACGCACAGGACTTAAAATCCTGCGGTAAGTGATTACCGTACCGGTTCGATTCCGGTCCTCGGCACCATATATATTATAAAAATGCGCCCGTAGCTCAACTGGATAGAGCGTTTGACTACGGATCAAGAGGTTATGGGTTCGACTCCTATCGGGCGCGCCATTTTATATTTTTAATTACATTTTATATACGGGAAGTAGCTCAGCTTGGTAGAGCACTTGGTTTGGGACCAAGGGGTCGCAGGTTCGAATCCTGTCTTCCCGACTCTTATTTGAATAATGGGGGCTTAGCTCAGCTGGGAGAGCGCCTGCTTTGCACGCAGGAGGTCAGCGGTTCGATCCCGCTAGTCTCCACCATTAATATTTTTAAATGAACATTGAAAACTGAATGACAATATGTCAACGTTAATTCCAAAATTAACAAACGTTTTAAACGTTTTATAACAAATAGTTTTTATGAGCTAGTCAAACATCATAAATTTTTATGGAGAGTTTGATCCTGGCTCAGGATGAACGCTGGCGGCGTGCCTAATACATGCAAGTCGAGCGAACAGACGAGGAGCTTGCTCCTCTGACGTTAGCGGCGGACGGGTGAGTAACACGTGGGTAACCTACCTATAAGACTGGAATAACTCCGGGAAACCGGGGCTAATGCCGGATAATACATGAAACCGCATGGTTTCATGATGAAAGACGGTCTTGCTGTCACTTATAGATGGACCCGCGGCGTATTAGCTAGTTGGTAAGGTAACGGCTTACCAAGGCAACGATACGTAGCCGACCTGAGAGGGTGATCGGCCACACTGGAACTGAGACACGGTCCAGACTCCTACGGGAGGCAGCAGTAGGGAATCTTCCGCAATGGGCGAAAGCCTGACGGAGCAACGCCGCGTGAGTGATGAAGGTCTTCGGATCGTAAAACTCTGTTATTAGGGAAGAACAAGGATGTAAGTAACTGTGCATCCCTTGACGGTACCTAATCAGAAAGCCACGGCTAACTACGTGCCAGCAGCCGCGGTAATACGTAGGTGGCAAGCGTTATCCGGAATTATTGGGCGTAAAGCGCGCGTAGGCGGTTTCTTAAGTCTGATGTGAAAGCCCACGGCTCAACCGTGGAGGGTCATTGGAAACTGGGAAACTTGAGTGCAGAAGAGGAAAGTGGAATTCCATGTGTAGCGGTGAAATGCGCAGAGATATGGAGGAACACCAGTGGCGAAGGCGACTTTCTGGTCTGCAACTGACGCTGATGTGCGAAAGCGTGGGGATCAAACAGGATTAGATACCCTGGTAGTCCACGCCGTAAACGATGAGTGCTAAGTGTTAGGGGGTTTCCGCCCCTTAGTGCTGCAGCTAACGCATTAAGCACTCCGCCTGGGGAGTACGGCCGCAAGGCTGAAACTCAAAGGAATTGACGGGGACCCGCACAAGCGGTGGAGCATGTGGTTTAATTCGAAGCAACGCGAAGAACCTTACCAAATCTTGACATCCTTTGACAACTCTGGAGACAGAGCCTTCCCCTTCGGGGGACAAAGTGACAGGTGGTGCATGGTTGTCGTCAGCTCGTGTCGTGAGATGTTGGGTTAAGTCCCGCAACGAGCGCAACCCTTAAGCTTAGTTGCCAGCATTAAGTTGGGCACTCTAAGTTGACTGCCGGTGACAAACCGGAGGAAGGTGGGGATGACGTCAAATCATCATGCCCCTTATGATTTGGGCTACACACGTGCTACAATGGACGGTACAAAGGGCAGCGAACCCGCGAGGTCAAGCAAATCCCATAAAGCCGTTCTCAGTTCGGATTGTAGTCTGCAACTCGACTACATGAAGCTGGAATCGCTAGTAATCGTAGATCAGCATGCTACGGTGAATACGTTCCCGGGTCTTGTACACACCGCCCGTCACACCACGAGAGTTTGTAACACCCGAAGCCGGTGGAGTAACCTTTTAGGAACTAGCCGTCGAAGGTGGGACAAATGATTGGGGTGAAGTCGTAACAAGGTAGCCGTATCGGAAGGTGCGGCTGGATCACCTCCTTTCTAAGGATATATTCGGAACAGTTTCGTTAGAAACTGAAATAGGAATAACGTGACATATTGTATTCAGTTTTGAATGTTTATTGAAAACATTCATTGATTGTACATTGAAAACTAGATAAGTAAGTAAAAAATAGATTTTACCAAGCAAAACCGAGTGAATTAGAGTTTTAAAAGCTTTATTCATTTAAATGAATCGCTAGTAATCAATTGCCGATGGCAAACGATTACTCACAATATTAATAACGTGATTAAGTTATTAAGGGCGCACGGTGGATGCCTTGGCACTAGAAGCCGAAGAAGGACGTTACTAACGACGATATGCTTTGGGTAGCTGTAAGTAAGCGTTGATCCAGAGATTTCCGAATGGGGAAACCCAGCACAAGTTATGTTGTGTTATCGACATGTGAATACATAGCATGTCAGAAGGCAGACGCGGAGAACTGAAACATCTTAGTACCCGCAGGAAGAGAAAGAAAAATCGATTCCCTGAGTAGCGGCGAGCGAAACGGGAAGAGCCCAAACCTATGAGCTTGCTCATTGGGGTTGTAGGACACTCTATACGGAGTTACAAAGGAATAAATTAGACGAATCGTACTGGAAAGTTGAACCAGAGAAGGTAAGAGTCCTGTAGTCGAAAGTTTATTCTCTCTTGAGTGGATCCTGAGTACGACGGAGCACGTGAAATTCCGTCGGAATCCGGGAGGACCATCTCCCAAGGCTAAATACTCTCTAGTGACCGATAGTGAACCAGTACCGTGAGGGAAAGGTGAAAAGTACCCCGGAAGGGGAGTGAAAAAGAACTTGAAACCGTGTGCTTACAAGTAGTCAGAGCCCGTTAATGGGTGATGGCGTGCCTTTTGTAGAATGAACCGGCGAGTTACGATCTGATGCAAGGTTAAGCAGCAAATGTGGAGCCGCAGCGAAAGCGAGTCTGAATAGGGCGTTGAGTATTTGGTCGTAGACCCGAAACCAGGTGATCTACCCTTGGTCAGGTTGAAGTTCAGGTAACACTGAATGGAGGACCGAACCGACTTACGTTGAAAAGTGAGCGGATGAACTGAGGGTAGCGGAGAAATTCCAATCGAACCTGGAGATAGCTGGTTCTCTCCGAAATAGCTTTAGGGCTAGCCTCAAGTGATGATTGTTGGAGGTAGAGCACTGTTTGGACGAGGGGCCCCTCTCGGGTTACCGAATTCAGACAAACTCCGAATGCCAATCAATTTAACTTGGGAGTCAGAACGTGGGTGATAAGGTCCATGTTCGAAAGGGAAACAGCCCAGACCACCAGCTAAGGTCCCAAAATATATGTTAAGTGGCAAAGGATGTGGTATTGCCCAGACAACTAGGATGTTGGCTTAGAAGCAGCCATCATTTAAAGAGTGCGTAATAGCTCACTAGTCGAGTGACACTGCGCCGAAAATGTACCGGGGCTAAACATATTACCGAAGCTGTGGATTGTCCGTAGGACAATGGTAGGAGAGCGTTCTAAGGGCGTCGAAGCATGATCGCAAGGACATGTGGAGCGCTTAGAAGTGAGAATGCCGGTGTGAGTAGCGAAAGATGGGTGAGAATCCCATCCACCGATTGACTAAGGTTTCCAGAGGAAGGCTCGTCCGCTCTGGGTTAGTCGGGTCCTAAGCCGAGGCCGACAGGCGTAGGCGATGGATAACAGGTTGATATTCCTGTACCACCATTTATCGTTTTAAGCGATGGGGGGACACAGTAGGATAGGCGAAGCGTGCTGTTGGAGTGCACGTCCAAGCAGTGAGACTGAATGGTAGGCAAATCCGCCATTCTCAAGGTTGAGCTGTGATGGGGAGAGGAAACATGTTTTCCTCGAGTCGTTGATTTCACACTGTCGAGAAAAGCCTCTAGCTAGATAACTGGTGCCCGTACCGCAAACCGACACAGGTAGTCAAGATGAGAATTCTAAGGTGAGCGAGAGAACTCTCGTTAAGGAACTCGGCAAAATGACCCCGTAACTTCGGGAGAAGGGGTGCTCTTTAGGGTTCACGCTCTGAAGAGCCGCAGTGAATAGGCCCAAGCGACTGTTTATCAAAAACACAGGTCTCTGCTAAACCGTAAGGTGATGTATAGGGGCTGACGCCTGCCCGGTGCTGGAAGGTTAAGAGGAGTGGTTAGCTTCTGCGAAGCTACGAATCGAAGCCCCAGTAAACGGCGGCCGTAACTATAACGGTCCTAAGGTAGCGAAATTCCTTGTCGGGTAAGTTCCGACCCGCACGAAAGGCGTAACGATTTGGGCACTGTCTCAACGAGAGACTCGGTGAAATCATAGTACCTGTGAAGATGCAGGTTACCCGCGACAGGACGGAAAGACCCCGTGGAGCTTTACTGTAGCCTGATATTGAAATTCGGCACAGCTTGTACAGGATAGGTAGGAGCCTTAGAAGCGTGAGCGCCAGCTTACGCCGAGGCGCTGGTGGGATACTACCCTAGCTGTGTTGGATTTCTAACCCGCGCCATTGATCATGGCGGGAGACAGTGTCAGGCGGGCAGTTTGACTGGGGCGGTCGCCTCCTAAAGTGTAACGGAGGCGCTCAAAGGTTCCCTCAGAATGGTTGGAAATCATTCATAGAGTGTAAAGGCATAAGGGAGCTTGACTGCGAGACCTACAAGTCGAGCAGGGTCGAAAGACGGACTTAGTGATCCGGTGGTTCCGCATGGAAGGGCCATCGCTCAACGGATAAAAGCTACCCCGGGGATAACAGGCTTATCTCCCCCAAGAGTTCACATCGACGGGGAGGTTTGGCACCTCGATGTCGGCTCATCGCATCCTGGGGCTGTAGTCGGTCCCAAGGGTTGGGCTGTTCGCCCATTAAAGCGGTACGCGAGCTGGGTTCAGAACGTCGTGAGACAGTTCGGTCCCTATCCGTCGTGGGCGTAGGAAATTTGAGAGGAGCTGTCCTTAGTACGAGAGGACCGGGATGGACATACCTCTGGTGTACCAGTTGTCGTGCCAACGGCATAGCTGGGTAGCTATGTATGGACGGGATAAGTGCTGAAAGCATCTAAGCATGAAGCCCCCCTCAAGATGAGATTTCCCAACTTCGGTTATAAGATCCCTCAAAGATGATGAGGTTAATAGGTTCGGGGTGGAAGCATAGCGATATGTGGAGCTGACGAATACTAATCGATCGAAGACTTAATCAAATTTCAAGTTTTGATTGGTTGAATTGAAATTTACTTACTATCTAGTTTTGAATGTATAATACATTCCATTGTCTGGCGACAATGGCAAAGAGGTCACACCTGTTCCCATGCCGAACACAGAAGTTAAGCTCTTTAGCGCCGATGGTAGTCGGACTTACGTTCCGCAAGAGTAGGACGTTGCCAGGCAATTTCACTTATGTGACCGTTAGGTCATTTTTTTGTGAGAGAAATTGAAAAGAATCGAAAAAACTTTATAAAAAGCATTGACTTTACATTATAAAGTGTGTATAATTGATTCTTGTCAGTGAAAAAATGAACATTGAAAACTGAATGACAATATGTCAACGTTAATTCCAAAATTTACAAACGTTTTAAACGTTTTATAACAAATAGTTTTTATGAGCTAGTCAAACATCATAAATTTTTATGGAGAGTTTGATCCTGGCTCAGGATGAACGCTGGCGGCGTGCCTAATACATGCAAGTCGAGCGAACAGACGAGGAGCTTGCTCCTCTGACGTTAGCGGCGGACGGGTGAGTAACACGTGGGTAACCTACCTATAAGACTGGAATAACTCCGGGAAACCGGGGCTAATGCCGGATAATACATGAAACCGCATGGTTTCATGATGAAAGACGGTCTTGCTGTCACTTATAGATGGACCCGCGGCGTATTAGCTAGTTGGTAAGGTAACGGCTTACCAAGGCAACGATACGTAGCCGACCTGAGAGGGTGATCGGCCACACTGGAACTGAGACACGGTCCAGACTCCTACGGGAGGCAGCAGTAGGGAATCTTCCGCAATGGGCGAAAGCCTGACGGAGCAACGCCGCGTGAGTGATGAAGGTCTTCGGATCGTAAAACTCTGTTATTAGGGAAGAACAAGGATGTAAGTAACTGTGCATCCCTTGACGGTACCTAATCAGAAAGCCACGGCTAACTACGTGCCAGCAGCCGCGGTAATACGTAGGTGGCAAGCGTTATCCGGAATTATTGGGCGTAAAGCGCGCGTAGGCGGTTTCTTAAGTCTGATGTGAAAGCCCACGGCTCAACCGTGGAGGGTCATTGGAAACTGGGAAACTTGAGTGCAGAAGAGGAAAGTGGAATTCCATGTGTAGCGGTGAAATGCGCAGAGATATGGAGGAACACCAGTGGCGAAGGCGACTTTCTGGTCTGCAACTGACGCTGATGTGCGAAAGCGTGGGGATCAAACAGGATTAGATACCCTGGTAGTCCACGCCGTAAACGATGAGTGCTAAGTGTTAGGGGGTTTCCGCCCCTTAGTGCTGCAGCTAACGCATTAAGCACTCCGCCTGGGGAGTACGGCCGCAAGGCTGAAACTCAAAGGAATTGACGGGGACCCGCACAAGCGGTGGAGCATGTGGTTTAATTCGAAGCAACGCGAAGAACCTTACCAAATCTTGACATCCTTTGACAACTCTGGAGACAGAGCCTTCCCCTTCGGGGGACAAAGTGACAGGTGGTGCATGGTTGTCGTCAGCTCGTGTCGTGAGATGTTGGGTTAAGTCCCGCAACGAGCGCAACCCTTAAGCTTAGTTGCCAGCATTAAGTTGGGCACTCTAAGTTGACTGCCGGTGACAAACCGGAGGAAGGTGGGGATGACGTCAAATCATCATGCCCCTTATGATTTGGGCTACACACGTGCTACAATGGACGGTACAAAGGGCAGCGAACCCGCGAGGTCAAGCAAATCCCATAAAGCCGTTCTCAGTTCGGATTGTAGTCTGCAACTCGACTACATGAAGCTGGAATCGCTAGTAATCGTAGATCAGCATGCTACGGTGAATACGTTCCCGGGTCTTGTACACACCGCCCGTCACACCACGAGAGTTTGTAACACCCGAAGCCGGTGGAGTAACCTTTTAGGAACTAGCCGTCGAAGGTGGGACAAATGATTGGGGTGAAGTCGTAACAAGGTAGCCGTATCGGAAGGTGCGGCTGGATCACCTCCTTTCTAAGGATATATTCGGAACAGTTTCGTTAGAAACTGAAAAGGAATAACGTGACATATTGTATTCAGTTTTGAATGTTTATTAAAACATTCAACGTGAGATGGGCCTATAGCTCAGCTGGTTAGAGCGCACGCCTGATAAGCGTGAGGTCGGTGGTTCGAGTCCACTTAGGCCCACCATTTTGATTTTGTACATTGAAAACTAGATAAGTAAGTAAAAATAGATTTTACCAAGCAAAACCGAGTGAATTAGAGTTTTAAAAGCTTTATTCATTTAAATGAATCGCTAGTAATCAATTGCCGATGGCAAACGATTACTCACAATATTAATAACGTGATTAAGTTATTAAGGGCGCACGGTGGATGCCTTGGCACTAGAAGCCGAAGAAGGACGTTACTAACGACGATATGCTTTGGGTAGCTGTAAGTAAGCGTTGATCCAGAGATTTCCGAATGGGGAAACCCAGCACAAGTTATGTTGTGTTATCGACATGTGAATACATAGCATGTCAGAAGGCAGACGCGGAGAACTGAAACATCTTAGTACCCGCAGGAAGAGAAAGAAAAATCGATTCCCTGAGTAGCGGCGAGCGAAACGGGAAGAGCCCAAACCTATGAGCTTGCTCATTGGGGTTGTAGGACACTCTATACGGAGTTACAAAGGAATAAATTAGACGAATCGTACTGGAAAGTTGAACCAGAGAAGGTAAGAGTCCTGTAGTCGAAAGTTTATTCTCTCTTGAGTGGATCCTGAGTACGACGGAGCACGTGAAATTCCGTCGGAATCCGGGAGGACCATCTCCCAAGGCTAAATACTCTCTAGTGACCGATAGTGAACCAGTACCGTGAGGGAAAGGTGAAAAGTACCCCGGAAGGGGAGTGAAAAAGAACTTGAAACCGTGTGCTTACAAGTAGTCAGAGCCCGTTAATGGGTGATGGCGTGCCTTTTGTAGAATGAACCGGCGAGTTACGATCTGATGCAAGGTTAAGCAGCAAATGTGGAGCCGCAGCGAAAGCGAGTCTGAATAGGGCGTTGAGTATTTGGTCGTAGACCCGAAACCAGGTGATCTACCCTTGGTCAGGTTGAAGTTCAGGTAACACTGAATGGAGGACCGAACCGACTTACGTTGAAAAGTGAGCGGATGAACTGAGGGTAGCGGAGAAATTCCAATCGAACCTGGAGATAGCTGGTTCTCTCCGAAATAGCTTTAGGGCTAGCCTCAAGTGATGATTGTTGGAGGTAGAGCACTGTTTGGACGAGGGGCCCCTCTCGGGTTACCGAATTCAGACAAACTCCGAATGCCAATCAATTTAACTTGGGAGTCAGAACGTGGGTGATAAGGTCCATGTTCGAAAGGGAAACAGCCCAGACCACCAGCTAAGGTCCCAAAATATATGTTAAGTGGCAAAGGATGTGGTATTGCCCAGACAACTAGGATGTTGGCTTAGAAGCAGCCATCATTTAAAGAGTGCGTAATAGCTCACTAGTCGAGTGACACTGCGCCGAAAATGTACCGGGGCTAAACATATTACCGAAGCTGTGGATTGTCCGTAGGACAATGGTAGGAGAGCGTTCTAAGGGCGTCGAAGCATGATCGCAAGGACATGTGGAGCGCTTAGAAGTGAGAATGCCGGTGTGAGTAGCGAAAGATGGGTGAGAATCCCATCCACCGATTGACTAAGGTTTCCAGAGGAAGGCTCGTCCGCTCTGGGTTAGTCGGGTCCTAAGCCGAGGCCGACAGGCGTAGGCGATGGATAACAGGTTGATATTCCTGTACCACCATTTATCGTTTTAAGCGATGGGGGGACACAGTAGGATAGGCGAAGCGTGCTGTTGGAGTGCACGTCCAAGCAGTGAGACTGAATGGTAGGCAAATCCGCCATTCTCAAGGTTGAGCTGTGATGGGGAGAGGAAACATGTTTTCCTCGAGTCGTTGATTTCACACTGTCGAGAAAAGCCTCTAGCTAGATAACTGGTGCCCGTACCGCAAACCGACACAGGTAGTCAAGATGAGAATTCTAAGGTGAGCGAGAGAACTCTCGTTAAGGAACTCGGCAAAATGACCCCGTAACTTCGGGAGAAGGGGTGCTCTTTAGGGTTCACGCTCTGAAGAGCCGCAGTGAATAGGCCCAAGCGACTGTTTATCAAAAACACAGGTCTCTGCTAAACCGTAAGGTGATGTATAGGGGCTGACGCCTGCCCGGTGCTGGAAGGTTAAGAGGAGTGGTTAGCTTCTGCGAAGCTACGAATCGAAGCCCCAGTAAACGGCGGCCGTAACTATAACGGTCCTAAGGTAGCGAAATTCCTTGTCGGGTAAGTTCCGACCCGCACGAAAGGCGTAACGATTTGGGCACTGTCTCAACGAGAGACTCGGTGAAATCATAGTACCTGTGAAGATGCAGGTTACCCGCGACAGGACGGAAAGACCCCGTGGAGCTTTACTGTAGCCTGATATTGAAATTCGGCACAGCTTGTACAGGATAGGTAGGAGCCTTAGAAGCGTGAGCGCCAGCTTACGCCGAGGCGCTGGTGGGATACTACCCTAGCTGTGTTGGATTTCTAACCCGCGCCATTGATCATGGCGGGAGACAGTGTCAGGCGGGCAGTTTGACTGGGGCGGTCGCCTCCTAAAGTGTAACGGAGGCGCTCAAAGGTTCCCTCAGAATGGTTGGAAATCATTCATAGAGTGTAAAGGCATAAGGGAGCTTGACTGCGAGACCTACAAGTCGAGCAGGGTCGAAAGACGGACTTAGTGATCCGGTGGTTCCGCATGGAAGGGCCATCGCTCAACGGATAAAAGCTACCCCGGGGATAACAGGCTTATCTCCCCCAAGAGTTCACATCGACGGGGAGGTTTGGCACCTCGATGTCGGCTCATCGCATCCTGGGGCTGTAGTCGGTCCCAAGGGTTGGGCTGTTCGCCCATTAAAGCGGTACGCGAGCTGGGTTCAGAACGTCGTGAGACAGTTCGGTCCCTATCCGTCGTGGGCGTAGGAAATTTGAGAGGAGCTGTCCTTAGTACGAGAGGACCGGGATGGACATACCTCTGGTGTACCAGTTGTCGTGCCAACGGCATAGCTGGGTAGCTATGTATGGACGGGATAAGTGCTGAAAGCATCTAAGCATGAAGCCCCCCTCAAGATGAGATTTCCCAACTTCGGTTATAAGATCCCTCAAAGATGATGAGGTTAATAGGTTCGGGGTGGAAGCATAGCGATATGTGGAGCTGACGAATACTAATCGATCGAAGACTTAATCAAATTTCAAGTTTTGATTGGTTGAATTGAAATTTACTTACTATCTAGTTTTGAATGTATAATACATTCCATTGTCTGGCGACAATGGCAAAGAGGTCACACCTGTTCCCATGCCGAACACAGAAGTTAAGCTCTTTAGCGCCGATGGTAGTCGGACTTACGTTCCGCAAGAGTAGGACGTTGCCAGGCAATTAGAGACCCAGTCGGGTCTCTTTTTTTTTGCCTTTTTTAGCGGATAATCAAAAAGAGCCTCCATGTTGTATAACATGAAGGCAGATAATAAACTATTATGCTGTATCTGGGTGTTGTTTGTCTACTTGGATGGAAATCAATAAAAAGATTAAACCGATTAATGTCAGCAATGGAGCGATCAAGCTTAAAGAAGCAATAGGCAAATGCGTGACTACGAGTCCGCCGACAAATGCGCCTAAAGCATTGCCTAAATTGAATGCCGATTGGTTAAGCGTACTTGCTAATGTCGGAGCATCTTGTGAGATGATGGTACTTTTAAATTGCAGTGAAGGACTCATACTAAAGCCGATCACACCAAATAGGAAAATACCTAAAACCATAATAATGCCATTCATTTGAATGAAATACAGCACAATGAAATAAAGAATAAAGACACTGAAAATCAGTTTTAATGCTTTGTTCAAATTCCAGTCTGCCAGTTTTCCGCCGATCATATTACCTAATGTGACACCCACACCGAAAATAATCAGCATAAAGGAAATCAGACTTTCTTTAATGTGCGATACATCTATCAAAATAGAAGAGATGTAAGTGAAATATGCAAAAACACTGCTGAAGCCGAAGAGCTTTACTGCTAAAGTCAGCCATAAACGTTTCTCTTTTAAGATCTTCAGCTCATTCAATACAGAGGATTGGGGTGCTGCTTTAGGGTTAGGTACAAAAGCAATAATACCTAACAATGCTAAAAAGCCGATAATGGCAATCACAATAAATGTCATAGCCCATCCGAAATTTTGACCGATTAAGGTGCCAAAGGGTACACCTAAAATGTTGCAGAGTGAAAGGCCCATGAACATCAGTGCCATTGCACTTGCACGATATTGAGGTTGAACCATATTAGCCGCAAGTATAGAACCGATGCCGAAGAATGAACCATGGGCTAGGGAAGTAATAATTCGTGCTGTCATCATGAAACCGTAACTTGTACTGAATGATGCGGCGATGTTGCCGATAATAAAAATGGACATCAGCAAAATCAGTAAATATTTTCTGTTTAATTTGATCGTAAGCATGACTAAAATCGGACCGCCGATTGCCACACCTAAAGCATAGCCTGTGATCAGCTGACCTGCTTGACTCACTGTTACTTTAAAATCATGCGCAGTATTTGGAAGCAAACCCATGATGACGAACTCTGTCATACCGATAGCGAATGCGCCGATAGCCAGCATCCATATTGCGATGGGATATTTCTTCACATTTACACCTCCGAAAAACGCAAATATGTTCCGATTATATAGAAGTCCATTAAGAGAGTCAATGTACAAAAATTATTCAAAAAATTAAGTGAACACTTTTGTGCTCACTTAATCTATGCGATAAGACATAACATGTTGCGGACCGGCATTACCGCCGATAACACGTCCTGTATCGTTATATCCTATTTTCTTATAAACATGAATTGCTTTAGGATTTTTGAAGTTTACGGAAAGAACAATTTCATCCACTTCTGGAAAATGCTGTTTGACATAATTCGGAAGCTGTTTTAGTGCACTTTGTGCAATTCCTTGGCCTTGCAGGGTTTCTGTCACAGAGAATGATTTGACCAAAATGGAATTTGGATTGTCAGTGAGTCCGAAACGTTCTTGATTTTGATTCAACCTTAAGAAGCCGGCAGGTAGTTGTTCATACAACACAATGACAGGATATTCTTGATCTGCTAAATCTTCTAACGCGGCTAACGGTGTAAGTGCAAAGGCACTTTCTTCTTTTGCTATAGAGAACTCTGCGAGCTGTGCATTATATTTCGAATCATATGGGATTAATTGAATGGCATGCATAGTTTCCTCCTTATCGTACTAAAGTTTTGATTAATGCTTGCGTATGCGCTTCTAATTCATCATCTGGAATGCCTCCGAAACCTACAATAAACTTAGGGGCATGCACATCATAATTTTCTTTCTTCATATAGTGCACCAAGGGTTTTAATTTTACATGATGCGTTTCTGCACGTTTTAAGATAGTATCCAAATCCAAACCATTTTTGACGGTCAATGTGAAGTGCATGCCGGTTGTGGCACCTTCTATCAGTAACTGATTTTTAAAAGGTGACAAAGCATCGATAATGTAAGTCGATTTATGGCGATAAACTTTACGCATTTTATTTAAATGACGTTCGAATGAACCTTTTTCCATAAATTGTGCAACCATATACTGCATAGGTGCAGGGACTGTATTGCCTTCTTTGTCTGGCAAAGCATCATAAGTTTGGATTAAGGCTTTAGGCAATACCATAAATGCGATACGACAGCTTGGAAAGAGTGACTTTGAAAAGGTACTTATATAAATAACCTTTCCAGTCGTATCCAAACTTTGCAGGGCAGGGATCGGCTTACTGAAATATCGGAACTCAGAATCATAATCATCTTCAATGATAAAGCGTTCAGGGTGCTGCTGGGCCCAGTTGATCAATTGTGTACGTGTTTTTAAATTCATCACATAACCAGTAGGGAATTGGTGTGAAGGTGTCACATATACAACTTGGCGATTGGAATTAAAGACTTGTTTCATATTTATACCGTTTTTTGTGACAGGGACTTGTTTATAATCCAATTCCTTTTTATCTAATACTTGCTTGATAGGAGGATAACTCGGATATTCAATGATGTAAGAGCAATCTGTTAAGATATCAGTAACTTGGTTGATTAATTGTTCAGTAGAAGAACCGATAATAATCTGTTCTGGATGGCAATTCACACCTCGGCTGTTAAAGAGATAATGTGCAATCGCTTGTCTTAATCGATATTCGCCTTGCTGATGGCCAGGTTGTAAAATGTCCGGCATAGATTCATCAAAGACATCACGCGAATACTTGCGGAATTGCTGCCAAGGGAAGTGTTGTGTATCGATACGTGCCAGGTCAAAACTGAATTGTATATCAGAAGCAGCGGGTGCTTCTTTCTTAATATCAGCGACAGGGTTGTCTTTCGTCACAATCGGCAAAGATTCAATATCTGATACATAATAGCCTGAGCGCGGTTTGGAATAGATATAGCCTTCATCTAATAAGAACTGATAGGCATGCTCTATCGTTGTATTACTTAAGGAATGATGCTCTGCTAAACGGCGTTTAGACGGGAAACGGTCACCAGATTGATACTGTCCTTCAATGATTTGTTCTTTTAAAGTTTGATATAACTGCATGTATAAGGGTTGCTTCATTCAACTGACCTCCTATTATTTATCGAAATTGGTCCTTTAACACTATCAGTTTATCCTTTAAACTGGATTTAATCAATCAGAAAAGGGGTATTTAGTATGTCTAAAATTGTAGGCTCAGATCGAGTAAAACGAGGAATGGCTGAAATGCAAAAAGGCGGCGTTATCATGGACGTTGTCAATGCAGAACAAGCTAAAATTGCAGAAGAAGCAGGCGCAGTAGCAGTTATGGCGCTTGAACGTGTACCATCAGATATCAGAGCAGCTGGCGGAGTAGCACGTGCATGCAATCCTAAAATTGTACAAGAAGTTATGGATGCTGTTTCTATTCCTGTAATGGCTAAATGCCGTATCGGTCACATCACAGAAGCACGTGTATTAGAAGCAATGGGTGTAGACTATATCGATGAATCAGAAGTATTAACACCAGCAGATGAAGAGTATCACTTATTGAAAAGCGACTACACAGTACCATTCGTATGCGGCTGCCGCAACTTAGGCGAAGCTGCACGTCGTATCGGCGAAGGTGCTGCAATGTTACGTACAAAAGGTGAACCTGGTACAGGCAACATCGTTGAAGCTGTACGTCATATGCGTCAAGTTAATTCAGAAGTGGCTAAATTAACAGTAATGCCAGATGATGAAATCATGACATTCGCAAAAGAAATCGGTGCACCATACGAAGTCTTAAAATCAATCAAAGACAATGGCCGTTTACCAGTTGTTAACTTCGCAGCAGGCGGTGTTGCGACACCTCAAGATGCTGCATTAATGATGCAATTAGGTGCTGACGGTGTATTCGTAGGTTCAGGTATCTTCAAATCAGACGATCCTGAGAAATTCGCAAAAGCAATTGTTCAAGCAACAACACACTACACTGATTACGAACTCATCGGTAAATTAGCTCAAGACTTAGGTGAAGCAATGAGAGGTTTAGATGTTAACCAATTATCATTAGAAGAACGTATGCAAGAGCGTGGCTGGTAAGATGAAAATCGGCGTATTAGCTTTGCAAGGTGCAGTGCGCGAGCACTTGCGCCATATTGAGTTAAGCGGTCACGAAGGTGTCGCAATCAAACGTGTTGAACAATTAGAAGAAATTGACGGTTTAATTTTGCCTGGAGGAGAATCAACGACATTACGCCGTTTGATGAATCTCTACGGCTTTAAAGAAGCATTAGTCAATTCAGATTTGCCGATGTTCGGAACTTGTGCAGGCTTAATTGTCCTTGCTCAAGATATCGTCGGTGAAGAAGGTTACTTGAAGAAATTAGATATTACTGTTGAACGCAACTCATTCGGACGCCAAGTAGACAGTTTCGAGTCTGAATTAGACATTAACGGTATTGCAGAAGATATTGAAGCGGTCTTCATCAGAGCACCGCATATCGAAAAAGTAAACAGTGACAATGTCGAAGTATTAAGTACAGTCGGCGATAAAATCGTAGCAGTGAGAGAAGGCAACTATTTAGGTGTTTCTTTCCACCCTGAATTAACAGATGATTATCGTGTTACAGAATACTTTATTGATCATATTGTTGCTGAAAGTAAAAAAGCAAATGTATAAGCAATCAAAAACGAGCAGCCATTAAGGTTGCTCGCTTCTTTGTGTTGAATTAAATTTTTCAAGATATATCAGACCCTCATGATCTGGTGTTTGATTGCCGTTTATATAATCATAACCGCGTTTTCTATAGAATTGAACAGCTGTAATAGAAGCAGGGATAATCAGACGCTCTGCTCGATGATAATAATAGTCATCTTCCAAAGTATCCATGATCAATCTTCCGATACCTTGCTGCTGGTAATCAGGAGAGACAAAAATAGAAAAGAAACATGATTCTGTTTCACTGCCGTAATAAGGACCAATAGCACCTGTGGCGATTAATTGATCATTCATCTTAAAAACATAGAAATTGACGTGTTCTGCTTTATATTGAATGCTTTCAGGTGTGATATCTTTTGCGTAACTTTCTATATCTTCCTTCGGTTCATCTTTAATGTTTGTCGTTCTAAGCGTGTCGATTATTAAATCTACAACTGCTTGTGTATCTGTTTCTTGGAATTTACTGATGTGTATCTCATTCAATTTCATAGGGACACCTTCTTTTTATTTTGTGTATATACATTTAAATTTTTCACCCACCATGGTTTCATCTTCAGCGAAAGGGTGGTGAATCGATTTAAATTCAGGTTCAAAAATCTAATATTTACAGTCTCTAGCAGATGAGCGTATGTTCATCATTTAGAATTAGCTTTGACATACATTAAATCACTTACTATAAAGCGTCTCTTTGGATAACACTTATTTTCGCACCACAATTAGTTATTTTAGTGTTATTGCAGACTTCAGTCCCTCAAACAATAATTCTTCATAGACAATGTATTAACTCAAAAAATAAAAAATCGATGCTAGAGAGAAAAAAGTTTGATCGATAGTTAAAATAGTTAGAATATTCTTATTTTAAAAATAGCAGTTTTGATGTGGAATTTCAAATGAATATCGATAATAAAGATAACTTGTTTTGCATTCCAAGGATACCTCAATATCCAGCTACTCACTTTTTTAATGGTGCATAAACAAGTTGACTTCTATAAAATTTGTACAATATAATATAAATGAAAACGTTTTATTTTAAAATAAAATAGTTTAGGGGTGATTTTATGAAGTGGGAAACAAGAAAGTTAAATTTAGAAGAATTAAAATCTGTAAATGGTGGCGGAATGGCTAAGTGCTTAATTGGTACAGCTGGATCAGCAATGGTTGGCGCTGCTGGTGGTCCTATTGGTTTTTGGGGTGGTGGTTTAGTAGGAATGGCCACATTTTGTGATTAACAATTTGGTTTGGAAGAAAGGTATGCTTTTGTATGCCTTTCTTTTAAACTTTAGATTGTGAATTTAAAAGAAAAGGAGATGTGACTTATGAAGTTACCTATTCTACTTCTATTATTATTACCTTTATTTATTAAAAAGATAAAGGACAAGAAAAAGAATCATGACATTTGAGGAGATAAAGTATAAGTACTATAAATAACTGTTACATTGAAAGACAAGGCAGATAGTGGACCGATTTGGTCATAGAGTGGTTAATGCAGATTATGACAATGTAAACTGGTCGGACAGGCTTTGGTATAATCAATACGAGTTACAATAAGATTGCTCATAACAGAAGTTGCAGGAGTGCAAACAGAAGCACAACAGCCCCATATATTGGAAACTGGCGGAATAAATGCTTTAAAGACAGAAAAGGTAAGTACAGCTTGAATGATGATGATGTAAAAGATATTAGTATAGAATTACAAAACGATACTGCAAAAAGGGTTTTGGGCGCTACAAGAGAAGAAGATTTAAACGATAATAATGATTCATATTGGGAAAAAAGAATTGAAATTTCAGATGAATTGTACAATAAAATAAAAAAAGAGATAAGCGCCAAGAAATAATAAATATATCTATGAACACAGGACTAAATGAAAATACAATAAAACGTGTTTACGAGCATTCGTTTGAAAACAAATATCAACTCAGAAATGGTTTCAAAACTTTTGATTCAGATTATAATATTGCTTTTAGTTGGAATAGATTGAGTGCAGGGGATAATATTAAAAAAAGAGATATTATATTGAAGCATCATGAGGCACTCGAACATTATTTGATGAACAAGTATAATTATTCATACAGTAAAGCTCATAGCATTGTAGAAAAAATACAATTATTCACAAGAAGTGGAAGGGATAGGGTAATTGAATGTTAACAATAAAGTTACTAGAAAAAAATAAATCTTTTGTCACTTACAATTATTTTCCTGAAGATAGATCTGAGGAATACCAAGGGAAAGTTACAATTAGGCTAGCAGACAGAAAAGTAGTTGATGCAACGAAATCAGGTTTAGGCGGGTACTATTCTATTTATTTAGGCCATGCAATACAAAGAATAAAAGAGAACATAGAAAATAACGAATTCCCCGAAACTGATTTTGTAGCATGGTGGTAAGCACCTAACCAAAAACAGCGGTTAAGGTGCTATTTTTATATACTTTTTAAGCTATCACATTAATTGAGGTCGACCCCCTTATGAATATGTGTCTGAAATTCGCAAGAAACAAGACCAAACCGTAAGCAATACAAAAAGATTGCTCATAACAAAAGCACAGAAACTGCAGTATAAAGAAACATTGGGCAATGATGTATAATACCAGTTCATAGCTAAATTAGACGAACGCGCAAGTAAGATATGCAGACAGAACGACGATAAAGTGTTTTATGTTAAAGATATGGTGCCAGGTGTTAATGCACCGCCTATGCACCCGAATTGCAGAAGTACAACAGCGCCATATGTTGGTAACTGGCAAGATATATTCAGATCCAAAATCATTAGAATTAATAAAAAATGAGGTGCCAAAATCGTACAAGTTTTATGCGAAACTATTAGAAATTGCAGTGGAGGTGTTGAAAATTGGTTAATTATGAAAAAGTATTAAAAGAATACATTAAAAAGTTTGGTGAAGAACCAGAAACAATGTATATGCAAGTGACTACCGAACGGCAAAAAGTTTTAATTTTAAAAGAATGCATTAAAAAGAATGAAAGTTTATCTGATTTTTATGCAAATAAATATATTTTAAGCTAAGCTATCACATTTAATGTGGTGGCTTTTTATTATACCCAAACCGTGCTCAATACTATAAGAGGTGCAAAACATGACAAACTTATTACAATCTGAACGCTTATTAAAGTTGAAACTGCAATTTTTCGCAGATAATGGAAATACTGGCCAAACTGAACAAAATGAAAACGGTGAAAATGCAGAACCTGGGGACAATACTGAAACAAATTTGATACCTGAACAGCAAAAACTAGTAGATGACAAGGTCAACGATGAAATGCAACGCAAAAAACGGCCTCCTGAAAAGGAAGCCGTTGTGTAGTAAGGTGTTTACATGAAGAATCCTGCAATTGCTGCAGAAATAAATGATACAAGTGTTGCACCGAATAAAAGTTTAAGACCGAAGCGGGCAACTACGTCGCCTTTTTCGTTGTTTAAAGATTTGATGGCACCTGAAATGATACCGATAGAACTGAAGTTCGCAAATGATACTAAGAATACAGACGTAATGCCGACTGCACGCTCTGATAAGCCTTGCATTTTGCCTAAATCAAGCATTGCAACGAATTCGTTAGATAATAATTTAGTCGCCATTAATGAGCCTGCTTTCACTGCATCTCCCCAAGGAATACCTGTTAAGAATGCAAATGGTGCAAACACAAATCCGATTAATGTTTGGAAGTCCCATTTGATTGCGCCGCCGGATACGCCAGAGAAAATACCGCTGACAATACCGTTTAATAAAGCGATAATAGCGATATAACCGATTAACATCGCACCTACAATCACTGCCACTTTAAAGCCGTCTAAAATATATTCTCCCAACATTTCAAAGAACGACTGTTTTGCGCCTGTCTCTTCGACTAATAATTTATCGTCTTTTTCATCCACTGTATAAGGGTTGATGATTGAAGCGATAATGAAACCGCCGAATAAGTTTAAGACAATCGCTGTTACCACATATTTAGGATCTAATAATGTAAAGTATGCACCGATAATTGAAGCGGAAACTGTAGACATCGCAGAAGCAGTTAAAGTATATAAACGCTGCTTAGGTATGTAAGGCAGTTGTTTTTTCAATGAAATGAATACTTCAGATTGTCCTAAAATCGCAGCTGCTACGGCATTATAAGATTCTAAACGTCCCATACCGTTGATTTTTGAAATCAAGAAACCTAAAACATTAATAATAAGCGGTAAGATTTTCGTATATTGCAAGATCCCGATAATCGCAGAGATAAATACGATCGGCAATAATACGTTAAAGAAGAACGGCGGGTTTTTAGGGTCTACATATTTAAACCCTCCAAACACGAAATTAACTCCTTCTGCTGCTTTAGACAACAGGTAAGAGAAGCCATGGGCAATGCCACCAATTACAGTAATTCCCACATTTGTTTTTAATAGTAGGAAAGCGAAGATGAATTGGATGACAAGCAAGATACCCACATATTTCCATTTGATATTCTTCTTATCAGAACTGAAAACAAATGCAAGTGCTAAAAAGAAAATAATCCCAATTAAAGCAATAAGTATATGCATGGTTTAACTTCATCCTTTATATTTTATTTCATCCAATATCATACAGGAAAATACCGCTCACGAACATCCCAATTTTAAGGTTGTCGAAAATTTTTTAAATCATATTGGTTGAAAAAGGTCAAAGTTGGTCATATAATATAGTCAAAGAAGGTCAAAAAAGGGGTGATATCCATGCACAATATGTCCGACATCATAGAACAGTACATTAAACATTTATTTGAGGAATCAAATAAAGATGTTGTTGAGATACAACGAGCGAATATTGCTCAACGCTTTGACTGTGTGCCTTCTCAGCTTAATTATGTAATTAAGACAAGATTCACCAATGAACACGGTTATGAAATTGAAAGTAAACGCGGTGGTGGAGGTTATATCCGAATCACGAAAGTTGAAACTAAGGATACGAAGGGTTACATTGATCACCTCTTACAAATCATCGGCGATTCTATTTCTCAGCAACAAGCACATTATGTGATCGAAGGATTGCTTGATAATCAATATATTACACTGCGCGAAGCCAAAATGATGCTTGCAGTGATAGATAGAGACACACTTAGAATGGAAGTTGTCGCAAGAGATATTGTTCGAGCAAATATATTGAAACAGCTGTTACCGGTCATTAATTACTATTAATAGATAGGAGGCTGCACATGGCTGACAAATCAATGCATACACCAAAGTCTGATAAGCACAGCGAAAATGAAATACAATCTAAAACAATAAAGAGAGTAATAGCAGAAAGTAATGAAGAGGAACCTACATGGCAGAACAATCAAGATGACATGGAAGGCTCTTTTGTTATAAAACAAATCCTTCAGCATTTGGCATCTAAGCACGGTATACAATTAGAAGACTTAACTATCAGAGAAGAAAAGAAATGCCCGAATTGCCATATGACACTGAAAGATATTGCATATAAAGGGAAGTTTGGGTGTGCACAATGTTACACTACTTTTAAAGAGGATATTGTGGATATTGTCAGACGTGTGCAAGGCGGTCAAATCGAGCATGTCGGCAAGACACCTGTCTCCTCTCAGCACAAATTAGCAATTAAGAAACAAATAGAAGCAAAAGATAAATATTTACAAGAATTGATAGAGAAACAAGAATTTGAAGAAGCTGCGGTTGTCCGCGATGAGATTAAAGCACTAAAAGAAGAAAGCGAGGGATAATACATGAGCGAACATTCAATGTACATGAGTAATTGGATGCAGCAAGACGCTGCAACACCAGTGGTGATGTCTTCACGTATTCGACTTGCCAGAAACTTGAATAATCATGTTCATCCCTTAATGTTTACTTCAGATGTTGAAGGACAAAAAGTCATCAACGAAGTACAAGATGCTTTGCCGGATTTGAAAGTTATCAACCTTCAAATGATTGAGCAGACAGATAAACTGAAATTAGTTGCCAAACATCTCATCAGTAAAGAACTGATAGAGCAGCCGGCTTCAGCAGTATTGTTGAATGAAGATGAATCATTAAGCATAATGGTAAATGAAGAAGATCATATCAGAATACAGACAATGAGTTCAGATATGGACTTGGAACGCTTATATCAAAGCGCTTCAGAAATAGATAATCGGCTTGATCGCGCTTTAGATATCAGTTTCGATGAACAACTCGGCTATCTAACGACTTGTCCGACAAACATCGGAACAGGTATGCGTGCGAGTGTCATGCTGCACTTGCCGGGACTTTCGATTATGAAACGCATGAATCGTATTGCACAAACAATTAATCGTTTCGGCTTTACAATCCGCGGTATTTTCGGAGAAGGTTCTCAAGTGTACGGACACATCTATCAAGTTTCAAACCAGTTGACCTTGGGAAGAACGGAAGAACAAATTATTGAAACTTTAACAGAAATTGTTCAGCAGATTATTGCTGAAGAAATGCAGATCCGCAAGCAATTAGACTATCACAGTCTCATTGAAATGCAAGATCGTATTTACCGTTCACTGGGTCTGCTACGCTATAGCCGTATGATTTCTATGGAAGAAGCATCAACGCGTTTGAGCGAAGTCAAATTAGGTATTGATTTAGGCTACATTGATGAATTGCCTGACTTTAATTTCAACCAAATGATGGTCGCAATTCAATCGCCATTCTTAATAGACGAAAATAATCGAATTTCAATTAAAGAACAAAGAGCAAATGTAATCAGAGAACATATAAAATAGGAGGTTTTGCTATGTTATTCGGCAGATTAACAGAACGTGCACAACGTGTATTAGCACATGCACAAGAAGAAGCGATTCGTTTGAATCACTCAAATATCGGAACGGAACACTTGCTGCTTGGATTAATGAAAGAACCTGAGGGTATTGCAGCAAAAGTATTAGAAAGTTTCGGTATTACAGAAGACTTGGTTGTATCAGAAGTTGAAAAACTGATCGGTCAAGGCCAAGAACAAATCGGTACATTGCACTATACACCAAGAGCTAAGAAAGTCATTGAACTTTCAATGGACGAAGCACGCAAATTACACCATAACTTCGTCGGAACAGAGCATATCCTGCTTGGTTTAATCCGCGAAAACGAAGGTGTAGCTGCACGTGTATTCGCAAACTTGGATTTAAATATTACAAAAGCACGCGCACAAGTGGTTAAAGCACTTGGCAGTCCTGAAATGAGCAATAAAAATGCACAAGCTGCTAAATCAAATAACACACCTACGTTAGACGGCTTGGCACGCGACTTAACAGTCATCGCAAAAGACGGCACATTAGATCCGGTTGTCGGACGCGATAAAGAAATTACACGTGTCATTGAAGTATTAAGCCGCCGTACTAAAAACAACCCAGTATTGATTGGTGAACCAGGGGTAGGTAAAACAGCAATTGCTGAAGGCTTAGCACAAGCAATCGTAAATAATGAAGTACCAGAAACATTAAAAGGCAAACGTGTAATGTCTCTTGATATGGGTACAGTTGTTGCCGGTACAAAATACCGCGGTGAATTCGAAGAAAGATTGAAAAAAGTTATGGAAGAAATTCACCAAGCAGGCAACGTTATCTTATTCATCGATGAATTGCACACATTAATCGGTGCCGGCGGTGCTGAAGGTGCTATTGATGCTTCAAATATCTTAAAACCAGCATTAGCACGCGGTGAACTGCAAGCAATCGGTGCAACAACATTAGATGAATACCGTAAACACATTGAAAAAGATGCAGCATTAGAACGTCGTTTCCAACCTGTACAAGTTGATGAACCGACAGTTGAAGATACAATTGCTATCTTAAAAGGTTTACGCGATCGTTACGAAGCGCATCACCGTATTAATATTTCTGATGAAGCGGTTGAAGCAGCTGCGCGTTTAAGCGACCGTTATGTTTCAGATCGTTTCTTACCAGACAAAGCAATCGACTTAATCGATGAAGCAAGTTCAAAAGTAAGACTGAAAAGTCATACAACACCTTCAAACTTGAAAGAAATCGAACAAGAAATTGAAAAAGTTAAAAATGAAAAAGACGCAGCAGTACATTCACAAGAATTCGAAAACGCTGCGAACCTTCGCGATAAACAAACAAAATTAGAAAAACAATATGAAGAAGCGAAAAATGAATGGAAAAATGCACAAGGCGGTTCTAACACATCATTAACAGAAAATGATATCGCTGAAGTCATTGCCGGATGGACAGGCATTCCATTAACACGCTTGAACGAAACAGAATCTGAACGTCTGCTTAACTTAGAAGACACATTGCACAAACGTGTAATTGGTCAAAAAGATGCTGTGACTTCAATCAGTAAAGCAGTACGTCGTGCACGTGCAGGTCTTAAAGACCCTAAACGTCCAATCGGAAGCTTCATCTTCTTAGGACCGACAGGTGTAGGTAAAACTGAATTAGCACGCGCATTAGCAGAATCAATGTTCGGAGACGAAGATGCAATGATTCGTGTCGACATGAGTGAATTCATGGAAAAACACGCAGTGAGTCGTTTAGTCGGAGCGCCTCCGGGCTATGTAGGTCATGATGACGGCGGCCAATTAACTGAAAAAGTAAGACGCAAACCTTACTCAGTTATCTTATTCGACGAAGTCGAAAAAGCACACCCTGATGTATTCAACATCATGCTTCAAGTTTTAGATGATGGTTTCTTAACGGATACAAAAGGACGTCGTGTAGACTTCCGCAATACAGTGATTATCATGACTTCAAACGTCGGCGCACAAGAACTTCAAGATCAACGCTTCGCTGGTTTCGGCGGCGGTAATGATGAAGGTGCGGACTATGAAACAATCCGCAGTACAATGTTGAAAGAACTGAAAAATGCGTTCCGTCCAGAGTTCTTAAACCGTGTCGATGATATCATTGTCTTCCACAAACTTGATAAAGCTGAATTGAAAGAAATCGTTACGAAAATGGTCAACCAGCTTACAGATCGTTTATCTGAACAAGATATTAATATTGAAGTAACTGAAGCAGCGAAAGAAAAAATCGCTGAAGAAGGTTATGACCCTCAATACGGTGCACGTCCATTGATCAGAGCAATTCAAAAAACAGTTGAAGATAACTTAAGTGATTTGATCTTAGACGGCAACCAATTAGAAGGCAAAGATGTTGTAGTGGACCATAACGGTGAAAAATTCGAATATAATATTAATGATCGCAAAACAGATGAAACTGAAACTACAGCAACAAAAGCATAAGCGATGTTGAAGTAATATCAGTATTTGTTGAGCAAAGGCTCCTTTTTAAGCAGCGGCTGAAATCAGTGCTGCTTAAAGGGAGTCTTTTTATATTTTGGGGTTATAATCGGTTAAAGGTGTTATAATATGTGACCGCAAAGAAATCTGATATGATTATTTTAAATCATACTATTTATGATTGTGAGCGGACAGGATTCAGGTATAAAATAGTAAAGCAATCATTAATAGCATTTAAATGCATAAAGCGGTAAAATAGATATGTTTTTCACATAAAAATAGGTGGTGTAAATTTGGCGAAAAAGAAAGTGACATTCGAGTGTATGGCTTGTGGTTACCAATCACCGAAATGGATGGGGAAATGCCCGAATTGCGGAGCTTGGAACCAAATGGAAGAGGTAATCTCTCAAAAAGAAGCACCCAGCGGCAGAGGGATGCGTACACGCGAACAAACAGCTAAAGTAACAAAATTAAATCAAGTGCAGCATGAAACGACACCGCGTATCCACACGAGCTCGCCTGAATTTGATCGTGTCTTGGGCGGAGGCATTGTACAAGGTTCGCTGGTGCTTATCGGCGGCGACCCGGGTATCGGGAAATCTACATTGCTGCTGCAGATTTGTTCTGCATTATCTCAAAATAAGAAAGTATTATATATTACCGGTGAGGAATCACTGAACCAAACGAAATTGCGTGCAGATCGCTTAGAAGAAGATTCAAGTCAATTGAATGTATTTGCGGAAACGGATTTAGAAGTGATTAAAGAGGCTGTAAAACAAACACAGCCTGATTTAGTCGTAGTAGACTCTATTCAAACTGTCTATCATCCTGATATCAGTTCAGCACCAGGTTCAGTATCGCAAGTCAGAGAAAGTACGCAAATCTTGATGGGAATCGCAAAACAGATGAACATTGCGACCTTTATCGTGGGTCACGTGACCAAAGAAGGTCAAATTGCCGGACCGCGTTTATTAGAACATATGGTGGATACCGTCTTATACTTCGAAGGCGATGAACACCATGCATACAGAATTTTGCGTGCAGTGAAAAACCGTTTCGGTTCAACCAATGAAATGGGTATTTTCGAAATGAAACACAGCGGTTTAAAAGGAGTCAAAAACCCTTCAGAAATGTTTTTAGAAGAACGCTCAACGAATGTTGCGGGTTCAACGATTGTACCGACTATGGAAGGAACACGTCCTTTATTAATTGAAGTACAAGCCTTAGTCACACCGACGACATTCAATAACCCGAGACGTATGGCGACTGGAATTGATCATAACCGCTTGAACTTGCTGATGGCGGTCTTAGAGAAGAAAGAAAGCTACCTGCTTCAGCAGCAAGATGCGTACGTTAAAGTGGCAGGCGGTGTACGTCTGACAGAACCTGCAGTCGACTTGGCTATCATCGCAGCAGTCGCATCCAGCTTCAAAGACCAGCCGGTCAATGGTATGGATTGCTTTGTCGGTGAGGTTGGTTTAACGGGGGAAGTACGTCGTGTATCACGTATTGAACAACGTGTGCAAGAGGCAGCGAAACTCGGATTTAAACGTGTTATTATTCCTAAAACAAATATAGGAGGTTGGGATTTCCCTGACAATATTCAAGTCATCGGTGTAACCAGTGTGCATGAAGCATTGAATTTTGCATTGATGAAAAGCTGATACCAAATATAAAGAAAGGGGGCTATCAGATGAATATTATAAAGACAATTGTCACCATAAGCTATTTCATTTTGGGAATCAGCTTAGGCATTTTGATTATTCCTGATATTGCGAAAGATACGAATTTGGTACATACGTATCCATGGCTGACAAACAAGTATATCGCAGCATTATTAGGAATTATCGGCTTCTTTATCATTTTCGGTTTGTTAATACCGAAAATCACGCGGACACTGCGTCGATTAGAAGTGTTTATTATGCGTCACAGTGCTGTTGAAATTCTATTTGCGGCAATCGGATTGATTATGGGACTCTTTATTTCTGTAATGATTGCCTTTATTTTAAATATTATAGGTTCATCACTGTTCCTTCATGTCCTACCTATTATCATTACAGTCTTTTTAAGTTATTTAGGGTTCCAGTTCGGCTTGAAGAAAAGGGATGAGATGTTAGCATTCCTGCCAGAAAAGATGGCACGTTCAGCTTCTATGAACGCACTGCGCGCAACACCGAAAATTATCGATACCAGCGCTGTGATCGACGGCAGAATTTTAGATGTGATTCAATGCGGTTTCTTTGACGGTGAAATCTTGATTCCTCAAGGTGTAATCAATGAGCTGCAAGTGGTCGCAGATTCGACAGACAGCGTCAAAAGAGAGAAAGGCCAAAGAGGTTTGGATATCTTGAATAAAATTCATGACGCAGATCATCCTTCACAAGTAGTGCATCCGCAAAAATCATATAATGATATCGACGCTTTATTGATTAAACTGGCACATAAATACAAAGCAGACTTGATTACGACAGACTTTAATTTAAATAAAATTTCACGTGTGCAAGGCATTAAAGTACTGAATGTCAACGACTTGTCAGAAGCAGTGAAGCCTACTGTACGTCAAGGGGATCAAATCAACCTCTTATTGACGAAAATAGGTAAAGAGCCGGGACAAGGTGTCGGCTATTTAGAGGATGGCACAATGGTGGTAATTGATGATGCTAAAACATTCGTCGGCCAGCATGTCGATATTGAAATCACAAGCATTCTGCAAACATCATCAGGACGTATCGTCTTTGCGAAATTGATGAAACGCTAGTTTGTTTATTGTTTCACATGGAACAAGGATGCATTTACAGCCGTTTAGTTGAAGCAATGGGCTTACCAAATACGGCTTGTAATGCTACAATAAGTAAGAATGGGTACAGAATTGCCTGGCTATTTCTTGTCAGTCAAAGTCATGCCGATACACAGGTTTTTGACCTTGTCTTGCAAACGATAATCAAGCATTTTCTGATTAATCACTATCTCAAAAGGAAGTATAAAAATGTACGGACATTTTGCCGCTTTCTTTTTAATAATCTAAAAATACAGGAGTGAACGAAATAATGAGTGATCGCGTAAGAGTCAGATATGCACCGAGTCCAACAGGTTACTTGCATATCGGAAACGCTAGAACAGCACTATTCAACTATTTATTTGCTAAACATTATGATGGAGACTTTATTGTACGTATTGAGGATACGGATAAAAAACGTAACTTAGAAGACGGCGAATCTTCACAATTCAGCAACTTGAAATGGTTAGGTCTTGATTGGGACGAATCTGTTGATAAAGACAATGGTTATGGTCCGTATCGTCAATCTGAACGTGGTAAATTCTACGATCCTTTAGTAGAACAATTATTAGCAGAAGATAAAGCATATAAATGCTATATGACTGAAGAAGAATTAGAAGCGGAACGCGAATGCCAAATTGCACGCGGAGAAACACCGCGCTATGCAGGTAAACATGCTCATTTAACACAAGAAGAAAGAGAAGCATTCGAAGCAGAAGGACGTCTTCCGGCAATTCGTTTCCGTGTACCAAAAGGCAAAGTCTATAAATTCGATGATATGGTTAAAGGCGAAGTATCATTTGAATCAGACAACATCGGCGACTGGGTTATTGTGAAAAAAGACGGTGTTCCGACTTACAACTTCGCAGTAGCTGCAGATGACCACTACATGGAAATCTCTGACGTTATCCGCGGTGATGACCATGTTTCAAACACACCTAAACAATTAATGATTTATGAAGCATTTGGTTGGGAACCGCCGCGTTTCGGCCACATTTCATTAATCGTGAACGAACAACGTAAAAAATTAAGTAAACGTGATGGTCAAATCCTTCAATTCATCGAACAATATCGCGACTTAGGCTACTTGCCGGAAGCATTATTCAACTTCATTACATTGCTTGGCTGGTCACCTGAAGGCGAAGAAGAAATTTTCTCTAGAGAAGAATTCATTAAATTATTCGATGAAAATCGTTTGCAAAAATCACCAGCATTCTTCGATAAGAAAAAATTAGCTTGGGTTAACAACCAATACATGAAACAAAAAGACTCAGAAACAGTCTTCGAACTTGCATTGCCGCATTTAATTAATGCAGGATTGATTCCAGAATCACCATCTGAAAAAGATTTAGACTGGGGTCGCAAATTAATCGGTTTATACCAAAAAGAAATGAGCTATGCAGGTGAAATCGTACCGCTTTCTGAAATCTTCTTCAGAGACGAAATCGAGTTAGGCGAAGAAGAACAAGAAGTTATCAACGGTGAACAAGTGCCAGAACTTATTGAACATTTATACGGCAAGTTAGAAGCGTTAGAACCGTTTGAAGCGGCTGAAATCAAAAAAACAATCAAAGAAGTTCAAAAAGAAACAGGTATTAAAGGCAAACAATTATTTATGCCGATTCGTGTTGCAGTAACAGGATCAATGCATGGTCCGGAATTACCGAATACGATTGAAGTATTAGGTAAAGAAAAAGTACTGAACCGTTTAAAAAAATATCTATAATTTCGATGGGGGACACTGCTTGAATTTTCAACGCAAACCACCTATTATTAGAAGTAATTACTGAGGATTAGTAAATAAAGTTTCAAGTCCAGAGAGTGTGCGGCTGCTGCGAGCACATCTTGAGCGTTATTGAATGCACCTTGGTTCAGACAATGATAAATACGGGATTTGAGAGAGTATGCCTTGAAACATTTGTATCACGCATACTGAAGAAGAGTGGAACCGTGCGAAGCACCTCTGACATTAAGTTGTTAGAGGTGCTTTCGTTATATATAGGAGGGGAATAACTTGTTTAAAAGAATGAGAGACGATATAAAAATGGTATTCGAACAAGATCCTGCGGCTAAGACGTCATTTGAGGTTGTGACAACTTATGCAGGATTGCATGCAGTATGGAATCACTTGCTGGCACACAAACTTTATAATAAAAAGCACTACGTTGCTGCACGTATTATTTCACAAGTATCACGCTTTTTCACTGGGATTGAAATTCACCCCGGTGCCAAAATAGGCAAACGTTTATTTATTGACCATGGTATGGGAGTGGTTATCGGCGAAACTTGTACAATCGGCGATAATGTAACAATTTACCAAGGTGTCACACTCGGCGGTACAGGTAAAGAGAAAGGTAAACGTCACCCTGATATCGGAGATAACGTGTTGATTGCAGCGGGTTCAAAAATTTTAGGCAATATCAAAGTAGATTCAAACGTCAATATCGGCGCAAACTCAGTGGTATTAACGAATGTACCAAGTTATTCAACGGTAGTCGGTATTCCTGGTCATATTGTAAAACAACATGGCAAACGTATTGGTAAAAACTTCGACCATCTCAACTTACCAGACCCAATTTACGAACAAATGAAACAATTAGAGAAACAACTAGAGCAAGTTAAGAATGGAGAGATTCAAGATGATTACATTATATAATACATTAACAAGACAAAAAGAACCGTTTAAGCCTTTAGAAGAAGGCAAAGTTAAAATGTATGTCTGCGGTCCGACGGTTTACAACTATATTCATATTGGGAATGCGCGTCCAGCTATCAACTACGACGTAGTCCGCCGCTATTTTGAATATAAAGGCTACGATGTGAACTATGTATCTAACTTCACGGATGTGGATGACAAATTAATCAAACGTTCAAAAGAATTAAACGAAAGTGTGCCTGAAATCGCAGACCGTTATATTAAAGCGTTCTACGAAGATACAGGCGCATTGAACGTTAAAAAAGCAACATCTAATCCGCGTGTTATGAATCATATGGATGATATCATCCAATTTATTCAAAACCTCGTGGACCAAGGTTATGCTTACGAAAGTGAAGGCGACGTATACTTCAGAACACGCAAGTTTGAAGGCTACGGCAAACTCAGCCACCAATCTATTGATGACTTAAAAGTCGGTGCACGTATTGAATCAGGCGAGCAAAAAGAAGATGCGTTAGACTTCACATTATGGAAAAAAGCAAAACCGGGCGAAATCAGCTGGGACAGCCCATTCGGCAAAGGTCGTCCAGGCTGGCATATCGAATGCTCTGTTATGGCATACCATGAATTAGGCGAAACAATCGATATTCACGCAGGGGGCAGCGACTTGCAATTCCCTCACCACGAAAACGAAATCGCACAATCTGAAGCACATAACCATGCGCCTTTTGCGAACTATTGGATGCATAATGGTTTCATCAATATCAACAATGAAAAAATGAGTAAATCATTAGGCAACTTCGTATTAGTACACGACATCATTAAAGAAGTAGACCCGGATGTACTGCGTTTCTTCATGATCAGCGTACATTACCGCAGTCCAATCAACTACAATATGGAGTTAGTAGAATCAGCGAAAGCAGGATTAGAACGTATCCGCAATAGTTATCAAGCTTTAGAAGAAAGAGAAGCGATTGCATCTGATATCGAAGATCAATCAGAATATATCGAACAAGTGGATGCATTGTTAGAACAATTTGAAACAGTGATGGACGATGACTTCAACACAGCGAATGCGATTACAACTTGGTATGACTTAGCAAAATTAGCGAATAAATATGTCATGGAAAATACGACATCTAAAAAAGTCATCGCACGTTTCAAAGAAGTCTTCCAAATCTTCAGCGATGTTTTAGGTGTACCGTTAAAAGGCAAACAAGAAGAATTGTTAGATGAAGAAATCGAAGCATTAATCGAAGAACGTAATGAAGCACGAAAAAATAAAGATTATGCGCGTGCTGATGAAATCCGCGATGAATTAAAAGCGAAAAATATTATTCTTGAAGATACGCCGCAAGGTGTGAGATTCAAACGTGGATAATGCGCAAAATATTAAACTGCTGAACCCCTTATCACTCGCATATATGGGGGATGCAGTTTTAGACCAATATGTCAGACAGCACATTATCTTAAAGCTGCGTGCTAAACCTAATCGTTTGCATCAGCAGGCTAAACGTTTTGTTTCGGCGAAAAGCCAAGCACTGACGTTGGAAAGCTTAATCGAAGCAGAGTGGCTGACTGAAGAAGAGTTGGAAATTGTTCGCAGAGGCCGCAATGCGAAAAGCCATACCAAAGCAAAAAATACAGATATTCAGACTTACCGCAAAAGTTCAGGGCTGGAAGCTGTTATCGGCTTCTTATACCTAGAAGGCCGTACAGAGCGCCTTGAAGCTTTGCTTTGTCGTATTGTATCTGAAGTAGAAGAAAGGGTGTGATGGATGTGGAAGATTCAGTGATTGTAGGAAGACATGCCGTTAAAGAAGCGATTACTTCTGGGCATCCAATCAATAAGATTCTGATTCAAGATGGTGTAAAAAAGCAACAACTTGATGAAATCTTAAAAAATGCAAAAAAGCAAAAATTAATCGTGCAAACCGTACCAAAAACGAAATTAGATGGATTAGCTGAAGCACCGCACCAAGGTGTTGCGGCCCTCGTTGCGCCCTATGAATATGTTGAGCTGGATGACTTGTTAGCAAAATTGAAAGCACAAGATCATCTGCCGACTTTAATGTTGTTAGACGGCCTGGAAGATCCGCATAATTTAGGATCGATTCTAAGAACAGCAGATGCGGCCGGAGTAGATGGTGTCATTATTCCTAAGCGCCGTTCAGTGGCTTTAACGCAAACAGTAGCTAAGGCATCTGCAGGTGCGATTCAGCATATACCGGTCACACGTGTTACCAATTTAGCCCAAACAATGGATAAATTGAAAGAAGAAGGCTACTGGATTGCCGGAACTGCAGCTGATAACGCAACAGACTACCGTCAAATGAGTGCAGATATGCCGATCGCAATTGTAATCGGCAATGAAGGCCATGGCATGAGCCGTCTTGTCAAAGAGAAGTGCGACTTTTATATTAAAATACCAATGGTAGGGCATATCAACAGCTTAAATGCATCTGTAGCGGCAAGTTTGATGATGTACGAAATTTATCGCAAACGTCATCCGGTTGGAGAGTAAGTTATGAAGAATAAGGACCGTTATCTAATCATCGACGGCTACAATATGATTGGCCACAGTACCGCTTTGTCTAATCTTGCAAAAGAAAATTTAGAGGAAGCAAGGGAGAAGTTATTACTGGCCATTGGTAATTACAATGCGACTGTGGCAGACGAAGTCATTTGTGTTTTTGATGCGTATGAACAAGAAGGTACTGAAAGCGAGTTCTATTATCATGGCGTAAGAACGATTTTTACGAAAGAAAACGAAACAGCCGACAGCTTTATTGAGCGCTTTGTATATGGGTTATATGACAAACATACAACCCATATTGCGGTTGTGACGAGTGATCTGAGCGAACAGCACGCTATATTCGGAACAGGTGCATACCGTATTTCATCCAGAGAAATGTGGCAAAACATCAAATTAAGCGAAGCAAGTGTCAGTTCGACCATGAAGACGTTCAATAATAACAAACCGCGTACACGTATTCAGCTTTCTGATGAAGTGTTATCAGAATTTGAAAAAATCAGAAGAGGAGACAATGAAAAATAAGTTTTCTGTATCTTGCTTATTTGATAAGCAGTCCGCTATGATAAGTTCACTTTTATGAAAGGATAGAACTTACAGCGATGCAGAAAACTCCATTTCCTCAAGACATTGTCCCTTTAATACAACTTGTACAAGCACAGGATGCACAAGCAATGCATAAACTGCTGAAAAAGCTGCACCCTGAAATTTGCAGGCGTGTTATGCATACATCAATTGCACCGCATGATTGCGAAGACTTGTTGCAAGATATCTCCATTAGAATCAGCAGAAATATTCATCACTTTAAAATCATCGAAGCGACACCCTTCGAGCATTACTTCAATCGGCTTGTCAAAACATCTAAATATGATTACTACCGAAAGCAAGAACGTTTAAAACTTCAGCAAGAGCACTTAATTGAAGAAGCAAAAAGTGTTTACCGCAGTGCGCGTCCTTCAATAGAAGAACAGCTTATTTTAAAAGAGCGTATAGAAATTCTTATGAACTGCTGCAAGAAATTAAGCAAATTAGAGCAAGAAGTAGTACAATATATGTTGGATGATTATTCCCCAAGTGAAACAGCAAAAGCGATGGGCATTAGTGAAAAAACGGTTTATAATGCATTGCACCGAAGTAAAACGAAGCTGCGCAAAATGCATGAATTATTGGATAGTTAAGTGCATTTCGTTACACTTATAGATACAACTTACAATTCACTAGACGTTTGACAATTTGAGGGTTTCTTATGTATAGTTAGTGAGTATTTAATATAGGTAAGGTGAAGGTATTATGAAGAAAGTCCCGCTTAACTGTGAAATTTGCGGCAATAGAAACTATACCGTACCAAAAAACAGCAACCTTGCAGAAAGACTCGTGTTGAAGAAGTATTGCAAAAAATGCAATGCGCATACAATACACAAGGAATCGAAGTAATTGCTCTTAAGGCCAAGATGAAATTAATGATTAATTGGAGGTACGACAATGGCTGAAGATAAAAACAAAACACCGAAAGAAAGTTTCTTCAAAGGCGTTATATCTGAGATGGAGAAGACGAGCTGGCCGACTGGACCAGAACTCGTAAAATATACAACTATTGTAATTGTTACAGTAATATTTTTCTTAATCTTCTTCTATGCCTTAGATTTGGGAATCGGTAGATTAATAGAATTAATTAGTTAATGAGGAGTGACAGCATGTCTGAAGAAGTTGGAGCAAAGCGTTGGTATGCCGTGCATACTTACTCTGGCTACGAAAATAAAGTTAAGAAAAATTTAGAGAAACGTGTTGAATCAATGAATATGACAGAACAGATTTTCAGAGTTGTCATACCAGAAGAAGAGGAAACACAAGTTAAAGACGGTAAAGCGAAGAAATTAACGAAAAAGACATTCCCTGGTTATGTATTAGTGGAATTAGTCATGACAGATGAGTCTTGGTATGTCGTAAGAAATACACCAGGTGTTACAGGCTTTGTCGGTTCAGCAGGTGCTGGATCAAAACCTAACCCGCTGCTGCCGGATGAAGTTCGCTTTATTTTGAAACAAATGGGAATGAAAGAAAAAACTATCGATGTAGAAGTCGAAGTCGGAGAGCAAGTACGTATCAAATCCGGCCCATTTGCCAACCAAGTCGGTGAAGTTCAAGAGATTGAAGCAGACAAATTCAAACTTACAGTATTAGTAGATATGTTTGGCAGAGAAACTCCTGTAGAAGTAGAGTTTGATCAAATCGAAAAATTGTAATGCAATTCAGGTATTGATTTTACATTTTTTCAATGATATAATATTATGGTCGTGCTTTGGAAGAAGGCGGCCATTTCGTCACGAAATGTTTTAAGAGTGGGAGGGCAAAACTGAGCCCTGTGACCACATCACGATATCAAGGAGGTGTACATCGTGGCTAAAAAAGTAGAAAAAGTAGTTAAATTGCAAATTCCTGCAGGTAAAGCGAACCCAGCACCACCAGTTGGTCCAGCATTAGGTCAAGCAGGTGTGAACATTATGGGATTCTGTAAAGAATTCAACGCGAGAACACAAGAACAAGCAGGTTTAATCATTCCGGTAGAAATCAGTGTATATGAAGACCGTTCATTTACATTCATTACAAAAACTCCACCGGCTCCAGTACTACTTAAAAAAGCAGCTGGCGTTGACAAAGGTTCTGGTGAACCTAACAAAAACAAAGTTGCTACAGTAACTAAAGATCAAGTACGTGAAATCGCTGAAACAAAAATGCCTGACTTAAACGCGGCAGATATTGAAGCGGCAATGCGTATTGTCGAAGGTACTGCACGTAGTATGGGTATCACTGTAGAATAATAGCGTACTTATAAGCAACTCAATGCAAATTGAGTACTTATTAAACGAAAACGAATAACAATTAGAAACTTGAAACAAATGCGGCAGATGACAAATAAGTGAATCCAATGAAACATGTTGCGAACAATTATGGCGTCATCTGCTCTTAACTTGCGATAGCAAGTAATGTGGGAGGACATTCCGCTAAAACCACTAAAGGAGGAAAATATAAATGGCTAAAAAAGGTAAAAAGTATCTAGAAGCTGCTAAAAAAGTTGACCGTAATGAATATTACGGTGTTGAAGATGCAATCAGCTTAGCTAAAGAAACTAGCGTTGCAAACTTCGATGCTTCTGTTGAAGTAGCATTCCGTTTAGGTATCGATACTCGTAAAAACGACCAGCAAATCCGTGGTGCGGTAGTATTACCGCACGGAACTGGTAAAACTCAACGTGTATTAGTATTCGCGAAAGGTGATAAAGCGACTGAAGCTCAAGAAGCTGGCGCAGATTACGTAGGCGAATCAGAATACGCAACTAAAATCCAACAAGGCTGGTTCGATTTCGATGTAGTAGTAGCTACACCGGACATGATGGGCGAAGTTGGTAAATTAGGTCGTGTATTAGGACCTAAAGGTTTAATGCCTAACCCTAAAACTGGCACAGTAACAATGGACGTTAAAAAAGCGGTTGAAGAAATCAAAGCAGGTAAAGTAGAATACCGTGCTGAGAAAGCTGGTATTGTCCACGCTTCAATCGGTAAAGTATCATTCAGTACTGAAGACTTAGTTGAAAACTTCAAAGCGTTGCAAGACGTTTTAACAAAAGCTAAACCAGCTTCAGCTAAAGGTACTTACTTCAAGTCTGTTGCAGTGTCAACTACAATGGGTCCTGGTGTTAAAGTAGATACTTCAAGCTTCAAACTTTAATATATAAATGAAACTAAGAACTAGAGAAAATGCTAAAGTTGCACAGTGCCAATCGTATAGATTTATATCTGCAAGGCTTTAAAAATATTTTCTCTAGTTTTTTTAAAACATATTGACATATTACATCGTAACAGTTATATTTATTGATGTGATTATTTTACCTAAGACAGTAGGAGTTAGAAATAACTTAAAATAATGATCCTACCGAGGCTAAAATTGACTTGAACGTGAACTATGAAACTTTCAAGCACTTTTTGCCGTGGGGTGAAAGTGCTTTTTTTATTGGGTAAGGCTCAAATAAAAAGCACCGAACAAAATTTATATGGAGGTGTCTAAATGTCTGGAATTATTGAAGCTAAAAAACAATTAGTTGACCAAATCGCTGATCAACTTAAAAATTCTGTTTCAACAGTAATCGTGAATTACCGTGGTTTAACAGTAGCTGAAGTAACTGAATTACGTAAACAATTACGTGAAGCAGGTGTTGAGTACAAAGTTTACAAAAACACTATGTTACGTCGTGCTGCAGAACAAGCGGGAATCGAAGGTATTGACGAATTCTTAGTAGGTCCTACTGCTATTGCAACAGCTACTGAAGACGTAGTTGCTCCTGCAAAAGTTATTGCTGGATTTGCTAAAGAACACGAAGCTTTAGAAATTAAAACAGGCGTGATGGACGGTAGTGTTATCTCAGCAGAAGAAGTTAAAACTGTTGGTTCTTTACCATCTCACGACGGTCTTGTATCTATGTTACTTTCTGTATTACAAGCTCCTGTACGCAACTTCGCTTATGCAGTTAAAGCAGTTGGCGAATCAAAAGAAGAAGAAAGCGCTGAATAATCAGTACGCACAAATAATTATTTAAAAAATGGAGGAAATATATAATGGCTAATCAAGAACAAATCATTGAAGCAATTAAAGAAATGTCAGTATTAGAATTAAATGACTTAGTAAAAGCAATCGAAGAAGAATTTGGTGTAACTGCAGCAGCTCCAGTAGCAGCAGCAGGTGCAGCAGGCGGCGGAGACGCAGCAGCAGAAAAAACTGAATTTGACGTTGAGTTAACTTCAGCTGGATCATCAAAAATCAAAGTTGTTAAAGCTGTTAAAGACGCAACTGGCTTAGGATTAAAAGACGCTAAAGAATTAGTAGACAACGCTCCTAAAGTAATCAAAGAAGCTTTACCTAAAGAAGAAGCTGAAAAACTTAAAGAAACATTAGAAGAAGTTGGCGCAACTGTAGAATTAAAATAATTCTATTTAAACAGCCAATAACTAAATGAAAAGAGAACGAGGCTAATTACCATTGTTAATATCGTGAAACATCGTTTCACAGCCTGAATTCTTTGAGAAATGAAAACCCCGTTATTGAGTTAACGGGGTTTTTCTAATGAGTGCAGTTCAATTTTGAATAAAAGGTATTTATAGCAAAACACTGATGTTATGTGTATCCTTAGAGTAAAGGGTGTGCTTGCCTTTATTTAGAATGAAACAAACAGGCTCAAATGATTTCTAAAGAGAAGCAATGAGGTGTAAGTATGAGTCATTATTACGACAAAGATCCAAATATTGAAAGTCATAAAGAGACGTTTAAATACCATTATCATCAAAATGAATTGAATCTCGTGACAGATGCCGGTGTATTTTCAAAAGGGAAAATCGACTTCGGTTCGGATTTGCTTGTGCGAACGTTCTTAAAAGAACATCCGCCAGGACCGAGCAAAACCATTGTTGATGTCGGCTGCGGCTACGGCCCAATCGGATTGATGATTGCAAAAGTATCACCGCATCATCAAATTATCATCTTGGATGTGAACCACCGTGCACTGGATCTAGCAAAAGAAAATAGTGAAAAGAATCATATTGATAATGTCACTATTTTAGAGAGCGATGGTTTAGCTGAAGTTCAAGATGATTCATGCGACATGGTTGTGACGAATCCGCCAATCAGGGCAGGAAAGTCAGTGGTCCATGGTATTTTAGAAGATGCATATGAGAAGTTGAAGGCAGACGGCGAGTTGTATGTTGTGATTCAAAAGAAACAAGGCATGCCTTCAGCAAAAAAGAAAATGGAAGCTGTTTTTGGGAACGTTGAAACCCTGACTAAAGAGAAAGGGTATTATATTTTAAAAAGCAAGCGTTAACCATTGACAACCATATGAGTTTCTGATATAGTTATAGAATGTAAAAATTTATGTTCAAGAAGTGTGTACTTTTACGTATAAAATAACAAAGTAAATCTTTAATAACACAGAATAGAAAATGGTGTCATCGGGTGTGCTGCCGTTTTCTTTTTGTCTTGTTACCGTTTTGTTTATTTTATAATGTAAGAGACATTCGAACAATTTTTGAGGGGTGAATCTGTTTGGCAGGTAAATTTGTCCAATATGGAAGACATCGTAAACGTAGAAATTACGCGAGAATTTCTGAGGTTTTAGAATTACCAAACCTTATTGAAATTCAAACTAAATCTTATGAATGGTTCTTAAAAGAAGGCTTATTAGAAATGTTTAGAGACATTTCTCCAATCGAAGACTTCACAGGCAACCTTTCTTTAGAATTTGTAGATTATAGATTGGGTGAACCGAAATACGATTTAGAGGAATCTAAGAACCGCGACGTAACTTATGCTGCACCTCTTCGTGTCAAAGTGCGTCTTATTAACAAAGAAACAGGAGAAGTGAAAGACCAAGAAGTCTTTATGGGTGATTTCCCATTAATGACAGATACTGGTACTTTCGTAATTAATGGTGCGGAACGTGTTATTGTTTCGCAATTAGTACGTTCTCCATCCGTATACTTCAATGAAAAAATAGATAAAAACGGTCGCGAAAACTATGATGCAACAGTTATTCCTAACCGTGGTGCTTGGTTAGAGTTTGAAACTGATGCAAAAGATATTGTTTATGTGCGTATCGACAGAACAAGAAAATTACCGTTAACTATATTATTACGCGCGCTAGGCTATTCAACTGATCAATCAATTATTGATTTATTAGGCGATAATGAATACTTGCGCAACACATTAGAAAAAGACAGTACTGAAAATACTGATCAAGCTTTATTAGAAATTTACGAACGTTTACGCCCTGGCGAACCACCTACAGTAGAAAACGCGAAAAGCTTGCTTTATTCTCGTTTCTTCGATCCAAAACGCTATGATTTAGCAAGTGTTGGTCGCTATAAAATGAATAAAAAACTTCATTTAAAACATCGTTTATTCAACCAAAAATTGGCTGAACCGATTGTTAATACTGAAACAGGTGAAATTGTTGCTGAAGAAGGCACAGTTTTAGACCGTCGTAAACTAGACGAAATTATGGATGTTTTAGAATCTAATGCAAACATCGAAGTAGATGAATTAGATGACAGCATCGTTAACGAACCTGTTGAAACACAATCAATTAAAATCTATGTACCTAATGATGAAGAAGGCCGTACAACAACAGTAATCGGCAACGCATTCCCTGATTCAGAGGTTAAATGCATTACACCGGCTGATATTGTTGCTTCAATGTCTTACTTCTTCAACTTATTGTATGGTGTAGGTCAAACTGACGATATTGACCACTTAGGCAACCGTCGTTTACGTTCAGTAGGCGAATTATTGCAAAACCAATTCAGAATCGGTCTTTCAAGAATGGAACGTGTGGTACGTGAAAGAATGTCTATCCAAGACACTGATTCAATTACACCGCAGCAATTAATCAACATTCGTCCGGTAATTGCATCTATCAAAGAATTCTTTGGCAGCTCTCAATTATCACAATTCATGGACCAAGCGAACCCATTAGCAGAATTAACACACAAACGTCGTTTATCTGCATTAGGACCTGGTGGTTTAACACGTGAACGTGCCCAAATGGAAGTACGTGACGTGCACTATTCTCACTATGGCCGTATGTGTCCAATCGAGACACCTGAGGGTCCGAACATTGGTTTAATCAACTCGTTATCAAGTTATGCACGTGTTAACGAATTCGGATTTATCGAAACACCATATCGTAAAGTAGACCATGATAAAAATGCGGTAACAGATCAAATCGATTACTTAACTGCTGATGAAGAAGACAGTTATGTCGTTGCCCAAGCGAACTCTCGTTTAGATGACGAAGGTCGTTTCTTAGACGAAGAAATCGTTTGTCGTTTCCGTGGTAACAACACAACTATGGACAGAGAGAAAATGGACTACATGGACGTTTCTCCTAAACAAGTTGTTTCTGCTGCGACAGCATGTATCCCATTCTTAGAAAACGATGACTCTAACCGTGCGTTAATGGGTGCGAACATGCAGCGTCAAGCAGTACCATTGATGAACCCTGAATCTCCATTTGTAGGTACAGGTATGGAACATGTTGCTGCACGCGACTCAGGTGCTGCAGTTATCAACAGACATTTCGGTCGTGTTGAACATGTTGAATCAAACGAAATTAAAGTTCGCCGTATCATCGAAGAAGATGGTCAAGAATATGATGGCGAAGTAGATACGTATAGATTAGCTAAATTCAAACGTTCTAACTCAGGTACATGTTATAACCAACGTCCGATTGTTAAAGTCGGAGATGTTGTATCACAAGGCGAAATCTTAGCTGACGGTCCTTCTATGGAACTTGGCGAGATGGCACTTGGACGCAACGTAGTTGTAGGTTTCATGACATGGGACGGTTATAACTACGAGGATGCTGTAATCATGAGTGAACGTCTTGTTAAAGACGATGTTTACACTTCAATTCATATCGAAGAATATGAATCAGAAGCACGTGATACAAAATTAGGACCTGAAGAAATCACACGTGATATTCCGAACGTTGCAGAAAGCGCACTTAAAAACCTAGATGAACGCGGTATTGTTTATGTAGGTGCAGAAGTTAAAGATGGCGACATCTTGGTTGGTAAAGTAACACCTAAAGGTGTCACTGAATTAACTGCTGAAGAACGCTTATTACATGCAATCTTTGGTGAAAAAGCACGTGAAGTCCGCGATACTTCATTACGTGTACCACATGGTGCAGGCGGTATTGTTCTAGACGTTAAAGTCTTCAACCGCGAAGACGGCGACGATTCATTATCTCCAGGTGTAAACCAACTTGTACGTGTTTATATCGTTCAAAAACGTAAAATCCACGTAGGGGATAAAATGTGCGGTCGTCACGGTAACAAAGGTGTTATTTCTAAGATTGTTCCTGAAGAAGATATGCCTTACTTACCAGACGGAACACCTATTGATATCATGTTAAACCCATTAGGTGTACCATCACGTATGAACATCGGACAAGTACTTGAATTGCACTTAGGTATGGCGGCTAAAAACTTAGGTATTCATGTCGCATCACCAGTATTCGATGGTGCCAACGATGATGATGTTTGGTCTACAATCGAAGAAGCAGGTATGGCAAGAGATGGTAAAACTGTATTGTATGATGGACGTACAGGCGAACCATTCGATAACCGTATTTCTGTTGGTGTAATGTACATGTTGAAACTTGCACACATGGTTGACGACAAATTACATGCGCGTTCAACTGGACCATACTCACTTGTTACACAACAACCACTTGGCGGTAAAGCTCAATTCGGTGGACAACGTTTCGGTGAGATGGAGGTATGGGCACTTGAAGCATATGGTGCTGCATACACATTGCAAGAAATCCTAACTTACAAATCTGATGACACTGTAGGTCGTGTAAAAACTTATGAAGCGATCGTTAAAGGTGAAAACATCTCTAGACCAAGTGTTCCGGAATCATTCCGCGTATTGATGAAAGAATTACAAAGTTTAGGACTTGATGTTAAAGTCATGGATGAAGATGATAAAGAAATTGAAATGTCAGATATGGATGATGATGATGTGAACGAACATAAAGTGAACATCCAACAATCTTCAATCCCTGAATCTCAAAAAGAAATCACTGACTAATATATTTCAATGTTCAATAAGCAAATAGCGTAATGTTTAAAATTCAAATAGCATAAGGCAGCATTAGGCAATGTACTGCATTGCCTTTATGCACCTTTAATATTTTTCAATTTATTGATCATTTATCAATCAAATAGCACAGCTAATCTAAATTGAAGGAGGTAGGCTCCTTGATTGATGTAAATAATTTCCATTATATGAAAATCGGCCTTGCTTCACCTGAAAAGATTCGTTCATGGTCATACGGTGAAGTTAAGAAACCTGAAACAATCAACTATCGTACTTTAAAACCTGAAAAAGATGGTTTGTTCTGCGAAAGAATTTTCGGACCTACAAAAGACTGGGAATGTAGTTGCGGTAAGTACAAACGTGTACGTTATAAAGGTATGGTTTGTGACCGTTGCGGCGTTGAAGTAACTAAATCAAAAGTACGTCGTGAAAGAATGGGCCACATTGAACTTGCGGCACCTGTATCACACATTTGGTACTTCAAAGGTATCCCAAGCCGTATGGGTCTATTATTAGATATGTCTCCAAGATCATTAGAAGAAGTCATTTACTTCGCATCTTATGTTGTGGTTGACCCAGGCCCAACAGGTCTTGAGAAAAAATCATTGCTTTCAGAAGCAGAATACAGAGATTACTATGACAAATTCCCTGGTCAATTCGTAGCAAAAATGGGTGCTGAAGGTATCAAAGACCTATTAGCAGAAATTGACTTGGATGAAGAGTTGAAAGAGTTGCGTACTGAATTAGAATCAGCTACTGGTCAAAGATTGACACGTGCAATCAAACGTTTAGAAGTAGTTGAATCATTCAGAAACTCTGGTAACGAACCTTCATGGATGATTTTGGATGTACTTCCGATTATCCCGCCGGAAATCCGTCCAATGGTTCAATTAGACGGCGGACGTTTTGCGACAAGTGACTTAAACGACTTATACCGTCGTGTCATCAACCGTAACAACCGTTTGAAACGTTTATTAGATTTAGGTGCGCCTGGCATCATCGTTCAAAACGAAAAACGTATGCTGCAAGAAGCTGTCGATGCATTAATCGATAACGGTCGCCGCGGCCGTCCAGTTACTGGTCCAGGCAACCGTCCTTTAAAATCACTTTCACACATGTTGAAAGGTAAACAAGGTCGTTTCCGTCAAAACTTATTAGGTAAACGTGTTGACTATTCAGGTCGTTCAGTTATCGCCGTTGGTCCAAGTTTAAAAATGTACCAATGTGGTTTGCCTAAAGAAATGGCGTTAGAATTATTCAAACCTTTCGTAATGAAAGAATTAGTTCAACGCGAAATCGCAACAAACATCAAAAATGCGAAAAGTAAAATCGAACGTATGGAAGATGAAGTATGGGATGTTTTAGAAGATGTAATCAGAGAACACCCAGTACTTTTAAACCGTGCGCCTACACTTCACAGATTAGGTATCCAAGCTTTCGAACCAACATTGGTTGAAGGCCGTGCGATTCGTCTGCACCCATTGGTTACAACAGCATACAACGCTGACTTCGATGGTGACCAAATGGCTGTTCACGTACCTTTATCTAAAGAAGCACAAGCAGAAGCACGTATGTTGATGCTTGCAGCACAAAACATCTTGAACCCTAAAGACGGTAAACCAGTTGTTACACCATCACAAGATATGGTACTTGGTAACTATTACCTTACTTTAGAGCGTGAAGATGCTGTGAATACAGGAGCTATCTTCAATGACGCAAATGAAGTCTTGAAGGCTTACCAAAACGGTTATGTACACTTGCATACACGTATCGGTGTACACGCAGGTTCATTCCATAATCCTACGTTCACAGAAGAACAAAACAGCAAGATTCTTACAACAACAGTTGGTAAAGTAATCTTCAACGAAATTATTCCGGATTCATTTGCTTACATTAATGAACCATCACAAACAAACTTAGAAGATAAAACACCTGATAAATACTTCGTCAGCGCAAGCGAATTAGGCGAAGGCGGCTTGAAAGCATACTTTGAAGAACAAGAACTTGTTGATCCGTTCAACAAAAAATTCTTAGGAAATATCATCGCAGAAGTGTTCAATCGCTTCAGCATTACTGATACTTCAATGATGCTTGACCGTATGAAAGACTTAGGTTTCAAATTCTCTTCTAAAGCAGGTATCACTGTTGGTGTATCTGACATTGTGGTATTACCGGATAAACAAGAAATCTTAGATGAACACGAAAAATTAGTTGAACGTGTTCAAAAACAATATAACCGTGGTTTAATCACTGAAGAAGAACGTTATAATGCTGTCGTTGAAATTTGGACAGATGCTAAGGATGAAATTCAAGGCAAATTGATGAAATCCCTAGAGAAAACGAACCCTATCTTCATGATGAGTGACTCTGGTGCCCGTGGTAACGCATCTAACTTTACTCAGTTAGCCGGTATGCGTGGTCTGATGGCCGCTCCATCAGGTAAAATCATCGAGTTGCCGATCACATCTTCATTCCGTGAAGGTTTAACAGTGTTAGAGTACTTCATCTCTACTCACGGTGCGCGTAAAGGTCTTGCCGATACAGCACTTAAAACTGCCGATTCAGGTTACCTTACTCGTCGTCTGGTTGACGTGGCACAAGATGTTATTGTTCGTGAAGAAGACTGCGGAACTGACCGCGGCTTGCTTGTATCTGACATTAAAGAAGGTACAGAAATGATCGAACCATTCATCGAGCGTATTGAAGGCCGTTACTCTAAAGAAACGGTACGTCATCCAGAAACAGATGAAGTGTTAGTAGAACCAGATCAATTAATCACACCAGAAATCGCAAAACGTATTACAGATGCTGGCATTGAGCAAATGTATATCCGTTCAGCATTTACATGTAACACACGTCATGGTGTATGTGAAAAATGTTACGGTAAAAACCTTGCGACTGGTGAAAAAGTTGAAGTTGGTGAAGCGGTTGGTACAATCGCAGCACAATCTATCGGTGAACCAGGTACACAGCTTACAATGCGTACCTTCCATACAGGCGGGGTAGCCGGAAGCGATATCACACAAGGTCTTCCACGTATCCAAGAGATCTTCGAAGCACGTAACCCTAAAGGTCAAGCTGTTATCACTGACATTGAAGGTACTGTTGAAGACATCAAACTTGCGAAAGACCGTCAACAAGAAATCGTGATTAAAGGTGCAAACGAAACAAGATCTTATCTTGCTTCAGGTACTTCACGTCTTAAAGTTGAAAAAGGCCAACACGTTGAACGCGGTGAAGTCTTAACTGAAGGTTCTATCGAACCTAAGCACTACTTATCAGTAGCAGGCTTAAATGCGACTGAAAGTTACTTGCTTAAAGAAGTTCAAAAAGTTTACCGTATGCAAGGTGTAGAAATCGACGATAAACACGTTGAGGTTATGGTACGTCAAATGTTACGTAAAGTACGTATCATCGAAGCTGGCGATACTAAATTATTACCAGGTTCATTAGTAGACATCCATAACTTCACAGATGCGAACAGAGAAGCATTCAAAGAACGCAAACGTCCAGCAACTGCTAAACCAGTATTGCTTGGTATTACTAAAGCGTCTCTTGAAACAGAAAGCTTCTTATCAGCCGCATCATTCCAAGAAACAACACGTGTCCTTACTGATGCAGCTATCAAAGGTAAACGTGATGACTTGCTTGGACTTAAAGAGAACGTTATTATCGGTAAATTGATTCCTGCAGGTACAGGTATGAGACGTTACAGCGATGCTAAATACGAAAAACATATCGATCCTCAAGTTAAAGAGGCAGTTGAAGTACTTGCGGAAGATACACCGCAACAATAATAAATATTAATTTTGAAGCCAATACTGCTTTCGCAAGAAAGCGGGTATTGGCTTTCTTTTATTGGATAATTTGAAATAAAAGTTGTAAGAAATCAGTGAAGATGTTTGAAATTCTTTCTGAATTTGTTATGATTAAAAAAGTCGACAGTATATTGAAAAATAATGTTGACGCAACCTATGGAAAGTGTTACTATTATAAAGGTTGATGCAAGCAAAACTTTGGAGGATAGTCAATGTCTAATGAAAAAGTTGCACGCTTTAACAAACACCATAGTGTTGTTGGTTTGAAAGAGACGCTCAAAGCGCTCAAAAAGAACCGAGTTACATCATTGATTATTGCTCAAGACGTTGAAGTTTATTTGCTGTCAGACGTGTTAAGTAAGATCAATCATAGCGATATATCTGTTTCATTTTTCGAAAGCAAGAAAGCTTTAGGAGAATTTGCAGGTATCAACGTAGATGCAGCAATTGTTGCTCTATTGAAATGAGAATTAGTAAGTAATTATGCTTACTAAATTTTATTTAACCTAAAAATGAACCACCTGGATGTGTGGGATTATAAAACAGGAGAGGAGGACATCTTAAATGCCTACTATTAACCAATTAGTACGTAAACCAAGAAAAAGCAAAGCTAAGAAATCAGATTCACCAGCTTTGAACAAAGGTTTTAACAGTATGAGAAAACAATTTACTGACTTGAACTCACCACAAAAACGTGGCGTTTGTACTCGTGTTGGTACAATGACACCTAAAAAACCTAACTCAGCGTTACGTAAATATGCGCGTGTTCGTTTATCAAACAACATCGAAGTGAACGCATATATCCCTGGTATCGGCCATAACTTGCAAGAACACAGTGTTGTACTTGTACGTGGAGGTCGTGTAAAAGACTTACCTGGTGTGCGTTACCATATCGTTCGTGGTGCACTTGATACTTCAGGTGTAGAAGGTCGTATGCAAAGCCGTTCATTATACGGTACTAAACGTCCTAAAAAATAAGTTTAAGATTACGTAAATTTTCGAGATAGATTATGAGATTATACTATAATATGAAGGGAGGACTCTGATTATGCCTCGTAAAGGATCAGTACCAAAAAGAGACGTTTTACCAGATCCAATTCACAACTCTAAGTTAGTGACAAAATTGATTAACAAAATCATGTTAGATGGTAAGCGCGGAACAGCTCAAAGAATTCTTTATTCAGCATTCGACCTTGTACAAGAACGCAGTGGTCGCGACGCAATGGAAGTATTCGATGAAGCAATCAACAACATCATGCCAGTATTAGAAGTTAAAGCTCGCCGTGTAGGTGGCTCTAACTACCAAGTACCTGTTGAAGTACGTCCAGAACGTCGTACTACTTTAGGTTTACGTTGGTTAGTGAACTATTCACGTCTTCGTGGTGAAAAAACTATGGAAGAACGTTTAGCTAACGAAATCTTAGATGCAGCTAACAACACAGGCGGCGCAGTTAAGAAACGTGAAGATGTACACAAAATGGCTGAAGCGAACAAAGCATTCGCTCACTACCGCTGGTAAGATTCAAGGTTTAACCCTGAGTATGTTCGCATGGTACTACCATAGGCATGCTTAGGGCATCGCCATATACAAAGTATTTACTCAGTAATTACTGGAAGGAGAAACAATACAATGGCTAGAGACTTTTCTTTGGAAAAAACTCGTAACATTGGTATCATGGCTCACATTGACGCAGGTAAAACAACGACTACTGAACGTATCCTGTTTTACACTGGACGTATCCACAAAATTGGTGAAACTCACGATGGTGGGGCACAAATGGACTGGATGGAACAAGAACAAGACCGTGGTATCACAATCACATCAGCAGCAACAACTGCACAATGGCATGATCATCGTGTCAACATTATCGATACTCCAGGACACGTAGACTTCACAGTTGAAGTTGAACGTTCATTACGTGTACTTGACGGTGCGGTTACAGTACTTGATGCGCAATCAGGTGTTGAACCACAAACTGAAACAGTTTGGCGTCAGGCTACTACTTATGGAGTTCCTCGTATCGTATTCGTAAACAAAATGGACAAATTAGGTGCTAACTTCGAATATGCAGTAAGTACTTTACACGATCGTTTAGACGCTAACGCTCAAGCGATCCAATTACCAATTGGTGCCGAAGACGAATTTGAAGCTATCATTGACTTAGTTCAAATGAAATGTTTCCAATACAATGGTGACTTTGGTGAAGAAGTAGTAGAAATCGAAATTCCAGACGACTACAAAGACAAAGCAGCTGAAGCGCGTGAAACATTAATCGAATCAGTAGCTGAAGTTAACGAAGAGTTAATGGAAAAATATTTAGAAGGCGAAGAAATTTCAGTTGATGAATTGAAAAAAGCTATTCGTCAAGCAACTCTAGATATCGAATTCTACCCAGTACTTTGCGGTACTGCTTTCAAAAACAAAGGTGTTCAATTAATGCTTGACGCAGTAATTGACTACTTACCATCACCATTAGATGTTAAACCAATCGTTGGTCACCGTGCTAGCAACCCTGATGAAGAAATCATTGCTAGAGCAGATGACGATGCAGAATTCGCTGCATTAGCATTCAAAGTTATGACTGACCCTTACGTTGGTAAATTAACATTCTTCCGTGTGTACTCAGGTACAATGAACTCTGGTTCATACGTGAAAAACTCTACTAAAGATAAACGTGAACGTGTAGGTCGTTTATTACAAATGCACGCTAACACTCGTAAAGAAATCAGCACAGTTTACTCAGGCGATATCGCTGCTGCGGTAGGTCTTAAAGAAACTGGTACTGGTGATACTTTATGCGGTGAGAAAAATGACATTATCTTGGAATCAATGGAATTCCCAGAACCTGTTATTCACTTATCAGTAGAACCAAAATCTAAAGCTGACCAAGATAAAATGACTCAAGCTTTAGTTAAATTACAAGAAGAAGACCCAACATTCCATGCACACACTGATGAAGAAACTGGACAAGTTATCATCGGCGGTATGGGTGAACTTCACTTAGACATTCTTGTAGACCGTATGAAAAAAGAATTTAACGTTGAAGCTAACGTTGGTGCGCCAATGGTTTCATACCGTGAAACATTCAAAACACCAGCAAAAGTTCAAGGTAAATTCTCTCGTCAATCTGGTGGTCGTGGTCAATATGGTGACGTTCATATTGAATTCACTCCAAACGAAGTTGGAGCAGGTTTCGAATTCGAAAACGCTATCGTTGGTGGTGTAGTTCCACGTGAATACATTCCATCAGTTGAAGCTGGTCTTAAAGATGCTATGGAAAACGGTGTATTAGCTGGTTATCCATTAATCGACGTAAAAGCTAAACTTTACGATGGTTCTTACCATGATGTCGATTCATCTGAAATGGCCTTCAAAATCGCTGCTTCATTAGCACTTAAAGAAGCTGCTAAAGTTGCAGATCCAGTAATCTTAGAACCAATGATGAAAGTTGAAATCTTAATGCCTGAAGAATACATGGGCGACATCATGGGTGACGTAACAGCTCGCCGTGGACGCGTAGATGGTATGGAACCACGTGGTAATGCTCAAATGGTTCGTGCATACGTACCGCTTTCAGAAATGTTCGGTTACGCAACTTCATTACGTTCTAACACTCAAGGTCGCGGTACTTACACTATGTACTTCGATCACTATGAGGAAGTTCCAAAATCAATTTCTGAAGAAATCATCAAGAAAAATAAAGGTGAATAATTGATTCATCTTTAGTTCTGAGCCAAGTTTCTGCTTGGCAGGGTTCCTTAATTGATTTTTTGAACCAAATGCTTTATAAAGGAATTAGCCCTTTACAACTTAACAATCAGCTCTCATGGTGGTGAGAAACTATCATGAGAGATAATTTAAATAACTTTTTAACAAGAAGAGGAGAGATTTCATAATGGCTAAAGAAAAATTCGATCGCTCAAAAGAACATGCCAATATTGGTACTATCGGTCACGTTGACCATGGTAAAACAACTTTAACAGCTGCTATCGCAACTGTATTAGCAAAAAATGGTGACACTGTAGCACAATCATACGACATGATTGACAACGCTCCAGAAGAAAAAGAACGTGGTATTACAATCAATACTTCACACATCGAGTATCAAACTGACAAACGTCACTATGCTCACGTTGACTGCCCAGGACACGCTGACTATGTTAAAAACATGATCACTGGTGCTGCTCAAATGGACGGCGGTATCTTAGTAGTATCTGCTGCAGATGGTCCAATGCCACAAACTCGTGAACACATTCTTTTATCACGTAACGTTGGTGTACCAGCTTTAGTTGTATTCTTAAACAAAGCTGACATGGTTGATGACGAAGAATTATTAGAATTAGTTGAAATGGAAGTTCGTGACTTATTATCTGAATACGACTTCCCTGGTGACGATGTACCAGTTATCGTTGGTTCTGCATTAAAAGCTATAGAAGGCGACCCAGAATACGAACAAAAAATCTTAGACTTAATGCAAGCTGTAGATGACTACATTCCAACTCCAGAACGTGACTCTGATAAACCATTCATGATGCCAGTTGAGGACGTATTCTCAATCACTGGTCGTGGTACTGTAGCTACAGGCCGTGTTGAACGTGGTCAAATCAAAGTCGGTGAAGAAGTTGAAATCATCGGTATCACAGAAGAAAGCAAAAAAACAACAGTTACAGGTGTAGAAATGTTCCGTAAATTATTAGACTACGCTGAAGCTGGTGACAACATTGGTGCTTTATTACGTGGTGTTGCACGTGAAGATGTACAACGTGGACAAGTATTAGCAGCTCCTGGCTCTATTACTCCACACACTAAATTCAAAGCTGATGTTTATGTTTTATCTAAAGATGAAGGTGGACGTCACACTCCTTTCTTCACTAACTACCGCCCACAATTCTACTTCCGTACTACTGACGTAACAGGCGTTGTTAACTTACCAGAAGGTACTGAAATGGTAATGCCTGGGGATAACGTAGAAATGACTGTTGAATTAATCGCTCCAATCGCGATTGAAGACGGTACTCGTTTCTCTATCCGTGAAGGTGGACGTACTGTAGGATCAGGCGTTGTTACTGAAATCCAAGCATAATTTCGACTAGCTTAGTTGAATTTATAATAAAGGGTCTCTCTTATGAGGGACTCTTTTTTTACATAATAAAGCAGCAATGCGGCCTTTTACGGTGTGCATTGCTGCTTTGTGTTTATAAATATTATTAATCCAGTTTGCTTTGATTATAGCCTCTCAGGAGATAACACAGTTTCAAGTTCGAGTATTTTCAAGAATTCTGCTGCCGCATATTTAAGTGCAGCTTCATCAATATCGAAATAAGGACTATGGTGCGGGTAGTCAGTACCTTTTTGAGCATTGCCGCAGCCTGTTAAGAAGAATGCGCCAGGTCTGACACGTTGATACGCAGAGAAGTCTTCTCCGACCATCATCATTTCTGCTTCTGTAAATCTTAAATTAGAGTCATGTGCTGCTTGTTTTACTGTTTCATACGCTTGTTCATTATTATGAACAGGAACATAACCGCGTTCGTAATCTAGTGTATATTCGATATCATTTGCGACTGCTAAACCTTGCAAGAGTTTATTGAGTTTATTCATAATGTGGGTCTGCAGTTCTGAATCGAATGTTCTTACGGTACCGCGGCAGATAGCTGAGTCAGGGATAACGCTGTCTGATGCACCTGCTTGAATCATACCGAATGTCACCACAGCTTGTTTAATCGGGTCTACAGTACGAGAAACAATCTTTTGCGCACTTAAGATAAATTCAGCTAAGATGACAATCGGATCAATTGTTTCATGCGGTTTTGCGCCATGTCCGCCTTTACCTTGAATACTGACAGTAAATTCATCAGGTGATGCCATCATAGCACCAGGGCGTGAATAGATGATGCCTGTGGGATAACCGCTCCATAAGTGGTTGCCGTAAACACGGTCTACACCGTCTAAAGCACCATCATCAATCATTTGCTGGGCACCGCCCGGGACAATTTCTTCGCCGTATTGGAAGATTAAAACGACATTGCCTTTTAAATAGGCTAAGTTTTCATTAATAATTTGTGCCACACCTAATAAGATAGCCGTATGTCCATCATGTCCGCATGCGTGCATGCAGCCTTCGTTTTTAGAACGGTAGGGCTTATCGTTTAATTCAGTGATCGGCAATGCATCAAAGTCAGCACGCAGCGCAACAGTCGGCCCTTCTTCTTGTCCTTTAAACGTTGCGACAATCCCGTTTTTACCGACAGGACGGCGGATATCACAAGCAAGCTGTTCGAGCTGATTGACGATATAATCATGTGTGTTGTGTTCTTCGAAAGAGAGTTCTGGATATTGATGCAGATGTCTTCTGATTTGAATCATAGACTTCTCTTTCTCTTGTGCAAGTTGATACCAATTAATCATGGTATTCACCTCTTCTGTAATTAGTATAGATGTACTTATTATAGCACGGACCCTTTGATTTAAACCCGAAAGGGGAAAGGCGATGTTTTCAAACATTGAAAATGCTAAAAAATGCGAATTTAAAGTTATTTGAAAGTACTCAGCTTTTCTAAAAGAATAAAATGCGTTATGATATATGTAATCAAACACAAGGGGGATTTACTACCAATGGTTCAATCATTACACAATTTTTTAAGTGAAAATATCCAGCATTTAAAAGATAACGGACTTTACAACGAAATTGACACAATTGAGGGTGCAAACGGACCGGAAATTACAATTAACGGTAAAAACTACATCAACTTATCTTCAAACAACTACTTAGGATTAGCAACAAACGAAGATCTTAAAGAAGTAGCAAAAAAAGCAATTGATAAATACGGTGTAGGTGCAGGTGCTGTACGTTCAATCAACGGTACTTTAGATGTGCATGATGAATTAGAAAAAACATTAGCAGAGTTCAAAGGTACTGAAGCAGCAATCGCATACCAATCTGGTTTCAACTGTAACATGGCTGCGATTTCAGCAGTTATGAACAAAAACGATGCAATTTTTTCTGATGAATTAAACCATGCCTCTATCATTGACGGCTGCCGTTTATCAAAAGCTAAAATCATTCGTGTGAACCACTCAGATATGGATGATTTACGTCAAAAAGCAAAAGAAGCGGTTGAATCAGGCCAATACAACAAAGTTATGTACATTACTGATGGTGTCTTCAGTATGGACGGCGACGTTGCGAAATTACCTGAAATCGTTGAAATTGCGGAAGAGTACGGTTTAATCACTTACGTTGATGACGCACATGGTTCAGGTGTGATGGGCAAAGGTGCCGGTACAGTTAAACATTTCGGCTTGCAAGATAAAATCGATTTCCAAATCGGTACACTTTCTAAAGCAATCGGTGTTGTAGGCGGTTATGTAGCTGGCTCTCAAGAATTAATCGACTGGTTAAAAGTACAATCTCGTCCATTCTTATTCTCAACTTCATTAACTCCAGAATCTTCAGCAGCAATTATCGCAGCAGTACGCAAATTAATGGATTCTACAGAGTTGCATGACAAGCTTTGGGAAAATGGCGACTACCTTAAAGAAGGCTTGAAAAAATTAGGCTATGATATCGGAAACTCAGATACTCCGATTACACCAGTAATCATTGGTGATGAAAAGAAAACACAAGAATTCAGTTCACGCTTAAAAGATGAAGGCGTTTATGTAAAATCAATCGTCTTCCCAACTGTTCCAAGAGGTACAGGCCGTGTACGCAACATGCCTACAGCTGCACACACTAAAGAAATGTTAGATGATGCTTTAGCAGCATACGAAAAAGTAGGTAAAGAATTAGGTATTATTTAATAACAAGTATGAAAAGAAGCGGAAAAGTTCAAGGATGAGCTTTTCCGCTTTATTTTTTGTGTTTTAAGAGTTTTATGTGTTCTGGTTTGTTCATAAATTATATTAAGCATCAGGTTCTGCTTCTGTTAAATCAGTAAAGTTCAACTCAGGTTTGACGACATATGACTTTTCTTCTCTAGACGACAACAATTCTTCGGTAAGTTTGATTTTATAAATATTATTGCTGCTGTAGTCTTTGAAATAATAAGTTAAATGATGTGTATCTGCTATGGCTTGATATTGCGTGTAATAAATTGTGCCTTCGTCTAAGACAATACCGCGCGGAATACTGACAGTATCCAACAGTTTGAAAAGGTTATTCAAACGTTTGCGATCATCTTCTGTATCTTCGATAAATTGTCTGAAGTGTGCCATTTTCACAAAACGAGATGGTGAAGTATAACCGCCTGGCAATGTTTCAGTACCTGCTTCTACACCTAAGGGACGTATAGTTTCAATCCCAAGCAAAGAAGGTGAAGGTGCTTCGACATTGAAGTTGGTATATTGTCTTAAGTTTTGGTAGTGCCATTCGAGATTCGGATTATTTGTTAAGACACGGACAGGATTTTCTTTAATGATGAGCTGCCCATCTGCAGGAATCACTACAACACTTTGTCCTGTTTGATCTGTGACCATAAAGTGAAGCGGCGGTGCACTATCTAAAGCGGGATTGACTTGTTTTAATAATCGTACACTATCCACTTGTTCCTTGAGTTCTTTAATAGAATCATTCATGCCTAATGCCCACATAATAAATTCTTCCGGTTCTAAATTAATGTTGTCGCTGGAAGTAGATGTGGCATAAGATGCTTCTTCTTGATAATAAAGCACTGAAACAGCTAAGCCTTGTTCATTTACACCATCCGCAAAAACAACACCATTCACAGTCATTGCAGTACCGACAAAGCCGTAATCTAATGTAAAGTCGCGACCATTCATTGTCGTCCAATCATGATGTCTTGGAATGACTTTAGGAAATGAGTTTAACGCAAAAGAAAAATCCATGGTGCGTGCTAAATAATTGCTGTCGTACTGCGATGTATAAGTTAAGCTTGTACACATAATGAGTGCCTCCTTAGTTTGAGCAATGTTTACGTGAAATTGTTAGAATAAGCATAACATGAAGGAAGAACGATTATCGAATTAAAGGAAGAAGCGAAAGAGGGGAAGAGATATGAAAATAACAACATGCGAAGATGCAGCGTTATTAGCACGCCTGAATACAAATGTACACACTTTGCATCATCAAGCCTATCCAGATATCTTCAAACCCTACCATTATTTAGATACATTAGATTTGTTTCAAAAGCTGATTGAGCGTCCAGAACATTATTTGCTAGTCGCAACAGAGAAAGAAGAAGCAGTAGGTTACGTCTGGTGTCAGGTGCTTACTTTGACTGAAACACCTTTTCGCTATGCGCAAAAGACTTTATATGTACATCAAATCGGTATAGAACCTGAGTATCAAAATAACGGGTATGGACATGCGCTTATGGATTATATTGAAAATATTGCAGTTCAAGAAGCATGCGATACAGTAGAATTGGATTACTGGGTGCAAAATGATCATGCGGCTTTATTTTATGAAAAAGAAGGCTATGAAACTTTACGGCACTGTTGTCGCAAAAAACTTTAAAATGTATGTGTATATTAAAATTGTGGGTAAAAACGATGAATTAGTGGAAAATTGCAATATGCAAATGTAAGCGCTTTACTTATCTTTGTATATATGATATATACAATAGTAAGGAGATATAGTAAAATATATTCAAATAGAAACAGAATGTACATCTCAGAAATACACCTTGTCTTTATAAAAACACACTCAAATTCAAGGGGATGAAATTCATGAAAAGAATTATGATTACTGGTGCACTTGGCCAAATCGGTACGGAACTTGTATTGAAATGTCGTGAAATTTACGGAACAGATAATGTATTGGCGACAGATATCAGAGAGCCTGAAGCAGACTCTCCAATCAAGGAAGGAGCATTCGAAATTCTTGATGTGACAGATATAGAGCGTATGAAGAAAATCGTTTCTGAGTTTAAACCGGATGCGATGATGCACATGGCTGCATTACTTTCAGCAACTGCTGAAAAGAACCCGCAGCTTGCTTGGAATATCAACATGGGCGGTTTAGTCAATGCGTTAGAAACAGCACGTGAATATGACTTGCAATTCTTTACACCAAGTTCAATCGGTGCATTCGGACCGACAACACCTAAGAAAGATACACCTGCACTTACAATCCAACGTCCAACTTCAATGTATGGGGTAAATAAAGTATCGGGAGAATTGTTATGTGAGTATTACCATACTAAATTCGGTGTGGATACACGCAGTGTACGTTTCCCAGGTTTAATCTCATATGTTAAAGAACCAGGCGGCGGAACTACAGACTATGCCGTTGAAATTTACTTTGAAGCAGTACGTAAGGGAGAATACACTAGCTTCATCGATAAAGGCACATACATGGACATGATGTTTATGGATGATGCGATTGATGCAATTATTAAATTAATGGAAGCACCTGAAGGTGAATTAAAACATCGTTGTGCTTTCAACTTAAGCGGTATGAGCTTTGAACCAGAAGAAATCGCAGCATCTATTCAAAAACACATTCCAGACTTTAAATTAAGTTACGATGTAGATCCTGTACGTCAAGGTATTGCGGACAGCTGGCCGGATGCGATCGACACAAGCTGTTCAAGAGACGAATGGGGCTTCGCACCAAAATATGACTTAGATAAAATGACTGAAGCTATGTTAAACGGTGTCAGAGAAAAAGAAGCAGCAGCACAAAAATAAATCATAATAGGTAAAGCGCAAAAGCAGGGCTGAATGTAATTAAAAGGACTTTTGTATCCAGCTTTACTTAACAGACAGGCAATGAAGAAGCAGGTGAAGCGGGTGACCTTGGGTTGAGGTGATTCGCATCACCTGTTTTTTAATTTGTATCCAGTTTTATGATGAAGTTGGAGGAGAACTGAATGAAACAGTTAATAGTACCAAAACACTTAAAAAGAGGAGATACGGTTGCGCTGATTTCACCTTCTTCGGGAGTAGTAGGCGAATCCTTTGTGCAATATCGTGTCCAAACAGCAATTGACCGCTTAAAGACAGTATTCGGTTTGAAAGTAAAAGTGATGCCGAATGCATTGAAGGGTCTGGATTTCGTATATCGCCATCCAGAAAAAAGAGCAGATGATATTCATCAAGCACTCCTAGATGAAGAAGTTAAAGCACTGATTACATTCATCGGCGGTGAAGAATTTATGAGAATTGTACCTTTTCTAGATGAGAAGCTGATTCAGCAGTATCCTAAAATTTTCATGGGCTATTCAGATGCGACATCAATTCATTTGAAGTTTTTCAAAGCAGGAGTACGCAGTTATTATGGTCCAGCTGTTTTAACAGATTTCGCAGAACATATAGAGATGGACGAATATACAACAGATCATATATTCAAAACGCTGTTTGCCAACCAGATTATCGGAAATATCGACACTGCTCCTTATTACCGTCAATTCGGTTTGAAGTGGGGGAAACAAAGCCGCTTTGTATCACGGCCGAAAATCGAAAATACAGGTTATGAAGTGATTAATGGCAATGGTATTGCTGAAGGAAAGTTAATAGGCGGTTGTTTTGAAGTTCTTAATAACTTGAGAGGTACATCTGTATTTCCTGAAATTGAAGCATTTGAAAATAGTATATTATTTGTGGAAAACTCTGAATCACAATTACCGCCATACTTTTTAAAACAAGCGCTGCGTTCTTTTATTTACATGGGAATATTCGATAAAATCAGTGGTGTAATTATTGGAAAGCCTCAGAAAATTGAGCAAGCACAAATGATTAAAACAATATGGCAAGATGTCTTAAAAGAAAACGGCTATGATGATTTGATTGTTATGTTTAATGCAAGTTTCGGCCATAATGAACCTAAATGTATTTTGCCGTACGGTGCGCAAGCAGTATTAAATACCGAGATGCCTTCATTTTCGATTTCAGAACAAGGATGCAAGTAGAGAAATTATCTGCAAGAAAGCAGGCTTCTTAGTAATTGCTACCCCTCACAGTTGCATTCATCTATCTACTGTACAATAATGGAGATGTAAACAATTTTAGTGACATGCCTCTTCAATCAATGAAACAAATACATAGGGGGAAAATGACAGGGAATACTGTTGATGTATCATTTTGATTAGGGGTATATTTTTGAAATTTTCTAAAAACTCATTGAATACAAGGTGTTTGATTGCTATACTTTTAGTATTATCTTATTTATAAGCAAATTTTTAGGAGGCAAAAATCATGTCAGAAAATGTTAAATTCGAGAAACGTGAAGAACTTAAACAAAAACCAGATCCAAGCAACTTAGGATTCGGTCAACACTTCACAGACTATATGTTAAGTTACGACTACGATGAAGATAAAGGTGGTTGGCATGATTTGAAGATTACACCTTATGCACCGATCGAATTAGATCCAGCTGCACAAGGACTTCATTATGGCCAAGCTGTCTTTGAAGGTCTAAAAGCATATAAACATAATGGAGAAGTTGATTTATTCAGACCAGACCAAAACTTCAAACGTATTAACCAATCATTAGCACGTTTAGAAATGCCTCAAATCGATGAAGAATTATTATTAGAAGGCTTAAAAGAACTTGTTAATGTTGAACGTGATTGGGTACCTGAAGGCGAAGGACAATCATTATACATTCGTCCATTCATATTTGCGACTGAAGCAGGTTTAGGTGTGCACCCAGCAACACACTACAAATTATTAATCATCTTATCACCATCAGGTTCATACTATGGCGGAGATGCATTAAAACCTACACGTATCTATGTTGAAGACAAATACGTTCGTGCCGTACGCGGCGGTGTTGGTTTCGCTAAAGTTGCTGGTAACTACGCAGCAAGTTTATTAGCACAATCTAACGCAAACAAAGAAGGCTACGACCAAGTATTATGGTTAGACGGTGTAGAACAAAAATACATCGAAGAAGTCGGAAGCATGAACATCTTCTTCGTTGAAAACGGCGTACTTGTTACACCAAAATTAAACGGCAGTATCTTACCTGGTATTACACGTAAAACAGTAATCGAACTTGCAAAAGAATTAGGTTACAAAGTTGAAGAACGCCGTGTTTCTGTTGATGAATTATTCGAAGCATACGACAGAGGCGAATTAGACGAAGTCTTCGGTACAGGTACAGCTGCAGTTATCTCACCTGTAGGTACTTTAAAATATGAAGACCGTGAAATCACTATCAACAACAACGAAACAGGTAAAATTACGCAACACTTATATGACCAATACACTGGTATTCAAAGCGGTAAATTAGAAGATAAACACGGCTGGAGAGTTGTGGTCCCTAAACACTAATATGAAGCAGATGAATAAGTCGGAAATCGCAATACAGTGCGGTTTTCGGCTTATTCTTTTTTGTTTTGGTTCGATAGAAGTATGTTTCTGATTGTATTTTTATTTACAAGTGTCCGTCCTGTTGTATAATTGGAAATGATTATCGACAGAGGTGCTTTTATGAGATATATTTTGATTGCGATTGGACTCATCGCTGCAATTGTCGGGTTTATCGGAATTGTTGTTCCTTTATTGCCGACTACACCTTTTTTACTTTTAGCAGCTGTCTGTTTCTCTAGAAGCTCAGAGAGATTTAATCGATGGTTAGTCAATACAAAAATTTACGGCGAATATGTCGAGAGCTTTAAAAGAGATAGAGGCTTCACTTTAAAGAAGAAATTTAAGATATTGATGAGTTTGTATATAGTGATTGCTTTTTCAATTTTTATGATAGAACACAGTTTAGTGAGAATCGGCTTATTGATTATGGTAACGATTCAAACAGTTGTCTTGTTTACTTTGGTAAAAACTTTGCCGGAAGATTCGAAAGAAGATAAACAGCGTTAAGCTGAAACGGTTTGAAATAGGATGATTCAAAGTCTTGTATCCAGTTTTCGGAGACAAGGCTTTTTTAAATTTCCTTCATTTCAGCCGAACTGATAAAATGGGATAAAAGGTTATAGAAAGAAGTGAAATCATTGGTAATTAAGTGGATCTTATTTGATAAAGACGGAACATTAATCGATTTTGATATGAGCTGGATGAAAATTGGTATTCAAATGGTAGACCAATTTGTTGAGCGCTTTATTTCGGATGAAGATCAAGCACACGCGTATCAAACATTAGGTGTAAATAAAGAGACAAATCAAATTGAACCAGGGACACCGATGGCATGTGGTTCACTTGATGAAATTATTCAAAATTTCAATGCGCTGGCAGGTGAAGATGTAGGTGAATGGACGCGTCAAACCAGTCAATATTTGATTGATCACAGAGAACCTGAAATCAAATGGATTGAGGGTATGGTAGAAGCATTAGAAACTTTAAAAGCACAAGGCTATCGCATCGGTATTATTACCAGCGACACTAAAAAAGGAACAGATCAATTTATAGAGGCGACCGATACAGAAGCTTTCTTTGATTTAGTCATATCTACAGAAGCCAATGCGGCTGAGAAACCTGACCCTGCTGTATTAAACCCGCTCTTTGACCAAGAGAAGGGGCTTAAAGCAGAAGAAATCGCAATTGTGGGCGATAACCCTAATGATATCCAAACGGCTGTTAATGCCCATCTAGGCCTTTCTGTAGCGGTGTTGACCGGTGTAGGACAAGCACATGAATTTAAACAAGCCGATTATGTCGTTGAAACAGCCCCTGAAGTGGTGAATATCTTAAAAGGGCAATCATCAGATAAAGAATAACAGCGCAGATGCATAAAAAGAGGTGATTAACATGAGCAATCCAGGCACAGTAGCAGATGGACGCTACGCAGAATATCAAGGAGAAGTGTTTCGGGTATTGAATGATTCCGGCAAAACATTACATTTAGTGACTGAAGATACCAGTGCACGTGCTTTAGGCTTTGAAGCTAAGACCACTAAGCATTCAAGCCATACACTCTATTATAAAGATGTAGCACGCCATGAAGTGGAAGCACTATATGATCTTAAACATGAAGCACGCTACGGCGGTACTTTATTTGATTTGTATTTTGATATGCAAGGTCAAAGTTATATGGGGACCAGCGATGTAAACAAAGCTGAAGCTTTCGGTTTAACAGAAAAGGATGAGGGCTATTTCAGTAAAGCTGTCAATGATGATGAATATGAACCTGTTATTTATCGCGAGGAATTAGAAATATAATTAATGTTGGAGGGGTGATATGATGCGTCAATTAATTTTATTTGATTTTGACGAAACGTATTATAAACATCAAACCACGAAAGAAGATATTCCACAACTGCGTGAACTTGAATCGACATTGCGACTGGCTGAAGACAAGCATCAAGTGATTACTGCGGTGCTATCCGGCAGTATCTTTGAAAGCATCATGGAGAAAATGAAAAATGCTGAAATGGAGTATAAACCGCACTTTATCTTTTCTGATTTATGTTCAAAACTATTTGAGCGAGATGATAAAGGTGTGTACCATCGTTCTAAAGACTATGGCCAAGCTGTTTCAGAAACAACATTCACTAAAGAAAAAGTCGATGAAATTATCAACGACTTTGAGTCTGAACACCACGTTGAACTTCATCCGCAAAGAGCCTTCAGAGATGAAGAAACATTGTATGAATACTATTATTATGCACAAGGTGATGAAGCGCAAGATGCGCAGTATTTAAAAGATTTACAAGATAAAGCCGCAGCTTATGATTATGCTGTACATTATAATAAAACGAATCCTAAAGCAGGCGACCCTGAAGATGCCTATGATGTACACTTCACACCGAAAAATGCTGGAAAGTTATTTGCTGTGCGTTATCTGTTAGATATGTATGACCTTGATTCAGAAGGAGTACTAGGTTTCGGTGACAGTGGTAATGATGAGGTTTATCTCAGTCATATCGGTTATCCGTTTGTAATGCATAACAGCACAGATGATGAAATGAAAGAGAAATTCCCAGTTACACATTATGATTATTATAAAGGATTAAATGATGAAATTAAGCGGTTCTTTGATAAACAAATTAATACAGATTGATTCAGAGTAAAAGAAAATCATGTATCTCACTCAGCTAAGAGAAGAGATACATGATTTTTTGGCTGCTTATTATTTTCTCGGATCTACATTACGATGGATATCAATGATATGCGCAATTTTATCCAGCACCGGATCTAAGGTATCTGGGCTTTCATGCAAATCGTATTCGTTGATGTTCACGCGTACGACAGGGCAGGCATTGAAACTTGAAATCCATGCTTCATAACGACGGAAGAGTTTCTTCCAGTATTCTGGATCTGTATCGATTTCCATTTGGCGTCCGCGTTGTCGAATACGTTCAATGACTTCGTCATAATCGCATTCAAGATAAATTAAAATGTCAGGTTTTGGGAAGTAAGGTGTCATGACCATCGCTTCAAACAACTCTGAATAGGTTTTGAAGTCTTCTGGCGACATTGTACCTTGTTCTTCATGCATTTTCGCGAAGATATCAACGTCTTCATAAATGGAACGGTCTTGAATGAAACCGCCGCCGTATTCAAACATACGTTTTTGTTCTTTGAAACGTTCTGCCAAGAAATAGATTTGAAGATGGAAACTCCAACGTTCAAAATTATCGTAGAACTTATCAAGGTATGGATTATGATCCACATTCTCAAAAGAAGTGCGGAAATTTAATTTTTCAGCTAAAGCACGTGTTAAGCTGGATTTACCAACGCCCACGGTACCTGCGATAGTAATCACTGCATCTTGAGGGATACCGTAATTATTCATGCGTGTTGCCTCCTATCATTGATTGGACAATGTTTAATATATTGTTGTAATCGTCTGGGCGATTAACGAAATCGATATTTGTTGTATTGATGCGGATGACTTGTTTGCCTTGTTGTTTTAAATATTGATAAAAACGGTAATAAGCATCTTTTAAGTTCAACAGATAATCGTCTTCGATTTGTGCTTCAAAACTGCGGTTGCGCTTTGCGATACGCTGTTTTAACACGTCTAAATCAGCATCGAGAAAAACAACAATATCCGGCATCATCAAATCTTCAGTTAAAATATCAAAGATACGATCAAATTTATGGTACTCTGTATCTGTCAAAGTTTGACGTGCAAAAATTTTATTCTTATAAACATGATAATCGCCGACAATACCTTTGTTATGATGTTTGAGGTCTTGAACTTGTTTATAGCGATTGCACAAGAAGAACATTTCTGTTTGGAAACTCCATTTTGAAATGTCGTCATAGAAATCGGACAAGAAGGGGTTCTCATCCACAATTTCTTGTGCTTCATGGTAGTTAAGAGATTGACTTAATAAGTGTGCTAATGAGGATTTGCCTACTCCTATAGGTCCTTCAATAGCGATATAAGGTTGATTCATAAACAACACTCCAAGTGTTAAAATAGACAATAGATATTGTATCACATGGTAAGGGATTGAACCTATGACATTAGATGAAAAATATATGAAAATCGCATTAGACGAAGCAAAAAAAGCACAAGCCATCGGGGAAGTGCCGATTGGTGCTGTGATGGTTAAAGACGATGAAATTATAGCACGTGCACATAACTTAAGAGAAACCATTCAACTTCCGACGGCACATGCAGAACATATAGTAATAGAGAAAGCAGCAGAAGCGGTAGGCAGCTGGCGTTTAGAAGGGTGTACGCTTTATGTTACTTTAGAACCTTGTGTGATGTGTTCAGGCGCTATTGTTATGAGTCGGATACCTAGAGTGGTATATGGAGCAACAGATCCGAAAGGCGGATGCAGCGGCAGTTTAATGGACTTGCTTCAAGAAGAACGTTTCAACCACCGTGCTGAAGTAGTGAGCGGTGTATTAGAAGAAGAATGCGGACAAATTTTAAAAGACTTCTTTAAACAATTAAGAGATAAGAAAAAAAGCAGCAAAGCAACAAAGAACAAAAGAATGATCAAACATCTTTCAGGATATAATTAAAATAAGCAAATAAGACAGACGAACTCTTGTGAGTGTACTGCACCCCAAAAGTTGAACCTACAAAATTCAACTTTTGGGGTGTTTAATTATGAATAAAAGTTATAGTTTAGATTTCAAACTTAAAATATTACAAGAATACAAAAGCGGGCAAATTGGTTATGGTTCATTAGCTAAAAAGTACAATATTCATCATTCTTATATCGAAAGATGGATCTATCAGTACGATACCTTCGGTATTCAAGGTCTTACTTTTGGTATGACAAAAAGAAAATATTCAAAAGAAGAAAAATGTGAAATCATAGAATACCGATTGGAACATCATTTATCGTATAAAGAAACTGCGAAAATATTTAATATTCCTAACCCTTCCTTAATTGCTCAATGGCAGAAGAAATTTAATGAGTATGGTATTCTTGGCTTAAAACCAAAACCGAAAGGTCGTGTGTCCAAAGCCATGAAAAATAAGAAGAGTGAACCGTCTAACCAACCATTAAACGAAACTGAAAGAGAAGAACTTGAAAGACTACGTTATGAAAATAAATTGTTGGAAATCCAAATTGAACTCGAAAAAAAGTTACAATCCTTAGCTCGAAAAAATCAAACAAAGAAATAGTTTCAGCTATTATTGAGTTAAGGAAAGAGAAAGATTATCAGCTGAATCATATTCTAAAAGTAGCCAATATAGCTAAAAGCAGCTATCATTATTGGAAAAACAATTTAGGTTTAAAAGAGTATAAGGATGCACCTCTGCTGAAGTTGATTAAAGAAATTATCGAAAAAAATCATGAACGTGTTGGTTATCGTAGAATTACTTTAGAGCTTCATGCAATGGGGATTATAGTTAATCATAAGAAAGTTTTAAGAATAACAAGAGAAAATAAACTTTTATGCACAAAGTTTAACCATAGAAGCAGAAACTATAAATCTTATAAAGGAAGCACTGGAAAAGTCGCTAAAAATATACTAAATCGAAGATTTGTATCAGATAGACCTTATCAAAAATTATTAACAGATATTACTCAATTCAATATTAAGAATACAAATACAAAGCTTTATTTGTCACCTGTTTTAGATGTATTTTCAAAAGAAATCATCGCTTATTCTATTAGTAGGCACCCAAATTTAGAATGTGCTTTGTCATCTTTAAATCAGGCTATTAAAAATATACCTGAATTAAATTATCGAACTACAGTACATTCTGATCAAGGTTGGCACTACCAGCATAAAGCTTGGGTAAAAGCGCTCAAAGACAATCATATATTTCAAAGTATGTCGCGTAAAGGGAACTGTTATGATAATTCTCCAATGGAGAATTTCTTTGGCCTATTAAAACAAGAGATGTTTTATGGAGAAGAATTTAATTCTTATGAAGAGTTGGAATTAGAAATACACAAATATATCAATTACTATAATAACGTAAGAAGAAAAGTAAATTTAAAAGGCAAGACTCCTGTTGAATACAGAAATCTTGCCTTAGGAAAATAGCTTAATCAAAAAGTTCAACTTTTTGGGTTCACTACAGAGGAAGTTTGTCTTTGTTTTTTTGTAAAGAGTGTAAAAAATATGTGAGTTTAAGGCGTTTTTAAGGCGATTTTAATACTTGATCGGGTTTATCTGAGAAATAGGCGGAACAGACGATAGAAGTATCCGGATGAAATTTGATAGAATGAGATTAGACTACGTTGTAATATATTAAGTTTACGACACTGCGGTAAAGACAATAGAAACGAGGTTAATTCATGATTAAATTAATTGCGACAGATATGGACGGAACATTATTAAATGCAGCACATGAAATTTCAGAGGAAAATATTAAAGCGATTAAAGCAGCGCAAGACCAAGGGATTACGGTAGTAATAGCGACGGGACGTGCTTTCTATGAAGCCAATGCGCCTGTGGAACCTACAGGATTAAAAGTCCCTTATATTTGTTTGAATGGTGCAGAAGTACGTGATGAATCATTTGATATTATGCATACTTCAAGTTTGAATCATGAAATGATTGAACAGATTACACACGTACTGAACCGTGAAAATATTTATTACCAAGTGTATACGAACTTTGGTATTTATACAGAAGACCCGCAAAGAGATTTAGATATTTATATTGATATTGCTGAGCATGCCGGTCAAAAAGCAGATGTTGAAAAGATTAAAAAACACATTCAACATCGTATTGACCAAGGGACACTTAAAGTTGTCAGCAATTATGACCAAATTGCGGAAACACCAGGTGAAATTGTGATGAAACTTTTAGCATTCGACGGCGATGTCGAAAAAGTAGACCGTGTCAGCAAAGAATTAGCAGAACATCCAAACTTGGCAATTTCATCTTCTGCACGCGGCAATATCGAGATAACGAATGCGTATGCGCAAAAAGGGATTGCGTTAGAAGAAATCGCCAGCCAATTAGGCATTAAAATGGAAAATGTCATGGCTATCGGCGATAACATGAATGATGTATCTATGCTTTCACGCGCAGGTTATCCGGTCGCAATGGAAAATGCGATTCCAGAAGTGAAGGAATACGCGAAATATGTGACAGACACAAACCAAAACAGCGGTGTCGGTAAAGCAATCAATAAAATGTTAGAAGAACAATCAAAATAATCTAGTTGAGGTGACGAATTTCATGAAGGGTGTCATTATTGTCGGGAGTGCACGTGTAGAATCACACACTAAAGCACTGGCACGATTCTTAAAGGGACAGTTTAATGAAAAAGAGGTAGAGGTTGAGATTTTCGACTTAGCAGATCGTCCGATTCATACATTGGACGTTTCAGGAACAAGTAATCCGCCAAGCGACTATCAAGAGAATGTGAAAGATTTACAAACATTGGCAAGAGAAGCGGACTTTATTATTTTAGGTACACCGAACTACCACGGTTCTTATTCAGGTGTGCTGAAAAATGCTTTAGATCATCTGACTATGGATGAATTCAAAATGAAACCGGTGGGCTTAGTAGGCAACAGCGGCGGTATTGTAAGTGCGGAACCATTATCCCACTTGCGTTTGATTGTACGTACATTATTAGGTATCGCAGTACCTACGCAAATTGCGACACATGACTCTGATTATGGGAAGCTGGATGACGGAACATTCTTCCTACAAGACGAAGAGTTCCAATTACGTTCACGCTTATTTGTAGAACAAATTGTGTCATTTGCGGAAAGCCGTCCTTATGAACATTTAAAATAAACTAACGATTATACACAAAAGTACAATCGTTTATTGTATAAATAACGCCCTGTATCAAGCGGAAGTACCGCGCGATACAGGGCGTTGTTATTTATATTCAACTATTCTAAATTAGCATGATTTTGCTGCATAGCAGTTTCATCAATGTTGAATGTTTCCATTAAGTTTAAGACAACTGCATCTAAGATTAATTGTGCAGATTGTTCGAAAAGACTGCCTAATGGTTGTGCTGAACCTTCAGCATCGTATTTAGTGCCGGCTGGCAACTCGATTGTTGTATCTGCAAGTTCACCGATTTTTGAGTCAGGTTTTGTTGTTACTAATGCAACACGTGCACCTTCGCCTTTAGCTTTTTCAGCTAATAAGCGTAAGTGTTCTGTGCTGCCTGAACCTGAAATAACGATAAATAAGTCGCCTTCATGAATTGAAGGTGTTGTAATACCGCCGATGATGAAAGCAGGTTGTTCAAGTTGATTTAAACGCATTGTGAAGCCGTTAGCAACGAATCCAGAGCGGCCTTTGCCTGCGACAAAGATGTTTTTTGCGTCTTTGATTGCTTTTTCAAAGTTTTCAACATCTTCTTCTTTTACGTTAGCTAATGTTGTTTTCAGCTCGTCTAAAATAAGTTGGTATTTTAATTCTGCCATAACTTATTTCCCTTCAACTGCGTCGCGGCAAGCTTTAGCAGCTTCTACTGGATCGTCAGCATTTGCGATTCCGCCGCCGACAATGACTAAGTCTGGTCCTTCAGCTACGATGTCTTTGATTGTATCTGGTTTGATACCGCCAGCAACTGCAACTTTAGAATTTTTGATAACTGATTTAACAGTGTGTAAATCATCTAATGGTGATTTACCTTGTGCTTGCAAGTCATAGCCGATGTGTACTGCGATATAGTCTGCACCCATTTCGTCTAATTCTTTTGCACGTTTTTCAATGTCTTGTACAGCAATCATGTCTACTAATAATTGCTTGTCATTTTTGTGTGCTTCTTCGATTGCTGCTTTGATAGAAGCATCTTCTGCAACACCTAAGATTGTTACAACGTCAGCGCCGAATTTCACTGCTTGGCTGACTTCGTAGTCTGCCGCATCCATGATTTTCATATCTGCAAGGACTTTAACACCGTCGATATTATCGTCCATGTATTGAACAGCTGGTAAACCTTCGTTATAAATGATAGGTGTACCGATTTCTACGATATCAACATAATCTTTCACTTTGTTAGCTAACTCTGCAGCGTCTTCTTTATTTAATAAATCAATTGCTAATTGTAGTTCCAAAATGATTCATCCTTTCATAATGTGAGTGTTGTAACTTTTGCTTTACCTAAATTGTATACCCTGTTTGATAATGTACAAACAATAGGCAAGTTTACTTATCAGGTGCTGCCGCATCATCTACATAAACTTCTACATTCGGGTGATCATACAATACAGTTGCCGGTACATTTGGATCTTGAATACCGCTTGCAAGTTTGGTAATTGCATCTTTCTTTTTCTCTCCGAATGCTAATAAGATGATACGTTTTGCAGACAAGATTGTAGAAAGTCCCATTGAAATCGCTTGTTTCGGCACATCTTCTTCGTTGTCGAAGTAGCGGCTGTTAGCTTGAATTGTACTTTCTGTTAAATCTACGACACGTGTCACACTGTCTTTTGCTGTTCCTGGTTCATTAAAACCGATATGTCCGTTTTCCCCAATACCCAAGATTTGAATATCTACAGGACCTTGTTCTTTAATGAGTTGTTCGTAGCGTGATGTTTCAGCCTCTAAATCTTTTGCATCCCCAATCGGTAAATGTACATTTTCTTCTTTGAAATGCGGATAGCGATCGAATAAAACTTCATGCATATAATGATGGTAACTCTCAGGGTGATCTGCTGATAAACCAATATACTCATCTAAGTTGAATGTTTCTACATTTGAAACATCTAATTGGTTGCGTTCCAGCAGGTTGACGAAATTGGAATAAACATCAACCATTGTACCGCCTGTTGCCATGCCCAGCTTACTGTCAGGATGACGGCTGATTTGATTGAATAATTCACATGCTGTATAAAACGAAGCATCGTCTCTATTGCCTAAATTAATAATTTTCATTATGAATGACCTCCTTATTATTTATCTGTTATGAAGACATACATGTCCATTATAACGGGGTGTTATACAAACAGATAGTAAATCCCCCTCATTTTATAGAAATGTTTCAATAACCTCTTTAGAAAGTGTTAGAACAGTTATATAATGTAAATATTGTTTCTAAATATTGAATAATAACCGATAATTCCTATGGTTTTTTATGGAATGAGCAAGTGGTTATATTTATTGACGCTGATTTAGTACAATTAAGTGATACAGAATAATAGATAAATTAAACACGACACAGTATAGATGGGGTTAACAATTGAATTTGTTTTGTGTAAGGGAGTGAGCGACTTGGAGCCGATAGAATACGAGAAAGTACAATCTTTATTATCATCTTATGTAGACCAGCCGGTATATTTGCATGTTGAGACGACTAATGGCGCATATGCGAACCATTTTGATCAACGTGTATTTAATGCTGGGACTTTCTTAAGAAATATTAAAGTTGTCTTTGAACATGCAAAGCTTAAAGGCGGCGGTAAAGAACCGTTCAGAGTAGGCTTGAAACTGCAAGATAACGGATGGGTTTATGTACAAGGTTTAACGCATTATGAAGTGAATGAGAATAATGAATTCTTGCTCGCTGGATTTAATTATGAAGGACAGTTAGCAGCAGCGCTGGAAATCAGTACTGTACCGTTTCAAATATAAGGAGGACGTATCATGTCAGAGGAACAACAAGTATTAGTTATCTTTCCGCATCCTGACGATGAGACGTTCTCATCAGCAGGAACATTAGCCAGATATATCGATAACGGTGTACCTGTCACATATGCTTGCCTGACTTTAGGTCAAATGGCGCGCAACTTAGGGAATCCGCCGTTTGCGACACGCGAATCTTTGCCGGATGTCAGAGAGCGCGAGTTGGAAGAAGCAGCGAGAGTGATAGGTATCAAAGATTTAAGAAAGATGGGGTACCGTGACAAGACGGTAGAATTTGAACCTTATGATAAGATTGATGGAATGGTAGAAAGCTTAATCGATGAACTGCATCCATCAGTAATCATTTCATTCTATCCAGGTTATGCTGTACATCCTGATCATGAAGCGACAGCGGAAGCGGTTGTAAGAACAGTGGGACGTATGCCGAAGGCACAGCGCCCGCGTTTACAATTAGTGGCTTTTAGTAATGATGCAATTGATGAATTAGGGGAACCTGATATTGTGAATGATATCAGTGATTATAGAGAAGTAAAATTAGATGCATTCAAAGCACATGCATCACAATCTGGACCTTTCTTGCAGCAACTTGCTGAACCGCAAGTTCCAGATACAGCCAAAAGTTTCTTAGAACAAGAAACTTATTGGACTTATAATATTGAATCATGAGTGGAGGCGCACACAGATGACTGAATTTGATTTATCAACACGTGAAGGTCGTTGGAAACACTTTGGTTCTGTTGATCCGATTAAAGGTACAAAACCAACAGTAAAAGAAGAAATGACAGACTTGCAAAGCACGCACAAAGATTTCCTATTTGAAATTGAAGAAGTCGGGATTAAAAACTTAGTCTATCCCGTAATTATAGATGAATATCAAACTGCAGGTACATTCGCATTCTCAACAAGTTTAACAAGAGAAGAAAAAGGCATTAATATGAGCCGTATTTTAGAGAGTGTTGAAAGACACTATGACAATGGTGTGAGATTAACATTCGATAACTTGCACACTGTATTAGACTCGCTTCAAAAACACATGAAGCAAAGTTCTGCGGGTGTAGATGTATCAGGTAAATGGTTCTTTAACCGCTACAGCCCAGTAACAAACTTAAAAGCTGTCGGCAACGCTGATGTAACTTACGGCATGGCAGTTGAAGGGGATAAAGTGACACGCCAAGAATTAACAGTTCAAGCAACAGTCACAACACTATGTCCTTGTTCAAAAGAAATCAGTGAATACTCTGCACACAATCAGCGCGGTGTAATCACTGTAAAAACGTATATTAATCCAGAGGCGACATTACCATCAGATCATAAAGAAGTTATCTTAGATGCAATGGAAGCCAATGCAAGCTCAATCTTATATCCTATCCTTAAACGTCCAGACGAAAAACGCGTCACAGAACGTGCTTATGAAAACCCGCGTTTTGTGGAAGATTTAATTCGTTTGATCGCAGCGGACTTAGTAGAATTAGATTGGTTAGAAGGCTTCTATATTGAATGCCGCAATGAAGAGTCTATTCACCAACACGATGCATTTGCGAAATTAAAACACAGAAAATAATAAATAGGCAATCAACAATAAGCCGTCTTGCCTGATTCGGTACTTTGTCGAATCATACTGGCGGCTTTTTATGTCTTTCAATAAAAAAAGAGCACTGCATATAACCTGTTGGGACGGCAGGCAACAAGAGAGAAGGGACGGTCTCACTTGTTTAGCAGTGCTCTTATTTTTAGGGTGAGCCGATAAGCAGTGTCAGGGGAAGGGTGTTGCTTATCGGCTTTTTTAATTCAATGATTAGATTAACTGTTAATGCTATCGCAATTTTATTGTTAGGATATGATTACCTTTTATTTAGGAGGTTAAATGCGATTTTTGCATTGTCTATGTCGGTGTAGAGGAAGCACTCAGCCTTTTAGGTGGGTAGAAAGGTGTAACGATTATTTATAGAATTTACATTTAGGATTGATTTAGGATTCACACATTACATTTTGCTTCCTCTACATTGATTATTGTATTAAATTTTTTTTGATGATACATGGGGCTTCGGTATCAACTTTTTCTAGGACTAATTGATGAGAGCGTGAACGTTGATTTTTTTGAATTGCGGTGCTTTTCCTCTTATGTATAAAAAGAGACAAGCTCAAGGAAAGAGCTTGTCTGCATTATGAATTACTATATGTTTGTTTATACTTCAGCAACGGTTACATCGATTTTTTCGATACGGTTATAGGCACCGTGGTCAACCGGACCTACAAAGTCGTTCATTTTCCAACCGTTTTTAATCGCTGAAGCAACGAATGCTTTAGCATTGATAACAGCATCTTTAGGTGATTGGCCGTTTGCTAAGTTAGCTGTTGTCGCAGCTGCGAAGGTACAGCCTGCACCATGGTTATAACTTTGTTGGAACATGTCTGTTGTAAGTTGATAGTATTTATCGCCATCGTAGTATAAGTCATATGATTTATCTTGCTCTAAAGCTTTTCCGCCTTTGATTACAACATTTTCTGCACCTTGTTCATGAATGATTTTAGCGGCTTTTTTCATATCTTCGATAGATTTAAGTGTACCTAAACCTGATAATTGACCTGCTTCAAAGAGGTTAGGTGTTGTTACTGTTGCTTTTGGCAATAAATATTTAATCATTGCATCTGTGTTGCCAGGGTTTAAGACTTCGTCTTCGCCTTTACATACCATCACAGGGTCAACAACGAAGTAGTCTGCACCTGATTCTTCAAATGCTTCGCCAGCACGTTTGATGACTTCCTCAGTACCTAACATCCCTGTTTTAACAGCATCTGGACCGATAGAAATTGCTGTTTCTAATTGTTTGTTGAAGACATCAAATGGAATAGGTGTTACATCATGAGACCATGTTTCTTTGTCCATAGTCACAATCGCTGCTAAAGCGACCATTCCGTAAGTGTCTAATTCCTGGAATGTTTTTAAATCTGCTTGCATTCCCGCACCGGCACTTGTATCTGAACCGGCAATTGTTAATACTTTTTTCAATGCCATAATACTACACTCCCTAACGTTTTCGTTTCTTTAATCATAACACGATTCCAAGGGAGGATTGAACTTTTTGATATATCCTGTGTTATCATATGTTTGAGGTGATACCATGGAGTGGTCTGAAGTATTTCATGACATAACAAGCCGTCATGATTTCAAAGCGATGCATGATTTTTTAGAGAAAGAATATACGACACAAACTGTCTATCCAGACAGAGAAAATATCTATCAAGCCTTTGATTTAACACCATTTGAAAAGGTGAAAGTCGTGATATTGGGACAAGATCCTTATCATGGTCCAAAACAAGCGCATGGTTTGGCGTTCTCGATACAGCCTGGGGCTAAATTCCCGCCTTCATTGCGCAATATGTACCAAGAATTAGCTGATGATATCGGTTGTCAGCGTACAGTATCACATTTACAGGACTGGGCACGTGAAGGTGTGCTGTTGTTAAATACTGTTTTAACTGTGCGTCAAGGCGAGGCACATTCTCATCGCGGCATAGGCTGGGAAATCTTTACAGATGAGATTATCAAAGCTGTTTCTGACCATAGAGACCATGTGGTGTTTATTTTATGGGGCAAACCCGCACAACAAAAGGAAAAGCTGATTGATACAACAAAGCATGATGTGATCAAGTCTGTGCATCCGAGCCCATTATCAGCGTACCGCGGTTTCTTTGGTTCTAAACCGTATTCACGGGCGAATGCTTATTTAGAAGCACATGATCAAACACCAGTGAATTGGTGCGGAGAGGGGGAAATGCGATGAACAAAGAGAAATTAATCGCATTGATTGAACGTGAATTAGTGCAAGCAGATGAAGCGCACAGCGAAGCGGAATTTAATAAGCATATGTATGCGATTCATACATTGACTTCGCTTTATACAGATGCAGAACCGTCTGATACAAGCAAAGTGTATGCGAAACAATCAGCACCGTATCAGCAACCTGCTGCGCATACTTCAGTGCAAAAACAATCTCTTTCAACATCCGGTGTGTCTGCTGAGGAAATCAAAGCGATGGGCGGCAAGGTTGCTTCTTATTCAGAAACACCGAATTCATCGACACCGCCAGGTGCTTCTAATAAAATGGTAACTGATGACCAACTCGGCAATGGCGATTCTATATTTGACTTTTAACTATAAAGGAGCGATTAAGCAATGAATCTTAAATCAATGAAAGCATTTGTAGCACTCGGTGCAGGGTGTGCTGCATTATCAGTTGCGACAGGAGCATTCGGTGCACATGCGTTAGCTGATAAATTATCACCGCACTATTTAGATGTGTGGAATAAAGCAACAACATATGAAATGTATCATAGCTTAGGGTTAGTCGGTATCGGGATTTTAAGCGGTACAACTAAATTAAACTTAAAAGCTGCAGGATGGATGATGTTTGGCGGTATTGTCATCTTCAGCGGCTCACTATATGTATTATCATTAACACAAATCAAACCTTTAGGCGCAATTACACCAATTGGAGGCGTGTTATTTATCGCTTCTTGGGTAACTTTACTCGTACAATCACTTAAATTAAAAAAATAAACCAATAAACGGTTCAAAAATTCATCTCACAGGGTATAATGTATCGAATGAGGTGAATTTTTTATTATGGGAGAAAGAGATAGAAAACACCATAAAAAAGTAGACCGAGGAGATTTACAACAGAACCTGTCAGAAAAGTTCGTCTGGGCAATTGCCTATGGTTCATGTATAGGCTGGGGTTCTTTTATATTGCCTGGGGACTGGATTAAACAATCAGGTCCGATTTCAGCAGCAATCGGTATTACAATTGGTGCATTATTAATGATTATTATTGGTGTAAGTTACGGGGCACTTGTGAAACACTTCCCAGTATCAGGAGGCGCTTTTGCCTTCAGTTATTTAAGCTTTGGGAGGTATGTGAGTTTCTTCTCATCATGGTTTTTAACTTTTGGTTATATTTGTGTTGTCGCATTGAATGCGACCGCCTTTAGTTTACTCTTGAAGTTTATGATGCCGAGCGTACTCGAGCATGGTAAACTTTACACCATCGCCGGATGGGATGTTTACATCACTGAAATTATTATCGCAACTGTTTTATTATTACTCTTTACGTTTATTACGATACGTGGTGCACACGTGTCAGGGAGCTTGCAGTATTATTTCTGTGTTGCGATGGTAATAGTTGTACTACTGATGTTCTTCGGATCGTTTTTCGGAAGCGAATTTTCATTCAGTAATTTACAACCTTTAACTAACGAGTCCAAAGGCTGGTTTACTTCAATTATCTTGATAGTGGCTGTAGCGCCATGGGCATATGTCGGGTTTGATAACATTCCGCAAACCGCAGAAGAATTCGACTTTGCGCCGAATAAAACATTCAAACTGATTGTTTACAGTTTGCTTGCGGCAGCAGGGACGTATGTCTTGATGATTCTTTATACAGCATGGTTAAGCAAAAGCAGTGAAAGCTTAAACGGCAACTTGTGGTTAACAGGTGCTGTAACTCAACAAGCTTTCGGCTACATTGGTTTATTCATACTTGCTATCGCAATCATCATGGGTATCTTTACAGGACTTAACGGTTTCTTGATGAGTTCAAGCCGTTTATTATTCTCAATGGGCCGTTCAGGAATTATGCCGGGGATATTCAGTAAACTGCATTCAAGATACAAAACACCGTATGTCGCTATTTTATTCTTGGGTGCTTTAACACTGATTGCGCCGTGGTTAGGACGTACTGCATTAACTTGGATTGTAGATATGTCTTCAACGGGGGTATCAGTCGCATACTTAGTCACATGTTTATCAGCTGCGAAATTATTCAGCTATAACAAAGCAAGCAATACTTACGCTCCGGTTTATAAAACCTTTGCGATTGTTGGTTCGGTATTTGCGTTTATTTTCTTAGGATTATTATTAATCCCAGGATCACCAGCTGCTTTATCATTACCATCTTATATTGCTTTAATCGCATGGCTAGTGTTAGGTTTGATTTTCTTCATCGTACGTTATCCTAAGCTTAAACGTATCGATAAAGATGAACTCAGCCGCTTGATTCTTGATACAAGTCAAGAAAGAGTAGATGAGATTATTGAAGAACCGGGAGATAACGACACAGCAGAAACAGATAGACCTTCAAATACAAGAGATTCAAATTCTAAAAATCAATAGATACTTTTAAATAAGGTGAGGCCATTATAAAAGATGCCTCGCCTTTAATAATTTATAGAATTTGTTGAATCACCCTATTTTACTTGCAAAATGCTTGGAATTTTTATAAGTTATAGCGAGTAAGGAAAAAGCAGATTGAAAGGAATCTGTTGTTTTTCTAAATAATAAATAGGAGGAACCTTATGGAACAGATGGTCGAAAATTTTATCGATCAGTTTGGTTACCTGGGAGTATTCTTATTAATCGCTCTAGAGAATATCTTCCCTCCAATCCCTTCTGAATTGATTTTAACTTTCAGCGGATTTTTAACGTTGCATTCAGATATGAACGTTGTTGGTGTAATTATTGCGTCTACACTAGGTTCAGTAGCAGGCGCTATTGTACTTTATTATGTAGGACGACTGCTCTCTGTAGAAAGATTGCAGAAACTGGTAAACGGTAAAGTAGGAAAAATATTGCGATTTAAAGCAAGTGACATAGAAAAAGCAGATGACTGGTTTGATACACACGGCAATAAAGTTGTTTTCTTCGCAAGATTTATTCCAGTGATTCGAAGCCTGATTTCAATTCCAGCCGGAACAACAGGCATGCGACTCATACCATTCTTAATCTTTACCACACTTGGTACATTAATTTGGAACACCGTTCTTGTAATATTAGGTCATCAAGCAGGATCAGCTTGGCCGAAAATTTCAGCTGCATTCGATTCATTCTCAAGTATAGTACTTATCGTCTTAGTTATTTTATTTATTATTTTAGTTCTACTATTTGTGAAGAAACGTTTCAGCAAATCAAATAAGTAAACATAAATACCGCACTTTCCGATGATGATATGCTCCCCCTATAGTAGACACTAAAAAAACAAAACTATAGGGGGAGAATTCTTATGTCTAAATATCTCGAAAGTGACATTAAATTATTTCTCTTAACATTTAGTTTAATAGATGAAGGTTATAGTTGTAATGAAGCTATAGAAAAGAGTGGTATAGAATTAAATCGTAAACAGGTGATGTTTAAATATCACCAATATAAAGTACATGGCGTTGAGGTACTATTACCAAAGAAAAGCAATAATACTTATAGTAAAGCATTTAAAGAAACAATTGTTCAGGAATACTTAACTGAAGGTGTTTCTGCTGTTGATTTAGCAATAAAATATAATATTCCAGCATATTCTACTGTTAGGGATTGGATAAAACGATATACTTTAGGAAAAGAGAATGTTTCATATTCTCCATTACTAGGGGTGTATTCAATGAAAGCGAGAAAAACAACGTTCGAAGAACGTGTAGAAATAGTAGAAGCATGTATTGAGTCAGAAAAAGATTATAAGAAAACAGCTTTAAAATATAATGTTAATTATGGCCAAGTATATAGTTGGGTTAAAAAATATGAACAATTTGGAAGTGCCGGTCTTGTAGACGGAAGAGGTAAAGGTAAGCCAACTCAGACAATGACTGATGAAGAACAAGCATTAGCTAAAACAAAAGCTCTTGAAGAAAGAATCAAATACTTAGAAATGGAAAACAAGATTTTAAAAAAGTTGAAGGAGAAAGAAAGAGAGCTGATCAATCGCCGTTTAGACAAATAGTTGAGTACCTTGTAATAGAGACTTAAAAAATGAATATCCAATAACTCTGTTATGTAAGGTGGTTGGAATTTCTAGAGCCAGTTATTATAAGTGGAGAAAGAGAAGAGAATTTAAAACACAGCGTGAAATTGAAGATGAAATATTAATGAAAGAAATCTTGTGGATTTTCAATAAATACAACGGTATATATGGTTATCGTCGTATTCGTATATATATCTGTTTAAGACTGGATAAAAAAGTAAGTCGTAAACGAGTATATCGTTTAATGAAAAAATTAGGTCTAAAATCTTGCATACGTGCTGCAAGAAAAAGATATAGACCCTCAACACCTACTATTACTGCAGAGAATTTATTAGATAGAGAATTTAGTGAAACGGAAGCTAACAAAAAATGGGTAACAGATGTGACAGAACTTATTTTAGAAAATGGAAGGAAATTTTATTTAAGCGCTATCAGAGATCTCGGAACAGGTAAAATTGTAAGCTATGATATAAGTTATTCAAATAACAATCAGCTGGTTTTTAATACTTTCAATAAAGCGTTAAAGAAAGTGAAAAATATAAGCGGCTTAATACTACATAGCGACAGAGGTTTTCAATATACAAGCAAACATTTTAAATTCTTGCTCGATGAGCAAGGTGTTATTCAAAGCATGTCACGAGTCGGACGATGCATAGATAATAGTCCAATGGAATCATTTTGGGGAATAATGAAATCAGAAATTTATCGCGGTAATAGACATTATAAATTCAAGGATATAAAAACTGCACGCTCGCAGTTTAAAGAATACATTGATTTTTACAACAATGAGAGAATTACTTTGGAAATGGAAAGATTAATTGCTTAACTTCTAACTAATGTCTACCCTAAATAATCTGGTAAAAGAAGTAGTGTGCGTAGCGCACCACTTTTTTTACCAGATCAAGCAAACGATAGTGCGCTAGGAGAATAAAAAAACTGTACAAACGAGATTTATCAACTCATTTGTACAGTAACTTAAAATTTGTTTATCAGATTCCCAATAAATTATTTTTTGTTTTTTTCCTGTCTACTTGACAGGGAGCAGTTCATGAAGAGGGAAGTGCGGTTTAATTATATTGCTTTATACATATAAACGTATTAAAAGTGTCCACGAACAGGAAATAAATCCAATGCTGAATATACAAAGATTTGTTCTGGTTTCATGTCTAATCTTGTACAAATAGAGTGGATGATGGAGTCTTTTGGTTGTTTGCTGTGCAAGTTGTAGTAATATTTACCGTTCTTTTCCAGCACGTAACGCCATGCGCCTAAATGTTTGAGTTTATTTAAGTCAGGCGGTCCATCAGTTGTTCGAATGGAAACGGAATAACTGAGGTAGAACTGATCGACGTAAGTTGGGCAGCTTGTTCTGATTCGGTGTTTAATCATCAAATAAAATAATACTACCGCAATAAATACACCGCTCATGATTTTCATAGGTAAAGGTGCCATTACATTTGTATAGCCGATTGAAGTGAAATAAGCCCATAAAGCAATACAGATAAATAACGCTAAAATAGCAAGAGTTAAGATGGTATTTTGAAAGTGCTTAAGGTATTGATATTCTTCTGCTTTAGTATCTGTGTTGCTATAGATAGGGTTTTCAGTGTCTTTTAAATAGCTGTACACCAATGTATGTTTTGAGTAGTTGAGTTGTTTGGTTGTCATTGCGAAATAAGGACTGTTGTTATCGAGCGTAGGTTGCGTTTCTATATCTTTTGTTTTAATAAAGTTGACCTGGAGTTTCATATTCTTAACTGCAGGATTATGTTTGAAAGTATAAACGCCGTTGATAACACGCGTTAAGTAATAACCTTCTTGTTTTTTCTGTTCGAGAAACTTTTGTTCAGCAAGTGATCCTTTAAGGGTCAATTTAAGCTTTTTCATGATGTCTTCCTTCTTCCTGAATCTTATGTAAACGCTTTAATTATATTTTAAATATTCGGAAAATAAAAAGCAAGACTGATAGAGAAATATATGGATAAGTACTAAAGAACGCCTCGCTTTCGATAGAAAGGAGACGTTTCGTATTCTGAAATTCATTTTACTTTTTGTTTTACTGCACTCTTCCAAGTAATCAAAAGACGTGAAAGCTGATCGGCAAAAAGGAGACCTGCCGCAATTGCACCGGCAATTAAAGTAACCTCAAGCATGGTAGGTACTGCTTTGTTAAACTGAAGTATCACCAGGCTTTTTGTGGTGTCGAATGCAAGTCCTCCAGGTACCAAGGGGATAATACCAGGTACCATAAAGATAATGACGGGTTCTTTTTTCAGACGAGCCATGATATGGCTCAGCAAACCAAGTGCTAAACTGCCGAAGAAAGAAGCATAGATTGTATGAATATGCAGACCGGAATATAAAAAGATATATACCATCCATCCGCATGATCCCACTAATCCTGCCCATACATACATGCGCTTCGGCGCATCGAAAATGACACAAAAGAAGAGGGAGGCAATATAACTAAAGAAAAAGTGAGAAATCCAATATAACATGTTGTGTCAGCCTCCTCTTTTAAAATATCAGCAGCATCGTACCTACGCCTGCACCTATGCCGAACGAAGTAACGAGCGCTTCTAATGATTTAGTCGTGAACATCATCATGTGTCCCCCGAATAAGTCTTGGATTGCATTGGTAATCAACACTCCTGGGACAATCGGCATGACTGCGGCGATAATAATCGCAGAGAGCGAACCGTCGGGGACCATATTATTTCCAAGTATTGCAATCCCTCCGATTACAACAGAACCTAGAAATTCTGGTATAAATAAAGTTTTTAAATTAGCGCGGTAGAGCATTTCTACAACCAGATAACCAAGGGAGCCAGCAAAAACGGTCGCAACAATATCTACGAAATTACCCGTCTGCAAGTATAAAAAGCTGATTGAAATGATTGCGGCAGCTATTCCTTTATAAATTAAATCATGTGTTTGTTTAGTTCTATAGACCTGTTTCAAACGTGTGTAAGCTTCTTCTAAACTAATATCACCAGATGCTAATTTACGAGAAACAGAATTGGTTTGGGAAATTTTAATTAAATTGGTATCACGTGATTCGATTCTATACATTCTTGGCGTTGTTTGATTATCAAGCAAGAAATTGATCACTGTATTAGTCACAAAGCTGTTGCTTTGGTTAAAGCCTAATGTTTCCGCAATACGCGTCATCGTACCTTCGACACGAGTACCTTCGGCACCAGACTCTAATAATATACGTCCTGCAAGCATAATCGTATCTTTCGCTAGGCGTTCTTTAGGCGTATCTTCTATATAACTTACTCTGTTATCTAATTCCATATCATCACTCATTTTCTTCTGTCGTAAAGTTGTCCTTATATTTTTGTGAATATTCAAATCAATACATCAATTATGTAGGAAAACAAGGAGAGAAACAACCGAAGAATTCGTTTCGATTGTGTAAATTTTGAAAAATGAGGTATTCATATACCAACTCGTTATCGAGAGTGAGCTTTACATAGTCGATGTATTTTTTATCATATCAATAATTTCATAATTGACTTTATATAATTAAAAGAAGGCAATCAAATAATCCAATATTCTATCCAATGTTTCAAATATTTCAAAACGGTTAAAGTTATAGTGGTTGACTGTTGAAGTGTGTTAACTGGGTAGCGACGGTAACCGCTTCACAGTTAACCTGCTAAACAAGTAGTGGCAAAGTTCTCCAAGGACACTACAGGAGGGATGAGCAACACTGCATTCAAGCCGTGCAGTTGTATGCTTATACTATACGGCAGAAGCTGCCAACATTGGGAGTGGTAGATGCCGAAGAACGTGCCGCTAGCATGCAGGCTCAGATAGCCAGCATACGTGTGGTACATAGGTGTCATTCATTTCTCGGTGCTGGCTAGCATTCTGCTTTAATTAATGAATCACACCTTTATATAAATCCATCAAAAGAGAGCTTTCAACAACAGGAGTTTGTTGGGAAGTTCTCTTTTGTCTTTACACCATTTGATTACATCCTGTTTTGTGCCCTGGAGACACGAACTTTTGATGTTGTGGTAAATGATAGAAAGATAGCGAATAAAATAAATATACATAAGAAAAGGGACACAAAAATCATGAACTCTCCATGACTTGTGTCCCTTGCTTTATCTAATTTATCTCTTATCTTAAATACTGAAGAATTTTTCTAAGCTGTCTTCAGGTAATTTATGGCCGACAAAGAAACTGCCGAATTCGCCATAACGCGCAGTTGTTTCATCAAAGCGCATTTCATAAACGATTTTCTTGAATTGAAGTACGTCATCTGCAAATAATGTAACGCCCCATTCGTAATCGTCAAATCCAACTGAGCCAGTGATGAATTGTTTGATTTTACCGGCATATTTACGACCAATCATACCGTGGTCATACATTAATTTTTTACGTTCATCCATTGAAAGCATATACCAGTTATATGTTTCATTGCGGCGTTTGTTCATTGGATAGAAGCAGATATAATCTGAATGCGGCAATTCAGGATAAAGACGTGCTTTAACATGCGGGTTTTCATATGGATCTTCGTCTGATTTGCCTGCAAGATAGTTGCTTAATTCGATAACAGATACGTATGAGTACGTTGGGATAAAGTAATCTGCGATACGTAATTTGTTTAATGCAAGTTCAATAGCATTAAGCTCTTGCATTTCTGGACGTAATACCCAAAGTAAAACATCTGCTTTTTGGCCTGTAATATTATACAGTGCGTGATCACCGTTTTGAACTTTACGTACTGAACCTAATTTGTCTAAGAAGTCTTGGAATTCTTTGACAATTTCTTGACGGTCTTCACTAGGTACAAGACGTAATGTTGGCCAGTCGATTGCATAAAATAAATGGAGGCTGTACCAACCATCTAATGTTTCTGCTGCTTGACTCATTATTATCGCTCCTTTGAAATATCTATTGATTCACATCAAAGTTTATCATAAAGGTTGATGCAAAGCATACAAATTGATTGAAAGTAAGAGCGTGGTAATTACTTGTAAAATAGCGTATAATAATGGATGAAAAAATTTATAAAACCGTGATTTCCAAGGAGGATATTATGCCTAGTTTATTAGATGTATTGAAAGACAAACTTTCAGGAAAGAATGTAAGAATCGTATTACCTGAGGGTGAAGATGAACGTGTATTAACTGCAGCAACAAAATTACAAGCTTCAGATTTTGTGGAACCTGTTGTTTTAGGTGATGAAGACAAAATCAAATCACTCGCAGAAGACAAAGGTTTAGATATTTCAGGCATCGAAATTATTACACCAGAAACAAGTGAATTGAAACCAGAATTGGTGGAAGCATTTGTAGAACGTCGTAAAGGCAAAGCGACAAAAGAACAAGCAGAAGACATGCTGAACAATGTAAACTACTTCGGTACAATGCTTGTTTATACAGGTAAAGCAGAAGGGCTTGTCAGCGGTGCTGCACACTCTACAGGCGATACTGTACGTCCTGCATTGCAAATTATCAAAACAAAACCAGGCGTTGCGAAAACTTCAGGTGTGTTCTTCATGATTAAAGACGACGCACAATATGTATTCGGCGACTGTGCAATCAACCCGACACTAGAAGCAACAGACTTAGCTGAAATTGCTGTAGAAAGTGCAAAAACAGCGAAAAGCTTCGGTATGGACCCTAAAGTTGCATTATTAAGCTTCTCAACAAAAGGTTCTGCAAAATCAGACGACGTTGAAAAAGTAGCACAAGCAACAAAAGCAGCACAAGAAAAAGCTGAATCAGAAGGTTTAAACGATGTTGTTATTGACGGCGAATTCCAATTCGACGCAGCAATCGTACCAGAAGTTGCAGCGAAAAAAGCACCAGACGCTAAAATCAACGGTGATGCAAATGTCTTTGTGTTCCCTAGCTTAGAAGGAGGCAACATCGGCTATAAAATTGCACAGCGTTTAGGCGGTTATGAAGCAATCGGACCTGTATTGCAAGGCTTGAATTCTCCAGTAAACGACTTAAGCCGCGGCTGCTCAACTGAAGATGTCTTCAACTTATCAATCATCACTGCAGCACAAACATTGCAATAATGGATTTGGCAGAGCGCTATTTTAAAGATCAAGAATGGCGTTATATTGACCATTCTACAGGCTTTGCGCCGATGCAGTCTTTTGCATTTGATGATACATTTTCAGAAAGTGCGGGCAAGGATTTATCATGCAGTGTCGTCCGCACTTGGATTCATCAGCATACCGTAATACTAGGTACACATGATGCACGCTTGCCGCATTTAAATGACGGCATACGCTATTTGGTCGATGAACGCGGTTATAATGTAATTGTCCGCAATTCAGGCGGCTTAGGTGTGGTGCTCGATCAAGGTATTTTGAATTTCTCCCTTATCTTTAAGGGCAAGACCGAAGTTTCAATAGACGAAGCATTTAACTTAATGTATTTAGTAGTCGATAAAATGTTCGAAGATGAACATGTTACTATCGAAACGAAAGAAATTGAACGCTCTTATTGCCCAGGAAAATTCGACTTGAGTATCAATGACAAAAAGTTTGCTGGTATTTCTCAACGCAGAGTGAGAGGCGGTATTGCGGTACAAGTTTATCTTTGTGTAGAAGGTTCAGGCGAAGAACGTGCTGAAATGATGAAAGCTTTCTACGATAGAGCGCTGCAAGGCGAAGAAACAAAGTTTAAGTACCCTGATATTGATCCATCTTGTATGGCTTCGCTTGAAACTTTGTTTGGACATTCCATGACGGTTCAAGATGTGATGTTAAAATTGCTTTATGCGATTAAAGATTTAGGCGCAACATTAAATATGGAACCGATCAGTGATGAAGAATGGGAAAGATTTGAAAAATATTTTGAGCGTATGATAGAACGTAATGCAAAAATTAATGCGAAAATGAACGATTAAGCACAAAGGGATGTAAATAGCTGAAAAGTTATGTGGCTTGATACTCTCTTAATAAAGTTTAAACTTAAAATGTAGATGATTTGTGTACTACATCCCAAAAGTTGAACCTATAAAATACTACTTTTGGGGTGTTTATTTATGACTTCAATTGTCAAAATAAGTGTAACACATAAAAAAGAGCCCTAATATCATCAATCTAGTAAAATAAAGTTTGCGAAGACAAAATTTTACTGGAGATAATGATTATGGACTCATATAAACACCTTACCATAGAAGAACGCGAAAGAATATTCTCTAAAGGATATTCTTTAAGAAAATCGCTTAAGATATTTGCAGAAGCCCATCAACCGTTTCTCGTGAATTAGTTAGAAATGCTTCCTCCGGAAGCTACAGCCCTACATATGCTCATAATAATTACAAGTGCAATAAGAAAAAATGCGGACGTAAATTATTATTAAAATCACAGATTTTATTTGATAAAGTGAAATTTTTATTTCTTAATCAACAGTGGTCGCCTGAACAAATTGCGAACCGATTAAAAAGTGAAGGGTTTCACTTGGCTATTAGTTATAACACTATTTACCGTGCTATTTATTTAGGCCTGTTTGATCCGCCAAAATTAAGTCACGGTAATCGTGGATGTATTAGATTGTTAAGGCATAGAGGCAAGACTAGACACACTAAAGATCATCAAGAAAAAAGAGGTAGAATTAGAATAAGTTATTCAATACACGATCGGCCTCAAATCATTAATAATAGAGAACGCATCGGAGATTGGGAAGCCGATACTGTTATGGGAAAAACTGGAAAATCTTGTCTTGTTACATTAGTAGATCGTAAAACCAGCTATTTACTTTGTGGTAAAGTACCTAAAAAGAAATCTGAGTTTGTGAAACAGAAAATCGTAGATTTACTTAGCGGCTTACCAAACAATAAACGATTATCCATTACACCAGATAGAGGTGTAGAGTTTTCTAAACATCCAGAAATTACGTCAGAGTTAGATAACATTCCCTTTTATTTTCCTGATCCTCATTCCCCTTGGCAACGTGGAACTAATGAAAATACAAATGGATTGATTAGAGAATATATAGCCAAAGGTATTGATATTGATAACATTACAGAAGAACAAATAGAACGCTATGTTTATAAGTTGAATACACGTCCTCGTAAACGATTTGATTGGAAAACACCAGCAGAGCTTTTCAATGATAAGGTGTTGCACTTAATTTGACAATTGAAGATAAACAAATAGCAACCAACTTTCGTTTTCTATTTGACATGGTGACTTTCAATATCCCTTTTGTGTTGCGGTTTTTTAATTCAGATGGTGTGAATCCTCATTTTTAATTATATTTTTTATGACGAAGATATGAACAAATCGTTTAAATAAAGTGAAATTTTCGGTAGAATGAGGAAGTAGTTTATTATCAGGTATTAATTTTACAACTTAGGTATGATAAAACATCGAGATAAATAGGGTATAATAAAACGGTGTTTGAAGAAAAGTGAACAGTAAAGTGCAACATATTTTATAAATGACAAAAATATATAGGTTGAAAAATAAATGAGTATATTAAGTCCCATGCATAAGCTTCCTGTCATTTTCATAAGGGCAACAAAGAAAGTGGCTGGAGGTCTTTGCATGTATACAACAGGAATTCAATATACTTTGAGAAACTAGGAAAGTATTAAAGGTGATGCAGATATGACACAAAAAGGCTACGGGGAATCTAATGGGAAAATCATATTAGTAGGTGAACATGCGGTGACGTTCGGCCAGCCTGCGATTGCAATTCCGTTTTCCTCTGGGAAAGTAACAGTTGAAATTGAAGAAATGCCGGAATTGGCAGTGTCTACGATGATCAGTGATGTCTATGAAGGCGAAGTTGCGGATGCACCGGAGCATTTACATGCATTAATCAGCAGATTCGAAGAAGAAAATCATATTGATTCACCTGTGATGATTAAAATCGATGCACAATTACCGCCTTCAAGAGGCTTAGGTTCTAGTGCTGCTGTAGCCGTAGCCTTCACTAGAGCTGCTTTTGACTATATGGGCAAACCTTTATCTGATGAAGCATTGATTGAACATGTCAACTGGGCAGAAATGATTGCGCATGGGAAACCTAGCGGTATCGATGCACAAACGATTGTGTCGAATAAACCGACATGGTTCCAAGAAGGTGTCTTTACACCTTTGAAAACTTTGAATGTTGCGGGATATATGGTCGTTTTAGATACCGGCATCAGAGGGAATACCAAAGAGGCAGTGAGTGATGTGCATGAACTTGTGCAGCATAATCATGAGAATATGCAGTTTATCGAACGTATTGGCCGACTGGTACATGCAGCGAATCAAGCCATCAACACGCATAACTTTGAAGCGTTAGCTGACATTTTCAATGAATGCCAATCTTATTTAGCGACATTGACAGTCAGTCATCCGAAAATTGATCGATTGCTGCAAGTGGCAAAACAAGCAGGTGCTGTGGCAGGCAAGCTGACAGGCAGCGGCCGCGGCGGCAGTGTCATTACGTTAGTGAAAGATTATGGGACAGCGAAAAAGGTAGCACAAGCAGTAAAAGAAGCGGGTGCTAAGCATACGTGGATAGAGAATTTAGGAGGTTAATTCAATTGGCTAAGACGGGCAAAGCGAGAGCGCATACGAATATTGCGTTGATTAAATATTGGGGGAAAGCAGACGATGCACTGATTATTCCAATGAATAATAGTTTGTCGCTGACTTTGGATAAATTTTATACGGAAACACGTGCAACATTTGATGCGCAATTTGAAAAGGACCGTTTCTTCTTAAACGGGGAAGAAGCGGATGACAAAGAAACGCAAAAAATTTCAGCATACTTAGACATTGTCAGAGCACGCGCAGGTACTGACATGAAAGCACATATCGACAGCACTAATTTTGTGCCGACGGCAGCTGGATTAGCTTCTTCTGCCAGTGCGTTTGCGGCACTTGCGGCTGCATGCAATGAAGCATTGGACATGCAGTTGTCTGATAAAGATTTATCCCGCCTCGCTAGACGCGGTTCAGGTTCTGCAAGCCGCAGTATTTACGGAGGATTTGCGGAATGGGAAAAAGGCCATGATGATGAAACGTCTTATGCACATGCCATCGATGCGGATCATTGGGAAGATAATTTAGCAATGATTTTCGTAGTGATTAATCAAAAATCTAAAAAAGTAAAAAGCCGTGCCGGGATGTCTTTAACACGCAATACTTCTCGCTTTTACCAATATTGGTTAGACCATATTGATGAGGATATCAAAGAAGCAAAAGCCGCGATTGCAGCTAAAGATTTCAAACGATTAGGCGAAGTATTTGAAGAGAATGGACTGCGCATGCATGCGACAAACTTAGGGGCACAACCGCCATTTACATATTTGGTGCCGGAAAGTTATGAAGCTATGGCTTTAGTACATGAATGCCGCGAAGCAGGATTGCCGGCATACTTCACAATGGATGCAGGTCCTAATGTAAAAGTATTAGTACAAAAACAGCATCAGCAAGCAGTCATCGATAAATTAACAACTTACTTTGATCAAGACCAAATTATCGCGAGTGATATCGGTACCGGGATTGAAATTATAAATGAGGAAGATGAATCATGATTACAGTCAAAGCGCCAGGCAAACTCTATATCGCAGGTGAATATGCAGTAACGGAACCAGGCTATAAGTCTGTATTGATAGCAGTGGACCGTTTTGTGACGGCTACGATAGATACAGCAGCCGCAAATAACGGCGGTTCAATTCATTCTAAAACGCTGCATCATGAGCCGATTACATTCCAAAGAGAAGGCGATAAGATTGCAGTCTCAGATGCGAATGCGGCTAAACAATTAGAATATGTGATTACTGCAGTTGAAGTCTTCGAGCAATATGCTAAAAGCTGCGGTAAAGCGCTGAAACACTTTGATTTAGTGATCGACAGCAATTTAGACGATGCCTCTGGCCATAAATACGGTTTAGGTTCGAGTGCTGCTGTTTTAGTTTCTGTCGTTAAAGCACTGAATGAATTTTATGAGTTGGATTTAGCGAATTTAAATATTTATAAACTTGCGGTGATTGCGAATATGAAACTGCAAAGTTTAAGTTCGTGCGGCGATATTGCAGTCAGTGTCTTTACTGGTTGGTTAGCTTACAGTACTTTCGACCATGATTGGGTCATGCAGCAGATTGAAACGTCTTCTGTTGCTGAAGTGGTAAAGAAAAACTGGCCGGGATTATATACTGAACCCTTGCAAGCCCCTGAGAATATGGAAGTGCTTATCGGCTGGACAGGTTCTCCAGCGTCATCTCCTTACTTAGTCAGTGAAGTGAAACGATTAAAATCAGATCCAGAGTTTTATAGCCGTTTCTTAGAACAATCTCAATCTTGTGTCGAGCGTTTGATTTATGCTTTCAAAACGAACAATTTAAAAGGTGTACAAGCTATGATTCGACGCAACCGTTCTATCATCCAAATGATGGATGCAGAAGCAATTGTCGACATTGAAACACCTCAGCTTAAACAATTATGCGATATCGCAGAGACTTATAATGCTGCTGCTAAAACATCAGGTGCAGGCGGCGGAGACTGCGGTATAGCGATTATCGGCAACCAAAAACACCGCAAAATGATTTATAACAGCTGGAAAGCAGCAAACATCAAACCGCTGCCGTTCCACGTTTATCAAGGTCAATAATATAGTGTGCTGTCTCACTGTGAACCATTGCAGTGCGGCAGTTTTTTTATAGCAGATTTCAGTGTTCTGTTGAGGTGTTAAAGACTGATTAACATACAGTTCAAAGAATTGGGACTTGAAATTTTACGGAAAAAGCGTAGAATAGATAAGGTTAAATAATAGAAGTCGTTAGAGAAAATAGATGATTATAGAGATAAAGTGAGGTGGACATAGCAGTGCAAAACAAATTTTTGATTTGTGATGATTGCCAAGCCGTTAATTGCAAATCCCTAGAAAGAAAATTAAAGAAATTAGATCCAGAAGCTGAAATAGAAATAGGCTGCCAATCATACTGTGGTCCAGGTCGCAGAAAGACATTTGCGTTCGTCAACAACCGCCCTTTAGCAGCATTAACAGAAGATGAGTTAATGGAGAAAGTTGAAAAGCAGCTTCAAAAACCGCGTGATCCAGAAGAAGAAGAGCGCTTGCGTCAACGTAATGAAGAACGTAAACGCAGAAAAGAAGAACAAGACCGAAAACTTAAAGAAAAATTAGCGAAACGTAAACAAGCTGAATAATTAGAATTTCAAATACAAAAAGACAGACCCTTTACTGTTTGCATATAGGCAAAACAGAGGGTCTGTCTTTTTATCGTTCGAACTATCGCGAGATTCATCGCATATTGACTGCGGGTAATGCCGTTGTTGTCTCGTGGTAGTGGATTCTCAATAAACTTTTACATATGACCTGCAAGCATTTAAAACATCTTTAGTATAGAAATGACGCAAATTGTCCTTTGTATACGATGGGATAAGTTCTTTTCTTTTCACCCATTTATCTATAAGAGATGGCGGGATGCCATCAACTGCCATTTCAGATTCATCAGTTACTAAAGTATCCCAATCTAACGTTACAGGCTGCGAGTCAATATAAATGTTACCAAAGCTCGTATCATCCATATTTTAATCACCTTTTATTGAGTTTTTTTAGTCCCTTTTGCTTGATTGAATAGGGTACCTTTTATCCTTCTTACTCAGTTCATATACCCAGTCTATCTTGAAGGTATTCGCATTTTTTACAAAAAATTTACGTTAGATTCATTAAGTTGGTATATTTAAATAATGTAACCTATAATTAGGCTTATTAAACAAGAGATAACAATGTTCATAAAAAGTTCACTTATATTCCAGAAAGGAACCTGCACATGATAACTGTTATATTCGGAGGAAGCAGACCAGAAGGCAATTCTGCTTCACTCGCAAAATTGGTTGTAGAGGGTTTAGATTATCAATGGATTGATTTAACGCAATACCGCTTCGCACCTGTCAGGGACGTCAGACATAATGGGGGACAAATTGACGGCTACCTGGATGATTATCCTGATATTATTGATCGTGTGTTAGAAAGCGATAGTGTGCTATTGGTGTCGCCGGTATATTGGTATAGTGTTTCAGCCTCGATGAAATCATTCATCGACCACTGGTCAGAAACATTGCGCGATAAAAATTATCGTGATTTTAAAGAAAAGATGACGCAAATCGAATTTCGCTTAATTTTAGTGGGCGGTGATTGTCCTAAAATCAAAGCACGTCCATGTATGCATCAAATAGAATACAGCTTGGAATTTTTAGGTGCCCTCTTAGAAGATTATCTGATTGGTACAGTGAATGCGCCGGGTGATATTTTAAAAGATACATACGCGATGCATCATGCAAAGCAGTGGCATGAGCAATTAAAAGAAAAAGCAAGTACACGTACGTTATAGATAATATGTTGTATTAGATTTGAAGCGCTTAGGTTATATCTGAATGCTTTTCATATTCATAAACACAACAACTGATTCAGACTATATATTTATCATGTACATTGCGCTGTGTTTAGCAACACCCTGCAAGCGGGGTAGAACAATAAATAAGTCGTCATACGCGTGTTTGTTTAAACACAATTTTATATCTCGTATGATATAATTAATTTATTCATTTTGAAAGTTGAACTATGTAAGGAGACGTGATTAACGATGCATAAAGTGAGAGAAGCAACACCAGCGGATGTTGTCGGCATCAGAGATGTGGCAACAAAAGCATGGTATAACACGTATTTGAATATCTATGCTGCGACGACTGTCAATGAGTTATTGACAGCTTCATACAATGAGCAGCATTTGCTTAAAAGATTAAAAGAACAATTATTCCTAGTGGCAGAAGAAGATAATGAAATTGTAGGGTTCGCTAATTTTATTAACGGCAGCGAACTTTTCTTATCTGCGCACTATATTCATCCTAAAGCACAACGTAAAGGCTATGGTACTGCCTTGTTAAATAAAGGATTGGACCATTTCAAAGGACAATATGATGCGGTTTATTTAGAAGTAGATAACCAAAACGAAGAAGGTGTCGAATACTACCGCCAACAAGGCTTTGAAATGGTACGTGCCTATAACCGAGAAGTATACGGGGAAGTCATGGACCTTGCGCTAATGAAAAAGGCATTTTAAATATATCGAATAGAATGAGATGGAGGGATCCTCATGGCGGAGACAGATTACGGCACTAAAAAATTATTTGAAGAGAAAGTATTCAAAGATCCGATTCACCGCTATATTCATGTTAAAGATCAAGTCATTTGGGATTTAGTAAAAACAAAAGAATTCCAGCGTTTGCGCCGTATCAAACAGCTCGGCACGCTGTATTTGTCTTTTCACACTGCAGAACACAGCCGTTTCGGCCATTCGCTGGGTGTGTATGAGATTGTCCGCAGAATTATAGACGAGTCGTTTCGCGGACGTGAAGCATGGCATGATGATGACCGTTTGCTCGCATTATGTGCTGCTTTGCTGCATGATTTAGGTCATGGTCCTTTTTCTCACAGTTTCGAAAAGATTTTCAATACAGATCACGAAGCATTTACACAAGCCACTATTACCGGAAATACTGAAGTGAATGCCGTGCTGAGCAGAGTTTCAAAAGACTTTCCGAAACAAGTCGCAGACGTGATTAATAAAACACATCCTAATAAGCTGGTTATTTCTATGATTTCATCTCAAATCGATGCAGATAGAATGGATTACCTGCAAAGGGATGCTTATTTTACAGGTGTGCAATATGGCAAATTCGATATGGAACGTATCTTAAGATTAATGCGTCCAACTAAAGAAGAAGTCTTGATTAAAGACAGCGGTATGCATGCGGTAGAAAACTTTATTATGAGCCGCTATCAAATGTATTGGCAGATTTATTTCCACCCGGTCAGCCGAGGCGGAGAAGTCTTGCTGAATAACTGTTTGAAACGTGCAAAAGCACTCTATCAAGAAGGTTATGAGTTTAATCTGTTCCCTAAAGATTTCATTCCGTTCTTTGAAGGAACGATGACAATTGAACAATATGTAGAGCTGGATGAAGCGGTAGTCTTATATTACTTGAAAGAATGGATTAAAGAAGACGATGATATCTTAAGTGATTTAGCACGCCGTTTTATTAATCGGGACTTATTCAAATATCTGCCGTTTGACGGTTCGATTATTACAATGAATGAGCTGAGAGAGTTGTTTGAAGCCGGCGGTATTAATCCGGATTACTATTTCGTGAGCGAATCGTTCTCTGATCTGCCTTATGATTATGACCGCCCGGGGTCTAACCGCCAACCGATTCATCTCCTTCAGCATAACGGCAAAATCCGAGAAATCAGCAGTCAGTCTATGGTGATTCAAAGTATCACAGGAATTAATCGCCAAGATTATAAATTATATTATCCTAAAGAACTGGTTCATAATATCAAAGATGATGCAGTACGCGAACGTATTTTGAGTATCTTAAACGAACTGAATTAAACGATGTGCATTGTATTCGAAAAGATACAGATGATACAGTAAAATGGAATAACATGAGCATATAATGGAGGTGTGGCTTGTGGCAGAGAATAAAGGGTTTAAATTCAATATTATTAAAAATGACCCGCTAGACGGCCATAAAGGAACAAATATCGGGGCAATCAGTTTAGATAACGTTGCACCTGTATTTATAGACATGCAATCTAAAGAAGCATTTATTGATATCGGTGCGATGCACGCACGTGCAGATGTTGAAAAAGGTGTAAAATGGATTACAGATAAAGAAACAGTCGAAGGACCTGAAGCGAAAGAATATTGGTTATGCTGGGTAACGACTGAACGCGGTGAACAAGGTGCATATTATGCAGGGTTAACCGCATGTTACCTCATGGTGAATAAAAAAATCCGCAGAGGCTACAAAAGCATGCCTGAACATGTGAATATGATGGATAAATCTATGAAACATAAAGTGGTCATCGATCACATCGGAGATGAATACATCGCGATTATCAGAGACTTCCTTAAAAATCATGATATTGAAATGTGGAATCATTCAAGCGATGAATTAAAAGAAGCATTGCACGATAAGTAAATGTTAAGCAGAAATCACACAAAGTGGTTTCTGCTTTTTTGCCCGTTCATCATTCTAAGTATGTTACAGTAGGTATATAAATTTTAGAATAATCTAAATTGTAAGATTATTGCAAAGGGGAGATAGTATGAGTTCAGAATTAATTCAGCGATTAAAAGAGAAAGAGGACCGTATGGTTGAAATCAGACGTTATCTGCATGCACATCCGGAATTATCTTTCAAAGAGGTTGAAACACCGAAGTATATTGCAGAATTCTATAAAGATAAGGATTGTGAAGTAGAAACTAATGTCGGAGAAAATGGTTTGAAGGTTACTATCGACAGTGGGAAACCGGGTAAAACGATTGCGATTCGTGCCGATTTTGATGCATTGCCGATAGAGGAAGCAACAGGTTTGCCGTTCGCATCAGAAAATCCTGGTGTTATGCATGCTTGCGGTCACGATGCACATACAGCTTATATGCTGATATTGGCTGAGACATTAATCGAAATGAAAGATCAGTTCTCAGGAAAAGTAGTTGTGATACATCAACCAGCTGAAGAAATGCCTCCAGGCGGTGCAATCGGAATGATTAAAGATGGCGTTTTAGATGGTGTAGATCATGTATTAGGGGTACATGTGATGAGTAATGGTGAACGCGGTACAATTTATTATCGAGAAGGCAACGTGCAAACAGGGCGCGGCTTCTTTAAATTAACGATTCACGGCAAGGGCGGTCATGGCTCATCACCGCATGACGCGAATGATGCGATTGTCGCAGGCGCAAACTTTGTGACGACTGTACAATCTATCGTTTCAAGACGTTTAAGTCCATTTGAAACGGGTGTCGTTTCTATCGGTTCATTCGATGCCAAAGGTCAATTCAATGTAATTAAAGATAAAGTTGTCCTTGATGGAGATGTACGCGGACTGCAAGATGAAACAAAAGATAAAATCGCACAAGAATTACAACATGTCGTAGATGGTTTAGAAACAACATTCGGTGTGACTTGCGATTATGAATATACAGACGATTATCCGGCTGTCTATAATGATCCGAAATTTACGAAATATGTATCAGAGACATTAAACAACGCAGAAAAATCTGCAATACAAAAAGTCGAACGCTGCGAACCTTGGCCGCCTTCAGAAGACTTTGCATATTATTTACAAGAAGTTCCAGGCGCATTTATCTTTGCAGGTGCAGAACCAGAAGAAGGGGAAGTCTACCCGCACCATCATCCGAAATTCAATATCAGCGAATCATCTATGATGAGTGCAGCTGAAGCAGTGGGTACGATTGTGTTAGATTATTTGAAAGACTAAATGAAGTGAGACACAATTTAATTTTGACTTTTAGGGTTATCAGCGCATACAGTGTGAATTTAGTCACTGTGTGCGCTGTATATTTATGTTATAATTCAGAGTATTAATGAATAAATAAGAATAGGGTGAGCGCGTCTTTGAATGAAAACATTCGTATACAAACATTTCAGATGATTGAACGCGATGGAGAAATAGATGAGTTTGAATTTGAAACCAACGGCACTTGGCAAGAGAAGCGGCAAGCTGAATATATACGTTATGATGAAGTCGTAGAAAACTTGGAAGTACATGTTACATTGAAGATTCAAAATGGCGAAGTGAGGTTGCTGCGCAGCGGGAATATTAAACAGAATCTGCATTTTATAGAAGGTAATGATACGATGTCATTATACGAAATACCTACTGGCAAGATTCCTTTAACGATTCGTACGCTCAGCATTAATCATTATGTACAACCAGAACAGTCAAAACTCAAAGTTCGTTATGAACTCTATCAAAATGAAGAGAAGATGGGCACATACCTTTACCAAATTACCTACAAGGAGCTGAAGTAAGTGAATATTATTGATCAAGTCAAACAAACATTAATTGAAGAAATAACAGCAAGTGTTAAAGCCGCTGGACTTGCAGAAGAAGTTCCTGAAGTCAAAGTGGAAATTCCAAAAGATCCTAAAAACGGGGACTACTCTACAAATATCGCAATGGTGCTGACAAAAATTGCGAAACGCAATCCGCGTGAAATCGCACAAGAGATTGTTGATAACTTGGATAAATCAAAAGCGAATGTGCAAAAAATCGAAATTGCAGGACCTGGATTTATCAATTTCTATTTAAACAATGAATACTTAACTGAAATTATTCCGCAAGCCTTGAAAAAAGATAAAGACTTCGGACGTGCAGAAGTACCTAAAAACCAAAAAATCTTAGTTGAATATGTATCTGCGAACCCAACTGGCGATTTGCATATCGGACATGCACGTAATGCGGCAGTCGGTGATACATTAAGCAATATTTTAGATGCGGCAGGCTATGATGTGACACGTGAATACTACATCAACGATGCCGGCAACCAAATTACTAACTTAGCACGTTCTATTGAAGCGCGTTATTATCAAGCGTTAGGCAAAGAAGCGGAATTACCAGCTGATGGTTATCACGGTAAAGATATCGTGAATATTGGTAAAGATTTAGCAAAAAAACGTCCTGACCTTCAAGAGCTGCCTGATGACGAACGCTTAAAAGTGTTCAGACAATTAGGTGTCGATTATGAAATGGAAAAATTGAAAAAAGACTTAGCAGACTTCAATACACACTTTGACGGCTGGTTCAGTGAAACAACTTTATATGATTCAGGCGAAATCAAACGTGTATTAGAGCTGATGAAAAAAAATGGTCATACGTATGAAGCGGATGGTGCGACATGGCTGCGTACGACAGAATTCAACGATGACAAAGACCGTGTGTTAATCAAAAAAGACGGCACATACACTTACTTCTTGCCAGATGTTGCTTATCACTATGACAAATTCCATCGCGATGGCGGTCAAGATATCTTAATCAACTTATTCGGAGCGGATCACCACGGTTATATCAACCGTTTGAAAGCTTCAGTTGAAACATATGGTATTGATGCAGATCGTTTAGAAATTCAAATCATGCAAATGGTACGTTTAATGCAAGACGGCGAAGAAGTTAAAATGAGTAAACGTACAGGCAATGCGATTACATTGCGTGAAATCATGGATGAAGTCGGCATTGACGCAGCACGTTACTTCTTAACGATGCGCAGCCCGGATACGCATTTTGATTTTGATATGGAACTTGCGAAAGAAAATTCAGCAGAAAACCCTGTGTATTATGCACAATATGCACATGCGCGTATTTCTTCAATCTTGAAACAAGCGGCTGAACGCGGCATTGTGCCGACGCAAAATGCGGACTTCAGTGTTATCAAAAATGATAAAGCAATCGACCTATTGAAAAAAATAGCTGAATTTGAACCGATGATTGAAAGTGCTGCAGAACAACGTGCACCGCATCGTGTAACAAACTATATTCAAGAACTTGCAGCAGCATTTCATAAATTCTACAATGCGGACAAAGTATTAACAGACGATGAAACTAAGACACAAGCTTATGTTTCAATGATTGCGGCAGCGCAAATTACATTACGCAATGCCTTAGCATTAGTGGGTGTTACTGCACCGCATACAATGTAATTCACTTATTCGAAGTACTCTTTTCAGAGTGCTTCTTTTTTTATGCAAAATGTGTATAAGTTTTTTGTAAAATTGACCTTTTCAGCAAGAGTAAATGTGCTAAAATGAGATTTACAATACAATATGAGGAGAAGTTGATGAAACAAAAACTATGGGTTTTTCTAATCTTAGTTATTTTGGTTGCGGCAGGGTGTGCTTCACCTGCAGAAAAGGATAAGAAAGACGATAAAAAACAATCTGAGCACAAAACTGAGCAGTCTATCAAATACCACCGCATCATTTCATTGATGCCGAGCAACACGGAGATATTGTATGAATTAGGTTTATGTAAAGAAGTGATAGGGGTTTCTACTGTAGATGACTATCCTAAAGACGTTAAAAACAAGCAGAAATTCGACGCGATGAAGTTGAATAAAGATCAATTGCTTAAAGCTAAACCGGATTTGATTTTAGCGCATGAATCTCAAAAAGGCATGGATAATAAAGTATTAAGCGACATAGAAAAGAAAGGCATCAAGGTGGTTTACATACCTGAAGCCAAAAACTTTGAAGAAATCTATGGAACGTTTGAACAAATCGGCGATATTACAGGACGCAAATCACAAGCAGATACATTAGTGTATGATACTAAGCACCGTGTTGAAGCAGTGTTGAAAGATGTGCCGAAACATCAAAAAGCACCTAGTGTCTTCTTAGAAGTTTCGCATGAACCTGAAATTTATACAGCAGGCAAATCTACGTTCTTTAATTATATGTTAGAAGAGCTGCAAGCACAGAATACGTTTGATGATTTGACAGGTTGGAAGAAAGTCAGCAAAGAAAGTATCATTAAGCATAATCCAGATGTATTAATTACAACTGAAGGGATTACGCGTTCAGATTACTTGAAGATCATACGTAAGCGCGGCGGCTTTGAAAATATAGATGCTGTGAAGAAGAAAAGAATTGAAGCGGTGAATGGCGATACGATTTCAAGACCTGGTCCGCGTATCGACCAAGGACTTAAAGCATTAAGAGATGCCATTTATCGAGATGAACAATAAAATGAAACAAACTACAATGATTATAGGATGGTGTCTTGCACTCACAGCAAGCATCGGCATCAGCTTGTTTTGGAATTTAGGCAGCTGGTCGGACCCTTTAAATCAAAGTATCCTGTTTGAAGTGCGTTTGCCAAGAGTATTGGAAGCACTGCTCGCAGGTATCGGCTTGTCGATTGCAGGCCAAATGTTTCAAACCGTACTGAATAATCCGCTTGCAGACAGCCTGACATTAGGCTTAGCGAGCGGTTCTGTTTTAGGCGGCGGTTGTGCAGTCTTCTTAGGTCTCAGCAGTCTATGGATTCCTATGGCCTCAATGACAGCAAGTTTCATCACATTAGGTATTGTGCTGGGTGTGACGGCTGTTATTTCGCAAGGTTATCCGATGCGCGCTTTGATATTATCAGGTATTATGATAGGTGCTTTGTTTAATGCGTTGTTATATCTGTTGATATTGTTAGACGAACGCAGAATGAAAAGTATTGTGATGTATATGTTCGGCGGTTTTTCCAATGCGGAAATGTATGAAGTCTACTTCATTGTACCTGTGATGCTTTTGTGTGTACTGCTGCTCGGTGTATTGCTGCCGAAGATTAAACTGCTGCAAGTCGGTACGCTGAAAGCCCGTTCGTTAAGTTTAAATGTGCAGCAGATGATGTTTATGGTATTGACACTTGCCTCTATTATGACAGCGATTATTGTTTCATATACTGGTATTATAGGGTTTATCGGAATGATAGTTCCTCAGTTGATCAGACGTACTGTTAAAGCGACATTAGGTGTGCAGATGCTGATGAATGGTATTGTCGGCGGTGCGGTCATGGTCTTTGCGGATACTTTAGGTGCACAACTGTGGCACCCGATTGAAATTCCAGCCAGTATTATTTTGGCATTATTAGGAATACCTGTACTTGGGTATTTAATAGCAACACAGAAACGCTCGTATGAATGATCTTATTAATAAAGAAATGATAACAGAGATGCTTGATATGCATTTATAGGAGAGAAGAATAATGAATTTAGAGGGTATAAAGGCGGTCGTATTCGATTTAGAAGGAACACTGTTAGATCGTAATAAATCGAGAGAGAAATTTATTGAAGAACAGTATGAACGGTTCCATGATTACTTAGTTCATGTACAAGCTCAAGATTTCAAAAAGCAGTTTATTGAATTGGATGATGACGAGGATCATGATAAGCCGGAACTTTATAAAGCGATTATCAAACGTTTCCATGTCGATCGTTTAACGTGGAAAGATCTATTTCATGATTTTGAGAATCACTTCTATCGTTATGTCTTTCCGTATCATGATACACAGTATACGTTGGAACGTTTAGTAAACAGAGGATATTTGACAGGTGTGATTGCGAATGGTAAATCTAAAATAAAGCAATATCGTTTAGATAGTTTGGGTATATTGTCTTATATTCATTTTTTGTCTACGTCAGAGATGGTAGGCTACAGAAAACCGCATCCTAAAATCTTTGAAGATATTATGGAACAGCTCGGTGTAGAACCAGAAGAAGTGTTGTATGTAGGCGATGATGCTTTAAATGATGTTGCGCCGGCACGAGCGATGGGAATGGTCAGTGTTTGGTTTAATCATGAAGATGATGAAGTTGAACTTGAGCCGGAACCGGAAGAAATGGATTTTGAAATTGCGACGTTAGAAGAACTATTAGAGATTCTACCGCAAGAAGCCCCAGATTCTAAGGAGAGTGAGCAAGCGAATGGAACTATTTACGACTAAAGATCATACAACATTGCATTATGCGGCGATGGGAAGCGGACAGCCGATTGTATTGATACATTCCGCATTTGAAAATTTTTCAATCTTTAACGATATCGCTACAAAACTGTCATACAGTTATGAAGTGATTTGTATAGATTTACGCGGTCATGGCTATTCAGACAAACCGCTGCAAATTGATTTTGCGGACTATGCTTCAGATATTAAAGAATTACTGGATTACTTATACATCCGACATGCATTCTTTATCGGACAAGAACTAGGCGCAACCATTGCGGCAGACTTTGCGTCTAAATTTGATGCATATGTCGATGGACTTGTACTGGTTAACCCGGCAACACTGCAAGCAGAACTGCCAGAAGCACGTCTGTTTAGAAAATATGCTGATACAATCAGAACATGGGAAGACAACAAGCAGCAGAAATTCTTGGATAAACACACATATGGTTCAAAGAAAAAAGCAGGGAAAATGCTGAAGAATTATTCAGATATGACACCGATTATGACAGGACTCGAAAAGCGTTCTGTTACAGCTTCATTTGAACATACCGAAATTCAGCCTGCTTTAAATCATATTCAAGCACCTGTATTAATCATTCAAGGTAAACACGATGAACGTTTAACATCAGAAGAGTTAGCAGCATATACTGATCATATTCAGCATGCACAAGTCGAAACATTTGAACGTTCTGGTCTTTATCCGATGGGTGAAGAGAAGAAAAGATTCTTAGAAACGGTGACAGCTTTCATAAATGTCAATGAAGTATTAGAAGACGAGCAGCAACGTATTAAAGCCTAAAAGCAAAGTTATTCATTATTATTTGCAATTAAACTCTTGATTATTATACAGTATTACAAAATATTACATCCGAAGACCGATTACATAACGGGTATTTAAGGGTATAGTATAATAAGCGCAGAAAAAATTACAGGAACATTACAAAAAGAGAGCAAAGGAGTTATTGCTTATGAAAAAATTACTTTCAGCGGCTATCGTTTCTGCAACCGTGGTAACCGGACTTGGCATCCATCAAGCAGATGCAGCGTCTGGCAATACAATTCAAACCGTGCAGCAAATCCAACATGGCGACACATCATTAGAGGGTGTGAAGTTGGGTCAAAATATTAAAGATGTTTTGAAAACGCACAAACTCACAGGCTATTCTTATAAACCTGATAAAACTAAACACTATTATGAATTTAATTCTGACAAAGGATTAATGATTGTGACAGCGAATGGCCAAAAAGATCGCGGCCAAGTCACACACATCACAATGAAGTACAATAAAATAGATGGACCAAGTTTCAAAACAGTACGCAACCAACTTGGTAATACTGTAACTTGGAGATATAACTATAATGAACAAACAGGTAATTTCGGCTATATCAAAGATAAAGATACTTCTTATCAATTTGCAAGCCAATCACCTAAAGATAAAAACCTGAAACTTTATCGTATTGATATCGGTAAATAAGAACAGGTTTGTGCAGGAAGACGGGAGAGCAAACTCCTGTCTTCTTTTTTCATTGAGTGGATAAATTAAGTGTGAAATGATAAATTGATAAGGATAGAATATTTAAAGGAGACACATCATGCGTCCTAATGACAAAATATTATTAGAAAATATCACCGATTATTTTAACTACAAAGGGATTTCTCCTAAGATGATTGATGATATCAAAGAAAAAATACGTAATGACCTGCCAAAATCAGAAGCAAAAGATGAAGATTATATAGAATACCGCAAGAAAGCACCAGCTGAAATTATTTTAACGATTCAACGTAATCTGTTTGGAATTCAATTGAATCCGATACTGTTCTTTATCGTCAATTTCTTGTTGATATCGTACTTATATGACAAACAGTTTGTGCCGTTTCAGGCTGCGACAGGCTTATCGATTGTCTACTGCCTCATTATTTTCCCGATAACAGTTTTTGTTTATACCAGAATTGTTAAAAAGAACTATTTATACAGCAATCGAACCGAAGTCATGATAGGTATAGGGATTATCATCATTGCGGCCATATTAGTGATGCTGCATGCATTTAATATAGATTTCGGTGTTGTGGTAGTAACGAAATATGCGCATATTTTTGTGTTCTTCTTCGGTATTATCATGGCGATATTCGGTGTTTATTACAAACGCTTTGAATTTACAGGTGTCGGATTGCTGCTGAGTCAAAAAACAATTGATGCAGTAGTATTAGATCCGAATCTGGCACAAATCGGCACAGTCATTATTTGGATTTTAATCTTAGTAGTAATTATTTATTATTCCATTAAATTATCAACACGTGAGAAGTAGGCTGATACAAGCTTCATTATCAAAATAAAAAGGTTCTCCGCCATAAAAGGTGAAGAACCCATAAAAAAGGTGATGCTAGAATGAATCATCATTTTTGCATCACGCTTTTTGTATATACATAGCTTAAACAAATCAGATTTTAATTTCTTTGTTTGCAGTTAAGATACGTTCATTAATACGGTTTAATAACTCGTTGATTTTTTCGCGTTGTGTTACATTCACTAAAATTAAAACTGTTCTTTCATCTTGTTCGTTACGTTTTTTATCGAAGTAATCTTCTTGAGATAAATTTTTAACCGCTTTAACAACTTGTGGTTGTTTGTAGTTCAAGTGGTTAATGATATCTTTTAAGTAGTATTCCTCGTCATTTGATTGACTAAGGAAAGTTAATACTGCAAATTCCTCGAAGCTGATTGTGAATTCTTTCTTGATAATACTTTTCATTTTATCAGCATATGTCACCATTGCTAATAAATCTGATGAATTTTTAATTTTTGATACTGCCATGTGTATTTCCTCCCTTAACATTCCCATTATCATTATACTATAGGTAAACAGACAGATTTTTAAACGTTAATTTTCATAATTGGGGCGAGATACTTTTCAAACAAAATATTCGCGTCCCTATTATTTATTTAATTATAACTAGATAAAAATGAATTGTAAACAAAAAACATTATAAAACAATGGTTTTTTCAAACTAATGATTCTTTCAAAAAATTACCGAATGAAGCAAGACAATTTATTGAACATCATTTGAATAACACATTATTAATTAAGATAATGTCTATTTTCCTATTTACCGATATGATATGGGTTAATTATATAAGAACTCTAGTTTGATGTGAAGTTTTTGGGTTGAGCAACAACTTTTTCTCCCGGTAAAAGTCCTTCACTAATAATAACCATACCCGAATTTTCGCTATATTTAATAATTCTTTTAACCATTTGTTGATTTTTTTTAATTATTACTGCGTTTTTTCCGTATAAAACATCCTTAGGAAGTGCAATGAAATGCGTAGAAATTGAAATGTTAAAGCGGCTTCCTATTGGAAGTCGTGCATTTGTGGAGATTTGTACTTCGTATTGCGAAGATTTACTGTCTTCAGACTGTGCGATAGGGAATGCGTCGATCTTTTGAATTTTACCTTTAAACAAAGCAGCGGTCTGTCCTTTGATCTCTGCTTCTTGATTCAGCTTCAGCTTCAGCTGATGTAAGACAGATTCAGAAACGTAGGCTTTAATAATACGTTTAGGGCTGTATACTTCAGCGAACAATTGCTGCGGTTTGCTTGGGTGCTTGTCTATAATATGGACTACACCTTCCAAGGCAGTGAATTGTTTTACGCGCAGTCCTGCTTGGACAGCGTAAAATTGCTTTTCAAGGTCGGTATGCAAATTTAAGAAATTCGAACGTTTAGAATGCTGATCCAAATAATTCAGTTGTTTACGAAGTAAAGTCAGGTGCTGCTCGTTTTCCTTATTGTAGTATTCGAATAAGGGCTGATCTTTCTTAACTGTTTTACCTGAATCAACATACCAATCATGAATCATTCCCATCTTAGGGTCGTAGTAAAAAGAATGTTTTGTTTCGGCTGCTTGATGACCTGTAAATCGAATCGGGTGATTGTAAGCAGCAGTGTAGGTTTTAATATTTTGCTTTGCCTGGGGCGTGTGATGTCGGAGTGCGGCGTATAATCCGACGGCAGCTGCACTTAATAAGAGGATAGCTATTAAGGCGGACAACCAGTGGGTTTTTAACAAATAAAGTCACCTCTTCTTATATAATTTTATAGTTATTATACAATGGAGATAATGGTTGGGGCAACGCTGAAAATAATTATTTTGTTCCTTTTATTGAATTGTTATAATAAAAGAAAAAATAAAGGTATATCACGCTGAAAAAAGTGTTTTTTTCAGTTTTTCGATTATTTCGTAAAGAATTAGGGAATAATAAGTACTTTTTATTTGTTAATTGTTAAAGTTGTAGATTTTTTCAATGTATCAATATATAATTTGGTAAACTGGCAATAAACAGAAGCATTGCAAAATGAGAAAGTAGGGGGAACAGCCATGACACAGGTGTCTATTATTCGTTTGTTAGATGAAGAAATGTTTTTTATTGATGCAGGCCAAGATTCAGACATTCAGAAAAAGCAATTTGTTGAAGTATTAAATCCAAAACATGCTTATAAAAACTTAGCGCAAGTCGTGGATGTTTTTGAAAGCTATGCGTTATGCAAAAAGCTGGGGAAAGATCGCATCTTCTTCGGAGATATTGTAAAGCCGAGACCGCTTGATGCAGAGCAATAAAAAATCGAGCATACTCATTTGAGTATACTCGACATGCAATGATTTAGAAAATGATGTGTGTTTCTTTTTCTATAATTTGTGCGCCTTTAATCGCAGCAATCTTGCCAGATGCGGGGTTTAAGACATTCAAGTCCAATAATGTACTCATCGCATTTCTGACCGTTTCTTCTTGCACTTGGCCTGATACGTCCGGAATTTGGAATTTAACAGGCTTGTGTGCTTCATTGAGATAGATAAGTTCTAATGTTTTAGTCATAAAGTAACAGCTCCTTCTTATAAAGTTTCTACAGTAGTGATTTCGACGTTGTCGAAAGTTTCGCCAGTTAATTTTTCAATAACTGATTTAAAACCATTTAATTGTGTTTCAGTACTTTGAGGGTTTAAACGAGCGAAACGACGGCGTTTTGCGACAGGTTTTCCATCTTTTGTTTCTTCTAAACGAATTAGAGTCACAGCAAGTTCTTTGATTGTTTTCATGTTTCTCACCTCCTTGCTCACTCTATATATCGAAATCCGCAGAAAAAAAGCACACCCTTTTTGTAAATTATTTTAATTTTTTTCGTCTTAAGCACAAGCAAACGGGTAAACGTAGTGTGTATCGCTATTTCTATAGCTTTAGTTATAAAAATGTTGTGTGCAGAATTTAAGAGAATGAAAGCTTATGGCTAAAGTTATATAAATAGATTTCACACAATTGAATATAGTATTATAAATAAAGACACTTGATAGATGTATGTGAAAATACATCATTAATTTCAATTGGGTTATAAACACAAGAGAGTGCACACAACATAGAAAGAGGTGACGCTGTGGAAATAGTTGAAGGATTACTCATATTTATTGCGGCTATTATCCTAAGTTCATTAATACATTCACTATTTCTCCCTAAAGTCCCTTTGGCATTCATCCAAATTATTTTAGGGGCATTAATATTTGTAACACCTATTCCTGTGGCATTTGATTTTGACACAGAGGTGTTTATGGTCGCATTGATTGCGCCGCTATTATTTATTGAAGGGGTACATGTTTCTCGTGTCGGCTTAAAACGCTACATAAAGCCAGTAATGATGATGGCTTTAGGCTTAGTCTTCACTACCGTGATTGGTGTAGGCTTCTTTATTCATTGGGTTTGGCCGAGCTTGCCGATGCCTGCCGGCTTTGCGTTAGCAGCGGTACTATGTCCGACAGATGCGGTGGCAGTTTCAGCGATTACTAAAGGTAAAGTGCTGCCGAAAGGTTCTATGACGATTTTAGAAGGGGAATCGTTATTAAACGATGCCGCAGGTATCATTTCCTTCAAGATTGCGGTGGCTGCGCTGATTACCGGCGCATTTTCTATTACTGACGCAGTAGGGCAGTTCTTAGTGTCTTCCATCGGCGGTTTAGTCGTTGGTTTGATTGTAGGTATTGTCTTAGTCAGATTGCGTATTATACTTGCGCGCCGCGGTGTTGAAAGTAATAACATGTTTATCTTTATTCAATTATTGACACCGTTTATTACTTATTTAGTCGCTGAAGTCTTCCATGCTTCTGGTATTATTGCGGCTGTTGTATCCGGGTTGGTGCACGGCTTTGAACGTGATCGTATTACCCATATCAGTACACAGCTCCAATTAAGTTATACGCAGACATGGAATTTATTAAGTTATGTATTAAACGGCTTTGTCTTTGTAATTTTAGGTTATATTGTGCCTGAAACAGTGAAGAATATAATACGTACAGAGCCGCAGAACCTAGTGTTCTTATTAGGTACTACTGGACTTATTGCATTAGCAGTATACGTCTTTCGTTTCTTATGGGTATATGTATTATATCCTTACTTCTACTTGCCGGTCAGTCCGTTCCAACGTGCAATGAACGAAGGGGACGAACAAGGTCCGGGTGAAGTTAAACCTAAGCGCAGCAAATATGCGTTGGTGATGACACTTTGCGGTGTGCATGGGACAATTTCACTTGCTATCGCGTTGACATTCCCGTATATGCTGGCAGAAGATAGATCATTCATTTATCGTAATGATCTGCTCTTTATTTCTTCAGGTATGGTGATACTCAGTCTTGTAATCGCACAAGTATTGCTGCCGATTGTGACACCAATGATGAAACAAGTCAAAGTGGAAGGTATGAGTTTCAAAGAAGCGCGTATCTACATTTTAGAACAAGCAATCGAGTATTTAAGAAGCCATGCAACACCTGAAACATCATTCAAATACGGCAGTGTGATTAAAATCTATCACGACCGTATTGCATTTATGAAAGTCTTAGATGATGATGACGAAAACTCAAAAGAACTCGAACGCCTGCAAGGGATTGCGATTGATACAGAAACGAAGACTTTAAATGAATTAGTTAAAGAAGGCAAAATTACGCAAAGTGATTTTGATAACTATATGCGCTATGCAGAACGTACACAAGTATATCGTCAAGCTTCTTTAATCCGAAGAATGATTATGCGTATTAAAGTAGCTATTTTAAGACGCCGTGTTCGCGTTCAAACTAACGCTGCATCTTCATTAGATGTTCAACAAAACTTAAAAGAAATCTCTAAAATTATGCGTATTGTGCATTATAACGTCGTTAAACGCTTAACCAAAGAAGCCAATGCTGACAACAAATTAGAAATCAGTACCATTTGCGACAGTTACTTAATGCGCTCGGATAATTTAACATCATCGAACCTCTTCAATTACAAGAAGTTCAATCCGAACAACATTACAAAAATCAAACTGAATGCGTTGCGTGAACAACGCCATATCCTCAACGAATTAGTAGAAGACGGAGAAGTAAGCGAAAAAACTGCACTGAAAATCCGACAAGCCATCAACTATGATGAAATGGTGTTAGTAGATCGATTGACGTAATTTAAAAAATTAAAATAGCAGCAGTGTGCCGTAAACCAACGAGTACACTGCTGCTGTTTTTATGCAAAAAATAAAAAAAGCGACAGCACTTCTGCACTGTCGCTTCGAAAATCGATGTCATCGCAAAGCACCGATTTTCTTAAGGAATTGTGGTCCAGTGGGAGGAAAGACCACAGCTATTTATGTTTAGGATAGATTATTTATGGACCATCAGAAATGGTATGGACATACTAGGAGGTCTTTTCTGATGGTTGAAAGGATAAATTAGTTTACTTCATACTTTTATGGACAGTTTCAATATTAGATTCCATCATTTTGTAATAAGAATCGCCTTTACTGCCTTTTTTGCCAATAGAGTCTGTATAGACTTCTCCTGAAATAGGAACGCCTGTTTCTTCGCTCAAGCTTTTCATGCTTTTATGATCGACGCTTGTTTCGACTAATAGATTTTTCAATTTGTGATCTTTAACGAATTGAATAGCTTGTTTCATTTGTTCAGGTGTACCTTGTTTTTCAGTGTTGATTTCCCAAATATAGCCGGGAGTAATACCGTATTGTTTTGAGAAATATTTAAACGCGCCTTCGCTTGTAATCATCGCACGCTGTTCTTTAGGAATGTCATTAAATTTATTGTTGCTTTCTTTATTTAATTGTTTAAGTTTCGAGATATAGGCATCACCTAGTTTGTCGTAATCTGCTTTGTGTGCTTTATCGTGCTGACTTACAGCTTGTTGAATATTTTCGACGTATTTGATGCCGTTGTCAAGACTTAACCAAGCATGCGGATCTTGTTTAGATGCATCACCTTTTGCACCGTTCAGATAAATCGGTTGAACGCCTTTAGAAACGCGTACGACACTGTCATCTTTTGTTGTTTTGCCAGCTTGTTCTAAAGCTTTGTTGAACCAGCCGTTGCCTGTTTCAAGATTAAGTCCGTTGTAGAGGATAATATCGGCATCTGTTAAGGCTTTGATATCTTTAGGTTTGACCTCATATTCATGGGGGTCTTGGCCGACAGGAACAATGCTATGGATCTCTGCATGGTCCCCAACTACATTGTCTGCCATGTCATATAGTATTGAATTGGTTGTGACGATTTTTAATTTATGATCAGAATCTGCTGATTTTGAATCTTTGCCTGTGCCGCAAGCTGCTAAGAGTAAGAGCATTATTGCTAACAAGGGTACTAATTTTCTCATGATGTAACTCCTTTTTTGATTTTGAGAGCGCATTTAGAATAGATAAATGTACCGATATAAATCGCAAATGCACACAAAACAATAGTTGCACCGCTTGGAATGTTATAAATATAGCTGAAATACATTCCGACAATTGCACTGATGACACTGAAAAGGCTGGCGACAATCATCATAGACCATAATTTCTTGGTAATGAGAAAGGCGCTGGATGCCGGTGTAATCAAGAGTGCAACGACTAAAATGATTCCTACTGTTTGAATACTTGCGACTGTCACAAGTGACAAGAGCAACATGACAAAATAGTGGATGAAAGTTGTGTTCAAACCGCTCATTCTGCTAAATGTCGGATCAAAAGTAGAAATCATCAATGGGCGGTAGAAAATGATGATAAGCAAGAGGACAATAACGCTGACAATAATGGTTGACCAGTATGCTGTTTTGGTAATCGCTAGCAAATTACCGAAAAGAATATGGTACAAGTTCGTTGAACTATTAATCAGACTGATAATAATGACCCCGACCGCTAAAAATGCTGTAAAGCTGATACCGATAGCTGCATCTTGTTTTGTCTTGCTTCTATCAGAGATAAATCCGATAAACAGACTGGCTAACATTCCTGTGACTAAAGCTCCGACAAACATTGGAATGTTGAAAAGGAATGAAAGTGCAACGCCAGGCAATACAGCATGGCTCATCGCATCACCCATGAGCGACAATCCTCTTAAGACAATCAGACTGCCGACTGTTCCGCACACAATGCCGACACATATGGAGATGATTAAAGCACGGTTTAAGAATTGATATTGTGTGAGTTGTTGTATAAATTCGAACATTGATCTAGCTCTCTTTCTGTTTCTATAGTGTCTTAGGTGCCTGATTCATGAATGTCTCATTTAAACGTTCTGTGGTCATTGCGTCTTTACTTGGTCCGAAGTAGCGCAATGTTTGGTTTAATAAAATAATGCGGTCAAAGTAGGTTGTCGCCTTTGATAAGTCATGATGTACGATTAAAATTAATTTGCCTTTTGCTTTTAATGCTTCGATCTTCTCCATAATTAATTGTTCGCTGGTGAAGTCGATGCCGACAAAAGGTTCATCTAATAAGTAAAGGCTGCTTGTAGTCATTAAAGCACGAGCGACTAAGACACGCTGTAATTGACCGCCGCTGAGTTGAGAAATCTGACGTTTTCTTAAATGCGTCAGCTGCATGTCTTCTAAAAGTGCTGTTAAACGTTGTTTGATGTTTGCAGAAGGGCGTTTAAACCATCCGATATCCTTATAGGCACCAGATAAGACAACACCTTCAACATCGATAGGAAAATCTAAATCTAAGTAAGCTTTTTGCGGTATGTATGTAATATTCTTCAGTTGTGTCTCGATGGGTCGGTTATCTAGCAAACGCTGACCTTGTGATTTGAATTCTCCGATTAACGCTTTAATAAGTGATGATTTACCTGCACCGTTCGGACCGATAATGCCGATAATCTCACCATGAGTCGGAATAGATAAGCTGATGTTGTGAAGTACATGCTTATTTCCTAAGTGTAAATCTAAATTTTTAATTTCTAACAATACCACACCTCCTAAAATAATTTTTAGGCTAACCTAATTTATTTCATGATAAGTCATGAATTTTCGCTTGTCAAGTCTTTTCGTGATACAATAAAGTGAATCTGGATGGAAGGAACGGTGACAAGATGTTAACGGAAGAAAAGGAAGATTACCTAAAAGCGATTTTGAATAATGGCGGCGCAATTTCATTCGTTACAAACAAACAACTCTCTCGGTATTTAAATATTAAACCCCCATCCGTGAGTGAGATGGTCAATCGTTTGGAAAAAGCAGGCTATGTGACTACGAAACCTTATAAAGGTGTTAAATTATCTGAAGAAGGTTTTAATCATACATTAGAGATTATTAAACGCCATCGCTTATTGGAACTTTTCTTAATCGAAATATTGAAGTACAACTGGGAAGAAGTGCATCAAGAAGCAGAGGTATTAGAACATCGTGTATCGGATTTATTTGTAGAACATTTAGATGCACTGTTGAATTATCCGACAACCTGTCCGCATGGCGGTGTGATTCCGCGCGACGGCAATTTCGAGGAGATTTATAATCTTTCATTGAAGGAATTTGAAGCTGGAGATCGTGTAACTATCAGACGTGTCCGAGACCGTACTAAATTATTGATTTATCTCTCAAGCAAATCTATTTCTATCGGTGATGAAGTCACAGTAGCATCGCGTGATGACACTAACCAAGTCATTGCGATTCAAAAAGGTGAAGATCCGTTGATTATCTTAAGTTATGAAAATGCTGATCACATTTTTGGTGAGAAAACAGATCAATAATGACTACAGAGGCGTAATCTTTGATTGCGTCTTTTTTTATATGCAAATTGAGTCGGACTTTAAGCGGATTTAAATTATTGTGCAATGCGTTATAATCTATGAAAAGAGAAATGGAGCAATAGATTATGGATATAAACAGAAAGAGCTCATTAGAAACATATACCATAATCGCAAGTTTCATCGTGCTGGTATTTGCGATGCTTGGTGTATGTCTGCATATTGGATTTGTACATAAAATGGATTTAGCCGCATTGAATTGGTTTAATCGTATGTTTAAGGCACCTGCAATGAATTATAACGGTGGTTTATTTAATGATGTTATGACTTTAGCTGCTTCGTACGGAGATGCTTTCTCTTTTGTCTTGCTGGCTGTTGCGGGTGCAGTCATATTGTTTGTGAAACGTTATTACATAGTAAGTTTATGGATACTTGCGACAGTGGGATTCGGAGGAATATTAGGCATTCTCTTAAAGGAGATTTTTCAGCGCAGCCGTCCTTATGATCATTTATTAGTAGATACCGGCTTTTCCTTCCCAAGCGGCCACTCGCTATCAAGTACATTGATTGCGATGACTCTATTGCGCGTGGTCATACCGAAATTCAGTAATAAAGCGCTGCGTTATACAGCTTATGTGATGATAGCAGTGTTATGGGTCAGTATCTTATTTTCAAGATTATATATCCATGCACATTTTTTAACCGATGTCCTTGGAGGTACAGCATTAGGTATATTATGGGTGTTAGGAATGAAATATATAGGCCATCTCATCACTCCTTTCTTACAAAAGCTGCCGCTGCTGAAGAAAAGCAAAATTTATACGCTTTGTACAAAATAAATAGGTGAAGTACAAGCTCAAAGATACAAAAAGCAACTGCCGGCTGATTACCAGTCTGGCAGTTGCTTTACGTTACACAGTTATTTGATTTGTTTGCCCCAAATATTTAAATCTAAGCGCTTGTTATCAATGTGTGCAATTTGCGGTAATTCTCCCCATAGTGCATAACCCAGTTTTTTAAATAAATGGTTGCACGGTTGATTTTGCGCAAAGACATAACCGGTTAAGAAGCGGATACCTAATGCTTTTGCTTCTTGTTCTAAACGTTCCATCACTTTGGTGCCGACCCCTTTGCCGCGCAAGTCTTCGTCTAAATAGATGCTGAGCTCTGCTGTTTCATCATAAGCAGGGCGGCCGTAAAAGTGATTCAGACTCGCATAACCGATAGGGCGGTCTTCTTCATCGATGACAGTGAATAACGGACGTGCGGCATCATGTTGATCAAAAATCTTAGCCATTTCCTCTTCAGTCACTTGATTGATATCAGCTGTAATATTTCTTTCTGCTATTGCTTGGTTGTATACCTTGGTAAATAAGGGTAATTCGATTTCTGTTGCTGGACGTAGCTTTACCATTTTCATCACCTTAATTTTGGAATAGTAAAATGTTTACAATAGAATACACGATATAAATGTTAAAGGCAATCCATAACAAACTGAACACAAATACAGGGATGCCTGTTAACCTGCGCAGTGCTGAACCGTCCCAATCTATGTGACGGGTGAACGTTAATATTGCAATAGTCCAAGTCGATTGCAGCACTTCTCCGAATAGGACACCTAATATAAAGTGATACACAATCGACAATACAATGACGATAAATTCTGGCTGTCCATTTTGAATTAAACCATAAATCATGAGTGCTAACAATAATGTTAATAAAATCGGAGTCCCTTTACGTGAAGTGATGATGACGAAATATATAAATAAAGCTGTATAACTTAAGACAAAGAGCGAGGGGTAATGATAGTAGCCTGCAAATAATCCAACAGCCAGCATAATCGGCGGCATCATATAACCGCCGAGCGTGGTAATAATCATTGTACTTCTGTGTCTGGCTCTAGTTATTGCGAACCCTTGTCGCGATGTTTCGATTCTTTCTCTTCTTGAGGTTACAATCACTAAATCTTCTGTATGTCCGCCGCTGATTTTATTAAATAAGATATGTCCGAATTCATGTGTCAAAACAGGAATATAATTTAAAATAATATCCAACATCGCAAAACTTGAGCTGTGACGTTTTTGATGGACAACGATATAAGCTATCGCTATTAACACAACCCAATATAAATGGAGTGTCATGGATGTATTGAGAATATCTTTGATAAGCTGCATAATCTAACCTCTTAAGTGTAATAGAAAAAAGTTGAGATAGCGCGACCTCAACTTTAAATTCATGTCTATTGTATTAAAAACCTCATAAGATTGTCTTGCGTCTTCGGACCTATTTTAGTCTAACGGTACATCTTTGATATAACGTGCAGGATTGCCGGCATAAACTTTATTTGCGGGTACGTCTTTAGTCACAACACTGCCGGCACCGATAATCGCATTGTCGCCGATAGTAATACCTGACAAGATAATGGCACCTGCGCCGATCCAAACGTGATTGCCGATTGTAATAGGATAACCTAATTCTAAGCCTGTTGCGCGTTCTCTTGGATTCAGAGGGTGTGTAGCAGTGATTAATTGGACGTTCGGACCGAGCAAAACATGGTCTCCGATTTTGATTTTAGCAACATCTAACATTATCGGGTTGCAGTTAGCATAAAAGTGATCTCCGATTTCAATATTATAACCGTAATCAAAATGAATATCTGGTTCAATGAAAGGATTTTCTCCGCATTTGCCTATACTTTGTTTGAATTGCTGCATACGTTCTTTGATAGAGAACGCATTATTGATTGCTTTGTTCGCATGCCGTGCTTTATGCCGTTCTTTTACAAGTTCAGGATCTCTTGAATCATACAGTTCGCCATTTAACATTCTTTGTTTTTCAGTCATCATTTGTATCTTACCTCATTCATTCTATAGTGCATTCAGAATAGCACTTTTTGTTGTGAATGCAATCAATTCATCTGAAGTGTATAATGATAGAAATAAAGAAATTCAACCAGAGGCGTAAGATAGGAGTTTGAAGCGATGAGAAATCACATACATAAACATAATAAAGTAGATATTTTATCCGTGCCATTTGATGATGTAACAATGCAGGAAATGAGAGAAGCGGTACATGATTTTATAGAAAATGATACGACAGATAATATGTTTGTAGTGACTGCGAATCCGGAAATCGTTGATTATGCATTAGAAGATCACAACTATCATGCACTCATCAGCGAAGCAGATTATATCATTCCGGACGGAACAGGCATTATTCAAGCCGGCCGTATTTTAGGTACACCATTAAAAGAACGTGTGCCTGGAATTGAGTTTATGGCTGCTTGTTTAGAGATTGCAGAACGTTATCATCAACGTGTCTTCTTGTTAGGTGCAGCTGAAAATGTAGTACATGCGGCGGTGCGTGAATTGCAGAATAAATATCCGAATATTACTTTTGATGCACATCACGGCTATATCGATTTAGATGATGAAGCGGTGATACGCCAAGTCAGCCGTTTTAATCCGGATTATGTCTTTGTAGGAATGGGTTACCCTAAACAAGAACAATGGATTAAACAACATCGCCATCTTTTGCAGCACACATTGCTTATGGGTGTGGGCGGTTCGATTGAAATTTACAGCGGCACTAAAAAACGTGCGCCGTATCTCTTCCGCAAAACCAATCTTGAATGGTTCTATCGTTTGATTACGGATTGGAAACGTATGGCTAGAATGCGACGTTTGCCTAGTTTTGTGACCAAAGTCTTTCGCAAACGATTGAAAAAGTAAATAGAAACTGTGCATGTTTAAGTTATTCATTTTAGACATTGCAGTGACAGGGAGTGTGACCTAGCATCACGCTCCCTGTTTTAATATGTAAGATGCGTCTAGCTTATCAAGATAAAGTGCAGTCTTGCTTTGTTAAATATTTGCATATAATATTAAACAAACCGCTATAATGTAAACAACAATAATAGAAGGAGTGACATGCGTGGCTAGAAGAACAATCAATGCGATGAAAGTTTCAAGTGTATATCCGCACTATGTAACTAAAGTAGAGAAAAAAGGGCGTACAAAGGCAGAGTTGGATGAAGTAATTACTTGGTTAACCGGTTATGATCAAGCGGGTATCGAAAAAAGTTTTGGAAAACGGGACTACGTTTGAGATTTTCTTTGAACAAGCACCGCAGTTGAATCCGAATCGTAAAATGATAACAGGTGTGATTTGCGGCGTACGTGTGGAAGAAATCGAAGAACCTTTAATGCAGGAAGTCCGCTATTTGGATAAATTAGTGGATGAATTGGCAAGAGGGAAAAAGATGGAGGATATATTGAGGAAATCTTGATGTGAAGCGGTTTCAATTTTTACAGAATCATGAACATGTTCGTATGTCGATTGTCAAATCGAAATTGTTACGATATAATGAACATAATTTAAAAAACAATTTCTATGAGAAAGATACAAGATACAAAATTTAAGTCAGAGAGAGAAAGTCATAGGCTGGAAACTTTCTTATCACTTAAACTGTGTCTTACTACTTTCGAGATGTATATGAAAATATACCGATTTATGACATGTTACGTCATACCAATGAGGAAACAAGCAAACAAACACGTATGCTGTTATACGGCAGGTTGTATCCAGCTTTTTTCGAATGTGGGTGGTACCACGAGCATAAACTGCACTCGTCCCTTTTATCTAGGGGATAAGTGCAGTTTTTTATTTCAAAAATATGGATTATAAGAATTTAAGGAGGCAATTATTATGTCAGAACAAGTCATCGTTACTTTACCAGATCAACGCAAATTGGAGGTGGAACAAGGCACAACACTTTACCAAGCAGCTCAGCAAATCGGTAGTTCATTTGCGAAAAAAGCCGCAGTTGCGAATGTAGATGGTACATTATATGGTTTAAATGAATACATCAACGAAGATTGCCAAGTTGAATTCTTCACATACGAAGATGAACAAGGCTTAGAAGCCATTCGTTACACATTAGGTTATTTAGCAGGAGAAGTTTTAGCAAAACAAGGCGCAAAAGTAGCTGGTTTCGGTGCGAATAAAGAACAATTCTTTGTGGATTTCAAACCAGAATCTAATTTAAAAGCAGCTGACTTAGAAGATGTCGCAAAAGCAGTGAAAAAAGCAATCAGTGCCAATCATCCGATTGAAATCCGTGAATTATCTAAACTCGAAGCATTAGACCAATTCAGTGATAATGCATTTATGCAGCATCACATTGAACAAGCACAAGAGCCTGTTAAAGTGGCAGTGCACGGTGATTACAAAGCAGTGATTGATCAGCCATTAGTCAGCAACTTATCAAAAGTGAAACACTTTAGCTTGCAATCTATCTCAGCAACTAACTGGTTGCGCGATGTTAATAATGAATCATTGCAACGTGCGGCAGGTTTTGCATTCGCAGATGCTAAAGCTTTAGAAGAACACTTAGCATTCATTGATAAATATGAACAAATCAACCACCGCCGTTTAGGTAAAGAATTAGATATCTTCTCATTCTCTGAATATGCACCAGGTATGCCGTTCTATGCACATAACGGACAAGTGATTCGTTTAGAGCTTCAAAATATGTTGAGACAATTACAGTTTGAATCAGATTACGAAGAAGTTTATACTCCATTCATTATGGATGAAACTTTATGGAAAAACAGCGGACACTGGGATCACTATCAAGACAATATGTACTTCACTGAAGTAGATGAACAAACATATGCCTTAAAACCAATGAACTGCCCAGGTCATATGTTGATTTATAAAAATCATCTTCATTCTTATCGTGATTTACCGATTCGTATGGCAGAATTCGGCCAAGTACATCGTCATGAATTAAGCGGTTCTTTAAATGGTTTATTCCGTGTAAGAACATTTAACCAAGATGATGCACATATCTTTGTACGCCGTGATCAAATCGAATCAGAAATTTTAGAAGTACTTGGATTAATCCATAAAGTATACAGCGTGTTCGGCTTCGATTACAGTATTGAATTATCAACACGTCCAGATGATTATATGGGTGAAATCGAATTATGGGATTTCGCAGAACAATCACTTGAAAATGTATTAAACCAACATAACTTTGAATATACAGTCAATGAAAAAGACGGTGCTTTCTATGGCCCTAAAATCGATATTCACATCAAAGATGCATTAGGCAGAAGCCACCAATGCGGTACTGTACAACTTGATTTCCAAATGCCGGAAAAATTCGACTTAACATTTGTAAATCAAGATGGTGAAAAAGAACGTCCAGTTGTTATCCACCGTGCTATTTACGGTTCAAGCGATCGCTTTATCGGTATTTTACTTGAACACTTCGGCGGCAACTTGCCATTATGGTTAGCTCCTGTTCAATTAGAAGTGATTCCGGTTAATGCTGACTTGCATTTAGATGCTGTGAAAGATTTAAAACGTCAATTAAAAGCAGAAGGTTTCAGAGTAGACTTAGATCTTTCAGATGAAAAAATGGGATACAAAATCCGTCAAGCACACTTGAAAAAAGTACCTTATACACTTGTAGTCGGTGACAATGAAGTTGAAAATGGTACTGTCGCAGTAAGAAAACGCGGCGATTCTGAAGAAACTAGCATCGATGTCAAAGCTTTCATCGAACAATTGAAAGCTGAAAGAGATGTATTGAATTCAGTAGAATAAATAAAATGTTTTATAAATAAAATGGTAACCGTTATTTGAACGGTTACTTTTTTATTTATCATGATATTTTACTAGAAAAGAGATAAAATAAAAAAATAACTTGCGTTATTATCTGAATATTTTAAATAATCTGTTTACAGTCAGCGTTTTTAGTAGTATATTACATATATTCAATTCTCTGAATCTAAATAAAATTGTGCAAAATGAAGGAGATGTTTATGATGGCAAATGCTCAAGAAATATTCGAACGGGACGATAAGTATTTTGCCCATGCAGGGAGAATTCCTTATTATCCGCTTATTATCGATCAAGCACACGGGGCTACTTTAACAGATATCAGCGGTAAGGAATATATTGACTTGTTATCAAGTGCAAGTTCTCAAAATGTTGGTCATACACCTGAAAAAGTGGTGAAAGCAATTCAAGAACAGACCAATAAAATGATTCATTATACACCAGCGTATATGTATCATGAACCGCTAGCGAATTTAGCAGAGAAAATATGCGGACTGTCACCAGGAAATTATAGAAAAAGAGTTATCTTCGGTTTAACGGGATCTGATGCTTGTGACGGTATTATTAAATTTGCACGAGCTTATACAGGACGACCTCACATTATTAGCTTCACAAATGCTTATCATGGCTCAACTTTTGGATCTATTTCATTATCAGCAATCAGCTTAAACATGCGCAGGAAAATCGGACCATTATTACCAGATGTGCACCATATTCCATATCCAGATAGCTATAGAGGAATGTATGGTTCGACAAAACCTAATACTGTAGAAGAATATCTTGCGCCATTAAATGAGATGTTTGAGAAGTATTTACCGCCTGAAGAGGTAGCATGTATTGTTGTTGAAACACTTCAAGGCGACGGTGGTTTGCTTGAACCAGTAGAGGGCTATTTTGAAGCACTCGAAAAGTTATGCAAGAAACACGGCATTCTAATTGCTGTAGATGATATCCAACAAGGTATGGGACGTACAGGCAAATGGAGTTCAATCGAGCACTTTAATTTTGAACCTGATTTAGTGGCATATGGAAAATCTTTAGCAGGCGGTATGCCGATGTCAGCAATTGTTGGTCGGGAAGAAATCTTAGAAAGTTTATCCTCTCCAGCTCATCTATTTACTATGGGAGCGAATCCGGTCAGCTGTGCCGCTGCATTAGCAACACTTGAAATGTTAGAAGAAGAAAACCTAGTTGAAAAATCAGCAACTAAAGGAAAATACGCTAAAGACTATATGAAAAAATGGGAAGAAAAATATGATTTTATCGGTAATGTAAGAGGTCTAGGACTCTCGATAGGAATTGATATTGTTAAAGATAAAAAGACAAAAGAAAGGGACAATCAAGCAGCATTAAAAATTTGCAACCGCTGCTATGAAAGAGGTTTAGTCATTATTGCTGTCGCTGGGAATGTATTGAGATTCCAACCTCCGCTTGTCATAACAGATGAACAGTTAGATTATGCTTTAAAGGTACTAACAGAGACAATGCAGGAATTAGAAGAGGGAAAACTAGATGATTACCAAGTTGAAGGACAAGGTTGGTAATAGGGGTGAATATATGGGACAAACTATCGATTGGAAAAATGTTATTAAATTAAGCGGCGCCTACATGGCTTACTTAATTGGATCAGGTTTTGCAACAGGACAAGAAGTTATGCAGTTTTTTGCTTCTTATGGAAAAGCGGGTATTGCAGGAATCGTTTTAAGTGCGATTTTATTCTGCTCGTTAGGTGTAACTTTAATGACGAGAGGCTTCGAGCTGCAATTGAAACAACCGGGAGATATTTTTAAACTGTATTGCGGAAAAATTATAGGTCGGTTGATTGAATATTTTACGTTATTATTCTTGTTTAGTATCGTTGTAATCATGATTTCTGGTACTGGTGCAATCGCACATGAACACTTTGGCATTCCAACATATATTGGTCTGATAGGAATGGGTGTCATAACAATGCTTACGGTTATTTTTGGATTGAAGAAACTAGTAGATATTATTGGGGCGGTCGGACCCGTTATTGTAGTTCTGACAATTGCTATTTGTTTAGTAGTTTTCTTCAAAAATATTAACGGCTTACCTTCTTTAGATACATTACCGCAAGCAGCAAAAGATTTACAGCCAGCAGGTCATTGGTGGCAAGCGAGTATATTATTTTTCTGTTACAACATTTTAGCAGGTACTATCTTTTTCACTCAATTAGGTCAACAAGCTGGCAGTCGAAAAGAAGCTGCGGCTGCAGGTATATGCGGCGGTGCTGGATTAATGCTGGCAGTATTAGCTATGGTAGTTGCTATGTTTGCACATTATCCAAATGTATTAAAACTTGAAGTACCGGTATTGTATTTAGGTGACACAATCAGTCCGATAGTTGCAATGATATTTTCAATTTGTATTTTGCTAGGTATTTATTCAACAACAGCACCAATGTATTGGTTAGTAAAAAATGAATTTATGAGATTTATACCAGCAAAATTCGGCTTGATTGTGACAGTAGTATTAGGTGTCGTATTCATGCTTGGCGGAACATTGCCATTTGGTAAATTAGTAGCAATGATTTATCCATTTGTTGGATACATTGGATTGGCAATGGTAATTGTCATTTTTGCTAGAACTATATGGTCGAAAGTAAAGCCGCAAAGTAATAATATTTAAACTATAAAAATAACGCATTGCAGTTGAAAGGGCAGCTGCAATGCGTTTATTTTGTTAAGGGTTATTTTTATAGATTTCAGTGTTTCAATTAAGAAGTTGAGGGAGCTTAATTGAACACGTTTTGACATTTTTTTGTTAAGGGTTATCAGAATGCAGGGCTGTTCACATTCTGTAATGTCGTGTGATTTAAGCGGTCGTTTGATTAACGGCCAGGTTTACATATACAATCTTATGCTTTGAATCGATGGTTGTATTTCAGAGAGACTTTAGAACTCTGTTTGATTTAAGTTAGGGTTGTGGTCAAGTATGAAATAGTACGGTATAGCTTTAATAGGGTTGAGGGATCTGCTGGTCGTACCTTATTTCATCACTTGATAGCGTTAAGTGTTTTAACGCGAATGGTTGAAACCATCAATGAATGATAGCATCTGGCTATTTAGCATGAACGCTGACTTATCGTTAGGGTTGTAAATAGTTGTTAGGGTAATGTGTGTGTCCGTTCGCCACGGCTCGCTAAGGGCTGCTTTTTTCAATCACTGTTACTATAGGGGATTCGCAAAGCAATGGTTGAAGCAGACACACTTGTCAATTTCGTACGCATCAGCAAGGGCTGTCAGCTTAATGCGCTGTTCAAGGGTTCATACAGTGCCTTACTATAGTGGTGAGCGTAAAGCGTTGTATATTATTTTAGAAATGAATGGTTGTTTATCAGATAAGTTCAACGTCATTGTATATGGAAAATAAAAAACTCGATCCTGTTTACATGCATCACCTCCTTGAAATGTCGTTTCGAGTTTCAAAGCGGGTTAGTAAACAGCACCGAGTACCTTACACCAATCCTAGAAATATTTGGTTTTATTCTATATTACGGTCAAATACAAAGACTGAAATGACCTCGTCATCTTCTAAATTTACGTCTGTAAATAATTTTACAAACTTAGCGCCTACTAAATCTTCCATTTGCGTTGGAGGATGCTGCTTATAAAGCTGTTTGATTTCTTCTGTACGTCCGAATTTAAGCATTCTTTCAAATTCTTTGCTTTCGGTATTACGCAAATAGAAATTTTCAACTTTGCTTAGGCTGCCTGTCATATGAGCGATTGCCCAATTATCTTTGAAAAACACTTTGATTTGTTCTGGCCCTTTGCCTATGTGTGATTTACGATAAGCACGGACAAGATTCGCAAAGGCTTGTGTTTTGTTTTGGTTAGCTATATCAATCACCTGCTTACTAGAGAAATGATATGACATATTGAGTTCAGGCTGTATTGCATCGATACATCTTCACTAAAATTTAATGAAGCATGCAGCAACGCTGAATATTATGCTCTGATCAAAATGCCGCGTTACAAGTGAGTAAGACATTATTTAAAGAGCAGCTTTAATGTGCCTGTTATTTTTACACTTGTATTTAATAATAATACTTTTTGCGCTTGATTTAAAGGGGTTTGTTTCAAAAATTGCTGATTCAGTCTGAGTTGTCTTGCATCTTCCTTTACTTCATCACAAATCGTGTTTCGTCTAATTGTTTGCGGAATGCTTTTTGGTCTGCTTTTGATTTCTTTTTAAAGTCCTTTAAGAATTGTTCGTATTTCGGCAGAACCTCTTTCACATCTCCGAAATCTTTGAGACGGCCGCCCTCAATCCAAGCAATTTTAGTACAGAATTGACGGACTTGGCCGATATTGTGACTCACGAAGAAGATAGTTTTTCCAGCTTCTTTGAACTCGTGGATTTTGTCTAATGATTTTTGCGTGAATGTTTGGTCGCCTACAGATAACGCTTCGTCAATTACTAAGATATCGGGATCGATAGTTACGTTGATAGAGAAGCCGAGTTTTGCGCGCATACCGCTTGAGTACTTTTTAACGGGTTGATAAATAAACTCGCCAAGTTCGCTGAATTCTACAATTTTAGGTGTTAATGCTTTGATTTGTTTGCGGTTGAACCCCATACAAAGCATTTTGAATTCGATATTTTCTAAGCCGGTCAATTGCGCGTTGAGTCCTGCGTTAATCGCAATAACACTCACTTCGCCGTTCTTTGTGATTTTGCCTTCTGTATTTGAAAGCGACCCTCCGATAATGTTGCTGAGGGTAGATTTTCCGGAACCGTTGATTCCGACTAAGCCGATGACATCTCCTTTATAAGCTGTCATCGAAACATCTTTCAAAGCGTAAAATGTTTTATTTTTATGATTAGGAATGAGCGCATCTTTGATTCGTTCTTTATTATTACGATAGATACGATATTCTTTTGTAATATTATCCATCTTTACAGATACATCTTTCATTGTATAACCTCTTCCTTAACCTCTATTTACTCTATTATAGTACAAATTGCGATGTCGAGAGGACAAAACGCATGTGTTTTCTTCAACGCTATAAATTTTACCATTTCTTGAAGAATAGGTCATTATTTTAGTGAGTGCAGTCATTTCTCCGTAAATAATAATGAAAATTATTCCAATCTATATTATAATTACGTATAATGTTGAGATGGATATATTTCAAGCATAGAGAAATTGTTACATAAGTGTATGTAATGAAAAAATGCGCAAAACGTTTGAAAGCGTGGTTTGAACATGGGAGCATTAATAACTGTTCTGAAAGAACATATTAAAGGATTTTACTTAATCCATAGGTTAGCACAATTCCAATTAAAAATAGCTAACCATAATAACTATTTAGGTACAGCGTGGGAAATTATCAACCCGCTGATCCAAATCTTGGTTTACTGGTTCGTGTTCGGTTTCGGAATCCGTACGAACGCACCGGTTGACGGTATACCATTCATCTACTGGATGCTTGTAGGTATCAGTATGTGGTTCTTTATCAACCAAGGTATTTTAGATGGGACACGTTCGATTGTATCGAAATTCAATCAAGTCGCTAAAATGAACTTCCCATTATCTATTATTCCGACTTATACCGTTACTTCAAAATTATACGGACATTTAGCATTACTTGGGATTATTATCATTTTCTGTATCGGTTCTGGAATTTATCCGACGATACACATTATTCAATTATTCTTATACGTCCCATTTGCTTATATCTTCACAAGTGCTGTAGCGTTGTTGACGTCAACACTAGGTGTATTGATTCGAGATACTCAAATGATGATGCAAGCGTTAATGCGTGTATTATTCTATGCGTCTCCGATTTTATGGGTCGCAAAACCTGGTACGATTGTCCAAAAGATTCTGATGCTGAATCCGATGTATTTCATCGCAGAATCTTACCGTGCAGCAGTGCTGTATCATAACTGGTACTTTATTGAACACTGGGAACTCGCGGTGTATAACATATTTATCGTATTATTCTTATACTTTGTAGGTTCTATTCTGCACATGCGCTACAGAGATCAATTTGCAGACTTTATGTAAGAAGATGAGCGATTCAACTCCAAGCATGTTTAGCGTGTTTGGAGTTTTTTTACAAGAAAACAGAGGTGAAATCCATGAGACAAGTCATTAAAAAGGTTTATTTGATGACCATCAAAGTGTTGAACACGCTGCTGTATAAAAAGAAAATCAAAGCGAATCATATTGTTTTATTTATGAGTTTTAAAGAAGATGTCTTGCCTTTAGTTGAAAGATTCAATAAAGAAGGGTATGACTTAACCGTTATCGGCAATGTGATGGATAAAAAAAGTGTCTCAGACTTTGAACATGTTAAATTTTTAGCCAACGGCAATAAAAATGTCGTTGCACAACTCAATGCACTCGCAACAGCTAAAGTAATTTTTATTGATAATTACTACTTGCTGATGGGCGGGTATCGTAAGAAAGCAGGGCAGACGGTTATTCAAACATGGCACGCAGCAGGCGCTTTAAAGTACTTCGGGTTAAAAGACCATTCCGTCGACTTGGCAAATAGACAAATGGTGAATCAATATATGCGTGTCTATAATGCGACTGACCGTTATTTGGTCGGCGGGGCACCGATGGAGATTTGTTTTACTAATGCTTTCAGCGCTAAACCGTACCAAATGCTCCGTTTTGGTTTGCCTAGAATGCAGCGTTACTTTACAGTGAATATAGAACAGCAAAAAGAAGAACTGAAACAACGTTATGGTATCAAAGGCAAACTTGCAGTCTATGTACCGACATACAGAGAAAATCATCAAGCGAACAGAACGATAGATAAGAAGCGTTTTGAAGAGGCACTGCCAGGTTTTACAGTTATTAATAAATTGCATCCTGCAGCAGTCAAGTTAGGTGAAGTGTGTACGATAGCGACACAGCATTTATTCTTAATGGCAGATGTAGTCATCACAGACTACAGCTCTCTGGCAATTGAAGCCGGACTGATTAACAAACCGGTGCTCTTTTACGTTTATGATCAAGCAGAATACGAGAGCGAACGCGGCTTGAATCATTTCTATTGGCAGATACCTGAAGAATATAAAGCTTATAATGAAAATGAGTTGCTGAGCAAGTTGCAAGAAGGGCGCGAACACTATCCGCCGCTCTTTAAAGATTGGCATAGTTACAATAGCAAAGAAACACTGAATCAAATTTCAAATTATATAAAAGAATTGGTGAAACGATGAAAATATCTATTATTATTCCTGTTTATAATTCAGAAGATGTCATTAAAAAAGCAGTGAGCTCTATCGATACGAAGTATGATCATGAAATTATTTGTATCAATGACGGCTCAACAGATAATACTTTAGAAGCACTTGAAACACTGCAAAAAGAAAATAAACATGTCAAAATCATCAGTCAAACAAATAAAGGCGCAGCCGCAAGCCGTAATGTCGGTTTAGGACATATTACCGGAGATGTCTTTATGTTTTTAGATGCGGATGATGAATTCTTACCGAGTCGGATTGATGTGATGGCACGCCGTTATGAACAAAATGAAGATGTTGAAATTGTCATCGGTCAAACAGGACGCGACTATCACGGCGAGTGGCGTACGTTCCCGACACACGAAGAAATCAAAAAAGATGAAATTGTTAATTTGTCGCAATGTCCAGCCATGCTGCAATCTATCGGACCGAGAGATAAAATGTTCAGTGCGCGTTTTAAGAACTTGCGCTTTGATGAAGATATTGTCTTTTGCGAAGAACATACCTTTATGGCACATGCCTTTAATCAAGCGCATGACATTCAATTGCTGCCAGATATTATCGCAGGTTATAACGTTCGAGAAAATTCGATTACAGCACGCAGTGTCGAACGCTTCTTCGACTATATGCATGATGCTTATATTGTTCGTCAGCGTGTTATGGACTATTTAAGAATGCCGAATGTGCAGCAATTTTATAGTTATCGTATGGATGAACTGATTGTCAGCTATATGCTGCAGGCTTATGTGACTGAAAAGCCTAAAATGACACAAGCTTTATTAGACACAGTCATTCAATACATTGAAGGGATGCAGGGCACGCATTATGACGGTGATGCACTCTTTAGAATCGTTAAAGTTGTAGAAGGCGGATGCAGCGGATGGACGTTGCATTTCTATAAACAGTGGCGTGAAGCTTTAAATAAAGTGGGCATAGGACGTCCGAATTATTTAGCATTTAAAGCACAGCTTGTACCTAAAAAGACAGCGTTCAGAGGTCGTGCAGCATTAAAAAGCGCACTAAAACGTTGATGTATTAAGTTTGTAAGTGAAATAATGTTGAAAGTGTGTTATTTTTTACAGTAGCTTAACATTGTAAAGGAGGGTTTAAATTTGAAGAGAGTTATCACTTACGGTACATATGATTTACTGCATTATGGTCATATTGAACTATTAAGAAGAGCGAGAGAAATGGGAGACTACTTGATTGTAGCACTCTCTACAGACGAATTTAACCGCATTAAAAATAAAAAATCATATTACAATTACGAACAAAGAAAAATGATGCTGGAATCCATTCGTTATGTTGACTTAGTTATTCCTGAGGATGACTGGGGCCAAAAAGAACGTGACGTAGAACGTTACGATGTGGATACATTTGTAATGGGTCATGACTGGGAAGGCGAATTTGATTTCCTAAAAGATAAATGCGAAGTCATTTATTTAAAACGTACAGAAGGCATTTCTACAACCCAAATCAAAAAAGAGTTATATGGCAAAGATGCTAAATAATATAACAACAGAGGCGTTACTACCGAATGAGTTTCGGAGGTAACGCCTCTGTTTTATGCTGTACTGTTGTTAAAGCTGCCGTATCTTATTTTTTGCGGCGGAACAGTTCCATAATCATGTAAATAACAATAGCAAGTGCTGCGACAACGAATGCGCCGCCGATAATTGTAAGCACTGGATGCTCACTCCAAGATGATTTCGCAAATGTCGTTGCTTTATGTGTCAATGGACGATTGACATCTACTGAAGGCGGACCGTAATCTTTTGAGATAAATGTACGATCATAATCGATATGCAGCTTGCCGTCTTCAATGACATATTTATAATCACCTTTTGTAAAGTCTTGAGGAAGGACATCGTATAAATCTTTTTCTACAAAGTAAGTTTTACCATTGATTTTGTGTTCGCCTTTAGACATGACTTTTACATATTTATATTGTTCGAATGATTGATTCATTAAGCTGTTGCCGATTTTGTTGCGTTCTTTGTCTCCGCCGAGATTTTTGAAATCACCGGCACCCATAATCGCTTGATCGATACGGAAGCCGTCTCGTTTAGTAGTTAAGGTATGGTTGTAATCCGCTACATCGCTTGAACCGGTTTTCAAACCATCTGTACCTGGAAGGCTTAATTCAGAACCTTCTAAAGACCAATTGAACGTATAGTATGTCACACCGTGTTGTGTCGGTGCGATAGCTTTAGTGAAGTCTAATACCTTCGGTGTATCTTGAACTACTCTTTGAGAAAGGATCGCAAAGTCTCTTGCTGTTGCTGTACTGCGTGTTTCATCTTTGTAGCGTTCTGGCGCAAAGCTTTCCAATAATCTGTTTTCAGCACCTGTCGGATTTACAAAGTGTGTATGGTTCATGCCGATATCTTTAGCAGTTTTATTCATTTTATCAGTAAAATCTGAAGTAGAATCAGAAACTTGGTTCGCAAGAATCAACGCAGCTGCGTTGCTGGAAGCCGATACCGTAATTTGAAGCAGCTCTCTGATCGTATACGTTTCGCCAGGATACAGCTTCGTGTTGCTGAGTTCTGGAAGTGTCGACATTCTATAGTTATCCTCTGAAATTTTGACGGTATCATCTAATGATAATTTACCGTCTTTTACAGCTTTTAATGTGAGGTACATAGTCATAAGTTTAGACATTGAAGCAGGGTACCATTTCTTATCCATGTTATAGTCGTATAAGACTTGACCTGTTTGGCTGATATTGACTGCACCTTCAGGTTCAAATCCTTCGGAAATATTTTGTCCGCGTTCATTTGCAATTTGAACGGGGGATTTGGTTTGTGTGTCTGCATTTGAAAATGGTGTTATAATTGTACTTACGAAGAATATTAACATTGTCAGTATTACTATCTTTTTCATTATGTATTTTTCAGTCCTTCAACAAAAATAATTTCACAAGTAAAACTATTTTATCATAAAAGTAGTTTGAAACAAGTGAGTAAAATGCATAGGCGCAAGGATTACAAATGGTGTCAGTCTGAGGGATGTCTGACCGAAGTGTGCTCGGGGGTCTAAAAACAGGACGAATGAAGAAACGTACATAAAGTGTAAATGTTTTGTGAAGATAATTTAAAAATATAATTGAGGTAAGCGTGAAAAATGAAACATTCTACTAAAACATCAAATCCACTCTTATTTTTACTTAAGAAACTGACATGGCCAATCGGCTTAATTGCGATTGCAGTATCCATTTCCTCATTAGGCAGTATCAGTGGTTTAATCGTACCTTTATTCACAGGAAAAATGGTTGATAAATTTACTGGCAGTCAATTCAACATGCAGTTTATTTTGATATTCATTATTGTTTTTGCGCTCAATGCAGTACTGAGCGGGATTGGTCTTTATTTGCTGAGTAAAATCGGTGAAAAGATTATATATGCGATTCGTACAGTCGTGTGGGAACATATTATACGTCTTAGAATGCGCTTCTTTGACGTGAACGAAAGCGGACAGCTGATGAGTAGGCTGACTGATGATACAAAAGTGATTAATGAGTTTGTATCGCAAAAACTGCCGAATGTCTTACCGTCCATTATTACACTGATCGGTTCGCTGATTATGCTGTTTATTATGGATTGGCAAATGACATTGCTGACGTTTATTACGATTCCGCTCTTTGTGGTCATTATGATTCCACTAGGCAAAGTGATGCAGAAAATTTCTACGAAAACACAAGCTGAAATTGCGAATTTCAGCGGCTTGCTCGGTCGTGTATTGACTGAGATGCGCTTAGTCAAAGTTGCCAATACAGAACAAGTGGAGCTGGATAAAGCACATGTGAATCTAAAGGAAATTTATAAATTAGGTTTAAAACAAGCGAAGATTGCGGCGGTTATCCAGCCTATTTCAGGTTTGATTATGTTATTAACTATCGGAATTATTTTAGGGTTCGGCGGTATTCGTATTTCTTCAGGCGCAATCACAGCCGGGACATTGGTCGCAATGATTTTCTATGTGATTCAAATGTCTATGCCGCTGGTGAACCTTTCGACATTAATGACAGATTATAAGAAAGCTGTCGGTGCCAGCAGCCGTATTTATGAAATTATGCAAGAACCATTGGAAGAAGTGTATTTGCCGACGGGTCAAACTTTAGAAAACGGCAATATCGACTTTGAACATGTTCATTTTGCGTACGATACAAAAGAAGTCTTGCATGATTTGGAATTCGCAATTCCAAAAGGGAAAGTGACTGCCTTTGTAGGACCTTCTGGTTCTGGTAAAAGTACCATCTTTAATTTGATTGAACGTATGTATGATGTGACACAAGGAGATATCCGTTATAACGGTGTTTCGATTTACAATCTTCCTTTATCTGATTGGCGAAACAAAATCGGTTATGTCATGCAGTCGAATGCAATGATGAGCGGTACAATACGAGATAATATCTTATATGGTATTAACCGTGAAGTCACAGATGCAGAATTAATGAAATATACGCAACTAGCAAATTGTCATGACTTTATCATGGATTTTGATGAAGGTTACGATACTTTAGTCGGTGAACGCGGATTGAAATTATCAGGCGGGCAGCGCCAACGAATTGATATTGCACGCAGCTTTGTAAAGAATCCGGATATTCTGCTTTTAGATGAAGCGACAGCCAATTTAGACAGTGAAAGCGAGAAAAAGATACAAGAGTCGTTAGAGACATTAATGGAAGACCGTACCACAGTTGTCATTGCACACCGTCTCTCTACTATCATGAAAGCAGATCAGATTATTTTCTTAGACGGCGGGTGTGTCACAGGTATCGGCAAACATAAAGAATTGATGGCTTCTCATCAAAAATACAAAGAGTTTGTGATGACACAAAAATTAACAGATTAAATGCATAGTATGATTCAAAGGTTGGAATTTAAAAGCGTTCCAACCTTATTTTTATTGCGATTTTAAATTGTTGAAGAAAAGTGACAAATCGAAAATCGTTGAAAATTTTTGATTCGTTTCTTGAAAAATCTAATTAAAAGCATGAGACAACATGATATACTAAAAAAGCACTTTAATTTTTTACAATTTGTAAATACGAACAATCTCTGGTATTAGAAGGATATTGTATAGAACATAGGGAATAAAACAGTAAATTATGATTCTAACAGTACTGACTCGTACGTAATAAAGTTATAGAAATGGTGGGTGTAAAATGTATTTACTGATCAATATTGTTGGTTTGATTGTATTTTTAGGTATAGCGGTGCTTTTCTCTAGAAACAGAAAAGCGATTCAGTGGAAGTCCGTAGGTATCCTAGTAGTAGTTAACTTGATTTTAGCTTGGTTCTTCGTGTTCTTCCCATGGGGCAACTTAGCGGTTTCTAAAATGGCAGATGGTATTTCGTGGATTATTGAATCTGCAAATGCCGGAACAGGATTTGCGTTCCATAGTTTTGTAGATACAAAACAAATGGATATGGCGATTGCGGCATTGTTCCCTATCTTATTAGTCGTGCCGTTATTCGACATTCTAATGTACTTTAATATTTTACCTAAAGTTATCGGCGGTATCGGCTGGGCTTTAGCAAAAATCACTCGTCAGCCTAAATTCGAATCATTCTTCGGTATCGAAATGATGTTCTTAGGCAACACTGAAGCTTTAGCAGTTTCAAGTGAACAATTAAAACGTATGAATGAAATGCGTGTTTTAACAATTGCGATGATGTCAATGAGTTCTGTTTCTGGTGCGATTGTAGGGGCTTATGTCACTATGATTCCTGGTGAATTAGTACTTACAGCAATTCCGTTGAATATTATTAACGCAATTATTGTTACTTCAATCTTAAACCCTGTCAGCGTTGAAGAACGTGAAGATATTATTTATCACATTCAACAAGAAGGCGTTGAACGTCAACCGTTCTTCTCATTCTTAGGAGACTCTGTTATTAATGCGGGTAAATTAGTATTAATCATTATCGCTTTCGTTATCAGTTTCGTAGCATTAGCTGATTTGATTGATCGTCTCATCCACATTCTTTCAGGTACTGTTATCGGCTGGTTTAATGTTAAATTCAGCTTTGGTTTAGATCAGATTTTAGGTGTGATTATGGTGCCGTTCTCATTATTGCTTGGTTTACCTTGGAGTGAGGCATGGCATGTAGCACAACAAATGGCAAAGAAAATTGTCACAAACGAATTCGTAGTAATGGGACAAATCTCAGATGAGGTTAAAACATATGATCCGCACAGAAGAGCAGTTATTTCAACATTCTTAGTATCATTTGCGAACTTCTCAACAATCGGTATGATTATCGGTACATTAAAAGGAATTGTCGACAAGAAGACATCGGACTTTGTATCTAAATATGTACCTATGATGTTATTATCAGGTATTTTAGTATCATTATTAACAGCAGCATTCGTAGGATTGTTTGCTTGGTAAGCAATGAACAAAAAAAGCACGATATTCGGAGGCTTTGTACTGCACCCCAAAAGTTGAACCTACAAAATTCAACTTTTGGGGTGTTTAATTATGAATAAAAGTTATAGTTTAGATTTCAAACTTAAAATATTACAAGAATACAAAAGCGGGCAAATTGGTTATGGTTCATTAGCTAAAAAGTACAATATTCATCATTCTTATATCGAAAGATGGATCTATCAGTACGATACCTTCGGTATTCAAGGTCTTACTTTTGGTATGACAAAAAGAAAATATTCAAAAGAAGAAAAATGTGAAATCATAGAATACCGATTGGAACATCATTTATCGTATAAAGAAACTGCGAAAATATTTAATATTCCTAACCCTTCCTTAATTGCTCAATGGCAGAAGAAATTTAATGAGTATGGTATTCTTGGCTTAAAACCAAAACCGAAAGGTCGTGTGTCCAAAGCCATGAAAAATAAGAAGAGTGAACCGTCTAACCAACCATTAAACGAAACTGAAAGAGAAGAACTTGAAAGACTACGTTATGAAAATAAATTGTTGGAAATCCAAATTGAACTCGAAAAAAAGTTACAATCCTTAGCTCGAAAAAATCAAACAAAGAAATAGTTTCAGCTATTATTGAGTTAAGGAAAGAGAAAGATTATCAGCTGAATCATATTCTAAAAGTAGCCAATATAGCTAAAAGCAGCTATCATTATTGGAAAAACAATTTAGGTTTAAAAGAGTATAAGGATGCACCTCTGCTGAAGTTGATTAAAGAAATTATCGAAAAAAATCATGAACGTGTTGGTTATCGTAGAATTACTTTAGAGCTTCATGCAATGGGGATTATAGTTAATCATAAGAAAGTTTTAAGAATAACAAGAGAAAATAAACTTTTATGCACAAAGTTTAACCATAGAAGCAGAAACTATAAATCATATAAAGGAAGCACTGGAAAAGTCGCTAAAAATATACTAAATCGAAGATTTGTATCAGATAGACCTTATCAAAAATTATTAACAGATATTACTCAATTCAATATTAAGAATACAAATACAAAGCTTTATTTGTCACCTGTTTTAGATGTATTTTCAAAAGAAATCATCGCTTATTCTATTAGTAGGCACCCAAATTTAGAATGTGCTTTGTCATCTTTAAATCAGGCTATTAAAAATATACCTGAATTAAATTATCGAACTACAGTACATTCTGATCAAGGTTGGCACTACCAGCATAAAGCTTGGGTAAAAGCGCTCAAAGACAATCATATATTTCAAAGTATGTCGCGTAAAGGGAACTGTTATGATAATTCTCCAATGGAGAATTTCTTTGGCCTATTAAAACAAGAGATGTTTTATGGAGAAGAATTTAATTCTTATGAAGAGTTGGAATTAGAAATACACAAATATATCAATTACTATAATAACGTAAGAAGAAAAGTAAATTTAAAAGGCAAGACTCCTGTTGAATACAGAAATCTTGCCTTAGGAAAATAGCTTAATCAAAAAGTTCAACTTTTTGGGTTCACTACACTTCATCCGAGTATCGTGCTTTTTCATTTCTAAAACACAGAAAACAGGTTAATGTATGTGGGGAGACACAAACATTACCTGTTTTCAACGGGAAATGAATTTGATACACGAAGTCAGTAAGGACTAGGTACTGATCGTGCATTCGAGCGAAAATTTTGCTTGTTTATTGTAAACAACACAAAGGAGATAACTTCCTTAATCTCTTGATTAAGGAAGTTGAAATTTATTATAGCAAAGCTTTCACACAAAGTAAACAAAATTTTCAGAATAATTAATTTAATATTTCATCCGCCGTGATTCTGCGGTCCAACATTGTAGGTATAAAGGGGACTGTGCTAGTATTTAAATTGTCTATACAATTTTATAAGGGGGCGGTTAGTATGAATAAAAAGACATGGCGTGATATAGCACTGGTTGTATTCGGAAGCTTTATGTTTTCTTTTGGTGTTAACACGTTCATCATTTCCGCACAATTAGGTGAAGGCGGCGTAACAGGACTTTCTATCGTATTGTACTACGCATTCCATCTTTCACCTGCCGTTACAAACTTTGTGTTGAATGCGATTTTAATTGTAATCGGTTATAAGTTCTTAAGTAAACGCAGTATGTATTTAACTATTCTTGCGACTGTCTTGATTTCAGTTTTCCTAAGTTTAACGGAATCATGGCATGTTGAAACAGGGAATATGATTGTGAATGCTATTTTCGGGGGTTCTTCTGTAGGGCTAGGCATCGGGGTGATTGTTCTAGCAGGAGGTACAACAGCAGGTACAACCATTTTGGCGCGATTAGCCAATAAATATTTAGATGTCAGTACATCTTATGCATTGTTATTCTTTGATTTAATCGTTGTTGCGATTTCAATTACTGTTATTCCGATGAGTAAAATTTTAGTGACAATTATTTCATTATATATCGGAACAAAAGTAATGGAATTTGTAATTGAAGGTTTAAATACGAAGAAAGCGATGACGATTATTTCGAGCCGACCAGATGAAGTGGCTAAAGTCATTGATGAAAAGGTCGGACGCGGAGTTACGATTATGGATGGCCGCGGCTATTTCTCTAAAGAAGAGAAAGAGATTTTATATGTCGTTATCAGTAAGACGCAAGTCTCTAAAGCGAAACGACTTATCCGAAAAATTGATGAGCAAGCCTTCTTAGTCATTCACGATGTGCGTGATGTATACGGCAACGGCTTTTTAGTAGATGAATAACTGTAAAGAAATCGAGGCATTTGCCTCGATTTTTTGCGTTCTGTGCAATAATATTTGTTAGGAAATGAGCAGAAAAGATGTTATAATGTATCCTATGATAATGATTATCAATTACAGTTTGGTAATTGAGATAAAGTGATAAACACAACTATAAGGTATTTGAGATATACACAATTATTTTGTAAATAGATGTATAGATTATGCGAAATTGAAGATAGCGGCAAACCTTGAAAAGAGGCGGTTATTACGGTAACTGTATTCAAGGAATCAATGTCGTATCCAACGGAGGATGAAGTATATTGACTAATCGTTTAAATGGTCAGCAAGTGACAATTGGATATGGGGATCATGTAATTGTCAATGATTTAGATGTAGAGATTCCTGATGGTAAAGTAACGTCAATTATTGGGCCTAACGGTTGCGGTAAATCGACATTGTTGAAAGCATTATCTAGATTATTAGCGGTCAAAGGCGGACAAATTACGCTTGACGGCAAAAATATTCATACACAATCAACAAAAGAAATCGCAAAGAAAATTGCGATTCTGCCTCAATCACCTGATGTCGCAGATGGTTTAACTACAGGTGAATTGGTATCTTATGGTCGCTTCCCGCACCAAAAAGGTTTCGGACGTTTAAGTGCAGAAGACAAAGCAGAAATTGATTGGGCACTTAGAGTTACAGGCACATACGACTTTAAACACAGACCGATTAATGATTTGAGCGGCGGACAAAGACAACGTGTCTGGATTGCGATGGCATTAGCTCAAAAAACAGATATTATTTTCTTAGATGAGCCTACCACTTATTTAGATATCAGCCACCAATTAGAAATTTTAGAGCTGGTTCAAGAATTGAACCGTGAACAAGGCTGTACTATTGTTATGGTCTTGCATGATATCAACCAAGCGATACGTTTCTCAGATCATTTGATAGCGATGAAAGCAGGAGAAATTGTATCCAGCGGTGAAACGCAAGAAGTGTTGACGAAAGATATTCTAGAGAGATGTTTCAATATTGATGCGGAACTCAGTACTGATCCGAGAACAGGCAAACCTATGCTTGTAACGTATGATTTATTGTGCAAACATTACTCGAAAGTGTGAGGCAATCATCAATGGGTGAGAGAGAGAAAAAACAGAGATACACCAAATTCACAGCAACACTATGTATATCGCTGATATTACTTTTAGTCATGCTGGTACTGTCCATTTTATATGGAGATGCGCATATTCGTTTATCAACGATTTATGATGCGATTTTCCATTATAATGCCTCGAATGAACAGCATAATATTATCAGTGAAATAAGAATACCGAGAGACTTAGGCGCCATTTTAGTCGGCATGGCTTTAGCCGTTGCCGGTGCAGTTGTACAAGGCGTGACGAAAAATGGTTTAGCTGACCCGAGTTTAATCGGTTTAAACGCAGGTGCCAGCTTCATGTTGGCTTTAACCTATGCATTCATGCCGCAAGCTGCATTCGGTATATTGATGCTTGCTGGTTTTATCGGGGCAATCATGGGCGGTACGATTGTATTAATGATGGGCCGTTCTCGTACAGATGGTTTCAATCCGATTCGTATTATATTAGCGGGTGCTGCAGTCAGTGCTTTCCTTACGGCATTAAGCCAAGGTATCGCACTGGCTTTTAAATTAAACCAAGATCTTAACTTTTGGAGTATGGGCGGTGTTTCCGGTACTACATGGTCGCAGCTGAAGTGGAGTGCGCCTGTCATCTTGATTACGATTGTATTGATTGTTTTATTAAGCAGACAATTAACTATCTTAAATCTTGGTGAAAGTCTTGCGAAAGGCTTAGGACAAAATGTCGGTTTTATCCGAGCATTGAGTCTGGTTTTAACGATGCTGCTGGCTGGTATTGCCGTTGCGATGGTAGGTCAAATTGCCTTTGTCGGTTTGATTGTACCGCATATTGTACGCTTTTTAATCGGTACAGATTATGCGAAAGTCATACCCGTCACAGCAATATTGGGTGCACTGTTAGTACTATTGGCTGATACTGCAGCGCGTATGCTTGGCGATGCACCTGTCGGTGCTATCGTGTCATTTATCGGTGTGCCTTACTTTATCTATTTGATTAGAAAAGGAGGGCGCACGATATGATAGAGAAAAGTTTAAGAATCAAACAAATTATCGCATTGACGATTTTGATTATACTGCTTTTGTGTGCATGTGCTTGGAGTATGACTTCAGGCGAATATCAAATGTCTATCGGTACATTTTTTAAAACACTGTTCGGCTTTGGTGAATACACAGACAGTTTAATTTTATTAGAATTCAGAATGCCGCGAATGCTGATTACTATTCTTGCAGGTGCTGCCTTAAGTTTAAGCGGTGCAATGATGCAGAGTGTGACGAACAACCCGCTTGCAGAGCCGGGTATCCTTGGTATTAATGCGGGCAGCGGTTTCTTTATCGCATTGTTTATTGTTATCGGACAAGTCAATGCGGACAGCTTTATTTATGTATTGCCGATTTTAAGTATGATCGGCGGTATTTTAACAGCGCTGGTTATTTTCTATTTCAGTTATTCTAAAGAACGCGGCATGACACCTGCGAGTATGGTGCTCGTCGGTGTAGGCTTATCGGCAGCTTTATCCGGCGGTTCCCTGACTTTAATGTCAAAATTTGATAAAGACCAAGCTGAATTTATGGCGACATGGCTGGCCGGAAATATTTGGGGTGACGAATGGACATTTGTAATCGCATTACTGCCGTGGCTGGTAGTTATTGTACCGTTCTTATTTATGAAAGCTAATACGCTGAACATCTTAAATACCAACGAACAATTAGCACAAGGCTTAGGTGTGAATGTCAGACGTGCTCGCATGGTCATTTTACTGCTGGCCGTAGCGTTGTCATCGGCAGCGGTCGCAGTCAGCGGCGCCATCAGCTTTATCGGTTTAATGGGTCCGCACATTGCGAAGACGATTGTAGGACCGAGACACCAATTATTTATGCCGCTGGCGGTTGTAATCGGAGCTTTCTTACTGGTCTTTTCTGATACAGTAGGTCAAGTGGTTTTACAACCTTCCGGCATTCCTGCAGGTATTGTCGTTGCTTTAATCGGCGCGCCGTATTTCTTATATCTGATGTATCGTACTAAGTCCTTCTAATTGATTGTATTTGAAATTATATGTATAAGGTTGAAAGATATTGATGTGAAATCAAGAAAATATATGATAGAATTATGTTAATTGTAGATAAAATCTGTTCAACTATAGGAGGACATTGGCATGAAAGATTTAATAAAGCGACATGTCTTAAACGGTGAATTTGAATCAGTAAAACGATTAATGTCCGAATCAGATTTTATGGAATTTGAAGAACATTACATTTCAAGTGCGCATGAAGTAGAAAGTATCATGTTTTACACGTGTATCTTAGATATGATCAAAGATGGAGAAACTGCCGAAATGCACGATTTAGCATTCTTGCTGCTGGTTTATCCATTAAGCGAATTAGAAGGTGCGCTTGACTCTGCTTATTATCATGCTGAAGCTTCCATAAAACTCACTGAGGGCAAAGAAGTGAAGAGTTTACTACAAATGTTGTTACTCCATGCAATTCCTGAACCTGTTATTTCTGATAAAAAAGCTTTCGATATTTCTAAACAGATTTTGAAGCTGGATCCGAACAATAACGTAGCCCGTAATATTCTTAAACAGACAGCGAAACGAATGGATAACGTTGTGGTCAGCATTGACGAACTTAATCAAAACCGTGATGCAAAATAATAATCAACCCATTACAGAGAGTGCCGTAAAAGGTGCTCTCTTTAGTTTTTTCTGCAAGAAAAAATGATACTTAAGTATTTCTAATGATAACGTTCACAAAGTTTAATGAGTAATTCTATCGAGTTGAGGGTAATTTATTGTTGTGTTTGTTCAATTACACAGAACGCCTATTGCGCTTTGTGGCAGTTTATTGTTACTATAAACTTTTCATGGAAAAAGTAATGGCCTTTTCAGACAGAAACGCTATGGATAGTAAGTAAAACGTTGGCAAGCATTGGTTTAATTACACGAGGAGGTATTTAACGTTATTATGACGTTTAATAAAGAAACTGTAAAAATTGGCTTTGCCTATGTCGGTGTAGTCGTCGGCGCAGGTTTTTCAACAGGTCAAGAAGTTATGCAATTCTTCACCGAGTTCGGCTTATGGGCTTATATCGGTGTATTACTTTCAGGAATTATCTTAGGATTCATCGGAAGACAAGTAGCGAAAATCGGAACGGCTTTCGATGCTGAAAACCACGAATCGACTTTGTCTTATTTATTTGGGAAAGGCTTAGGACGGATCATCGACTATATTTTAGTCTTCTTCTTATTCGGAATTTCTGTCACAATGATCGCAGGGGCAGGTTCTGCATTCCATGAAAGTTACGGCATACCTACATGGTTAGGTGCCTTGATTATGGTTATCGCAATTTACATTACATTATTGATGGACTTCAACAAAATTGTTCGTGCATTAGGTGTTGTTACACCATTCTTAATCATTTTAGTGATTATTATTGCAGGGACATATTTAGTGAAAGGTGAAGTGCCATTTAACGAAATCAACGCGACAATGCCGAAAGCAAATCCATTCTTAGGTATCTTCTGGGGTACTGTATACGGCGGTTTAGCTTTCGCAGTTGGATTCAGTACTATCGTTGCAATCGGCGGTGATGCAAGTAAAAGAAAAGTATCTGGTGCCGGCGCATTATTCGGCGGTATCGTTTATACGATTCTATTAGCTTTAATCACATTTGCATTGCAATCTGAGTATCCAACGATTAAAGACGCGGCTATTCCAACATTGAAATTAGCACATGGTATTCACCCAGCTGTGACAATTGTGTTATCGGTTGTAATGTTAGCCGTAATGTACAATACAATTTTGGGTATGCTGTATTCATTCGCAGCAAGATTTACAACACCATACAGTAAGAAATACCATATTTTAATCGTGATTATGATGTTAGTAGGTTACGGATTAAGTTTCGTAGGCTTCTCAAGTCTGATTAACTTCTTATATCCTATGATGGGTGTAATCGGACTCTTAATCGTAGTCGGCGTATTAATTAAGTATTTCAAACGTAAGAAAGAAAATGAACAACATATCGCATAAAAGCCCAATTTGTTAATTTACTTGATATAGCAAAACAAAAATGAAGGTCAACTTATTGTAAAAACAATAAGGATGAAAATAGTAGAACATGGCGCAGCAGATGATGCTGCGCTTTTTTAATGAGTATTGCTTCGTCTTTGAGATACATTGTGATTTCAAGTACAATAAAAGCGAAATAAAATTATCTCGCCCAAAGAATGACAGAGAGAGGACATGATAATGAAATGAGCAGTCGCAAAAAGCGTTGGTTGATAGGAGGGGCCGTTGTCGGTGTCTTAGTATGTATTGCCATAGCTATCGGAGTGAAATTATATATGGATGAGCAGCATAGACAAAATATGAAACAAAAAGTCGCAATTAATAATAACAATGTTAAAGTCTTTAATAATATTACATATGGCAAGACTTACCCGAAAAGCCAACTAGACATTATTACACCAGCAGAATTAGATAAAGATGTGAAGCTGCCTGTAATTTTTTGGATGCATGGCGGCGGTTTTATTGCAGGTGATAAGCAATATAAAAATCCGCTGCTTTCAAGGATTGCTGAACAAGGTTACATTGTCGTGAATGTGAATTATGCATTAGCACCGCAATATAAATATCCGACACCTTTAATCCAAATGGATCAAGCTGTAAAGTTTATTAAAGAAAACCCGCATGAATTGCCGATTGATTTCAATCAAGTGGTCTTTGGCGGAGATTCTGCCGGGGCACAATTAAACAGTCAGTATACAGCGATTCAAACGGATGAAAAATTAAGAAAAGAAATGGACTTTAAACAACGCTTCAAACCTGAAAATATTCGTGCCGCTATCTTTTTCGGCGGATTCTATAATATGAATACAGTGAAGAAAACAGAATTCCCGCGTATTCAATTATTTATGAGAAGTTATACAGGTACAGAAAATTGGGAAACTGAGTTTAGAGATCTATCGGAAATGTCGACAATTGAGCATGTTACTAAAAATTATCCGCCGACATTCTTATCTGTAGGCGATGCCGATCCGTTTGCGAGTCAAAACGAAGAATTTGCACAAGTGTTAGATGAAAAAGGCACTTCTGCAGATACCTTATTCTATGATGGTTCTCATCAACTCAGACATCAGTACCAATTCCATTTGAATCTGCCGGAATCTAAAGAGAACCTGACACAAGTACAACGCTTCTTAAGCCGCAACACAAGCTCTACAACGATGAAAGAGCAAGATGAACAGACGGACTCTGTCCAACTCAATCCATATTAATAAAAATGAATAGTAATAGATGAAAAGAGATACCAGATGCATGTGTTTTATCTGATATCTCTTTATGCTATAAAATAATAAATAGTGAGGTGAATGAAAAAGACAAAATAAAAACCTAATATGCAAAGATACATATTAGGAAAAAGTATTAATGTAATAATTTAGCCATTACATATTCACTGTAGAATTTATTATCTATCTTTAATTTATCGCGCATTTCGCCTTCAATTTGATAACCGGCGGATTTAAATAAATCCACGGCTGTTTCATTTTCAGGAACAACTAATGCTTCTAAACGGCGAATACTGTGGTTATATGCCCATGCATCCACCGCGTTTAGTAACGATTGCCCAACACCTTTGCTGCGGTATTGTTCGCGTATACCGATACGTACGCGTGTTTCATGACGTGTGCGCTCGTATTTGCGGGAAGTTACAATTGCAAACCCAATCAGCATACCGTCGATTTCAGCGAGGTAAATGGTATTTGATGGAGAAGTGATGAAATGTTCAAGCTGCTTGAGTGCACTTGAAAGCGAAGGGACATATTCACCAGGACTATACAGCATGTAATTAGACTCATCGTAGATATCTTTCAACAATACAATATAATCATCCGCATCATTTATACTTATTTCTCTAATCGTATGTTCCATAGACACCCTCCATTTTATAAGGTAGTATTACACTGAGTATATACTAATTCGTACCGGACTGCATTGATTTAGTTCAATGCTTATCTAAAGTGTATAAAACAATATATTTTAGAGTAGTACGTATTCAATAGTGTAAAAGAAAAACAGTGAAATGTAAAAGAAATGTTTTTGCAATGATTTTGAAATAAATACAGGCTGGTGAAAGCATGAAAATTTTATTGGTAGAAGATGATAAATCTTTATTTGAACAATTAAAGAAAGAATTGGAACACTGGGACTTGCATGTATACGGTATAGAAGACTTTAACCATGTCTTAGAAGAATATAAAGAAATCCAACCAGAGATTATCATCATGGATGTTGAATTGCCGAAATATGATGGTTTCTATTGGTGTCGTGCCATTCGTAATCAATCGAATGTGCCGATACTCTTCTTATCCGCTAGAGATAATCCGATGGATCAAGTGATGAGTATGGAATTAGGGGCGGATGATTTTATGCAGAAGCCGTTCTATACCAATGTGCTGATTGCAAAGTTAAAGGCGATTTACCGCCGCGTTTATCAATTTAATATAGAAGAAAAACGTATGATGACATGGGGAGATGTACAAGTGGATTTGGCAAAAGGTGTCTTAGAACGAGAGGGTGAAAGTGCGCACTTGTCGAAAACAGAGATGCTGATACTGGAAATTTTATTACAGCACCGCAATCAAATTGTCAGCCGTGATGCGATTATCACTGCATTGTGGGATGATGAAGCCTTTGTCAGCGATAATACCTTAACGGTGAATATCAATCGTTTAAGAAAGAAACTGGCAGAATTCGGTTTAACGCATGCGATTGAAACAAGAGTCGGCAAAGGATATATGGCACATGACTTCGATTAAAAGAATTTATCATTATTTAGTGTCGCGGTTGAATTGGCTGGCGCTTATTTTAGGCTTTCAAGTCTTTTTGGTTGTATTAGCTTATTTGGATCCTGATTTATCACTTGGTTCGGTAGGCTATGTGATTTTATGCAATCTGATATTTACACTGGTGTTCTTAATCTTTGCTTACTTTTATGAAACAGCATTTAATAAGCAGCTGTCAGAGATGCGAGAGATTGAGGAGTTAAAACATAAAGAAGCAGCAAATACACCGATGGAGAGTGAAGTACTGGATTATCTGTATACGATGATTCAGCGTCAAAAGCACATTGTATCGGAACAAGCCATTCAATTGAATGCACACGAACAAAGCTTAACGGAGTTTGTGCATGAAATTAAAACACCGCTGACTGCGCTGCAGTTATTAATTGACCAAGAAACAGATGAAACACGCCGCAATGAAATGTTGTACGAATGGTCGCGTATGAATCAAATGCTGGATAACCAGCTGTACTTAACACGGCTGAATTCGAAGCAGCAAGACCTCTATTTTGATAAAGTCTCCTTGAAACGAATGGTGATAGGAGAAATTCAGCTCACGCGCAATATCTGCAGGCAGCGCGGTATCGGCTTTGATATGGATTTCGAAGCGGATTTTCAAGTGTTTACAGATATGAAGTGGTGCAAAATGATGCTGCGGCAAGTGATTTCAAATGCGGTGAAATACAGTCATCCAAGTACCGAAATCACAATCAATGCTTATAAAGCACAAGAGCAAGTGTGCTTAAGCATCACAGATACTGGACGCGGGATTGCGACGAATGATTTGCCGCGGATTTTTGAACGCGGTTTTACTTCTACGCAATATCGTCACGAAACGACTTCTTCAGGTATCGGTTTATATTTAGTGGACCAAATTAAAGATGCACTTCAGATTCAAGTAGAGGTAGATTCAACAGTCAATAAAGGGACAACAGTGACTTTTGTTTTTCCAAAACAAAATGAAATATTGTCACGTATGTCTGAAGTGACAATATTGTCACTTTAAGCCTGTGTTTTGTAACATCAATCCAACGACCTAAAAGCAGTAGTTGCGTACACTGAAAGTACAATAAGTTAAGAAAAGGAGCGCTATCAAAATGGCAATTCTAACAGTATCCAATTTAACTAAAGTATTTGGAAACAAACAAGTGGCGCAAGAGGTGCTTAAGGGTTTGTCGTTTAAAGTTGAAAAAGGTGAATTTATTTCAATTATGGGGCCATCAGGTTCTGGTAAAACGACATTATTGAATATGTTAAGTTCAATTGATTATATTACACAAGGATCAGTTGAGTTGAATGGACATCAACTTCAGAAGTTAAGTAATAAAGCTTTGTCTGAAGTACGCAAGAAAGAAATCGGATTTATTTTCCAAGATTACAATCTGCTTGATACTTTAACGGTTAAAGAAAATATTATGCTGCCGCTATCGATTCAAAAGCTGTCTAAAAAAGATGCGGAAGTACGTTTTAATGAGGTTGTCGAAGCATTAGGTATTACAGAAATCGCACATAAATATCCTTCAGAGATTTCAGGAGGTCAAAAGCAGCGTGTTTCAGCAGCACGTGCATTTATAACAAGACCTGCAATTATCTTTGCGGATGAGCCGACAGGGGCATTAGATTCTAAAAGTGCGCAAGATTTATTGCGCCGTTTAAAATCAATGAATGAACGTTTTAATACAACGATTTTAATGGTGACACATGATCCTGCCGCAGCAAGTTATTCTAACCGTGTCATTATGCTGAAAGATGGACAAATTCATTCTGAATTATATCAAGGCGAACGTACAAAACAGGCGTTCTATAAAGAAATCATTCAAGCACAAAGTGTCTTGGGCGGTGTTCAATATGAGCTTTAAGCATATTGTATTCAAGAACCTGAGACAAAATATCAGACATTACGGCTTATACTTATTTTCATTAATTATGAGTATTGCCTTATATTTCAGCTTTGTGACTTTAAAGTATACAGATACCATCAACAACAAAGAAGCAACAGTATTTATTCAAAAAGGTGCGAGCATCGGAAGTACCTTTCTCTTCATTATCATTATAGTATTCCTGCTCTATGTGAATCAGCTGTTTATAAAACAACGCGATAAGGAGCTGGGCCTATATCAATTAATCGGTTTGACCAAAGGTAATATTATCCGTATGTCGATGTTGGAACAAATTGCGATATTCCTTATTACAGGTGCCGTAGGTATGATTGCAGGTTTAATCGGTTCAAGACTACTGCTTTTGATATGTATGAAACTGATGGATATGGATATGAGCATCCATCTGCACTTTAGTATGCAAGCCTTTACTGCTACATCACTGATGTTGTTATTAGCTTACATCTTGATAATTTTGCAGAATACTATTTTTATTCAACGCCGTTCGATTTTAAAATTGATGCAGACACGTCAAACTACGGATGCTAAAACGAACAAAATTAAAGTGTTAGAATTTATCAGCGGTGTTTTAGGACTAGGTATGATTGTTTCAGGATATCTTATGGCACTCAATACGAAGTTATTAATCAGTCTCGTTACGCCATATCTTATCTTATTATTAACTATCGTCGGTGCGTACTTATTCTTTAGAAGTACAGTATCGCTGTTATTCAAAACACTCAAGAAAAGAAAGAAAGGCAATGTGACCATCAACGATGTCATCTTTACAGCATCGATTATGCATCGCATGAAGAAAAATGCGTTATCGCTGACGATTATCGCAGTGATTTCAGCGATTACGGTAACTATCCTGTGCTTTGCGGCTGTTACCGTCAAATTAGAACAAGAACAAGTGAATTTGCGTGCACCGTATGATATTACAATGCAAAGCAAAAAGGATGCTGATCGCTATCAAGAGACATTAAAATCACATGACATTCCTTTCGATTTGAATTATAAAGAGCTGACTATGTTCAAAGGTGAAAGCAGCAACTTGTATGAAAGCCGTATCGGCAGTATGATGGGCATGCGTGTTACAAGTGATAAATATGTTAAAGATGCGAGCCTGTCTGATCATTCGGCTAAATTAGCACATCCGTTTGGTACGGGACAATTTTTAAAGCCGATTACAGACAAATCTTATGTTGAATTTAAAGATAAGCAGCAAAACAAATTACTGCGATTGAATGTACAGCGTTCAGATACAGATATTCGCTTTAGTTTAGTGACATTGCGCGGCGGTCCATTATTAATTATAGATGATGAAGATTATCAGCTGTTAAAAGAGAAAGGGCAGTTTGAAAAGGATAGTGTTGCCCAACAATACGGTTTCACAATAACAGATGATTCCAAAATGGACGAAGCAACAAAATTACTGCACAAAACATTGCCGCATTATGAAACGAGAGAAGAAGCGGCTAAGGACTTCAGAAACTTCAGCGGTATTTTCTTATTCGTCACATCATTCTTAGGCATCGCCTTTTTAATGGCTGCAGGTTGCATCATCTATATTAAACAAATGGATGAAACCACAGACGAAATCGATCATTTCAAAGTACTGCGCAAACTTGGATTTACGCAATATGATATGCGCAAAGGCTTGAAACTGAAAGTATTGTTTAATTTCGGTTTGCCGCTGGTTGTTGGATTATTGCATGCGTATTTTGCATCATGGTCCTTCTTAAAATTAATGGGGTCAACTGATCACTCGCCAGTCTTTGCAGTGATGGCAATTTACACAATGATTTATGCTGGTTTTGCGGTGAGTGCGTACGTGCATATGAAACGTACAATAAAACAATCGATTTAACACTATGAATGTAAATGTACTCTGGAAACTAAAATTATTTGGTTTTCGGAGTATTTTTTGTGCTGAAAATGTGTGAAAATAAGGAAGTTAGGTAAAAACTTTAGTGGGATGCTTAACAATCAAGGTGAAATTTTATATAGGATACTGATTTTATTACAGTAATCGTACATTACAATTATGTTCAATTGTTAAGATTTTGTAAATATAATTGTAGTAGTGTAAATTTTATGCTATTTTCTTTTTAGGAAGGTAAATTTTATTTGAAGCTAGTGTGAAGATGACATACATATTAGTTTCGAAAGTAAAAAAAGATTACTTTTTACAACTATATACTTTTGAGTTTCAAATTTACGAAATGTGATTGAAAAGCAATCGCTGAAAATGGAGGATTTTCAAAATGTTTAATAAGAAAAAGGATAAGTTCATGGTTAAATTGGAGGAAATGGTGTTCAATTTAGATCGCGCAGCCATTGAGTTTGGAAAAATGGACTTTAACACACATCTAGATTTGAAAGCTTATTCTGATAATATCAAAACATATGAGTCACACGGTGATGACTTAATGCATCAAGTTATTTCTGACTTGAACCAAACTTTCATTACCCCAATCGAACGTGAAGATATTTTATCTTTATGTAATGCAATTGACGATGTATTAGATGCAATGGAAGAAACATCTGCGATGTTTGAAATGTATTCAATTGAATATTCAGATGAGTACATGGCAGAATTCGTTGATAACATTCAAAAAGCAGTAGCAGAAATGAAACTTGCTATTGGTTTATTAGTAGAGAAAAAACTTTCTCATATGCGTATTCATTCAATTAATATTAAAGAATTCGAAACAAACTGTGATGGAGTGTTAAGACAATCTATTAAGCACATCTTCAACAGCGAAACAGATCCAATCACATTGATTAAAATCAAAGATATCTATGAAAGCTTGGAAAACGTTGCGGATAAATGCCAAGCAGTAGCAAATAATTTCGAAACAATTATCATGAAAAATAGCTAAGGAGTAATTTAAATGGATTATATTATAATTATCACTGTAGCTATCGTTATTTTTTCATTGGTGTTCGACTTTATTAACGGCTTCCACGATACAGCGAATGCGGTAGCTACTGCAGTGTCGACTAGAGCATTAACGCCAAGACGTGCAATCTTTTTAGCAGCGATTATGAACTTTATCGGTGCTTTGACATTTACAGGTGTAGCAGGAACAATTACGAAAGATATCGTCGATCCATTTAAATTGACGAATGGCTTAGTTGTTGTATTAGCAGCGATTTTTGCGGCGATTTTCTGGAACTTGTTAACATGGTACTTCGGTATCCCAAGTTCTTCATCACACGCATTAATCGGATCTATTGCTGGTGCAGCTGTAGCATCGCAAGGTTCATTTACAGTCTTGCATTTCCAAGGTTTCACAAAAATTATTATTGTATTAATCGTGTCACCGTTAATTGCGTTTTGTGTAGGTTTCTTGATTTATTCATTTATCAAAGTAGTTTTCAAAAACGCAAACTTAACGAAAAGCAACCGCAACTTTAGAATATTCCAAATCTTTACTGCGGCATTGCAATCATTCTCACACGGTACAAACGATGCCCAAAAATCAATGGGTATCATTACATTAGCGTTAATTGTTGCTAACTTGCAAAATGGTAATAACGTAGAACCGCAATTATGGGTTAAAGTTGCCTGTGCTGCCGCAATGGGTCTTGGTACTGCAGTAGGTGGTTGGAAAATCATCAAAACTGTCGGCGGCAACATTATGAAGATTCGCCCGGCTAACGGTGCTGCTGCGGATTTATCTTCAGCATTAACAATCTTCGTGGCATCTTCATTGCATTTCCCACTATCTACAACTCACGTTGTATCTTCATCTATCCTTGGTGTAGGGGCTTCTAACCGTGCAAAAGGTGTTAAATGGAATACAGCACAACGTATGATTGTGACTTGGGTAATCACATTACCGATTTCTGCAATTGTCGCAGCAATCATTTACTGGATTATGAATATTTTCTTATAATGCAATGCACACATACTTAATTACAATATAAATCTGTTTAGCTTAGAGGCAAACAGTGCGAAATAAAGAACGGACAATCTTCGATTTGTGAATGATTGTCCGTTTTTCAATGTATATGTGTATATGAAAAAGGCGATGGGGGTTCCATCGCCTTTCGTGTATGTGTTAAAGATTAATGAATGTAATTGTAGCTTGAAGCCATTGAAGCTGGAATTGTACGGTAATCTACCACACCTGGAGGTGTATTGAAGTTCATTTCTGAAATTAAAATACTTCCGTCACCATTCACTTGTTCTACATAAGCTACGTGTCCAATCGGGCCTTCATAGTTTTGCATAATTGAACCTGCTTGAGGTGTGTTGTTGACTGTATAACCATCCGCTTGTGCATTAGCTGCCCAATGATCTGCGTTCCACCAATATGTACTGATTGGTTGGCCTGTTTCAGCACGACGATTGAATACATGCCAAGTACATTGACCCCAGTCATATAAGTTAGCATGATTGAATGTCGGTGATTGATTTGTCGTTGGTGCTGTTGGTGTACCGCCGCCGCCAGTACCGCCGGAACTTGGAATAGTCAGTTGCTGACCAGGATGGATAAGGTAACCATTTAAGTTGTTAGCTGACATAATTGCTTCAGCAGAAGTACCATATTGACTTGCAATAATACCTAAAGATTCACCAGCTTGTACATTATGTACGCCGCCTTGGCCTGTTGAAACATTAACGCTAGCGCCGCTGTTTGAACCTTGGCTGCTGCCGTTGACTGTAATGACTTGTCCAGGGAATACCATATTGTTCGATAAGTTATTGTCTTGCTTGATACTATCAATAGAAACACCGTATTGATCTGAGATAGACCAAAGTGATTCACCAGCTTGAACTGTGTGTTGTGTCGAAGCATCAGCATCTTGATGCGTAAGTGCTAAGGCAGCGCCTGTCGCAACTGAGAATGTAACTGCTAACTTTTTCAAAAGAGATTCCTCCTCTATCATTGGTTCTTTATTGACTTATGCATTTGATTTCCTATGTAACTTTGATATTAATCAACATTTCTATACTTCCACATCTTATCAGAAATAATCTCGGATTTGTGTATTGTTACGTTCTTGTAATATTTTTTAATAAAAGATGAAAAGAATTATAAATATCAAAAGCCGTAATACAATCAGGGTTGAACGGTGAAGCAGAAAAGTTTGTGAAAGAGGTAACGTAATGTTTGTAATAAAATTATGAACATCTTTCGAAACATAGGAAATCATTTATGTTTAAATTGGAATTTTGATATACTTATATGACAGAATAATTATTAAGTCGTACCAATGAGGGAGTTGAACAATATGGTTCATTCAGCACATACTGTTTCAAAATCAAGTGCTTATGCAAAAGTATGGCTTTATTTTATGTACTTTTGGATTATTTTCGGAATCGGTACTTATTTTGGCCAGTTCTTACCTGATACATGGAGAAGACCGCTTTCGATTGGTTTAACTGTGTTGATATTGATTTCGCTCTTTATTAATCGTTCGCGTAAATTCGGTTTTATTATTTCAAATATATATGCAGTGATGATTGGTTTGCTGGCTTATGCAGCATTTGCGACGTATATGCATAATTTAGGTCCAGCACTGTTTTATAAGAACGTCGCTCTTGCAGTAGGTGCTTTCGCAGCATTCGGTATTGTAGGGTATTTCTTTGTACAAAATGCTTCAAGCCTCGGCAAGTATTTATTTGTAGTTTTAGTGGCACTGCTTGTTGCTACATTAATCGGATTCTTTATTCACAATCCGATCTTCTATACGATTATTAATGTTGCCGCAGTAGGGCTTTTCTTACTTTATACCTTGTATGATTTTAACCGACTGAAACGGGGACAGTTTACACCGAGTGAAATGGGCTTTAACTTATTCGTCAATTTATTAAACATTATTATTAATATACTAAGTTTAGCCAATCGGTTTAGAGACTGACAACACAGAGGACTGGAACAGTATTGTTATATGTTCCGGTCCTTAATTATATCTGTTTGATTTTTTAACAAACTATTATAGTTAATGCGATACAGTTATGCGTTACGTAATTTGAAACAACATAAAAATAGTATTAAAAATTAACATTTTTGTCTAATTCCATTATGTGCTAAATTTGTATAGTATAGTCCTGGAGAAATTACAAGGAAGGAAATAAAATAAAGAGAATATGTATCATTGTGATTATGAACAAGTTTATTTTATTAAAGGTTATTTGAATGAGAAGTAGTATTATTGATCTGTATACAGCCCAAAACTTACCTGTCAATCGTTGTTATGATGGACTTTTATTACTTTGGCCTATAAATAGCACAGCAGAAATCCAACACTCAACCCATACTGATACAGTTGAAGACTGTATTTGCATTATCAATCATAGCGAAGTCTTTCAGGTTAAGAACAATGATAAAATGATGATGCTGTACATTGCGAGTGATTGGTTTTTAGAAAAAGGGTTTGCCTTTTTTTAATTATGCATTCAATGCGCAATTGATTCAGTCAAATAAACATGTTGAAAAAGCAATGCTTATTTTATTGAAGAAGTACTTAGAAGGTACGCTTTCCGAAGATAACATCAATCAATATGTGGGCGAAATTTGCGATATATTAATTAATGAAGCCAGTGTTGAATTGCAACATGTGTCGCATCATTTATTGGCCTCTTTGAATAATCGCGATAAAAAATCGTCGAATATATTCATAAGCATATTGATGAAAAAATCACTTTAGAGACAGTTGCTAAAGAGATTTATACCTCACCTACATCGCTCTCATCACACTTCCAAAAAATCTTTAATATGGGATTCAGAAATTACATTGAAACATTGCGTATCGGACTTTCTATGGAATTGCTTGTCTCAACAAAAATGAAAATAAGTGAAATTTCGCAAAAAGTAGGTTTCAGCAGTTTCAGTGTATTTTCAAGGAAGTTTAAGCAGCATTTAGAAACAACACCTAATGATTACAGACATAAGTCTAAAGTAAGCAAAAACATGTGTTACATAGTGAAAGACCATGAATCTGAGTTAAGTAATCAAGGAAAGCAGTTCTATATAGAGAAAGTCGATGAATTACTCTCGAATTGGAAAGAAGATAAACAAAACATAGTTTATATCGACGATTCGGATGCTTTCTATAAACCAACACATCCATTTGTGATGACGATTCAAATTCATACGCTTGAAGAATTGAAACAAGCCATGGTTAAAAAGAGAAATAAGCAGATTATGGAATTTGACAAGGAAGTTATGTTCTTAATCAATATCAGTATTCCAGAGATTCATCAAGCATTCAGTGATGAGGAACTTACAGCACTATTAGATACCATGCATAACAATCAAATTCGTGTAGCATTCACCATTAATTCTAAAGATGACATTTATTATATGAAGCAAGCGCTGCTGCAATCAGAGGTCTTTACAGGACATCCAGCATATGAAGCATTAAGATCTGAAGGGTCGAACATTTCATTTACGTTTAGTTTGCACAATGAATCTTTAAAAGACATTTATATTCAAAAAATGCGGCTTAAAGAATTAGGATTCAATGTTAAATTCAACTTGGAAATCAGCAAACTCTTCAATGATCTGGAAAAGTTTAAATCATTAGAACTGCCCATGAAGCGTGTTAACTTTGACTATTACATTATTGATAATGAAAAGTTGAAGTATCCTTATTTAGAGAAGTCTTATCAAAATATACCGATGAAACAAATTGCAAATTTAGCACCGCTTAAAGCTGTCATGGATCAAGTTCATCTAGAAGAACGCAAATATATTCTTGTTAATATACCGAATCGAGAGCTGTTTAATGAGAATATGAGTTTGTTAGACAGTACACCATTGATGATGTATATGTATATGCAGTTTTATGAAGTGTTTTCAGGTATCGGGGTAGATTTGTATAAGCAGACACATAATAATGCGGCATATCTATTTGATAGAAACGGATTTAAATCAACACTGTATTTCTTATATCAGCAATTGTCGGATTTTGAAACGTATTATTTCTATGAAAATGAGGCGTGTTTAGTGAGTAAGGACGATGAACGTCTCAGTATCATTGTCTATGACTGGAGAATCATTGAAAATGAAGTCCATGAAACAGAACAAAGCAGCCATCGTTTTGATTTAGGTTTTAAAGATGTTTCTTTAAGAAAGAATTATCTTGTTACGCGTGAAATTACGGATTATCAGTATGGTAATATCAATCAGATTATTTCACCGTCTCTGCTTAATACGTATCAATGGTCAGAACATCTGAAAGAAAAAATTGAAAGCGTCAATGTTCCGAATTTTGATGTTTTCGAGCATGATTTTAACCAGGACTTTCTTAGTGTTGAAGTTAACTACAATTCACTGCAGGTGATTTCTTTGTATAAAATGAAAGATTGAGCAGAACATTTTGAAGGGTATGTATATTTTGTACAATTTAATTTGCTGTACTTGGAAAAACTGCAAAGACAAAGTGGGGAAACACTAAAGACTTTCATATTTTAAATATTCATAATGAATGTATTATATCGATATAAGTTCTGGAGGCGTGTACTTTGAAAAAAGTAAGTTAGAAAAATTGCTCAAAGAATACAAAAAGTATATGGATTTAACGAGTTACATCGAAAAAACATACAAAATCAACATGAACGATTTTGTTATACTTAACTGTATTCATGAGAATTGCACCGAAGAAAAGATGTTAATGCAACCTTTTTTAAAGATTGCTACAGATTCATTTGAGATCAGCCGTACGAAAGTTTTGGCTTCTATCCGCAAGCTTGTAAACCAAGATCGCGTCAGCAAAGTCAGATCTGATTCTGATGAGCGTAAAGTTTACATCTTCATGGATGACAAAGACATAGATAAACTTAATGCAATGCTTGATGACATTGATAAGTTTTTAGGTTGATTTTACATCACATCATCGCACACTAGAGAAAGATATAATATTGTGGATTTGGCAGCCTGTTGTTTAACAGTGCTGTCTTTTTTTATCCTGTTTTAAAAGTAATTCTGCACAAATTGGGAATTAGGTTTGCAAAAACTATATATTAAAGGAAAAATCATGTATAATAGTTGATGTTAAAAATTGAGAGCGAAAGCGAGATGGAAGTATGGGACGTAAATGGAATAACATCAAAGAGAAAAAAGCCCAAAAAGACAAAAATACGAGTCGAATTTATGCGAAATTCGGTAAAGAAATATATGTAGCCGCAAAATCTGGTGAACCTGATCCAGATTCTAACCAAACACTGCGTTTAGTGTTAGAGCGTGCAAAAACATATAATGTACCGAGAAACATCATTGACCGTGCAATCGATAAAGCGAAGGGCTCAGATGACGAAAACTATGACGAACTGCGTTATGAAGGGTTCGGTCCTAGCGGCTCTATGTTAATCGTTGATGCTTTAACTAACAATGTGAACCGTACTGCATCAGACGTACGTGCAGCTTTCGGTAAAAACGGCGGAAACATGGGTGTTTCCGGTTCAGTATCTTATATGTTCACACATACAGGTACATTCGCATTTGAAGGCAAATCAGCAGATGACATCTTGGAACTGTTAATGGAAAAAGACTTAGATGTGCGTGATGTCGTAGAAGACGGCGATTTAACAATCGTTTATTCTGAACCTGATCAATTTGCACAAGTACAAGATGCATTGAAAGAAAGCGGTATTGAAGAATTCCAAGTAGCCGAATTTGAAATGCTGCCTCAAAATGATATCCAATTATCAGATGAAGATAAAGCAACGTTCGAAGGCTTAATCGATGCATTAGAAGATTTAGAAGATGTTCAAAACGTTTACCATAATGTGGATTTGGACTAAATGATGCAGCGAACAGTGGCAGATTGGGTGAATGAATTAGATTTAATTCCTCATCCGGAAGGTGGCTATTATAAAGAGATTATTCAAGCCGAACGACATATAGCGCAAACAACGCGCCCAGCTTATACGAGCATTTATTTTTTACTGACTGATGATAATATTTCACACTTTCATCGTATCGATACAGATGAAATCTGGTATTATCATTATGGTCAAACATTGACTGTTCATATGATTCATAAGAATGGCGAATATGAAGCGGTACACATCGGTCCTAATATTGCACAAGGAGAAGTCCTTCAATATGTTGTACCAGCCGGAACAATTTTTGCATCTTCAATCAAAGATGAGTCCGGTTATGCATTAGTCGGCTGTATGTGCCAGCCTGGATTCATGTTTGAGCATTTTGAAATGTTTGATCAAGCAACTTTAAAAGCAGACTATCCGCACTTAAGCCAAGTAATTGAATCTTATGCGGTAGCATCATTAAATGAATAGTTTACTTAAAAGCAGAACCCTGCAAATGTTAAGGGTTCTGTTTTTTTTGTGCTCTGAAACAATACATAAGATGAAAGGCGACTAATACTATAAGGTGTTCAATAAAGAAAAAATAAGTATAGTTGATGATTTGTACATATTGAACAATATTAGGATTGTTACTTATATGAAAGTACACCGTTTGTGTATTGAGACAAAAGTTTGTAATTGTCGAAAATGATTATTATTGTAAAATCAAAATTGTAAATAATCAAAACTTTTTATATAGAAAACATCAAGAAAATCATTTTGTTTATACCGGATATAAAGGTGGTTGCTAATACTGTAAATGATAAAGGCAAACCTCATAGTTAAGGGAGGACTTTGATGCCGAATAAACTAGTAAAAAAAGCAGCAGGAACATTAGCAAAGAAAGCAATTGAAAAAACTCCTGACGCCATTGAAGACAAAGCTAAAGACAAGTTGAAAGACAAAGCAAATGAAATGATGGAAGAAAAAATTCAAGATGGTGTACAAACGAAGGCGGATCAAGCAGCAGGAAAGTTACAGCAAGTGAAAGAGAAAAACCAAGAAGTTGTACCCGAAGTTGCGGATGAAGCAACGGATAAAATCCAAGGTGCTTTGCTCAAGACACGCGATAAATTAGGAAAAGTAAAAGAGGCTGGGGAAGCCTTTCAAGATAAAATCAACACCAACGATTCAGGCAGCAGCAAGAAAAAAGTCAAAGGTGTTCAAGACATCAAGAGTTACAGAGACATCAAAGGCGTTTCCAAAATCAAAAGCGCAGCAGATATTAAAAAGTCAAGCGAAGTCAAAGGTTTGCAACACAATAAATCGTTGTTAACTGACAATTAAAAGTATTGATAAAAATACAAATTTGAGAGGGGATTAAATAGTATGAGTGTACAAAGAAGCGCAGATACTTCAAGTTTAGCAGAGGTAATCGACCGTATATTAGATAAAGGTATTGTAATTGACGCATTTGTGAGAGTTTCAGTCGTAGGTATCGAAATCTTAACAATTGAAGCAAGAGTAGTTATTGCAAGTGTGGATACTTGGTTAAGATATGCTGAAGCAGTCGGCTTATTAAGAGACGATGTTGAAGAAGAAGGTCTGCCAGGTCAAACACCTGAAAGACTTACAGCAGATAACAATGAACAACAGCAAATCGAGCAGCAAAGCCAATCAGATGACGAAGACAAGAAAGAAAAGAAAGAATCGTCATATAGCGTTTAATAACTGAATCAAATTCCAGAGAGGCGGCAACTATGAGAGTTTGTCGTCATCTCTTACTATTTGCATATATGGAGGATAAACATGGCTATCAAAGAACTTTTAAATAAAATCACTGAGTTTTTCAATGAAAACGTTGCACCGCCATTTAAAATCACATCAGTTGAAAAAAGCGAAAGTGATGAAGGCGGATGGATAGCAACTGTTGAAGTGATTGAAGAGAAAGAGTATATGAAACGTTATGCAAAAGATGAAATGTTAGGAACGTATCATGTAGAACTTGATAAAGATGGAGAAGTCACGTCATTTAAACGTGAGGGCATCCGCTACAGAAGTAAAGTTGATAATAATTAATCATAAGCTTATAAGGATTAAACAATAGATACAATCAAAGGAGCTACGCATATGGCACAAGAAGATACAGGCGTTTATGTTTTTTGCGGTACACAAACAGATCGCAATGATGATTTTGGAACAGTAGAAGTTGAAGGTGAGGAAAGAGAACTCTTCACTATCAGATATAAGGATGCAGCGATTGTTGCTGCAGTTGTTCCTATGAAAATATATGCACCAAAGAAAGAAAACTTGATTATGCATCAAACGGTAGTATCTACAGTCATGAAAGAAAAAGATGCAGTCATCCCTATCAGTTTTGGGAATGTCTTTAAATCTAAAGATGATGTGAAAGTATTGCTTGAAAAGCTTTATCCCCAATTCGAAACATTATTCCCAGAAATTAAAGGCAAATTCGAACTCGGATTAAAAGTAATCGGCAAACAAGAATGGCTGGAATCAATAGTAAAAGATGATCCGGAACTTCAAAAAATGGCCGAATCTGTCAAAGGCAAATCAGAAGATGCAGGCTATTACGACCGTATTAAGCTCGGTTCAGCTACGCAAAATGTATTCAAAGCATTAACACAAAAAATCGAAGAGGATATTTATCAACCGCTCGCAAATATCAGTACGGCTGCTAAATCTAATGAACCGCAAAGCGAGAAAATGTTGTTAAACGCAGCATTTCTTGTCGACAGCGAACATGATCAAGCATTTGATGATAAGGTCAATCAACTTCATGAAGAATGGAAAGACAAAGTTGATTTCAAATATACAGGACCATGGGCAGCGTATAACTTTGTGAATATCCGTCTTAACATTGAATGAGGGATGTAAATGTTGATATACGGCTCAATCAAAACTTTGACGGCCATCGCTAAAAAAGTCAAAGAAGAGGCAGACAAGGAACTCTATGACCTTCCGACAATTGAACAAAAACTCATCCAACTTCAGATGATGATGGAATTAGGCGAAATTCCAGAAGATGTATATAAAGAGAAGGAAGCAGAGCTGCTTGCACGCTACGAAACTGCCAAACAAAAAGAAATTGAAGAAGTTGAAGCAATGATTGAACAGAAGGAAGATGAATAGATAATGGGGAATTTGTTATATTTGTATGCACTTGTTCCAGCATCGGAACTTGAAGACACCGAACTACCTTCTTTAACAGGTTTTGATAAAAAGGGCAGTTTATACACTGTACCGATTGATGACAACATTACTAGTATTGTTTGTGATTTAGATGGTGATGAATACTCTGAATCCGTAATTGAAGATAAAATCGATAATGACATGGAATGGCTTCAAGAAAAAGCCTTTCACCATCATGAAACGATTGAAACGCTCTACCAGAACTATACGCTGATTCCGTTGAAATTCTGTACGATTTATAAAACAAAAGACAGCTTAAAATCCACAATTCAAGATGTTGAAGAAAAAATCAATGCGACATTCGATTTCTTGCAAGACAAAGAAGAATGGACATTGAAACTTTATACAGATGACAACAAGTTGAAAAAGGAAATCAGCAAGCATAATAAAAATGTTGAAGAAAAACGCCGCGAACTCGATGGTATGTCAAAAGGCAAACGTTTCTTTGCGGAGAAAAAAATCGATACGTTCGTAGATACAGAACTTGAAAACGAGAAAGACCGTGTCGGAGAAGCATTGCATCAAAAAATCAAAGCATTAGCAGTAGATTACTCTATTAAGAAGAATTGGGGAAGAGATGTGACCGGATTAAAAGAAGAAATGGTTTACAACAGTGTCTATCTTTTACCAAAAGACAAAGTTGATGCGTTCTTAGAGATTATCGATAATGAAAAAAACGAACTGCCAGAAGAAGGTTGGCGTATAGAAGCAACAGGCCCTTGGCCTGCATACCATTTTTCTAGCTTTAATTAATTGTGAGGTGTATGTAGATGCCGTCAACAAGAGAAACCATAGAAAATAAAGAAGTTGGGCTCATAGATGTTTTAGATGTCATTTTGGATAAAGGTGTCGCAATCAGAGGTGACTTAATCATCTCCATTGCTGGTATTGATTTGGTTTATTTAGACTTGCGCATTTTGATTTCTTCTGTTGAAACGTTGGTTCAGTCTTACGAAAATAACCGGCACGATATCACATCTGACGAATTCGAAAAACAAAGGAGGGAACTTCTAGATGCCACAGATCAATCAGAATAATGCACGTATTAATATAGGACAAGATGATGCTGAAGATGGATTAGCGCAATTAGTGATGACAGTCATCGAGCTGTTAAGAGAAATTGTCGAACGCCACGCTATCAGACGTGTAGAAGGCGGCACACTGACAGAAGAACAAATCGAGGACTTAGGTATCGCCTTAATGGACTTAGAAGAAAAAATGGAAGAGCTGAAAGAAGTTTTCGGTTTAGATGATGAAGACTTAAACATTGACCTAGGTCCATTAGGAAGATTGATGTAATGATGTCATATTCGAATGATAACAAGGGAGTGAGAATAAGTTATGGCAAATGAACAACTGCCTCCTGCTTCAAACGGAACGAGTAACTTAGTCGATGTATTAGAGAAAGTATTAGATAAAGGTGTCGTTATTGCTGGTGATATCAGAGTCGGTATCGGAGATGTTGAATTACTATCTATCAAAATCCGTTTAATTGTTGCATCAGTCGATAAAGCTAAAGAAATCGGCCTAGATTGGTGGGAAACAGATCCTTATCTCACTTCTAGAGCAACAGAATTTGCTAAAAAACGCGATGATGAAAATGAGGCACTTCAAAAGAGAGTTGAAGAATTAGAAAACAAACTCAACGAAAGCAACAAAGCTCAATTAGAAAATTCATCATCTGACAAGCAGCGAGATGGAGAGGATAAGCATGAGTAAAAAGTCGAAAAAGAAACTAAAGAAAAAACTGCAAAAGCAAAAACAGCGTGAACGGACACTTACACAAACGATTGCAGGAACACTTGTCGGCGCCTCAGTCGGTTATCTGTCAGCACCAAGCTGTCGCAAAAAACTGCTTTCTAAACTCAACCCATTCCACAAAGAAGACAAGCTTTATGTAGATGAATCTGATGAAGACACTCATGAAAATGAACTCGTCGCAGATGACGACACAGACACAGAAGATGAAGAAGACACAAGCAGAGAAGAAACAACAGAAGAAGAAACAGATTCAGACGAAGCAACAGAATCAGATGAAGAAGACGAAAACTCAGATCAGGAAACATCAGAAAACGAATCATCCAATGAAACCTCTTTAGATCATGATGATGACACAAAAGAAACAGAACCTGATGAAGAAGAACCATCATCAGAAGAAGAACCAGAAGAAGACACAGGAGAAAGTGAATCAGATGATGAAGAGGAAAGTACTCAATCTGAAGATGAGTTAGAAGAAGACGAGTCTGACGAAGAAGATGAATCTGATGAAAAAGAAGAGAGTGCTCAATCAGAAGATGAGTTGGACAAAGATGATTCAGAGTCTGAAGCGTCAAAAGATGAAAATACAAAATCAGAAGATGACACGTCTTCAAAAGCTCCTGATTCTGAACAAGATGAAGATTCTGAAGAGGATTCTAAAACTGAATCATCAAAATCAGAGGACGAGTCTTACAAAGAAGAATCTGATGATAAAGAAGAGACAGAAGATAAGGATTCAAAAGTATCTGATTCTGATCAAGGGGATAAACAATCAGACAACGATGAGAAATCAGAGGATAAAACTGATGAAGATAAGGTGTCATCAGAGAAAACAGACGTTCCAGAAGATAAGGATGAAAAAGAAGCTGAAGATACTTCAGATGAAGATGTTAAATCCGATGATGACACGTCTTCGAAAACACCTGATTCTAAACAAGAAGATACTGAATCTGAAGAGGATTCAAAAGATGACTCATCAAAATCAGGGGACGGAACTGACAAAGAAGAATCTGATGACAAAGAAGAAAGTGAACAATCAAAAGACGAGTTAGACAAAGATGATTCAGAGTCTGAAGCGTCAAAAGATGAAGATGCTAAGTCAGAAACACCTGATTCTAAAAAAGCAACAGAAGAGAAAGACTCAAAGTCTACTGATTCTGATCAAGAGGAAAAACAATCAGACAACGATGAAAAATCAGAGGGTAAAACTGAGGAAGATATAGCGTCATCAGAGAAAGCAGATGATGCAGAAGATAAGGATGAGAAAGAAGCGGTAGTTTCTAAATCTAAGCGTGGTTCTGCTGCTAATAGAAAGCCACCAAGAAAGAGAACATCTAACAGTACAAAAGCTTCTGAAGCAAAGCAGTCAGATGAGTCTGAGGTTTCAGAAGAGGAGAAACCATCCGCAACTAAGAAAACATCTTCAAGAAGAAAGCAGCCGGCAAGGAAGACATCTGCTTCAAGCAGAAAGAAAAGTACAGGGAGTACAGCAAAAAAGCAGTCGAAGGCAGATGATGCCGGAAAAAAGGAAGCGACAACTTCTGAAGCTGCTTCAGAAGAAAAACAAACGCTTAAGCAAAGAGGTTCTAAACTTAATCTTTCCGCAAAGAATAGGATTAAAAGATTAAGAAATTCAACTTCTAGAATGTTCAAAAAGGATGATAAGGATGAAAAAGAGCAATCAGAAAAAACTAAAGAAGATGAAAAAAGATCTGAAAAAACGTCTCAAGAAAATGAAAAAGAAAAGCAAAAACAAAAGCCCGAAAAAAGTACTAGGAAAACAAAAAGGGCTCAAACCCAAAAAAAGCAAAAAGAGAAAACTGAAGAAGAAACTAAAACGTGGTTAGAAAGTAATGATGATACCCACAATTCTTAAATAAAACAAAGAGGGGTGATTAAAATGAGTAGTAATTCTGCTAAAGATGATGTATTAGAGTCCTTTGTACAAGCCGCAAATCAAGATGACTTTTCATTGGATATTACACTCATGATTAACGGTGCGATTGTTACAGGGACATTGATTTCAGCATCAGAGTACTTTGAAACACAAAGCAAGTATTTTAAAGGCGGAAATAAACGTTCTAAAGAATTCAGCGAAGAACTTGCCGGAGCAAGCGAAGCAGCTGAGTCATCTGACGGCGAAGCGAACTATATCCATTTAAAAGATGTCAGTATCTTTTTAGGAGACAGCAAGCCGACGCCTTCCAGCGGTAAAATTACTTGGAGAGGAAACTTAAGTGCAGTCGACAGTTTCTTCCTTGGAAAAATTAAAACGAGTTAACACTAAGGCTGCAAATGGGGCAGCCTTATGTTTTTATGCAGCCGTACTTATGTCAAATAAGTACGGTATTTTTATATTGCGGGGAAAAACAAAGGGAAGGCACTATCGCTTATTAATGTGTAAAAGGTGTGCTTCTTATTGCAATAATGTAAAGAATATCAAACATTGAGTGACATGTATGTGACAGTTTTATATAATAATGTCAAGGAGTTGGTGACTGTGAAAGTAAAATACATCGATAAACGTCACTGGCGTCGTCTGATTGAAAGAGATTATACTGAAGTTAAGGTGAATAATAATAAATTCAAAGGAATCATTGGTCTAATCACAATGAAGAAAGTAAAGGAACCTTTAAAGGTTTCAGTCGTGGGACAGACGATTGTTGTCGCAGATAACAACTATCAGTGGCTTCAGATCGTTCCCGATAAGAAACGCTACAGTATAACAGTGATGCTAGATGAAAAAGGCAACCCGCTTGAATATTATTTTGATATCAACATCAAGAATATTACACAAAAGGGCAAAGCACGTACAGTGGACTTATGTCTAGACATCATTGTGCTGCCTAACGGAGAATATGAGTTGGTTGATGAAGATGACTTATTACGTGCATTAGAGACAAAGCAGATTTCGAAGAAACAATATCATGAAGCATACATTATCGCGCATCAATTGATGATGAAAATCGATCATGACTTTGCGAGTATGCAAGAAAATATTATGTATTGCTATAATAAGATTAAACATAAATATTTAAACGATAAACATACGACGCATCATCACCGCGACAAATCATGAGCTGGTTATCACGCTGCATGTCATGTACAAAAGATGTTTGTATGAAAGGTGCCATGCTGTCAGATTGACTGCCGCATGGTTTTATTTATTAGAAATGGATTGAAGTATCTAGGAGGATAAAGTGTGAAGATTGAGGATTACCGATTGTTAATCACGTTAGACGAAACGCGTACATTGCGTAAAGCAGCTGAGATTTTATATATTTCTCAACCTGCTGTAACACAGCGATTAAAAGCGATAGAGAATGCATTTGGAGTGGATATCTTTATACGTACCAAAAAGCAGCTGATTACTACGACTGAGGGCGCAATGGTCATAGAACATGCCAGAGATATGCTGAAACGCGAGCGTTTGTTCTTTGATAAGATGCAAGCCCATATGGGAGAAGTCAACGGCACAATCTCTATAGGGTGCTCTTCATTGATAGGTCAAACATTGCTGCCTGAAGTGCTGAGTCATTATAACGATAAGTATCCGAATGTAGAAATTCAAGTACGCGTGGGTTCCAGTGATCATATAAAAGCACATCATCGAGACTATCACATTATGATTATCCGCGGCAGTAAAATTTTAAATTTGAACAACCAATACTTATTCAATGACAAACATTTCTTTATTTACCCCAAAGGCAAGAGAGACCAAGCACCAGAATTACCATTTATCGAGTTTCAAGCAGACCCGATTTATATTAATCAAATCAAAGAATGGTATGGCCGCAACTTAGGCAAAGATTATCATGCAATGATATCTGTAGACCAAGTTGCTACATGTAAAGAAATGCTTGTTGGCGGTGTCGGTGTGACGGTGCTGCCGGAAATTATGATTAAAGATTTAGATCCGAAGCGTTTTGATTTTGAACAAGTTGATATTGAAACACATCCATTAGTGCGTTCAACTTATTTGAGTTATGACTCCAGCATGTTGCAATTGCCGCAAGTAGAATCATTCGTTGATTTAGTGGTCAATGATATTGCAGAAAAGCCAGAAGCATAACGCTGAGTATTGAATGCAAACTATCACAAAGACATCCGTATCGTGCTGGATGTCTTTTTAATGTGGAAAAGAAATAATATGAGAAATCCATAAAAATTATGTCTATCTATTCCAAATAAGCTTTAAATTGATTAAACTAGTAGTTACTATTAATTGTTGAGTGAGGTTAGAATATGTTTGCAGAGTTACTGCATATTAAAAACTATAAATTATTTGTCATTAACATGATGCTCATCGGTATGGGGATTGCGATTACCATTCCTTATTTAGTGCTCTTTGCTACGAATGAGTTAGGCATGACGACATCGCAATTCGGTTTATTGCTGGCATTAGCCGCAATCAGTCAATTCAGTGTCAATGCGATTGTTGCACGTTTCTCTGATAGAGGCGGTGTGAATCGTAAATTAATTATTATTTGTGCGCTGTTTATGGGCGCAATGAGTTTTGGTATTTACTTCTATGTGCATAGTATTTGGTTATACATTGCACTTTATGCCATCTTCCAAGGGTTATTCGCACCTGCGATGCCGCAGCTTTATGCGTCAGCACGTGAGTCGATTAATGCTTCATCTTCACGAGGGCGCGCTAAATTTGCGAATACTGTTTTGCGTTCGATGTTCTCATTTGGTTTCTTATTCGGTCCGTTAATCGGTGCTGTATTAAACGGTACGATGGGCTATGCCGGATTATTCGGCGGAACAATTGTTGTAATCTTATTAACATTAATGCTTCAAGTCTTCTTCTTCAAAGAAGTGCCGGTCAAGCGTTCTATCGGGGACGGCCCGCATGTTGAAAAGAGAGCACCAAGTATGTTCAAAAATATGAAACTGCTGATTCCGTTTATTGCCTTTATCCTGCTGCATATCGGTCAGTGGATGTATACTTTAAATATGCCGCTGTTTGTAACGAAATATCTGCATGAGAGTGAAGACTATGTTGGGATACTAGCAAGCTTATGTGCAGGCTTAGAAGTACCGTTTATGATTATCTTAGGTGTTTTATCTGCCAAATTAGAGACACGTACGCTGTTGATTTTCGGCGCATGTTTTGGAACACTGTTTTTCTTTAGTATCGGTGTCTTCGATAATGTTTATATGATGATGGTCGGACAAGTCTTCTTAGCTATGTTCTTAGCTGTCTTATTAGGTTTAGGTATTACGTATTTCCAAGATATTGTACCTGAATTCCCAGGTTATTCCTCAACTCTGTTTGCGAACGCGATGGTTATCGGTCAATTATGCGGAAATTTACTTGGCGGTGTGATGAGTCAAATTGTAGGATTAGGGAATGTGTTTTATGTATCAGCTGCTTCTTTAGCTTTAGGTATGATATTAATCTTCTTTACTAAAGAGCAGAAATTTATCGAATCAGAAAGAGGTTAAGCATGGTCGCAACGATTTTATGGCTATTTATTATTGCATGTTTTGTGATTGCATTTATTGGACTGGTTAAGCCGGTCATTCCATCAATGCCGGTAATGTGGATCGGTTTCTTGATTTACCAAATCGGTTTCCACAACGGAAAATTATCATGGGTCTTCTATATTTCCATGATTATCTTAACGATTTTTATCTTTTTAGCCGACTTGATGATGAGTCAGTATTTCACAAGACGTTTCGGCGGCTCTAAAGCAGGCGAAATCACAGCACTGATCGGTGTTATTTTAGGCTGCTTTATCTTCCCGCCATTCGGCATTATTTTAGTTCCGCTTATTGCGGTATTTGTTGTAGAAATGATTTTGCAAAAGGATCCGGCAACTGCTATAAAAGCAAGTTTCGGATCAGTTGTAGGTTTTCTTGCCAGTACTGCAGCACAAGCTATTGTAATGATTATTATGGTAGTATGGTTCTTCTTAGCGATTTTAATCAATTAAGCAGAATCATCTAATAAAAGAACAGCTTCAAAAGCAGGTTGGATAACTTTGCTTTTGAAGCTGTTTTTGCTTATAAATACGTATTGCTGTTTTGTTTAATGAAGTGATGATCAATATAGAACGCGATAGGTGTGATAATAAATGAAATAATGATAAAGGTCCAGTTATTGATTTGGATAGATGGACCAAAAGCCAAATAAGATTGCGGGATATATAAGACGTAAAAGAGCAATGCAATTAATGCAAAAATCACGACATAGGTTAATATCCATACCCAATTCGACTTGTTAAAGGCTTGGATTTGTACGGTTTTGAACGTCCACCATACGAATAAGAAAATGATGAATAATCCAGCCAGGACTACAATAGGAAACGTAAAGTAATAAATCGGCTTTGCGCCTATAAAGAAACCGATAAAGCCTTTAAAGAAGCAGAATATCCCGAGTAAAAACAAGATATGATGCCAGACATACTTAAAGATGTTCTTTAAGGTTTCGTTTTTTAATTCTTTAATGGTTCTCACCGCATGCGCTTTAGGATTATGGTCAAAGAAATCCATGGCCAGCATCCCTTGGTTCTCTGATTTAAGCAGCTGTCTTAATATACGGTTCAGTACACGTTCAGAATCGTGGGGATTGACACGCAGATCAGCACGAATATAAGTCATGTAGCTTTCGAATATTTCTCGGTCGGTATTATTCAAATGCAGCGACTTAACATTATTTTCACGCATCAACCGTTCCGTGGATTTAGGCATATTGCAAACCTCCTCGATTCTTTTTATCAATCAAGAATATTATGACTAAGTTAAGCGTATAAATCAATCACAGACGCATCGAAAGCGAAAATTTTCTGAGGTTTGATTGTAAACTATGAAGCAATGTACGATACATGGTAAAATATAAGTAGAAAATCAGCGCAATGATGAGCTGGATTGAGGATTAAAGGAGTACAAATCAAATGAAGAAGGTAATCATGCTGCTGCTGGCTTCAACCTTAGTGTTAGGTGCTTGCGGGAAGAGCGATGAAAAGGCAGCGCTAGAGAAAGATATCGATAAGCTTGAAAAGGAAAATAAAAAATTAAAAGCAGCAAAAGATAAGCTTGAAAAAGAAGAAAAAGCGACACAAGAACGTGTTGATAAATTACAAGACGAAGTCAAAGATAAAGTTGCGACTGAAAGTGCTAAGCAACGTTCAAAACAAGAGGAAAAAGATAAAGCAGCAAAAGAAGCAAAGGAAGACAAAGCAAAAGACAAAACAGATTCATCTGCACAGTCTGAGACTTCAACCTCTAAATCTAAGACAAACTCAAAACAACAAGAGCAGGACACAGCGAAGCAGCCTTAGGCGTTTGCATGAAAAGCCTAAAGGGTATGAAAGAGGTAACAGAGTAACGAACTAAAGGAGTCGATTAAACCATGCACGAACAACAATTTTTCGAATTAGAAGGCAAACAAATGACTTTAAGAGAAGTCGGCAAAGCAATTGAAAAAATTACGGGGTATGAACATACATCACCTTCTGCACAAGTTAAACGCAGAGTTGCGCAAAAACCAAACTTCGAGTCGGATACAGATACTTTTGAAGCTACATATCAGTTGAGCCACTTAGGCGACTTTGTAGACGTTGTATTTACTGCGCCTAAAAGCGAGAAAGAACGTCTGCAAGAAGTTCCGGTCACAGTACAACTGATCAGTTACAACACACGCTCTGAATATCCTCAAGCTTAATTTGAGGGCAATCTACTGCAGCTTTGCAGTTAACAATCAAATAGATAGTGTGAAGGGCACTCGTAAGTGAAGTGCAGTGATAACAACCATGTATAAGAACGAGAGTACAATCTACTTTGCTACAGTGCTTTTTTGTATATCATTTTTTACGCGATCACAAGAGATTGAATGGGTGTACGAGGTGGAATCAAATGAGCGTATATTTGGAAACACAACGTTTAAAGTTAAGAGATTGGGAAGAAAAAGACTTATTGCCGTTTCAAAGAATGAATGCTAACCGGCAAGTGCGTCGCTTCTTCCCGAGCATTTTGAGTTACAGACGATCTGAATTGGATATGCAAGCCATGCAGAACAACCTCCAAAGAGAAGGCATCGGGTTGTTTGCGGTAGAACTCAAAGAGAGCGGTGAATGGATAGGCTTTGTTGGGTTGAATTATCTGCCTAAGAACAGTAAGTATCCATTTAAAGAATTGCCGTTTTATGAAATCGGCTGGCGCTTAATCCCAGAAGTTTGGGATAACGGTATAGCCACAGAAGGGGCGAAAGCGGTATTGGAGTATGCTGCAAAAAAAGGTATTGATGAAGTCTATAGTTTAGCAGCAGCAGAAAATACAGCATCACGCCGCGTAATGGATAAAATCGGTATGCAGCATTTTGATGATTTCGAGCTGCCTACTGTGTCGAAAATCCATCCGTTAAGACAACAAGTCAGATATTATAAGAAGCTGAACGAATAAAGAGAGCAACGCATGTTGAAGCGCTGCTCTCTTTTCATGTGCTGTTAATTAATTATAGGTACGTGTGCCGACAGAATGGTAATGTTCAAGACCGTTGAATAAGCTGTCTAAATCGTTGTAAAGCGGTGCTAATGAGCGGTATTTATCATCAATAAAACCAGCTTTGATCATTTCATCGATTAAGTGCTGAAGCGGTTCGAAGAAACCATTGATATTAAAAACTGCCATTGGTTTTGTGTGAATACCGATTTGTGCCCAGCTGTAAGTTTCAAAGAATTCTTCTAATGAGCCGGCACCGCCGGGTGCTAAAATAAAGGCATCTGCGCGTTCGCTCATTTCAGCTTTGCGTCCATGTAATGAATCTACGAGTACTAAATCTGTTAAACGCTGGCTGGTAATTTCTTTATCATCTAAACTTTTAGGCATGACACCGATTGCACTGCCGCCATTATCTAATACACCATCAGAAATTGCGCCCATAATACCGACAGAACCTGCACCAAAGACAAGTTCATAACCATGCTCCGCCATATACTTGCCTAAAGCATAACCCTGCTGCATATAAATTTCATCTTTGCCTTTGCTTGCTCCGCAATAGACTGCAATACGTTTAATTTTACTCATGCTTTTCATCTCCTAAGAAGAAATCTGTGCTATGACACGCTGGAAGGATTGTTCGAATTTTGCACGTGCTTCATCTGAGAACTTTTTAAGACCTTTATGTCTTGTGCCTTGATGTCTGGTTTGTGCATTCAAATAACGCTGTTCCAATAGTTGTGCCATATTCTTATCACTATATAGCATACCATTATGATGAAGAACATACTGGATTTTACCGATTAACAGACTTGCTAAACCGTAATCTTGTGTGACGACAATATCATCAGGTTGTGCAAGCTGAACGATTTTGTAATCGACTTGATCAGGACCGTCATCTACATATGAAACTTTGACATGTTCAGGATAATCTCGCATTGAGAAGTGGGAATAACTGCGTACTAACACAACAAAAATGCCTGTCCCTTCAGTCAATTGGATAATTGAACCTGTAACAGGACAAGCATCTCCGTCAATAATCACTTGTGTCATTTAGAGATTCGGCTTTTTCTCGTGTTTTTGAATTTCCGCAATACGTTCTTCTTGGTTAGTGCGTCTGTCTTCTTCTTCTGCTTTTAAACGTTGTTCAATGCGGTCTTCTAAAATACGATTCATGTCATAAGCTTCATCTTTATTTTCTTGTTCAAGTTCTTCGCCTTTATTTTCAAGCTGTTTATCAGATTGTCCGCCTGGTACGAGACCTACTTTTTTCTCATACTTTTGAGCGTCTTTCATTTCTTTAACAAGGCGTTTGCGTGTTGCTTCTGCGTCTTTATCTTCTTGTTTTTGACGCTTCTCGATGTTCTTCTCTAATTTCTTCGCCATCTTTTCAGCTTCTTTTTCGTTTTTCTTCTCTAATTTATCGCCTTTTGCTTTGATACGCTCAGGGTCATTGGCTTTTGCTTCTTTTTTAGCTTGGCGTTTTTCTTCCATTTCTTGTTTCTTCTCGCTGACATATTGTTTAAGGTCAGAAGATTTATTAGAAACCGCCGTTGCTGCTTTAGAAGATTTATCTGATACATTGCTCGCAAATTGCGATGATTTGTCAGAGACATTTTGTCTTAAGTTTGCAGTTTTATCATTCACTTTTTTCACATCAGGATGATCCTTGATGCGTTTACGTTCTACAATTAAAGGCACAAGAATGAAAGGCAGTACCGTTAACAATGTTCTAATTAATCTTTTCTTCTCCATTTGAGTGGCCTCCATTTATTAGTATATAACTACTTAATACCCTGAGTCAGACAGGCATAAACGAATACATTTGTATCATACACTACTTTTTTTAAGGGTCAAAGCAATTGTGCAGATAGGTGTTTGAAACACAAAAAACCAGCACGCAATTTGTGCTGGGTGTCTTCTGTATTAAAGGCCTTTGCCGATACCGAATCCGAAGTAAAGAATAGCAATAATGATCACTAAAATGATACGGTAAATCGCAAAAGGTACTAATTTAATACGGTTGATTAAGTTTAAGAATAATCGGATTGACAGTAAGCCGAATAAGAATGCGGCTAAGAAACCGATAATATAGAATGGGATATGATTCAAATGAATGTATCCGATATGTTTGATTAACGATAAACCGCTTGCGGCTAACATAATCGGTACAGCCATAATAAATGTAAAGTCAGATGCGGCTTTATAATTCAATTTCATTAATACCCCTGTTGAAATTGTAGAGCCTGAACGGCTGAAGCCCGGCCACATTGCGACCGCTTGCGATAAACCGATAACGAAAGCTTGCAAGTAAGTAATCTGATCAATTGTTTCACGATGTGCATAACGGCGGCTGAATTTTTGTGCGAAAATCATATAGAAAGCACCTAATAAAAGACCAATCATAACCGTCGGCACACTGAATAAGTATTTCTCGATAAAGTCGTCAAACAATAAACCTAAAATACCTGCAGGAATCATCCCGACTAATACATGCCATAAAGTTAAACGTTTTTGTTTTGTTTGTGCAGTTCTGCTTAACGTTTCGCCTTCGGCTGTATCTGGTGCTTGTGCTCCATGTTTATATTTTCCAATGTGCAGCATTTCGAAATAACGTTTTCTGAATACCCATGCTGCGGCGAAGACTGATCCGAGCTGAATGACAATTTTAAATGTAAATGCGGATTGAGACCCTAAGAAATCAGGGGATTTCAACCACATGTCATCAACGAGAATCATATGCCCAGTTGAGGAAACAGGTGCGAACTCTGTTAATCCTTCAACGATTCCCAGAATCAACGCTTTGAGTAATTCTAACAATAACATAGCGTACCATCCTTATTTGTGATTAATAGTTTTAATTGTAGTATGTAAATACTTGTTGAAACAACTTTTATGATAGCACATAAAAAATTCTTTGTGCTACTAATTATTGAAGGAATTTGAAAGATAGGACTTAAGATGTAGCATAGAGGCTGCGTGTAATTATGACAGAATCTTGAATGATAAATTCAAAATTAAAAAGAATTCTAAGACGAAAAAATTGAAATAGCTACATAGATGTTTTAAGTTGAAGATAAGACATTTTTTGACACAAATGACTACTTGAGAAAACAATCAGGTCGTTACATCACAGAAAAGATGAAACCAAACACAGTGGGTGGGACAAGTATGCTTGATACACATACGTGTTCCACCTTTGTTTTATCACTTTCAGATAAATACATAAGGGTGAAAACAATGAAGAATTTAATGCACTATGCTTTGAAATATATACACTATCCCATAATAATGGGCATAATATGCGCAGCTTTAGCCGTTATTGTGGTGGTACAAAACGTGACCATTGCTAAAGTTTTAGATGCGATGTTGATCAAACAGAATCATCATATTGCTGTGAGTGTACTATTAAGCATCTTATTAGGTGCTTTATTACTGCGTGCTGTCTTAAATATGATGAATCAATGGATAGGAATGCAGCTTGCTTATAAAGTGAAACGGAATTTGCGTCTGCGTATGGTAAACAGCAGAATCCCTCAGCCGATTGGTAAACAAATGAGTGTGATGACAGAAAGTATCGATGGCATTACACCGTTTTATCAAGATTATCTGCCTCAAGTCTTCAGAGCGATTATGATACCGTTGGTGATTATCATTACGATGTGCTTTATCCATTTGAATACAGCATTGATTATGCTGGTCACTGCACCGTTTATTCCGGTCTTTTATATTATTTTCGGACTTAAGACACGTGATGAATCTAAAGAACAAATGACGTATTTAACACAATTCAGCCAACGCTTCTTAAATCTTGCGCAAGGTTTGGTGACTTTGAAGCTGTTCAATCGTTCGCACCAAGCAACAAATGCTATCTACAATGAAAGTACACGTTTTAGGGATTTAACAATGAAAATATTGCGCAGTGCATTCTTATCAGGACTGATGCTTGAATTTATCAGTTTATTAGGTATAGGAATTGTCGCATTAGAAGCAGGTTTAGGTTTGGTATTGTTTCATAGCGTCACTTTTGAAACAGCGGCTGTTGCAATTATTTTAGCACCTGAATTTTACAATTCGATCAAAGATTTAGGACAGGCGTTTCATACCGGTAAACAAAGTGAAGGTGCTGCAGATGTGGTCTTTGAAACATTAGATAACAGTAATGATACTAAATCTGAACGCACACATATAATCAATCAGCAGCAAGCACCTTTGATGCGATTGGAACATGTGGATTATCGCTACATTGGTGCTAAAAGCGATGCGGTGATGGATGCACACTTTGATATTTATCAAGGTGAACATATTGCTTTAGTAGGACCGAGCGGGGCAGGCAAAACCACGCTTTCCGAACTGATACTACAAGCATTGCCGCCGACTTCAGGCAGTATCTCGATACAATCAGAGCAGCTGCGCATGGGTGTGTTAAGCCAGCAGCCGTATATCTTTAATGCTTCTATTAAAGATAACGTTGCGATGTTTGAAGCAGTGTCAGATGAACAAGTACATCAAGTATTGGATGCAGTAGGTTTAACGGATAAAATCAATCAGCTGCCTCAAGGTATCGACACATTCATCGGTGAAGGCGGAGAGATGTTGTCCGGCGGTCAAATGCGGCGTATTGAATTATCACGCGTCTTATTAGCCCAACCTGATCTTGTTGTGTTTGATGAACCTGCAACGGGATTGGATGTATGGACAGAGCGTGTGATACAAGAAGCGTTAACAGCTTATTTTCATGACCGTACAGTGATTATGATTGCACATAGAGAAAGTACCATTCGTCGAGCAAAACGCCGTATTTATATGGAAAAAGGTCGCATTACAGCCGATGATAATGACATCTCGACGCAATGGCATAAAGGACGTGATAGACAATGAAGCGGCGCAGTATTCAATTCAAATTAGATAAAGATTTAGGATTGGCCATCTTATTCGGCGTTATCGGCAGTTTAGTAGCTATCGGTATGTTCTTTTTAAGTGGTTTAATGATTACACAAGCAGCACAAAATGTACCGCTCTATGGTTTGATTGTCTTAGTCGTCTGTGTGAAGTTATTCGGAATGTTACGTGCAGTCATGCGTTATTTTGAACGTATTTTATCACACCGTACAACCTTTACTATGTTGAGAGATGTACGTGCGCAATTTTTCAATGGTTTGATTCAAGTCGTACCTGATATTTACCGAAAGTTTAAATCGAGTGATTTGATTGCGCGTATGGTTTCAAGTGTTGAAGCACTGCAGAATATCTATTTAAGAGTATATTATCCGCCAGTCGTTATCGGATTAACTGCGACACTGACGATGATTACGCTGTTCTTCTTTTCTTGGGCACATGCTGTGTTATTAGCAATCAGTATGCTGATTGCATTAGGTATATTGCCATGGTTATGTGCAAAGCGTGCACAATTGCAGCAACAACGTGCTGCACGTGAAGAAGCTGACTTCTTAAGTCGTTACTTCGATTATAAGGAAGGATATGAAGAACTTGAACGATTCCATAAGCAAACAGCGTATCGCCAATCTGTCACTAACCATTTAGAAAGTTACAGCCGAACACAAAGAAAAGAACAACGATTTCTGACGTTGTATGAATTTGCATTAGATCTTGTGTCCATGATTGCTTTATTCTTTTGTGTCGCATTAGGTGTAACACAAGTGCAGAACGGACAGTTGGATGTTATCTATCTGACAAGTATTGTTTTAATGCTGCTGACGTTGTTTGAACAAGCTGTTTCAATGAGTAATGTTGCATATTATAAGGCAGATACTGATCAAGCATTATTAGATTTGGAAAGTGTGCTGAAAGGGGCACCTGCCAAAAAAGATAAAGTAGATTTAGATAGTACTTCTAATGCATCGTTGACAGTAGAACACATGACATTTAAATACGAACATCAAGTGAATGCAGTGCTGCAAGGCATTGATTTAAACGTTCAACCTGGTGAACGAATTGCGATTGTCGGTCCTTCTGGTTCAGGCAAGAGTACTTTGCTGCAAGTGATGGCAGGTTTATATCAAACTTCATCAGGCAGTGTGCAGTATGCTGATCAAGCGACGTATGATCTGACTGAACAGCAAAAAGCACAAGTCTTTAATGTGCTGCTCCAGCATCAGCAATTATTCGACGGTACAGTACGTGATAATTTATTATCTGATGCAGATGATAAAGAAATGCGCAAGGTATTAAATGATTTAGGACTTGATTATATAGATTTAGACTACGTTATTACTTTAAGCGGAAAAGGATTATCCGGCGGGGAACTGCAGCGGCTTTGTTTAGCAAGACTCTTCCTCAAAGCAGCACCGGTTTGGCTGATTGATGAACCGACCCGTGCACTGGATTGGGAGAACAGTCAAAATGTCATGCATCGTTTATTCTCAGAAAGCGAAACATTGATTGTAGCGACACATGATTTAGAATTGTTACCGCAATTTGATCGAATTGCGGTCATGGTGGAAGGGCGAATCATTGAAATAGGTACTTATTCTGACTTGATGCAGCAGCAAGGTGCACTGTATGAAATGGTGACATTAAATTAGTGCCAGCAAATATTTCGAGATACAACTTTATAATCAATAGGAATAGAAATAAGCGCAAAACAGCTAAAAACTTTCATAGCATGTTTTGCGCTTTTAATAGATAGTGGTTCTATTATGTATGTACTTTGAATGGTAAAGTATTTAATCCTCACTGTTTTTAAGTTGTTTGATATTAAGCAGTGCGATAGCAATTGGAGTGATGAAAAACAATACATTTAAAAATAAGTTTGCTTTTCGTGCTGATGTGTTGGAAGATAGAGGAAAGAAAAAAGGCTGAACCCTCTAATTAATAGAAGATTCAGCCTGAATGCTTTATCTTAAAAGTGAAAAAACTGCAAGTTATCACTCTAATTTTAATGGCGTTAGAATTATGAGTTTTCTTTTGTTAAAGAATCGATAAGTTTATCAAGTAAACGGTTCAATTCTTTTTCTTCTTTTTTGTTTAATCCTGAGATGTCGCCTAAGTGGTTGCAAGCACCGCCTAGGTCTGCTTCAATGGCTTCGCTTTTTTCTGTTAAGTGAACAAATACTTCACGTTGATCCACTTCAGAGCGTTCTCTCTTGATTAAATCAACTTGTTCCATTCTTTTTAATAATGGAGATACTGTACCAGTATCAAGTGCCAATTCAGTCACGACTTTTTTGACATTGACTGGTGATTCTTCCCATAAAATTGTTAATACTAAAAACTGCGGGTACGTTAATTTGTACTTCTTAAAAACGTTATTTGAGTAGTAGCGATTGACTTGTCTTTGAGCATTGTACAAACTAAAGCATAAACGCCCGCCTAAATTAAGTTTTTCAGTCATAAGTTCTCCTCCAGACATTCTATCCGATATATTTTTCTGTGTTCCGGAAATCGTTCCGTCTCGTTGTAAAAGTTTGAGATGTGACAATTAAGAAAATATCCAAGGTCTTTTGTCGACAACTCACAAGCCATGTTAAAATTAAAGCATGTATTGATTTTAGAAGATATCTTGCATTAAATCAAGTTGAAACATAATATAATATGTCCATTAATGGTTGTACCATTAAGTCCTTTAGAAATGAGTGTTAAAATTGGAACGAAATAATAAATCTAAATTATCTATTTGTATTGTAACAGGTTTTCTAGGAAGCGGTAAAACGTCTTTCCTTAAATATTATACTGAGCAATTATTAAAAAGAGATGAGAAAATTACGGTCATAATGAATGAATTTGGTGACTTTGATGTTGATAGTAAAATCTTAGGGGATAAAATTCAAACAATTTCTCTGCAAAACGGTTGTGTTTGCTGTGATTTACAGCAAGATTTGATTAATCAATTATCAGTATTAATCAATCAAAAACAATCACAATTTGTCATCATCGAAGCAACAGGTATCGCACATCCGCTCCAACTTATTGAAGCGTGTTTTGATCCGTCTCTTGCACAATACGTCCATCCGCCGCTTGTTGTAGGTTTAGTCGACGCGCCGAGATTTTTAAATCGCGAGCGCTACACAGCATCTACTCAAGCTTTAATGGAAGAACAAATCGCTGTCAGCCAAGCTTTGATTGTCAACAAGACTGACTTAGTCGGACAAGAAGAGCAGCATAAAATTGAAACTGCATTAAAACAAATCAATCCTAACGATACGATTTACTTCACGTCGTACGGTCGTGTGAATATAGATGAGTTAGAAGCACTTGATACTGCAAGACAAGACGTACGTCATCGTCATTTGCATCATCATGGTATAAGTTCCATCGCATATACCTTCACAGCACCGATAGACAGACAGATATTCTATCAATTCATTTTGCGCTTGCCAGATAATATTTACCGTTTGAAAGGTTACGTCAGATTCAGAGATGATCCTGAGACAACTTATCTGTTCCAATTCGCCAATGGGCTGCCCGATTACGAGCCTATTCAAGGTGAAGTACAAAATACAATTGTGCTGATCGGCGAAAATTTGGATAAAGAACGTTTGCGCAATCAGCTGGACGCACTGCAATTCACCTGAAAATTGACGTACAGATAAAGGTGCCACTATAATGGATGCAACGTTTAATAGTACAAGGATTTTGAGGGGAATACAATAGTAAAATTTTTACATCTAACTATAACTCCCACTACTTAATAGTGAACCTCATTATCAAATTAAGCAAGGGTTAGTATACGGTTGTAATGAAATTGAAAAATCAGGAGGAGAGACATCAATGGAACGTGTTCAAATTAACCGTAATGTGGAATATTCCAAAATTATTCAAGGTTTTTGGCGATTAAATGAATGGAAAATGACGCCGCAAGATCTTAACCGCCACTTGCATCAACTCGTGGAGATGGGTGTAACAACGATGGATCATGCGGATATCTATGGAGATTATACGTGTGAAACGTTATTCGGCGAAGCGCTGAAATTATCTCCAGAATTGCGTAATCAAATCGAGCTGGTTTCAAAATGCGGCATTGTTTTGCCGACAGACCGTTTTGAACAATTCGATGGGCATCGTTACGATTTAAGCCGCCAACATATTGTTGCATCTGTCAACCGTTCGCTTGAAGCGCTGCAGACAGATTACTTGGACACATTGCTGATTCATAGACCTTCACCACTGATGAATCCGGATGAAGTCAGAGATGCCCTTGATATTTTAGTAAAAGAAGGTAAAATCAAATCATTCGGAGTTTCAAATTTCAATAATGATCAATATGATTTATTAAATAGAGGGATTAAATCACATAAGCTGCATATAGCGGTTAACCAACTTGAAGTTTCTCCTTATCATGCGGCATCGATTTATGACGGTACCATTGATCACATGTATCGTGATGACGTCAAAATTACAGCGTGGAGTCCGCTTGCCGGCGGAAAATTGCTGGATGTTGAGGATGAAAAGTCAAAACGTGTCATGGCGATTATCGGACCTTTAGCACAAAAATATCAGACAGCACCAGCTTCTATTGCGACAGCATGGCTGATGAAACATCCGGCAACCATTATGCCGATTATGGGCACAAGCCGAATCGACCGTATCAATGATGCGGTTAAAGGTTTAGATATTAGTTTAACCGATCAAGAATGGTTTGATATTTATACGGCAGTTTTAGGTCATGATATCCCTTAACTGATTAACTTTAAAGGAGTAAGAAGAATGAAAAGAGACGAACAATCACGTTCACGTATTCAGTTTGAGCGTAATTTTATTGTATTTCCTTATATTATATTTGCGATTATTATCTTTTTCTTTACGACAATCATTTCTATGCCGACAGTGGTGCTGACGTTATTCGGTATATTCTTTATTTATAACGCTGTTTTGCTTTTCACTGCGTTTATCAAACACTATACGCGTACCATGATTTTATTGTTGATTTTAACAATTTTTGTTGGTGTCATGTTTACAATTTCAGCTACTGCACATTTTGCTGGTAGATATTAAATGTTAAGTCCCAGGTAAAGTTGACCTGGGCTTTTTTGTACTTGGATTACATATGGCGCAATTGATTCAAATTCAAAATTAAGCGTTTTCTTTATTATTATATTCGGCTTTGCTATGATAAAAGTGAACCAAAAATGCAATCATTCATATCAAGGGGGAAATAGAATGAGTAAGAGAAAAATTGCAATTATCGGTGCAGGACATACAGGTGCAACTTTAGCATTTATAGTGGCTGAAAGAGCTTTGGCAGATGTAGTATTGCTGGATCAGCCGCATAATGAAAAACCTGCTAAAGGCAAAGCATTAGATATTTCAGAAAGCGGTCCGATTTTAAACTTTAACAGTAAAATCAAAGGCACTTCTGATTATCAAGATATTACAGGTGCAGATATTGTTGTTATTACAGCAGGGGCTGCACGTAAACCTGGCATGAGCCGTGATGATTTGATTCAAATTAACGAAGGGGTTATGGCGCAAGTAACTGACGGCATTAAAACTTATGCACCGGATAGTACGATTATTGTACTCACAAATCCAGTGGATGCGATGACGTATGCTGTGTATAAATTATCAGGCTTCCCTAAAAATCGTGTCTTAGGACAATCAGGTGTATTAGATACAGCACGTTACCGTACATTTGTTTCTGAAGTATTAAATGTTGCACAAACGGATGTTACAGGATTAGTCCTAGGCGGACATGGCGACACAATGGTGCCACTGTTAAGCACGACGACAGTCGGCGGTGTTCCGTTAACTGAATTGCTGGAACAAGAGAAAATCGATGCGATTATTGATCGTACAAGAAAAGGCGGCGCTGAAATCGTCGGCTTATTGGGTAATGGCTCTGCGTATTATGCACCGGCTGCCGCAATTTATGAAATGGCCGCTGCCATCTTAAAAGACGAAAAACGATTATTGCCGTCTATTACGTATTTAGAAGGGGAATACGGCTTTAATGATATTTGTCTGGGTGTGCCGACTATTTTAGGTGAGAATGGTGTAGAACAAGTCGTTGAAACGACGTTGAATGATGATGAAAAAGCACAACTTCAAGCTTCTGCGGATGCAGTAGAAGAAGTTAAAAAGGCATTGAAAAATAAATAATAATTTTAACTGAAAAGAAGAGTACTGGTATTGATTTAAATCTAATAGGAGGCTGACTTTATAAGTGAGTCTCCTTTTGTATTTTGTGAATTTATTGTGAAAATTTCTACAAATTTTCAGATATAACCATTTTGTAAGCGCATTCTTGTTATAATAAAATTGAAATAGATTAAATATTAAGAAAAGCATCAAAAGTCAAAGCGTGATGTAATCAATTATGGGTCCTATATCATAGCATACTGCTTTCTTACTATTTAATAGTATTTTAAGTGTTGCTCTGCGACAGATGAGCAGGGTCAACTTTAAAGGGAGGAAAATGTTATGTCAGGAGCAAAAGCACAAGATAAAACGGCTAACAAGAAGAACAAGAAAGTTAAACCGCTGTGGATCATCATTAGTTTTGTAGTGTTAATCGCTATTATGCTGATTCCGACAGGCGGCAGTATTCCTGTGATGGCTAAAGTTTCACTCGCAATCTTAGCATTTGCGGTAATTATGTGGGTGACTGAAGCGGTCTCATATCCTGTATCATCAACGATGATTGTAGCTTTGATGATATTAATGCTCGGATTCAGTCCGGTGCAGGATTTAGCAGAAAAATTAGGGAATCCGAAAGCAAATGGTGCTGCATTGCAAGGTGCTGATTTATTTGGGACAGGGAATGCGTTGAAACTTGCATTCAGCGGTTTCTCTACTTCAGCAGTAGCCCTAGTTGCGGCAGCGTTATTCTTAGCAGCAGCGATGCAAGTTACTAACTTGCATAAGCGTTTAGCATTGCTGGTTTTATCGATTGTAGGAAATAAAACCAAACGTATTGTCATTGGTGCTATTTTAGTATCGATTATTCTTGCTTTCTTCGTTCCTTCAGCAACTGCACGTGCGGGTGCAGTCGTACCGATTTTACTTGGTATGATTGCGGCGTTTAAAGCATCGAAGGAAAGTAAGCTGGCTGGATTATTGATTATCACAGCCGTACAAGCTGTTTCGATTTGGAATATCGGTATTAAAACAGCAGCAGCCCAAAACATTGTTGCGGTAAACTTTATCAACCAAAGTTTCGGTCATGATATTTCATGGGGACAATGGTTCTTATATGCGGCACCTTGGTCTATCTTAATGTCGATTGCATTGTACTTCATTATGTTGAAAGTAATGCCGCCGGAACAAGATGAAGTCAAAGGCGGTAAAGAATTGATTCGTCAAGAATTGGATAAACTAGGTCCAGTGTCACCTAGAGAATGGCGATTAATCGCTATTTCAGTATTATTGCTGCTCTTTTGGTCAACAGAGAAAGTCATCCATCCGATTGACTCAGCTTCTATTACATTAGTGGCAATGGCTGTGATGCTGACACCTAAAATCGGTGTAATGACATGGAAAGAGGCAGAAGGCCGTATACCATGGGGTACAATTATCGTCTTTGGTATCGGTATCTCACTCGGTAATGTGCTGTTGAATACAGGCGGTGCGCAATGGTTAAGTGATAAAACATTCGGTTTAATGGGCTTGCAGCATTTGCCGTTGATTGCAACCATCGCATTAATTACGTTATTTAACATCTTGATTCATTTAGGCTTTGCGAGTGCGACAAGTTTATCATCCGCTTTGATTCCAGTCTTTATCTCACTGACAGCAACTTTGAATTTAGGAGATCAAAACATCGGCTTTGTGCTGATCCAACAATTCGTAATTAGCTTTGGTTTCTTATTACCTGTAAGTGCGCCGCAAAATATGCTGGCATATGGTTCTGGAACATTTACAGTAAAAGATTTCTTAAAATCTGGTATACCATTAACAGTTATCGGATACATTTTAATTTTGGTATTCAGTATGACTTACTGGAAATGGTTAGGCTTAATTTGATAAGTAGGTAAATTTTATAATAAATAAGAAAAGGCGCATGCTCCGGGTTCACTGTTATTAAGTGACACCGTACAGCATGCGCTTTTGCTTTATATCATAAAGAAACATACATAAAGTGCAATATATTCTGCAAATGTAATAAGATACATATATTTGAGTCGTAATTTCGTACGCAAGTCTACTTCCCAATTCGGATATTTTTGTTCAAAATAAATGATTTGAAGCAAGAATAAACCGAGACCTAACGGCAAACACATTAATCCAATACTGACAGTGAGCGAGAAGCCGATTTCATGTATAAAATGTCCGATTATCAGCTGCAAAATAATGGTGATAGCTAAAAAGAGTAGTAAGTGCATCATCATTTGGCCATTCGCACTCCTTTCACTAAGATCAATACAAATCCTTGCAAGAGTGTCATGATGACCACAAAGAAGATACCCTTAATATCGAAAAAGTGTATCACATCTCTTAGAATTGAGAACGGCTGATTGATCAAATATACACTGTGAAATCTTAAAAATCGACCCATCGCAATACCGACACTATTCGCAATCATCAATGTAATGACAAGGATGTAGTTGAATAGAGGTTTGTCAGTAAGGTGGAAGAGTTCGATATTGATTAAAATATAACAATACAGCGCAAATAAAACGCCGCCGACTAAATAAGTGAAGTAGAGCCATTCTGTTGCGATCACACCATGCATAATACTAAAACCGAATTGGTTCAAATGGATTAAATCCGTCACCATATAAAAGGTGTTAGGGAAGATTAAAATAAAAATCGCTGAGAAAATAATAAATAACGGCCATTCAAACCGGCGCTTAGGTATAAAGAGTTTTATTAACCATACCAATTCAAAAGGGATATATGCTAAAAATAAGTTCAATGCCATGAATTGGTAGAAATTGTCCAATGGCAGTGTCATCAGCATCAGTATAACGAAAAATATGCGTGCAATATATCGTGATTGCATCTTTAAAGCCCTCTCTCTTCATTCATCCATCATAGGGATGTATTGTCTTGCTTCTAAAACAGACAGCAAACGTGCTTTTCTGTCAGACTTAAGTGAATATAATACATCTTTTTAACGGAGATATCAATTAAAAGCGCAGGTTAGGCATACCTTGAAATGAAGCATAAATTTTAAATAATCAGGGAATAATGCTACTAACTTAAGATAAAATTATTTGATTGAGCTATAGAATAACTTTGGTGTATAATAGGTAGTCATTACAAAAATCGACGTAAAATACGCAATAAAGGAGGCTATCATGAGTAAGCAATTAATCACACTTTACTTTAATATATTTCTCGTTTTCTTAGGGATTGGATTAGTTGTACCTGTATTACCTGTCTATTTAAAGGATTTAGGTTTAAATGGAAGTGATTTAGGTATTCTTGTTGCGGCCTTTGCATTAGCGCAAATGGTAATTTCTCCATTCGGAGGCAACCTTGCTGATAAATTAGGCAAAAAACTCATTATCTGTATCGGATTGATATTATTCTCTGTTTCTGAATTTATCTTTGCGATGAGCAGTAATTATACATTGTTAATTATTTCAAGAATTATCGGGGGCTTTAGTGCTGGTATGGTCATGCCGGGTGTAACAGGCATGATTGCGGATATTTCGCCGCCGCAAGATAAAGCTAAGAACTTCGGCTATATGTCTGCCATTATCAACTCAGGGTTTATTTTAGGACCAGGGTTCGGCGGTTTTATGGCTGAATTCTCCCATCGTCTGCCGTTCTATTTTGCAGGAAGTTTAGGTATTATAGCTTTTGTTTGTTCGGTATTCTTTATTCATGGCGCAAAACGCGAAACAACAGATGGTTTCCACCAATTTGTAGAGCCGCAAGAATTAGCTAAAGTTAATATCAAAGCTTTTATTACACCGATCATTATTACATTCGTACTCGCATTCGGTTTAGCAGCTTTTGAAACACTGTATCCTTTATATACTGCAGATAAAGCACACTATGCTCCAAAAGATATTTCTATCGCTATAATGGGCGGCGGTTTAGCAGGTGCTATCTTCCAAATTTTCTTATTTGATAAGTTTATGAAGTATTTCAAAGAATTGACCTTTATTCAAATTTCGCTCTTTTATTCAGCAGTAGTCTTATTCTTATTAGTAGTTGCACACCACTATTGGTCAATCATGATCATCAGCTTTATTGTATTTATCGGTTTCGACATGATCCGACCTGCGATTACCAACTACTTTTCAAATATTGCAGGCAACCGCCAAGGACTTGCCGGTGGATTAAACTCGACATTTACTAGTATGGGCAACTTTGCAGGACCACTTGTCGCGGGTTCATTATATGACGTGAACTTTGAATTTCCGTTGTACATGTCTATTACTGTTATGCTGCTTGGAATTGTAATTATTATGATAGAGAAGACGATTAGAAAGAATAAAGGAATGAAAGTGTAATTTTAAAAGAAAAGATACATGTGCCAGCAGTTTATTGTTGGCACTTTAATTATTACAGTATTTTTTTCAGAAAAATATGAAAATAAGATTGACGAATTATATAACTGGTGGTAACCTTAATACAATTCAATTTAATAAGACTCTTATCAAGAGCGGCGGAGGGATGTGCCCTATGAAGCCCAGCAACCATCGTATATACGAAGTGGTGCTAATTCACAAAAAGCAATTGCTTATGAAGATGAGAGAAAGAACGAAAAGCTTTCTCTTAATTTAAGGGGGAGCTTTTTCTATTGAAAGGAGTCTTGTTATTTGTAAATTACATAGGGATGGTGTCATAGTAAGATGAAAAAATTAATCAGTTTTATCGGGTTATGTATTTTGTTAGTCGTATTAGCAGCCTGCGGTCAAGGTAAAGGCGGAGAAAACAAAAAAATTACAGTTGCGGCCTCTCCTGCGCCTCATGGTGAAGTGTTAGAACATGCTAAGAAAGAAATGAAGAAAAAAGGTTATGACTTAGAAGTAAAAGTCGTTAACGATTATAAAGTGCCGAATAAATTATTAGACAAAGGCGATGTGGATGCGAACTTATTCCAACACGTTCCTTATTTAAAAGCCGAAAAGAAATCACATGGTTATAAAATAGAAGAAGTCGGCAAAGTCTTCACAACACCAATGGGTGTATATAGTAAAAAATACAAAAACATTAAAGATATTCCGAAAGGATCAACAATCTATGTTTCAAATAACCCAGCAGAAGAAGGACGTTTCCTATCATTCTTTGTAAATGAAGGTTTGGTTAAAATCAAAGATGGTGTCAAAATCGAAGATGCAAAATTCGAAGACATTGTGGAAAACAAGAAAGATTTGAAATTCAATAATCAGCAAGGCGCAGAATTCTTGCCGAAAACGTATAAAAGCGGTGAAGGTGCAGCTGTTATCATGAACTCTAACTATGCAATTGATAATGGTTTAACACCTTCTAAAGATGCCATTGTTATGGAAAACGAATCTTCACCATTTGCGAATATCCTTGCGGTAAAAGAAGGACATAAAAATGATGAAAAATTCCAAACTTTGATTAAAGTATTGCAATCAAAAGATATGAAAGCATTCATTAAAAAAGAATACGGTAAAGACGTAATACCGTATGAAGCTAAGTAAGACAAGGGAGAGAATTATAATGACAAAATTAGGGATTATCGGTGTAGGCAGAGTAGGCAGCCAAGTATTGACTGATGCACAATATTTAGGATGCTTTTCACAAATCGTTGTAGTGGATACAGATACTTCGCAAGCTGAAGGAGAAGTCTTAGACCACTTGCATATCCAAGGTTTGAAACGTTCGCATCATGTGGATATCCAAACCGGAGGGTACGAGGATTTAAAAGATGCGGATATCGTAATTATTTCAGCCAGCGCACCTTCTACACCAGATATGAAGGATCGTACCTTATTGACGAAAGCGAACAGTACCATCGTTCATGAAGTCTTCAGCAAGCTTTCTGCTGTAACGACAGAGCCTATTGTTATCTTAATTTCTAATCCTGTGGATGCAATGACTTATTTGGGTCATCAGGCAGGTTATCCAGCTGATAAAGTCATTGGAACAGGAACAATTTTAGAGTCTTCTCGTTTTCGTACTTTAATTGCAGCTTACTACGATGTCGATCCTAAAGACGTAGAGGCTTTTGTTTTAGGCGAGCATGGCTCTCACTGTGTACCTGTTTGGAGCCGTGTACGCATTCATGGTATTGAATTGCCTGAGTTTGAACAGTTAACAGGCGCAGAACCAATCAACCAAGCAGCTGTGTCGCATAGTATTGATGAAGTAGCATTTGATGTCTTTATCAAGAAAGGCTGGACGAATGCGGCCATTTCAAGAGCAGCTGTACAATTAGCACACGCTGTTGTATTGAATGAACATACGATTGAACCGGTGAGCGGTCTAGTCAATCATGAGTATGGCTTATCTGATGGCGCATTAAGTCTGTTAACATTGATTGATCGACAAGGTATAAAACAACGTTTGCCGATAGCACTTTCTGATACAGAGGTACAGCAATTAGAAGCCGCACATCAATTTATTCAACAAGCCATTGAACAAGGCGAACAAGCTATTAAAGAAAATCAATAATATATCAGCAGGTCAGTTGCGAGGTGTTTAACCCCAGCAGTTGACCTGCTTTTTCTGTGAATAGTCTTATTTGTAGTGTGTTTGTAACATGATTTCAATTTTATGGACAAAATTTGAAGGGATAGATGAGAAGGAAAGCAATCAGATAGACGTTAAACCTTGTTAAATAGGATGTTCGCAACCAAAAAGAGGTTTGTGTCACTTTGTGATGTCACCGTTATTTTCGTGTCGGTTCTGTTACATATATTACATTTGGTTTAAATAGCTTACTACTTACCGTTTATGTAAAGTTTTTGTGTTAATATTGTAATCACGAATCAAGGGTGAAGAGGTTATAAGAATGAGAGCGTTAATTTTATGGGTATATGCTGGCATTCTGGCTTGTTGCTTGATTTTTCTGTTAGTATTAGTGACGAATGAAAGCGAACTTGCTAAGTTCCAAAACGGTGTCTCTGCTTTCATGCAAAGCGAGCATGTTTCGTCAAACAACAATGCATCAGAAACTCCTCCACCTACATACAGTGCAGTGGCTGGGGGGGCATCAACACAACATACAGAAGCAGCACATAGTACAAAAGCAGAATCCAATTCAGTATTTGTGATTTCACTCACATTTATCGCAAATGATGTGAGTCAGCAATGGCTTCAGCATTTTACAAAACAAGGCGTATCGGGCAACTGAACTCAGAAATGAGCAGAAACAGTGTCGGGGCGCCTTGTTTTTTTAGGTTTGAAGCGGTATTGATGTTGTCTGTTTGCTTTGCGTGCTATATTAAATATGAGGTGAACGCAATGAAACAGAAGAAGACAAATGCGATGCGCATTTTAGATCGCGAAGGCATCGATTATGAAATGCGTACATTTAAAATGGGCAAGGAACACATTGAAGGACAAGAGGTCGCAAAGCTGATTGGGGCAGATCCTGAACAAGTGTTTAAAACCTTGCTGTTTATTAACAACAATCATGACCCGTATGTATTTGTAATACCGGTAGAAAGCCACTTGGATATGAAACATGCGGCACAAGCTGTTGGAGAGAAGAAGCTGCATTTACTCCCATTAGATGAACTGACTAAAGTGACAGGATATATTCGCGGCGGCTGTTCTCCAATCGGCATGAAACACGCGTATCCGACTGTCATTGATCAATCTGCTGAGCAACAGGAGAAAATCTTTGTCAGCGGCGGACTGCGCGGTGTACAAATGGGTGTGAATGTTTCAGAACTTATTCAAGCCACCGAAGCAAAAGTTGCAGATGTAGCAACACATGAAGGATGAGCAGAAGCTCATCTTTTTTTACGGATTTATGATTGATTTTGAATGAAAATGAATGTTTTTGGTTGAAATTTGAAAGCGGACACATTATAATAAAGTAGAAACGAGGTGGCGATATGATAACGCAAAAAAGATTTGACCTGATTATACAGTTGTTAAAGGAAAAAGAATTTTTGACGCTGCAAGAGTTAATCCAAATGACAGGATGCAGTGCTTCCACAATCCGTCGGGATTTATCGAAATTGCAGAAAATGGGTAAATTACAACGTGTCCATGGCGGCGCAACACTTAAAAATACGGCTTTAAGCGAGCCTGAAATGTCTGAGAAGAAAGAACGCAATATTCAAGAAAAAAGAGAAATAGGCAAACTGGCGGCTGAACAAATTGAAGATCGCGACTGTATTTATATTGATGCGGGTACGACGACCTTTGAAATGATTGAGTATATAGAAGCTAAAGAAATTGTAGCGGTTACTAATGGCTTAACCCATGTAGAAGCATTATTGAAACGCGGAATTAAGACACTGATTATCGGCGGAGATGTTAAAGCCAACACACTTGCTTCAGTAGGACCGCGTGCCATCGAAACATTGAAACATTATCATTTCGACAAAGTCTTTATCGGCATGAACGGTATTGACAGCGAAGGCAGATTAACAACGCCAGATGAGCAAGAAGCTTATGTAAAAGAAAATGCGATGAAAGTCGGTCAGCATATCTTTATTTTAATAGATAGTTCTAAATTCGGTCATACTTATTTTGCGGGCGTAAGTGTCAATACTAAAGTACCTTGCGACATATTGACATCAGCCAAAGCGTTAACACGCGGAGATATCAAAACCTATCGCAACAGTTATTCCATCATAGGAGGACAATAAATTGATTTATACAGTAACTTTCAATTCATCCATTGATTACATTATGAAAGTAGATAATTTTCAAACAGGCGGACTTAATCGCGCACCAGAAACTTATAAATTTGCCGGAGGCAAAGGGATTAATGTCTCACGCGTACTGCATACATTAAATACACCTTCTACAGCATTAGGATTTGTAGGCGGCTTTCCGGGGCAATTTATCAAAGATGCATTAGAAAAGGCAGGCATTGCGAGCGGCTTCGTTGAAGTAGAAGAGGACACACGCATTAATGTGAAGCTGAAATCAGACGCAGAAACTGAAATTAATGCTGGGGGCCCTTCAATTTCAAATACAGCATTCGAAGCTTTGTTAACACAGGTTAAAACAACAACTTCAAATGACACTGTTGTTATAGCGGGCAGTGTACCAAAAAGCATTCCAGATGATGCGTATGAACAAATCGCAAAAATCACACAAAGTACCGGAGCTAAATTGGTCGTAGATGCAGAAAAAGATTTAGTAGAAACGATTCTGCCGTATCAGCCGTTCTTTATTAAACCGAATAAAGATGAACTTGAAGTGATGTTTGATACAACCATTACGACAGATGCTGATGTAGTAAAATACGGCCTTGAAATTATTGAACAAGGTGCACAAGCTGTAATTGTTTCGCTCGGCGGCGAAGGTGCGATTTATATTGATAAAGCTAAACAAATTAAAGCTTCAGTACCAAAAGGCAAAGCAATCAACACTGTAGGTGCCGGCGACAGTACCGTTGCAGGTATGCTGGCAGGTTTAGCACAAGGGTTATCGACAGATGAAGCATTTCGAAACGCAGTTGCTTCAGGAACAGCCACTGCATTCAGTCAGGACTTAGCAGATAAAGCAATGATAGATAAGGTACGTGCTCAAATTGAGTTAACGGACTTGAAATAGGAGTGAAATAAATATGAGAATCACTGAATTATTAACGCGTGATACGATCGCGATGGACGTAGAAGCAACGACAAAAGAAGGCGTTATTGATACTTTAGTTGCACAATTAGACCATGCCGGCATATTAAGTGATGTTGATGCATTTAAAGATGCCATTATGGCTCGTGAAGGTCAAAGTACGACAGGTATCGGCGAAGGCATTGCGATTCCGCATGCGAAAGTGGATGCGGTAAAACAACCTGCAATTGCTTTCGGGAAATCAAAAGCAGGTGTAGATTATCAAAGTTTAGACGGACAACCTGCACATTTATTCTTTATGATTGCTGCGCCTGAAGGCGGCGCGCAAACACACTTAGATGCATTAGCTAAATTGTCAGGTGTCTTAATGGATGATAAAGTGCGTGAAGCATTACTGCATGCATCAACACCAGACGAAGTCTTAGCCATTATTGATTGTGCTGATGATGAAGCACCAGATGAAGAAGAGGAAGCTGCTGCAGTTGAAACGAAAGACGACACTGCATCAGATGAACCGTATGTCATTGGTGTGACTGCATGTCCTACAGGTATTGCACATACGTATATGGCAAAAGATGCTTTATTGAAACAAGCGAAAAAAATGGGCGTCAAAATGAAAGTAGAGACGAATGGTTCAAGCGGTATTAAGAACCGTTTAATATCTGAAGATATCGAAAAAGCACAAGGTGTTATTGTCGCAGCGGATGTTCACGTTGAAACAGATCGCTTTGACGGTAAAAATGTAGTAGAAGTACCTGTAGCAGACGGTATTAAACGTCCTGAAGCATTAATTGACCTTGCACTAGCGACAGACCGTACTCCCTTTAAAGCAAAAGGCGGCCAAGGCAAAGGGCAAGCAGGCGGCAAACAAGAGAAACAAAGCGTGGGCAAAACAATTTATAAACACTTGATGAATGGTGTTTCTAACATGTTGCCGCTCGTTATTGCCGGCGGTATTTTAATGGCGATTGTATTCTTATTCGGCGCTAACTCATTTGATCCTAAATCATCTGAGTACAATGCATTTGCTGAACAGTTGTGGAACATAGGTAAGAATAGTGCATTCTACCTCATCATTCCGATTTTATCAGCATTCATTGCACGCAGTATTGCTGAGAAACCAGGTATGGCTGCTGGTTTAGTCGGCGGTATGTTAGCAATGAGCGGCGACTCTGGATTTATCGGCGGTATTCTTGCAGGTTTCTTAGCCGGTTATTTAACTGAAGGTATTAAATTGGCAACACGTCGTATGCCTCAATCATTAGAAGGTTTGAAACCTACATTGATTTATCCGATTTTCTCTGTAACAATCACTGGATTATTAATGATTTATGTTCTGAATCCGCCAGCAGCGTGGGTAAACCATTTATTATTAAATGGTCTGAACAGTTTATCAGGAACTAACATTATGTTATTAGGTTTAGTTATCGGTGCAATGATGGCCATTGATATGGGCGGTCCATTCAACAAGGCAGCATATGTATTCGCAACAGCAGCACTTACTGAAGGCAACGCAGCACCGATTACAGCAGCGATGGTCGGCGGTATGGTACCTCCGATTGCATTAGCTTTAGCAATGCTTATCTTTAAACGCAAGTTTACTAAGACGCAACGCGGTTCTATCGTACCAAACTTCGTAATGGGTGCATCATTTATTACTGAAGGTGCGATTCCATTTGCAGCGGCAGATCCGTTGCGTGTAATTCCATCTATGATGATCGGTTCAGGTATCGGCGGTGCGATTGCACTTGGTTTAGGTTCATCTATTCAAGCACCGCACGGAGGAATATTTGTAATCTTTGGTACAGACTTCTCTCATTCATTGCAAACCATTTTAGCGATTATTATCGGTGCTTTAGTTTCAGCATGTATCTACGGTTTCCTTAAACGCAAACCGACAGCTGATGAAATTGCTGCTTCAGAAGCAATGGATGAATAATCAGTTGAATTTTTTATGAATTTGGCGCATGATAATAAAGGCATGCGAACATTAACCGCATGCCTTTGGAATCATATTTACTGTGGTAGGTAAATGTATATTCAGATAAACAGTTAAGAAAGAGGTAAAACCTATTCCCAGGATATACTCTGATCTTAACTGTTTATTTTTTGTTTAATCACTTAATTTCAAGGATAAAAAAACTCATAATATCCTTTCAAAAAACTTACTATATCAATCATGATTATGATATGATATTCTTGTTAGATTTTACGCTAGTTGGGAGGTGTCGCTGTGAGCATGGGAAGGATGAACTAAGATTTTGTATAGTCGACTGTAACTACGAACTTAACATCATTGCTGTGCATAGCGGCATATAACATGGAGGTGAATCCCTAGTATTAGGGAATTAATTGGATAGTACGACCATAATTAACTTGTTTATTTTTATATTTTTAATCGCACTTACTACAGTCTTTGTAGGATCGGAATTTGCGCTTGTAAAAGTCAGAGCTACAAAAATTGAAGAATTAGTTTCTGAAGGTAATCGCAGCGCAGTTGTAGTTAAGAAAATGATTACCAACTTGGACTATTACTTATCTGCATGTCAGTTAGGTATCACTGTGACATCTTTAGGATTAGGTTGGTTAGGTGAACCTGTCTTTTCTAAATTGTTACATCCTGTCTTTGAATTGATACCGCTGCCTGACGCATTAAATACTACGATTGCAATTGTTGTATCATTCTTAGTTGTGACATATCTGCACGTAGTACTTGGAGAGTTAGCGCCAAAATCATTTGCGATTCAGCATACTGAAAAAGTCGCGTTGTTTTATGCGCGCCCGTTATATTATTTCGGTTTATTCATGAAACCGCTCATTTGGTTGATGAACGGTTCAGCACGTATGATTATTCGTGTGTTCGGTATTGATCCGGATGAGAATAATGATGCGATGTCAGAAGAAGAAATCAAAATGATTATCAACAACAGTTATAACAGTGGGGAAATCAATCAGACTGAACTTGCATATATGCAAAACATCTTTTCATTCGATGAAAGACAAGCAAAAGATGTTATGGTGCCAAGAACACAAATGGTAACATTGAACGAACCTTTTACTGTGGATGAGTTATTAGATACGATTAGAGAATACCAATTCACCCGTTACCCAATTACAGAAGATGGCGATAAAGACCATATCAAAGGCTTTATTAACGTAAAAGAATTCTTAACAGAATATGCATCAGGCAAACCGATTAAAATTGCCAATTATATTCATGAATTGCCGTTGATTTCAGAAACAACACGTATCAGCGATGCTTTAATCAGAATGCAGCGCGAACGTGTACACATCAGTTTAGTCATTGATGAATACGGCGGTACAGCAGGTATCCTTACAATGGAAGACATCTTAGAAGAAATTGTAGGGGAAATCCGTGATGAATTCGATGAAAATGAAGTCAATGATATTATTAAATTGAATGAAGACACATACCAAATCAATGGTCGTGTGTTATTAGATGATTTAACAGATCAATTAGGTATCGAGTTTGATGATTCAGATGATATCGATACAATCGGCGGTTGGCTGCAAGCACACAATACGAACTTGCAAAAAAATGATTTTGTCGACACTTATTTTGATCGCTGGATTATCTCAGATATCGAAAATCACCAAATCATTACTGTTATCTTGAAAGTAGAATATAATGCAGAACGTCATGAATTCGAAGAAGACGACGAAGATAACGACGATAATAACAAAAGAAACAAAAGAGATAAAAAAGATAACGATGAATAACAGTAACAACGCACCCCTTTTAAGCTGCACATTAATGTGTGACTTAAAAGGGTTATTTTTATGCCTTATTTACCTTTTAGGTATGAATAAAAGTTATAAATGAGTTAATAAATAGTTAATGGCATGTGTTAAAAACTCAAATTATAATAAGTGTAATCATTATTAAAAACAAATGAAATGAGGGCTTATTATGAAAAAGAAACATTTATTTGCGACAACACTTTTAGCGGCAGGTATCGCTTTAGCAGGATGCAATGCACAAGATGAACCTAAGCAAGAAAAAGAAAAAACAACAGAAACTTCTCATCAACATGACCATCAGAATCATAAAGTGTTAACTGGTACTTTTAAATCGGGTGAAGAAGAGGTAAGCGGCGATGTTAAAATCGAAAACAATCAAATCAAACTCACGAACTTTAAATCCGCAAAAGGACCTGATTTATTCGTGTACTTGACGAAAGATGGCGATATTAAAGGCGGTAAACAGCTAGATGCTGTGGATTACAATAAAGCAACGCAAACTTTCGATACTAAGGGTGCAGATTTAGATCAATATAACGAAGTCACAATCTACTGCAAAAAAGCACATGTTATTTTCGGTTCAGCACAGGTTCGCTGATTAATCTGAAGAAGAAAAGAGTTGAGAGCTATGAAAGAGAAGTTGCGTTTGATTTGGCTGAGTATTATCTTCGTGCTGCGTATCGGTTCAGGCGGCTATATTTTTGCACAAGGATGGGAGAAATTAACCGGCGGTTTTAAAATTGAACCATTGATTCCGGTAGTGATTCAAAATGAGGATTCGCCAATATGGTTCAAGCTTTTCTTTGAACATATCGTAATGCCTGCAGCACCAGTATTTAACCTAATCGTGCCTTTAGGGGAAATTGCGATAGGTTTAGGGTTATTGTTAGGTATATTGTCACATATTGCAAGTTTCTTCGGCGCTTTTGTTATGCTAAATTATATTTTATCGGATATGATTTTTACTTATCCGCTTCAATTAGCAATTTTTATCATTTTGCTGATGAATAAAAATATAGTAAATCAAACAGCGTTGAAATCTATCATCGCGTATATAAAAGAAAAAGGTGATATAAAACGTGAACACAATCTTAATCGTAGATGATGAACAAGATATTGTAGATATCTGCCAGACTTATTTCGAATATGAAGGCTATAAAGTAGTGACGGCCGAAAACGGCGAAGAAGCATTGAATCAATTGAATGCCTCCATTGATTTGATTGTCTTAGATATTATGATGCCGAACGTAGATGGTTATGAAGTCATCAAACAAATGAAACAAAGAAAGCTGGATATCCCATTTATCTATATGTCCGCAAAAACCAAAGAACATGATACGATTTATGCATTAACTTTAGGGGCGGATGATTATATTAAGAAACCTTTCAGTCCAAGAGAATTAGTATTACGTGCCAATAATTTATTGAATCGAGTCAAACGCTGCCAAGTGCAAGAAAATATTTTAGTGTTTGATACATTGGAACTAAATGATCAGCGCAAAAGTGCAGTGATTGAGGATACAGTTGTCAATTTGAGAGTGAAGGAATTTGAACTCTTATGGTATTTGGCAACGCATGAAAACCAAGCTATTTCTAAGTCACAGCTGCTAGAAGAAGTTTGGGGTTATGATTACTACGAAGATGCGAGTACTGTAAATGTACACATTCATCGTATCAGGGATAAATTTGATCAGCTCAAGTTTGATGCTTATACGATTACAACTGTTTGGGGCTTAGGCTATAAATTCGAAAGGAAGGTCCAGCCATGTTTTCAATCAGAACACAAGTAATAATGGGTGTATTGACCAGTGTCTTATTAGCTTCTACGATTTTAGGCATTGCTTATAAACTGATGTTGTTTAATGGGCAAACGACACTATTACTGACAATCAGTGCCATCGTCTCCAGCTGTCTGACTTTGTTTATTTGCAGTTTCTTTTTAACTCCGCTTGTCCAAAAAATTAAGCATTTCAATATGCGCACAAAACAATTTGCGGACGGCAATTATGATATAGAACCGACACGTTTTAAATCACCGCGGGAAATAAAAGAGTTAAGCCATTCATTTAATAAAATGGCACATGAAATTACGAATCAAATGGCACAAATCAAGTCCGAACAACAAGAGAAGTATGAGTTAATTCAAAATTTGGCACATGACTTAAAAACACCTTTATCCTGTATTATTTCTTATTCAGAGGCTTTAAAAGATGGCGTGATTCATCAACAAGATGATTGTCAAAAAGCGTATGAAAGTCTCATGAAACAATCCAACCGTTTATCCAATATGTTCGATGAATTGACCAATGTGGCTACGGTGGATGCGCCGAACACGCATTTAATTAAAATGATACAAATTGATCAGCTGCTTTTGACTATCTTGAATGGTTACGAACAGCGCATGAAGTTAGATGCAAGAGAGTTAGAAGTGAAACTTTGCGATCAATTGCTGCCGTTCAGACAATATCAGCAACCGCTTGAACGCATCATTACTAATTTAATCGATAATGCATTGAACTTTTCACCGTCAGGCAGTCCTATCTATATTGGTTTGTCAGAAAGCGCACATCAAATTAAGATTGAAATCAAAGATGAAGGTATCGGTATTGCTGAATCAGATATACCGCGTATTTTCGAAAGAACATTCAGAGTAGAAGATTCCCGCAACTATCATACAGGCGGTTCTGGATTAGGACTTTATATTACACAGGCATTGGTCCATCAAATCGGTGGAACCATCACCGTAGAAAGTGTACCTAATATCGGTACTGCAATGACTGTGCAATTTCCTAAACTCTAATAAGTTTTTAAAGTGAATCATACAAAAATAAGGTTGGATAGGCAAAAGTACCTATTCAACCTTATTTGAATTAGTGAGATTGCAGTTTTTCGCGGCATTTTTCAAATAAAACATGATTTTCTAAATGCACATGTTGTAATGTCGCTTTTTCTAAAGCAGCTAAACGTGTATATACTAAACGCCATGTACCGCAAGCTTCAACAGGAGGTTGGAAATCATTTGTGATTTCATCCATTCTGTGGAGCAGATTGCCGGTACTATCATGATCTGCAGTTAAATCTTCGATAATTGCTTCTACATTGTCTACAGCTTCGCCATTCGCAAAAGCAATCAATTGAGGAAAGTCTTGTTCGTCTTCTTTTTGTGTATGTTCTAACATATTATTCTTGAATGTTGTATATAGGTCTTTCAATTCTAAGAGATAGTCGTGTTGAGGGCCGTGTACTTTCGCTAATTTCGTTACGTAAGGCGTTAAGTTTTTGAATTTCTCTTTCATAGGTGCATGATATGCATCTTGAATGTATTGAATTAATGAAGGGATACTAAGATATTTAGGGTTTAAACCTTGTCCGCCTGCATCTTGTTTGCTCGCTGCTTCTAATTCGGCTAATAGATCTGCTAATACGACGCGCTTTTTATCTTTAGCGGCTGCTTCAATCGTAACTTGTCCGCCGCAGCAAAAATCTATACCAGAATGTTTAAATACATCCGCAGTTTTAGGATAGTCCGTCACAACATTTGCTACAATATCATTTTTAGTAATCATCAACATTCTCCTTCTTCGACTCATCTTTATTATAATCAATAGGGAATAAAATCTAAACTATTCATGACTTGTTAGAATTGAAAATTGCAAAAAGAATCTATGTTTTTATAAGACTCACTCATTAAATATACAAAATAATCAGCTTTAATCGTAAAATCAGTCGATAGTTTAGGGTAATATATCTTTAATTGGATGATAATACATAAATGTGACAGAATTCCGACTAATTGAAAATTGTTATCAATTAGAAAAAGGGACAAGAAAAAGACTGCAATTTTGCGGCGCAAAACTACAGCCTTTCTATCATTATTCGTTCTTATTTTAATGTACCGATACGTACTTCATCAGGATGTTTGCCTTGTCTTAAATCTTTGTTTAAGGCATCGATTTTCTTCACGTCTTTCTTACGCAATTCGAAAGAAAGGGCTTCGAAGTTTTCCGCAATACGTGAAGGTGTTTGTGATTTAGGAATCACAATTCTATTGTGCATCAAATGCCAATTTAAAATGATTTGTGCAGGTGTTTTCTCATACTTTTTGGCTAGTTTAGCGATAACCGGATCTTCAAATAAACCGCGGCCGCGCATTAAAGGCATCCAAGCTGTGACTTTAATGTCGTGTTTATCGCAGAAATCTTGCAAGTCTTGCTGATTTAAGTAAGGGTGGAATTCAACCTGATTAACTGCTGGTACGATTTCAGTGTTTTCCATCAATTTTTCTAAATGATGTTGTTGGAAGTTGCACACACCGATAGCTTTGACACGGCCTTCTTTGTACAATTCTTCCATGGCTTTATAGGTTTCGATAAATAAACCATCTTCTTCGCATGGCCAGTGAATTAAGAACATATCTAAGTAATCTGTGCCAAGATTTTTCAGCGATTTTTCAAAGTATTCTTTTGTGCTGTCATAACCTTGATAGTCATTCCATAGTTTTGTTGTGATGAATAACTTTTCTCTAGGTACTTTGCCGCTTTTAAGTGCTGCACCTAATTCTTTTTCATTATGATAGAAATAAGCTGTATCAAAGGCACGATAACCAGCTTTTTCAGCCGCTTTTACAGCAGGCTTCATATGTTCTTCATCAATTTTGTAAACGCCTAAACCAAGTCGGGGAATCTTAATTTTGTTGTTTAACTTTGTGTTTTTCTTCAAGGGTAGTTCGCTCTCCTTCTACTTTGTCTTCACTGTTATTGTATCAAACAATAGTTTGGCAATACTATTAAAGAGAATCTAAAGTAGGATTAAATTGAATGACGTATAATATAATCCAATGAAAAAAGCAGTACCACTCAACGAATTGAGTGGTACTGCTTCAGCGTTAATGCTTATTTTCTTTTGTTTTTGTGAATTGCACCAAAGATGAATGATACAATCAAGATTAAAAGAATTGTACCGATTAATGCTGGGAAGATTGCTAGGCCGCCTAATGATGGACCCCAATCACCAAAGATTGCTGAACCTAACCAAGCACCTACGATACCTGCGATAATGTTTCCTAAAATTCCTCCAGGAATATCTTTACCTAAAATAGCGCCGGCTAACCAACCGATTAGGCCCCCGACGATTAACATTACTATTAATCCCATAATAATAGCCTCCTCATAAAATACTAACAATACTTTCTATTGTACTTGTTAGTATTTACCACTAACAATGAAGAGATAATCATAATTAATCAAATTTCATACAAAAAGGTTTCGTCCATAATACAAATAATAATAAAATAGAATACACGATTAAGAAAATATACCAGAATGGTGTTAAAAGCGTAATCACTAAGAATGAAAGAATAATGAGTACTGTGCCGATTGTCAGAGACTTTGCGATATCATTCCAAAAATGTTTGGTTTGATGTTGTTGATCAGTATTATGAAAAACAGCTAAGAAAATCAAGGATGCGCCGAATAAAAAGAAGACAGGTGATAGATATGGAATCGACATATAATATGATTTCTCGCTGGTATTAAAGATGATAAGCATCGAAAGACTCATGATTGTAAAGACTACAAAGGCTATGAATTTTTGTGTTTCAAAAATAATCGGCTTTAATTTCCAATCTGTAAGTAAAGCAAGAAGTGTCCAAATTGAAATAAAAGCAACGATAGAATATGTAATAAAATCGTACTTTCCAATGATAATCATATTAATAATACTATTCAATGTAACTGCGATTAAAATAGAACTTAAGCGCACTTGGTGAATAGAATTGAAAAACATATCAATAAAGATTGAAGCTAAAATCATCACTATGTTAATAACTATGTATATGAGCATATGGTGTGTCTCCTGACTTCTATTATTCATTGGAATATTATATCAATTTCGGTAAATTTAAGCATTTGAAAACACTTTCGAATAAAAAAAGCTCGGGCAAGCTTGCCCGAGACTTAAACACCTTTCATATTGCTCCAAAGTAAAGTATGCAATTGCGGTAAAACATAGACTTGATTCATATCGCTGCTTTTCATCACTGTTTCAACGAGGTCTTCATAACGTTTAAGCAAACGTTGTGTATGATTTTCTACTTCATCATCTAAATAAGGATTGCCCACTTGTAAATAGAATGGAATATCCGGATAGCGATGATGCATAGCTTTCGCAAAATCATAATCCTTATCATCAAAGACAACGACTTTTAAATTGAGTGATTCTTTGACACATTGTTCAATGACTTCATCTAAAATCTGCAAGTTCGGCTGCATACCTGAACTTGGCGGTTTCGGACTGATTGTTAAATCGTTGATTTGGCGCATCCATGGCTGGAAGCGGCTGCCTTGTGTTTCGAGTGCGCTTTCTATACCTTTAGTTTCAAACAGATCTACCAAGTCCTGAATACCTTTGATTAAAGCAGGGTTGCCACCTGAGATAGTGACATGGTTAAAACAATCGCCGCCGATTTCATATAAACGTTCATAAATTTCTTTTGCGGTCATCATTTGAATCTCATCTTTCATACTGCCGTCCCATGTAAAACTAGAATCACACCAGCTGCATCGGTAATCACAGCCTGCTGTGCGCACAAACATAGTTTTACGTCCAATGACACGGCCTTCGCCTTGTATAGTAGGGCCGAAGATTTCTAATACAGGAATTTTAGCCATTGCGAAACGCCTTTGGTCGATAGACTACGTAGCTTGATGGTGTTTCTCTTAAATAGACTTGTGCGCATTTTGGCTGATTCGGCTGTTTTTCTAAAATTTGTTCTGTGATGTCGCAAATCGTTTGTGCTACGACTTCTGTAGATGGCATTTTATCTTTGAATTGCGGTAAATCATTCAATAAATAATGATCGAATTGTTCATGAATTTCTTTCTTTAGAGCCGCAAAGTTGATTAAGAAACCGCTGTGATCAAGTTCATCTCCGACGATTGTCAGATTTACAAAGTATGTGTGACCATGCGTACGTACACATTTTCCTGCATCGTCGCAAGGAATATAATGTGCAGCCGCAAAATGGAAATCTTTATTAAGTTCGAATGCGTATGGATGGGCGACAGTTGGATAAATTTGCTGTAACAAATTATTTCACTCCTTTTTCTGCTAAATAAGCATCTAAACCGCGTTTGCGTAATTTACAAGCAGGGCATTCACCGCAGCCGTCTGCGATAATCCCGTTATAGCAAGTTAATGTTTCGTTTCTGACATAATCTAAAACGCCAAGTTGATCGCTTAAGGCCCAAGTTTCTTTCTTATCTAACCACATTAAAGGTGTATGGATAACAAAGTTTTTATCCATAGATAGGTTTAATGTGATATTCATCGATTTGACAAAGTCGTCTCGGCAATCTGGATAGCCGGAGAAGTCTGTTTCGCAAACACCTGTTATGATGTGGCGTGCTTTAATTTGATAAGCCAGTGCACCTGCAAATGATAAGAATAATAGGTTGCGTGCCGGCACAAAAGTATTTGGAACACCATCATCTGTGTCTTCGATTTTCAGTTCATGTTGTGTAAGTGCATTAGGTGTCAGTTGAGATAATAAAGACATGTCTAAAACATGGTGTTTAAGGCCTTGTTCTTGTGCAATTTTCTTCGCTACTTCGATTTCAGTATCATGTCTTTGACCATACTGAAATGTGACAAGTTCGACTTCATCGAATTTTTCTTTCGCGTAAAATAAACAAGTTGTACTGTCTTGTCCGCCGCTGAAGACGACTAATGCCTTTTTATCGTCAAGGGTATGGGGTGCCATAAGTCATTCTCTCCTTTAATTTATGGCCTAGCCAAATCAATAAAAAAACTCGGACGCTAATGGGAGCAAGCAAATTGTGAGACAATATTGCTTTAACTCTTTTAGGTCCGAGTTGACGTAGACAATTGATTAATCTATTGACTATCTCTATAAAAGATAGACGATTGGAAGTAAAAGTCTAGTTTTTTATAGAGGGTATCAGCTAGGAACCTCTGTGTTATTTATGTCGATAGATAGAATAATATATTTCTGCACTAAAATCAAGATGTGGTCATTGCTATTACAAAATCTGCCGACATCTTGTAAAATGGATAGTAAAAGAACGTTGAGTAAGGGGACAAGTTAAAAATGATCATAATGATAGATAACAAAGATTCATTTACATACAATTTGGTAGATTATTTGGCGACTGAAAGCAAAGAAGAGATTCAAGTCATTGATGTTGATGCAGTGGATATCGCATCCATGCGTGCCATGCAGCCCACAGCCATTGTTATATCCCCAGGACCTGGACGTCCGAGCGACTATCCGATTTTGCATCAAGTAGTAGAAACCTTCAGTACAACGACACCGATTTTAGGTGTTTGTTTAGGTTTTCAGCTTTTGATTGAACATTACGGCGGTGCGATTATTCATAATGATCGGCCGGTGCACGGACATACGACAAAGATAACGCACAATGACAAAGGGATATTTCATGGACTGCCGAAACAATTTCATGTTATGCGCTATCATTCATTATGCGCAGATGCTGCGCGTATACCTGAATGTCTGGAGGTTACTGCACAAAATGATGCAGGTATCATTATGGCAGTAGCACATCAAAACTATCCGGTATATGGTGTGCAGTATCATCCGGAATCTATTTTAAGCGAATATGGACATGAACAGATTCGACTATTTCTACAACAGGCAGGTGAGTCTCTTGTTAGCTCAATTTAACTTTCGTTATTACACTAATGAAACAGAATATAAGCAATATCAATACGCGTTTAATCAGTTGAAAGAGAAGCGGATTGCTTATCGCTTAGAAGAGGTTAAAGATGTCATCGACTTTGCGGAACAAGCACAACAAGCAGGCAGCTTTGTAGGTGTTTATCTGCCTTATGAAGCAGCACCTGCCTTCAATGCACAAATGGAAGTTCATACATCAAAGCAATCACCGTATGTTTATGCGGCGGCTTATGTATTCGAAGCACCTGTTGATAGAGAACAGACAGTAAAAGCAGAACAGCCAGAACACCTGCAATTTCAATTTTATCTGCCTGAATCGACGATGATTGCACATATTCAACATGTTCAAGCTATGATTGTGGAAGGGAATACGTACCAAGTCAATTACACGACACGTATGTTTGATGATATCCGTATGCCTATAGCGGCTATGTATCGTTATCTTACAAGAAGCAGCCACGGAAATTATACGGCACTCATTGATACAGATGAATTAGAAGTGGCTTCAATTTCACCGGAATTGTTCTTTCAACGCGGCAGCTTTAAGTCGATGCAAGATGTTGTCTTAAGTAAACCGATGAAAGGTACGATGCAAAGAGGCAAGGATGAAACAGAAGATCAATATTATTATCAGCAACTGAAACAATCGGAAAAGGACCAAGCTGAGAATGTTATGATTGTTGATTTGTTGCGTAATGATATTGCACGTATCGCTGAGCCGGGCAGTGTCAAAGTATATCAGCCGTTTCATATTGAAAAGTACCAAACAGTCTTTCAAATGACGAGCATGGTCACTGGGCAATTGCCAAGCAATACTTCCTTGCATCGTATATTTACAGCACTGTTCCCATGCGGTTCCATTACAGGGGCACCGAAACTGAATACCATGCGCTATATCAAAGCACTAGAAAGTACACCTAGACATGTTTATTGCGGTACTATCGGTTTAATGCTTCCTAAAGGGCCTTCGATTTTCAATGTGCCGATTCGTACAGTGCAGTATATCGGAGGCAAGGCAGTTTATGGTGTCGGTGCCGGTATTACGATTGATTCAGACCCAGAAGCAGAAGTGGCAGAATTCAAAGCGAAAACTAAAATATTGGAGCAGTGATTATGTATTTATTTGAGACGATGCGTTTAGAAGCAGGCAAAATACCAAGATATGCTTATCATCAAGCACGCTTATTCAATTCAGCTGAACAATTAGGCTACCCGTTAACTAAAGAGACTTTCGAACGCTTTATTCAATCCATTCAACAAGCACATCCGACAGGAACACACCGTTTGAAAGTGATGTTAGAACCTTCAAGCACACTGACATATCAATGTGTCGCATTGCCGAATAAATCGCACTTTACAGCGAAAGCACAACAGATAAACACCGACTATCCGAAGTGGCAATATATTAATAAAACTTCGCATAGGGAGCATGTAGAACATAATCACGAAACCGATGTGGTGTTGTATTATGATAATAAAGGCAAAGTGCTGGAATTTGATATCGGCAATGTATTGATTAAAGAAAATGAACATTATTATACACCATCCTTTGAAAATGATTTCTTGCGCGGGTGTATGCGCGCGCAATTATTAGATGAAGGCAAAGCAAAAGAAAAGGATTATGACATCTCTGAACTTAAGCGTAAGCTGAAAGCAGGGGAAGCGGAAATTTTTCTTGTAAATAGTTTGCGAGAGGTTGCCGAGATTGAGATAAATCTTTAGAATTAAGAATGATTAGAACATTATAAGTTTCAGAAGGGTATAAATTAAGGTGGCAGCATGATTTGGATAATCATAATATTGATAGTTGCTGTAACGATGATTGCTAAGCGCATGATGAAACATTACATTCAGCAGCACCAGCTGATAAAAGCCAAAGTTGTTGTAGGTGTAATGTTATTGATACAAATTGTACTCGTATATTATTTTATGAACATGTTGATAACGTATATTTTGAGGTTGTTAAATATATTCTATAATCAATGAAGACCAGAGGTGCATTATGAAAATATATAGTCAAGGTGACCAAGCCATCGTGGTTTCTGTGGAAAAAGAAGTCACACAACATACAACAGAAGATTTGTTAGCATTGCGTAAATACTTATTAGATCAAAATTATCCGTTTATTACTGAAATTGTGCCGACAGAATCGGATATGATGATTGTTTATAATGCGCGAGATATGATTAAGCATCACCATATCGCGTCTCCGTTTCAATACATGACGGATTTGCTGCACTCTATTAAAATTGAAGTCAAACACGGGGATGCAGTGAATATGCCGACAGAATTACCAGTGTATTACGGCGGAGAATACGGACCGGATTTAGCTGAGCTCGCAGCGTATTTCAAAATGACTGAAGAAGAATTTATTCAATTGCATGCGCATAAAACGTATTTTGTTTCAATGATGGGCTATTCACCTGGTTTTCCATATTTAACAGGATTGAATGAACGTATTTATGTCAATCATACGGGCAGCGAACAAAAATTCATTCCTGCAGGCTCCGTTATTTTAGAAGGTAAGAAATGCGGTGTAGTGACAACAGATACATATGGCGACTGGCTTGTGATCGGTTATACACCTGTACGTTTATTCAACCCAGAGAAAGAAGACTTTACTTTATTGAAATTAGGAGATACGGTGCGTTTTAAACCGGCAGATCCTGAAAATGCAGCAGTAGGAGGCAATGAGCATGTCAATCATAATTGAAAATCCAGGGCTGTTTTCTAGCTTCCAAGATTTTGGACGCCAAGGTTATGAACATGATGGCGTGATTCCCGGCGGTGCCCTTGATTTCCTAGCACATGAAATCGCAAACCGTCTGGTCGCAAATGATAAAAATGAAGCGACATTAGAAATGACGACAAAAATGGCGCGTATCCGTTTTACAGAGCCTACATTAATTGCACTTTCCGGCGGCAATTTTAAAGCGTGGACACAAAATATGCGTATTTTGCCGAATAAATTGTATTTAGTCGAAAAAGGCGATGTATTGCAGTTTTCTGAATCTAACCGTACTTCACGTGTTTACTTAGCAATCGGCGGCGGTGTGGAATTAGAAGAGTGGCTCGGTTCAACTTCTACTGACTTTTTATCTAAAATCGGCGGCTATCAAGGACGTGCATTGCAGACAGGCGATGCAATTAATATGAAACGCAACTACACAAAACGCCATTTGAAGTTATTCGATAACTTGAAAGTCACACACAAGACAGACTGGGGTATTGACGGTTATGCGTTATCTTTCAACTACATGTCTGATATGTTCCACGTTGTCTTAAACAAAGGTGCAGAGGACTTTGACGAAAAAACACTCAACCGATTTACTTACGGAGAATATAAAGTAACCAGCAAAGCGAATCGTGCCGGTATGATTTTAGAAGGCGATCCGGTGAAAGCATTCTATGAAGATATGCCGCCGCACCAATCAGTTAAGCGCGGTACGATTCAAGTGAAACGTGACGGTTCACCGATTATTTTATTAAATGACCATTACACATTAGGCAGTTATCCGCAGCTTGGAACGATTGCAAGCTATCATTTAACAAAACTTGCACAAAAGCCGCAAGGTGCACGTTTGAAATTCCAATATATTGATGTGTACACAGCTGAAAGCAACTTAATGAAATACAGCAGCTGGCTGCAACAGTTGTTCCATGGTATTGAGTACCGTATGCTGCAGGAAATGCAGAAATAATAATAGAAACATCTGACTGAAAAATCCGAGAGAAGCGACATGCTTTTCTCGGATTTTTTGCTGCTTTAAAATAACACCAGCTACTAGGGCTGCGGACTGATTCAAAATAGAGGCAGCTGCTGTATAATTTTACTTTATCAACACTTATTCATTACGAAATTGATAAGGCTTAACACGCACTATGAACGGTTTTCAAATTGCCTTATTAATAAATTAACATAGAAAAAATAAAGTGTAATAAGTCATTTTTGCGTAAGATATTACTTGAAATGTAGTGTGAAATGTTCTATATTTAATTACTGTACTACGTGATTTTTGTTACAAGTATGTTACAAAAAGTAGTGTTTGTAAATTTTTAGTGAATATGAAATTGAAAAATGAAACGAAAAAAAGATGTAACGATTGAAAATATAGACTGATAAAGCAGTTTTAACTGCTTTGCTTTTTATTGATTGGCCATTGAGCAGGAAGCCTTTCTAAGAGATACGATATAAAACGGGGAATGGTGCTGTTTGATGATTGATTGAATACTAAAATAACAAATAACGGGGGAGACACACATGAGTCTGCAGAAAAAGAAAATAAGCATATTTGTCTTCTTCTTGCTTACCGTACTAACCGTAAGTTTGAAGACGTATTTTGCTTATTATGTTGATTTTTCTTTAGGAGTTAAGGGATTAGTCCAAAATTTGATTTTGTTAATGAATCCATACAGCTTACTCGCATTAATACTTAGCGTATTCTTGTTCTTTAAAGGTAAGAAAGCGTTCTGGTTTATGCTTATCGGCGGATTCTTATTAACTTTCTTGCTTTACGCGAACGTTGTTTACTTTAGATTCTTCTCAGACTTTTTGACATTCAGTACTTTAAATCAAGCGGGCAACGTTGAATCTATGGGCGGTGCAGTATCTGCGTCGTTCAAATGGTATGACTTCGTATACTTCATTGATACGATTGTTTACCTGTTTATCTTAATCTTTAAATCAAGCTGGTTAAATACACGTACTTTCAGCAAGAAGTTCGTACCAGTTGTAATGGCAGTTTCAGTTGCTTTATTCTTCTTGAACTTAGCATTTGCGGAAACTGACCGTCCTGAATTATTAACTCGTACATTCGACCATAAGTATTTAGTTAAATATCTTGGACCATACAACTTCACAGTTTATGATGGTGTGAAATCTATTCAAAACCATCAAGAAAAAGCAATGGCATCTGAAGATGATTTAACAAAAGTACTTAACTATACAAAACAAAGACAATCAGAAGTAAAGCCTAATCCAGAATACTTTGGTGCAGGTAAAAAGAAAAATGTTATTAAAATCCATTTAGAAAGTTTCCAAACTTTCTTGATCAACAAAAAAGTCAATGGTAAAGAAGTAACGCCTTTCCTTAACAAATTGTCATCAGGACAAGAAGGCTACAGATATTATCCGAACTTCTTCCACCAAACTGGACAAGGTAAAACATCTGATGCGGAATTTACATTGGATAACAGCTTATACGGTTTACCGCAAGGTTCAGCTTATTCATTGAAAGGATCTAATACGTATCAATCATTACCTGCCATTCTTGATCAAAAACGCGGTTATACAAGCAATGTAATGCATGGTGACTACAAAACTTTCTGGAACCGTGACCAAGTCTACAAACATTTCGGTATCGATAAATTCTACGATGCAACATATTATGACATGAGTCCGGAAAACATCGAAAACTTAGGATTGAAAGATAAACCGTTCTTCAAAGAATCAGCGGAATATCAATCTAAGATGAAGCAACCATTCTACTCACACTTGATTACATTGACAAACCATTACCCATTCACTTTATCTCCGGATGAAGCGGGAATTGAAAAACCAAACACTGGTGATTCAACAGTAGATGGTTATGTTCAAACTGCGAACTATATGGATAGTGCTTTAGAAGAATATATTAATGATTTGAAGAAAAAAGGTCTTTATGAAGACTCTGTAATCATCATTTATGGTGACCACTACGGTATTTCTGAAAACCATAATAAAGCAATGGAAAAACTTTTAGGCGAAGAAATTACACCAGCGAAATTCATGGACTTGAACCGTACTGGTTTATGGATGAAAGTTCCTGGTAAAGAAGGCGGCGTAGACAATACTTACGGCGGACAAATCGACGTAATGCCTACATTGCTTAACTTAGAAGGTATCAATACAGATAACTTCTTAATGCTGGGTACAGATTTATTATCTAAAAACCATAAAGAAGTTGTACCATTCAGAAACGGTGATTTCATCACTCCTGAATACAAATATGTAAATGGTAAAGCATACGATAATAAAACGAACCAACCATTGCCTAAAGAACCTGCAGACTTGCAGAAAAATAAACAACAAGTCGAAAAAGACTTGGAAATGAGCGACAGCGTTCTTAATGGTGATTTATTCAGATTCTATAAAAACCCAGACTTCAAAAAAATTGATCCATCTAAATATCAATATAAAGCAGGACCAAAAGGTTCTGAGAAAAAATAATCAATGATAAACAGATCATTGAATTGAACGGGCAAATCCGAAAAGGGTTTGCTCGTTTTCTTTTTTGTATTCGAAAATCTTTACAAAAGCTTAATATTTAACTCGCTTAGAAGAACCTGTAAGAGTATCTTTTGAGCCTCAAAAGATGTATAATATATAGAACTGAAAATTGAGATGTGCAGAGGACTACCTCAATTGATATGAACGGATTGAACAAAGCGGAGGCATGACATGGAAGCATATAAAATTGAACATTTACATAAATCATACGCAGATAAGATTATTTTTGATGACTTGCACTTATCTGTCTCAGAGCATGAACGTATTGGACTTGTAGGTATTAATGGGACAGGGAAGAGTACATTGTTAAAAGTGATTGCAGGACTAGATGATGACTTTGAAGCAGAAGTCAATTGTCCGAATGCTTATCGCATACGCTATTCTTCGCAAAAACAAGACTTGAATCAAGACCATACAGTGCTTGAAGAAGTGTTAAGTGCAGATACAGATGCTGTAAAGCTCATTAAAAATTACGAAACAGCTGTACAGCGCTACAGCGAAACACAAAGCGATAAAGACTTCCAGCAAATGATGAACGCACAAGAAGCAATGGATCAAGCAGAGGCATGGGATTACAGTGCTGAAGTGAAAACGATTCTATCTAAACTCGGCATTCATGATACATCTAAACCAGTAAGTGCGTTATCTGGCGGTCAGCAAAAGCGTGTGGTTTTAGCAAAAACTTTAATTGAACAACCGGATTTATTGCTTTTAGACGAACCGACCAACCATTTAGATTTTGATTCGATTAAATGGCTGATTAATTATGTGAAGCAATATCCGCACACTGTCTTGTTTGTGACGCACGACCGTTATTTCTTAAATGAAGTATCGACACGTATTGTGGAACTGGATAGAGGCAAATTAACTACCTATCCCGGTAATTATGAAGACTATATTGCGATGCGTGCAGAAAATGAACAAATCGAACAGCAGCAAAATCAAAAAGCACGTCAATTGTATAAACAAGAACTTGCATGGATGCGTGCGGGTGCTAAAGCCAGAACGACTAAGCAGCAAGCACGTATTAATCGTTTCGGCGACTTAGAAGCACAAGTGAAGAATCAAACAACACGAGAAAGCGGACAGTTGAATTTAGCGCATTCAAGACTAGGCAAACAAGTCTTTGAATTAGATGATGTATCAAAACGTATCGGAGATAAGACGTTATTTGAGCATGTGACGCAAATTATTCAAAACGGCCAGCAAATCGGTATTGTGGGACCGAATGGTGCAGGTAAAACAACGTTATTGAATGTTTTAGCTGGAGAAGATACAGACTTTGACGGTGATTTGAAAATCGGATTAACTGTAAAAACAGCTTATTTCAAACAAACTGATGAGCGTTTAGACAGGGATATACGTGTCATTGATTTCTTGCGTGAAGAAAGCGAAGTCGCAAAAGAAAAAGACGGCACAACTGTTTCAGTCACACAGTTGTTAGAACGTTTCTTATTCCCAAGTGCAACACACGGCAAGAAAGTCTATAAATTATCCGGCGGAGAACAAAAGCGTTTGTATTTGCTGAGATTGTTAGTACATCAACCGAATGTGCTGCTGCTTGATGAGCCGACCAATGACTTGGATACTGAAACATTAACAATCCTTGAAGACTATATTGCGACGTTCGGCGGTACAGTCATCACTGTCAGCCATGATCGCTACTTCTTAAATAAAGTGGCACAAGAATATTGGTATGTACATGATGGTAAAATCGAACGTGTTATCGGAAGTTTTGAGGATTGTGAAAATTATAAACAAGCACAAGAAAAACAAAAGGAAACTGTGAAAACACAGCCGAAAGCACTGATAGAAAGACAAAGAAAAGGGTTGTCTTATAAAGAAAAACGTGAATACGAAACTGTTATGGAGCGTATTGAACATACAGAAACGCGTCTAGAGGAAATAGAACAAGAGATGATAGACGCAAGCGACGACTACGGTAAAATTCAAGAATTAAACACAGAGAAAGAAGCGTTAGAGACACAGTATGAAGCTGACATCACACGATGGAGCGAGCTTGAAGAATTAAAAGAACAATAAGGGGTCAAGATTATGGAAACGACATTATCGCATTATTTTGGATATAAAGATTTCCGTCCAGGGCAGAAGGAAATCATATCTAAAATTTTAGACAAACAAAATGTCCTGGGGGTTTTACCTACAGGCGGCGGTAAATCATTATGTTATCAAGTACCGGGACTCATTATGGGTGGCGTCACGGTAGTCATCAGTCCATTGATTTCATTGATGAAAGACCAAGTGGATCAGTTGAAAGCAATGGGTATTCGCGCTGCTTATCTGAACAGCAGCTTGTCTCAAAAGGAGCAGCGTGCAATTGAAGCAGAATTAAAACGCGGTGACATTCAGTTCTTGTATGTCGCGCCAGAGCGTTTTGACAATGGTCAATTTATGAAGCTGATGTTCGGATTAGATATTCATTTAATCGCTTTTGATGAAGCGCACTGTATTTCTAAATGGGGGCACGATTTCAGACCGAGTTATCAGCAAGTGATTGATAAAGTGATGAGTCTGCCTCAAGACTTTGCGATTGCGGCATTGACAGCTACAGCAACAGTTGAAGTTCAAAAAGACATTATGGAACGTTTGCACATTGCTTTTAGCAATCGTGTAAAAACAAGTGTTAAACGTCCGAACCTTGTCTTTAAAGTAAATTCAACGTATCAAAGACAGAAGTTCGTCTTAGAGTATGTGAAAGAACATGACCATCAAGCAGGCATTATTTATTGTTCGACACGCAAACAAGTCGAAGAGCTGCAACAAGTGTTTGAAGATCAGAAAATCAACAGTACGATTTATCATGCAGGTTTAACGAATAAAGAGCGTGAAGAAGCACAAAACGACTTTGTCTTCGACCGTACGAAAGTAGTCATTGCGACCAACGCATTCGGTATGGGTATCGATAAATCGAATGTCAGATATGTTATCCATTACAATATGCCGGGCGATTTAGAATCTTATTATCAAGAAGCTGGGCGTGCCGGACGTGACGGCTTAACAAGTGAATGTATTCTATTGTACAGCGATCGTGATATCAGCTTGCATCAATTCTTTATTTCATCTTCTAAAGGGGATGATGATTATAAAGAGAAAATGGGTGAAAAGCTGAATAAAATGATTCAATATACCAAGACAAAGAAATGTCTGGAAGCTACTTTAGTCCATTACTTTGAACCGAATGAGAAGCTTGAAGAATGCGGACGCTGCAGCAACTGCAGAAATGAAAACAAAACATACGATATGACGAATGAAGCGAAGAAAATTATCAGTTGTATTGTACGCATGAAGCAGCAAGAAACGTACGGCGTAATCATTCAAGTGTTAAGAGGAGAAACGTCAGACTATGTGAAGTACAACCAGTATGACAAACTTTCAACGTTCGGTATTATGAAAGAATATACTACCTCAGAATGCAGTCATTTGATTGATGAATTACGCTTTAAAGGCTTCTTAAATGAAAATGATGAAGTTTTAACTTGTGATAAAAAGATTAAGAAAGTATTAAATGAAGGGTTAAAAATTTATACTGTACCATTTAAGAAGAAATCACGAGAAAAAGTAAATATTAATACGATTGAAGGCGTCGATCGCGCTTTATACGATGCACTTGTTCAAGTACGTCAACAATTAAGCGAGAAGCTGAATGTGGCACCGATCAGTATTTTTACAGACTTTACTCTGGAAGAGTTTGCGAAGCGCAAGCCAGAATCCAAACAAGAAATGATTGCGATAGATGGTGTCGGCAGTTATAAATTAAAACATTACTGTCCTCAATTTATTGAAACCATTCATAACTATAAAGCACAAGTATAGAGGAAATAAAATAATAACAGCAAGTATCACAATGATTAATGTGTAAGCTTGCTGTTATTTTTTAAAATGAATAGAATGCAGGTGAATAAAGCATGATAGAATTTAAGAACGTTTCAAAGCAATACGGCAATAAGACAGTAGTCGATAATGTCAGCTTTAATGTTGAAGAAGGCGAATTCTTCGTGTTAATCGGACCATCAGGAAGCGGTAAGACAACAACTTTGAAAATGATTAACCGGTTGATTCCGCTCACGAAAGGATACATTTATTTTAAGGATAAGCCGATCAGCGACTTTCCAGTTTATGAAATGCGATGGGATATCGGCTATGTGCTCCAGCAAATTGCACTGTTTCCGCATATGACGGTGAAAGAAAATATTGCACAAGTGCCTCAAATGAAAGGCTGGGACAAAACTAGAATCGACCAGCGCATTGATGAATTATTAGAAATGGTTAATTTAGATCCTGATACATATCGCGATCGCAAACCTGATGAGTTATCAGGCGGCCAACGTCAACGTGTCGGTGTTGTACGTGCACTGGCTGCAGATCCTCCAATGATATTAATGGATGAACCTTTTAGTGCATTAGACCCGATCAGCCGCACAAAACTGCAAGAAGATTTGATTGAATTGCAATCAAAAATCAAGAAAACAATTGTGTTTGTGACACATGATATTAACGAAGCTATGAAATTAGCAGATCGTATCTGCTTGTTAAATGAGGGGCGTGTAGAACAAATCGATACACCGGATGGTTTCTTAGATCATCCGAAAAATGAGTTTGTCCGACACTTCATCAGCCAATATGATCAAGCCAACGCACCAAGACTGACACTTGAAACGATTTTACGCGCAACAAAACTGAAAGCGATTGATACTGCACAGGAATTGCCTATCGTATCTGCAGATGCACCGCTCAATAAAGTGTATGAGGATTTAGCACATGCGGATGGTGTTGCGGTTGAGCAGCAAGGACAGCTGCATCTATTAACACGAGAAGATGTCTTTAAGTTCTTAGCACAAAATAAGAGAGGTGACGTATCATGAGTACATTCTTCCAAACCCTCTCTGAACGTAAAGGCGAATTGCTGAGTACTATTTTAGAACATATTCAGATTTCATTTATCGCTTTGCTGATTGCTTGTTTAATCGGGGTACCTTTAGGTATCTTGCTGACGAAGACCAAGCATTTCTCTGAAGTGATTATTAATATTGCTGCGGTGATGCAGACGATACCGTCACTGGCATTATTAGGTCTAATGATTCCGTTATTCGGAATTGGTACAGTCCCTGCCATCATTGCATTAGTTGTGTATGCATTACTTCCAATCCTGCGTAATACATACACTGGAATCAAGGAAGTAGATCCCTCATTAGTAGAAGCCGCAAAAGGGATTGGGATGAAACCTGGACGCCGCTTAACAAAAGTAGAGCTGCCGATTGCTATGCCGATTATTATGGCAGGTATACGTACTGCAATGGTATTAATTATCGGTACTGCAACACTTGCTGCGTTAATCGGGGCAGGCGGTTTAGGTGATTTAATCTTATTAGGTATCGACCGCAATAACAGCTCTCTGATTTTATTAGGCGCAATTCCAGCTGCTATTTTAGCGATTATCTTTGATTTAGCATTGCGTTATATGCAGAAGCTGTCATATAAGAAATTGTTAATTACTTTAGGTGCCATTTTAATTGTTATCGTCTTAGTATTAGTAGTGCCGATGTTAGGCGCGAAAGGCGACAAGGTAACAATTGCCGGCAAACTAGGGTCAGAACCTTCTATCATCACGAATATGTATAAGATTTTAATTGAAGATGAAACAGATAATACGGTTGAAGTCAAAGACGGTATGGGTAAAACATCATTCTTATACAACGCACTGAAATCAGATGATATTGACGGTTATTTAGAATTCACAGGTACAGTGTTAGGCGAATTAACGAAAGAACCGTTGAAATCTAAAGAAGAAGCCAAAGTTTACCAGCAAGCGAAACAAAGCTTAGAGAAAAAAGACGGCATCACGATGTTGAAACCGATGAAATACAATAATACGTATGCATTGGCAGTCAAACGCGACTTTGCGAAAAAGCATGGTCTGAAAACGATAGGTGATTTAGAAAAAGTACAAAATCAAATCAAACCAGGCTTTACATTAGAATTTAATGACCGTCCTGACGGCTTTAAAGCGGTCTCTAAGGCATATGGTCTGAAGTTTGATAATATCCGTACAATGGAACCTAAATTACGCTATCAAGCAGTTAAAAAAGGCGATATCAACTTAATAGATGCTTATTCAACAGATGCGGAATTAAGACAATACGATATGGTGGTATTAGAAGATGATAAACATGTCTTCCCGCCTTATCAAGGCGCACCAATCTTTAAAGAATCCTACCTCAAAGATCATCCTGAAATTAAAAAGCCGCTGAATAAATTAGCAGGCAAAATTTCAGATGAAGAAATGCAGGAAATGAACTATAAAGTAACAGTGAAAAACGAAGATCCGTATCAAGTCGCAAAAGAATATTTAGAAAAAGAACATTTGATTGAAAAATAATAGTTATAGTTTAAGTCTGAGCCTTTGTGCTCGGACTTTTTCTATTTTAAACCTTACAATTTCATGAACGTACGAACAACTATTGCCAAGTTGTCTCTATAAGGTATATAATTATCAGTAAATTTCAAATTTTTAAACAAACCAGTTAAAAGGGGACAGATATTTATGAAAGAACAAATCAATCAACTCTCAGCATATCAGCCAGGTCTCTCGCCAAGAGCTTTAAAAGAAGAATTCGGGTTAGATATCGAATTACATAAACTTGCATCTAATGAAAACTTATACGGACCTTCTCCAAAAGCAAAAGAAGCAATTCGATCACATGTCGATGAAGTGTTGTATTACCCGGAAACAGGTGCACCGACATTACGTAAAGATATCGCCAAAGCTTTAGGTATCAATGAAAATCGTATTTTATTCGGTGCCGGCTTAGATGAAGTCATCCTCATGATTTCACGTGCTGTGTTAACACCTGGAGATAAAATTGTTACAAGCCAAGGCACATTCGGACAATACTATCATAATGCGATTGTAGAAGCGGCAGAAGTTGTGCAAGTACCGCTTAAAGACAATGGACAATTTGATTTAGATGGTATTTTAGCAGAAGTAGATGAAGATACAGCGTTAGTATGGATTTGCAACCCGAATAACCCGACAGGCAATTACGTGACACATGCGGAATTAGAAGCATTTCTTGAACAAGTACCAAGCAACGTACCTGTTTTAGTCGATGAAGCATACTTTGAATTTGTGACAGCAAAAGACTTCCCGGATACATTGAAATTGCAAGAACGCTTCCCGAATGCATTCTTAATGCGTACGTTCTCTAAAGCTTACGGCTTAGCTGGACTTAGAATCGGTTATATCATCGCAACAGAAGAAGCGATTAAAACGTATAATATTATCCGTCCACCGTTTAACGTAGGTCGTTTATCAGAGTATGCGGCAGTTGCGGCTTTTGAAGACCAAGCGTACTTAAAAGAAATCCAGCAAAAAAATGCGGCTGAACGTAAGAAATTCTATGAAATTCCAGAAAGCAAGTATTTCTTTGAGAGTCAAACCAACTTTGTATTCATTAATACCAACCGACCTAAAGATTTATATGAAGCATTCTTGAGCGTAGGCTGTATTACACGCCCATTCCCGAACGGCGTACGTGTAACTATCGGCTTCCCAGAACAAAATGATGCCATGATCGAAGTCTTGAAAAATTTTGATTTTGAAAAATAAGCTGAATATGGACAAGCAGAGCGATAAACAGTCTCTGCTTGTTTTGTATTTACATAATCGGCAACCTTGCTTCACAACTAAATAAAATAAATATGCTATACTCGAAGAGAAGATAAGGAAAGGAAGTTGCTATAAGTATGAAGAGAGAATCAATAGCGATTGATATGGATGAAGTATTAGCGGATACAATCAAAGCTTTGATTGAGGAAGTGAATAAACGTACAGATTTAGGAATCAAAGAGGCATTATTAGATGGAAATAAATTACGCCACTTTATGCCGGAACACGAAGGTGTGCTTGATGAAGTTTTGAAACAACCGGGCTTCTTCAAAAACTTAGAAGTGATTAAAGATTCACAAGAAGTGGTTAAGAAACTAGCAGAGCATTATGATATGTACATTGCGACAGCAGCAATGGATGTACCGACTTCGTTCCATGATAAATATGAATGGTTAAGAGTACATTTTCCATTTTTAGATCCGCAGCAATTCGTCTTTTGCGGCAGAAAGAATATTGTTAAAGCAGATTATTTAATTGATGATAACCCAAGACAACTGGCACGTTTTACAGGAAAACCAGTGATGTATACAGCTCAGCACAATATTCATAACGAAGACTTCGATCGTGTGAATAACTGGAAAGAAGTCGAAGCATATTTCTTGGGAAATAAATAAGTGTAAGGCTGAGATTTGAAACCAATAAAAATATGATTCAAATAAGAAAAGAGGGGCAAGAACTTGTTGAGTTCTTGTCCCTCTATTTTGGGTAATAAAGCGTTATTTTAGCGTATACCGCGCATACCTTTAACAATCTTAGGCACAAATGCTAATGTAACCAACCCGATAATTACTGCTAAACTTCCTAGGAATAAGAAATAATTTTGATAGCCTAACGGCTCGATTAATTTAACGAGCGTTCCGTTGATGGCTTGTGCTGTCGCATTTGCTAATAACCATAAACTCATCATTTGCGAGTTGAAGGCTTTAGGTGCCAATTTAACTGCGGCACTGTTGCCGGTAGGTGATAAACATAATTCACCGATAACGCAAAGGATGTAAGATAAAATAACCCAGTTCACGGATACACTGTTGCCGCCTGAAGTCATCATAACGACTGCTACCAGTATGTAAGAAACACCTGCTAACCATGCACCCCAAACGAATTTAGTCGCCAAGCTTGGTTGACGATCACCCAATTTCTTCCAAACATATGAAAGCACAGGTGCTAACAATACGATGAAGAGCGGGTTAATAGATTGGAAATATGTTTTACCGAAATCTGTTTTCCAACCGAATAAGTTCAATTTCATATCAGTACCGCTTAAAGCGTATAAGTTCAAGACGTTTGAACCTTGTTCTTGGATAGACCAGAAGATAACACCGATAATGAAGAGCGGTATGAATGAAATCACGCGTGAGCGTTCATCATCTGTAACTTCCTTGCTTCTAATCATGATTGTAAAGTAAGCAATCGGCAATGCGATACCTAAAACCAATACAGTTGTGCTGACTAAGTTGAATGATAATGTACCTGTTAAGCCGGTAATGACTAATACAAGTGCAATCACTAACACAGCAATACCTGCGATTTTCGCATATTTTTTCTTTTCGCTGCTGTTCAATGGATTGGTTGGTTTAGAACCAACATCTCCTAAATTGCGTTTGTTGAAGAGTAAATAAATCGCAAGCGCAAATGACATACCGATTGCGGCGATTAAGAAGCCTTGATGGAACATATGTCCTTTAGAGAAAGCATTCAATACAAGCGGTGCAGCAAGGGCACCCATATTTACTGACATGTAGAAAATAACAAACCCTGAATCGATACGTTTATCATTTTCAGGATATAAACGACCTACGATGTTAGAGATATTCGGTTTCATAAGTCCTGAACCCACAATGATAAAGAACATTGAAATGAATAATCCTGTTTGAGCCAACGGCAGACTTAAAAAGACGTGACCGATAATAATTAATATGGCACCGTACATCGTTGCGCCGCGTGTCCCTGTAATTCTGTCAGCGACCCATCCGCCAAGTACACTTGTCATGAAGATCAGTGAACCATACACTGACATGACAGATTGTGCTGTTGTTTTGTCCATACCTAATCCGCCATCGCTTACGGCGAAGAACATATAGAAGATTAAGAGTGCACGCATTCCGTAATAACTGAATCTCTCCCAAAACTCTACGAAGAATAGGACTCCTAATCCTTTTGGATGTCCGAAGAAACCTTTCTGTGGAATTTCTTGAACATGTTGATTATGCAAATTATTCTGCAAACTAACCCCGACCTTTCTTTCCTATAACGGGTTGATTATATTAGATTTTACTATTTACAATAGGGAGTTTCAATAATTTTCTAAAAATAAAAATATTATCAAAATTCAGATAAATATATGATTTAAAGCTGTGTTCATCAAGCGTAATTTAATCACACGCATAATACGAGGGCGCAGAACAATTCAGAGAACATAAGGATAACCGCTTCCCAATATGTCTAAAAAGTGAACGACACAAAGAAAAAAGCCTGAAACCTAAATAAGATTTCAGACTTGATAATAGGATTAGTGAATCCCTTTCATTGCACGACGTATAAATGGAGAAATTGCGATAAGCAATACGCCGATAACTAAAGTTAATAATCCTGAATACAAGAAGTATTGACCTGAGTCCATCTTCGCATATACGACAACAAGCTGTGCGTTTAAACCTTGCGCTGTTGCGTTGCTCAGCATCCATAAACTCATCATTTGTGCTGTGAAAGCATAAGGTGCAAGTTTTGTTGTTGTTGCTAAGCCGACTGGTGAAATGCACAACTCTCCGATTGTGATAAGCAAGAAGCTGAGTACTAACCAGATCGGGTGAATCAATTCACCTTGGCCTAAACCGCCGGCTAATGGTACGACCATGATTAAATATGAGATACCGCCGATAATTGCACCTAAAGCAAACTTAATTACTGTAGGCGGATTATGTTTGCCTAATTTCACCCATAATGTCGCAAATAAAGGTGCAAGTGCAACGATAAAGATCGGGTTTAATGATTGGAACCAGGCTGCCGGAATATCAAAATTCAATGCGCCGCCTGTTAATTTAGCTAAACTCAGTTCAGTCTTCTTATCCGCAAAGTTGGCTAAGATTGTTGAACCTTGTTCTTGAATCATCCAGAATGCTACAGAAGTAATGTACAAAGGTACATAACTGCCGACACGCGACTTTTCTTCTGGTGTTACTTTCTTGCTTACAAGCATGTAAACAACGATGTAAATCGGTAATGCAATCCCGATGAATGTAACGAGTAAACTGAAGTTTTCGATTGATAATGCGTTAAATGATTTTAAGATGATCAAGTAAATCGCAAATGCAGCGATGATTGCACCTGCAATAATAGAGAATTTCTTCGTATCTGCTTTTGTCAGCGGATTATGTACAGATAATCCTGCTAAGTTTAAATACTTTTTGCGTTTTGTCCAATAAACGACTAAACCGAAGAACATCCCGATAGCCGCTGTTGCAAATCCTGCGTGGAAACCAACACGTGTTTGCAAGAAACCTGTTAATAATGGTGAAATCAATGCACCTAAGTTGATACCCATGTAGAAAATGGTAAATGCAGCGTCGACACGGTTGTCGTTTTTGTTATAAAGCTCTCCGACAGTTGTAGAAATATTCGGTTTTAATAAACCTGTCCCGATAATCAGCAGCAGCAACGCAATCATAACGGCGGTTAAACTGCCCGGCAAACTTAAAATAATATGACCGAACATAATGAGTATTCCGCCGAAGAATACTGCGTGCTGTGTTCCGGTAATACGGTCAGCAATCCAGCCTCCGATAACCCCAGACATATAGATTAATGTCCCATATAATGCCACAATCTGCATGGCTACAGATTCATCTAATCCGAATCCGCCTTTAGCTACAGAGTAGTACAGATAGTACACTAAAATGGCTTTCATACCATAGTAACTGAATCTCTCCCAAAACTCAGTAAAGAACAAAGTGCTTAGTCCTTTAGGATGCCCAAAGAAACCTGTTCGTGGTGTACTTTCTATGACTTCTTCGCGTGTGTATTGTTTCTTATTCATAATCTTCCCCCTCGGTGTGACTTAAAAATAAGTTTAATCTATTCAATGTGCAGATACAAGAAAATTCTGAAAAATAAATCGTAAAATTACTAAATTATTTGAACAAAAAAGAACGAATCCGCTTCCATAAAAATAAAAAACAACCTGAAATTAATCAGGTTGCTGCTATTAAATCACGTATGAAATTATCTGTTATCAATTTTCTCAGGGTACAAGTCATGATTCATCATACGATACTCTGCCATTTCCTCATATTTAGTATCAGGACGGCCGTAATTCGTATAAGGATCAATAGAAATACCGCCGCGCGGCGTAAATTTGCCCCAAACTTCGATATAATGCGGATCCATCAAATCAATCAAGTCATTCATAATGATATTCATACAATCTTCATGGAAGTCACCATGATTTCTGAAGCTGAATAAATAAAGCTTGAGTGACTTAGACTCTACCATTTTGATATTTGGAATATATGAAATATAAATTGTCGCAAAATCCGGTTGTCCCGTAATAGGGCAAAGCGAAGTGAATTCAGGACAATTGAATTTAACGAAATAGTCGCGGCCTTGATGCTTGTTATCGAATGTTTCTAAGACATCAGGTCGGTAGTCGAAATCATATTGGTTATTTTGATTGCCGAGCAATGTAATGTCTTGCAAATCTTCTTTTTTGCGTCCTTGTTGTGACACGGTTATTTTCCTCCTTTATGTTGCGGTTTTGGATGGTTTTTACTTTGTCTGCGTGCTTTTTCAAACATATAGTAGCTTGCACTGATAATGATTACATAGCCTAGTGTAGCATATAAGTCCGGCGATTCTCCGAAAATCACGATGCCCATCAATGCTGTGAAGATGATAGAAGCATACGTAAAGATTGAAATGTCTTTTGCTGGTGCGAAACTATAGGCTAGGGTGATACCGATTTGTCCGACAGCTGCTGATAAACCTGCGCCGACCAAGTAGATAATTTGAAGGCCTGACATGGGTTGATAAGTAAATAGGACAAATGGAATTAAAGCTACAATTGAGAAGAATGAAAAGTAAAAGACAATAGTATACGGTGCTTCTCTTGTGCTTAATGCGCGTACACACGTATAAGCTGAAGCAGCAAAGATACCTGAGAATAATCCGGCAACAGCTGGAATCATTTCAGATGAGAATTGCGGCTGTACGACAAACAACATGCCGACAATCGCAACCAGCATTGCGGTAATTTGATATTTGCGGACTTTCTCATGCAAGAAAATCAAACTGAGCAGAATCGTCCAAAACGGATTCAACTTCATCAATGTATCTGCGTCGCTTAAAAGCATATGGTCAATCGCGTAGATGTTGAGCAGCACACCGATTAAACCGAGTGTAGAACGTGAAATCAATAGGGGCTGACTGCTTAATTTGCCAAACATAGGTTGTTTATATTTATATAAGAAATACAACGGAATCAGCATGGCAACCAAGTTTCTTGCTAAAGACTTTTGGAAGACAGGCAAGTCGCCTGCAAGTCTGAAAAACAGCGACATGAAACTAAAGCCGATCGCTGAAACGAGTATGGCAATAATACCTTTTAATTTAGAATCCATACTTTCTCCTCTACTTTCCTCAAAACTTAACGTATATCATCTTAGCATATATCAAAATAAGTGCCTATATGCACTTGCAAAAGACATCAAGAATCGTTATACTTTAATCGAACATATGTTCTTGTTATAGATTGAGTTATGCATAACCGACTGAATATATGAATTAGTTGATTTTTATTAAAGTATTGCGTTAAGCCTTTCATGGTGGGATTGAGAGAAATCTTATGATGACAAGGTGTACACAAATTTTCTAAAAATCAAGGGCAAAATTACAATTATTTATTTTGAAAGGATTTTTAATAAAAAATAAGAAGTCTAAGCATAGCGGTGACGCTACTTCTATCAATTTTGACAAATTTAAATAAATTTTAGAGGGGCTATTCTCTTTGAAATTATAATGTGTGTTCGGTATAATGAATCACATAATATAGTATTGAAGAACGAAAGCCAACACTATATATTGTGGTTGAACCCAAAATAATGAAAATAATATTTCACTTCTTTTTGGCAATTTCACACATAACTTGAAAGAACAGAATACAGGTTAGGGGTTTAACCTGATATTTCTGCTCATTTAAGAAAAGGCATACAACCCTGTGATTGCAAGAGGATATGCAGTATACAGGTATAACAAGCAAAAGCTTTACTCTATCAAGAAAGAGAAAGCCCAGTAGTGTGAATAAAATCATCTCAACACAACATGTAGTGTTAAGGATCAATGCATTAACATATCGAAATCAAATTAAAACATGCAGCAGTCACAACATCTCCTTTAAGATACAGCAATACCAGCAAGGCAGCCTGGCATGTTTTTTAATTATGAGAAAGAAAGTGCATGACGCTATGTGACGAGTGAGCGCGTTCTTTATAAGAAAGCGGGTGATTCAATGAAGGTAGTATATTTTTCATTTACTGGTAACGTCAGACGATTTATAGGAAGAACTGAATTTGAGAATACTTTAGAAATTACAAATGACAACTGTGCAGAAGTGCGCGTTGATGAACCTTATATATTGGTCACTAGTACAATTGGTTTTGGAGAAGTGCCAGATGTAGTTAAAACATTTTTGAAAAATAACGGAAATATGATCAGAGGTGTTGTTGGAAGCGGTAATCGCAACTGGGGCCAAAACTTTGCGAAAGCCAGCGAAACCATTTCACGAGAATATTTCGTTCCGCTATTAATGAAGTTTGAAGTACAAGGTACAAAGAAAGATGTAGAAGAGTTTAATGATAAGGTGGGGCAATTATATGAAGACTATGAACGAAAAGCAGTACAATCATATTGAATTAAATAACGAGGTTACAAAGCGTAAAGAAGATGGTTTCTTCAACTTAGAAAAAGACCAAGAAGCTTTAGCGGTTTATTTAGAAGAAATCAAAGATCATACGATTTATTTCGATACAGAAATCGAACGTTTGCACTATCTTGTAGATAATGACTTTTATGTAGATGTATTCAAACAATACAGCGAAGCAGATTTAGAAGAAATTACTGAATATGCACGCAGTATTCCATTCGAATTTGCAAGCTATATGTCAGCAAGCAAATTCTTCAAAGACTATGCTTTGAAAACAAATGATAAAAAGCAATATCTTGAAGACTATTCGCAGCACGTTACAATTGTTGCACTTTATTTAGCGGATGGCGACAAAGCACAAGCTAAACAATTTATCTCATCAATGATTGAACAACGCTACCAACCTGCAACACCTACATTCTTAAACGCAGGACGTGCACGTCGCGGCGAATTAGTTTCATGTTTCTTATTAGAAGTAGATGACAGCTTGAACTCTATCAACTTTATTGATTCAACAGCAAAACAATTAAGTAAAATCGGCGGCGGTGTAGCGATCAACTTATCTAAACTTCGTGCACGCGGCGAAGCAATCAAAGGCATCAAAGGTGTCGCAAAAGGCGTATTGCCTGTTGCGAAATCACTTGAAGGCGGCTTCAGCTATGCAGACCAATTAGGTCAAAGACCAGGTGCAGGTGCGGTTTACCTTAATATCTTCCACTATGATGTTGAAGAGTTCTTAGATACTAAAAAAGTAAACGCAGACGAAGACATCCGTTTATCAACAATTTCAACAGGTTTAATTGTGCCTGCTAAATTCTTCGAACTTGCTAAAGAAGGCAAAGACTTCTATATGTTTGCGCCGCACACTGTATATAACGAATACGGCGTAACATTAGATGATATCGATTTAGATAAATATTATGATGAAATGGTTGAGAACCCTAACATCTTAAAACGCAAAAAAGATGCGCGCGAAATGTTGAATACAATTGCGCAAACACAATTGCAATCAGGTTATCCTTATTTAATGTTTAAAGATAACGCAAACAAAGTACATGCCAATTCAAATATCGGCCAAATCAAAATGAGTAACTTATGTACTGAAATCTTCCAATTACAAGAAACTTCAATCATCAATGACTACGGTGTTGAAGATGAAATCAAACGCGATATTTCTTGTAACTTAGGTTCACTTAACATCGTGAACGTAATGGAATCAGGCAAATTCAGAGACTCTGTACACACAGGTATGGATGCATTGACAGTTGTCAGCGATGAAGCGGATATCCAAAACGCGCCAGGTGTACGTAAAGCAAACAGCGAATTGCATTCAGTCGGTTTAGGCGTAATGAACTTGCATGGTTATCTTGCGAAAAATCAAATCGGCTATGAATCAGAAGAAGCAAAAGACTTTGCGAACGTATTCTTCATGATGATGAACTATTACTCAATCGAACGTTCTATGCAAACAGCTAAAGAACGCGGCGAAGCTTATCAAGACTTTGATAAATCAGATTATGCGAGCGGTAAATATTTTGATAAATATACAAAAGAAGATATCGTTCCTGAATATGAAAAAGTAAAAGCATTATTTGAAGGCTTGGAAATTCCGACTGCAGAAGATTGGAAAGCATTAGCAGAAGACGTTAAACAATATGGTTTATACCATGCTTACCGTCTAGCGATTGCACCGACACAAAGTATTTCATACGTTCAAAATGCGACAAGTTCAGTTATGCCGATTGTAGACCAAATCGAACGTCGTACGTACGGCAACTCTGAAACATTCTATCCAATGCCGTTCTTATCACCGCAAACAATGTGGTACTATAAATCAGCATTCAACACAGATCAAATGCGTTTGATTGATTTAGTAGCAACGATTCAACAACACGTTGACCAAGGTATCTCAACAATCCTTTACGTCAACTCAGAAATTTCTACACGTGAATTAGCACGTTTATATGTCTATGCACATCATAAAGGTCTAAAATCACTTTATTATACACGTAACAAATTATTAAGCGTAGAAGAATGTACAAGCTGCGCTATCTAATAGAGAAAGAAAGTGAGACAACCTGAATAGGTTGTCTCTACATAAGTTATACTGCGAAAATTAAACGGAAATTAAACGAGCTAAATTAAAAATCAAGAATGGGGAAATGCACTTTGATGATCGCTGTCAATTGGAACACGCAAGAAGACATGACGAATATGTTTTGGCGACAAAACATCTCCCAAATGTGGGTAGAAACGGAATTTAAAGTATCTAAAGATATTGCAAGCTGGAAAACTTTAACACCAGAAGAACAAGATACTTTCAAAAAGGCATTGGCCGGCTTAACAGGATTAGATACACACCAAGCTGACGATGGTATGCCTTTAGTCATGATGCACACTAAAGATTTACGTAAAAAAGCAGTTTACTCATTTATGGGAATGATGGAGCAAATCCATGCGAAAAGTTATTCTCATATCTTTACAACACTTTTACCATCAAGCGAAACAAATTATTTATTAGATAAATGGGTGTTGGAAGAACCGCATTTGAAATTCAAATCTGATAAAATCGTAGGCAACTATCATAAACTATGGACAAAAGATGCCTCTGTTTATGATCAATATATGGCACGTGTGTCCAGTGTATTCTTAGAAACATTCTTATTCTACTCTGGATTCTATTATCCGCTTTTCCTTGCAGGTCAAGGACGCATGACAACATCTGGTGAAATTATCCGTAAAATTCTATTAGATGAATCGATTCACGGGGTATTCACAGGCTTAGATGCACAACATATGCGTAATGAACTCTCAGAAAATGAAAAGCAGCGTGCGGACCAAGAAATGTATAAATTATTAGATGAATTATACAAAAACGAAGTGTCTTATACACATTCGCTTTATGATCAAATCGGTTTAACAGATGACGTATTAAACTATGTACGTTACAACGGAAACAAAGCGTTATCTAACTTAGGTTTCGAACCTTACTTTGAAGAACGCGAGTTCAACCCGATTATTGAAAATGCCTTAGATACTTCTACGAAGAACCATGACTTCTTCTCAGTTAAAGGTGACGGCTATACATTAGCATTGAATGTAGAAGCGTTGCGTGACGAAGATTTCATTTTCGATGATGAAGAGTAATTGAATGACAAACACTGAATCTGACTGTTTTCACAGTTTAGGTTCAGTGTTTTTTGTTTTCCTAAAATTAGAGATTTTCAACTAAGGTAAGTGTTATTAGAAAAATGAGGAGATATTATACAACTTTTAATAGTATTTAGTCTAATTTTGAATAAGGATTTTTATGAAAATGTACAAAAAGTATTGATTAAAATCAATAAACTGATACAATAGATTTAAGTGAAAACGATTATCATTTACAATTAGATTAGAGAAAGATAAAAGGAAGGATAGGGTTTCAGAATGGTTCAGCAACTTATGCGTTTTCCGGTTTTAGTCGTGTTCTTTTTAATTTTAACCGTCCTTTCATTGTTTGTTGGTGTGAGTCAGGTTTCAATTACTCAAATTTTTCATTTAACACAAGAGCAGCAAAATATCCTCGTTTCAAGTCGTATTCCTAGAACAGTCAGCATTGTGATTTCCGGCAGTTCATTAGCACTTGCAGGATTGATTATGCAACAGATGATGCAGAATAAATTTGTCAGTCCAACTACCGCAGGAACAATGGAATGGGCCAAGTTAGGTATTTTAATTGCGTTGATTTTCTTTCCTCAAGCGCACATATTAGTTAAATTATTATTCGCCATGGTACTTAGTATCGGCGGCACTTTTTTCTTTATGAAATTAATACAGATTATCCGCTTCAAAGATGTAATTTTTGTCCCGCTGCTCGGTATTATGATCGGCGGCATTATCTCAAGTTTAACGACCTTTATTGCCTTGCGCACCAATGCGCTTCAAAGTATCGGCAACTGGTTGAACGGAAACTTTGCGATTATTACAAGCGGCCGTTATGAAGTACTGTATCTCAGTATTCCATTGCTTATTGTTACATATATTTTTGCTAATTATTTCACGATAGCCGGAATGGGCAAAGATTTCAGCCATAACTTAGGTGTGAATTATGAAAGAGTTATGATGTTCGGCTTAACAATTACCGCAACGATGACAGCTTTAGTCGTCGTGACAGTCGGAACATTACCGTTTTTAGGTCTGATTGTTCCGAATATTGTTTCCATTTACAGAGGAGACCATTTAAAAAATGCATTACCGCACACTGCTGTGTTAGGCGCAATATTCGTTTTGATTTCAGACATTATCGGACGTTTGATTGTCTATCCTTATGAAATCAATATCGGATTGACGATTGGTGTCTTTGGTACATGTATTTTCTTGATCATGTTATTTAAAGGGAGCCGCAACTATGAGTCTTAAACAAACGAAGCTTAAATTATTCATTTTATTTTCGGTAGTTGTGATTACAGGCGCTTTATACCTTGTTTTAGGTATCGATTTTGATATCTTTGCTTATCAGATTCAAAGTCGTATCAGAAAACTGATTTTAATGGTCTTAGTCGGTGCCGCAATCGGTACATCGGTGATTATCTTCCAAGCGATTACCGTCAACCGGTTATTGACACCTTCGATGATGGGATTAGATGCGGTCTATATGTTTGTGAAAGTCGTCCTAGTTTTTATATTCGGCATTCAATCGATAGCAGTGACAAACTTGTATTTAAACTTTGCATTAACACTTGTCGCAATGATTATATTCGCACTGATTTTATTCCAAGGGGTCTTTAAATACGGCAACTTCTCTGTGTACTTTATTTTGTTGATAGGGGTAATTTTAGGTACCTTCTTCAGAAGTATTACAGGGTTTATCGAATTGGTACTTAATCCAGAAGATTTCTTGGCAGTTCAAAGTTCAATGTTCGCAAACTTTAACGCTTCAAATGAAAAGTTAGTGTTGATCGGCGGCATTGTGCTGATTATTTTAATTGCCATTACAATCAAGATATTGCCTTATTTAGATGTATTGTTGCTTGGAAAAGCACAAGCAATGAACTTAGGTGTGAATTATACACGTGTAACGAGACTTTTAATGATTATGGTCGCTTTGCTGACGGCTATTGCGACAGCACTGGTAGGACCCATTACATTCTTAGGTCTGTTAACTGTGAATATTGCTCATGAAATTATGAAAACGTTTGAACATAAATATCTCTTGCCGGCGACTATCTTTTTAAGCTGGATCAGTTTATTTACAGCAGAATGGGTTGTAGAACATCTCTTTGAAGCTACAACAGAGGTCAGTATATTAATCAACCTGATCGGCGGCAGTTACTTTGTTTACTTACTCATTAAAAGGAGGAACGTGCGATGATACAAGTCCAAGATTTGAATAAGTCTATTCATGATAAACCGATTCTCAGCGATATTAATGTCGAAATTCGTAAAGGCCGTCTGACATCATTAATCGGTCCAAATGGGGCAGGCAAGAGTACTTTATTGTCAGCAATCAGCCGATTAATCGATGTGGACACTGGTAACATTCAGCTTGAAAATGAACAATTAGAAACCTTTACAAGCAATGAAATCGCAAGAAAGTTATCGGTACTGAAACAAACCAATCACACGGAATTGAATATTACTGTCGAACAGCTTGTCGCATTCGGCCGTTTCCCATATTCTAAAGGACGTTTAACGCCTGAAGATAAAGAAAAAATCAATCAAGCCTTAGATTTATTGCAGCTGCAAGAAATCAAAGACCGCAACCTTAAAACACTTTCTGGCGGACAACGTCAGCGTGCTTACATTGCGATGACAATTGCACAAGATACAGAATGTATTTTGCTGGATGAACCGCTGAACAACCTAGATATGAAATACTCAGTAGACATTATGAAGACACTGAGAACATTGACCAGAGATTACGGCAAAACAATTGTAATTGTCTTGCATGATATCAACTTCGCTTCTAGTTATTCCGATGATGTGGTCGCAATGAAAGACGGCCGTATTGTCAAAGCAGATGTCAGAGACGAAGTGATTCAACCAAGCACTTTAAGATATTTATACGATATGGATGTTCGAATTGAATGCATCCGAGGTCAAAGAATCTGTCTTTACTACGATTAATATTGAACTATTGAAAGGGGTGATGCCGATTTTTTTACGGCATTATGAGACGGGGGTCTAAAATATTCCAAAAGGAGAAAAACAGATGAAGAAATTAGGCTTATTTATTTTAGTTAGTGTTATGTTTTTATTAGCTGCTTGCGGTAACGGCAGTGATCAAAAAGAAAGTTCAGAAAAAGGAACTTCAGATAAAAAGACAGTAAAAATTGAAAATAGTTATAAATTAAACGGTAAAGATCCAAAAGGCAGCGATGCTAAACAAGTGAAAGACACTGTAGAAGTACCTGTTAATCCTAAAAACGCAGTTGTTTTAGATTACGGTGCATTAGATACATTAAAAGCATTAGGTGTAGCAGACAAAGTAAAAGCAACACCTAAAGGTGAAGACAACAGCACTTTACCAGATTTCTTAAAAGAATTTAAAGATGAAAAATACTTAAACACAGGTTCATTGAAAGAAGTCAACTTTGATAAAGTTGCACAAGCAAAACCAGAAGTAATCTTCATTTCAAACCGTACAGCGAACCAAAAGAATTTAGATGAATTCAAAAAAGCAGCACCTAAAGCAAAAGTAGTTTATGTTGGTGCAGATGATAAAGACTACATGAATTCAGTTAAGAAAAACGCTGAAAACTTAGGCAAAATCTATGACAAAGAAGATAAAGCAAAAGAATTGAACAAAAAATTAGATAAAAAAGTTGCGGACATGAAAGCTAAAACGAAAGACTTCGACAAATCAGTGATGTACTTATTAGTGAACGAAGGCGAATTATCAACATTCGGTCCTAAAGAACGTTTCGGAAGCTTAGTTTACAATACATTAGGTTTCAAACCAGCAGATGAAAAAATTAAAGCAAGTGCACATGGTCAAAACGTAACAAACGAATATGTTAACGAAAAAAATCCAGGTGTAATTATTGCGATGGACCGCGGTCAAGCTATCGGCGGTAAATCTACTGCAAAACAAGTATTAAGCAATGACGTAATTAAAAACGTTAAAGCTATCAAAGATGACCAAGTATACGAAGTAGATCCTAAACTTTGGTACTTCGCATCAGGTTCTACAACTACAACAATGAAACAAATCGATGAATTAAAAGATATAGTTAAATAATTATCGTTAAACATGGGGGAAGACGATAAAAAAACGGGTGAGTCACGATGATAAGTTATCGTAACTCGCCCGTTTTGATTTTATATAAGCTAAGAAGAACTATATTTTGAGGCAATACCTACACCGATGAGTGTAATAGTTCCTCCTGTTAATGCGATGAGGTTTGGAATCTCTCCTAATAATACATATGCTAATAACAAAGATACGGCTGGTGTTAAGTATAAAGATAAAGTCGCATCAGAAACACCGATTTCTTGAATTGTATAAGCTAAGGCAATATAAGGAATAACCGTAGGAAATATTCCCAAATACAAAACAGACAATACGGATGAAGTGCTTGCTGAAAACAAATCGTTACATGCACTAGGTAAAAAGATCACTGAAAAAATTGCACCGCTGATGATTGTATAAATAGTTAGAGGCAAAAAGCCGTATTTCTTCAATAATCGAGATTGAAAAACAAAATAAATACTCTCTCCAAAGGAAGCAACTAAAACTAATATTATACCTAGTAATGCAGCTTTTAATTCAGATTTGCTGCTTAATGAAATGAATGCTACACCTATAAAAGCAACACTCGAACCAAACCATGCCCACTTTGAGAAATGGTGTTTTAGAAATAAAGTCGCAAGTATAGCTGAAAATATCGGTGTTGTTGATACTAACAAACTGGCTATACCTGCACTAACAAAATGTTCTCCAAAACTTAGTGCGGTATGATAAACAGTAAATCCGCAAAAGCCAAGTAGCAATATAACAGGTAAATCTCTTTTTTCTGGCAGTTTAATTTGTTTAATAACACCAATTATAATTAAAAGAAATGCACCTATAACTAACCGCAAGGCTGACAGGTTTTCTGCTTTAAAGTCTTCTAACGCTAATTTGATTACAGGAAATGCTGAAGCCCAAAGCAAGATTGTTATAGAAAAAGATAGAAGTACATATTTGGTTTTATCATGCATGGCCATATTAACCTCTCCATTCTTATTTTTGTTTATAATAAAAGAAAGAAGTTATAACGAGTACAACCAGTTAAAAAGAAAAACAGACAACCAATCTTGAAATAGGAGAACATCATGAAATATAAGGAAATTGCATCGTTTATAAGGAATAAAATTATTATGGGTGATTGGTTTTACGGCATGAAAATTCCGTCTCATCGTAAGCTTGCTGAACAGTTCAAGGTAAATCGGGTGACAGTAATAAAAAGTATCGAAGTATTAGAAGCTGAAGGATTTATATATACGAAGCCTGGAAGCGGCACTTATGTAAATAACTATTTAAGTGAATCATTTGTGATGAATAAATGGGAAGAGATGATGGAGTGGTCTGTTGCTTCAAGAAGTCAGTATACTGTTCAATTGATTAATCGTCTTGAAACTGATGAACATTACATACATCTCAGTAAAGGAGAGTTGGGGAAAGATTTAATACAGCATATTGAATTAAAAAATGCGATGAATGCCGTTGCAAATTATATTGGTGATTTAGCTTTTGGGTACAATGACGGTTATGGATATAAAAAATTACGGGAATTAATTGCTGAGAGGCTGAATAATGAAGGAATGAATATTAATACCGGCAATGTCATGATTACATCGGGAGCATTGCATACACTTCAACTACTAGTCACAGGTTTTCTAAGTCAGAATACAGTGGTATTTTCAAATACACCATCTTATATTAATTCAACATATGTATTCAATAGCTTGAATTTGAAGAACATACAATTTGATTACAATGATATGCATGCATTCAAAGCATGTATTGATAAATATCACCATTATAAAGATAAAGCGATTTATGTAGAAACCTCTTTTAACAATCCCACGGGTGCATCATTATCACACGACGAAAAAGAGCAGATATTAAAAAGTAGTAAAATGTACAATATTACTATAATAGAAGACGATATTTATAAAGATATATGGTTTTCAAAGAAGGCGCCTGTTTCGTTGAAAGCATTAGACAACAAAGGTCTGGTAATTCATATCAGCAGCTTTTCAAAGTCTATTGCGCCAGCACTTAGAATTGGCTGGATTATTGCATCTGAAAAGGTAATAGAACAACTTGCAGATGTTAGAATGCAGATTGATTATGGTTCAAGTATACTCTCGCAAATGGTGATTTATGAAATGCTTAATAAAGGTGATTATGATCGTCATATTATCAGGTTGAAGGAAATTTTAATTGGGAAGCGAGATTTTATGTTGAGTTTGTTAAAAAAATGGTTCTTAGATGTTGCTGAATGGAAAATACCAGAAGGGAGCTTTTTCATATGGCTAGAATTTAAAATTAACATTGATATTAAAAAGTTGTTCTCGTATCTTATTGATCATCATCAAATTTTGATTAACCCAGGCTATATTTATGGAGAAACTGATAATTCGATTCGTTTATCATATTCTTATGAAACGAACGATAATATCGAATTTGCCTTAATGAAAATAAAGGAATATATAGATGACGAATTAAAAGACATAATTAAATAATTATCGTCAAACATGGGGGAAGACGATAAAAAAACGGGTGAGTCACGATGATAAGTTATCGTAACTCGCCCGTTTTGATTTTATATTTCAAAGTAATGCGGATAGTGTGCTTCGCAACGCGGATTGAATGGTGCGTTGCAATGAGGACAATGATTGGTTTCGGTATATTCTGCAATGGTAAGTTCATGTCCGCATACACCGCACAAAATCGCATGTGTATCATATTCTTCTTTGGACCATGGAATAGGTGCGTGATCTTCTGATTCGTTATGGCAATGAATACAAGCATAGTACTTGCCGCAGCATTTGAATTTAATGGCGACTACGTCTAAAGGTGTGTGATAGTGTATACATCTTGTTTCGCTGTCTAAACCAATGCCGTGTACTTGTTGTGAATGCGACATATCAATTGCCTGCCTTATTGCTGGTCTTCTGGATGGTCGCCGATGATACGTACTTCCGGATGCAATTCAACATCGAACTTTTCTTTAACCACTTGCTGAACATGGTGGATCAAGTCTTCGTAGTCCGTTGCTGTGCCGTTATCGACATTGACCATGAAACCTGCGTGTTTGGTAGAAACTTCGACACCGCCGATACGATGGCCTTGCAAGTCTGAATCTTGAATCAGTTTACCTGCAAAGTGGCCTGGAGGTCTTTGGAAGACACTGCCGCATGATGGATGTTCAAGCGGTTGTTTTGATTCACGGCGTTCAGTCAAGTCGTCCATGACAGCTTGAATATCCTCTTGATTACCTGGTGCTAAGTTAAAGGCAGCTTCTAAGACTACTAAGTGCTGCTTTTGCACAATACTGCTGCGGTAGCCAAGTTCTAATTCATCACGTGTCAATTGAACTAAGTCGCCGCGTTCATTGACGCATACAGCGTAATCGATACAATCACGGACTTCTCCGCCATAAGCACCTGCATTCATGAATACAGCACCGCCGATAGAACCTGGGATGCCGCATGCAAATTCTAATCCAGTTAAAAATTTGTCGCGAGCGGTACGGGAGACATCAATAATCGCTGCACCGCTGCCTGCGATTATGACATTATCTTCAACTTTAATATAATCCATGGATAATAAGCTCAATACAATTCCGCGGATACCGCCTTCGCGGATAATAATGTTAGAGCCGTTGCCTAAGTATGTGACAGGGATGTTGTTGATTCTAGCAAGATGATTGATGGCTTGGACTTCTTTGAAATTAGTCGGACTGAGATAGAAATCAGCCTTTCCTCCTGTTTGCGTATAAGTATAGCGTTTTAATGGTTCATCAACTTTAATTTTTTCTTCTGGCAGAATTTTAGCTAATTCTGTAAGAATGTCATCTTTGTGCAACGATAGAACTCCCTTTCAATTGTTTTCATCTTCTTATTATAGCAATGAAACCTTTAGTTTGTGAAATGCTATAACCTTAATTTAAATGAAATTGACGTGACAATTTTTCAAACAATGCCTCTTTAGCTTCTTCATATTCGCGAATGGTTGAGGCTTGTGCATGCAATGCTTGTTTTTCTTTTGAAAACTGCACGCTGAGTTCAGTATCACGGCTCAGTGCAGCATCCATTTCTTTATAATGGCGATATCGTTTTGATTCAATCTGCAAGATGTGCAGGCGTACAGTTTGTTTTAATTCAGTCATATCATTGAACTTTACCATCATAGCTTTTTTCTTGTAGCTGTGGTGCACGCGATAAAAGCCGGCATAATTTAAGCGCTTTTCATCTAATGCAGTAATATCATGCAGGTTGTTCACACCGACCAAAATATCTAAAATAGGTTCAGTCGGATAGTTGAAATGTGCAGTTCCTCCGATGTGCTGCACGGTTTGAACAGGTGTATTCAGCAAACCGAGCAAAAGTTCGCTTAACCTGTCGAATTGATCTTGATAAGAGGGTAATGCCTTTTTATCTTCTATAAAAGGCTGTGTTTTTGAATACATAATCAACCGTCCTTTGTAAAAGTCTCTAAAATATTATATTATGAATCTTGACTTACTCAAACACTTAACACGCAAATTATAAAGATAAACAGACAGGAGTGGACAAAAGTGAAAAGGTGGCTTCTCATAATAACGATTGCTTGTCTAACGCTGTCTCTTGCGGCATGCAGTAATAAAACGCAGTCAGATTTAAATCATTTTGAAAAAGCAAAGCATGAAGTAGATAAAGAAGAGCGTCAAGTTGAAAAAATTATGGATGACATGCGCTTGAATCGTTTGAATGAACTCAGCAAATCAGATTTAACAGATAGAAATAAAACAGACTTCAAACAATTGGAAAAGGATATGGATAAGAAGCTGATGCTTGCATTTGAAACTTATCAGCACGCCGCAGAACAATTGCCGGCTGAAACTAAAGATGTCAAAGCCTTACGTAAAACTTACATAAGTGAGGTTAATGAACAAGAAAAAGATTTAAAAGCCATCCGCAGTTTTATACACCTTTGCAACGCCTCGATTAAAGCAAATGAAGATATCTTGAATTACACGAGGCTGTTTGAGAAGAACCGTGCGCAGTTAGAGAAGCAAGTCGAAACAGCACGCCAAGCAGGGGAGTCTGACAGTATCGATAAATTTATTCATAAGTTGAAGCATCATAATAAAGAGCTGCAGCAGATTGCGAAAAAATATTTGGATACAGATGATCCGGCTAATACGAAAACGGTGATTAAAGATAAAGTACAGCCTCTGATTAATCGACAAATCGAAGAGCTGAACCAAGCGAGTGTGTCAGAGCCGAATACTGCAAAAGCACATCAAACGGCTATTGAAATGTATTACAGTCTGCAAAACTATTATGAGACACGACAAAAGACAATCGATGTCAGCAATGGTTTAGAACGATATGATATGAATAAAACGCCTTTAACAGGGAAAGAATTAGATGAAGCGCATAAACCGTTTAAGCGCGAGTTGACGGACTTAAAAAACAAATTGCACAAGAATGATTGAAAAAAGCAAGGAAAATGTTAGTGTTTTGGTTAACATTGAAATATAAAGTGTGTATAATTAGACACATTGAAATAGCAATTAGAATGGGACTATCACGTGCAGTGATAAATATTTTTAGAGGTGAATAGAATGGCTACAAAGCTGACTTCAATTGACCAGTTTGAACAGGTAATTAACGACAACAAATATGTATTTATAATGAAACACAGCGACACTTGTCCAATTTCAGCAAATGCATATGATCAATTCAATAAGTTTTTGTATGAACGCGATATTGATGGATATTACTTAATTGTACAAGAACAAAGAGACGTATCAGATTATATTGCTGAAAAAACTGGAGTGAAGCACGAATCGCCGCAAGCTTTCTACTTTGTAAATGGAGAAGTGAAGTGGCATGCGAGTCATGATGACATTAATGTGACCTCACTCGCACAAGCTGAAGAATAAGCTTGTTAGGGGAAAACATCAATAATAAAATATGAACGAAAACAGACTCCAAGCTTTGGAAGGCGGAAATGAAAGAAAATAAAACAGTTCCAACTTCCGATAGGCTTGGAGTTATTTTAATTTTAAGGGTTAGACGTAACAGTGGGCATTTTGAATAATGCCCTGTATAATATTAAAGTGAATGCAACAAACATTGGGAAACTTTATTTGAGGTGACAAAATGAGAGTATTAGTCGCAATGGATGAATTTAATGGAATCGTTTCGAGTTACGAAGCGAATCGCTACGTAGAAGAAGCAGTAGCAAGCCAAATCGAAGGTGCAGATATCGTGCAAGTGCCTTTGTTCAACGGCCGGCATGAACTGATGGATTCGGTCTTTTTATGGCAATCCGGAACAAAATACCGTGTGAATGTACATGATGCAGATATGGAACCGATTGAAGCGGTTTACGGTAAAACAGAGAGCGGCATGACGATTTTTGAAGCGGATTTATTCTTGCAAGGCAAAAAGCCGATTGTTGATCGCTCAAGCTATGGTTTAGGTGAAGTGATTGCGGCGGCATTAGAAAATGATGCACAGCATATTGTCATTTCCCTTGGCAATATTGCAAGCTTTGACGGCGGTGCAGGTATGCTGCAAGCTTTAGGCGCAAAATATTATAATGACGAAGGCGAACCGATTGATACAAGCAAAGGTGTTAATGTTTTAAAATATATTCGCCACGTTGATTTATCTGGTTTGAATCCGCGCTTATCAAAAACACGCTTCCAGCTTGTATCGGACTTCTCAAGCAAAATGTACGGCAAAGCCAGTGAAATCATGCAAGTCTATCCGTTATTAGGTATTTCACGCGAAGAAGCAGCGGCAGTGGATAATCTTGTATGGTACTTCAGCGAGATTTTGAAAAATGAAACACGCACCGTAACAAGCACAGTCGAACGCGGCGGTGCAGGCGGCGGTGTTGCGGCTGTTCTAGCAGCGCTATACAACGCAGAGGTGCTGACAAGCCATAATCTGGTGGATCAAATCACGCATTTAGAAAGTTTGATCGAACAAGCAGATTTAATTATGTTCGGTGAAGGCATCAATGAACAAGATCAGCTCTTAGAAACAACAACACTGCGTATTGCGGAACTTGCAACGAAATATCATAAGCCTTGCATTGCGATTAATGCGACAGCTGATAAATTCGATCGCTATGAAGCTTTAGGTGTCACAGGCATGTTCAATTTATTTATGAAAATGCCGAAAAATTATACGAGCTTTGAAGCGGGTCTGCAAATTCGTTTCTATGCGGTACAAGCACTTAAACTGTTGACGACATCTTTTGATAATGATGAGAAAAAAGCATAATTCAAACAATAAAACGGCTGAATCCTTTTGATAGGGACTCAGCCGTTTTTTCGTAGATATATACTTATTCTTTTGATGATGCCGCAACTTCTTCAGCAATGCCTAAAATGACTTGTACTGCTTTTTCCATAACATCGATAGATGCATACTCGAATGGACCATGGAAGTTGTCGCAGCCTGTGAAGATATTAGGTGTCGGCAAGCCCATAAATGAAAGTTGAGAGCCGTCTGTTCCGCCGCGAATCGGTTCTGTATTCGGTTCGATACCTAATTGTTTGAAGACACGTTTTGGAATCTCGATAACTTCAGGTACTTCGTTGATTTTTTCAGCCATATTATAGTATTGGTCATTAACTTCTAATTCTACCGGATCATTCGCATAGTCTTGATTGATAGTATCTTTAATCTCTTCAAGCAATGCTTTGCGTGCTTCGAATTGGTCGCGATTATGATCACGGACGATATATTTTAATTGTGCTTTTTCAGTAGTACCATTGAAGCTCATTAAGTGGAAGAAGCCTTCATAGCCTTCTGTTTGTTCTGGTACTTCATCTTGCGGCAATGCATGATCAAAGCGTTCGCCTAATTTAATAGCGTTGACCATGACATTTTTCGCTGAACCCGGATGTACGTTGACACCGTGGCAAGTGATAGTTGCTTCAGCAGCATTGAAGCTTTCGAATTGAAGCTCGCCGTATTGGCTGCCGTCCATTGTGTAACCGAAGTCAGCCCCAAAGCGTTCAACATCAAATTTGTGAGGACCGCGTCCGATTTCTTCATCTGGTGTGAATGCGACTCGGATACGTCCATGTTTCACTTCCGGATGTTCCACTAAATAGTTCAACGCGGTCATGATTTCCGCTACACCTGCTTTATCATCTGCGCCAAGCAATGATGTGCCATCTGTAATCATTAGCGTATGGCCTTCAACGGATTTCATAGCAGGGAAGACGTCTTGGTTCAATTCGCGATCTGTGTCTCCTAATTGAATAGGTTGGCCGTCATATTTTTCAATGATTTGCGGTTTGACATTAGTCGCGTTGAAATCTGGCGACGTATCGATATGAGCTAGGAATCCGACAGTAGGTACTTCAGTTGCGATGTTGCTTTCTAATGTCGCAAATAAATAACCATAGTCGTCGATATCTGTTTTAAGACCAAGTTCTTCTAATTCTTGTTTGAGTAAATTTAATAAGTCCCATTGTTTCTCAGTAGATGGTGTTGTTTCTGAGTCGGGATTAGATTGAGTATCAATCTCCGCATAACGTTTCAGTCTGTCGATTAATTGTTCTTTCACTTGATATGCACCTCTTATCCTCGATTATTCATATTAAATTGCTTCTTATATGATTTACCTTTCATTTTACCATAGTATATTCTAATTCGATTATAAATATGATAGCTGATTTCTGCACATAAGATACCGAATGCTATGGCACCTGAAATTAAAGTTACCTCTAAGAAGGTATTGACTGCGTGTGTATATTGGTTGGTAACTAAGAAACGTGTTGCTTCATACGCAGCACCCCCAGGTACAAGAGGAATAATACCAGGAACGATAAAGATAATAACCGGTTGGAAATAACGTTTTGCCATTGCGTGACTCATAATAGCCAAGATAAAGCTTCCAAGGAAAGAAGCAGCAACTTTTCCTAAATTCAAATCCATGGACACGATATAAATCGTCCAGCCCATTGCGCCTACATAACCACAAGCAGGTAACAACTTACGCGGCGCGTTGAAAAGTATCGAAAACAGAGTTGTGGAACTAAAACTGATAATGAAATGGAATAAATAATGTAAGATCAATTCTGTAACACGCCTTTCTTAAAAGAAGAGTAAGATGATTGCGACGCCGGCACCGATTGCAAATGCGGTTAATGCCGCTTCCATTCCGCGCGACATACCAGCAAGCAATTCGCCAGCCATTAAATCTCTGATGGCATTTGTAATTAAGACACCTGGCACTAAGACCATGACACCGGAAATGGTGATAATGTCTTGGTTGACCGATAAGCCGAGCTTGTGGCTGATAGCGGCAACACTGACGACTACGATAGCACTGATGAATTCTGAGAAGAATTTGATTTGGATAAAGCGTTGTACAAAATCAAAGGTTAAATAAGCACCAGCGCCAGCAATAATTGCGAAGATAAAGTCTTGTGCAACACCGCCGAACATGAATAAGAAAAATCCGCAGGCGATAGACACTGCTAAAAACTTCGTTAAATAAGAATATTGCAGCGAGGCATGCTCCAAATGAATCAATTCAGATTTTGCTTCGTCAATATTCAATTCGTGTTTCGCAATTTTACGTGAAATGTTATTGGCTAAAGCAATCTTTTCTAAATCTGTAGTTCTATCTCGGACTCGAATTAAACGCGTGTTCGTTCGATCGTTTAATGAGAAGATAATTGCTGTGTTAGATACAAAGCTGTTGGTATTATCTAACCCAAAGCTGTAAGCAATACGTGACATCGTATCTTCGACACGATATGTTTCCGCACCGCTTTCAAGTAAAATTTTTCCTGCCGTGAGCACAACATCGATAACTTTGTTCTCATCTATTATGGTAATTGCTTCTTCAGGCACCTTGTAGCTCTCCTTCTTGTTTGTATTGGTTGATACTTGAAAGTTTACAGGGAAGATTTGAATCTTGCAATAGAACGGCGGCGATTGCAATAGAATTGCAAAAAAAGAGACAAGAACATCGAATTTGTCCTTGTCTCTGAAGTATTCATCTGAAACAAAATATTATTTAACAATCGGGTTAAACATCACTTGGTTACGTCCCTCATTTTTTGCCATATGCAGCATATCATCTGCGTCTTTAAAGACTTTGCGCTGTGATTTATAGTCATCTTCTGTTAAATAGCCGATACCGATAGAAACAGAGAGTTTAATCACTTCTTTATTCGGCAAGTGGAAAGAAGATTGTTCTACACCTGCACGAATGCTTTCAGCGAGTTTCACAGTTTGATCCAGCGAATAGCCGAGCAAGACAACTGAAAATTCCTCGCCGCCGTTTCTGAATATCTTCATATTCGGCGGAACATAATTTATCAGCAATTGTGAAATCTGCTTTAATACTGCATCTCCAGAACGATGTGTAAAGGCATCATTCACATCTTTAAAGCCGTCAATATCAATTAATAACAGACCTAGGCTTGTGTGTTTGCTGTCAGCTTTGTCAGTCATTTTATTTAAGTGTCGGTCGAATTCTTTTACATTGCCGAGACCTGTTAAATAGTCGAAACGTTCTTCGCTTTCATACCGTTGAACTAATGTGAAGAAACGCCAAATATCGACAAAGATAATCGATGATGAAATCGTTAAAACAAATGATATCGGAATAAGATAAATAATTTCTTGCAATGTATAGAGACGTGTAATCACTGATACAATGATGAGTATAATCAGACTGATAACGTTTAAAATCTGCAGCGAAACGATATCATTCTGCTTGATAAACGGTCCGATGAAACTTACAGCCAAAGCAATGATGATTAAGGCAATGTTGTAAGATAGCGGATCGCCGTAAACAAACACGCCTATCACAAAGAGAATTGCGGCTGAGACCATTGTAAAGAATACATTTGTATAACGGCCTAAGAATAATAGCGGAACAAATGTTAAATAAAGTGAATAATTATGAACTGGAATCGGATATGCCGCAAGCAATAGCGCTACAACAGTCATAAGTATTGTGACGTAAGTTTGTGAAAACTTCATTTGTTTCGTTTCTGAATATTGCAACCTATGGAATAGGTAAATTCCTGCAACGGTAACAGAAATATTGTAAATGATAGCTTCAATCATTTCGATCGGCTCCTTTGTTTTACCACTTAGTTATTGTAAGTGAAAATATACATTTTGTCATCTCAAACATTGCTAAGAGTTGCCAGAATTTACTACAATTAATAATAATTCGTGTTAAAATAGATTATTAGTATTGTATACATATGAAAAACTGAAGGGAGGTTCCCTTGTCAAAAGACAGATAGCAGCGTGCTCATCTTATGTATAACATAATTTGAGGAGCATTTTGGCAATGGAAATAAGATGATAACACTTTTATTGATACTTATTTCAATGGTCGTCAGTGTAGTGTTGACACCGATTGTTATTAAAATATCCAAAAAACTGGATATTATGGATAAGCCGAACTATCGAAAAGTGCACATCAAACCTGTTTCTGTACTTGGCGGAACGGTGGTACTCTTTTCATTTGTGTTAGGCATTTGGATCGGCCATCCGATTGAACGCGAAATCATTCCGCTGCTGATCGGTATGATTATTATGTACATTGTCGGCTTGATTGATGATGTGCATGAATTAAAACCTTTATATAAGTTATTCGGTCAATGTTTAGCCGCGCTGGTAGTTGTGTATCATGGTGTAACGATTGATTTCATTCAGTTGCCCTTCGGTACGATTCAATTCGGAATTTTAAGTATTCCTTTTACTGTCTTTTGGGTTATCGCTATTACGAATGCCATCAACTTAATAGATGGTTTAGACGGTTTAGCAGCAGGGGTGTCTACCATTGCCTTTATGACCATCGGGTTTATTGCGATACTGCAAGCGGATATCTTCATCATGATGATTTGTTCTGTCATGATCGGTTCGTTAATCGGATTCTTGTTTTATAATTTCCATCCGGCTAAGATTTTCTTAGGGGACAGCGGTTCCTTGCAGCTGGGCTTTATTATCAGCTTTGTTTCGCTGCTCGGGTTTAAGAATATTACATTCTTCTCATTATTCTTCCCTATGGTGATTTTAGCAGTACCTTTCATTGATACATTGTTTGCGATGATCAGACGTGCAAAGAAGGGACAGCGTATCATGCAGCCGGATAAATCACACTTGCATCATAAATTGCTGAAACTTGGTTATACACATCGTCAAACCGTTGTACTGATATATTCCATCGCGATTATGTTCAGTATTTCAAGTATTATTTTATACTTATCGCAACCATGGGGTGTTGTGATGATGTTGATTCTAATCTTGATTACGATTGAATTGATTGTTGAGTTTACTGGACTGATTGATGATAATTACAGACCATTGCTCGGACTCTTAGAAAGAAGAGCCAACCGAGGACATAAACATAAATAACACTGAAATGAAACCGCCTAAGTTCTATGTCGATGATAGAGCTTGGGCGGTCTTTCATTTGAAATCAAGTATTATTTTGTTTCGATATCAAAAGGCAAGCGTGTCACTGTGCCTTCATCTAATTCAAATTTGCCGGCAGTAATACGATTTAAAAAGGCGATAAAATCTTCATAGTCATCTTCTAATACATCGATCTTATAGCTGACTTTGTCAGTATAAATCGTATCTCTTAAGATGAAATCAGTAGATTGCAACTCGTATTCGAATTTTCCAGTTTGATCATAGCTGATTGTTACTGTAGTAGGAAGTGCATTGTGCAATTCTACGCGTCCGCCTTCTTTGATAGCATCTCGGACTGCACCGCTGTATGCTCTGATTAATCCGCCGGTACCAAGTTTAATACCGCCGAAATAACGTGTCACTACAGCAGCTGTATTATGTGTTTCTAATTTTTTTAAGATTTCAAGCATCGGTACACCTGCAGTCCCGCTCGGTTCGCCGTCATCATTTGCTTTTTGTGTCAGCATATTATCGCCGATGGTATAGGCTGAACAGTTATGTGTTGCATCACGGTGTTCTTTTTTGACCGCTTCGATGAATGCTTTCGCTTCTTCTTCGGTTGCTACCGGCTTGATATGAGCAATAAACCGTGATTTGTTAATGACATTTTCAATCACGTATTCTTGCTTGATAGTAATAATATGATTCTCCATTGTATGACATCCTTTTATGCATTTCTTGAACGCAATTTGTTCTCAATCTTAACTCCTATTATACATGGCGAAACAGTTTTTTCTAAACGTAAGAATCGATTTTCTTTTCTAATGAAATAAGGTATGATTAAAAATGAGTATATTTGAGGAGGAAAACTATGAAGATTGCTGTAATGACGGATTCAACAACATCATTAACACAAGCTTTATTAGATAAATATGATATTTCAGTTGTGTCATTAAGTGTGACATTTGAAAATGGAGATAATTATACAGAGAGAGTCGATCTTGCGCCGAGTCAGTTGTATCAGCGTATGAAATCAGAGAAGAAGATTCCGACAACAAGTCAACCGGCAATCGGAGAAGTCGTCGAAGTCTATGAAAGACTAAAAGCAGAAGGCTATACAGATGTAATCGGATTATACTTGTCTGCAGGTATCAGCGGAACGTATCAATCAGCAACACAAGCCGGCGAAATGGTAGACGGCATTAATGTACATTCATTCGATTCTAAATTGTCTGGTATGATTTTAGGCGGTTATGTCATTCATGCGGCACAACGTGCTAAAGAAGGTCTTTCAGCTGAAGCCATCATGGATGAGTTATATGAAATGAGAGACCATACAGGTGCGATGATTGTAGTAGATGACTTGAAGAACCTGCAAAAGAGCGGACGTATTACAGGTGCGCAAGCCTTTATCGGTACGCTGCTTAAGATGAAACCTGTCTTGAAGTTCGATGATGGTTTAATTGTTCCGGTTGATAAAGTACGTACGAAAAAGCGTGCAATCCAACGTATCGAAGACGGCGTATTAGAACAGGTCAAAGACTATGATGAAGTGACACTCTATGTTGTTAATGGAGATTCAAAAGAAGACGGATTAAAGCTATATGAAAGTCTGAAAAAGCGTTGTCCAGACCACTATGTCATCAACTATTCAGATTTCAGTCCGGTCATTGCTTCGCATTTAGGTGTCGGCAGTGTGGCGTTAGGCTTTACGAATAAACGTCTTGAAGTCTTAGCAAATCGACCAGAGGATTATGTAGAAGAATAAAAATTAAATTAGAAATAACAATATTTCGGGCAAATGAAGTGCGCTATGAAGCGGCTTGATTTGTCCTTTTTTTGTTTGAAGGAGGAATCATAATAATTAAACACTACGGCAAACTCGTCAGAAATACAGCCCATCTGACAGATGAAACAATCCTATATCAAGGACCTGGTGTCTTAAAAGACAGCAAAGGCAAATGGTATTGCCGACAATGCGCAACACCGAATCAACACGATTATTATACGTATACATCTGCCTTTCATCAGCAGACCATTACTTACTGCAGAAGGTGCTTGCAGCTGGGTCGGATGGATACAGTGCAAATGATTGCTGTGACAGAAACTGCACATTATAAAAGTTCGGGGGAATACCATTTAGATTTCCAACTCTCGCAGCAGCAAGCGTATGCTTCGTCGCATATTATCAGAGCTATTCAAACACAAGAAATGCTGCTGTTATATGCAGTGACAGGGGCAGGGAAGACAGAAATGATGTTTGAAGGCATTCGATATGCCAGACAAGCGGGGCTGAATGTAGCGATTGTATCGCCAAGAGTCGATGTTGTCGTTGAAATCAGCAAGCGTATTATCGAAGCATTTTCTCATGAAGCAATTGATGTGTTATATCAAGGACAGTCACAAAAGTACTGCGGGCATTTTGTAGTTGCTACGGTCCATCAATTGTATCGGTTCAAACAACATTTCGACGTCATTTTTATTGATGAAGTGGATGCTTTCCCGCTTGCGATGGATCCGCTGCTGATTCATGCTTCTGCATCTTGCTATAGTCATATTTATATGACTGCTACTCCCTCTAAACACTTGTTAAAGCAGTTCAAAAAAGAAAATATTATTACTTTGCCGGCACGTTATCATAGAAAGCCGCTGCCTGTACCGAAGTTTCGCTATTTTAAATTCAAACCACAGCGCTTGCAGCCATATTTACTGAAACTGTTGCAAAAACAGATTGAAAACAAACGTGTTACTTTAGTGTTCTTTAACCAAATCGAAGCAATGGAACAAGCTTTAGTGCATTATCAAAAGTATTTTGATGATTTAGCAGCGGTGCACAGTGAAGATGCACTGCGTTTTGAAAAAGTTGAAGCATTAAGAGCGGGTAAACACCGAATTATTTTTACGACGACTATTTTAGAACGCGGCTTTACTATGGCACATTTAGATGTCATTGTACTAGAGAGTCAAACCTTCCAAGCTGCAGCACTTGTTCAGATTGCGGGGCGTACGGGACGGAAATTGCAAGATACATCAGGCAATGTACTATTTCTGCATAATGGTGTAACTTTAGCGATGCTCAGTGCAAAGCGCCAAATTCAGCGTATGAATCGCTTAGGATTTGAGAAGGGGTGGTTAGATGCCGAGATGTAAACAATGTCTTGTGCCATTTCATGAGCCGTTAACTGCCGCCAATTTTTATAAATCACCTGAAGTATTATGCGAACGCTGCAGACTCGAGTGGGAGGCTTGTCGTTTAACAACAGTACACCGCTGCAAGCGTTGTTTGAAACCGTTAGCTGAAACAGAAACCGTATGTTTGGACTGTGCTTTTTTAGAACAAAAGTTTCAATTGATGCATCAGCTGTACTGTGATTATCGTTATACCGGCAAAGTACGCGATACGATCCACCAATACAAAATAGCAGGGGATACTGCTTTGTGCGAAGTAATTGCGGATCGAATTCAGCTGCCGAAAGAAAATTACGACCTCATTATACCGATTCCATCTCCGCTGCTCAGAGGCTAAAATCGAACCTTCAATCCTGTGCAGCAAGTACTGGATGCAAAAGGTATCCGTTATCAGGCTGTGTTGCAGACGGACCTCAGACCGAAACAATCCAGCTTGAATAAGGTGATGCGTGCAAAAGCGGAGAATCCTTTTTATATCAAGAATGAAAGCGCAATCAAAAATCTTGAGAACAGTTCAATTTTACTCGTAGATGATATTTATACAACAGGGCTTACTGTTCATCATGCGATAGCAACGCTATTTGTCAGAAAAATTGGAAAATAGATGTCTTTGCTTTCGCTAGGTAGTTGAAACATGTTATTATAATAGTGAGCATTACCAATCAAACATATATAGAGGTTAAAGGAGTCGATCACTATGATTAGATTTGAAATTCATGGAGACAACCTCACTATTACAGACGCAATCCGTAATTACATTGAGGACAAAGTTGGTAAACTAGAACGTTACTTTACAAATGTGCCGAACGTTGATGCACATGTAAAAGTAAAAACTTACGCAAATTCAAGCACTAAAATTGAAGTGACAATTCCGCTTAAAGACGTGACACTTCGTGCAGAAGAAAGAAACGATGATTTATATGCGGGAATTGATTTAATTACTAATAAATTAGAACGTCAAGTGCGTAAGTACAAAACACGCGTAAATCGTAAAAAACGCAAAGAGAATGAGAAAGAACCATTCCCAGCTATTCCAGAAACACCTCCGGAAGCAGCTGATCAAGATAAAGATGATGAAATCGAAATCATCCGTTCTAAACAATTCAGCTTGAAACCAATGGATTCTGAAGAAGCAGTATTGCAAATGGACTTATTAGGCCATGACTTCTTCATTTTCACAGACCGTGATACAGATGGTACAAGCATCGTTTACCGCAGAAAAGATGGTAAATACGGTTTAATCGAAACAGTTGAAAATTAAGATTCATATGTATGAGAAGGGGGCTTGCAGCTGTATCAGCTGCAAGTCTCTTTTTCTATTTCACGAAGATTAAGATTGTATTAATAAAATTGTATTTGATTGATTTAGGCAACTTAAACATGTCAGAATAAGAGAGATATGTGCGTTTTGTGCAGAAATAACGCATCGAGCAATAGATACTTATGCATAGGGTAAAAGAAAAAGACTTGAATCGTAATAGTCAAAACAAGGGACAGACGGCTATTATAATGAGTATTTAAGTGTAAATTTGACGATATAAATGGTAAGATGAATTGTTGTAAGCCAAACAGTTTTTATACCAAAGGAGCGAACAGAATGGGTTTTTTATCAAAAATTGTTGACGGCAATAAAAGAGAAATCAAACGCCTAGGTAAGCAAGCTGACAAAGTACTCGCTTTAGAAGAAGAAATGTCAATTCTTACTGACGAAGAAATGAGAAACAAAACAAGAGAATTCCAAGAGAGAGTTCAAGCTGAAGAAGATGTAAGAAAGCAAGATAAAATATTAGATGAAATCCTTCCTGAAGCCTTTGCTTTAGTAAGAGAAGGGGCTAAACGTGTATTCAATATGACACCTTACCGTGTTCAAGTCATGGGCGGTATTGCGATTCATAATGGCGATATTGCGGAAATGAGAACCGGTGAAGGTAAAACATTAACAGCTACGATGCCGACGTATTTAAACGCATTAGCTGGCCGCGGCGTACACGTTATTACAGTCAACGAATATCTATCAAGTGTACAAAGTGAAGAAATGGCTGAGTTGTATAACTTCTTAGGTTTATCAGTCGGATTAAACTTAAACAGTTTGTCTACTGCTGAAAAACGCCAAGCTTATAAGGAAGATATTACGTACAGTACGAATAATGAATTAGGGTTCGACTATCTGCGCGACAACATGGTGAATTATGCGGAAGAACGTGTTATGCGTCCGCTGCACTTTGCGATCATTGATGAGGTCGACTCTATCTTGATCGACGAAGCGCGTACACCGTTAATCATCTCAGGCGAAGCTGAAAAATCAACATCGCTTTATACGCAAGCCAACGTATTTGCGAAGATGTTGAAAGCTGAAGATGATTACAACTATGATGAGAAAACAAAATCTGTACAATTAACAGATCAAGGTGCAGATAAAGCTGAGCGTATGTTTAAATTGGATAACTTATATGATTTAAACAACGTAGATATCATTACGCATATCAACACAGCTTTACGTGCCAACTACACATTGCAGCGCGATGTCGACTACATGGTAACAGACGGCGAAGTCTTAATCGTTGACCAATTTACAGGTCGTACAATGCCGGGCCGTCGTTTCTCTGAAGGTTTGCACCAAGCGATTGAAGCTAAAGAGGGCGTGCAAATCCAAAACGAATCTAAAACAATGGCATCGATTACGTTCCAAAACTTCTTCCGTATGTACAACAAGTTATCAGGTATGACAGGTACAGCGAAAACAGAGGAAGAAGAGTTCCGTAACATTTATAATATGACGGTGACGCAAATACCGACAAACCGTCCAGTTCAGCGTTTAGATAAACCTGACTTGATTTACATCAGTCAAAAAGGCAAATTCAACGCAGTAGTTGAAGATGTAGTGGAAAAACACAAAAAAGGCCAACCGATTCTATTAGGTACAGTTGCGGTTGAAACCAGTGAATATATTTCTAAACTATTGAAAAAACGCGGTGTACGCCATGATGTACTTAACGCGAAAAACCACGAACGCGAAGCAGAAATCGTATCGACTGCAGGTCAAAAAGGCGCAGTAACGATTGCGACAAACATGGCCGGACGCGGTACCGATATTAAATTAGGCGAAGGCGTAGAAGAATTAGGCGGCTTAGCAGTTATTGGTACAGAACGCCATGAATCACGCCGTATCGATGACCAATTACGTGGTCGTTCCGGACGTCAAGGCGACAAAGGCGAAAGTCGTTTCTACTTATCATTGCAAGACGAATTAATGGTACGTTTCGGTTCTGAACGATTACAAAACATGATGGGCCGTTTAGGTATGGATGATTCAACACCGATTGAATCTAAAATGGTGTCGCGTGCGGTTGAATCTGCGCAAAAACGTGTTGAAGGTAACAACTTCGATGCACGTAAACGTATTCTTGAATATGACGAAGTACTGCGTAAACAACGTGAAATCATTTACGGTGAAAGAAATAACATTATTGATAACGAATCAAGTTCAGAACTTGTGAAAACAATGATGCGTTCTACATTAGACCGTGCTATCGGCAACTATGTGAATGAAGATATCGATGAAATAGATTATGAACCGTTCATCAACTATGTTGAAGATGTCTTCTTGCATGAAGGCGAATTGAATGAGTCGGAAATCAAAGGCAAAGACCGTGAAGATATCTTTGATACAGTATGGGCTAAAGTTGAACAAGCGTATGAAAATCAAAAAGCGAATATTCCTGAGCAATTCAATGAGTTCGAACGTATGATTTTATTACGTTCTATCGATAGCCGCTGGACAGACCATATCGATACAATGGATCAATTGCGTCAAGGTATTCACTTGCGTTCATATGGTCAGCAAAACCCATTGCGTGATTATCAAAACGAAGGACATCAGCTTTTCGATAACATGATGATGATGATTGAAGAAGATGTCAGCAAATATATCCTTAAGTCTGTAATCACAGTAGAAGATGATGTGGAACGTGATAAAGCAAAGGAGTATCAGGGGCAGCACGTCTCAGCTGAGGACGGCAAAGAAAAAGCTAAACCGAAGCCGATTGTAAAAGGCGACCAAGTAGGCCGAAATGATCCCTGCCCATGCGGAAGCGGCAAAAAATACAAAAACTGCTGCGGTAAATAATCAGCGTTGTTAAGAACCACTGCGAGATGCTTTGACAAGAAGCGCATGCTTTTTGTCATTGCCTGCTTTTGGTTCTTTTTCTCATTCATGACAAGAGATGAAATATGCTAAAATAATACCAGTATAAAATGAAATGAAAATAAGTGTACAGGAGAGAGATAAGATGGAGCTATCTGAAATTAAGCGCAACATAGTCAATTACGACGAAAAATTAGAACAACTTAGGGGGTCTCTTTGACTTAGAGGAAAAAGAGACAAACATCCAAGAATATGAAGAAATGATGACAGAACCGAATTTCTGGGATGATCAAAATAAAGCGCAAGAAATTATAGATAAAAACAATGCGTTGAAATCAGTGGTACAAGGTTACCGTGATTTAGAAGCAGAAATCGAAGATATGACAGCCACACATGAGCTGCTGCAAGAAGAATATGACGAAGACTTAAAAGCGGATCTGGAAGAAGAAACCAACAACTTCAAAGAAAAACTGGACCAATTCGAATTGCAGCTGTTATTAAACGGACCTTATGATGTCAATAATGCGATTCTTGAATTGCATCCGGGTGCCGGCGGTACAGAATCGCAAGACTGGGCAAGTATGTTATTGCGTATGTATCAGCGCTATGCAGAGAATAAAGGCTTTAAAGTAGAAATGGCGGATTATCTGCCAGGTGATGAAGCGGGCGTTAAGAGTGTTACTTTAGTGATTAAAGGACATAACGCTTATGGTTATTTAAAAGCTGAGAAAGGTGTACATCGTCTCGTACGTATTTCACCATTCGACTCTTCAGGCCGACGTCATACATCATTCGTTTCATGTGATGTGATTCCTGAATTCAGCAATAATGAAATCGAAATCGACATTAACCCGGATGATATTACAGTAGATACGTTCCGTGCATCAGGTGCCGGCGGTCAGCACATCAACAAAACAGAATCTGCAATTCGTATTACCCACCATCCTACAGGTATTGTAGTAAACAACCAAAACGAACGTTCTCAAATCAAGAACCGTGAAGCAGCAATGAAAATGCTGAAATCGAAATTGTATCAATTGAAATTAGAAGAACAAGAACGTGAAATGGCAGAAATCCGAGGCGAACAAAAAGACATCGGATGGGGCAGCCAAATTCGTTCTTATGTCTTCCATCCGTATTCAATGGTTAAAGATCATCGTACAAATGAAGAAACAGGTAATGTGAATGCGGTGATGGATGGAGATATCGGTCCATTCATCGAAGCTTACTTGCGTACACAAATGGATAATCGCGAAGCTTAATCTCTATACTTATGAAGGCCAAGACAGGAAATGTCTTGGTCTTTTCTTTGGTTCTCCACCATTTGTGGTGGGTGAATAATTTAAAGAACTTAATTTTGATTGGAATTCTTCGAATTCTATCATTTAGACAACCATCCGATGTACGGGTCTGGTTGTCTTTTTCTTTTTGTTTTTAAATAAACTAAATACCAGCATTATACGGTTTCTTAAGTTATTAAAACTTCTGTATCCATATGAAATTCGCTTAATTAGCTTTATTTTATTGTTAATACCCTCGATTGCACCGTTATTTAATAAGGGATTGTAAATCGTATTTCGAAGTATTTCTTGATGCTTTCTAAAAAATGTTACTACTTTCCATATGTTTTTACTGATTGAGTTTTTATCAACGTCGTTCAAACGATTGATAAAATCTTTCCAATTACATAATTTTAAACTTTCGCGTAAATCATGTACTAGTTCGTATGAATTTTTTAACTTTTCATCTGTTTGAAGCATAAAATTCACTAGATCATAACCTTTTTTATAACATCTAAAGGAACCATCCCAAATACCATCCATCATGAAGAGTTTACGTTTGTCTGTTAAAAGAAGTCTCCATTTGTTCTTTAAAACAGGGTATTCCCTTCCTTCTTTGTCTTTATAACGATTCATTACTTCTCTGCGATAGAAGTTTAACTCTCTATTCATGTGCTGAACGATATGAAATCTATCAAAGATTATAGATGCATTAGGAAAGAGCTTTTTAAATAAGAATAAATAGGGTTCAAACATATCAATGGTAATTGTTTTAACTTTAAGTCTATTTTTTCGATCAAAGCGTTCAAAATAAGCTTTTAAATAACCCGAAGTTCTGTTTTCTAAGACATCTAGAAATTCATGTGTGTCATTGTTAATAAATATAAAACTCATTAAGCCAGTCACACTCTTTACACTTCTAAATTCATCCATTGCCAAATGTTCAGGTAGATTATCGAAAGGCTTGATAAGTAAAGTATTGACTGCTTTATTTCGAATACGACGTACTGTAGATGGAGAAACACAGTTGTCTTCTGCAGTATCTATTTCTGTTTTGACTTTCGTGGCTTCTTCAATTATTTTTTGATTCACATAATTAGAAATAAATCGTGTCTTATCTACGACATCAGTTTCAGCAGTAAAAGTTGTATTACACTCTAAACACTTAAAGCGCTGTTTGGCTAAGTTTAGATATGTATTATAGCCTTGAGTTTTAAGCAAGGTAATACGAGAAACTCGTTTACCATGCTTATGAATTTGTCCTTCATTTTTAATTCCGCAGCAAGGACAAGCCGAAGGCTTATACGTAAGTACAGCATTAACAACCGTAGACTTCTTTCCTTTTACTATTACATCAATATCTTGGCTAACAAATTTGATATTTTTATCTTTTATTCTTAGTATTTCTAATGTATCATTACACATAGGCGCACTTGTCTCCTTTAATTTGGGTTTGGTCACTTTAAATTATAGAGGCAATTGCGCTTTTTGTGTATCGAAAAAGGCGGGAAGTTTTACCTTCCCACCATAAAAGATGAAGAACCTTTTCTTTTGCTGCAACGAAAAAAGTATATCGCATAAAAATAATTTTAGATGTTTAATGCATAGATTAATATTACTGTTATGTGACATGAAAAGTTATTAAATAACCTATCGAGCATTGAAATGCCTATGATTTGCTTTAATTGACAGAAAGTTTGTCCAATTTAGAGTTTAAACGATAGTATAACGATTATATTACAAAATTATAACAATGCCCCCAGGGTAGGAAAGTTGTGCTATATTGAATGCATTACAAATTGACAGCAAAGGATGAAATAATAAATGAAGAAAGCTTTATTACTATCAGCATCATCACTAACTTTACTAACATCATTAAATGGTGTTGCATCTGCAGAACAAACACACGTAGTTAAAGAAGATGCTAAGTTAAGCGAAGTTGCAGCTTTGTTTGCCACTACTACAGACGAGATTAAAAATTTAAACCAATTAAACCAAGATGAAGTTAAAAAAGAGACTTCTCTAGTTTTACCTGACACAGACGTTGTAGAAGTCAAAGCTGGAGATACTTTAAAATCAATCGCAAAAGCACATAATATTACATTAGATACATTGTACAAATTAAACCCAGGTGTTTCTCACGTTATCTTACCTGGAGATATCTTAGCAGTTTCAGAAAAAGGCGCAACACATTTAGAAGCATTATATACTGGTAAAGCTGTACCAACTGAAGCACAAGCATCACAATCAAAACAAGATACAGCAGCTCCAAAAGCAGCTGCAAACTACGATGCACCGGCAAATACAACAGCAGCACCTGTAAACTATACATCAGATGCAGCTTACAACAGCTACAATACAAATTATACAAGCTATGAAGCACCAGCTTACAACGCTACTGAAACATACAGTGCGCCAGCAGCTTCATACAGCGCTCCATCATACCAAACAAGTGCACCATCTTACTATTCAGGTGCTAACTTATACACTGCAGGACAATGTACTTATTATGCATTCAGTCGTGCAGGCGGCAACATCGGATCAACTTGGGGTAATGCAAATAACTGGGCGAACGCAGCAGCAGCGGCAGGACGTACAGTTAACAATACACCAGCAGCTGGTTCAATCATGCAATCATCAGCAGGTGCTTACGGTCACGTAGCATACGTTGAAGGTGTTAACAGCGACGGTTCAGTTCGCGTATCTGAAATGAACTACGGTTACGGCCCAGGTGTTGTAACTTCACGTACAATTTCAGCAGGTCAAGCAGGCGGATATAACTACATCCACTAATAAATAATTGATATAGCGCACTGTTCTCTTTTGAGGACGGTGCTTTTTTTGTATCTTGTGCTATGTATAATTGAAATCGAAAAATTGCTTGAGAAAGGGTAATATTAATTTAAAGTCACCGTTGAAAATGGTAAAGTTAAATCAACTTTTAGTATTCAGGTTGTTCTTATATGAAATGCGGATGAATAAGAAATTTCTTTGACAAAGCATCAATATATTTTGAATAGAAAATAAAAAGTGTTTGAATGAACTTGAATGATATGTTTTCAAAGTGCTTGCGCAATGCGAAGACATGCGCGTATAATATTCGATTAAATAGATAAGGGGTGAGCTCAACGTGGGTGTACATCAATATTTTAAAAGACTGTCTGATTTAGAAAAGCTGATACGCTTGCCTGGTAAGTTTAAGTATTTTGAGCATAATGTAGCAGCACATTCATTTAAAGTGACTAAAATTGCACAATATTTAGGTACAGTAGAAGAACAGCACGGCAATACGATTGATTGGAAGAGTTTATATGAAAAGGCTTTAAATCATGACTTTGCGGAAGTATTTACAGGAGATATCAAAACCCCGGTTAAATATGCGAGCAGTGATTTAAAAAAGTTGTTTTCTCAAGTGGAAGAGGAAATGGTAGATAATTTTATCAGAGAAGAATTCCCAGAGGAATATCAAGATGTGTATAGAGAGCGTCTGCAAGAAGGCAAAGATGATTCATTAGAAGGTCAGATTTTAGCTGTCGCAGATAAAATAGATTTGCTTTATGAAACATTCGGAGAAATTCAAAAGCGTAATCCGGATTCGTTATTCTTCGAAATTTATGAAATGTCATTAGAAACAATTATGCAGTTTGATCATTTGGTCTCCGTACAAGACTTTATCGATAATGTGATACCAGAAATGCTGACAGAAAACTTTATTCCGCGTTCAGAATTGCGTGAGTTGACGATGTCAATTTTAAATAAAAGAGATGGGTGACTGACAAATGGTTCTCATTTGGTATCTTTGCGCCTCATTTTTCCCCTGTATCTTAGTGGTACTATTCAGTGTCGTTACTAAGAACAAATGGGTCGGTGCAATTGTAACGTTGATGTTAATCGGTGGTTCGATTTATAAAGGATTCTTTCACAGCGAGTGGATTATATTTATAGATGTCGTTTCATTGTTGGCAGGCTTTGTCATCGTGGATCAATTAAAACTGCATCAACATCATGAAGATGACCGTTAAATTGCAATACAGGTACTTGTCAAAGCAGAGACAAGTGCTTTTTTGTTTGGCAAAAAACTTCTATTTTACGAACAGATGTTTGTATTTCTTTGACATGATATGTTATAATACTAAGTGATGTAAATAGTTTGAAAACAAGTAATTAAGAGTATAAATAGAGTAAATAGAAAGATTATATAAAAATTGAGAAGTTGCGAATTAACAAGTTTAATTGCAATCTCAACATGAAGTGAACGGTTGGGACAATGGTGGAATGTCTCAGCCTATTTATATTTTAGAGACGCTACAGTATGCATCGTATAAAAAGGAGGATACCTGATATATGGAACATCATCCATTTAAAGTGGTTTCAGAGTTTACACCTCAAGGAGACCAGCCTGCCGCAATTGAAAAGATTTCTAAAGGAATTAAGGAAGGCAAACATCATCAAACTTTGCTCGGTGCAACAGGGACAGGTAAAACTTTCACAATGAGCAACGTAATTCAACAAGCCGGCAAGCCTACATTAGTACTTGCCCACAACAAGACTTTAGCAGGTCAGTTATATAACGAATTCAAAGCATTTTTCCCAGAAAACAGAGTAGAATATTTTGTCAGTTTCTATGATTATTATCAACCAGAAGCTTATGTACCCTCTACGGATACATTTATCGAAAAAGATGCGACAATTAACGATGAAATCGACCAATTACGCCACTCAGCTACAAGTTCATTATTCGAGCGCGATGATGTAATTGTAGTTGCCAGTGTCAGCAGTATCTTTGGTTTAGGGGATCCGTCTGAATACAGCAGTTTAGTTGTCAACGTGCGTCGAGGCATGGAAATGGACCGCAGCCAATTCTTGCGTGGATTAGTTGATATCCAATATACACGTAACGATATCGACTTCAAACGCGGCACATTCAGAGTACGCGGCGATGTGGTAGAAGTCTTCCCGGCGTCTCGTGATGAAATGTGTATTCGTGTCGAATTCTTCGGTGATGAAATCGATCGTATCAGCGAAGTGAACTATTTAACAGGAGAAGTACTGCGTGAAAGAGACCACTTCTCTATATATCCGGCATCCCACTTCGTAACGCGTGATGAAAAGTTAGAGTTAGCCATCCAACGTATTGAAAAGGAACTTGCAGACCGTCTGAAATATTTAAGAGAAAATAATAAATTGTTAGAAGCGCAAAGACTGGAACAACGTACCAACTATGATTTGGAAATGATGAGAGAGATGGGCTTTGTTTCAGGAATCGAGAACTATTCTGTGCATTTGAACTTAAGAGACTATGGTTCTACACCTTATACGTTGCTTGATTATTTCGGTGATGATTGGCTGATTATGATTGATGAATCACACGTGACTTTACCGCAAATCAGAGGGATGTATAACGGTGACAGAGCACGTAAACAAGTGCTGATCGATCACGGTTTCAGATTGCCGAGTGCTTTAGATAACAGACCTTTAACGTTTGAAGAGTTTGAAAAGAAAGCACATCAATTGGTTTACGTTTCAGCAACACCAGGTCCTTATGAATTAGAACATTCAGATGAAGTGGTTGAGCAGATTATTCGACCGACAGGATTGCTGGACCCTAAAATAGATGTCCGTCCGACGAAAAATCAAATTGATGATTTATTAAGCGAGATTCAAGATAGAATCGATAAAAACGAACGTGTACTCATTACGACATTAACGAAAAAAATGAGTGAAGATTTAACGACTTATATGAAAGAAGCAGGTATCAAAGTCAACTATCTGCATTCTGAAATCAAGACATTAGAACGTATCGAAATCATTCGCGACTTAAGAATGGGCACTTATGATGCGGTTGTCGGTATCAACTTATTAAGAGAAGGTATCGATATACCGGAAGTATCGTTAGTGGTGATACTTGATGCAGATAAAGAAGGTTTCTTGCGTTCAGAGCGTTCGTTAGTTCAAACTATTGGCCGTGCAGCACGTAACGAGCATGGGCAAGTGATTATGTACGCAGACAAAATTACAGATTCTATGAAATATGCGATGGATGAAACAGAACGCCGTCGCAAGATTCAACAAGCGTATAACGAAGAACATGGTATTACACCGAAAACAATCAAGAAGAAAATTCATGATGTTATCAGTGCTACTGTGGAAACAGAAGAAGAAAACGAACAAGAACAAAAAGTAGTACCTAAGAAATTAACGAAAAAAGAACGTGAAAAAACGATTGAAAATGTAGAAAAAGAAATGAAACAAGCAGCAAAAGCATTAGACTTTGAAAGAGCAACAGAATTACGAGACATGTTGTTTGAACTCAAAGCAGAAAGATGAGGTGACGCGGGTGAGTAAGAAAGATCCATCAATTGTTGTAAAAGGTGCACGTGAGAATAACTTAAAGAATGTGAATGTGGAACTGCCGAAAAATAAATTGATCGTCATGACAGGCTTATCAGGTTCTGGTAAGTCTTCCTTAGCATTCGATACTATCTATGCGGAAGGGCAAAGACGTTATGTAGAATCCTTAAGTGCTTATGCACGTCAATTCTTAGGACAAATGGATAAACCGGATGTAGATACGATTGAAGGTTTATCCCCAGCGATTTCAATCGACCAGAAGACAACAAGCAAAAACCCGAGATCGACTGTAGCGACAGTTACAGAGATTTATGACTATATTCGTTTGTTGTATGCACGTGTCGGTAAAGCATTTTGTCCGCATCACGGCATCGAAATCGAATCGCAAACTGTTCAGCAAATGGCAGACCGCATTTTAGAACTGGAAGAACGTACTAAAATCCAACTCATGGCACCGATTGTAAATCACCGCAAAGGGTCGCATGAAAAACTGCTTCAAGACATCAGTAAAAAAGGTTATGTGCGTGTCAGAGTAGACGGCGAAATCAGAGATATTAATGATGTGCCGGAATTAGACAAAAACAAAAATCACACAATTGAAGTTGTGGTGGATCGTCTTGTTGTTAAAGAAGGCATTGAAACACGTTTAGCAGATTCAATTGAGACGGCTTTAGAATTAGCAGAAGGCAATTTAACAGTCGATGTCATTGACGGCGAAGAAATGAAGTTCTCTGAAAATCATGCATGTCCGATTTGCGGGTTCAGTATCGGAGAACTTGAACCGCGTATGTTCAGTTTCAACAGTCCGTTCGGAGCTTGTCCGACATGTGACGGGCTGGGCCAAAAGCTGAAAGTGGATATTGATTTAGTGATTCCAGATCCAAATAAGTCATTAAGCGAAGGGGCGATTGTGCCTTGGGAACCGAAAAGCTCTGACTTCTATCCTACATTGTTAAAACGTGTAGCTGAAGTATATAAAATCAATATGGATAAACCGTTCAAAAAACTGACAGAACGTCAAAAAGATATTATTTTATATGGCTCTAAAGGTAAAGAAATTACATTTACTTTCGGACAGAAAAACGGAACGACACGTACAAGAACGATGGAATTCGAAGGTGTGATTCCGAATATCGAACGCCGTTATCATGAATCGCCATCAGAATATGTACGCGAAATGATGCAGAAATATATGACAGAACTGCCATGTGAAACGTGCCACGGCAAACGTTTAAGCCAAGAAGCACTATCTGTCTACGTATCAGGCTTGAATATCGGAGAAGTGGTTGAATACTCTATTAAAGAAGCACTCCATTTCTTTGAAAATATTGATTTATCCAGCCAAGACCGTAAAATCGCAGACTTGATTTTAAAAGAAATTATTTCAAGACTTTATTTCTTGAATAACGTAGGCTTGGATTATCTGACATTGAATCGTTCATCAGGTACGCTATCCGGCGGTGAAGCACAACGTATCCGTTTAGCTACACAAATCGGTTCGAGATTGTCTGGTGTATTGTATGTCTTGGATGAACCATCTATCGGGCTCCATCAGAGAGACAATGACCGCTTAATCAATACATTGAAAGAGATGCGTGATTTAGGCAATACACTGATTGTTGTAGAACATGATGATGATACGATGAGAGAAGCGGATTATCTTGTCGATGTAGGACCGGGTGCAGGCGAACACGGCGGTGAAATTGTAGCAGCGGGCACACCTAAACAAGTGATGCGTAATTCTAAATCACTGACAGGCCAATACCTCAGCGGCAAAAAACGTATTGAAGTCCCTGAATACCGCAGACCGGTTACAGACCGCAAATTAAAAGTACACGGGGCGCAAAGCAACAACTTGAAAAATGTAGATGTGGATTTCCCGCTATCAACTATGACAGTTGTGACTGGTGTGTCAGGTTCAGGTAAAAGTTCATTAGTAAACGAAGTGCTGTATAAAACACTAGCGCAAAAAATCAACCGTGCTAAAGCAAGACCCGGCAAGGTAGATGAAATTGAAGGTATCGATCAATTAGATAAAGTCATTGATATCGACCAATCTCCAATCGGACGTACACCGCGTTCCAACCCTGCGACTTATACAGGTGTCTTTGATGATATCCGCGATGTCTTTGCGTCAACGAACGAAGCGAAAATCAGAGGGTACCAAAAAGGACGTTTCAGCTTCAACGTTAAAGGCGGACGCTGCGAAGCTTGTAAAGGCGACGGTATTATTAAAATCGAAATGCACTTCTTGCCGGATGTTTATGTTCCTTGCGAAGTTTGCGGTGGTAATCGCTACAACCGTGAGACATTAGAAGTCACATACAAAGGTAAAAACATCGCAGAAGTATTGGATATGACTGCAGAAGAAGCGACACACTTCTTTGAAAATATCCCTAAAATCAAACGCAAACTACAAACACTTGTCGATGTGGGATTAGGTTATGTGCGTTTAGGCCAACCTGCGACAACATTATCCGGCGGTGAAGCACAGCGTGTAAAACTGGCTTCAGAGCTGCATAAACGTTCTACAGGACGCTCGATTTATATTTTAGACGAACCGACAACAGGCTTGCATGTGGACGATATCAATCGTCTCTTGAAAGTGTTGAATCGTATCGTAGATAACGGCGACACTGTTGTGATTATCGAACACAACTTAGATGTCATTAAAACTGCAGATTATCTGATAGATTTAGGACCTGAAGGCGGCGACGGCGGCGGTACGATTGTCGCAACAGGTACACCTGAAGAAATCGCAGCCTCTAAAGATTCTTATACCGGAAAATATTTGAAAACAGTATTAGAACGAGACACTCCTCAAAATGTATAAGCATGAAGTAAACGGTATTTTGCCTTAAATAAGGTAAAATGCCGTTTTTTTTACATATTTGAAGCGAAAAGCAGTGTTAAAATTTGATTTTTGAATCATCATGAGAAATGATAAAATAGGTAGGGAATTTAAGTAGTAATACCAATAACGTTTTCGCATTCTTTTTTGATATGATAGTAGTAAGCATAGAAAGAAGAATGACGATTGAGGTGAAAATATGTTAAGTGCTAGAGCTTTAGTAAACAGATTTAAATTGAATTTAGCAGCCGGAGAAGAAGGATTGGATCGACCAATCCATAATACAGATATTTCAAGACCAGGATTAGAAATGGCAGGATACTTTTCGCATTATGCATCAGATCGTATCCAGTTATTAGGGACAACAGAACTGTCATTTTATAATCTATTGCCTGATAAAGAAAGACATGGCAGATTACGCAAATTATGCCGCCCTGATACACCTGCAATTATTGTGACAAGAGGGATTGAGCCTCCTGAAGAGTTAGTCAATGCGGCGAAAGAACTCGGAACACCTTTACTTACATCTAAAGATGCGACAACAAGTTTAATGAGTCGATTAACTACATATTTAGAACATGAACTTGCTAAAACAACATCTTTGCATGGTGTATTAGTGGATGTGTATGGTGTCGGTGTTTTAATTACTGGTGATTCTGGTATCGGTAAAAGCGAAACAGCTTTAGAATTAGTCAAACGCGGTCACCGTTTAGTCGCAGATGATAACGTGGAAATCCGCGAAATCACTAAAGATGAACTTATCGGCAAACCGCCGAAATTGATTGAGCATTTATTAGAAATCAGAGGACTCGGTATTATCAACGTGATGACACTGTTCGGTGCAGGGTCTATCTTGACCGAAAAGAAAATCGGTTTGAATATCAACTTAGAAAACTGGGATAAAGATAAGTTATATGACCGTGTCGGTTTGAATGAAGAAACCTTGCGTATCTTGGATACTGAAATCACTAAGAAAACCATTCCGGTACGACCAGGAAGAAATGTGGCAGTTATTATTGAAGTCGCAGCAATGAACTACCGTTTGAATATTATGGGCATTAATACTGCTGAAGAGTTTAACGAACGATTAAATGCTGAAATACTAAGAAAAAACGAACATAAAGAGGAGTAAGCAATTATGTTTTTTAACTTTGGTTATATTGATCCGGTGGCTTTTAATCTAGGTCCTATCTCCGTGCGCTGGTATGGGATTATCATTGCATTCGGAATTTTATTAGGATACTTTATTGCACAAGCAACCGCGAAAAGAGTGGGCCTGCATAAAGACGCATTGATTGATATCATCTTTTGGAGTGCGATTTTCGGGTTCATAGCGGCGAGAATCTACTTTGTGATTTTCCAATGGCCGTATTACGCAGCACATCCCGCTGAAATACCGATGATTTGGCATGGGGGTATTGCGATTCACGGCGGCTTGATCGGCGGCTTCATTACAGGGATTATCGTATGTAAAATGAATAACCATAATCCATGGCAGATCGGCGATATCGTTGCACCGAGTATTATCTTAGCGCAAGGTATCGGACGCTGGGGCAACTTTATGAACCATGAAGCACATGGCGGTCCAGTGTCGCAATCATTTTTAGAAAGCCTGCATATTCCAAGATTCATCATTGATAACATGTACATTGACGGCAAATATTACCAGCCTACATTTTTATATGAATCGATCTGGGATGTGGTTGGTTTTGCGTTATTGCTGTTCTTGCGCAAACATTTGCGTATCGGAGAAACGTTCTTCTTATACTTGATCTGGTATTCTATCGGAAGATTCTTCGTGGAAGGCATGCGTACAGATAGTTTGATGTTAACGAGCAATATCAGAGTCGCACAAGTCATGTCGATTGTTTTGATTATTATCAGCGTAGTGATGATTATTTACCGCAGATATAAAAGCCCACAACCGAAATTCAAAGATGCCGGAAATCTTTCATGGCTGAAATAAAGAGGGGATTCAATGAGGCGTTATCAAAAAATAGAAGATAAAGCGACACATATCAATCCATTATGGAGAATGTATCATTTCATTAAATTCACAAAGCTGTTTAAACAAACATTGTTCATTGAATTAGCACGGTTCATGCCATCGTTGAGATTAAAACGATGGATTTACCGTGCTTGTTTAGGCATGCAAGTCGGCAAACATACAGCTTTTGCGTATAAAGTGATGCCGGATGTGATTTATCCGCATTTGATTCGTATTGGAGATAATTGTGTGATAGGGTATAATACAACAATATTGACACACGAATTTTTAGTGACAGAATGGCGTGTAGGAAAAGTGAATATCGGCAACCACACATTAGTAGGGGCCAATGTGACAATTTTGCCTGGCGTAACAATCGGAGATCATGTGCGTATCGGTGCAGGTACAGTCGTAAACAAAGATGTACCTGATGGTGCACTTGCCTACGGCAATCCGATGCAGATTAGAAAATAATGAGAAAGGAGGGGCAATCCATGGTACAAGAACCGCATAAAAACGTAATACCTATGACGCAAGATGCGTCTTTCTTCAAGAAGCTGGCTGACTCTAAATTAAAACACCGCGATTACCATAAAGCTGCAGAACATTATAGAAAAGTCCTTGAATTGTCACCTTCTGACTTTGAAGCACTGAAAGACTATACAACAGCACTGACTGAAATAGGCCAAGGCAAACAAGTCATTGATCATTATTTTGATTTTATTGCGAAAGATGCACATACTGCGGATGCTTTCTACCAATTAAGCCAGCTGTTCATTCAATTAAATGACCCGAACAAAGCATTTTGTTTCGGTATCAATTACGTTATTATTTCAAATGATGAAGCGTATCGAAAAGAATTAGAAGAAATGTTTGAAGTCGTGTATGATGACTTGGACAAACTTGAACAAGAAAGCAAAGTCTTTGCGGTACAGCTCATCTTCCAACACCTCTTTGCGAGAGGCAGATTAGAAGATGCCCGCGACTACATTACGAACCAAGATATGGATGTGCAGACACATCACGGTACGCGTAATTTATTAGCGATGATTTATTTATATCTCGACAATTATGATTCTGCGAGAGAGATGCTGAAACAATTGCTGAAAGAAAATCAGGCAGACGTGCATGCTTTATGCCACTATACATTGCTTTTATATAATACGAAGGATGAGGCTTATCCGACATATTTAGAGTCTTTATCAAAAGTCGTACCGATGAATGATGATGAAAGTTTCAAACTGGGTATTGTGCTGAGCTATTTGAAGAAGTATCAAGCTTCGAAAAAGCTGCTTTATCCGCTGTATCGAAAAGGAAAGTTTATTTCGCTGCAGCTGTTTCATGCGCTCAGCTATAATTTTTATTTCCTGGGAAATCAAGAACGAAGTCATGAGTTTTGGAAGAAACTGGAAGATATTACACAAGGCAATCCAGGTTATCCGCCGTGGCTGATGTCTGAAAAGAACGGTTACTTCAAAACGAATATCTTGCCATTGCTGATGAGTGAAGATAACCATGAAAGACTGTATGGTATTTTCTTATTAGATCAAGTAAATGAGAAAGAACTGCTCATTACTGAAGAAATCTGGTCTGTACTGGAAGGTATGGGAGAGTATGAAAAGCTCTATCTTACGTATTTGATTAAAGATTTGAAGTTGATAAAATTAGGCTTTATTCACCGAGGCATGTTAGCCTTGTATGAGAATGAAGAATTAAAGTTTTTAAAACCTTTATTTTTAAATTGGATCGATCGCGCTGAAGGGATTATCGAACATGGTTATGATTTAGACCATGTGGAAGGATATACTGCAGCGCTTGTGTATTTATACTTCAAATCTTTAGAGCGCCCTTATACCAAAAAGCAAGTTGCAGAATGGTTCGGGGTAACGCTTTATCGTTTGAATAAATCGATTAACATTCTTCTAGAAGTTTAAATAATGTGCAAGTGAAATTAGTATATTTTACAATTTGAGCATAAAAGTATATTTCAAGGACACAGTATAATATAATAACTGTTGATTAAAGACTAGGAGGCTATAAGAATGGCGAAACAACAAGCTGAATATGATGTTGTAATTATCGGCGCAGGTCCAGCAGGAATGACTGCAGCTGTATATGCTTCTCGTGCGAACTTAAAAACTGTAATGATTGAACGCGGTTTACCCGGCGGACAAATGGCGAATACAGAAGATGTAGAAAACTTCCCAGGATTCGAATCGATTTCTGGTCCGGATTTATCTACAAAAATGTTTGATCATGCGCAAAAATTCGGTGCAGTATATCAATATGGTGATATTAAATTCATCGAAGATAAAGGCGATATCAAAGAAGTCTTTTACGGCGATAAATCAGTAACAGCCTACGCAGTAATTATTGCGACAGGTGCAGAATACAAGAAAATCGGTGTGCCTGGCGAAGAAGAACTCGGCGGTCGCGGTGTAAGTTACTGTGCAGTTTGTGACGGCGCGTTCTTTAAAGGCAAAAACTTATTCGTAATCGGCGGCGGAGACTCTGCAGTAGAAGAAGGTACATTCTTGACTAAATTCGCAGACAGCGTAACAGTGGTTCACCGCAGAGACCAATTACGTGCACAAAAAATCTTGCAAGATCGTGCATTCAAAAACGAAAAAATGCACTTCATTTGGGATCACACATTAGCATCTATTAATGAAAAAGACGGCAAAGTCGGTTCAGTAACTTTACAATCTACTAAAGACGGTAAAGAAGAAACATTAGATGCGGATGGTGTATTCGTATATATCGGTATGAAACCTTTAACAGCACCTATCGTTGATTTAGGCATTACTAACGACGCAGGCTACATCGTGACAAACGATGAAATGGAAACTAAAGTGCCGGGTGTCTTTGCGGCAGGCGATGTGCGCGAAAAAGGTTTAAGACAAATCGTTACAGCAACTGGCGACGGAAGTATTGCGGCTCAAAATGCGCAATCTTATATTGAAGGCATTAAAGATAAATTAGAAGCTGAAACAGAAGAAGCATAAGTAAAACACAAACAAGGTTTGAGTAGTGTATGCAGCGTTTAGTTGCATGCACATATTCAAACCTTTTTTCATAATATACGGTATTAATGTCCAACATAGAAATGAATATGATACTATTGTTATGATAAGGATATTATGAGCGAATTTAAATACAGGATGGTGTCGTCATGCAACATGAAGAAAATGAAGTCGTAAATAAGAGTGAATTATTAGTGGTTACGGGTATGTCAGGAGCGGGTAAGTCTGTAGTACTGCAAAGTTTAGAAGATTTAGGGTATTTTTGTGTAGACAATTTACCTCCGATTTTACTGCCGAAATTTGTTGAATTGATGGAACAAGGAACACCATCATTGCAAAAAGTCGCAATCGCAATTGATTTACGCGGACGCGAATTTTTCAAATCCTTAGTAAAAGAAGTAGATTTATTGCGCAGCAAGAATAAAATTATTGTTGACGTTATGTTTGTAGAAGCCAGCGAATCTAAATTGATTTCAAGATATAAAGAAACACGCCGTGCGCATCCATTAAGCGACAACGGTCAGAATTCATTGATTGACTCTATCAGAGAAGAACGTCAATCATTGTCTGAAATTCGCAGTTTCGCAAACTTTGTCATAGATACTACAGAATTAAAACCAAAAGAATTACGTGCAAAAATAAATAAACTCTTTAACAGAGATGATATCGAAACATTTAGTATCAGTGTTACAAGCTTCGGCTTTAAACATGGTATTCAACAAGATGCGGACTTAGTTTTTGATGTGCGCTTCTTACCGAATCCTTTCTATGTGAAATCACTGCGTCCGTTAACAGGAAACGACGATCCAGTGTATCAATATGTGATGAAATGGCAAGAGACTGCTATTTTCTATGATAAATTATTAGACTTATTGAAATTTATGATTCCAGGTTATAAGAAAGAAGGTAAGACGCAGTTAGTTATCGCTATCGGTTGTACCGGAGGACAGCATCGTTCTGTAGCTTTAGCAAAAAGATTGGCTGAAGACTTGAACGACAGTTACGACTATAATGTTTACGTTCATCATAGAGATGCACATATCGAAAGTGGCGAGAAAAATGAAAAAGCTTAAAATCGTATTAATCGGGGGAGGCACAGGTTTATCTGTCCTTGCTCGTGGTTTAAAAGATTTTCCGATAGATATCACTGCAATCGTGACTGTTGCGGATGATGGCGGAAGTACAGGAAAAATCAGAAGTGAAATGGATATCCCGGCACCCGGCGATATCCGAAATGTTATCGCAGCATTAAGCGATACGGAACCGACGTTGAAGGAGCTGTTCCAGTATCGTTTTAAAGAGAATCAAGTAGAAGGCCATTCTGTCGGTAATCTGCTGATCGCAGCGTTGACGAACATTATGGATGACTTTGGTCATGCAGTGAAAGAACTGAGTAAAATTTTAAATATCAAGGGCCGTGTGATTCCTTCAACCAATTCCAGTATTCGTTTGAATGCGGAAATGGATGATGGCGAAATTGTTTATGGCGAATCTAATATACCAAAACGCGAAAAACCGATTAAAAGGGTCTTTATCGAACCAGCAGATGTGCAGCCTATGGAAGAAGCGGTAGAAGCGTTAGAAGAGGCGGATTTAATAGTCTTAGGACCTGGTTCGCTTTATACTAGTGTGCTTTCAAACTTGTGTGTCCCAGGTATCGGTCAAGCGATTGTAGAAAGCTTGGCGCCTAAAGTCTATGTGTCTAATGTGATGACGCAGCATGGGGAAACAGATCATTTTGATGTGATGGATCATGTAAATGCCATTCACAGACATATGGATACCAAGTTTATTGATTATGTGATTTGCTGTATCAATCATGATTACAGCAAGGAAATTTTAGAGAACTATCGTAAAGAGCATGCAGAGCCGGTAAAGTATCATAAAGAAGAGATAGAAGCGGCTGGTATTGTACCGTTAACGGCAGATGACCTTGTGCATATCTCAGATAAGAATCGAGTCCGTCATAATACGACACGTTTATCACGTATGATTTATGAACTTGCACTTGATTTAACAAGTACAATCCAATTTAATCCAAAACAAAGAAAAAAATAACGAAAGGAATGGCACGGCATGAGCTTTGCATCAGACATGAAAAATGAATTGACAAGAATAGATGTCGATGATAAAAATGCGCGCGCTGAATTAAGTGCATTGATACGGATGAATGGTGCGCTCAGTTTGTCGAACCAGCAATTTGTCATCAATGTGCAAACTGAAAATGCGACAACAGCCAGACGTATCTACTCTTTGATTAAGAAAGTATTTAATATTGAAGTAGAGATTCTTGTTAGAAAGAAAATGAAATTGAAGAAAAATAATATCTATATTTGCAGAACGAAAGTGAAATCTCGCGAAATTCTGCATGAATTAGGTATTTTAAAAGATGGCGTATTTACGCATGCGATAGATTTGGACATGATACGTGATGATGAAATGAAACGCAGTTATTTAAGAGGTGCTTTTTTAGCAGGCGGCTCTGTTAATAATCCGGAAACGTCATCTTATCATTTAGAGATATTTTCGCTGTATGAGAGTCATTCAGAAGGCTTAACAGCGTTGATGAATGAGTATGAATTGAATGCAAAGCATCTTGAACGTAAAAAAGGCAATATCGTTTATTTGAAGGAAGCGGAAAAGATTTCTGATTTCCTAAGTTTAATCGGCGGTTATCAAGCGATGCTGAAGTTTGAGGATGTGCGTATTGTCAGAGATATGCGTAATTCAGTGAACCGTTTAGTGAATTGCGAAACAGCTAACCTGAACAAAACGGTCAGTGCCGCAATGAAACAAGTGGAAAGTATTCAATTGATTGATCAAGAAATTGGTATTGAGAATCTGCCTGATCGCTTAAGAGAAATTGCGAAGCTGCGTGTAGAGAATCAAGATGTATCTTTAAAAGAGTTAGGTGAAATGGTGTCGACAGGTACTATTTCAAAATCAGGTGTGAATCATCGTTTGCGTAAATTAAATGAATTAGCAGATAAAATCAGAAGCGGCGAACATATTGAAATGTAAACCATAAAAAGAAGACTGCACTTCCTTGAAAACAATCAGGAAAGTGCAGTCTTCTTTTAGTGTTTTATGGGTTTTATCTCTATTCTGTTACACTTTTCTTCGGAATCCAAAGGGCAATGAAGAAGCCGATAAAGTTAACCAGCGATAATAAGATAAACATCATTTTAAATGAATGCAAGTGACTCATCAGCTGCATAGAAAGTACCGGCGCAATCGCTGTACCGATAAATAACATGAAGGTATTGATAGATAAATAGAAACCTTTATCTTTCACTGTAAGCAAGCCGATTTGCGAAATCACAGAAGGGATGACAAATGCGATACCTGCAACAAAGATGACACTGAAGATAGTGATAATCAAGATATTGTGTGTCAGCCCCATGAATATCATAGAGATGCCTGCTGTGAGCAAAGCGATTAAGATAATGCGTTTAACACCTAAATGGTCACTGAGACGTCCGGCAAATAATGCCAGCAGCATACCGATAAGTCCAAACAGTTTAACAGTAGAGATTGTTGTTAAGTCTGCATTAATCGGATTTGAAGTCAGATATTCATTTAAGAGTGTATACATAGAAACAAATGAAGTTAAGATTGTCAGTGATACGAAGAAGCATAATACAATGCCTTTATAGTCAAAGATATGGCGCATATTTTTAAAGAATACCGAAAACTTCGTATCAGGCATGTGATAAGGGCTTTTAGGAATGGATTTATAAATCCATAAGATAAGCAAGAGATAAACGATTGTCAGAATAAAGTAAACCACACGCCAACTTGTATGCGCAGCGATAATATCACTCAAGTTTTGTCCTAAAACTCCTGAAAGCATAAAACTTGTACTGATAAAGCTGATTGCTGTAACACGCTTAGTAATCGGGAATACTTCTGTCACATATGTTAATGAGACCGGAGAGAAACTAGCGGCCGCAATACCTTGAATAACACGTACAATCAATAATAAAGCGAAGCTGTGGATAAAGCCAATCGCTAATGTGGTCAATGTCAGCAAGGCTAAGCCGACGAGTATGACTTTTTTCTTTCCGAATTTATCTGCGATAATACCGTAAAACATACAACTGACAGAATAGGAAACTGAAAAGACAACGCCGATTAAAGTAGTTGCACTTTCAGTCAGATGCAATTCTTCGCCCATAATCGGCATGAGCGGAATCGCAGAATACAAACTGCACATCACAGCAATACCTGAGATAAAGAAGACTGTGGTAATCAAGTTGTAATTAAATGATTGTTGTTTCAAGATAAACCTCCCTTTCTTTGAATAGATTAAATAGTTGATAGAGAATATATAAACAGACAAATAAAAAATGACATCATCATGCCATAAGAAATTTGTAAATCAATGAATCTAAATGTTTAAAACAGTGAAAAAAGGTCTGATTTCAGACAACCTTTGTTTTCACCTTTAAATTGCATTGTTAATTTTAACACATTTAATCGAGAATTAAATAGAAAGGGTTGATATTGAAATATTGTGACAATAGCAAGGGGCCAAAGCATAAAAAAGACCTTTCCTTAATGAAAAGGAAAGGCATTAAATTATTATGATGCGGTTGTGCTCGATTGTGTCTGTTTCTTATTACGTATAAAGTCGATGATCATACCAATCAGTGTTAAAGCGATAAATGGGAATAACCAAGCAAGACCTAAATCAGATAAAGGTAATTTTTGGTAAACCGCATTTAAAGGTTTGATAAGTTTAAAGGTATTGAAAATTTCAAGTACTGAAATGACCAATGTTGAAATGGTTGGTAAGATATAAGCGACTTTCAAGTGTGTCGGAATAGCAATTGCGAAGAGCGAAATCAACACTAACACAATTGAAATCGGATAAATAAATGTCAGTAAAGGTACTGCGATTTGTAATATCATATCTAGTCCTAGAATAGATATTAAGAAACCGACTAACGCAAATGAAACGACATATGTTTTATACGGAATTTTAGGGAACTTCTTCATACCGAAAGCGGCACTTGCGTTCACTAAACCAATACATGTTGTTAAACAAGCTAAGATGACAATCATACCGAATAAGATGTTTCCGAACGCACCGAACAAGCGGACTGAATTGTATGTTAAGATGCTTGCGCCGTTTTCAAAGCCTGGCTTGCTCGTTGTAATTCCTAAGTAAGCCAATGAGAAGTAGATTACTGTTAACAATACAGCTGATATTAAGCCTGAAAGTATCACGTTCTTCACAATCTTCTTGCTGTCAGTTAAGCCTGCAAGTTTAAAACTTTGTACAATAACAACTGAGAATGCCAATGCGGCAACTAAGTCCATTGTGTAATAACCTTCTAAAATACCAGAAACGAATGGTGCTTTTTCATATTTCCCGTGCGGTTGTCCTACAGGACCTTCTGGATTAACAATTGCTCCGATACATAATGCCCCGATAATGATTAATAGTGCGGGTGTTAAAATTTTACCTAAATTATCGACCATTTTAGTTGGATATAAGGCGATAAGTCCTACAACGATAAAGAAAACCAATGAGAATCCAACTAGTGTCCATGTATTATGGATAGGGATAATAGATTTCGCCCCGATTTCGTAAGCTACGTTTGCGGCACGTGGAATACCGTAAAGTGCTCCGATTGATAAATATATACATACAGCAAATATAAACCCAAATTTTGGATGGACACGGTTCCCGATAAATTCAACGCCTCCATCATAATAGGCAATGACAATCACTGTGATAAAAGGCATTAAAATACCTGTTATCGCAAAGCCTGTCATGCCAGTCCACATATTGCTTTGCGCGGTATAACCGAGCATAGGCGGGAAGATCAAGTTGCCTGCCCCAAAGAATAATGAGAAGAGCATTAAACCTGATACTAGTATTACTTTTTTCATATTAACCTCCTGGTGTTGCAAATCTTTCTCTATTTACAAAAATTTCTGACAATTTATGTAGATAAATTTCTATCAAACATATAAACTTTAACATATTTCCAAATATTAGAAAAGAGAATTTTTTTGAAAATTTAAAAGACATTAGAGCCAGTTAATAGAGAAATCAAAATAAATGGGCGAATCAAGAAGAAATAGGTGCATCAGCTTGGGATTTAACGCTGTATTTTCCAACAGACAAAAGAAAAGCCCTTAAACAAAGTGTTTAAAGGCTTAAAATTACCCCCTCGAAGGGAATCGAACCCCTATTTCAAGAACCGGAATCTTACGTGTTATCCATTACACTACGAGGGGTAAATATTAGCATGCAATTAATAGTGTACCTTTATCGGTTAGAGTGGTCAATATAGTCAATTTGAGAAGTATGAGTTTTATTTTTGACCATTTTTGACTTTTGGGTTAAAATAAAGATAATTCATTAAAAGTACAAGGAGGAAATAGAATGAATTTAATTCCTACAGTAATTGAAACAACAAATCGCGGCGAACGTGCTTATGACATTTACTCAAGATTGTTGAAAGACCGTATTATTATGTTAGGTTCAGCAATTGATGATAACGTAGCAAACTCAATCGTATCACAATTGTTATTCTTACAAGCACAAGATGCTGAAAAAGATATTTATCTTTATATCAATTCACCAGGCGGCAGTGTAACAGCTGGTTTCGCTATTTATGATACAATTCAACACATTAAACCTGATGTACAAACAATCTGCATCGGTATGGCAGCATCAATGGGTTCATTCTTGCTTGCTGCAGGTGCGAAAGGCAAACGCTTTGCTTTACCGAACGCTGAAGTAATGATTCACCAACCACTTGGCGGTGCACAAGGTCAAGCAACAGAAATCGAAATTGCTGCGACACACATCTTAAAAACACGTGCTAAATTAAACAAAATCTTATCTGAACGTACAGGTCAATCTATCGAACAAATCGAAAAAGATACTGATCGCGATAACTTCTTAACAGCAGATGAAGCGAAAGAATACGGCTTAATCGACGAAGTTATGCAACCTGAAAAATAAGATATTCAAGCATAAAGAAAGTTCCGGCATTATTGCTCCGGAACTTTTTTTGTGTCTTTCTTATTTTGCTTTTGATACATAACGAAATTGTAGACTGCCCATCCTAATATAATGATGCCGCTAACCAGATAGAAACATGCAATATACAGAGAAGGGATGGCGCGTGTCATTGAGAAGCTGCCGATACAGATTAACAGTATCGCAGCAATCATAAGTAATATTCGTGTTACCATACTACTTTTATCCATTGATCCACCTTCATTCAAAAACAATCTTGCTTTTAGTTTGTTTAAGTGAGTGCTGCTTGTTAAATAAACGCTCACAATTCAAATCTATTATATCTCTTTTTACTCATGAACTAAACTATCTAAAGCTGATTTCAAGTTAGGGTAGGCGAATTGGAAACCATATGCGTCTAAGCGGTTAGGAATCGCTTTTTGTGTGTCTAATATAATAGTTGCTCTTTGGCCTAATACTAGACGTAATAATGCACTCGGTACCCATGTTTCGTGCGGTTTATGCATTGCACGTGCAAGGGTATAGCCGAATAAGTTTTGACGTTCTGCGACAGGTGTTGTCATATTAAATACACCAGAAGCTTCGTCTTTATTGATTAAGAATAAAATGGCACGTGTTAAATCTGTGATGTGGATCCATGAATACCATTGGAAACCAGTGCCGAGTTTACCGCCTGCATAAAAACGATAAGGCAATTCCATCATCGGAAGCGCGCCGCCTTCATCTGACAGCACCATTCCGAAACGGCCGATAATAACACGTGTTTGATGCTGTTCGAATTTACGTGCAAATCGTTCCCATTGATAGGTAATATCTGATAGGAAATCATGCGGATCACACTGTGATAATTCAGTATAAGTGCGGTGAACATCAGGTCTGTAATAACCGACTGCACTGGCATTAAATAAAATTTCCGGGAATTTCCCTTTATGCTCAAACAGTTCATATAGTGCTTGTGTTGCTTGGATACGGCTTAACATTAAGGTTTGTTTATATTCGTCTGTCCATCTTTTGTTTAAAGTCGCACCTGCTAAATTGATAACGATATCAATATGATCAGGGACTTTATCTTCCCAGCCTTCTTTGTTCCAGTTAATATAGGTGATTTTCTCATCTAAGTTCTGACGATCTTGACGTGTCAAAATCGTAATGTGGGAGTCTGTGTTATGAATGGCATCAACTAAATGACTGCCTACCAAACCTGTACCGCCTGTAATTAGAAACTGCTTCATTACCTTTCACCTCATTAATAGTAATCATCATCAATTATAACAATGGATGTTCAGATTGTAGAAATTCTAAACATTCAATGATTATTCAATATTTAGTCATTAATATGTCAAGATAATCTAAATAATCTCGTTTAAATCACTTTTAGAAAAGTTATAATAGAAGTACCTTCGGAATTAATTAAACATCTCTTAATTAAAAATAGTATACCCCATAATATACATGCGAAGGTGAAATTTTGACTCCCTTTAGTTTTGGGCCTATGCGAGCAGCGTATAGGTTCATTATTTTTGTCTTCTTCCATTGATTGATGATGTTATTATAACAATCTTACTGTTATTAATCACTTGTATTGGATTTTAATGTTTCATTCCTTCAACTTGTAGATATTCTCAATATATAAAAAATCAATTGTTTGCCAACTAAAATGATGTATCCCTTGTGTGAAAATGTTATGATAAATAAATGAATACAGCGAAGAAATATTAGTGAAGTTATCAAGAAACGGGTAATAGATATTATCGTGAGAAAACACACTTGTACTTATATGAGAAAAAGAAATGAGACTGAAAAGAGGAGAGCGCATGTCTAACAATAAAATGAGTAGACTCGCAAAGATAGTGAGTTCTATCATCGTCATAATATTATTGTTTGGTTTAGCGTTTGCTACATTTGCTTTTGTAGATAATAACAAAAAAAGCAGCGAACGCTATAGTCAGCAGCAAAAGAAAGAGAAACAAGAGAAAAAAGAACATGCTGAGAAGAAAAAGAAAGAAGAAAAGCAAAAGCGCGAACAAGAATTAGAAGAACAAAGACAACAAGAAATTGCGAATCAGCAAGCTGCAGAACAGCAGCGTCAAAATGAAATCAATGCACAACGCGAGCAACAGCGCCAACAAGAACAAGCGCGTCAAAACGCTGCGGCACAAAAACAAGCTGAAAAACAACAAGACGACAAACAGAAAAAAGCTCAAGAAGCAGCACAAAAACAAAGAGAACAAGCTAGCAAAGAAGCAGCAGAAAAACAAAAAGCACAGCAAGAAGCACAACAAAAACGACAAGAAGAGGCACAAAAACAAGCACAAAAGCAAGCACAAGAACAAGCTCAAAAACAAAGAGAAGAAGCTGCACAACAGAGAGAACGTGCACAAGAACAAGCAAAACAAGAACAAAGCCAACGCAGCAGCCAATCTTCTCAACAACCCAGGCCAGGGCAAGAACAGCAGTCAAAACCAGTAAACGAATCTCAAAGCTCACAGCCTAAACCATCTGCACCGCAGCAAAATTCTCAATCTAATCAATCATCAAGTTCAAATCAATCAAGCCAAAGCAGCTCAGATGATGATTAATACAATTTTAAATAGTTAATGATAAGGCAGGAAGCTGATGTTTCCTGTCTTTTTTATGGCTGAAAATATTTGTAATGATTAATGAAAGGCATGAAGCGGGTATGTGATATATATCAGAAAAAAAGCAACCAAGCTGTGACTTGATTGCCTTAATATTTAAAATAAGTTGATTTAAGACATCAGGCTGATGAGCCAAGTGATGATTAATGCGATGACAGCGACTGCTGGAAGGCATCCGCATCCAAATGGCGTGCAGCCGAAGGAATAGTATTTTATCTTTCTGTCGTTTTCAAAGCGTGAACGCTGTTGTTCTTCTGGACTGCGGTTAAAATAGGAATCATCTTTGTATCTTGGATCATCAGGATCAATAACTTCTGGTTTATCATCATTATTATGAGTCAATCAGATACCCTCCTTTGTTAACCTCATTATAATAGAGAAGCTTCAGAAAATATATTTAAAAGAAATGAGGTTTTCAGATGATTTTTCTTTGAAGAAAAGGGTATAATGTAGATAAGGTAGTAGTGTTGTTTGCAACAATATATTGAACAACTCACCTTAGTTAATCTTAAAGCTTGCTTTTTATATCAGATGATAGTATTATGACAATTGTAAGAGATGTTATTTTTTGTCCCACCTGGGACTAAAAACGTCAAAGTGTGGTTGCATGCTGACCCTTAAAGAAAAAGAGGAGGAAATAGTAGTGGAAGACTTGCTTAAAGTCCAACAGAAATTGATTCCTGAGCTTGTCGAAAAAATGTACCGAAGATTTACTATACTCACTACTATCAAAATGCACCAGCCAGTCGGAAGAAGAAGCTTAAGCGAATTTATGAATTTGACTGAGCGTGTATTGAGATCAGAAACAAACACTTTGAAAAAGCAAGAGCTCATCAAAGTAAAACCGACAGGCATGGAATTGACTGCTGAAGGCGAAGCTTTGATTGAAGAGTTGGAATCTTATTTCGATATGTATTCTGATGGGTATCATTTGGCACAGTTGGTAAAAGAACGTTATCAAATCAAGAACGTTTTTGTTGTACCGGGTGATACAGATATGGATAGTGCTGTAAAGAAAGAAATGGGCAGTCAAGCAGGACAATTGTTAGAACGTACATTTTATAATGATGCTATCGTATCTATCACCGGCGGCTCTACAATGGCTGCTGTGAGCGAATCAATGCATATACTGCCGTTTAAAACTTTCTATGTCCCAGCAAGAGGGGGACTAGGAGAAAACGTAGTTTATCAGGCCAATACTATCGCAGCAAGTATGGCACAACAAACAGGCGGCGATTATACAACACTCTATGTTCCTGACAATGTCAGCGAATCCACATACGAGATGTTGCTGCAAGAGCCATCTGTTAGAAACACATTAGATTTAATCAAACAATCCAATATAACGGTTCACGGCATTGGTGATGCGCTGAAAATGGCAAACAGACGCCATTCGTCAAAAAGTGTGATTGAAAAGCTTCATCATCACAATGCAGCAGGAGAAGCGTTTGGATATTATTTCGATAATGAAGGCAATATCGTTCACAAAGTGAAAACGATAGGACTTCAAATGGAAGATTTAGTATCAAAAGAATATATTTTTGCTGTAGCGGGCGGTGCTTCAAAAGGAGATGCAATCAGAGCATATCTTTCTATCGCTCCTAAAAACACCATCTTAATTACAGATGAAGGTGCAGCAAGAAATATTGTTCAATCACAATGAATTTAGTTTAAAAAAGTGACTTCACTTTTTAACAATATCTTTTAAAGGAGGCCATAATAATGGCAGTAAAAGTAGCAATTAATGGTTTTGGTAGAATCGGTCGTTTAGCATTCAGAAGAATTCAAGATGTTGAAGGTATCGACGTAGTAGCAGTAAACGACTTAACAGACGATGAAATGTTAGCACACTTATTAAAATATGATACTATGCAAGGACGTTTCACTGAAGAAGTTGAAGTTGTAGATGGCGGATTCCGCGTGAATGGTAAAGAAGTTAAATCATTCGAACAACCAGATGCAAGCAAATTACCTTGGAAAGATTTAGGAATCGACGTAGTATTAGAATGTACTGGATTCTATACTAGCAAAGAAAAAGCACAAGCTCACATCGATGCAGGTGCTAAAAAAGTATTAATCTCTGCACCAGCAACTGGTGATCTTAAAACAATCGTTTACAACGTAAACAACCAAACTTTAGACAGCAATGACACAATCGTTTCAGGTGCTTCATGTACTACAAACTCACTTGCTCCAGTAGCAAAAGTTTTAAATGACAGCTTCGGTTTAGTAGAAGGTTTCATGACTACTATCCACGCTTACACTGGTGACCAAAATACTCAAGACGGTCCACACAGAAAAGGCGACAAACGTCGTGCACGTGCAGCAGCTCAAAACATCGTTCCAAACTCAACTGGTGCTGCTAAAGCAATCGGTAAAGTAATTCCTGAAATCGACGGAAAATTAGACGGTGGCGCTCAACGTGTTCCTGTAGCAACTGGTTCATTAACTGAATTAACTGTTGTATTAGACAAAGACGCTACAGTAGAAGACATCAACGCAGCTATGAAAGCAGCTTCAAACGAATCATTCGGTTACACTGAAGACGAAATCGTATCTTCTGACGTAGTTGGTATGACATTCGGTTCATTATTCGACGCAACTCAAACTCGTGTAATGACTGTATCTGGTCGTCAATTAGTTAAAGTTGCAGCTTGGTACGATAACGAAATGTCTTACACTGCACAATTAGTACGTACTTTAGAATACCTTATCAAAGACGTAAAATAATTGATCAACACTGATATGAAATAAGGTCTGAATTTAACAAGCGGTAATGTGTTGTTGAAATTCAATGACCAGCTTATGAGTAAGCGGGGAGGCACATACGCTTCTCCGCTTATTTTCATTAAGTACATGGTTATTAGAGTTAATATTTTCAGAAAGATGAAATTTTTCATTGGATTCTGTTAATATATCTGCAATATTTGTGCCCATATGCTAACCTCAAATTACAGACATTTTATATATTCGTGCTTTTATCCAAAGGAGGAAGTTTTGATGGCAAAAAAACATGTATCTGATTTAGATTTAAAAGGTAAAGTCGTTTTAGAACGTGCAGATTTTAACGTACCTTTAAAAGATGGAGAAATTACAAACGATAACCGTATCGTTCAAGCATTACCAACTATTGAGTATATTCTTGAACAAGGCGGAAAATTAGTTTTATTCTCTCACTTAGGCAAAGTTAAAGAAGAAAGCGATAAAGAAAAATTAACACTTAAACCTGTAGCAGTTCGTTTAAGCGAAAAATTAGGCAAAGATGTTAAATTTGTTCCGCAAACACGCGGTAAAGAATTAGAAGACGCAATCGCTGCATTAAATGAAGGCGATGTGCTTTTAGTTGAAAATACACGTTTCGAAGATTTAGACGGTAAAAAAGAATCTAAAAACGATCCTGAATTAGGCAAATACTGGGCTTCATTAGGCGATGTATTCGTAAATGACGCATTTGGTACTGCTCACCGTTCTCACGCTTCAAACGTAGGTATTGCTTCTAACTTAGAAAGTGCTGCTGGAGATTTGATGGAAAAAGAAATCAAATTTATCGGCGGTGTTGTCAACAACCCTGACAAACCAGTTGTTGCTATCTTAGGCGGAGCTAAAGTTTCTGATAAAATCGGTGTAATTGAAAATTTATTGAATGTTGCTGATAAAGTCTTAATCGGCGGCGGAATGGCTTACACATTCCTTAAAGCACAAGGTTACGAAATCGGTAAATCTTTATTAGAAGCAGACAAAGTCGACTTCGCTAAAGACTTATTAGAACGTGCCGGAGGAAAAATTGTATTACCAGTTGACGGTAAAGTAACAAAAGAATTCTCTAACGATTCTCCATACACTGTTGTAGGTATCGATGAAATTCCTGAAGATCAAGAAGCTTTAGATATCGGACCTAAAACTGTTGAGTTATTCAAAAAAGAATTAGAAGGTGCGCATACTGTAGTATGGAACGGACCTATGGGTGTATTCGAATTTGAAAACTACGCGCAAGGTACAATCGGCGTATGTGAAGCAATTGCAGAATTAAAAGACGCTACAACTATTATCGGCGGCGGCGACTCAGCAGCTGCAGCAATGATGCTTGGATTCGAAAAAGACTTCACGCATATTTCTACTGGCGGCGGTGCATCATTAGAATATCTTGAGGGTAAAGAATTACCAGGTATTGCATCAATTAGCGATAAATAAGCTGTAACATATTAATATAATTTCAAGGAGCGTTTTATAATGAGAAAACCAATTATTGCAGGTAACTGGAAAATGAATAAAACAGTGCAAGAGGCTAAAGATTTCGTAAATGCTTTACCTCAGTTGCCTGATACAAGCAAAGTTGAAGCAGTGATTTGTGCACCTACAATTCAATTAGATGCCTTAACTACAGCTGTTAAAGACGGCAAAGCTGAAGGTTTGAAAATCGGCGCAGAAAACACTTATTTCGAAGATAGCGGTGCTTTCACAGGAGAAACTTCTCCAGTAGCATTGGCTGATTTAGGTATTAAATATGTGATCATCGGTCACTCAGAACGCCGTGAATTATTCTTTGAAACTGACGAAGATGTAAATAAAAAAGCACACGCAGTATTCAACCATGGTATGACACCTATCATTTGCGTAGGTGAAACACTTGAACAACGTGAAGGCGGCAAAGCTGAATCAGTTGTTGCAGAACAAGTTAAAAAAGCAGTTGAAGGTTTATCAGATGATCAATTGAAACAAGTAGTGATTGCTTATGAACCAATCTGGGCAATCGGTACTGGTAAATCATCTACAGCGAAAGATGCAAACGAAATGAGTGCATTCATCCGCAAAACTGTAGCAGAACTTGCAAGCCAAGACGTAGCAGATGCAGTTCGCATCCAATACGGCGGCAGTGTTAAACCTAACAACATTGCAGAATATATGGCTGAATCAGATATCGACGGCGCTTTAGTCGGCGGTGCTTCATTAAAAGTTGAAGACTATGTAAAATTATTAGAAGGTGCTAAATAATATGGCGAAACAACCAACAGCATTAATCATCTTAGATGGTTTTGCAAATAGAGAAGATGTACATGGTAACGCAGTCAAACAAGCGTATAAACCAAACTTCGACCGTTATTATGAAAAATATCCTACAACTCAAATTGAAGCCAGCGGCTTAGAAGTAGGTCTTCCTGCTGGTCAAATGGGCAACTCAGAAGTAGGTCACATGAATATCGGTGCTGGACGTATTGTTTACCAAAGTTTAACACGCATTAACAAATCAATTGAAGACGGCGACTTCTTTGAAAATGAAGTGCTTAACGAAGCAATTGAACATGTTAAAGCGAACAATTCAGCATTGCACGTATTCGGATTGCTTTCAGACGGCGGTGTACACAGTCACTATACACACTTATTTGCAATCTTAGAATTAGCTAAAAAACAAGGACTTGATAAAGTCTATGTACATGGTTTCTTAGACGGCCGTGACGTGGATCAAAAATCTGCATTCAAATATGTCAAAGAAACTGAAGAAAAATTCAAAGAAATCGGCATTGGCCAATTCGCATCTATCTCAGGTCGTTATTATGCAATGGACCGTGATAAACGTTGGGAACGCGAACAAAAAGCGTACAATGCAATTCGTGACATCCATACACCTGAATATGCGACAGCAGAAGAAGGTATCGAAGCAAGTTATGAAGTAGGTTTAACTGACGAATTTATTATTCCATTCTCAATCAAAGAACAAAATGAAAGTGTTCAAGACGGGGATTCAGTTGTATTCTTCAACTTCCGTCCTGACAGAGCTGGACAACTTTCAGAAATCTTCACAAACAAAGATTTCAAAGGTTTTGAAGTTAACCAACCTAAAGATTTATTCTTTGCGACATTTACAAAATACAATGACCAAGTTGACGGTAAAGTTGTATTTGAAAAAGTTGATTTAAAACAAACTATCGGTGAAGTTGCAGAAGCAAACAATCTTAAACAATTAAGAATTGCTGAAACTGAAAAATACCCTCATGTTACTTACTTCATGAGCGGCGGACGCAACGAAGAGTTCGAAGGTGAACGTCGTATCCTTATCGATTCGCCTAAAGTTGCAACTTACGATTTAAAACCAGAAATGAGTGCATATGAAGTTAAAGATGCATTATTAGGGGAATTAGATAAAGGCGACTTAGATTTAATCATCTTGAACTTTGCGAACCCTGATATGGTAGGACACAGCGGTATGTTAGAACCTACTGTAAAAGCAATTGAAGCAGTAGATGAATGTTTAGGTGAAGTCGTTGATAAAATCTTGGATATGGGCGGCAATGCAATTATCACTGCTGACCACGGCAACTCTGACCAAGTTTTAACTGACGATGATCAACCAATGACAACACACACAACCAACCCGGTTCCTGTTATCGTAACTAAAGACGGCGTTGAATTACGCGAAACTGGAAAATTAGGCGACTTAGCACCGACATTACTTGATTTATTAGGTGTTAAACAACCTGAAGAAATGACTGGAGAGTCATTAATTAAACATTAATTGTTCACAATCAATATCGGATAATTAATTCATTTTTTAAGCAAGACAAGTTATAATATATATGAAAGCAATTATGAAAAGGAGATTATCAACATGCCAATTATTACAGATGTTTATGCTCGCGAAGTCTTAGATTCTCGCGGAAATCCAACAGTTGAAGTAGAAGTATTAACTGAAAGCGGTGCATTCGGTCGTGCGTTAGTACCATCAGGTGCATCTACAGGTGAATACGAAGCCGTAGAATTACGTGACGGTGACAAAAACCGTTACGGTGGTAAAGGTGTTACTAAAGCAGTTGAGAACGTAAACGAAATCATTGCTCCAGAGATTATTGAAGGCGAATTTTCAACATTAGATCAAGTATCTATCGACAAAATGATGATTCAATTAGACGGAACAGAAAACAAAGGTAAATTAGGTGCCAACGCTATTCTTGGTGTTTCTATCGCTGTTGCACGTGCTGCAGCTGACTTCTTAGGTCAACCGCTTTACAAATATTTAGGCGGATTCAATGGTAAACAATTACCAGTTCCTATGATGAACATCGTTAACGGTGGTTCTCACTCAGATGCGCCGATTGCATTCCAAGAATTCATGATTTTACCTGTTGGTGCTGACTCATTCAAAGAAGCATTACGCTGGGGTGCTGAAATCTTCCACAACTTAGCTAAACTTCTTAAAGGTCGCGGCTTAGAAACTGCAGTAGGTGATGAAGGTGGTTTCGCACCTAAATTCCACGGTACTGAAGATGCTGTAGACACTATCTTAGAAGCAATCAAAACTTCTGGTCTTGAACCAGGTAAAGACGTATTCTTAGGATTTGACTGTGCTGCTTCTGAATTCTACACAGACGGCGTTTACGACTACACTAAATTCGAAGGTGAAGGCGGCGCTAAACGTTCTTCAGCAGAACAAGTTGACTACTTAGAAGAATTAGTTAACAAATACCCAATCATTACTATCGAAGATGGTATGGACGAAGACGACTGGGATGGTTGGAAACAACTTACAGATCGTTTAGGTAAAAAAGTTCAATTAGTAGGTGACGACTTATTCGTTACTAACACTAAAAAATTATCTGAAGGTATCGAAAAAGGTATCGGTAACTCAATCTTAATCAAAGTTAACCAAATCGGTACTTTAACTGAAACATTTGACGCTATCCAAATGGCTCAAAAAGCAAACTACACAGCAGTTATCTCTCACCGTTCTGGTGAAACTGAAGATACTACAATTGCTGACATCGCAGTTGCTACAAATGCTGGTCAAATTAAAACAGGTTCATTATCAAGAACTGACCGTATCGCTAAATACAATCAATTGTTACGTATTGAAGACGAACTTTACGAAACAGCTGAATTTGACGGCATCCATTCTTTCTACAATTTAGACAAATAATTTAAGACTTACTGAAATTGAGTTCACGCAAAATTTAATTCAGTAACTGAAATAGGAAACTGTTAAGGCTTAAGTGCTTTGACAGTTTCTTTTTTTGTGGGTTCTTCATCTTTTATGGTGGGAAGGTAAAACTTCCCGCCTTTTTCGATACACAAAAAGCGCAATTGCCTCTATAATTTAAAGTGACCAAACCCAAATTAAAGGAGACAAGTGCGCCTATGTGTAATGATACATTAGAAATACTAAGAATAAAAGATAAAAATATCAAATTTGTTAGCCAAGATATTGATGTAATAGTAAAAGGAAAGAAGTCTACGGTTGTTAATGCTGTACTTACGTATAAGCCTTCGGCTTGTCCTTGCTGCGGAATTAAAAATGAAGGACAAATTCATAAGCATGGTAAACGAGTTTCTCGTATTACCTTGCTTAAAACTCAAGGCTATAATACATATCTAAACTTAGCCAAACAGCGCTTTAAGTGTTTAGAGTGTAATACAACTTTTACTGCTGAAACTGATGTCGTAGATAAGACACGATTTATTTCTAATTATGTGAATCAAAAAATAATTGAAGAAGCCACGAAAGTCAAAACAGAAATAGATACTGCAGAAGACAACTGTGTTTCTCCATCTACAGTACGTCGTATTCGAAATAAAGCAGTCAATACTTTACTTATCAAGCCTTTCGATAATCTACCTGAACATTTGGCAATGGATGAATTTAGAAGTGTAAAGAGTGTGACTGGCTTAATGAGTTTTATATTTATTAACAATGACACACATGAATTTCTAGATGTCTTAGAAAACAGAACTTCGGGTTATTTAAAAGCTTATTTTGAACGCTTTGATCGAAAAAATAGACTTAAAGTTAAAACAATTACCATTGATATGTTTGAACCCTATTTATTCTTATTTAAAAAGCTCTTTCCTAATGCATCTATAATCTTTGATAGATTTCATATCGTTCAGCACATGAATAGAGAGTTAAACTTCTATCGCAGAGAAGTAATGAATCGTTATAAAGACAAAGAAGGAAGGGAATACCCTGTTTTAAAGAACAAATGGAGACTTCTTTTAACAGACAAACGTAAACTCTTCATGATGGATGGTATTTGGGATGGTTCCTTTAGATGTTATAAAAAAGGTTATGATCTAGTGAATTTTATGCTTCAAACAGATGAAAAGTTAAAAAATTCATACGAACTAGTACATGATTTACGCGAAAGTTTAAAATTATGTAATTGGAAAGATTTTATCAATCGTTTGAACGACGTTGATAAAAACTCAATCAGTAAAAACATATGGAAAGTAGTAACATTTTTTAGAAAGCATCAAGAAATACTTCGAAATACGATTTACAATCCCTTATTAAATAACGGTGCAATCGAGGGTATTAACAATAAAATAAAGCTAATTAAGCGAATTTCATATGGATACAGAAGCTTTAATAACTTAAGAAACCGTATAATGCTGGTATTTAGTTTATTTAAAAACAAAAAGAAAAAGACAACCAGACCCGTACATCGGATGGTTGTCTAAATGATAGAATTCGAAGAATTCCAATCAAAATTAAGTTCTTTAAATTATTCACCCACCACAAATGGTGGAGAACCTTTTTGTGATGCTTGGAATACTCCCACTTCTCTTTCATAACTGATATAATTAAAAACAATGAGAGTATTCTATATTTATTAAGGAGTTTGGTTTTATCGTGGATACTGAAAATACTAAAGCGATGCGCGCAAAAAAATCAGGGAAATTGATCGCATACGCTTCAATCTTTTTAGCGATGATGTATGCGACATATATTTTTGTGGTATTGGATAAAAGTGTCATTGTTGATTTATTAACTTCCCACCAAATTGAAGCTACGAAAAATGCGGTCGGCAACTTCTTGAACAGTTACCGCTTAACCGGCATTATGTATTTACTGGCTTACTTATGCGGGTTAATCGCAATTTGGAATCAGCACCCGTATTTATGGTGGTTCTTGTTTGCAGTCTATATTTCACAAACTTTCTTTACTGCTGTGAACGCTGGGCCGATTATGCAAAGTATTATTCATGTGAAGTCTTTATATATGACATTGCCGTTATGGATTACTTTGGCAGGTTCATTAATCTTGGCACTGTATATGCTGATTATATCTATCAAAAGAAAAAGTACGTTTAATCGTTGATTTTTTGGATCTGAATTTGATATACGCTGTCTTTTCGTGTTATAATTGTCAGGTATATTATGAATGGAGGACTAACGCATGCATGTTTTGTTAACAGTTTTATTAGTCATTGACTGTATCGCTTTAATTACAGTTGTGTTACTCCAAGAAAGCAAAAGCAATGGACTTTCAGGAGCAATCAGCGGCGGTGCTGAACAGCTCTTTGGTGGAAAACAGAAACAACGCGGTGTAGATTTATTCTTAAACCGTGTCACAATCGTATTATCTATTGTGTTTTTCGTGTTAATGCTCGCAATTACTTATCTTAATATGTAAATGTAAGGTCCGACAATGTAAAAGTCGGGCTTTTTTCATTATAATGGAATGTGAGTATGTATATTTAATGAGATGAAAGGGTTGAAAGACATGCAGATTAAATTGCCTGAACCGTTCTTCTTTGAAGAAGGGAATAGAGCAGTATTATTATTACATGGGTTTACTGGGAATTCATCAGATGTACGTCAGTTAGGACGTTTCTTGCAGAAGAAAGGTTATACATCTTATGCACCTCAGTATGAAGGCCATGCAGCACCACCGGAGGAAATTCTGCAATCCAGTCCGCATGTCTGGTTTAAAGATGCGTTAGACGGATATGATTTCTTAAAATCCAAAGGATATGATGAAATCGCAGTGGCTGGATTATCTTTAGGCGGCGACTTTGCCTTGAAGTTAAGCTTAAACAGAGATGTAGAGGGTATTGTAACCATGTGTGCGCCTATGTTTATCAAGACAGAAGGCTCAATGTACGAAGGCGTATTAGAATATGCACGCAACTTTAAGAAATACCAAGGTAAAGATGAAGCGACAATCGATCGCGAAATGGATGCATTCCATCCGACTGACACTTTAAAAGAGCTTCAGCAAACGATTCAAGATGTGAGAGATCATGTTGATGAAGTAATGGACCCATTATTGGTCATTCAAGCTGAACAAGATGATATGATCAACCCTGAATCTGCAAATGTAATTTATGATGAAGCGTCATCTGATGACAAATCAATTAAATGGTATGCAGAATCAGGTCACGTTATTACGATTGATAAAGAAAAAGAACAAGTTTTCGAAGATATTTATGCCTTCTTAGAAGGACTTGATTGGTCTGAATAAGATCATTAAAAATAAACTATTAAATAAGGAAGAAAGGAGGGGGCATAATGGATTTAAAACAATCTGTAGCAGAAATCATTAAACAACCTGATTATGAACCTATGTCAGTGTCAGATTTCCAAGATCGTTTAGGTTTAGATAATGCCGACTCATTCAGAGACTTAATAAAGGTGTTAGTTGAACTAGAACAATCCGGACTTGTGGAACGCACTAAAACAGACCGCTATAAAAGAAAGAGCAGTCAAAAGAAAATGAAAGACAACTTAGTCAAAGGGACTTTAAGCCAAAACAAAAAAGGTTTTGCCTTCTTAAGACCTGAAGACGAAGACATGGAAGATATCTTTATTCCTCCGACTAAAATCAACCGCGCCATGGATGGCGACACTGTTATTGTAGAAGTGCAGCCCTCACGCGGAGATTTCAAAGGAAAAGTCGAAGGGGAAGTTAAATCAATTGAAAAACATTCCGTTACACAAGTAGTCGGAACGTATACAGAAGGCCGTCATTTCGGTTTCGTAATTCCGGATGACAAACGTATTATGCAAGATATTTTCATTCCGAAAGGTCAAAGTTTAGGTGCTGTAGAAGGCCATAAAGTGTTAGTGCAGATTTCTAAATACGCACAAGGCAACGATAATCCTGAAGGCCATGTTTCTGCAATCTTAGGGCATAAAAATGACCCGGGTGTAGATATTCTTTCAATTATTTACCAACATGGCATTGAAATCGAATTCCCTGATGAAGTATTGAAAGAAGCAGAAGCCGTACCGGAATCTATCGAACCATCAGAATTAGAAGGCCGCAGAGACTTGCGTGATGAATTAACAATTACAATTGATGGCGCAGATGCGAAAGACTTAGATGATGCGATTGCGCTGAAAAAGCTTAAAAACGGCAATACGCAATTAACAGTAAGTATCGCAGATGTCAGCCATTATGTTAAAGAAGACTCAGCGTTAGACAAAGAAGCATATGACCGCGGTACAAGTGTTTATTTAGTAGACCGTGTTATTCCGATGATTCCGCATCGATTAAGCAATGGTATCTGTTCATTGAACCCGAATGTAGACCGCTTAACATTAAGTTGCCGTATGGAAATCAATCAAGACGGCAAAGTGGTAAAACATGAAATCTTTGACAGTGCGATTCAATCTGATCATCGTATGACTTATGATGAAGTAAATCAGATTATTACGGATAAAGATGAAGCGGTACGTTCAAAATATTCAGATGTGGCACCGATGCTGGATATGGCGCAAGAATTAAGCAATACACTGATTCAAATGCGTAAACGCCGTGGTGAAATAGACTTTGATATTGATGAAGCACAAGTTATCGTTAATGACGAAGGTATTCCGGTAGAAGTGAGAATGCGTGAACGCGGCGAAGGTGAACGCTTAATCGAATCCTTCATGTTAGCTGCGAACGAAACAGTTGCGGAACACTTCAACAAAATGGAAGTGCCGTTTATCTATCGTGTGCACGAACAGCCGAAATCAGATCGCTTAACGCAATTCTTCGAATTCATTACGAACTTCGGAATTTTGGTAAGAGGTACAGGCGAAGATGTATCTCCAAGTACACTTCAAGAAATTCATGAAAAAGTGAAAGGTCTGCCTGAACAAACAGTAGTATCTACTATGATGTTACGCTCTATGCAGCAGGCACGCTATGAAGATACGAACTTAGGCCACTTCGGTTTATCAGCGGATTACTATACACACTTTACGTCACCGATTCGTCGTTATCCTGACTTAGTTGTCCATCGACTCATACGCAAATACTTGATAGAAGATTCAATGAGCGGTAAAGAACTAAGGAAATGGGAAGATAAGCTTCCAGAAATCGCAGAACACACTTCTAATCGCGAACGTCGTGCAATTGAAGCTGAACGTGACACGGACGAACTGAAGAAAGCAGAGTTTATGCTTCAACACATCGGTGATGAGTTTGAAGGTATCATCAGTTCTGTCGCAAACTTCGGTATGTTTGTAGAATTGCCGAATACTGTAGAAGGTATGGTGCATGTGTCTAATATGACAGATGACTATTACCAATTCGCAGAAGGTCAAATGGCTATGATCGGCGAACGCTCAGGCAATGTCTTCCGCATTGGCGACGCTGTTAAAATCAAAGTCGTTAATGTCGATGTGGAACAACGTATGATTGATTTCCAAATCTTAGGCATGCCGGAACCAAAACGCAAAAAATCAAGCGAACGTCCTGCACGCGGTACGACAATCCAAACAAAAACACGCGGTAAAAACCTTGGCGGAGATAAGAAAAAAGGCAAGAAGAAACAACGTAAAGGTAAAAACCAACGTAACCGCGATAAACAAAACAATACAAATCACAAACCGTTTTACAAAAGTAAAAAGGTAAAACAAAAAGCACGTAAAAAGAAATAATGTATGAGAAAGAGATTTAAGTACTGTGTACTTACTTCTCTTTATAATAATTTCAACAAGAGGTGAACACGATGTCGAAGAAGAAGAAAAAATCTCCTGGTACTTTAGCGGAGAACCGCAAAGCCAGACACGATTATAATATAGAGGATACGCTTGAAGCGGGCATTGTGTTAAGAGGTACAGAAATTAAATCCATTCGTCGCGGCAGTGCCAATTTAAAAGATAGTTTCGCACAAGTGAAAAATGGTGAAATTTACGTTCATAATATGCATATTGCGCCTTATGAAGAAGGCAACCGATTTAATCACGATCCATTGCGCCCAAGAAAACTGCTCTTACACAAAAGAGAGATTCAAAAATTGGGAACACGTACACGTGAAATCGGCTATTCTATTATTCCGTTAAAACTGTATCTCAAGCATGGACAATGCAAAGTCTTAATTGGTGTTGCGCGAGGCAAGAAAAAATACGATAAGCGTCAAGATCTTAAAGATAAAGCAGTAAAGCGCGATATCCAACGTGCAATGAAAGACCGTTATTAAGGGCAAGCAGGCACGTCCTGCTTCCCGCATCTTATTTAAGAATAATAAGAGAATGTAAACAATTTCGTTGCTTAGTTAAAGTTTATTTGATATGATAAAGAATGCTTTCGGATTCTTTACAATTAGAATCTGTTTATTAATATTAAGGGGGCGTTTTGGATTCGACAGGGGTCCCCAGAGCTTATTAAGCGTGTCGGAGGGTTGTCTTCGTTATCAACACACTCAGTTTATAATAACTGGCAAATCAAACAATAATTTAGCAGTAGCTGCCTAATCGCACTCTGCATCACCTAACAGCATCGCCTATGTGCTGTTAACGTGATTCAACTTTAGTAGGATACGCTAGGCACTGCTGTTCGAAGTCTGTCTAGAAGAGATTAAGCGAACTAGCATGGTGTTGGTTGTCTATTTCCTACCACCATGTGAAATTTGAATAATAGACTACACACGTAGAAAGATTTGTATCAGGATCCTTGGACGCGGGTTCAAATCCCGCCGCCTCCATACATATGCCTATAACCCGCGCGGTTATGGGCTTTTTTATTTGGATATTGCCACAAAAAGTGCACAAATTTATTAATTTTTCATAAAGATTTTGAATGACTGTGCTTGTTATGAAAGCAAAAAAAGAGGGCAGTTTTTGAGCTGCCCAAAATGAGATTATTTTAATTTGATTTTTTCTGTTTTAGTTCCAAAAACACCAGATTGAACTTGAAGTACTAAATTTTGTTTGTTTGCGACTTCTTTTGATACGTCGAAAACAACTTTTCCATTTTTAGTGCTGTCTGGATTTATTTTATCTCCGAAGAAACCTAGATCATCAGGCGATACAGCTTGGTTGGCAGTAGTTGATGCTGCAGAATCAGCTTCATAAGTTTTGCCGTCCCCAACTAATTTGAAGAATGAGTCTGCAATATCTACTGCTTTATCTCCGTTATTTTTAACAGTAACGTCTAAAATAATAAATGTTCCTTTTGCTTTGTTAGTCAGTACATTTCCCACTTGATCAGCAACTGCTTTATTTGTCACATTGAACTCTAGTTTATCGAGTTTAACAACTTCATTCATTTTGTGAGTGGCTTTAGTTTCTTCTTTTTTGCTGGCAGTTTTGTTTGAATCAGAATCTCCACCGCCAGTTATTGCATTGCAAGCACTGATGATTATGATTAGTATGATAATTGATAAACAACCAACTAGAAATTTGTTCTTCTTTTTCGGTTTTTGTTGTTGTGCTTGAAATGCTTTAAACTGCTCGAATTGCTTTTTTTCTTGATCATTCATGTTGTAACCTCCAAGATGTTTTGATTATAATAAAGCGGATATACGCCTATTAACATAAAAAGAATATGTTTGTAAAAACTTTGTGAAAAGTATTTTTGTTTTGTAAATATTGTATAGTTATTTTGTGTAAGTGCCAATAGGAAATTCTTCATTTTCTAATTTTTATGGTCAATCAAAATGTAATTTTACATTATAGGTTGGTTTTTTTTATTTGTAAGTGTTATTTGAGTCAAAAGGGTGTACAAATCGAAAAAATACGTGTAGTATTGAACTTAAGTAATTTTTGTTCGTGAAATTAATTTGAAGTTTTATTCGTATGAATTTGCTCCCATTGATTTTTATAAACAAGTTACAAATATTCGTGCAAAAGCACATGGAGGATTTTTATATGAATAACGGTACAGTTAAATGGTTTAACGCAGAAAAAGGTTTTGGATTTATCGAAAGAGAAAATGGCGACGATGTATTCGTACACTTCTCAGCAATCCAAGGCGATGGCTACAAAACATTAGAAGAAGGCCAACAAGTTGACTTCGACATCGTTGAAGGCGACCGCGGTGAACAAGCTGCTAACGTTGTAAAAATGTCATAATTTTTACTAAAGCTGAAATAAGCAGCACAACAATCTTTTAAAGGTTGTTGTGCTGCTTTTCTTTTTGGATAATTATTGTTTATATTGATCGTATTTTCCTGCTTTTATATCTGATTCGCGTCTTTGTATTTCATCATATATAGCTTTTTGTTCTTCTTTACTACCATCGTAATAGCCTTGTTCTATTGCAGTTTTAGTTTGGAGTTCTTGAGTAGATAAGCCGCCATGATTTTTTTTACGTAGTGCATTGATGTATTCGTCTTTTGTTTGTGCAGCATTAATTTCAGCATTAACGTCTTGTTCTGAAGTATTTGATTGAGTATTACCTTGTTGTTCGTAGATGGATTTTTCCGTACCGCTTTCAACACGTAATGAACTTTGGTAGGCAGCACTTGCTGGTCCTTCCATCACGTTGCCTTGTGGGATGACGCCATTTGCGACTGCAGAGTTATAGGCCTGTATTTTATCCATTTCGCTGTAATTACCATAAATAACACTTTCTAATGTAGCGCGATCAGTTATATTGTTGAGACTGACTTGCTTTTGAGTGTTGTTATTGTCCTGTTGTTGCTTATTATGAGGTGAGCTTTTAGAGGAATTATTTTCTGAAGTCTTTGATTTGTTCTGGCTGTCGTTTTCTTTTTGCTTATCTTTTGAGTGCTCTTTTGATTTTTTAGTTGATTCACTTTGCGATTTCTTTTCGCTTTTATCTGAATCATTATCGCTATTGCAAGCTGAGAGTAATAATAAGCTTGTAGCGAGGATAAAACATAATTTTTTCATAATCATTTTTCATTTCTAAATAGGGTTACTTATAATATAACTGTATTTTATGTTTTGTAAAACCCTATATCGTAAAAGAAAACAAGACCCGAAAAACAGGTCTTGTGTATACAGATTATAAATAGATATTGCCTTTGGCATATTGATAAAAGCGTTTTTTACTAGGGATGAACAGTGCTAATACTGTTACAACACCTAATTTACCGCATATCATGACAATAATGATAATAGCTTTTGTCAGAGTATGATATTCAGTTGTAAAGTTCATACTTAAACCAACTGTACCAAACGCTGATACGACTTCAAAAATAACTTTAATGAATGGTGTTGTTTCGTTTAAACAGCTGACAATAAATGTGACAGTCAACACAAATATTAAACTTACAGAAGTGACAGTAATTGCTTTTGCGATTGTTTTAGGTTTAATCGTTCTATTGAAGAGTGTTGTATGATCATCGTCACGCAATGTGCTGTATACGAACATAAGCACAACAATAAATGTAGTGACTTTAATACCGCCTGCTGCACTAAAAGGTGTACCGCCGATGAACATTAAAATCATCATCATAATTGCGGTAGGGGTATGAATCAAACCTAAATCTACAGATTGGAAACCGGCTGTTCTCGTAGTGACAGATTGAAAGAAAGAAGTGCCGATTTTAGCCCATATATTAAAAGGTCGTAACGTATTGGTATATTCTAATAAGAAATAGCCTGCTGTACCAATGGCAATTAAAGCTAGCGTAGTAGTAACTGCGACTTTTGTATGCAGCTTTAATTTAGATAATCTTCTTGTACGTATCAAATCAGACATCACTAACGGTCCAAGACCACCCATAATGATTAATATAGGAATGATAAGTGTAACAACCGGATCATCATTGAACCCGATCATGTTCTTTGAAAATAATGCAAACCCTGCGTTATTGAACGCTGAAACAGCGGTGAACATACTGATGAAGATACCTTTGCCAATACCGTATTTCGGTACAAACGATAATGCTAAAAGCAGCATGCCGATGAATTCCGTTGTGATACTATACAGCGTTAATTGTCGAATTAAACGTACCATACCGCCAGGTTCATCCACATTCCAAGTGACCATAATCAATTTGCGTTCGTGCATGGATATTCTGCGGTTAGCGATAATCAATGTAAGTGTTGTAATGGTCACAATACCTAATCCGCCGATTTGAATTAAAAACATAATAATGATGTCGCCGAGCCAATTAAACTGTGTTGTGATATCTACAGTGGATAGACCGGTAACAGTAAACGCACTAGAAGCTACAAAGAAAGCATCTATAAATGAGGTATATTGCTTACCTGTCGCAGGCAAATACAGCAATAACGCTCCAAATAGTGTGGTACTAAGAAATAATAGTAAATAAACAGTTAAGGGCTTCTTTAAGAAATCCAAACGAACACCTTCTAAACTTGAATGTATTTTTATGTGTATTTCGAATACAACTGTTATTATACAATTATTTTTGGTAATTGCATCTATAAAATAACACTGTTCAAAAATAAATTTATGAGGGTATAGACAAGAAGCTTCTGTTCGTGAAATTTAGCCAGATAGATAGGTATCATGTATAATAAAATTGAGAATCTTTAAGTTAAAGGAGCAGATTATGAAGAAAATACTTACACCTCTTATCATCATCGGAATCGTTATAGTCATCATTGGAGTGACTATGATTGCACCTTACAATAAACTTGTAGGAATGGATGAAGATACTGAAAACCAACTGTCTAACATTGATAACCAGCTTCAACGCCGTGTTGATTTGATTCCAAACTTGGTAAATACTGTTAAAGGTTATGCGAAGCATGAAGAAGATGTATTTAAACAAGTTTCAGATGCACGCAGTAAACTAGCTGGTGCCTCAACACCGAAAGAAAAAGCTGAAGCAAACGAAGAAGTGAATTCTTCATTAAGCAGACTCTTAGCAATCAGTGAGAATTATCCAGATTTAAAAGCAGACAAACAATTCACTGGATTGCGCGATGAACTAGCTGGAACTGAAAACAGAATTGCGGTTGCCAGAAATGATTACAATACATCAGTCAATAAATATAACCAAGCCATTCGACACTTCCCAACAACCATTGTTGCTAAAATATTCGGATTCGATAAGAAAGAGTACTTTAAAGCTGAGAAAGGTGCCGATAAAGCTCCTAAAGTAGATTTCGGCACTGATAAATCTCAATGATAAAACGCATTGCCAGCTTATTAGCTGTAATGTTCGTTGGGATATTGCTCGTTGCACAGAATGCAGGTGCTGCGTCATCAGATAAATTTCCTAAACTAGAACCACCGGTATTTGTTCAAGATCATGCAGATTTAATTTCTGCGCAAGATAAAGACGAAATTGTAAATAAAGGTCAAAAATTGCAAGATGGTACAGACTCGGACATTTTGGTAATGACGATGAAGTCCATTGGTCAAACACCAAAAGAAGACTATGCGTATCAAGCTGGCCGCCACTATAAAGTAGGGGACCAAAAGCATAGTCGAGGTGTCGTTATTCTAGTCAATTTAGATAATGGTAATGAATATCAAAACAGAGGTATCCAAGTTGCTGTCGGAAGAGGCCTGGAAGGTGTTTTAAACGACGCTAAAGTAGGTGCTCTGATTGATGACAATTTCATGCCTTATGCGAAAAAAGCAGCACATGCTGATAGTAAGGAACAACAAAAAGCATATTACAGTCAAGGTATTACACAACTGTACAATGCTGTATGGAAAGAGATAGCTAAAGCTTATGGTTATGATGGTGAAAAGTTCACTGAGTCCTCACCAAAAGAACAAGATAACTCAGAAGGAGATGCTTATTTAAGTGTCTTCGGCATCTTTTTCCTTATTGTCGTGATACTTATTATAATCTTCACTAAAAATGGCGGCGGCGGACCTCCAAGAGGCGGCGGTCGCAGAAGACATGATTCAGATACTTGGTGGGTCGGATCTGGAGGCTTTGGCGGAGACTTCGGCGGCTCATCAGGCGGTGGAGGATTCAGCGGCGGCAGTTTCGGCGGAGGCGGCGGCTTCGGCGGCGGAGGTGCCGGACGCGGATTCTAATCTCATCGCTATGCACTAAGCAGGACTTTTTACGGTCCTGCTTTTTTATTTTGCACGCTTTTAATTAAAAATATTTCACACATGATTCAATTGAGCTATTTAAATATTACAAAAGATTGAATTTAGTGAAAAAATAATGCATTAAACTTTATAATGTCTACATAAAAGCCTTGCGTTTCTGTACCCCCTCCGCTAACGTAGAGAGTAAGAAGAATGAATCCTGCAAAAATATATCAAAGATAGAAAAGTAAGCGTGATTATTGGGTGGATGAAGTCTTCGGAAAATTATGATTATTTGATCGGACGAACTTAGAATGTGAAAAACACGGTGCTGAAATAGGTTGATTGTTTTAATAAGTAATCAATGAATTTTGCTAAAAACTATATTCAATATGAAAATTTATGTTATACTGACAAAAAACCTATTTAACTGATAAGAATAATTTTTCGTAGATAGCGAAGACTTATTGATACTAGTGTTTTCAATTTAGAATATCTTTAAGTGGGGTTGTTATATGAGCTTTTATAAATTTATTATCACATTTATGGAAGATGATACACCATTTGGGCAATTAGCAGAGTATATTATCAAAGATAATAATTTTCCAAAAGAAGAAACAAATACAGAACATATCTTCGAGTATGTTCATGAAAATTATTATGAACACCATCTGTTAGAATCAGCAAACAGAGCCCTTAGCGTGTATAAAAGCAATTAAAATAAGCAAGTGCAAACTCATCATTTTTGCACTTGCTTTTCTCATAAATAAAATTAAATCGTAAAAATTACGATTTATGGTTTACAAATCTAACATCATCATGTAATATAAAACGTAACCGTTACGATTTACGGTCACTTAATTACAACTTACTTTACTTAATCAATTCGGTACACGGGAATGTACCGAATTTTTTATTTTATGCCTCTCATACAGCTTAATTAAGATGTGCTGCTTCTTTTTGAATTGGATAAATTAACCAATGCTCATCGATATATTTCTCTCCGTATTTGCGTGATGCAGTTTCAAAACCGATTTTAGAAAAACCATACTCGCTGTAAAATGTAAGAGCACTGATATTATTTGATGCGACCGGTGCTAAAATCTTTTCGATTGCACGTTGTTCACAAAAATCAGTAACAGTGTTCAATAATTTCTCATCGAGATGATCGATATCTTTAACATACATATTTTCTATGATTGCTTTATGCTGTGTTCCGACAATAATAGGGTGAAACAAAGTTAATGCACCCACAAGTTCTTTGTTGAAGAAGACGCCGAATAAATATTGGACTTTATTGCTTTTATCTACTAGTCGTTTGAAATAGTCCTTTGACAATGTATTTTCATCATAAATCGCCCATGTATAAATATTTTTAAAGTCACGCGTTGCTTCTTTGAATAGTTGGTAGACCTCATCTAAATCTTCTGGGCCTAGCAAGCGGAATTCTTTCATAAATAACACCTCTTTTGGTATATCTGGATTTCTTGTTTGTTTGTCTTAATCCCGTTATCACTGATAAGTTTAATTTAATATTATTATACGTATTTAATCAAAGCAATACTAAAATGATGGTTTTAACAAAAAAGTAAAATTATAAAAGGTGTTGCTTGCAATATTAAGCTACATTAATCTTAATGAATGTAATTGTACCTCCAGGTAATTCTTATGCTATTATATAAAATAATTATAATGCGTACACACAAGCGTGAGAAGGGACAGATGACATGGGGTGCATTGCATTTATCGTTATAGCGCTTATTATTTTAGTTATATTATCATTTATAGTCTTACTATTAGTTTTAGACTAGTGTTAAACTATTAATAATATAAACGATTCAAAATAACAAGCAGCAATGTTAAATAAAGGGGTTGTTACAATGACACAGGTTGAAGTCGCGGCTACTATTGCGCCGAAATTTGAAGCAACAGAAGAATTACTGACACAATTGAAGGAAAATGCAGCAGCAATAGATATCATTGAATTAAGAATCGATCAGCGAGAAACGTTTGATCAAGAGGCATTAGAAGCATTAACAGCTGCATTGCATGAGGCACATCAAACTGCCAAAATTCTAGTGACCTATCGTACAAGTTCACAAGGCGGAAAAGGGGAAAAATCCGAAACAGCTTATTATGAATTGGTTGAAGCATTAATCGAATTGTCTGGTATCGATATGATTGATATTGAATGGGAAGAACAAAACAAATTACGTATTGAGCAATTAGTAAAGAAAGCACAAGCATACGATTTAGAAGTAGTACTTTCTCAACATGACTTCAAACAAACACCTCCGTTAGAAAACTTGAAATTTACTTACTTTAAAATGAGTAAGACAGGGGCAGATTATATAAAACTTGCAGTAATGCCGAACACTGCAGAGGATGTAACGCATTTATTAGATGCGTTGTATATTTCATCAGAGAGTGTCGGCGCTAAAGTGATTGGTATTTCTATGTCTCAATTAGGACTGGTTTCAAGAACAGCGCAAGGTGTCTTTGGCGGTACAGTGTCATATGGTGCGTTAGGTGAAGCGCAAGCACCAGGACAAATTCATGTCAGCAAATTAAAAGAATTGTTAACTTTATATGATATAAACAAATAATTTGAAATAATATGTAAACCAATCTATACTATAAATGATAATGATTATCAATAGGTAAAGGAGAGTTGGATTGTGGAATTAAGGGAAGCAATTTCTTCAAGACGCAGTGTGAAGATTTTTGACCATGATATGCATATAGATGATAAAGCGTTGTATGAAGCATTAAAACTCTCTACAGATGCACCTAATCATGGAATGAGGGAACCTTGGAGAATCATCCATGTGTCTAAAGACAGACTGCCTGATTTAAGCAGATCGGTTTCTCGTTATGCGTTTCGCAACGAACCAGAGAAACAGCAAAGTCACTACGATGCAGTGACAAAATTAGGCGGCTTACTCGTATTGATCGTAAAACGAGATCCAAGACAAAAAGAAAACCTAGAGAACCATTTAGCATTTGGTGCTTATGCACAAAACCTGATGCTGCTGCTGCATGAAGCAGGCATCGGTACGTGCTGGAAAACACCGCCATACATTTTCCAACCTAAAGTGAGAAAAGTATTAGGTGTAGAAGATGATGAAGATTTATTAGGTTTCTTATATCTTACAGACATGGAAACAAAAATCCCTCCAAAAAAACCGCGTCATACTGAAAATTTTATTTCAGAATATTAATGTATAGAAAAAGCCGGGCTGCAAATCAATGCAACCCGGCTTTATTTATACGTTAGACGTAAAATTATTAATTATTTATTGAAAGTTTGGCTTAAGAAATCTTCAACTTGTTCTGGAGATTTAGCATTTGCTGAATGCAAGTGTGCAGTTTTTTTTCCATCTTTGAATACAAGCAAGCTAGGAATACCCATGACTTCGTAATCTTGTGCAACATCTTCTAATTCGTCGCGGTTTACTGTATACCATTTATAGTCGTTGTATTTTTCAACAATCGGGTCAATCCACATATCCATAGCACGGCAATCAGGGCACCAGCCAGCTTCGAATTTAATGATAACTGGTTCATTGCTTTGAATGATATTATCGAAATCTTGACGTGTTTTAATCGATTCCATTTAAATTTCTCTCCTTTTTTCTGATACTACTAACATTATTATAACCAATTTGTGCGTAAGATTAAAAAAATATACCTATAATTTAAAGCGTTCTTTATGAAAATTTGCTATATTAGAAATAATTAGTTAAAGGAGGTCAAAAGATGATTAGATTCTATCAGTACCACAACTGTACGACTTGTAAAAAAGCTGCAAAATTTTTAGATGAATATGGTGTAAGTTATGAACCGATTGATATTGTAGAACTAAACCCGAATAAAAGAGAGCTGCAAGACATTATTGATAAAACGGGTGTTGAGCTTGATAAGTTATTTAACAAACGCGGAGGAAAATACCGCGAACTTGGTCTGAAAGATAGATTAGACAGTTTGTCTGATGATGAAAAACTAGATTTATTGGCTTCTGACGGTATGTTAGTCAAACGTCCGCTTGCTGTGTCTGGCAATAAAATTACATTAGGTTTTAAAGAGCAAGAATACAAAGATACTTGGGTAAATTAAGTTAAAAGCCCAACAGCAACAACAGATTGCTAATTATTAAATTAACTCTAAAGATTAAAAAACTACAAGATGTCTATAAATAGTTGAATGAAAAGGTTTCATATGGCATCATTAAAGAGTATTCATTTATAAAATAGGAGGGGATTCGTGTGGCAGTGCCAGAGGAATTAAAATATTCAAAAGAACATGAATGGGTAAAAGTTGAGGACGATACAGTAACAATCGGTATTACTGAATACGCTCAAGGAGAACTTGGTGATATCGTATTCGTTGAATTACCAGAAGCTGACGATGATATCGAAGAGGGCGAATCTTTCGGAAGCGTTGAATCAGTTAAAACTGTTTCTGAATTATACGCTCCAGTTTCAGGAACTGTAGTCGAAGTTAACGAAGAATTAGAAGACAGCCCAGAATTTGTTAATGAATCACCATACGAAAAAGCATGGATGGTTAAAGTTAAATTAAATGACGAAAGCCAATTAGATGAATTATTATCAGCAGATCAATATAAAGAAATGATCGGTGAATAATTGACGATTCGTCGTAACTCCAAGATACTTTGTATTTTGGAGTTATTTTTTTATTTAACGGGCTATAAGTAACTATGAAGGTAAAGTGCAAGTGCTTAACAGCAGAATTATTACATAAATTAAAAGGGCTTGTTTGTACATAAAACAAGTTGCGTGTAATTTAAAAGGCGCTTGCGTTACAATTGAGTTAGCAGCTCACAAAACAATATAATATTGGTAAGAACCTAAGCACTTACGTTTGCAAGTTATTATGCAATGATATCACGAGAGTATTGGAGTGTAGTGAATATGGCATTGTTAGATAAAGTAATCGTTGTTGAAGGTAAGACAGATAAGAAGCGTGTTCAAGAGGTCATTGATGAACCAGTACAGATTATTTGTACACATGGTACGATGGGAATCGATAAATTAGATGATATGATCGAAACATTATATGAGCGTCCGGTTTATATTCTTGTTGATGCGGATAAGGAAGGCAGACGGATTCGTCAATGGTTTAAACATTATCTTTCTGAGAGCGAGCATATTTTTGTAGATAAAACATATTGCGAGGTGGCTCGCTGTCCACGCCCATATCTTGCCAGAGTGCTTAGAAATTATGGATTTATGGTAAAAGGTGAAGCACCTGTGAAAGGATTAGTATATAGATGAGTTCTAAGCAGCATATTGCAGATATCACACAAAACTTTGATCAAGATAAACATTTGATATTCGGCTACACACCGATGTGCGGAACATGCAAAGTGTCTGAACGCATGCTGGATATTGCAAATGAGATTTTAGACTTGCCGATTGTTAAGGCAGATTTAAACTTCCATGCAGATTTCAGCGAACAATATCAAATTCAATCTGTTCCTGTTTTGATGGTGATGTCTAAAGATGAGGAACTAAAACGCATTTATGCATTTCAATCTGTTCCTTATTTATTAGAAAATTTAAAATAGTTATTGACGCCTACCGAGTGAAGTGGTAGGATTAATATCAATTAAATAGTTATCTCTTATCAAGAGAGGTGGAGGGATGTGCCCGTTGAAACCCGGCAACCGTCTTTTAAAGAAATGGTGCCAATTCACAAAAAGTTGAACTGCTTTTGAAGATGAGAGAAAGAAATTTTAAATTGCTTTCTCTTTTTTGCTTACAGCAGCGATAAGAGAAAGCATTTTTAATTTTGCAGGTAAAGTAAGGAAAGGGGAGAAACAAGTGATTCAACTGAAACAAATCGTCAAAAGGTATAAGACGAAACACCAAGATGTGCTGGCAGTTGATCATGTCGATTTAGATGTGGCAGAAGGTGTCATATACGGTGTCATCGGGTTTTCAGGTGCCGGTAAAAGTACACTTGTCAGAATTTTAAATTATTTAGAGGAACCTACATCAGGAGAAGTCATCATAGATGGAGATGAATTAGGACAACTCAGCAAGGCGCAGCTTAGACAGAAACGACAAAAGGTAAGTATGATATTCCAACATTTCAACTTGCTTTGGTCGCGAACTGTTGTAGATAACATTAAGTTTCCGTTGGAAATAGCCGGAGTAGATAAGAAGAAAGCTGAAAGCAGAGCACAAGAGCTTGTAGAACTTGTAGGACTTAAAGGGCGAGAAAATTCTTATCCTTCTGAACTATCTGGCGGTCAAAAACAAAGAGTGGGTATTGCACGTGCTTTAGCGAACGAACCGAAAGTATTGCTTTGCGATGAGGCAACAAGTGCACTCGACCCGCAAACAACTGATGAAATTTTAGAGTTATTACTGAAAATCAGAAAAGAAGAAGATTTAACAATTGTTATCATTACGCATGAAATGAATGTCATTCGTCAAATCTGCGATGAAGTTGCAGTAATGGAAAATGGTAAAGTGATTGAACGCGGCGATGTAAAAGAGGTCTTTGAAAATCCTCAGCATCCGGTAACTAAACGCTTCGTTAAAGAGGGCTTGAATGATGAATTCGATGAATCGATTCAAGAACTTATTCCAGAAGCAACAAATGGTTACATTGTCCGTTTGAACTTCTCAGGAGAAGAAACAACTGAACCGGTTGTATCATATATCACTCAAAAATATAATCTCGATGTGAACATCTTAGAAGCGAATATCCGTCATTCGAAAAGCGGACCGATCGGTTTCTTGATTGTACATATTGCAGACTTGAAAACTGAATTTTTTGATGATTTTAAAAACGAGCTTGAAAACCGCAATGTACATGTGGAGGTGATTCGAAATGGATAAGTCATTCAGCGATATTCTGCGCGAAATGGTAACCATGCCGAACGTCCAAGGGGATCAAGTTTGGGTGGCTTCATACGAAACACTTTATATGACTGCTATTTCAACTGTTTTTGCATTCTTTATCGGCATTATTTTAGGTGTGCTGCTTTTCTTAACAGCTAAAAGCAAATCACCGGCAGCCAAAGTGTTTTATCAAATCGTATCATTCATTGTCAACTTGTTCCGTGCAATTCCGTTCATCATTTTAATCTTGTTATTGATTCCATTTACAAGTTTGATTTTAGGAACAATCAGCGGACCGACAGGGGCATTGCCGGCATTAGTCATTGGCGCGGCACCATTCTATGCACGTTTAGTTGAAATTGCGTTTAAAGAAATAGATAAAGGCGTTATTGAAGCTGCACGTTCAATGGGTGCAAATACTTGGACAATTATTCGAAAAGTATTAATTCCTGAATCACGTCCAGCACTTATCTCAGGTATTACAGTTACAGCTATCGCATTAGTAGGTTCAACTGCAGTGGCCGGGGTAATCGGTGCCGGCGGTTTAGGTAACTTAGCTTATTTAACAGGCTTTACAAGAAACCAAAATGACGTCATCTTGGTTTCAACTATCTTTATTTTGGTATTTGTGTTCATTATCCAATTTGTGGGTGACTGGGCTACAAATAAAATCGATAAACGTTAATTACATTAAGAGAGGGTCAATTCAATGAAAAAGATTATTACTATTTTAGCAGTTTTAGTATTAACTGTAGCTTTAGCAGCATGCGGCAATAAAGACAAATCAAGCGGAGAAGAATCTAAGACAATTAAAGTCGGAGCATCACCGGCACCTCACGCTGAACTTTTAGAACAAGCAAAACCAATCTTGAAAAAAGAAGGTTATGACTTAAAAATTAAAACAATCAACGACTATACTACACCTAACAAATTAGTAGACAGCGGTGAATTGGATGCGAACTTCTTCCAACACACACCTTACTTAAACACTGAAAAGAAAAGCAAAGGCTATAAATTAGTATCTGTAGGCAACGTTCACTTAGAACCAATGGCTGTGTATTCTAAAAAATACAAAAGCTTGAAAGAACTTCCAAAAGGCGCAACAGTTTACGTATCAAACAACCCAGCTGAAGAAGGACGTTTCTTGAAATTCTTCGTTGACGAAGGCTTAATGAAATTGAAAAAAGGCGTTAAAATCCAAGACGCACACTTCAGCGACATTGTAGAAAACAAAAAAGATATCAAATTCAACAACAAACAATCAGCTGAGTACTTACCAAAAATCTATCAAAACCAAGATGTTGACGCAGCAATCATCAACTCTAACTTCGCGATCGAACAAAAATTAAGTCCTAAAAAAGACTCTATCGCACTTGAAAAACCAGAAAACAACCCATACGCAAACTTAGTAGCGGTTAAAGAAGGTCATGAAAAAGATAAAAAAATCCAAGCTTTAATCAAAGCATTACAATCTAAAGAAATTAAAGATTTCATCAATAAAAAATACGATGGTGCAGTCATCCCTGCCGAGTAAACCATTGTCTATCACTCTCAAGCATAATGCTTGGGGGTGTTTTTTTATTGAGTTATTCATAGATTGTTATCAAATAAAATCGATTAATAAATCTACATTTGATATTTAGAAAAGACTAATACACTGATTAAATTGGCTAAACAGTTAAAAAAACGTATTCTATAAGATAGGTGTGATATAATAGAAGCGGGAATTTAAGTGACTGTGACATAAGGAGAAATTATGAAAACAACAATTAAAATGAGTGATATGACATTAGGCAATATTAAAAACGTAAACTACGGTTCCTTTAATACAAACGCTAATTTTTCTAATATAAACAAATCTAACGTTGTGGGGTTTTATGGTCAAAATGGATCAGGAAAAACTGCGGTAGTTGATGCATTCAAAATTATCGAAAGTTTAATAGAAAATAGAGAGTTGTCTCAAATCGGAAAAAGGTTAGTAACATATGGTAAAGAGAATTTATGGTTGCAAGCTAAGTTTATTGTCATATTAGAAAATAAAAAAAAGCTGTATCTTGAGTATTATGTCGAAATTTCAGAGAAAGATAGCGGCTATCATGTTGAATCTGAAAAATTAGTATATAAAGAAGATGAAAAAGGCAAGAGGTTCAAAACGCTAGTGCAAGCAGATTCCGACACAATATATGTCAGAAATCAAAATATTAAAACGATGAGAGACGAAATGAAGATTCAAGGGTTAGTTTCATTTCATTTGTCTAAAAAACAAAGGAAGTCGCTTATTTTTAATAGTGAAATGTTACCAATTTACAATGAAGTTTTTTCAAAAGAAGAAATGCAGATTTTTTACGCATTAAGTATTCATTTTGTTCAAGGCTTGCACATTATTGAAAATAGAAATTACGGGCTTTTAATGGCGAATATTTTAATCCCTTTTAATATCTTTCAAGATGAAGTTAAAGGGATAGTGCCATTGAGTCAAAGTGTCGATAATAAATCGGCTGCTATCCCTAAAAAGATTTTTGATTTATTGAAAAGAGAGGTTTTCCCAAATATAAATGTGGTCTTACCTTGTATCGTTCCAGGTTTGACGATAGAAATTAATGAAATTGCTGAAATTCATAAAGAAGGTGGAACGAAAGGAATACAATTTGAATTGCTCTCTAATAGAAATGGTAATAGGCTCCCTCTTAATACAGAATCTGAAGGTATAATCAAAATCATATCTATGCTAAGTGTTTTGTCAGCGTTATTTAAAGAGACTAATGTTTGCGTAGTTGTAGATGAATTAGATGCAGGAGTATTTGAATATTTGTTAGGAGAAGTCTTGAAAATTGTAGATGAGAGTGCAAAGGGACAATTGATTTTCACTTCGCATAATCTTAGAATTGTAGAATTATTACCCACTCATTCAATTTGGTTTACTACAACGAACTCTGAAAATAGGTATGTACAACTTAAACATACAAGTAAAACGTCCAATAACAGAGATGTGTATATAAGATCTTTGCAAATTAAAAATCAACAAGAAGAACTGTATGATAAAACAGATAATTTTAAAATTAAAAGAGCATTTAAAAAACTAGCAAGAAAAGGAAGTCATCATGAAAAACAAAATTCTTATAGCTTTGGTGGAAGGGGACACTGATGAGGCTTTAATAAATGTTTTGATAGAAAAGTTCAAATCAAATATTGAATTTCAAGTCCATATAGTTAGGTGTGATTTATTTTCACAATATACTCAAAAGAGTATAAAGCAAAATATAGGAGATTGGATTAAGAAAGAAGTATTAGTTAAATACAAGTTAAAAAAGAAAGATATTATTGCTGTTATTCAAGTGATAGATATAGATGTTGTTTACTTATCTAATGTAAAAATAAACAATCAAGTCGATAGAATTGCATATTATGACGATAGAATTGAAGTTCCTAATGAGAAGCGTAAATGTGAGATTCTGAGTAGAAATAAAAATAAAAGCAGTAAGATCAATCAAATGATCATCACGAAAATATTTTCCAATATAGAGTTTAGGTTGTTTTTCTTTTCGTGTAATTTAGAGCATGCAATTTTCAATAAACTAAATTTGTCGCAAGAAGATAAAGATGATTTGATGTTTGAGTATATTGACTGTACTGAAATCGAAGAGATTGAGAAACATATTGAAAGTGTTGCTTGTCGAAAAATAACAAATGATTTTGAGGAAGACTTTGATAACAGTTGGCAGATGATGAAAAGTTTTGAGATGAATGTTAGAAATACTAATATCAATTTATTAAATAGTTATGTCAGTTTCATATTGCAAAGGTAATCTATCACTCTCAAGCATAATGCTTGGGGGTGATTTTTGGTTGTAATAGGAAATGAAAGCAGTGGGAATTGTCCTTCTAAATATGTGACAAAGATATGGGTAATGATAATAGAAGGAGAGAAAATGAGAATCAACGGCTTTAAAATTCGTGCAGCTTTTCACATTGAATTGCATTTTTAAAAGTGATTACTATTTAAGAATTCTTTTAATTTAGGTACTTAAAAGGTTTATTCTAGGGTTTAATTGCGTTATAATTTATAAATGTACGAATGTAGTGCTGTTTTGACTACAGATTAAAATTATTATAAACTAGTAATTGAAATACTATTTATGTTTACGGAGGGACTTTTAATGCCATCAACATTGGAGATTAAAGACTTACACGTGTCTATCGAGGATAAAGAAATTTTAAAAGGTGTTAACTTAACGATTAACACAGGAGAAATTCATGCAGTAATGGGACCTAACGGTACTGGTAAATCAACTTTATCAGCAGCAATCATGGGTCACCCAGCTTTCACAGTTACTAAAGGTGAAGTTTTACTTGACGGTGAAAACGTTTTAGAATTAGACGTTGACGAACGTGCAAAAGCAGGTTTATTCCTAGCTATGCAATATCCATCAGAAATCACTGGTGTTACAAACGCTGACTTCATGCGTTCAGCAATTAATGCTAAACGTGAAGAAGGTAAAGAAATCAACTTAATGCAATTCATTAAGAAATTAGATAAAGAAATGGAATTCCTAGATATGGATCCTAACATGGCACAACGTTACCTTAACGAAGGGTTCTCAGGCGGCGAGAAAAAACGTAACGAAATTTTACAATTAATGATGTTGCAACCTAAATTCGCTATTCTTGACGAAATCGACTCAGGTTTAGACATTGATGCGTTGAAAGTTGTATCTAAAGGTATCAACGAAATGCGCGGAGATGACTTCGGTTCATTAATCATTACGCACTATCAACGTTTATTAAACTACATCACACCTGATTTCGTACACGTTATGTATAACGGTAAAATCGTTAAAACAGGCGATGCAGAATTAGCAAAACGTCTTGAAAATGAAGGTTATGAATGGGTTAAAGAAGAATTCAGCGAAGCGTAAGCTTATACGCAAAGATGAAACAACCGATTAAATGTTATAAGTATCGTTAGGAGGATATTAAGTTATGACGACTGAAACTTTGAACATTTCTGAAGCAGAACTTGTTGAGTATTCACAAGCCCAAAATGAACCTTCTTGGATGACAGAATTACGTAAAGAAGCGTTGAAACTTACTGAAACTTTGGAAATGCCGAAACCAGATAAAACTAAAATTACTAAATGGGATTTCGACTCATTTAAACAATTCGAAACAAAATCTGAAAAATACACTGACATCAGTGAAGTTCCAGAATCAATCGAAAAAATCATTGATGTTGATCAATCAGAAAATTTAATCATTCAACATAACAACTCACTTGCATTCTCACGTGTTTCAGAGCAAGCACAAAAAGACGGTGTAGTGATTGAAGGTTTAGCTGATGCATTAGTTAATCACGGCGACCTTGTTCAAAAATATCTTATGAAAGATGCAGTGAACGTTGACGAACATCGTTTAACAGCATTACACACAGCATTAATCAACGGCGGTGTATTTGTATATGTTCCTAAGAACGTAGTTGTAGAACACCCAATCCAATATGTTGTGTTTCATGATGATGAGAACGCAAGCTTCTTCAATCATGTGATTATTGCGACTGAACAAAGCGCAGAAGTCACTTATGTTGAAAACTACTTGTCTGACGTAAGCGGCGAAGGCAACCAAGTAAACATTATTTCTGAAGTGATTGCGGGTGCTAACTCAAAAATCACTTATGGTGCAGTAGACTATTTAGATAAAGGGTTCACTGGCCATATCATTCGTCGCGGTATTACAGAAGCAGATGCTACAATCAATTGGGCACTTGGTTTAATGAACGAAGGCAACCAAATCATTGATAATACAACAAACTTGATCGGCGACCGTTCGACAAGTGAATTGAAATCAGTAGCAGTAGGTACAGGCGAACAAAAATCTAACGTAACATCTAAGATTGTTCAATACGGTAAAGAAACTGATGGTTACATTCTTAAACACGGTGTTGTTGAAGAACAAGCAACTATCATCTTTAACGGTATCGGATATATTAAACACGGCGGTTCAAAATCAGTTGCGAACCAAGAGTCACGTGTCTTAATGCTTTCTGATAAAGCACGCGGGGATGCCAACCCTATTCTATTAATCGATGAAGACGATGTAGAAGCAGGTCACGCAGCTTCAGTAGGCCGTGTGGATGATGAACAACTTTACTATTTAATGAGCCGCGGAATTTCTAAACATGAAGCGGAACGTTTAATCATTCATGGTTTCTTAGACCCTGTAGTAAGAGAATTACCAATTGAAGACGTTAAACGTCAATTACGTGAAGTTATCGAATTAAAAGTTGCAAAATAAAAAAAGTTAAGCTAGGCAGGAGAGGTTGAAAACAGGAGGAAGTCAACGCGGAATCAATCAACACGTTTGCTTTCCTCCTTCTCTTTCGACCACTTGAGCAACCAGATCTCAAATGATTCATTAAACCCTGTCTGCTTTTCGTTATTTTGTACGATAGTGATTATTAATGAAGAAAGGTCTGTGGATATAGTGGCCGAAACAACACTAAATGTTAATGAAGTTATAGAAGATTTTCCAATCTTAAAACAACAAGTCAATGGCAAACGCTTAGCTTATTTAGATACAACAGCGACAAGTCAAACACCGATTCAAGTAATCGAAGCAATTGACGATTATTATAAACGCTATAATTCTAATGTTCACCGCGGTGTGCATACACTCGGTTCATTAGCAACAGATGGTTATGAAGGTGCACGCGAAACAGTAAGACGTTTCATTAATGCACGTTATTTTGAAGAAATTATCTTTACAAGAGGTACAACAGCATCAATCAACTTAGTTGCACGCAGCTATGGGGATGCGAATGTTTCAGAAGGCGATGAAATCGTTGTCACTGAAATGGAACACCACGCAAACATTGTACCTTGGCAAGAACTTGCACATCGTAAAGGCGCAACTTTAAAATTCATCCCAATGACTGAAACAGGAGAATTAAACATCGAAGATGTGAAAGCAACAATCAACGATAATACTAAAATCGTTGCGATTGCACACGTTTCTAACGTATTAGGTACAATCAACGATGTAAAAGAAATTGCCAAAGTTGCACACGAACATGGCGCAATTATCAGTGTTGACGGTGCACAAGCAGCTCCGCACATGAAAATTGATGTTCAAGACTTAGATGTTGATTTTTATAGTTTCAGCGGACACAAAATGCTTGGTCCGACAGGTATTGGTGTCTTATTTGGTAAACGCAGCTTGCTTAAAGACATGGAACCGATTGAATATGGCGGCGATATGATTGACTTCGTAGGAAAATACGAAGCAAGCTGGGCAGACTTGCCGACTAAATTTGAAGCAGGTACACCATTGATTGCACAAGCAATCGGTTTAGCAGAAGCTATTAAGTACCTTGAAAATTTAGGCTTTGATGCAATTCATGCACATGAGAAAGAACTGACTGAATATGCGTATGAACAAATGTCTGCAATTGAAGATTTAGAAATTTACGGACCGCCGAAAGACAGACGTGCAGGCGTAATCACTTTCAACTTGAAAGGTATTCACCCGCACGATACTGCGACAGCTTTAGATACTGAAGGCGTAGCCGTTCGTGCAGGACACCACTGTGCGCAGCCGTTAATGAAATGGTTGAATCAATCTTCAACAGCAAGAGCAAGTTTCTATATTTATAATACGAAAGAAGACATTGATCAATTAATTAGCGCTTTAAACCAAACGAAGGAGTTTTTCTCATATGAATTTTAATAATTTAGATCAACTATACAGATCTGTAATTATGGACCACTACAAAAATCCGAGAAATAAAGGTAAATTAGATAACGGCTCTTTAACTGTTGATATGAATAATCCAACATGCGGAGACCGCATCCACCTTACTTTCGATATTGTTGACGGTATTATTGAGGATGCTAAGTTTGATGGTGAAGGCTGTTCAATTTCAATGTCTAGTGCATCTATGATGACTGAAGCAGTTAAAGGTCATTCACTAAAAGAGGCATTAGAAATGAGCCAAGAGTTCTCTAAAATGATGCTTGGCGAAGATTACGAACTTACTGAAGATATGGGAGATATTGAAGCATTGCAAGGTGTTTCTCAATTCCCAGCACGTATTAAATGTGCAACACTTGCTTGGAAAGCTTTAGAAAAAGGAACTGTGGAACGCGAAGGCAAAGCAGATCCTGAATCTGAAGAAAATGCAAAGTAAGTGTAAATAACGGGTAAACGTATGATAACTGGCAAGGTGGTTTCTTACTTGTCAGTTCCATGATAGACTGATTAATACAAGTATTATCTCAGCGCAGGTAATACACTAGCATTTAATCACCAAGAAGCGCTATCTATTTTTGAAATAATGTCACGGGTCAATAAATCGTGTTGATTATATAAAAGGAGTGATTGAAATGGCTAAAAAAGCACCTGATGTTGGGGATTACAAATATGGTTTCCACGACGAAGATGTTTCCATTTTCAGATCAGAACGCGGATTAACAGAAAATATCGTTACTGAAATATCAAGAATGAAGGAAGAGCCAGAATGGATGCTGGACTTCCGTCTTAAATCATTAAAATTATTCTATAAAATGCCGATGCCGCAATGGGGCGGCGACTTGTCAGAGTTAAACTTTGACGACATCACTTACTATGTTAAACCTTCTGAACATGCAGAACGTTCTTGGGATGAAGTACCAGAAGAAATCAAACGTACTTTCGACCGTTTAGGTATTCCAGAAGCAGAACAAAAATACCTTGCTGGTGTTTCTGCACAATATGAATCAGAAGTTGTTTACCAAAACATGGAAGCTGAATTAGAAGAGAAAGGTGTTATCTTCAAAGACACTGACTCTGCATTAAGAGAACACGAAGAATTATTCAAAGAATACTTTGCTTCAGTTGTTCCAGCTGCCGATAACAAATTCGCAGCACTTAACTCAGCAGTATGGTCAGGCGGATCATTCATTTATGTTCCTAAGAACATCAAATTAGATACACCGCTTCAAGCATACTTCCGTATCAACTCAGAAAACATGGGTCAATTCGAACGTACTTTAATCATCGCTGATGAAGGTGCATCAGTAAACTACGTTGAAGGTTGTACAGCTCCAGTTTATACAACTAACTCACTACACTCAGCTGTAGTAGAAATCATCGTACACAAAGATGCACATGTGCGTTACACTACAATTCAAAACTGGGCAAACAACGTTTATAACTTAGTTACTAAACGTACTTTAGTTCATGAGAATGGTAACATGGAATGGGTTGACGGCAACTTAGGTTCTAAATTGACTATGAAATACCCTAACTGTGTATTAGCAGGTGAAGGTGCCAAAGGCAGCACACTTTCTATCGCTTTAGCAGGTAAAGGTCAAGTTCAAGATGCGGGTGCGAAAATGATTCACTTAGCACCAAACACATCTTCAACTATCGTTTCAAAATCAATTTCTAAAGATGGCGGTAAAGTTGTTTACCGCGGTATCGTTAAATTTGGACGCAAAGCAAAAGGTGCACGTGCGAACATCGAATGCGATACGTTAATCTTAGATAACAAATCAACTTCAGATACAATTCCTTATAATGAAATCATGAACGATGACATTTCATTAGAACACGAAGCGAAAGTTTCTAAAGTATCAGAAGAACAATTATTCTACTTGATGAGCCGCGGTATTTCAGAAGAAGAAGCAACTGAAATGATCGTAATGGGCTTCATCGAACCATTCACAAAAGAACTTCCAATGGAATATGCCGTTGAAATGAACCGTCTAATCAAATTTCGAAATGGAAGGTAGTATTGGATAGCTGTAAACCGCGTGGTTGAGCGATTCTTGTAGTCGAAAAACGGCTATTGATACCATTTTGATACCATTTACTCATCAAAAATGGCTATTGCATCATGCTTTTTCTGGGTGTATAAATGGCTGTAAGTGCCCATCGTTTCAGTGATTTGAGCGTGTCTCATGAGTGACTGTAAAACGAAAATATCTACACCGTTATTTGCAAGGTAAGATGCATAAGAATGTCTCAGTGTGTGTATGTTATAATGTGGAAAAGCTTTTTGAAATTTTTTGTGAACGTGGCTATAATGTTTAGGCGCTATCCCTCCAAAAATAAAATAGCTGCGTTCATCAAAATATTTATTGGCTGCCTTTTCACGTTGGTAGCGATCAGCTAACATTTGGTTAATGAATTTAGGTAAGGGGACAATATCTTCAGAACTTTCAGTTTTAGCTCTGGGATATATAGTCCGATTAGAGATGTCCATAGTTTTGTCTATGGATATCTCTTTTTTATATTTATTAAAGTCTGTCCATACTAACGCCATTGCTTCTCCAATGCGCAAACCAGTATAAAACATCAACTTAAATAACTCTTGATAATCTTGTTCCTCCACTTCCTTTACACGCTCATCAAATTCTTCTCTTAACATATACTTTGGTTTAGGTTTAACACGTGGAATCGGTTTGATTGAGATAGTAGGATCTATACGCAAACCGAAATATTTTTTAGCGTAGTTGATAACTACTTTGAAGCCAGACCATATTGTGCGTGCAGTGTTAGTGGAAGGGATGTTATCCATTAGATATTTTCGGAACTCTTGACACTGGTTCTGCGTAATCTTGTTCATATTAATATGTCCGAATTTATCTTTAAAGTGTCTATTGTATTCATTGATTTTACGTTTTTTAGTTTTAGGTCTTAAGTCGCTATGCTCTAAATAATGCTTGAACACATAGTCGAAGGTATTCGAATCGCTATAACCCTCATTAATATCATTTAAAAACGCAGCTTCTGCATATTTAGCTTCTCTTTTAGTACCGTAACCTCGTTTCATTTTACGCTTGTTATTACCGTAAACATCTTTATATCTGATAGAAAAATACCATTTGCTTGTACTATCATCTTTATATACTGGCATTTTTACTCATTCCTTCCTTAAAAAGTTAAAAAATAATAAGGGCACGTGGAAGTACCCTTAAGGTTATTGAGTTTTAACTCATGTAAAAATATTAAGAATCGTTTCTGTTATACGTTTAACAACATTTTCAATTCGTTTTTCTTTTTTAGTTTTATCAGGTGTTTTACTTTCCCGAATACTTTGCAGTTTGTCAATAACTACATCAATTTCTTCAGGTTTTAACTCATTTGCTAATGCTTCTATTTCTCTTACAGCAGGGTTATTATAACTCTGGTTCTTTACTTTCTCTTTAATAAAAATTTTTTTCATAATATTCTAATCCTTTTCTAATTTTTGTGATCGGTCATCGTATTAAAAAAAGTATGTCCATGCCAGTAATAGTGAGAACAACAGCGTTAAGATTAATAGAGATTTCTTATGCATCACCAGTAATGCGATAAACTCTCTAATCAACGCAGTAGGCAAGAAGTAATGCGCAGTAGGAGCGCCTACACCTTGCGCTTTAAGTTTGGCCTTTCGAGTATAGACAGCCGCTCTGAATACATGGTAGTTGTTTGTGCTGAATAAAATATTAATATCTCTTAAATTCGCATGACCTAACGCTTTGATAATTTTATTTTTCGATAAGCGCATGTTTTCATATGTGGTTGTTGATTGGTCTTCCATAATAATTTGTGCGTCAGGGATATCTTGGGATAAAAGATATTCACGCATTGCATAAGCTTCTGAAACAGGTTCGTCTGCGCCCTGACCACCCGAAACAATGATTTTAGAATCAGGGTTTTTCTTGAAGTATTTTATGGCCATGTCCAATCTTGATTTTAACAAAGGCGGAACTTTGATGGTTTTAATACCGGAACCTAATACAATGATAAAATGTACTTTACCTTTGAACGGAATAAATTGATAGAACACGGAATAAAGCAAATAAAAAACAAAGCATAACGTCAATATGAAATTGATTGAACAAAATAAGAGTACAATGAATGATACGATCTGCGGAATGCGTTCATTGCTTAGAAAACCTATCCACAGAGGGAAAGGTATGATAAAGAATATATTAATACCAAGGAATAGCGATAACAACGCTGTTGGGCTTCTTCCTTCTTTATTTTGAACAATAAAAGTATTAATGATGAGATAAACTATAGTAAATAAAAATACTGAAAGTATAATTAAAATGGCAAACATATTAATCAAATTGCCTATGTTTGAGAACTTGTTCATTAAAAAATCTAAACTGATAATAAATGTTGCAAATCCGGTAATAAATACACCGCAGCTAAACAAGAGTCCTGCATAAAAGCTGCGACTTTCAATAGTTATCCATATACCACCGATAACCATAAATATTAAACCTAGTATTATAAATGACATATTTACCTCCTTCGCCCCAGAGTGGAGGGGGGGTTATAAAATTACTTTCCCCACCAGCTCTACGCTTTCGTTTTCGTAAAAGTGCAAGTCGCGGTACGCTTTGTTCAGTGAAAATGAAGAAAATTAGTTAAAATAGCTTTTCTAATAAACTGTAGTCATAGAAAACTTTACATCTTGGATGTAATAATTTATCTTTTTCTTCTATATTTAGTTGTTCCTTAGTTTTCACTTTTCTATCTTCGGTAAAATACCAGCGAATATATTCATGTATGTCATAATTCTTCGCGATTTTTTTAGAATAGCTCAAATTCTTTTTCTTTTTTAATAGTTCATAAAATTCTATTTCTTTTTCAGTAGGTTCTTCTTCAGAGATAATATTACTTCTTAAAGCAATTCTGTTATTATTACCACTGAAATAATAATTACCACTTTTAGTGTTATCTTCTTTGTTAAATCCTATGTATATAGAAAGTAACAGAGATTTTCCATAAATGGCTTCTTTATGAACGTCTTTAAATTCTTCTTCTACTAAAAAAGTGTGAGTTTTAGTAGTTATTTTTTTGATCATTTTCAAATTCTCCAATCATTCTCAAAAATTCTTCCTCATTAACCAGTGATATTTCAAAACCTTGTGATATTAGTTCTCTTGCTTTCCTTTGTTTAGAGACAAGCCCGTTTTCATCCACGTATCTTTTTTCTTGTATTCCTTCAACTAAAATATTAGTGCTTTTATTTACTGATGAACTCACGACAGCATTATTCTCTTTTGCCATAACTTGCAAAACATCTTTACCGTTTTTAAATTTTCCAGAAAATACAATATTCTTCCCAGATATATGAGGATTGCTGAAGTTTGTTGGTTTTACTTTATTAAGCTCTTTAATAGTAATGGATTTTTGAAAAGATGAATTCTTATTTAAGAAATCGATAGAATTTATAAACTTACTAAATTTAATATGGTTCTTTTTAGTTGATTGAATCATTTCTAATAAACTATTGAAGTTATTCTCGTTTGCTAATATTATCAACATTTCAGCAAGTTTTTCAGCATCTACTTTTGCAGAATGTAGTCCTTCTTTTGAAATCCCGTAAAATTCGCATAAGTTTTTCATACTTAATGAAATTCCACCCAAAAAATTTTTGAATATTCTTACACTATCTATATAAAGAAAATTAGGGAAATTGATATTATAATCTGATAAAGTAGATTTCAATACTGATATATCAAAATTAGCATTATGAGCAATAATAATTTGAGATTCTCTTAGATAGTGTTTAATATCTTTATAAATAATATCAAAACTAGGTGCATTTAAAATAGTTTCCTTAGGTATGTTATGAATTTCAGCATTGTTTAAACTATAATAATTACTTTTCGGGTTAATATATGATGAATAACTGGAAACTATTTCCAAATCATTGATTAATGTAATCCCTATTTCACAAGGACTGTTTGTTTTAGAGTTCATAGTTTCAAAATCAATTACTGCTGCATCGTACTTTCTCATTTTACACACTCCTTTTTATAAGACTATTTTTCCTACTACTTTCAAATCATTAAATGAACTTACTGTAATATCTTCATACTTCGGATTCAAAGAGATGAGTTTAAGATATTCCGGATGAATATCTACACGTTTGATAAAGCTTGTACCATCAAGAACCACTAAAGCGATCGTTCCGTCCTTAATGTTAGTTTCTCTTTTGATAAATGCGTATGTACCTTCTTTAATCATTGGTTCCATCGAATCACCGTTAACTAAAATGCAGAAGTCAGCACCCTTAGGCACTTCATCCTCATAAAACTCAACATCTTCCTCAATTAAATCATCAAATAATTCTTCGCCGACTACACCAGCAGCTGCAGCGTGCATACGTTTGATAGTAATAATATTTCTGTCGTTTTCAGATACTTCATTGTTTTGCTCTTCTAATTGTTTATTAGCAAAATCTAGAACGTTGTGTTGGCGTGGAGGTGTGAGTTGATTGTACACAGTTGTGATGTCGTTCTTTTTACTATGTCTCTTAGGGAATAAGTCGTCGATACTAACATTTAAAATATGTGCTATTTCAAATAAATCGTCTTGTTTAGGGGTTCTATAGCCTGTTTCATAGTTTGAAATAGTAGCTTTTTTAGTATTAAGTTTTTCTCCGAGCTGGTCTTGAGTTAAATTCATTTTAGTTCTATAGTATCTGATTTTATTACCTATAAATAATGCTAATTCTTTTTTATCCATTTTCTTACCTCCTCTAAATGTACCTATAGTATATCCCAATTATTTTTGGGATTCAACAAAAAAATACACGAAATGCAAACTTTTATGTTGACTAGGGTACACGATTCGTGTATAGTTAGTTTTGTAAGCAGGAGGTGACAACATGCAATGGAATTTAATAAGACTTAGAAAAGAAAGAAAATGTACTCAAGAAGACTTAGCAAATCTCCTGAATATATCTACTGAAGGATATCGTTTAAAGGAATTAGGAAAACATCAATTTAAAAATGATGAGATGTTTATTATTGCTGATTTTTTCGATGAAAACATTGGGGATATTTTTTTACCCACAAAGTACACGAAACGCAAACAAACAACTTAAAGGAGGAAAACAAATGTTTAAAAATAAAAAGATTGATATGAGACCGCTAGTTACAAGTAAAATTAATCAATTACGTATATCAGCACTGTTTCTGCAACTACAAAAATTTTTATTAGAAAACAAAATAAGCGAAGAGGACTGCAAGGTGCTAGCTCGCATGCTCAACGCTTATTATGACAATTAGAATTTTAAGTTATTCAAAATTTCTAATCCGTCATTAAATTCTTGAGAATTTTGTTCGTCTTGTTTTTTAGAATACTCTTCATTAAATTTATTAGCTTTATCTACTGCTTCTATATAAACTTTTAAAGCTTTATCGACATTTATTTGACCTGCTGCTATAGAAGTCGGAGAATATTCAAAATTTGTAGAAGAGACAAGTGCAGAAGCAAATTTCTCAGGGTCAATGTAATTCACCATAGGTAACACCTCCCTTCATAAAGGGATAAAACAAGTATACCAGAAAGGAGCATAAACGATTGAACGAATTACAACTTAGTAACACCCTACCCACAATGATTGTAACAAGAAGCACCAAATTACTTAATAGGAGGAAATCACATGCAAGAATCAAAAATTAAGCAATTAAAAGAAATTGAAAAATCATACGAAGCATTAATTAAAGAAGTGGTTGATGACATCTTAATTAAGTCAGAAAACTACGGAGCAGCATTAAAAGAAGCTTCAAAATTATTGTGGTATACAAATAGCCATGATTTTGTCGAAAAATTAAATAACGAAATTAATAAAAGAATGGAATTAGAAGCCCCGTCGAAACGGGACTGAGATTAAAAACGATTCTTTCTAGCAGTTTCACGTTCGTTGGTTTCTATAATGTTTTTGATAAATTGCTTATCTTTTGAGAGGGCATAAGCAATTTCTTTAACTGCATCAGAAACGTTTTTGTCTGATATGCCATGCTTTTCAAGTATGACATCAATCATATTATTTTCAATTTTATTCATAAGTTTTTCACCTCCTTAACAGGAGTATAGCAGAAAGGAGGAACGCAAATGTTCAAGTTTTTAAATGATGTAAAAACTTCTTTAGAAAACCACCCTTGGGGTTGGAAAGATCACTTACCTTATTTACTGATTTTATCAATGTCACTAATTGCTCTGGTTCTCGGAATTCTCTCAGTGATTCTATTTTAAAAGGAGGAAACGGAATGAACATTCAAGAACAAAATAAAAAAGTCATCTATTACTACTATGACGAAGCAGGTAATAGACGACCGTTAGATTTTCAAGTCAACGATGGATATAACTTGATGATTCAAGAAATATTTATCAGTAAGGTTTTAAAAAAATATCCATATTTAAAAAATAACTTTTACGCTTTGATTGATGGTATCGAATTTAAGATAGATTAAATTTTTGAGAAAGGTATTGAGCAGCTGAAAGAACTGGGTTTACAAGCCCAAGCAGAGAACAATTTTAGGAGGAAACAAAATGAGCAAACTCAAAGCAATTAAAATAGCACTCCTCTTATATATCGCTGCAACGATATTAGAGAAAGTGCCGAAAAGAAAAAGACATGGAATTAAATTATCCATAAATAAAAACGGTTCATTAATTAAAAATTATTGAATGCGAGGTAAATACTTATCCTCTCTACTATTATAATCTAACGCCCAATTACTCTTGATGATGATCTTGTCAGGAAACTGAATGAACATTACATGAAAGCCGTTATCATATTGTTGCTCAAATATTTTTAAATCATCAGTTTGGTAAATTTCATCATGCTGCATTCCATCTTGCCAATTTTCATATTCGTCAAGCCAAGGTGTATCTATTATAAATTCATTAGTACCACCATTCTTAGGAGACTTGACTTCATAAGTAAAAGGGAATTTTTGGATATTAACCATTCTTAACACCCCCAATCCAACGCAGTAGCGATAAATCAATTATACACGAAAGGAGACGACACTTTATGATCATAAATTATTTAACTATAAAAGATATACAGATACTAGCAGGCGTTAGTAAAAGTAAAGCTTCTACCATTGTAAGAGAGATGAACAATGAACTTAAGGAAGAAGGGTTTATTGCGATTAGCGGAAAAGTACCCATTCAATTAGTGAGAGAAAAATTCCCGTACTGTGATTTATCGGATGAAGCAATTAAAGAGTTAAAAGAATTTAACGTTAAAAAAGAGGTGAAACAATGAAGTCATTTTGGATAGCATACGCATTTTGGTTTGTAACTTCATTCATTCTAAGTGCAATAACAAGCGATGCAATTATATCAATGGCGTGGGGATTTATAGCTTCGTTAGCAGTATATGTATTCTTTTTAGTTTGGTTCTACGAAACAGACATATTCGATACTGAAGAGGTTGAAGATGACGACGAAGAGTATATTACGTTATTTACGATTAAGTATTAAAAAAGACTGCTAGCAAGGGCAATTGCTAACAGTCAGGGTGTAATGTTTTAGAAACTTTTCACCCTCTAAATTACCAAATTCAGGAGGAATAATCAAATGTATTTTGAACAAGGGGCAGTATTGCATCATAAATTCAAGGTAGACGGATTTGAGTTTATAAGAGAAATCGCAAGAGAAGATGATCATATCAGTATTTTAATTTCGACTGTAAGTAATATTTACGTCACAAAAACAGCAGTCGCCAGTTTATCAGATATTGAAACTGCAGAAGAAATTATTAAACAAGATGTATATACATTTATCGAAGAACAGACAGACGAACTCGACAAAATCATGGCTTACTTTTCGAAAGGGTGGGGGTAAATATGGCTAGCTTATATAACTTATCTGAAGGTTACAAAGAAGTTTTAGACAAAATGGATGAAGGTTTTTCATTTGAAGATATTAAGGACACATTAGATGCAATTAAAGCTGATATGGACACTAAAGTTGATAACATTATCGGACTCAAACGATCAGCAGAGGGTGATGTTGAAGTTATAGACAAAGAAATCAAGCGTCTGCAAACTCTAAAAAAACAGAAGCTGAACCTTGCTGGTAAATTGAAAGGCTACCTACAGGACATGTTGGAGGTTCAAGAATTAACTAATTATCGTACCTCTAAAAACTATGTGTTTAAGAAGCGAAATGCACCGAGCAAATCAGTTACAGATGAAAAGTTAATCCCTAAAGAGTATTGGTTATCTCAAGCGCCTAAATTAAACGCTAAGCAACTGACAGACGACTTGAAAGCAGGCAAAGAGGTGCCGGGTGCTGAACTTAAAGTGACTGAAAGCCTGGTGATTAAATAATGAGTTTTAACATTACAAGCGCTAAAGATATTCAGACAGACAAAGCAACTTATCTTATTTATGCGAAACCTGGAACAGGAAAAACACACACATTGAATTTCTTACCAGGCAGAACATTATATATCAATGTGGACAAATCAGAACGTCCATTAAAAGGTAACGAAAATATCGATATCTTAGAATTTAATACCCACGAAGCTTGGAAAGAGTGGGGCGAATTAATGAAATGGTTAGCGGACAATAAAGAAATTCTTAACCAATACGACACTATCGCTATCGACAACATTTCAGAATTGTTTAGATCAATGTTAGCAAACTTAGGGCGTAATGGTAAAAACGAACGTGTACCAGAGATGAGTCATTACCAACGTGTAGACTTCTTCACTATTGATAGTTTGCGTTTCCTACAAAGTTTAAAAAAACGTTTAGTATTTCTTGCTTGGGAAACGAATTATGAAAACTACACGCCTGCAGGGCAACAAATTACGCAAGCTGTACCAGATATACGTAAAACCATTCGCGACAACGTAGCAGGTCTTTGCCAAGTCGTAGCGAGATTAGTGTTTAACGAGAAGTCTGGCAAACGTGGCTTTATACTAACGCCAAGCAATAACGTCTTTGCTAAAAATCAATTAGACAACAGAGAACATTGCTTGCAAGAGGATTTGTTTAAGGTAGGTGATGACAATAATGGCGACTAACTTTAAACTTCGAGACTACCAACTGGAATTGATTGACGGTGTCTATAAATGTCTTTCGCAAGGCAAGAAGAAATTAATGGTACAGTCGCCTGCATAACGCAGGCAGCGGTAAGTCTGTAACGATGTCAGAAGTTGCAAGAAGAGCAACGGAGAAAGGTAATAGAGTTTTGTTTTGCGTCCACAGAATAGAGCTTGTAAATCAAATTAAACAAACCTTTAAGGCTAATGATGTTGACATGAATTTATGTCATGTAGGTATGGTCCAAACTATAAGAAATAGAGTTAAACGAGGAACCGAACCTGAACCTTCAATTATATTGGTGGATGAAGCACACCACTCTCTCGCTAAAACTTATAAAGATATTTTCAATGCATTTCCTAACGCTTTTATTTTTGGGTTTACAGCGACTCCTTATCGAATGAATGGCAAAGGTTTTACTGAAATATTTCAAGAATTAATTACAGGTAAATCCGTTAAATGGTTAATTGACAACGAGCGATTAGCACCTTTCAAATATTACTCAGTCAACTTAATCAATAGTGATGAGTTGAAGAAAGCATCCACAGGTGATTATAAAAACGACTCGATAGATAAAGCAATGAAACCGACTATCTATGGTGATGTGGTCGAGAATTATCGTAAATTTGCGGAAGACAAAAAAACAATTATATACACACATAACATTGAATCCAGTATACGTGTTGCAGAGAAATTTAATCAATCAGGTTATCGTGCATTACAAGTAGATGGAAAAACACCGAAAGATGAGAGACATCAAGCAATGGAGTTGTTCAGAAGTGGAAAGGTAAAAATTCTAGTAAATGCTGAGTTATATGGTGAGGGTGTTGATGTTCCGGATTGTCAATGTGTCATATTGCTACGACCGACGAAATCACTCACATTATTTATTCAACAGACCATGCGTTCAATGAGATATCAACCTAATAAAACGGCAATCATCATTGATCATGTAGGTAATTATATGAGGCACGGGCTGCCTGATACTAACCATGAATGGGATGAACACTTTAAAGGCCTTAAGAAAAATAAAAAAGAAAACACTATTATGGCTAAAGAATGTCCAGAGTGTTTAAGTGTCATCCCTGCAGCACATTCAGAGTGTCCTTACTGCGGTTACGAATGGCCTCCGCTAGAGCGCGAAGATTATAAAGTTGATGAAAATGCAGAATTAGAAGAAGTCGGCAGCAGTTTTGTATTGGAAATGCGTAAACCTGAAGATTGCAAGTCAGTTGAAGAATTATACGAAGTTGCAAGAAATTTAGGATATAAGCCTGGTTGGGCTTATGTACAAGCAAAAAGATTAGGAATGTTGGGGTGATTATAAATGTATGAACATACTAAATATAAAGGTGGAGAAATCATTAATGGATTAACCATCATTGGTGATACCGGAAAGCGCACTGAAAACGGGAATTATGCTATTTACTTAGTTAAAGATAGTGAAGGTAATTATAGAGAATACCAATCAGTTAATATATCCAGAGGAAATGCTTCTGGCTATAGAACAAGTCAAAAATGTCGTGAAAAAGCTCGTCAATCAATGAATGAGTTAAATAAAAGTAGAAATAAATATTTAAAAAAACGCGGATATGTAAATGGTACTGTAACTTGGGCAAAGAACATTAAAACACCAACAAATAATACTTCAGGTTACAAAGGTGTGAGTCTTTTGAAAGCAAAACCAGGTAAAAGAAAAAAAGATGCTTGGAGAGCTTATATAGTAATAAAACAAAAACAGATTAACTTAGGAACTTATGAAAATAAACAAGATGCAATTATGGCGCGTAAATTAGCAGAAGAAAAATATTTTAATCAAAAAGGAGAATTTTAATTATGACAAACTTTACTTTAAACATGGAAGATACTTTTGATGGTGGTATTCAAGACGGAACTTACGAGGTAGTAATTACAAAATGTGAAGAAAATGCGACACAAAGCGGAACAGAACATGTGGATATGCGATTAACAATCAGAAACGATATTGATCAGAAATTTAAAAACAACATTGTCTTTCATAAAATTTGGAAAGCAAAAGCAACAGGCAAATACGATATGCGTTTCTTTAATACAATCGGTGCTGCTGCTCAATTGCAACAAGGCAAGCAATACTCATCAATTGAAGAATTATTCAAAGATTTCTTAGGTAAACCCGTACGTGTCACTGTTAAAAATGAAACATCAGAATATAACGGCAAAACTTATGAAAATCTTAATGTGAAACGTTGGGAGAAAACGAAATTCCCTGAGCTTGCACACAAATTCAAAACAGAAGATGGCGGAAATCCATTTGCAGGTGCAGATGTGATTGACGATAACGAAGACTACCCATTCTAAAGCAGTGAGGGATTATCCCTCTCTTGCTTACTTAAAAAGGAGTTATACACATGTATGAAGAAATTCCAATAGATTTAATGGAACGAGATACATGGGTCTGTTGGAAGATTGAAGAAACAGCTAATGGCCGAAAAACAAAAAGGCCTATAGATCCAAACACAGGCTCATATGCAAAAAGCAACGACTCCTCCACATGGAGTGATTACGAAACGGCAGTAGAAATGTCGAAGAATTTCGACGGCATCGGTTTTATGTTAGGTGATGGTATTTTCGGAATCGATATTGACGGTGTAGAAAAAGAAATACAGGAATATCTCGCTAATGAAGATGTAGACAATATTGTCGGGGAATTTATCGAAACAATGGAAAGTTATGCAGAAATATCTCCGAGCGGCAAAGGTATCCACATCTTAGTCAAAGGCGAATTGCCTAAAGGCGGAAGAAGACGCGGCAATGTAGAAATGTATGAAGAATTGAGATTTTTAACATTTACAGGTTTCCGCATCGGACGTTTTAAGGAAGTCTCAGAAGATGAAATGGGAAAGATTAACTACCTGCACAATAAATATATTGCTCAATCAGAATCGGAAACAAAGCAGATCAATAACACAAAAGGTACAGGCAATGATTTATCGGCAGAAGAATTGATTGATATAGCTAAAAAATCAAAAAACGGACTACGCTTTACCACATTGTTTGAAGGTGACTGGACACAGTTCTATGATTCCCAATCTGAAGCAGATATGGCTTTCGCCAACGATTTAGCTTTCTGGACTGCAAGAGATGCAGCGAAGATGGACGACATATTCAGAAAGTCCAACCTCTACCGCGACAAGTGGGATGAGATGAGAGGGAAAGACACTTACGGCAATATCACAATCAATAATGCAATCGATTCTTGTACGAATGAATTTATACCAGAAAAGACAGAAAATGATTTCCAGATTTTTATTATGGATGATGCAGTCAAACCTGTAAAAAAAGACAAACGTTATTCATACGACGACACAGGCAACGCAGAACGTCTTAAGGATAGGTTCGGAAGTTTTATACGTTACAACTACACTTCTAAAAATTGGATGTTCTACGACGGCAAACGTTGGCGTATTGATGACGCAGGCAAAATGAAAGGTTTAGTCGACAAAGTGATTGCCGGTTTGAAAAACGAAAAAATTTCAGATTCATATGACGGCTATGACACTGAAGAAATTAAAAAATTCAGAACACGACATTGGAAAGATTCGCGTAATCATAATAAAAAGGAAAACATGTTGAAAGAATGTCAGCACTTATTACCTGTCCACAATCATGTTTTTGATTCGGATTTTAAATTATTTAATACACAAAATGGCTACATTGATTTAATTACAGGTCAGTTGTTGGATCATGACAAAAATAAATTCTTCACAAAAATTTCTAAGTGCGAGTATACCGACAATGCAGATTGTCCGAAATGGGAAGACTTTTTAAACGACATTTTCTTAGGGAATCAAGAATTGATTAAATTTATTCAACGTTGTGTAGGTTATTCATTATCAGGATACACTTCAGAACAAGTTTTATTTGTATTACTTGGTAACGGAAGAAACGGCAAATCAGTATTTTTAGATATTATGAATGAAGTTTTTGGAAATTATGCAACTAACATTCGTCCACAGGCTATTATGGCAAACAATCAAAAATCGGATGCCAGTCCAGAAATTGCCAAGTTAGATGGTGCAAGATTCGTAACAACCACAGAGCCGAATGAAGGCGACCGATTCGATGAAGGATTAATCAAGCAGCTTACAGGCGGCGATAAAGTTACAGCACGTAAACTTTACGAAAATGAATTTGAATTTGTACCGCAATTGAAACTGTGGATGGCAACCAACCACAAGCCCTATGTACGCGGTACAGATGAAGGGATTTGGCGTAGGTTCGTCATTATACCTTTTGATAAGCAAATACCGCTTAAAGAGGTCGACAAAGATCTTACAAATAAATTAAAAAAAGAATTACCTGCCATTATGAAATGGTGTGTTGAGGGTTATCTTGAATGGCAGAAAATCGGATTGGCCGAACCACAAAGTGTCAAAGCGCAGAGAGATGAATATCGTACAGAAATGGATCCAATTGAAATGTTTATTGATGAATGCTGCAGACGCAGAAGCGAAACGTCTCAAATCAAAAGCAGTACGTTATTTCAAGCTTATGATGCATGGGCAAAAGAGAACCATCAGTATAGAATGACGAATACTAAATTCGGTAAAGAAATGAAGGGAAAATTTAAATGGAAAAAGTCAAACGGTGTTCAATATTTAGGAATAGAATTGTTGCAAGAGTACAATCCTAATTTTATTAAGCTTAATTTATAAATTTGGAAGAGTTTTGTAAGGGTTTAGGAAGGGTTTTTGTAAAACCCTTCCACCTTGCAAACCTTGATATAAAGCTATTTATACTACTCTTATTTCTTATTTGTAATAGTTGGAATAGTAATATAGAAAAGTATATAGAATTAAAAATAAGTATATATATAAAAACTTCTTATAAAAGTGTTCCAACTTGCAAAAAGTATTCCAATTCGTTGGGAGAGTAAGGGCAAACCCTTCCTAAATTATAAAACAAACTATTCCTACCATTCCAAAAGGAGTAAAGATATGACAGAACAAGATATACAAAATTTAATACGAATTGCTGCATCAAAAGAAAACGTTATCTTCAGAGCAAATGTGGGCAAAGTACGTACGGCAGACGGAAGATTTTTTGATACAGGTTTGCCTCAAGGTTTTTGTGATTTATTTGGTTTCAGACCAGATGGACAGATATTTTTTATAGAAGTTAAGAAACCCGGCGGAAAAATTAGAGATAAGCAAATTAAGTTTATTGAAACAGTTAAAAAAAGAGGTGCGCTTGCAGGTGTTGCTTATTCTGTGGACGATGCAATCAAAATTATAGAAGGTGATATTAATTGAATATCGACAATGACGATGTAGAAATGCAATTCAAATGCACAGTGACGTTTACAGCTAAAGTCAAAGATACATTTCACAAACACACTGATTTACAAGATGTGGAAAATTATTTGATCCATAAAATTTATGATGAACCGGAAGCCTACATGGATGACTTAGAAGTCACAGATGTAGATCGGTTATTGTAGGAGGTTAGAGTAATGGGAAAATTTATTTATAAAGGTGAAACGATTGAGATTGGAACACAAAAAATCTTATATGCATCTCAAAATTTAAAAGTATCTTCTAAAAATTTGCAAGAAAGATTTGATAAAGGTTGGGATATAGAAGATGCGCTTAAATACAATTTCAAACACGTGATGTACAAAGGGAAAATATGCCGAAAGATTAAACATAAAGGACTCACTTTTTATATCGTAGCTGAAGATTTGAAAAGGTCTAAAGTGCCGCCGCAAACAATTATTAAATATTTAAATGACGGGCATATTATGGACGATATTTTACCGCTGGAAACAGAGTTTTATATTGTGGAACATGAAAAAGATGCTTTGCGAAATTTGGTTTATAAGGACCGTTTACGCAAAGAACGTCAAAAAGAACAAGCAGAAGCACGCAAAAGAGCAGAGCGTCCTTGGTTATACGACGGTACACCTCAGAGTGTAGAAGCTGGTCCTTGGTACTTACACCTATGTGAAAATGATTTAATAGTAAAGGCGGTGCGCTAAATGGAAATACACGAGTTAACTCCTGGGCAAGAGGTTGTAGTGTACTATGTAGGCACTGTGGAAGAAATGAGCGTACCGAATTTTGAAAAACCGAAAGCAAAAATCAGATTAGAAGATAATACTTCAATTCATATTTGTGATACAAACTACTTCGATTTATTAAATTCAGAAGATTCAGAAAAAGTACCTGATCATTATTCTGGTCAAACAGATGTAATTGAATTTACACGTCAACAATTTACTAAAGATGAGTGGATTGCATCAATGAAGTTTAACATCATCAAATACGCCACAAGACTAGGTCGTAAAGACGCATTAGATAAAGAGCTGGATAAAATCATCGATTATGCGCAACGTCTCAAGGAAGGGCTTTAAATGACCTTAAAAGAGGCGCTTGAATACGCAAACGCTCAATTGAATACATGCACAGGAGAGTTATATGTGGACAACATGCGTGAGTTGCATGCAAAGCTGTGTATCAAGAGAATTGTCGAACAATTAGAGCAAGGACAATCACTAAATCATAAATTCAATGATGAAGGAATTTTGTAATGGCTGGCACACGAGGACGTAGTTTAACGCAACTAGAGCAAGAGTTACAAAGCAGAGGTGTAAAGGGGTTTGTGATTGATGCAAGCCCTACACGCATCACTGTGTTAGCTGACAGATCCGATTATGAACGTATTAAAGAGATGGTTGACGACCAACAAGCAGAAGTCAAACCAGATAGCGAAGTATTAAGCGAAATAAAATATGAAATATCGAAAGTGGAGGATAAAAACAATGACTAACACAATCACAGTAGAACAATTAAAAGAGTTATTACAAATACAAAAGGAATTTGATGATCGCATTCCAACTTTAAACCTAGAAGATAGCAAAGTAGCTTACATTGTTGAATTCTTTGAATGGTTTAATACGCTTGAGACGTTTAAGAACTGGAAGAAGAAACCAGGCAAACCATTAGATGTACAGTTAGATGAATTGGCTGACTTATTGGCGTTTGGGTTGAGTATAGTGAATCAATCTTGTAACGAAGATGAAAAAGAAGAATTAGTAGACAATTTATATTTTTGGATTCAAAAAAGAGAAAAGGGTGGTAAATTCGATTTGTCTAAAAAAGATAACACGCTGACTATTGTTAAGTTACTCCCCCTTATGATTTTGAGTGATAGTGATGAATCTGTGTTAGATGCAGTTACTTCACCATTTGGCTACGCAAAAAATTACTATTCAATCAACCAACTTGGTGAAGCATACAAAAAGAAAATGCAACGTAATCACGATAGACAAGACGGTAAAGCAGATAAAGACAAAGGATATGTGTAAGGCGGTTCTTCCGCCTTGCTTTTAGGAGGTAAACAATGATTAATATTCCTAAAATGAAGTTCTCTAAAAAACACACAGAGATAATAAAAAGATATAAAGCTAGTTCGGATGAAGAAAAAGAAAAAATTGAAGATGAGTTTATAAAAGCTATCAATGATAAAGAAAGTAAATTTTACAGTCCTATATTGGCTAACATGAACGGATATGAATTAAGGGCTATGCTCAAATTAATACCTAGTTTAATCGACACTGGAGATGATACTGATGATTAAACCGATACTCAAAATTATCTTAACGCTTACACTATACGAAGCAGCTAAATACATCACTGAACAACTTATCATTTACCGTACACAGAACGATGATGTGGAAGCACCTGCAGACTTCGATATAAACGATCACATACATCTTAATGATTTAAAAGCAGAGGTGAGTGATTAAATGGAAGATATATTATTTACTATTATATTGATAGTTGCGATTATTTGTTACACCGTCTATAAGATAGATAGTAACCATGTGAATAGACCGGAGAGTCATAGAATTTCACCTAAACCAGAGAAAGAACCGACGCCACCAAAGAAAGATAAAGGTACAAGAATGCCGCCAGGAAAGGAACGTGAGTGATTGATATGGGCGAAAAGGTAAACGAAGAGAACAAAAAATTAGACTTTGATAAAACAAAAGAAAATGAAAGAGAACTTCTCATAAAGGGTTATCATTACTGCATTAAACATATTGACGAGGAAATTAAGCAGGCGATTGATAATGGTATATACAGAGTGTCTTTAAATGTTTTTGCTTTACATCTCACTGTTATTTCTAGCGATACAGGAAGAATTAATAATGACACTATTCAAGCGGTTATACACCACTATAAAAAACAAGGGGTTAAAGCCTATATTTATTTTGAAGAAGGATATGGAGGTGTAAATATTAGAAGACATCCGGAGGAAAGACTTATTATAGATTGGAGTAATGTATAAATGTGGATAGCACTAACCATTCTCTTCGCTCTCCTCTCTCTTGTGCTTTATATGGCGAACAGAGAGTTGAATGAAACAATCAAAGTGCAAGAAGATATTATACAAATATTATTTAAAAGGAATGATGAAGATGATAATGAACAAACAAGAGTATTATTTAAGTCGTATCGAAGAATTGAATGAGAGTATAGAACAAAGCGAAGAGACTATTAAACAAAAGAAGAAAGAGGTTGAACACAGTCAAAAGAGAATCAAAAAAGAAGAAGAACGTATAGCGCTAATGGAATCTATCCGCACGGATATATTAAATAAATTATTGTAGGGGGCTTGTACATTGTACACACCGGAAGATGTAAGACGTATGATTGTGGAAGATTATTGTTGGAGAAAGAATGCGCTGATTGATCAAGGCTATGAAGACGACAGTGTATCTATCGGACAGTACGGTATCGAATCAGCTATGCCGAAAGCGAAAGGCAGTACAGGCGATAAGGTCGGTAGTATCGCGATACGCAATGACAAAGCATACCGTATGTATTGGAAGCATGTGGAAGTTGTAGAGTTTATCGACCGTTATGAAATGAAGGTAGAGAATGATAAGAACTTCAATATCTTAAACGACTTCAAGAAAGGGATGAAGAAGAACAAGATACAGGATAAATATAAAATCAGTCAGACCAATCTCGAAAGTCGATTGAATGATATTGTGAACATTTATCTGACAGAACAAGCAAAAGATTACAATAAGTCGAAAAAGTAGAAAAACGTGAAAATATAGAAAAAGTACAAAGTGTACAAAAAGTACAAAATATACTAAATTTGGATTGAGAGAATTATTTAATATAATTGAGTTACAACAATATTATCAATTGCAAAGACACGCACGATCAATACTATATTATATTCAGGCATGGCACTCAGTGTCATGTCTTTCTTTATATCGGCAAAGAGGTAAGGCATATGAGCGAGTATTCAGATTATATAGACAGACGTGATGAGAACCGTAAGTTCTATATGCGGGCAAAGTGGCGTAAGACACGTGAGCAAGTATTGAAACGCGATCATTATGAATGTGTGCATTGCAAAGCAGAAGGTAAACTCACGATTAATCAACACCAATCTTTGGAAGTGGACCATATCATACCTTTAGAAGAAAGGCCGGATTTAGCATATGACTTAAGTAATCTGCAAAGCCTTTGTAATAGTTGTCATTCTCGTAAGCATGGTCGTTTCGCATTCAATCCAAATAATAAAAAGAATAAGTACGATGATGAAAAATGGTGAAATAAATTATAAAATAAATATTTGTATAAAAATTATTAAATCCCCCCGGTTTTAAGAATCCCATACCTAAAGGATTTAGCGGAAACCGGCGCTTGGCTCGATTCTATAACTATAACTTATTTTTATTATGATAGAGGGTATCTATAACTTAAAATTATGATTATAAATATTTAAGAAAGGGGGTAGGGGTATATGAATAAACGTAGTTATCTGCAAGAAAGTCTTACGAGAGACCAATTAAAAAGAATAGAAGCTGCTGAAAAAATGTTAATGTCAGTTATTGACACTGATAACGATATGGAAATTGAGAAAGTGGAACGCTACAGTAATCTGTTGCGTCTTTTTTATGCATTGGATACTGCTATTGATGAAATGGGACCTATGTCGCATATAAAAAACGGCAGTCAAGAATACATTAAACAAAACCCAGCTATTGCAGAAAAGAATCGTGTGAATGGTGCATTGCTGTCTTTAGAAAAATCGTTTCAATTAGACAAACGTGCTGAAGAAAAAAGGAAACTCGAAGCACAGAAAGGACCTGAATTAACATGAAGATACCAAAGCATGTGACAAATTATATAGAGAAAATTAAAGACGGCACTGTCATTGCTAATAAAAAGCGTATCGAATTGGTAGAATTCCTTGAAACGCATATTTTAACACGAGACGATTTGTACTTTGATACTCAAAAAATCGAGGATTATATTAAATTCAGTGAAAAATGGTTTTTTGAATTACGAGACTTTCAAAAATTTATATCTTGCTTTGTTTTCTTATACGAAGAGCAGACACTCACACCGTACTTTTCCGAATTCTTTATCTCTATGGCACGTGGCGGAGGTAAGAATGGTTATATCAGTACCCTCGGCGCATTCTTCATGACTCCGTTACATGGCATTCCCAAATATAACATGTCTGTTGTGGCTAATAGTGAAAAGCAAGCTAAAGTATCTTTCGAAGAAATACACGATATGATTGAAAGTAATGATTTAGCTATTAGTAAAGAAAAACCTAACAACCCTTTCTATCTAAGTAAAGTATATGTAGAAGGTCTTTCAACTAAATCACAATTTCTTTTTGACACATCAAATGAAAAAACAAAAGACGGCGCGCGTGAAGGGTGCATTTTCTTTGATGAAATCCATGCTTACGAGAAAGACACGATTATCAATATCAAGCGAAGTGGTTTAGGTAAGGTTGCACATCCGCGCACATTCTATATTGGGACTGATGGTTATGTCAGAGATGGATTTTTAGATCGTTTGAAAGAACGTGCTAATAACGTACTTAAAGGTGAATCAGTGGAAGACAGATTGTTTCCGTTTATCTGCAAAATAGACGAAAAAGATGAACTTGATAACCCTGATGTGTGGGAAAAGGCTAATCCGATGTTTGAAAAACCAATGAATGCTTATGGACAGCAACTTTTCAAAGAAGTTAAACAACAATATTTAACACTTAAGTTTAATCCTTCAGGACGTCCTGAATTCATGACTAAGCGAATGAATATGCCAGAAACAGATTCTCAAAGTGTTGTCGCACCGTGGGATGATGTTCTTGCAACTAATCGTGCAATGCCGCCTATGGAGAATGAAGAGTGTATAGGTGGTCTCGACTATGCAAGTTTAAAAGACTTCGCAGCAGTTGGGTTGTTATTCAGAGATGGTGAGGATTATGTATGGAAAACACATTCATTTGCGCGTAAAGCATTTTTAAATGAGTATCAATTAAAACCGCCAATTAGAGAATGGGAACAACAAGGGCTACTCACGATTGTGGACGAACCTACCATACATCCGCAGCATATCATCGATTGGTTTTTAGATGCGCAACAAAACTATGGATTAAAGAAAGTGATAGCAGATAACTTCCGTATGGATCTGTTGCGTCCGATGTTTGAAGAAAATGGTATTGATTATGAAGTTGTAAAAAACACACGTGCCATTCAGTCACTGCTAGCACCGCGTGTGGAAGATATGTTTGCGCAACATCATATTATATTTGGAGATAATCCGCTTATGCGCTGGTATACAGGGAATGTGGTTGTCAAAATTGATAAGTACGGTAATAAAACGTATGAAAAGAAAGAACCTATCCGACGTAAAACAGATGGATTCCAAGCACTTATTCACGCGTTGTATAGAGCGGATGAATTGAAAGCATCGACAATTGATGAAGAAATTGACTTCTTAAGAGGTCTAAAATTTTAGAAGGGAGGTAGCTTATGGGATTATTCGACAGTGTATTTAAACGTAATTCTGAGCTTGAATGGATGTACGATTTAGAACTCCTGCAAGATACAAGTAAAAAGGCTTATTTAAAGCAGATTGCACTAAATACAGTTGTGGAGATGGTAGCACGAACCATATCACAAAGCGAGTTCAGAGTGATGAAAGGTAATGTTAAAGAAAAAGACCAATTGTACTATCAATTGAATGTCCAACCAAATAAGAATCAAAACGCTGTCGATTTTTGGCAGAAATTTATTTACAAATTAATCATAGATGATGAAGTGCTTGTTGTTAAGAATGACGACGGGTACTTTTTTATTGCAGATGATTTTTATCATGAAGACGAATTAGGTTTATTACCGCATAAATTCACAAATGTTATGATTAATAATTTTGAGTTTAAACGTGTATTTTCAATGGATGATGTTATTTACTTACGCTATAACAACGAAAGGTTAGAACAGTATTCATTAGGTTTATTTGAAGATTACGGTGAAATTTTTGGCAGAATGATTAATCTACAGCTCATGAATAATCAAGTCAGAGGTACGTTAAATATTGATGTTACTCAAATGAGAGGAGAAAATAAACAACAAGCTATTCAAGAGTATATAGATATGTTGTTTGACTCATTTAAAAACAACTCTATTGCGATTGCACCTTTAACAAAAGGATTGAGTTATGAAGAGCATTCAAGTAAAGGTTCATCACAAGGCTCACAAGAGTTTAAGGAGCTTGAAGAATTGAAACGCACTATTTTAACAGATGTTGCGAGAATGATTGGCGTTCCTCCATCCTTAGTTCTAGGGGAAATGGCCGACCTTGAAAAAACAATTGATTCTTATCTTAAGTTCTGTATCAACCCTTTGCTGCGTAAAATTGAATCTGAATTGAATGCTAAATTTTTCTATTCAGATGAATACCTAAAAGAAGATAAACACATTCGTGTTGTAGGCATTGATAAGCGAGATCCATTACAAATGTCAGAAGCAATTGATAAATTAGTAAGCTCCGGTACATTTACACGCAATCAAGTCAGAATCATGACAGGCGAAGAACCGGCAGATGACCAAGAACTTGATAAATTTATTATCACTAAGAACTTACAAAGTGCTGACGCTTTCAAAGGAGGTGATAATAATGCAGAAAGTAATTCCACAGTTTAAAAATGAAATTAAGGATAACACACATATACTTACATTAAATGGTGTGGTGGCCTCTGATGAATTTGATAATACGATTTCATCTAAATTCGTTGAAAATTCTTTGGATGGGACTGATAAAGATATTGTCATTAAATTAGCAAGTGCTGGCGGAGATGCATTTGAAGGTATCAATATTTACAACTATTTAAAAAGCCTAAAAAACAATGTGACGATTGAAATTACTTCAATCGCTGCAAGTGCTGCGTCATTGATTGCTATGGCCGCAGATAAAGTGATAATGCACAATGGCGCAAATATGATGATACATGAAGCTTCTACAATGGCATTCGGCAATAAATCTGACATCCAAAAAACACTTAATGCTTTAGAAAGTGTGGATACATCTATTATTGATATTTATCACGAACGTACCGGCATTGATAAAACAGAGCTGTCACGAATGATGGCAAATGAAACTTGGTTGACTGCAGATGAAGCCGTCAACAAGAAATTTGCTGATGAAAAAACGAAAGCGAAGGGGGTTGCCAATATGGAAAACAAAGAATTAGTTGCAATGTTGCAAAAACAGCAACAAAATCTAAATCAACTTATTATGAATATTACAGAAGGCGATAATCAATCATCTCAGTCTAACGAACCAAATAGCAATGAAACTTTAGATCAACGTGTCGCAAAATTAGAAAATGATATTAAAAACATTAAATCTCGATTAGATGACTTAGAAGGAAACAAAGGCGGTAATGATAATGAACCGCCGCAACAACCGCAAAACAAATTTAATAAATTTGCATTTTAACTAGCCTCTCGTGAGAAACGAAGGCTATTTATTATGCAAAAATTAAGGAGGAAACTATTATGGGCGATATGAAAGCTAATAATACTAAATTAAAGAATTATCATGAACATAAGGCAAAATTTGCCAACTTAGTGCAAAACGGAGCATCGGACGAAGAGCAATCAAAAGCGTTCGGTGAAATGTTTGATGCATTATCAAATGACTTACAAGAAGAAATCACAGCAGAGGTGAATAATCGTGTTGTAGACAACGGTATTCTTGCCAAGCGTGCAATCGATCCATTGACTTCAGAAGAACGTAAATTCTTCAACGAAATTAATTATGAAACAGGATATAAAGAAGAAAAATTATTACCAGAAACAGTCATCGAAAGAATCTTCGATGATTTACAAAATAACCACCCGTTACTTTCTAAAATTAATATTAAAAATGCAGGTATTGTCACTCGTATTATTCGCGCTGAATCTAAAGGGCAAGCTGTATGGGGCAAAGTGTTCGGAGAAATCAAAGGTCAATTAGATGCTGCGTTCAGTGAAGAAGAATTCAAACAATCTAAACTAACTTGTTTTGTAGTTATTCCTGATGATTTGAAAATGTTTGGGCCACAATGGATTGAACGTTTTGTACGAACACAAATTCAAGAGGCTATTTCAGTTGCTTTAGAGGATGCGTTTTTAAATGGCGGAGGCGCTTCTAAAGACCAACCTGTTGGGCTAACTAAGAATATTAATGATGATAATGGTGCTGTGACGGACAAAGAAAGTGCGGGAACGTTAACGTTTGCTAGTTCTAAGAAAACAGTATCTGAAATGAAAGATGTTTTAAAAGGTCTTTCTGTAGATAAAAAAGGTCGTGAGATTAACATTGATGGTAAAGTAGTGTTCGTTGTTAACCCACGTGATGCATGGGATATCCGAGCGAGATACACATACTTAACTGCGAATGGTGGGTATGTTACAGTGTTACCTTACAATGTAGAAATTATCACGTCAGAATTTGTAAAATCAGGTAAGCTCGTTGCATTTGTTAAAGACAGATATGACGCAGTGCGAGGTGGAGGGCTTACAATTAAAAAATTCGACCAAACTTTAGCTTTAGAAGACGCTATTTTGTTTACAGCTAAGACATTCGCTTACGCACAACCGTTAGATAACAACGCTTCAGCGGTTTACGATTTGAACTTGGATTCAATTGAAGATAAACCTCTAGATGATAGCTTACCAGAAGTATAAAGTGGGTGAATACTAATGAAACAAATAATCATTAGTGAAAAAATGTTGGCGTCCTTTAAAAGTTACGCGAAAGTTAACCACACTAGCGAAGATGAATATTTAAAAGATCTTATCGCAAAATCGTACGCTAATCTTCAGTCAAGGTTTGGCGATTTTGATATTGAAAGTAATCTTGTTGGTCAGGAATTAGTCTTTGCGCGTACCCGTTACGCTTACGAAGATTTAACCGAATATTTTAACGATAATTATCAAGATGACCTTGTTCATTTTGGTTTAAATAATGTTATCGGAAGTGATAGAGATGAAAACAAAGTTTAAAAAACCATTTATCACTACCAAAAAATTAAACACATGGGTTCAATTCTATGAGTATATTGATAACGAAGGCCCAGAAGCTGGCCAAAAAAGAAAACAAAGACTCTATGAGTGTTGGGCTTATGTGCCGAGATGGAAAATGACTGAACTACAGCAAGCAATTGATAGTGGTACAGAGCATGACGTCAAAATATTTATAAGAGAAACTCATGGCGAGTATATCCCAAAAGATACTCATTATGTTTCAATAGATTCGCCATATATTCAACAGGACTTAAATATTAAAATTGTCCAACCCGATGTAGAAAACGAACAATTTTTAATGTTGCAAGCAGGTGTTAAATCATGAGGCTAAAAGCAGAAAAAATTGATCTGAGCAAAGAGTTGGAAAAGCGTATCGGCAAAAGACAATTAAATCGCATCATTGATAAGGCGTTAGTTGAAGCAGGCAAAGTGGTTTTAGAGGCTGTGAAAGCCAATATAAGATATTTTAGAGATACAGGTGCGGAATATGGTGAAGCTAAACTGTCTGACCCTAAATGGGAAAGAGGTCAAAGAACAGTGAGAATTTATTGGGAAGGTGAAAAACACCGTTACTCAGTTGTACATTTGAATGAGAAAGGTTTTTATGGGCGTGACGGTAAATTTGTAAAAACTAAAGGTATGGGTGCAATTGATATAGCTTTGAGAGCCTCCCGAGAACGATATTTTAAGGTTTTTGAAGAGGAGGTTCAGAAGTTTATATGAAAGATATTTTAGCGGAAGTTTACAACCTATTAATAGAAGACGAACAATTGATGCAATGGGTCGAAAAATCTAACATCAAATTTAATCAATACCCAGATGTCAAAGATAAAATAAAGCCCTATATAGTCATTGATGACTATGATGACCCTATACCTGAATGGCATTCAGATGGAGAAAGAATCGCTTATAACTATGCTTTTCAAATTGATGTTATGGTCAAGTATAGCAATGAATACAACGCTAGAAAAAGACGTAATGAGATTTCAAATAGAATTAGTGAAATTTTATGGAAAAATCAAATTAAACATGTAAGAAATTTAGGTAATGAATATGATAAAGATTTAGCTTTGTATCGTTCGACTCGACGGTATGAGGCTATTTTTTATGAAAATTATTAGGAGGAATTATAAATGGTCAAACATGCTAAAACACCAAAATCATTTATTAACGTTAAAGATTTAGGATTTGCATTATTAGAAACGGATGAGGCAGATGGCACAGTTAAATATACAAAAATTACACAGACGCGTGGTTTGCAAGAAATTTCTGTGGAAACAGGTGGAGAAGTTGTAAACGCTTATGCGGACGGCGGTATTATCGAATCAGGAAATACTGATGGTGAAGGTAAAATCTCAATGACAATGCATGCGTTCCCTCAAGAAATTCGTGAATTAATTTTCAATGAGGTATACAACAAACACGGTGTTTATGCTGAAAAACAAGGTAAACAAAATAACTATGTAGCAGTGTGGTTCAAACGTGAACGTAAGGACGGCACTTTTCAACGTGTCGGATTAACAAAAGTGATGTTCTCCGACCCGCAAATCGAAGGTAAAACATCGAAAGAAGATTGGGAGTTCAGCTCAGAAGAATCTGAAGGTACTGCAATGCACCGCATTGCGGACGGCAAGCGCAAAATCTTATTTGATTCTGCTAAAGAAGATGCGAATGAAGGCGAATTTTTCAAAGAATTATTTGCAAACGAAGAAGGATTAGAACTAGTAGATGTCGAAGAGGATTTTAGTGAAGCAGAAGATGTCAAAGTAAGTAAAGTGACTATCGAACCATCTTCTGCAGAAGTGAAAGTCGATAGTACAACTCAATTACGCGCTTCAGTAGAACCGAAGGAAGCTAAAAACCAAAAAGTAACGTTCAGCACTGAAGATACAGAATATGCAAAAGTAGATGCTGATTCAGGCTTAGTTACAGGGGTTCAAGAAGGACGTGCTGTAATTACTGCGACTGCTCAAGACGGCAGCGGTCAAAAAGCAACTGCAACAGTAACGGTACAACCAAAAGGATTTGAAATGTAAGTTTAACGGCGACTTTAACAGGTCGCCTATTTTTGTATACAAAAATAACACTCGTATAAAGGAGTGAAAATATGGCAAGATATGAAGTTTTGAAATCAAGTAAAGATAAAGAAACAAACGAAGTATTTCACCAAGGAACTACAATTGATAAAACGATTAAATATATTAATGAACATGAATCTAAACTTGAAAAAGCAGGGTATGAATTACCTTTCTTTAAACGAGTAGATAAAAAAGGAGAAGATTAATAATGACTAAACTCAAACGCAACTACATCCAATTAGTAGAAAACCCAAATGCAGAAGAAATCAAAATGGAAACATACTTAACGCCTCATTTTATTCCGCTTGATGTGTTATATGAAGCAACGGATATTATGGTTGAGCTTGAAAAAGTAGATTCTGGAGAAGTTGAAATGAGCTTCGGCGAGCAACTGGACAAATTAATCGACGCTGTTGTAAAAATCTATGGCAAACAATTTACTAAAAAAGACGTTAAACAGCGTTTACATGCACCGGATGCAATTGAAACACTTCAGAAACAAGTCGAATTTATTGCTAATGGTCAGCAGGACGAAGAGACAAAAAAGTTTATCCAGAGCATAAGCTGAAATCTGATGATTTGACTTATGAAGGTATGCAAAGGAATTTAGATAAAGTTGTGAAAGATATGATTGAGAATGGTATGGCACCGGATCAAGTGTTAAAAATGCCGTTTTATTATTTATTGCAAATTCTAGATGAACGACATACCAATCAAGTTATATCGGATAGTAAAGCAGACGCTTTGTTTTCAGCATTGTAAGGGGGCGTGAAGCTCCCTTTATTTTTTTGTTAAGGAGGTGCGCTATATGGCAATTAAAGGCCTATCAATACTGATGGATGCAAAAGACATGGGTGTTCAACGTACGTTACAACAAATCAAAGGACAATTCAAAACATTGTCGAGCGAAATGTCACGATCATCCAATAATTTCAAACACACTGAAAAATCGATGCAGAGCCTTAAGCAACGTTCCAAAGAACTATCTAAAGGAATTGCGGTTACTGAAAACTCTATGAAAGAAATAGCATCGCAATTAAAGCGTATGAGCGATGAAGAACGCCGTACAAGTGTTCATGCCGAAAAACTCAGAAATGAATACAGTCGTCAACATAAAGCATTAAACATATATCAACGACAATTACGCTCAACAGATAAAGAGATGAAGCAGTTCAATAATACGACGAAGCGTTCTGTATTTTCGATGGAAAAAGTCAACACAATTTTAAGTACCATGCGTAAGCAGCTCAATATTGCAAATATGAGTTTTGAACGTGCGGGTAAATCTACAAAGAGTTATCAGAATTATTTAAATCAACTCAGTGTAGTTATGAATAAACACAAAAGTACGATACAAGTATTAGAATCGCGTTATAAAAAAGTTGTGCGTGAACAAGGCAAGATGTCGAAAGAGGCTATTGATTTAAAACAAAAAATATTGCAAGAAAAACAAGCCTTGAACGTTCTGGACAAACAATATAGAGACACCGCCGTGGAAGCTAAGCGTTTTTCCATGGAGCAACGTACATTGACAATGTCTATGTCGCAAATTAGAAAGAGCATTGCATCAGTAGCGACTGCATTAAAAATAAGTGCTTCTAAATTTAAAATGAGCGGGCAAACTGCTCAATCATATAAAGCACGCATCGCTGATTTAAATAACACCATGCAGAAGCAAAAACTGATTGTACAAAATTTAAGCAGACAATATGATTATGCTAAGCGCCAATATGGGGAAACGAGTAAAGAAGCACAAGAGTTGAACCTAAAATTGACTGAGGAAAGAGTGCGTTTAAAGTCTTTAAACAATCAACTGAAAGAAACGACAAACGCGCACAATCGTCTAGAGATGGAGCAAAAACAAGGTATCGCTTCCATGACCCAAATACGTGCGAAAATGCAAAGTTTTAACGATACATTATCATTATCACGCAGCAATTTAACGCGTGCGGGTCAAAGTGTAAAAGCATATGATGCGCATTTGAAAACACTTAAAAATAATATGATCCAACAGCGAACAGTATTGCGGGAGTTAAGTGCACAATACAAATTTGTCGCTCAGTCTCAAGGTAAAAACAGTCAAGAAGCAAGAGAACTGGCAAGTGCCATCACTCAACAAAAAATACGCATGAACGAAATTGAAAGCGAAATCAAACAAACATCAAATGCTTATAAACAACTTTCAATTGAGCAACAACGTGCGCAGCGTTTAAATGCAACTGCTTTTGGCAGAGGTGTACAATCTGTTAATAGATACAAAGACTCGCTGCGAGGCATAACTTCTACAATGCGCTCTGTAGGAACAGGCGCAATGATTTATATGACCTTGCCCGCCATTGCTGCTATGGGAAAAAGTATTAAATCTTCTATTGAGTGGGAACAAGCACTTGCAGGTGTAGCTAAAACTACAAATATGAGCGGTTCAGAGCTGAATAAAATGGGCAATGAAATTACTAATATGAGTAATAAAATGCCGTTTGCTGCAACAGAAATCGCCGGTGTGGCTGAAAGTGCAGGCCAGTTGGGTGTTAAGAAAAAAGATATTACCGCATTTACGAAAACAATGTTAAATCTAGGAGTCGCTACTAACTTAACTGCGGATGAAGCAGCTACAGAATTTGCTAGATTCGCTAACGCAGCAAAAATGCCTATAACTGATGTAGATAGATTGGGTAGTACCGTAACTGCTTTAGGTAATACAACTGCCACTACCGAAAAAGAAATCGTTGAAATGGGGCAAAGGTTAGCTGGAGCTGGCGCACAAGCAGGATTCAGCGCTGACCAAATAATGAGCATTTCAGCCGCAATGAGTAGTGCGGGAATAGAGGCTGAAGCTGGCGGTACTGCAATGACTCAAATTATGAATAAGATGACAAAGGCAACAGCTAACGGCGGTTCAGAGCTTAAAGCATTCGCTAAAACATCAGGAATGAGTGCGCAGGAATTTGCGCAGACGTGGGAAAACAACCCAAGCAAAGCATTGAGCGCATTTGTTAAAGGATTATCTCAAACGCAAGGCGGAGCCAAAGGTGTAATCGCTGCATTAGACGCTGTAGGTATTAAAGGTGTACGTGAAGCGGACACTGTACGTCGTATGTCTAATAATCACAAATTGCTTGACAATGCTTTGAAAACTGGTGCTGAAGGTTGGAAAAAGAATACTGCACTCACAGATGAGGCACGTATTCGTTACGAGACAATGGGTTCTAAACTTCAGGTTCTTAAAAATACGTTTATTAACTTTATGCGTACAATTGGCGATGCATTAGCGCCTTTTGTAATTAAATTGTCGGATGCTTTAACCGGAGTATTTAAACATTTGCAAGGAACGAGTGATGCAACAAAAATTGCCATAACCGTTTTCGGAATTATGGCTGCGTCTATACCGCCATTGCTTATCGGTCTAGGACTGCTCGGAAGTTCGATAACAAATATCGCAAGTGCAGTAACAATTTTAAACGGCACAAAAGGCGGAGCTGCATTCTTTAGTTTATTTAACGGCGGTATTAAATCAGTATTGCCTAACATTGGTCAAATGCTCACTAAAATACCGTTATTGGGAAGTGTATTTACGCTGCTTACTGGTCCAATCGGTATTACTGTTGCGGCTATCGCAGCATTGGGCACAGCGTTTATAATTGCTTATAAAAAATCCGAAACATTTAGAAATATTGTTCATGCAGTCATAGATCCGGTTAAAAATGCTATTATTTCATTGTGGAACGGTATCAAAGCTTTTGCTACAGGTATAAAAAATGTATTCAGCGGAGATACTGCGGGCGGTTTTAACATATTTAAAAAAATATTGCCGAAAGAAGCAGCAACTCAACTAACAAGCACATTATTAATGATTCGTGGTGCTTTTAGAGAATTCTTCACATTTATCAGAACGACGTCAGCAGTTTTCGGCGCAGCAATGAGAGCATTTTGGAAACAGCACGGTTCAACAATCATTAATACTTTTAATGCTATAAAAGCTGCCGTAGGTTTAATATTAGGATTCTTATTCAATAATATTATTAAACCGATACTTGCTGGAATCGGAAATCACTTTAGAATAATTTTCGGTGGATTAAAAGCGATCGTTATCAATGTATTTACCGGTATTAGAATGGTTGTACAAGGCGGTTTAACTGCAATCAACGGTATTATCAACATTTTTAAAGGTCTGTTTACTGGTAATTTCCGTTTGATGTGGCAAGGTATTAAACAAGTCTTTAGCGGTGCATTAACAGCGATTGGCGGTATGTTACGTCTGACATTTGGAAATCTTTTAACATTCATAAAGACAATCGGATTAATGATGTTAAATGCTTTTAGAACAATATGGACAATTATAAAGAATGTAGTAGTTGGTTTAGCCAAAGCACTGGCATTCAGTGTTCGTGCGACTATTACAGCCTTAAAGACAGTAGTGATTGCAATATTCACAGCTCTATCTGTTGCTGCACGTAATATATGGAACGCTTTAAAGAATGCAGTATTATCAATTGTTCGTGCATTGATTTCAGGTATAAGAGCATTATTTAATGGTCTTAAAGCAGCGCTGACTAACATTTGGAACGGGATTAAAGCGATTTCGCTTAGAGTATGGAACGCAATCAAAAATAGTGTGATCGCAATTGTTAGAGCATACGTCAATACAGTCAAAACGATTTTTAATGCTTTAAAGAATGCAATTTCATCAATTTTCAGTAGCATTAAAAGCTTCTTCATTCGAGTGTGGACTGCAATTAAAAATAGCGTTATTGCAATTATTAAAACATATGTAAGAACAGCAAGATCTTTATTCAATAGTCTAAAATCATCGATAACTTCTATATTTAATAGCGTTAAGAGCTTTATGATTAGAGTCTGGACGTCGATAAAAAATCGTGTCGTTTCTCTAGTCAGTCAATTATATAGGAATGTAAAAAGTATATTTAACAATGTTAAACGTACAATAATGATGATTTTTAATAGTGTAAAGCGCTTCTTATATTCGATTTGGACAAGTATTAAGAATAAACTTACGCAAATTGCACAAAATATCCGCGATAATGTGGCAAAAAGGTTTAATAGCCTAAAAAGAGCAGTAGTAGATATTACAAGTAAGGCAAAGCAATATTTAATTAATGCGTGGAATACGATTAAATCAAAACTAACAGGTATTGCGCAGAGTATTAAAAGCAAAGTTGTTGCTACTTTTAATAATATGAAAAACGGGCTTGCGAATATTATCGGTAAAATCAAAGACCACATCGGCGGCATGGTTAGCGCCATTAAGAAAGGTTTAAATGGATTAATTGACGGTTTAAACTGGGTAGGTTCTAAGTTGAGCTTGCCTAAAATACCTAAATTATCAACTGGTACACAAAGAATTAATCGCCACGTCAGAACAACATCTGATGGTCGATTAAAAGATGGTACTATGGCTATTGTGGGTGATAAAGGCCCAGGTAATGGAAGAGGTATTGATGGTAGACGTGAATTAATTCAATATCCAAACGGACGTACTGCGTTAACACCCGCAAAAGACACCACTACATTTTTACCTAGAGGATCACGTGTCATAAGTGGCGGAATGCGACAAAAATACGAAGAAGCTGAAGGTGCAGGTATGTCACCTCGCTTCAGCATAGGTACATTGCCGAGATTGAGTATAGGTACGTGGTTCGGCAATGCCAAAGACTGGGTCGGTGATAAGCTTAAAGGTGCCGGTAAAGCCGTAGGTAATAGCGCTAAATGGCTATCCGACAAAATCGGAGACGTTATGGACTACATGGACAATCCAGGCAAACTACTTAACAAAGTACTTTCTATGATGGGCGTCGACTTCAACTCCCTTACAAAAGGTATGGGTGTTGTCGGAGATATTACGCGTGCTGCGTGGAAGAAGATTAAAAAAGGCGCAATTGATTGGATAACTAATGGATTTGAAGCACAAGCGGGCGACGGTTCGGTGTTTGAAGGTTATGGAATCCTACAAAAATATTCTGCTCCGCCATATCCACCCAACCCAAATTATCCATTTAATGGCGGAGTCCATCACGGTGTCGATTATGACATGCCTGTTGGTACGCCTGTGCGCACACCGATGGCTGGTCGTGTCAGAAGTTGGTACGACAGCTACGGCGGCGGTAATGCTATCACTGTTTCAAAAGGCAAAACATTCTTATGGTTCATGCACCTTAGCAAGCAGCTTAAAAAAACAGGAGAACAAGTTAAAGTAGGTCAGCTTGTAGGTAAGTCTGGTAACACAGGTTCTATGACGAACTACCGACACTTACATTTCCAAGTCAATCAAGGTGGCGAAGCAAACCGTTACTCAATCGAACCGACAAGTTGGCTGAAGAAAAATGACAAAACCGGCGGTGGCAAAAAAGCACCCGGTGGCAGCGGTGCAGCTAATGCCCGCAGAGCAATTAAGGCCGCTCAAAATATCTTAGGTGGTCGTTACAAATCAGGTTTTATTACAAATGAAATGATGCGTGTTGCCAGCCGTGAATCCAATTACACCGCAAATGCTGTCAATAATTGGGACATCAACGCACGTAACGGTACACCTTCGCGCGGTATGTTCCAAATGATAGATCCATCATTCAGAGCATATGCCAAATCAGGCTATGGCAACCCATTAAATCCGACGCATCAAGCTATTTCAGCAATGCGCTATATTGTAGGTAAATGGGTGCCGCGTATGGGCTCTTGGCGTGCAGCTTTCAAACGTGCAGGTGACTATGCATACAAAACTGGTGGGCTTGTTCATAATGGGTTATATCATTTAGGTGATGACGGTTACCCTGAGTGGATAATCCCTACCAATCCTAGACGTGCAGATGACGCAGCTAAATTACTCGCCTTAGCTAACAATGATATTAGTAAGAATAAGCGCCCTAAAAACTTTAGTAATGCAACGTTGAGCAATAATGACAACAGTAAGTTAGAGAAAAAGTTAGACACAATGATTGGCTTATTAATCAAACTTGTTGGTTCTAATGAAGAAATTGCAAATAAGGATTACGAACCAGTGATTGATAATTTCGGTTTGGGTGAGTTTATAAATAGAACCGTAGATAAACGTGAGAGCAATGTATCACGTAAACAAAGATTTAATACAGGAGGTGTATTTGCTTAATGAACGATACAGTAATAGTAAATGATAAAACGCTTCCGTGGCTTTTTGTTCAAAGAGGGTTTAAAATACCCTCTTTTAATTTTGAAGTAAAAACGAAAGAAGTACCCGTTAGAAGAGGATCAGTATACCAAGGAAGAGAATTGAAACAGTATGCGTTTGAATTACCATTGGTTATTCACAATGACTATTTATCGCATAATGGCTTTAAATCGCACGACGATATATTGAATGAACTCGTCAAGTTCTTGAATTACGATCAAGAGGTTAAACTTCAATTCAAATCAAAATCATGGTATTGGAATGCGTTTTTTGAAGGACCGATCGAGTTATTTAACAAAACTGAAAATCAAATCAATGTGGTTAATTTAAAAGTGGTTTTAACTGACCCGTACAAGTACGCTATAAAAGGTAATAAAAACACTGCAATCTCTGACCAGGTCAGTATTGTCAATTCTGGCACAGCTGACACGCCTATTATTGTTGAAGCGAGAGCGCTCAAACCATCAAGTTATTTTATGATTACTAAAGGTGATAAGGATTATTTTATGATAGGTGACGATAACGTTAATAAGGTCTACAAAAACTATCTTCCTTCGATTTATTCATCTGAAATTACGACAATGGTGGACTGGAGCAAACAGTCTACGATTGATTTTACAGACAATTATACAGGAGGCGGAGTCGGCGGTTACTTCAAACAGTCTGAAACTAAGGACAGTGTTTATTTAGAACCCGAAAGTGTTGAAGGAAAAGGCTGGATTGGCGGTATGTATAAGCGCAGTTATACTAAGTCTGCACAAGATTTTCGTTCAAGCGTACGCTTTATTATAGGACAGAAAAACAAGGGTGCAGTCCGTGCAGCACAATACATCTATGATACAGATAATCGTGTCATTGCAAGTTTAGGTTACGTGAACCCAAGCCCAACACAAAATATAGGACGTGTGATTATCACATTATTCGACCAAAGCGGTAATCAACGTAAAGTATATGAGTATGCTAATTCGCCGAAAGTACAAAGAATGAATGATTTTGTTATCTATGTTCAAATCAAGCGTGTAGGCAACGAATTTACATTGAGAAGTTGGAAGTATACAGATCAGAAACAACGCGTAATCTTTGATGAACACCGCCAAGTCTTTACAGATCGAGGAAACTTTTATAAACGACCTGTATCCAGCGTGAGCGTGTATGAAGGTAAGCATGGGACAGACAAAACGTTTCCTGTTTTTATCGCTGGAACTTTTAACCATGAAATACTGCCAAAACCACAAGATGCTAACGATATGATTATCAAAGAAGGAGACAACATCCTTATCGATACGCGGAGCAATCTTGTAATGGTAAATGAAGAATCATTTTTAACTGAAAAAAGCTTTGGCAGTAATTTCTTTAATATTGATTCGGGTCATACAGAGTTGATGATTTATCCTGAAAAGACTTTCGATACAACAGTTAAATGGCAAGATAGATACTACTAGAGAAGGGAGGGTTTGATATGATTCATGTTTTGGATTATCAAGGTAAGATTATTGATTTTATAGCTCAAAACGATAATGCAGTTATCAGTGCGGTGCACCATAAAAATATAAATGAACGATCTGAAACGTTTGATTTTACAATATTGTCTGAGCGCGCTGAACATTTGCAAGACAGAAACAGAATCATTATACAAGATTCGAATGAACAGTATCGTGAGTTCATTATTGAACATACCTCACAAGATATCGACGGCTATACCGAGGTAGAAACCAGCGCCAGTTATTTAGAAGATATTTCTAAAAGCAAACCTTACAGTCCAGGTAAATTACCTAGTATGACCACATCACAAGCATTGAGAGATGTATTAAAAGATACAGGTTGGCAAGTTTCGGATAGAACTGAATACGGCGGCACACGTTCTACTTCTTGGACAAGTTTTCAAACACGTTATGAAGTATTGATGCAGTTATGCACGACGTATAAAATGATTCCTGATTTTTATGTGGAAGTCGGGCGTAATCGTGTAGAAGGAAGATATGTTGTATTAAAGACGCGCGCTCCTTTATTCAAAGGCAAAGAAATTGTGTATGGTAAAGATTTGCTAGAAATGAAGCGTACAGTAGATATGACTGAAATTAAAACTGCATTGCTTGCCAGCGGACCACAAAAGGAAGATGGGACACCAGGTATCACGTTGACTGTCAAAGATGATGAAGCAAATAATCGATACAGTCTTCCAGGACGGTACTTGTGGGGGATTTATTCACCTGAAACTGAAGATGAAAATATGACTGAATCACGTTTGCGTACTTTAGCAACTACTGAATTAAATAAGCGCAAAGCAGCTGCTATCAGTTATGAAGTTAAAGCAGCAGATATTAAACGCTATTACCCACATGAAGTGATTCGTTTAGGTGATAAAATCAGAATTAAAAATGAAGATTTTGTACCTAGTTTATATCTGGAAGCAGAAGTAATCGGTGAAGATTACGATTTGATTTCTGGAGATTCCGAGTACAGTTTTGGGGAGTATAAGGAATATGCAGAATCCGAACTCAAGAAAGCGTTCGAGCAAAGATTACGCGACATTCAACAAAAGCTGAATGATAAAGTAAGTAATATTAATACAATTATTGAACAGACACAAGCAGGTAATCTTGAATACTTTGAAAAGAAAATCATAAAAGGTGCGCATCCTCCTAAAAAGCCAGTTAACGACTTGCTATGGTTAGATACCAGTAATCCTGATGTTGCTGTATTAAAACGATATTGGAACGGAAGATGGCTCAATGCGACTGCTGAAAAAGCTGAAGATATTGGTGCAGTTACACGAGAGAAAGCATTATACAGTGAGTTAACCAACACATTTATAAACTTGAACATTCAACACAGCAAGTTATTAAGTGAAGTGTATGAAGTGATAGACAGTGAATATTTTGTTGATACTGAATTGAAACAACAGGTTCAACAAAATTTAGATAATACAATCAATACCTATAATGAAATCAAGACAAATCTTGATAGTATGAAACCGGAAACAGCCACAATCGGCAAACTGGTCGATACACAAGCACTGTTTTTAAAATATCGCGAATTACTGCAAACATTATACAATTCATTAGAGAATGCAAAGATTGCAATAGATGATCGCTTCAAATTATTGCAATCGCAATATACAGATGAGAAATTCAATGAAGCTATGCAGAATGTAGCGTCTAAATTAGGGTTAACAGTTAATGAAAATAATCAACTCGTTGGAGAGGTTGATGTTTTTAAACAAATTGATGAATCTGTGCGTGAAGTGACAAATCAAATGTTAAGAGATTATGTCACTTCTTCACAATATCAAAGTGATCAACAAGGGATTATTGAAAGATTAAATAGTTCTGATTCAGAAAGAAAACAACTTTCTAATCAAATTGCGGATAGAGTTACAAGGTCTGAATACGAGAATGATGTTGGACAAAAGCTTATTAATTCTAAAGCTGAAGTATTAATTGAAGCTGAACAAACATCGAACCGTGTTTCGAAAGAAATATTTAATGAAAACAGTAAAACTTTAGAAAGATACACATCAGAATTTATCAATGATGTTTCGAGCGGTATGTTCTTTAACTATGATGATAACGGTAATATTCAATCAGCGAATATTGGGAGAGATGGCATCAAATTAAAAGGCGACCGAGTTAATATTAAAGTTAATAAAGACTTTAAAGTCATGGCTAATGCTATTGATAACAAAGTTGGTAAACATGAAGTTATTAACAGTATTAATGTATCGAATGAGGGTATTGCGATTGATGCAAATAAAGTTGGTATACGTGGTGGAGACGGAACGACGTATCTCGACATTCAAAATACAAAACTATTGTCGCGTGGTTTCTTTGAGAGAACGTGGGGCGGTGAAACAGACCGTCCTTACTGTAAATTAGGTATTTATGATGGGCATCTTATCATGCAAAACGAAACATCGGGTAGAAACTTATATTTAACTGAAAAAGGTCTATCAACTACAATGGCTGGTAACTTAAAAGGGACAAGCGGTACATTGCAATTCCACTTTTTAAGTCCTACAGATAATACAGAAGGTGTAAGGCTGCATTCGTATTACGGCATGGTATATCTGCAATCTCAAGAAAATCGTGTTTATATTCGTTCAAAACAAACGACTAACATTGAAACTGCTGATGCGGGTATATATTTAAGACCTTACACTCTTACTAGACAAGGGGTTAACGAGTTTAGTTATAAAGTTATAGAGGCAGATAACGCGTCAGACACTGATGGTTATTTTATTTACGGTGAAGTTTCTAATCCGGATGGATTGGCAGGTTCAGGTATTCGTTTCAGAAAAAAAGGTGTTAAAGGGAATGAGACCGGAGAGTACGAGCCGATGATATATGCAACAGATAATGCAGGCAATGCGAACACTGGATCGTTTAGTGCTAGAAACTTTTATGGCGACTTAAAAACAAGACTTACACATTTATATATCATGGCTGATAGTAACGGTGGCGAAATACGCGCAACAAGCCTTTCAGGAGAGAGAGGCAAAAAGACAACGTATGTACCGATTCGTGCATTAACGATGTCCACGCAATCCGCGTTAGGGTTTACTAACCACAGCAAGGGCGGTACGTACTTTGGTGTAGGCGCTGATCCTAAGAATAAAATGTATGTAACAGATGTTAACGGTTATAATAACGGCAGACCTCAATATAGACCAGTTGTCGCATCTGCTTTTACAAACGGTTCTAAGGCAGAATATAAAAAGAATATTATGCCTTGGCATGGTGATGCACTTAAAGTTATCGATAGTACGGAATTATATACTTTCAATTACAAAGGGAACTACGATAATCAAACACATCACGGCGTCATTATCGGAGAAGGTTATCATACACCGAATCAGTTTATTCAAGATGACGGCGTCAACCTATATGATATGCTCGCACACAGTATGAGGGCGATACAGCAATTAAATGAAAAAGTAAAAGAATTGGAGGACAAACTGAATGGAAGATAAACAATTACAACCACAAGCAAATAAAGTGATTGAAAATTTATTGGAAGAAGTGGCTAGATTGACGAACGAAAACGCGCAATATAAAGCTTTATTACAACAATTATTAGATGAATCTCAGAAAAATGACCGTGGTGTAAGTGAGTAACTTATACCACTATTTTTATACCAATTTTTAGGAGGATTTTTCATGGAAAACAATATTATTGGAAGAAAAGAAAGAATTATTTTAGTGCAAGTAGACTTAGACAAAGAAGAAGGTGAGCGTGTTATAGCAAAAAATTTATATGGCGGTGGTTATAGTGCGTTCCAATCACCGGACCAAGCAACGTCTTTTGAAGATGAAGAAAAAGCTAAAAAGATTTCGAAAGCTTTAAATAGTTTGTATGAACTCTCGGGAGACCAATACCGTGTACGAATCGCTCGTGAAGTGATTAATAGAGAATTTATTGATGAATTAGAAGAAGACTCTGAAGAGGAATAACCCGATAGAAAGCAGGTGTTTTGATGAAAAGAACGGATTTAGGCGAAGCACTCGCTTTTGTGATGCTTGCAGGGTTTGCAATTTTTACGTTCATGAGAGGTTTATTTTGGTTTGTAGAAGATGACGAAGTGATTGCAGATTCGGAATTTTATTCAGCTTTGAATGATGTAATGTCTATTTGGGTATGGGGCTTATTGCTGATGATTGTAGCTATCATTTTATTTGCAGCAGCGTGGTTGATACCTAGACATCGACTAACAAACACGTGTCAATTTTTATTGATTATCGGCGGTATCGGTGCATCAATTATTTACTTTTTAATGGCAAGCGCAAGTATATACAATGCGATTAACTGGTTGACATGGGCGCAATTCGCGGTATTGACTGCTAAAAGCGGTGCTATAGCATTTATCGGAGGCATGATGTTCAATGACAAACGACAATGAATATCTAGCCAAACATGAATTCGAAGCCGCTAAGAATAAGATATACGAACGCATTAACGATAATGACCGAAAGCATACAGAGGCAATCAACACATTAGAGAAGACAGTCAATCGGCAGATTTTATTGCAAGAACGATCTTTTGAATCGCAAGAACGTTCTGAAAAACATTTAGAAAAGTTAAATGGAACAATGGAACGTTTAGGCGATGAAGTGGTTGATATTAAGTATAAAGTCAAAGCGCACGATGATACTTTGCATAATGTCCAAAGCGTTATCTCTGAAAAGCAAAAAGGTAACGCGCAAATTACAGTAGCAATTATATCAGGCGTAGTTGCGGTTATCGTTGCGGCATTCGGATTTGCGCAAGTCTTTTTCTAAGTCGGCGCACTGCGTCGGCTTAATATTAATGAATGTGTTAAAATAGAAAAGCGAGCAAGTTGGATAGATGGTGGCTATCTGAGTATAAGGAGGTGATGCCTATGTCGGCATTACTTGAATCTTTAGAAAGGAGACGCCCTTTGTGGTATCTATTGTAGATGCGCTACAACTGATGATTAGTTTCGGTATGTTTATCGTTGCCTTAATCAGTTTAGTCATTGCAATAATTAAAATTAACCATAAAAAATAACCATTCCCCAACTTTGGCCAAGTAGGAATGGTTAGATTATAATTCTATAATTCTGAATAGCCACCGTCTTTTTAACGGGTTCGTAAGGGGACTCACTATATTGTGAGTCCTTTTTCTATATTCAATTTAACACAGAATATAGAGAGGAGCAAATGAAATGAAAATAAACATGAAATTAAGATTTAAAAACAAGGCAGTGCTGACTGGATTAGTCGGTGCTGTTTTATTATTTGTGAAACAAGTGACTGAGTTATTCGGATTAGATTTATCAACGCAATTAGAACAAATAAGCGCCTTAGCGGGTACAATTATTACTTTGCTTGTCGGCTTAGGTGTTATTGTAGATCCGACAAGCAAGGGGATTAAAGACAGCGGTATTGTACAAACTTATACAAAGCCTAGAGATAGTAATAATACAGATGAAATGGTTCAGTGGCAGAATCAAGCACATGCGCCTGAAGTACAACAGTTCCAACCTAAAATATATGATACAACGCAGCCTTTTACAGATGATTCAGATGAAATCGGATTTGATGTGAACGAATACGAACATGGAGGCGGTTCAGATGACAGCAAAACTGACTAATAACGAAGCAATCGCTTATATTAATGAGTTAAAGGGCAAAGGTTGGGATTTTGACGGTGTTTATGGCTGGCAATGTTTTGATCTAGCTAATATGTACTGGTATAAATTATTTGGACATGGTCTTAAAGGTATAGGTGCTGCAGACATTCCTAACGCTAATAATTTTGATGGAGAAGCTGTCATTTATCCTAATACACCTTCGTTCAAAGCAGAACCAGGGGACGTTGTTATTTTCAATAGAAGTTACGGCGGGGGTTATGGTCATGTTGCTATTGTTACGAACGGAAATATTGACGGTAACTATAATACATTCCAATCACTCGACCAAAACTGGTGGGGCGGCGGTATGGCCAAAACAGAAGTCGCTCAGCTTATCAATCATAATTATGACTTTCCTATGTGGTTTATTCGTCCGAAATATAAAACGACACAAACACGTTCAGAACAATCACCAACACAAAGTGTTAAAAAAGCTAATTCTAAAAAGAAAGCAAAACCGGTTAAATTAAACATTGTCAAAGATGTAGTAAAAGGGTACAACTTACCCAAGCGTGGATATAACCCAAAAGGGATTGTCATACACAACGACGCTGGAAGTAAAGGGGCAACTGCACAAGCGTATAGAAATGGTTTAGTCAATGCGCCATTGTCACGCTTAGAGGCAGGTATTGCTCACAGTTATGTCTCGGAAAATACCGTTTGGCAAGCATTAGATGAGTCACAAGTCGGTTGGCATACAGCCAATCAATACGGAAACAAAAATTATTATGGTATTGAGGTCTGTCAATCCATCGGTGCAGATGACAAAACATTTTTAAAAAATGAACAAGCTGTATTTCAAGAATGTGCAAGGCTATTGAGAAAGTGGGGACTACCCGCAAATAGAAACACTATCAGATTGCACAACGAATTTACATCTACATCTTGCCCACACAGAAGCGCAGAGCTTCATACAGGTTTTAATCCAGTCACGCAAGGGTTACTGCCTAAAGATAAGCAATTGAAGCTTAAAGACTACTTTATTAAGCAAATTAGAGCTTATATGAACGGTAAAGTACCTGTTGCTACAGTTAATCAAGGTACAAGCGCATCAAGTAATACAGTAAAGCCAGTTGCAGGAGCGTGGAGACGCAATAATTATGGTACTTACTATATGGAAGAAAAGGCGCGGTTTACGAACGGTAATCAACCAATTATGGCGCGAACTGTTGGGCCTTTCACAAGTTGTCCACATGCTTATGACTTTCAACCGGGTGGCTGGTGTGATTATACAGAAGTAATGCTTCAAGATGGCCACGTTTGGATCGGTTATGACTGGCAAGGACAGCGATACTATTTACCAATCCGTACATGGAACGGTGTCGCTCCGCCTAATCATGGTGTAGGCGACCTTTGGGGTAGAATCAGTTAAATAAATATGCTATATTCAAAATAGGCCGTTGTTTTTCATTTCCAATATTCTATGCTATATTATGAGTTCATAGATAATAATCTCCAAGACTGAGGGCTGCCTACAGGTAGTCCTCTTATTGTTGATTATATGAAAGGATCATGCTATGATTTATGTTACAATATGTAAATGATATGCATATTGTATTCTTATCTTCTTAATGCTATAGGTTAAGCGTTTCTGTTACTTTATTAAGCGTTTTAGTTATTCCTTTCTATCCTGAGTAAAACACGCGACCCTTCGGGGTGGTTTTTTTATTTAATTATGTTGTATTATAAATATAGTGTCTGATATTTATAATTCATGCGTTTGGTCACCTAGGGGTGACCTTTTCTTGACTACACATAAAAAACATATTATATTGTTCATAGTGATATTACTTGATATCGCTATGAAGGTTTATAGATCCTCTATTTTCTACTATTTTTTTAATGTTGAAATTTTAAGTTGAAAAAGTCTTGGTGAATATTAACGATAATAGGGCATAGAGGTTGCTTCGGCAGCCTCTTTTTTCATATTATAATATATCTAACTCTTGCTTATCCCTTTAATCTTTGATATAATGCTAATTGTATTAAACATACTAATCAACCTTATATTTTAAGCGTTATCTGATTCGGTCGTCAAACTTTCGTCAGATAGCGCTTTTTCTATTTCACGTAACTTTTGAACGATTTTAGAACCCATCCATTAAGTTAGGTGGTTTTTTGATACCATTTTTGATACCATTTTGTTGAAAAACAGTAAATTTCAGAAAATTAGAGTGCCTAAAAATCGCGTCAAATCAACGTTTTTAATTTTGACAATTTCAAAAAAACACCGATTTCAATCGAAATGGAAGGTTCTATCGGTTAATCGATATTCTATGGAATTAAAATATTGAAAACAAAGCACGAGCAATGCCTACATGATGTGGTAGAAGCATTGCTCGTGTTTTTTATTCAGTTTATTCACAAATGCATTATCGAAGCGTATAGTTGACTTAAATAGATAATCATATTTAATGGATGAAAGAGACATAATTCCACTTAAAGAAAGTGGGAAATAAAATGGCTGAAGATTTAGACTATGAAAAACTGGACATCATAAAGAAAGCTTATTTAACAGAATGGGAAAGATGGAGCAATTTATCGGAAGAAGAAAGAAGGATACATTTAACTATCCTAAAGGGTTTGAGGAATTAACAAGTGATGAATATGACTATGTGATATTTGATGTCAAACCTTTTGATTATGATGAGAACACACTAAAATTATGGGAGTATGAAAACAAGCATTTAGAGATAGTTACAAAAGAAGGCAAAATTTATAGAGGATATGACAGTTTCTTTGGTTCTAGAGTAGATAATGATTCTAACGAAGATGATATTGCAATGAAAGTTAATTACATCGGCAAAAATTTTGATTTTAATGACGAAAAATTCACCTTATATACATTGTATAACTATTTCTGTTTTGACTTAAGTGAGATTGACAAACTCACAATCACAGATGACATACCATATATAAAGTACCTTGCGGAGTTTGTGACGATCCATACATCAAATGGAGTATATACAGGCTTTGTTGAAGATATAAAAAAACATGAAGACTTCTATGAACTTAGTATTAATATATACTTTACTTTTGAAGAATATAAATTGGACAGTGAGAAGATTTTAAATCTTTGGTGGAATACGTATCAAGTCAAGACAAAGGATATCAATGAAATTGAATTCGAAAAGACTATTTCTTTTGATAATACATCTCTTATTAATGAAATTGAACTTGAAAAGCGTATTTCTATTGAAAACATACCGGTGATCAATTTAAATGACTTTCTGAACCATGATGTGACATTAACCACTATAATTGGGAATAAGTACACGGGTTATGTGACGGGGATTGAAACGAAAAAAAGAAAAACGCATGATGTTGAAATATTGAAAATGGACATAGAAGATTTCAATGTTAACTTAGATACAGATACTGTTGAGTTGGGTGTATTAGCAACAGCAGCAACATTTAAAAAAAGTATCATCGCAAGTATTGAAATAAAAGATGAACCAAAACTTAGCAGTTATGCAGGTAAGTACGTTGAACTTACAACTCAGTCGCTTACACGTTTTAAAGGATTTGTAAGTAAAGTGCAATATGATCACAAAGAAGAAAGTATCTTGTTAGAAGTTGACAATATTCATGAATGGTTGACTACAGATACGAAAGTATCATTTGAATCTGAAAATACTAGTCAGTGCTATCTATTTAAAAAAAGTGAGATTATAGCTATCAAAGAGTGGAGGGATGACACTGAAGAAAATACAACCTGCAAGCAAGAGAGGTAAATTTTTATATTCTACAAACATTTCGTCTGAAAATTCGGTACAATAGGGATAAATACTTTCACTGTGCGGAAAAAGTGTCAAGTGCATTCGGTTTACATCGTTAGCTGAAAGGGAAAATATTATAGATATAAACGCATTTTCTTGCAAGTGAAAACAGAGTTTTAAGGGAGCGTTGCCACCATGATTATAGCTATCATTATATTAATATTTGTTTCTTTCTTCTTTTCAGGCAGTGAAACTGCGTTAACTGCCGCAAATAAAGTTAAATTACAGACGGAAAGCCGTAAAGGCGATCTTAAATCTAAAAAATTATTAAAATTACTCAATAGACCAAGAGATTTTATCACAACGATATTGATTGCGAACAACAGTGCCAATATCGTGTTGCCGACTTTAGTAACGATTTTAGCAGTTCAAAACGGCTGGAATGTCGGAATTGCGTCGTTAGTCATTACTGTTGTTGTAATCATTGTTTCAGAAGTCATTCCTAAATCCATCGCAGCTACATATCCAGATGTGATTTCTAAACTTGTTTATCCAGTCATTCATTTCTTTGTGGTGATTTTGACACCTATCACAAAAATATTGAACGGTTTAACAGGTTTAATCAACAAAATGCTTGCGAATGATAAATTTCAAAGTCATAGAATGTCGAAAGAAGAAATTCGTACGATGGTGACGATTGCTGGGGCACAAGGTGCTTTTAATGAAAGCGAGCGAGACAGACTTCAAAGTGTTTTGACTTTCGAACAACTGCGTGTAAAGGATGTAGATACTACACCGCGTGTCAATGTGACCGCATTTTCGCTCGATACACCTTATGATGAGGTATATGATATTATTATGACCCACCCCTATACACGTTATCCGGTGTATGATGAGGAAATTGATAACATTGTAGGTGTATTCCATTCTAAATATTTATTAGTATGGAGTCGACATCATGACAAATCATTAGAAGATTACATCTCAAAACCGCTGTTTGTGAACGAGCATAATAAAGCAGAATGGGTGATGCGCAAAATGATCGCATCACGCAAACATATTGCGATTGTGCTGGATGAGTATGGCGGAACGGATGCGATTATTACTATGGAAGACTTGATTGAACAGTTGCTTGGTATTGATATCGAAGACGAAATGGATCAACACGAACAAAATAAAGTCAATGAACGTTTAAGACAAAAACAAAAACAAAAGCCTAAACCGAATCAACCAACTTTATAAGGAGTGTTTACCCTATGTGGTTTGAGACAAAAGCGAGTGCAATGCTTGGCATCAAGTATCCTATTATTCAAGCAGGCATGGCAGGCAATACAACGCCTGAACTTGTCGCGAGTGTGAGTGACAGCGGCGGATTAGGAACTATAGGTGCAGGTTATTTCAGTTTAGAACGATTAAGCGAAGAAATAGATAAAGTGAAACTTTTAACTGCCAAACCGTTTGCGGTGAATTTATTTGTGCCGAACAAGCAAAAGCTGAAACCGGCACAAGTGGATTTAATGAATGCTTGGTTAAGTCCCTACCGCCGTGCATTGGATTTAGAACATCCTGTTGTCAATTTATCAGAGTCTCAACAGCTTGAACGCCAAATTGATATATTAATCAAAAAGAAAGTAGCTGTCGCAAGTTTTACTTTCGGCGTACCTGAAACCAGATTAATTCGTAAAATGCATGAAAATGACATTATTGTGATGGGGACAGCAACTTCTGTTGAAGAAGCTCTGGCAAATGAAGCAGCCGGTGTTGATATTATCGTGACACAAGGCAGTGAAGCAGGCGGACATCGCGGTTCATTCTTAAAACAAGATGGTGAATATCCGATGATCGGCAGTATCTCGCTGATTCCTCAGGTTGCGGATGCGGTGAGTGTACCGGTTATCGCTGCAGGAGGCATTATGGACGGCAGAGGTGTGCTTGCCAGCTTGATTCTAGGTGCGTCTGGGGTACAAATGGGTACAGCGTTCCTTACATCGCAAGAAAGCGGTGCAGACATCGCTTATAAACAAGCTATCCTTAACAGCACAGAAACCTCTACAGTGCTGACGAATGCTTTCAGCGGTAAAATGGCACGAGGTATCCGAAATGATTTTGTAAATTATTTATCGCAATTTAACGGAGAAGTTCCGGAGTATCCTATCCAAAATCAATTGACTTCAGCGATTCGAAAAGCTTCTACCGCAAACCACGATGATTCAATGATGTCTTTATGGAGCGGCCAAACACCGCGATTAGCGACAAGCCGCTCTGCACAAGAGATCGTAACGTCTATTGTTAATCAAATTGAGGAGATGCGTTTGCGCTAACTGAATAACATCAATATTAAAGTACTGTGCAGCACGCACAGTACTTATTTTAAGTGCGCTCGGCATGATTAGCAACTTGATGGTGAAAGTCCATTACAGGCTTGGCAGTAGGAACTGTTAGCGAAAGACAAGGGTGTCCATCGCGAGGTGGAATCTGAAGGAAGTCGGACGCAAACACTCGCATTGACGAATAGAAACATCATATCAAGGCTTATGCGAACGGATGAGTTTGCTTAACAAAACAAAGTCCGATACTGCCCGAATTCGTATGAGTAAATGATGCAATGACATGAGTGGAAAGTGGTTAATCTTACCCGAGGAGGTCTCATAAGCGATTCTTCGAATCGTAGTAACAACGAATTATGAGAAGTCAGCAGAAGTCATAGTAGGGAAAATGTACCGAAGGACTGAACAATATTAAATACAAAGTAAAGAATGGAGGTTATAGATTTACGAAGTACCGAAAACAATGCAAATTGGCAGTCTGTGGAAGATAAGTAGTGGAACGAAAAAGATAAGCAGATGTGTACAGTAAATCTTAGTTGATATGAAAGAAATGTATCGTGAGACTCCATCACTGATGGAACTTGTTGTAAGAAAGAACAACATAGAGAAAGCAATCAAGAAAGTTGTTAAAAATAATGGCTCTCCTGGAATCGATGGGATGAAGGTTAAAGAGTTACATGCTCACTTCAGAGAATTCTATCCACAGATAAAAGGAAAACTGCTTAACGGTACGTATAAACCGCAAGCAGTTAAGAAAGTAGCCATTCCAAAACCGAATGGCAAAAAGAGAATTCTTGGAATTCCCGTCGCAAGGGATAGAGTTATCCAACAAGCAATCAAACAAGTTATCGAACCGATGATAAATCGCCAGTTTTCGAAACATAGTCATGGGTTTAGACCAAATCATAGTACAGGTACTGCATTAAAACAATGTATCCAATACTATGAGGAGGGTTATCACACAGTCGTAGACTGTGACTTAAAACAATGTTTTGACACGTTGAACCATGACAAATTGATGTACTTGTTTGAACGCTTTATACAAGATAAAGCTATCTCTAAATTTATCCGCAAAAGTTTACAAAGCGGGTCTGCAGACCTGTCTGGCGAATACGCAGAAAGAAAGACAGGCGCCCCTCAAGGTGGGATTATATCTCCCTTGTTGTGTAATATCTATTTGCATGAGCTGGATAAAGAATTAGAGAAGCGCGGACATCGTTTTGTGAGATACGCAGATGACTTCGTCATCTTTGTTAAATCAAAACGTGCCGGACAACGTGTTATGGAGAGTATCACAAACTTTATCGAAAAGGACCTGAAATTAACAGTGAATAAAGATAAAAGTAAGGTAGGCTCTCCCACACGTTTAAAGTTCTTGAGTTGTCTGATAACGAAAATAAATGGCACTTGTCGTTTCAGACCCACTATGGAAGCAAAAAGAAATTTAAAAGCCAAATTAAAGTGGGTCACAAGAAGAAATAGACCTGGCACATTTACTGAAATTATAACAGGAATCAACGCGATTACTAGAGGTTGGATAAACTATTTTGGCAGAGGTTTTGTTAAAGGATTTATCCGCGAAATGCAAGAGTGGTTGAACCATCGAATCAGACAACTTATTTTAAAGCGATGGAAGAAGGTCAAAACAAAATACAAAATGCTTCGAAAATACGGATTAGACCACAATGGTGCCATGCGTATTGCGAACTCAAGAAAGAAGTATTGGAGGCTTTCCAAAACGCATGAGGTTCATCATGCGCTTACAACAAATAGACTCTACAAGTGGGGTCTAGTACCACTAGCCCGACTCGCAGAGTCTGCTTACGCAAGATATTGAACCGCCGTGTACGGAACCGTACGCACGGTGGTGTGAGAGGACGAGTATTCAATTAATGATTACTCTCCTACTCGATTCGAGAGAAAGGTCGTTCAGATAAGGTCGTAGGTTAAAATATGATAGAATGAAACTGGTGATTAAGTATGATAGAGATAGGGCTGACAGGTTGGGGAGATCATGATTCCCTGTATACTGATCTAAGTCGAAAAACTGATAAATTAAAGACGTATGCGAGTCATTTTCCAGTGGTAGAATTGGATGCATCGTATTATGCGATTCAACCTGAACGCAATATCCGAAAATGGATTAAAGAAACACCGGACCGCTTCAAATTCGTCGTTAAAATCCATCAAGCACTCACGTTGCACGCAGACTATAAAGATTTTGCGGACACACGTGAAGGCTTATTTGAAGATTTTAAATTAATGATTGCGCCATTAATCGAAGCGGATAAACTAGCGATGGTCTTAGTTCAATTTCCGCCATGGTTTGACTGCAAAACACAAAACATTAATTATATTAGATACGTCAGAGTACAACTTAAAGATGTCCCTGTATGTATCGAATTCAGAAATCAAACTTGGTTTAAAGACGGCATGAAAGAACACACATTAGAATTCTTAACGGAGCAGCAGCTCATTCATGCGATTGTGGATGAACCGCAAGTCGGCGAAGGTTCAGCACCGCTCGTCAATCGTATTACGACAGAAACGGCATTTGTACGTTATCATGGCCGTAATCGTCATGGTTGGACCAAACAAGACATGACAGATGAAGCATGGCGTGATGTGCGTTATTTATACGACTATTCAACAAAGGAACTGGAAGACTTAGCTGAAAAAGTGCGTATTATTCAGCACAAAGCCAAAAACATATATGTGGTGTTTAATAATAACTCCGGCGGTCACGCTGCAGGCAACGCAAAAGAATTCCAGCGTATATTAGGGATTGATTACGAAGGATTAGCACCGCAGCAATTGAAATTATTTTAGGAAGTGATGGGATATGGTGAGTATTATACTGCTCATTTTAATTGGGGCATTATCTGCAATTATCGGTTCTATTGTCGGAATCGGCGGCGGATTGATTATTGTTCCGACTATGGTGTATCTTGGAGTGGAGCATGACATGCTGCATGGGATTACACCGCAAATTGCGATCGGAACTTCTTCTATTATTCTAATTGTGACGGGTTTAACCTCAACATTAGGGTATTTAAAATCTAAGCAAGTCGATGTTAAAAACGGTTATGTCTTCTTATTCGGCTTGTTGCCGGGGTCATTGCTCGGTTCCTTTATCAGCCGTTATTTAACATTAGATTCATTCAACCTTTATTTCGGACTGTTTCTGATTTTAGTTGCTGTGCTGTTATTAGTACGTCATGCCATTAAACCGATTAAAGTATTTGAAAAGAAAAAATATGAAAAAACGTATGTAGATAAAGATGGCACACTTTATCATTATCATGTACCGCCAGTGTTTGCTTTCTTTGCGACATTTTTTATCGGTATTACAACAGGTTTATTCGGCATCGGCGGAGGTGCTTTAATGACACCGTTAATGCTGATTGTATTCAGATTCCCGCCGCATGTGGCAGTAGGTACAAGTATGATGATGATTTTCTTCTCAAGTGTCATGAGTTCAATCGGACATATTTTCCAAGGCCATGTGGCTTGGCATTATGCAATCGTCTTAGTTATTTCAAGTTATCTGGGTGCGAAATTGGGTGTGAAACTCAACCAATCTATGCAATCGAACACAGTGGTTGCATTGCTGAGAACAGTAATGCTGCTGTTAGGGGTATATCTTATTATCAAATCATTTCTATAGAGGAGGCGTCCGAGTTTGAAGTTAACGATTTATCATACGAATGATATTCATAGTCACCTTCATGACTATGAGCGAATTGCTGCTTATTTAGCAGAACACAGACCGTTATTAGACCATCCTTCGCTTTATATCGATATCGGCGACCATGTTGATTTATCAGCACCCGTGACAGAAGCAACGCTTGGCCATAAGAATGTTGAGCTGCTGAATGCAGCACATTGCGACATTGCGACAATCGGCAATAATGAAGGAATGACCATTTCGCACGAAGCATTAAACGCCTTATATCATGATGCAGACTTTACGGTGACTTGCAGCAACGTGTTTGATGAAGCGGGCAACTTGCCGCATCATCTGACATCGAGCTATATTACGGAAATTGAAGGCACGCGTATTTTATTTGTCGCAGCAACTGCACCGTTTACACCATTTTACAGAGCGCTTGATTGGGTAGTAACGGATCCGATGGCTGCGATTAAAGATGAAATCGACAAGCAAGAAGGACAGTATGATGTATTGATGGTTATGAGTCATTGCGGTATCTTCTTTGACCGTAAATTATGCGAAGCATTGCCTCAAATCGATGTGATTTTCGGCAGCCATACGCACCATTATTTCGAACGCGGAGAAATGAAGAACGGGGTGCTGATGGCAGCGGCCGGAAAATACGGTCATTTTTTAGGCGAGGTCACTCTGGAAATCGAAAATCATAAAGTTGTACATAAAGAAGCGGTGATTCATCCTGTTGAAACACTGCCGCAAGTAGAGACGCACTTCAAAGAAGAAGGCAAAGCACTAATGAGCGACCCGGTAGTCGATCATCCGGTCAGCTTGCCGAGAAGAACAGATGTAATTACGAAAACCGGTTATCTGCTTGCAGAAAGTGTGTATGAATTTACGCATGCGGATTGTGCGATTATCAATGCCGGTTTAGTCGTTAAAGGTCTTGAAGGGCCAAAAGTGACAAAGTTTGATGTACATCAAATGCTGCCGCATCCGATTAATTTAGTAAGAATTAAAATTACTGGCAGAGATTTGAAACAAGTTATCTTAACAGCTGAAGAGCAGGCTTATATGCATGAACACGCACAAGGGCTTGGATTCAGAGGAGATATCTTCGGCGGCTATATTTTGTATAATATGGGCTATATCGAGTCAGAAGCGCGTTTCTTTGTACAAGGCAAAGAAATCGATGATGACCATGTCTATACTTTAGGTACAGTAGATATGTATACGTTCGGACGTTATTTTCCTCTGTTCAAAAATCTGCCTACAGAGTACTTGATGCCAGAGTTTTTAAGAGATATTTTCAAAAAGAAACTATTAGAATTATGAATTATAGGTAATAGCGTTTTCATTTTCTGATAAATTCGTTATAATAGTATGAAGATAAGTACACAGGAGGGTATGTGTTGTTATGGCTACTAAAAATGATGAAATTTTACGTAAACCAGATTGGTTGAAGATAAAGCTAAACACGAACGAGAACTATACTGGTCTGAAAAAGATGATGCGTGAAAAGAATTTAAACACTGTTTGCGAAGAAGCAAAGTGTCCGAATATACATGAATGTTGGGGTGAGCGCCGTACAGCTACATTTATGATTTTAGGTGCAGTTTGTACACGTGCTTGCCGCTTCTGTGCAGTTAAAACAGGCTTGCCGAACGAATTAGACTTAGGTGAACCAGAACGTGTTGCAGAATCAGTTGAAATGATGAACTTAAAACACGTTGTTATCACAGCGGTTGCGCGTGATGATTTACGTGATGCAGGTTCAAACGTTTACGCTGAAACTGTAAGAAAAGTAAGAGAACGCAATCCATATACGACAATCGAAATTTTACCGTCAGACATGGGCGGCGACTATGATGCATTAGAAACATTAATGGCATCAAAACCTGATATCTTAAACCACAATATCGAAACAGTACGTCGTTTAACACCAAGAGTACGTGCGCGTGCAACTTATGATCGTACTCTAGAATTCTTGAAACGCTCTAAAGAATTACAACCAGATATTCCGACTAAATCAAGTATCATGGTTGGTTTAGGCGAAACAATCGAAGAATTACATGAAACAATGGATGATTTGCGTGCAGCAGATGTTGATATCTTAACAATCGGTCAATATTTACAACCATCACGCAAACACCTTAAAGTTGAAAAATACTATTCACCATTAGAATTCGGCAAATTACGAAAAGTAGCAATGGATAAAGGATTCAAACATTGCCAAGCTGGACCATTAGTACGTAGTTCTTACCATGCAGATGAGCAAGTAAACGAAGCTGCAAAAGAAAGACAACGTATCGGTGAAGAAAAATTAAACGAATCTACTTCAGAAGCGTAATAGAAATGAATGAATAACAATAGGGGGAAGCGGACTGCATCAGTCCGCTTCTTTCGTTGTTTCACACTCGTTTTGTTGTATAATGTGAGATAAGTCCTACGTGTGCATAGGCAAAAAGTATGCATCACGTTAAAACTGTGTACTACACTGAGTAAAAAGAAGAAACAATCAAAATAGAATTGTTAGGTGACATAGATGATTAAAGCAGGAGATAAATATTTTGAAATGATAGAAGAGTATCGTGATTGTTTTGATGAAGAACAATTTGCGGACCGCTATTCAGAGATATTAGATAAATATGACTATGTAGTCGGCGATTTCGGTTATGATCAGCTGCGCTTAAAAGGATTTTACAAAGATTCCAACAAAAAAGTTGAAATCAGCAAACGCTTTGCGACAATACAAGACTATTTATTAGAGTTCTGTAATTTCGGATGTGCCTATTTTATTTTAAGACGCATACCTGAAAGAGAATTAAAAAAATTACATGCACAGCATAAAGAGGACGCTCTAAAAAGTGATAAGCTGCATGATGTAAAAATAGCACCGAGTCTTCCGAATGATCATAAGAAAAAGGACAGCTGATGAAGTACCAGCTGTCCTTTAGTATGTTTAAAACAATTATTTTAATATTCCCCGCTGTCGAAAGTACCGCTCGGGATAACATCTTTCAAGTATTCAGTCAGTTCTTCGCCTTCTGCTTCGCTGACACCTAAGATATAAGAGATGTAGCCGTCTTCTGCTAAATCATCCGGACCAATGATTCCGAATTTATTCGTCTGCATATTTAAGACTAATACTTTCCCGTAATGACGGTTGGTTTGAAAGAGCATTAAATCATAACGGTTCTCTTCACCGACCATACCTACATATTGTACATCAGCTTCTTCGTTATCATCGTATAAAAACATATCTATCATGATTTCTTTGACTCCTTTGTACATGTTGTTTTCTCAAGTATATACAGAAATGATTTGTACTGCAAAGATGTGATATGATTGAGGGGATGAGGAGATGAAGAATATGTATTTTGTTGATAAAGATAAATTGACGTATAAACTGAATTACTTACAAAAATTAACAGAAGATTATTCAGAAAATAAAGAGAACCATTATGCATTTGAGCGTATTGCACAAATGCTCATAGAGTCTTCAGTAGATATCGGCAACATGGTGATTGATGCATTTGTATTGAGAGATCCGGGAAATTATAAAGATGTGATCGATATTCTAGAATTAGAAAAAGTGATTTCTGCAAAAACACAACAGGGTATAAATAAAACTGTAGATGTACGCAAACGCTTTGTACATCAATATGATCAATTGGATACAGATGATCTGATCCCGTTATTTGATGCTTCGCTTGAAGACTACAAAAATTTCATTGATGAAGTTGTCAATTTCTTAAATAATGAAAATGTACCTGTTACAGCATTTGGAAAAGGAGATAAGAAATAGATGAAACAATACAAAGGTTATCTGATTGACTTAGATGGCACAATGTATAAAGGCGCTGATCCGATTGACGGTGCCAAACAATTCATTGATTATCTAAATCAAAATAACATCCCGCATCTTTATGTGACAAACAACTCTACAAAGGTGCCGGAGGATGTTGTGAAGAAACTGGCTGAGTTTGATATTGAAGCGAAACCAGAAGAAGTGATTACCTCTGCTTTAGCAACAGCAAGCTATATTAAAAAAGAAAACGAACATGCGTCGATTTATGTAATCGGCGAAGGCGGTATCCGTACAGCACTGCTGAATCAAGGTTTAACACTTATAGACGACACGCATGTGGATTATGTCGTTGTTGGTTTAGATACGCATGTCAATTACGACAAGCTTTCACAAGCGACACTTGGTGTGCGCAACGGTGCGAAATTTATTTCGACTAACCAAGATATTTCAATTCCGAATGAACGCGGCTTCTTGCCAGGCAACGGCGCGATCACGAGTGTGATTGCCGTGTCGACAAAAGTACAGCCGACGTTTATCGGCAAACCGCAGCCGATTATCATGGATATGGCTATGGATGTCATCCGATTACCTAAAGAAGACGTTGCGATGGTCGGTGATTTATACGAAACAGATATCATGTCAGGTATTAATGCCGGGATCGACACGATTCATGTACAAACAGGTGTAATCAGCAAAGAAGAACTCGCAGAGAAGCCAACACAACCAACGTACACATTCAAAGACTTGAATGAAGTATTAAAAGACTTAGAAGGGTAGGTGTTACGATGACCAAAGTGTTAGTGACACGTAAAGTACCAGACAAATTTGTACAACAGTTAAAAGAATTTGCGGATGTAGAAATGTGGGATGAAGAATTCGTTCCGATGCCGCGCGATAAATTTTTAGAAGAAATCAAAGATGCGGAAGCAGCATTTATTACGCTAAGCGAAAAAATCGATGAAGAAACATTAGAAGCGGCGCCGCATTTAAAAATTGTAGCCAATATGGCAGTAGGTTATGACAATATCAATGTTGCTTTAGCAGCAGAAAAAGGTGTGACTGTAACCAACACACCAGGTGTCTTGACAGAGACTACTGCAGAACTCGGCTTTACTTTGATGCTTGCGACAGCACGCAGAATTGTAGAAGCTGAACAATATGTCAAAGACGGCGAATGGAAAAGCTGGGGACCGTACTTATTAGCAGGCAAAGATGTGCACGGCTCTAATATCGGTATCTTCGGTATGGGAGATATCGGCAAAGCTTTTGCCCGCCGTTTGAAAGGCTTTGAGGCTAATGTGATGTATCATAACCGCAGCCGCCACCGCAGAGCTGAAAAAGAACTCGGTGTATTGTATGTATCATTTGATGAATTGCTTGAAAACAGCGACTTTGTCGTTTGTACAGCACCATTAACACCGCAAACTAAAGAAAAATTCAACGCAGCAGCATTTAAAAAAATGCGTAACGATGCAATCTTTATCAATATCGGACGCGGGGCAACTGTCGTTGAAGAAGATTTGATTCAAGCATTAGAAGACGGCGAAATCGGCGGAGCGGGACTTGATGTCTTCAGAGATGAACCGATTTCGGCAGATCATCCATTGCTTAAATTTAAAAACGTCATCGCCTTGCCGCATATCGGCAGTGCGACGGTCGTGACACGCGACAGAATGATTCAGTTGTCAATCAATAATGTGAAATCAGTGTTGCAAGGACAACCTGCAATTACGCCTGTTACTGATAAATAAAAAAAGAGAGAATGCAGTTTTACAGACTGATGCACAGTAGGTAAAACTGCATTTTTCTGTGTAAATAGGTGTAAGTCCAAAGCATGATTTAAGGGGATGTAAAAAGTATTACAATAATGTTATGTGAGTAAAGATTGTATTTCAAGAGGAATAGAAGTAAAATGTAAATGCTCAAAATTTATTGATAATCGCATGAATGCATATCAATGCAAAAACATGAAAAGCATGCAGCTATGTTTGACACAGTTGTGTTGGTGCTTGAAATCGGTAAAATAATGCTTTATTTTTCAATGATACAATTGAAAATACATGAGAAAAAGATTATAATGAATTATATTTTTGTTGAATTGGGAAAGACGTTCGACAGGAATGATTGAGTCGAAGTAAAAAAGATTAACTACCTGATAAGAGGGGTGTAAGATGAAATCAAAAGAACCCAAAGCAACTTCGGAAACTTTTAACAAATTAAAACCATATTTATTGACTGCTCTTTATTTAGCGATATTCATTACATTGTATCTGATATATGGCTCAGGAGACACACACAACAACTTTATTTACAATGAATTCTAATTAAGGGAGTATAGTTATGACAGAAATTATTAGTGCACTAAGACGTATTGCGACAAACCAACCTGATACTATAGCAGTAAGACATATAGACGAAACATTAACTTATCAACAGTTGGATGAGTTATCAAACAAATTAGCATCATTGATACAAGACAGCAAGACACCCATCGTACTATATGGTCATATGTCGCCTTATATGATTGCGGGTATGCTGGCAGGTATTAAAGCGGGATGCGGCTATGTGCCGATCGACACATCAGTACCAGATGATCGTACAGCAATGATTATCAACAAAGCACAGCCTGAATTTATCTTTGATGTATCCAACCATCAATTAGCATTCGAGCGAGGTACAGTATTAACAACAGCATCTCTGGATGAGGTTGAAAATATTGCGTTTGAACCTCGAATGAAAGCAGAAGATATCGTATATACGATTTTCACTTCTGGATCTACAGGCGAACCTAAAGGTGTTCAAATTCAATACGGCAGCTTAGTAGAGTTTGCGGAATGGATGAAATCGCTCAATCAGTTCGGAGAAAGATTGGAATGGCTGAACCAAGCACCGTTTTCATTCGACTTGTCTGTAATGGCCGTTTATCCATCGCTTGTCACAGGCGGAACTTTGAACTTAGTAGATAAGGATATGATTAAGAAGCCTAAACTGCTTAATGATATGCTGCAAGCTACACCGATTAATGTATGGGTTTCAACACCGTCATTTATCGAAATGTGTCTGCTTTTACCAACATTAGATGAAAAACAATATCCAAGTTTGAAAGAGTTTTTCTTCTGCGGAGAAATCTTGCCGCACCGTACAGCTAAAGCATTAGCACAGCGTTTCCCTTCATCTGTGATTTACAATACTTACGGACCGACGGAAGCTACCGTAGCGGTGACAAGTGTACAAATTACAGAATCCGTACTAGAACGTTTCAATCCGCTTCCTGTCGGACAAGCACGACCTGGTACGACACTATCAACTACAGAAGAAGGCGAGTTGCTGATTGCAGGGAATAGTGTCAGTGCAGGCTATTTGAAAAACGAAGAGAAAAACCAAGCAGTCTTCAGCGAAACAGACGGACAACGTGTGTATCGTTCCGGAGACAAAGCTAAATTCGAACATCATCATTGGTTCATCCAAGGACGAATCGACTTCCAAATCAAAATGAACGGTTATCGTATGGAACTCGAAGAAATCGAGTCAGTGCTGCGTCAATCTGATTTAGTGAGAGAAGCGGTTGTTGTACCGGTTTATAAAAACGGAAAAGTCACTCAATTAATCGGTGCTGTTGTACCGGCACAAACAGTTGAAGACAGTGCGCAGCTTTCGCACGATATAAAACAAGCATTAAAATCCAGCTTACCCGAATACATGATTCCAAGAAAATTTGTATGGATGGATCAATTGCCGTTAACGAACAACGGAAAACTAGACCGTAAGAAAATTGCTGAGGAAATTAATTAATGATTCCTTATGGTACGTTTAGTTTCTTCCTGATTGCATTTATTATTCTTATACCTGTTATTATTTTAGGTTTCTTAGGTAAGCGAAGCTATATCTATAATGGTATAAGTACTGCAATTATGATTGTGCTTATCTTTTCTTCTGACAAGCTCAACTTGTTCGGACAAAAGTATTTAAGTATTCAGCTGATTAGTTTTGTTATCTATGTATTATGGCAAGCCTTGCTGATTATGTGGTATTACCATTCACGTCCTAAAAAGAATACATTCTTGAAATTCTTTATCGTGATGGCCTTATCCATCTTGCCTTTAGCAATTGTTAAAGTCTTAACAAGTACATGGCTTGGCGGTCAGCAAATTCAATTCCATGAGCATAAACTGATTCAATTTGTAGGTTTCTTAGGAATCTCTTATGTTACATTCAAAAGTGTGCAGTTAATCATGGAAATCAGAGACGGTTCAATCAAAGAAATCAAATGGGGCAAAGTCTTCCAATTCATTTCTTTCTTCCCGACTATTTCATCAGGGCCGATTGACCGCTACAAACGTTTTGTAAAAGATGATAAAAAGGTACCGACGAAAGACGAATACCGCGGCTTGATTTTAAAAGCAGTGCATATGATTATGCTCGGATTCCTTTACAAATATATTATTGCGTATTTTGTGAACCAATACGGTGCGACACCGCTTCAAGCGAATTTACACGGCTTTACAAATTATTGGGTGTACATGTATGCCTATAGTATGTATTTGTTCTTTGACTTTGCAGGCTACAGTTTGTTTGCGATAGCATTCAGCTATATTTACGGTATTAAAACGCCGCCTAACTTCAACCAGCCGTTCAAAGCGAAGAATATTAAAGACTTCTGGAACAGATGGCACATGACTTTATCATTTTGGTTCCGTGATTGTATTTATATGAGATCTTTATTCTTCATGTCTAAAAAGAAATTATTAAAAAGCCAGTTTGCGATGTCAAATGTTGCTTTCTTTATAAACTTCTTTATCATGGGTATTTGGCACGGAATAGAAATTTATTACATTGTATACGGACTTTATCATGCGGCAGGCTTTATCGGCTATGGCTATTATGAGCGATGGCGCAAAACACATCCGCCGCGTTTTGATAACAAGTTCACAACCGCACTCAGCGTTATTATTACATTCCACTTTGTCACATTCGGATTCTTAATCTTTTCAGGCAAATTGATTTAATTATAAAGGAGACTTAACAATATTATGGAATTTAGAGACCAAGTATTAGACTTATTAGCAGAAGTAGCAGAGAACGATATCGTGAAAGAAAATCCAGACGTAGAGATTTTTGAAGAAGGCATTATCGACTCTTTCCAAACAGTAGGTTTACTGTTAGAAATTCAAAACAAATTAGACATTGAAGTATCTATTATGGACTTTGATCGTGATGAGTGGGCGACTCCGAATAAAATTGTTGAAGCTTTAGAAGAACTTAGATGAGTTCAAAATTAAAACCGTTTTTGCCGATATTCATCAGTGGCGCAATCTTTATTATATTTGTATTGCTGCCATCCAGCTGGTTTACAGGTCTTGTTAATCAAAAGACACTAGCAGAAAACCGCATGTCTTTAACAGACCAAGTATTAAAAGGGACTTTGATTCAAGAACGCTTGTTCAATCATAATGATAAATATTATCCGATTTACGGATCAAGCGAATTAGAAAAAGACGATCCTTTTAATCCAGCTGTCGCATTAAACAAACATAATGCATCTCGTCAACCTTTCTTAATTGGTACAGGTGGGAATACAGACTTGGTTAATGGTATTGAGCTTGCATCGAATTATGATGAATTAAAAGGAAAGAAATTTGCTTTTATTATTTCACCGCAATGGTTTACAAACCATGGGTTAACAAATCAAAATTTTGATGCACGTGTGTCTCAAAACCAAATTAATCAATTGTTCCACCAAAAAAATATGAGCAATGAATTGAAACAGCGTTATGCAAAACGTTTACTGCAATTCAAACACGTCCACAACAAAGACTTTTTAAGAACAACAGTAGAAAATAAAGGCAAAACGGATGGGAATTACATTTCTAACTTCAAAGAAAATCAATTAGTAAAAATCGAAGCGATTAAAAGCTTAGCGAATTTTAAAGATGTTCCGTTAGAACATGTAAAACCTGTAACAGATGAAAAGGCCTCATGGTCAGAAATGAGAGATGTCGCAACGCAATACGGCAAAGCGCATTCTCAATCCAATGAATTCAAAATCCGTGATAAATATTGGAAATTAATCAAAGCGAATAAACGTAAAATCAATCGTGATTATGAATTTAATATCAACTCACCAGAATTCAGCGACTTGAAATTATTAGTCGATACTATGCGAGAAGCAGGGGCTGATGTGGAATATATCAGTATCCCAGCCAACGGTAAATGGTACGATCATATTGGTGTAGATATTGAAAAACGTGAACCAGTTTATAAAAAAATCAACAAAACCGTTACTGAAAACGGCGGTAAGATTTATGACATGACAGATAAAGACTATGAACCATATGTTATTACAGATGCAGTTCATATCGGCTGGAAAGGCTGGGTTTATATTGATGAGCATGTCGCACATCATATGAAAGAAAAGTAATGCATATAAACACAAGTGGTATGTTAATATCATTTGTGTTTTTTATGCATTTTCAGACTGAAATTAGTGGGTAGATATGCTTGACCTTTACGTTACGTCAACCCTTATAGTGGTATGCAGGAGGTGAGAAACATGCAATATACAGTAAGTGAATTGGCTGAATTGACTGGTTTAAGTCCACGCACCTTAAGATATTATGATGAAATTAATTTGTTCAAAGCACGCAGGTTAAAGGAGAATTATTATAGAGTTTATTTGTCAGAGGATTTAGATGTATTGTCCGTGATTATGTTATTGCGCCGGTTAGAAATGCCACTATCAAAGATTCAGCAATTACTTAAAGAAGGTAAGCATACTATGCAACTTTTAACGGATCAAAAGGTACAGTTGCTAGAGCAACAACAAGAGTTACAAGCTTTAATTGATTGGATAAACGAATTAGAACAGGAGGGAACAATTATGCCGGATAAAGAAAAGTTTGAGGTTTTTAAACAAAAGAAAGTAGATGAAAATCGGGAACTATACGGGAAAGAAGTGATTGAACGTTATGGAGAATCCGTATTAAAAGAGGCGGAGCACCACTATAGTCATCTCTCGCAATTAGAATATAAACATGCACAACAGCAAGAGCAAATTATTCAAGAAAAGCTGAATCATTTATTAGAACAAGATGACTTGAACTATTCAGAAGCAAAAGTTGTATTTAATGCACATCGTCAATGGTTGAAATTGATGAGCGGTCAGTATAATACGGACTACCATCGTGCTATGGCTGAGCTCTATACTGCAGATGATCGATTCAGAGCATATTATGATGACTTAGTAGGCAAACAAGGTGCAGCAGACTTGTTAAGTCTTATCATTAAAACCTATACAAAATAAAAAAGCACAGCTGGATTTACAGGCTGTGCTTACATCGTAAGACGATTTATTTAAATGAATTAGAAGACTTGTTCTACTTCAACGACACCAGGTACTTCTTCAAGTAATGCACGTTCAATACCTGCTTTTAGTGTAATAGTTGAGCTTGGGCATGAACTGCATGCGCCATGAAGTTGTAACTTAACAATACCGTCTTCTACATCGATTAATGTACAATCTCCGCCATCTCTTAATAAGAATGGACGTAAACGTTCAATGACCACTGCGACTTGATCAAACATAGTTGTATTTTCAGTTGGCATGGATATATCTCCTTCCAAGTATATAATTTCATTTTTTGCTTGTTTATTTATTATAATAGACTTAGAGAAAAAAATCTATGGAGGGGAACCAAATGACTAAAGTTAGTGTAGTAGTTTATGGGGCAGATGTGGTGTGTGCAAGTTGCGTGAACGCACCTACATCTAGAGACACGTATGACTGGCTTCAAGCTTTATTAAAGCGCAAATATCCAGATATCAACTTTGAGTACACATATATCGATTTCCAGAAGGATACAGAGAATTTAACAGATCATGACCAACAGTATATTGAACAAATCGAAAATGACGAATTGTTCTATCCATTAGTCACAATGAATGATATGTATGTGGCAGACGGCTATGTACAATTAAAACAAATCACACGATTTATAGATGAACACTTTGCGCAAGCTTAAAATTGTGTGAGGCATTAAAAAAGCTCGAGTACTGAATATCAGTGCTCGAGCTTTTCTTATCCTCTGTTTTAACCGTTATGATATTTGTATAACCATAAAACACCCGATTTAAAGATAGAAGCAATGCGGCCTGTTAAAGGTCTGTCCATGACATAAGCAAAGCCTTGTTTGTCTCCTAATGAACCTAGGAAACCTTGAACTTTAAGTTCGTCCATTTTGTCAGGCAATGCTTCGCCTTTCCATTGTTTCTTCAAGACATCGGCAATTTGGTCGCCTTGAACTTCAGCTAATTGTGCACTCGGCGCATGCGGCAAGTTGGCACAATCACCCACAACATAGACATTGCGGTAGGTTGGTACTTGGTGATATTGGTTGATAATCACTGCACCGTTTTTACTGACATCTACCGGCAAGTTGCGGACAACTGAAACAGGTTGAATACCTGCAGTCCAAACTACGATATCGACTTCTTCAGGATCGCCGTGGTTGTAAATATAACCTGGTTCGACTTTGTCGATATTGGAATTCGGTACGACAGTCACATTATGTTTATGGAACCATTTTTCAATAAAGCGACTTAATTTTTCTGGGAAACGTGCTAAAATACGTTCACCGCGATCATACAGTTTGATGTCTAAATCTGAACGACTCTCGCGTAATTCGCTGGCAAGTTCAATCCCGCTTAAACCTGCGCCGACAATTGCCACTTTAGCCCCCGATGGCAATTCATTAATCGTATGATACGTTTTACGCGATTTAGATAAAGTCTGGATACTGTATGTGTATGCTTCTGCCCCTGGTACGTTATGATACTTATCCTCGCACCCAAGTCCGATAATAAGTTCATCATAATCTACTTTCGTGTCACCCACTGAGATGATTTGTTCATCTAAATCAATAGACGAAATTTCACCGTAAACGATGTTAAGCTTCTCAGATTCCGGAAAACTTAATCGCACATCTTTATCTGATTTTGTGCCAGCTGCTAACGCATAATATTCTGGTTTCAAACCATGATAAGGCATACGATCAATCAAAGTGATAGTGTAGTCCTCAGGTAAATCATCAGGCAAGATATGCGATAAAATACGCATGTTGCCGTAACCGCCACCTAACATTACTAAATTCTTCATTCCGATAACCCCTCTAATCAAGATTTATATAACGCTGTATCACTGCTTGATGACTGGAAGATATGTTAAATTGTAACCAGCGTCATTTTAGATGTTAATTCTAAAAATATGCTTTCATTTATTATAATCTTTTTTGATGTTGCATACAAACAATGTTTCGATTGAGAAAAATTCATACGAAACCCAAGAGAAATTGAACGAGGTATGTTATAATTGTATGACTCAAAAATAACAAGAGGTGCATTATGAATCCAATAGTAGAATTTTGCATTTCAAATATGGCAAAAGGCGGAGACTATGTATATAACCAGCTGGAACAAGATCCAGGGGTAGACGTATTGGAATACGGATGCCTGCAAAATTGCGGGGTTTGTTCAAGCGGCTTGTATGCATTAGTGAATGGTGATATTGTTGAAGGTGAATCGCCAGACGACTTATTACAAAATATTTATAAGCATATAGAAGAAACTTGGATTTTCTAGTTTCGAACGAGTAGTTTCTTAAGGAGGAATAAGATATGTCTACAGTAAATATGACAGAAGCAGCAGCATACGAAGTTAAAAGTATGTTAGAAAGCAATGATATGCCGGACGGTTATTTAAAAATCAAAGTAAACGGCGGCGGCTGTACAGGTTTGACTTACGGTATGTCAGCTGAAGAAGCCCCTGGAGAAAATGATGAAATCATTGAATTCTACGGTCTTAAAGTATTAGTAGATAAATACGATAAACCTGTATTAGAAGGTACAACAATAGACTTTAAACAATCATTAATGGGCGGCGGTTTCCAAATCGACAACCCGAATGCGATTGCATCTTGCGGTTGCGGCAGCTCATTCAGAACTGCTAAAGTTGCCGGCCAGCCTGAAGATTGCTAAGGCATTGCAAATAGCATGAGATGAAGAGTTGGGGGATATGACCTCAGCTCTTTTTTTGGTTTAAATATGTTTTTACTTTAAAAATAGATTAAACTATGTCCATAATAGTGTTATCGGACAATCAGTAAATTCTGAAATTATCTGCGGTTTTCTTAGTATTGCCTTGAAAAAATGTTTAGATAATTATAGAATTAAGAGGAATGGCATTTGTCTTTAATTGGCATTTTTTTCAATCAAATGGGGTATATATTAAGATAGCGTATACTAATAAAATTATTTAAGAAAGCATAGGTGAATAAAATGGCTGAAACAAAAAAAGTTCTTGTTTTAGGGGCAGGTTATGCAGGATTGCAAACTGTTACAAAATTACAAAAGATTTTACCAGCTGACGAAGCTGAAATCACTTTAATCAACAGAGATGAATATCACTATGAATCAGTACTTTTACATGAAGCATCAGCAGGTACTGTAAACTATGAAGATATTATCTATCCGGTTGAAAGTGTTGTAGATCAAAATAAAGTAAAATTCCTTAAAGCAGAAGTAACAAAAATCGATCCGACAGCTAAAGTTGTTGAAACAAACAATGGTCGTTTCAACTACGACGTTTTAGTTGTAGGTTTAGGCTTTATCAGTGAAACATTCGGTATCAAAGGTATGTTAGAACATGCTTACCAAATCGAAAATATCCATACTGCACGTGAATTATCTCGTCACATCGAAGATAAATTTGCGAACTATGCATCTTCAAAAGAAAAAGATCCTAAAGATCTTGCATTCTTAGTAGGCGGCGCAGGCTTCACTGGTATCGAATTCTTAGGTGAATTAACTGAACGTGTTGATGAACTATCAAACAAATACGGTGTAGACCGCGACAAAGTTAAAATCACTTGTGTAGAAGCTGCACCAAAAATGCTTCCAATGTTCGATGACGAATTAGTGAACCACGCTGTAAACTTCTTAGAAGAACGCGGTGTTGAATTCAAAATCGGTACACCAATCGTTGGTGCGAACGAAAAAGGCTTCGTAGTTAAAGTGGGAGACGAAGAGCAACAATTAGAAGCTAACACTTCAGTATGGGCTGCTGGTGTTCGCGGAAGCAAATTAATGGAAGAATCATTCGACGGTGTTAAACGCGGCCGTTTAGTAGTTAACCAAGACTTAACTGCACCTGGACACGAAGAAACCTTCGTTATCGGTGACGTTTCTGCTTACATTCCTGAAGGCGAAGAACGTCCATTACCGACAACAGCACAAATTGCTATGCAACAAGGTGAAAACGTTGCACAAAACATCAGAAACATCTTAAATGGTCAACCTAAAGAGCCATTCAACTTCGTAAACCGCGGAACTGTATGCTCATTAGGTGCTAACGATGGTATTGGTGTGGTATACGGCAGAAACATCGCAGGCAAAAAAGCTGCATTCATGAAAAAAGTTATCGATACACGTTCTATCTTCAAAATCGGCGGTATCGGCTTAGCATTCAAAAAAGGTAAATTTTAATATTAACCATATTTCGGCTGAATAAGTAAGAGCCGGCTAAAAAATAGACTTTAAGAGGTTGGCAAAACTGTTGATACAACAGGGTTACCAACCTCTTTTTTATATGAAGGAGGATTTGTATGCCAATACAAATTACATTTGATGAACAAAATCAACTATCCAGCGACACATTAGTCGTAGGATTGCCAGATCATTTAAATCAGCTTGGATCAGTATCTATTCAAGGGGAAGACTTAACTGATGCTTTAGATACATATAAACAGCGTCATCTTATCAGCAGTGAAGTCGGCAAAGTCAGTGCTACATTCTTTGAAAGCGGAGAGATTTGTGTTCGATTGATTACTGTCGGGTTAGGCAATCTTAAAAACTTGGATCGTATTCAAGCAGCGAAAGTTTACGGAAACTTACTGCAGTATTTCAAACAAGCACATGTCAACAACGCAGATATTCTGTTTTCAACATTCGATTCAAAAGCGATTGAAAAAACTGAAATGGCAGAATTATTTGGTCTGCAAGGCAAGAAATCACTGTATGTCTTTGATAATTATAAATCCGATAAGAAAGTACCCTACCATCTAAGTTTGAGACTGCATGAAGCAGGTGCAGATGAAATTACAGCAATCAAAGATGGCGAAGTGATCGGCGAAGGTATTAAAATTGCGAGAGATTTAAGTAATATCCCGCCGAATATATTAACACCTGAATACTTTGCGGACTTAGTCACAGCACACTTTGAAGAAACGGCTGTCGAAGTGGATGTTAAAGACGCACAAACACTGCAAGCAGAAGGTTTCGGTTTGATTCATGCAGTAGGCAAAGGTTCAGATAACGGCCCGCGTTTAATCACATTAACGTATAACGGCGCAACAGATGCGGATGCGGCACCTATTGCTTTAGTAGGGAAAGGTATCACTTATGATTCAGGCGGTTATTCTATTAAATCTAAACCAGGCATGCAGGAAATGAAATTCGATATGTGCGGTGCTGCGAATGTTGTAGGGATGATTGAAGCGGCACATCGTTTAGCATTGCCTGTCAACATTGTAGGTATTATTGCTTCTGCAGAAAATATGATTAACGGCAAAGCGATGAAACCAGATGATGTCTTCACAGCTATGAGCGGCGAAACAGTAGAAGTACTGAATACTGATGCAGAAGGGCGTTTAGTGTTAGGGGATGCTGTCTTCCAAGCAGCACAGCATCGTCCGAAAGTCATTTTAGACTTTGCGACCTTAACAGGCGCTGCAATTGCGGCACTCGGCTTTGATAAAGCAGCTGTCTTTAAAAATAACGCTCAAGCACCGTTGAATGAAATCACAGCCATTACACAGCAAAATGGTGAATGGACGTATGAATTGCCAGTGACCGCAACAGAACAATCATTAATTAAAAACAGTGAAGTTGCTGATTTAGTCAACCATACTAACGGTATGGGCAAAGCCTTGTTTGCGGCCGCATTTATTATGCATTTCAGCAACTCGATTCCGCACTTGCATTTTGATATTGCAGGACCGGCAACGACTTCAAAAGCAAGTTACAACGGTCCGAAAGGCCCTACAGGTTTCTTGATTCAAAGTATTATCGATTGGTTAAGAAAATAAATGATTCTGAGTCGAAATCATTAAGACATGGTTTCGACTCATTTTTTATACAATTAATATCGAGAATATTCTGACATTTTATCATGATGAACGCTAACTAAACTTTCAGTAAGCAGGTGGTTCATATGCCGAAAAATGCGATTAATTTAATTATTTTCGACGTTATTGCTTCATTTGGTTCGCAAATTTTCAGCTTTGCGTGCAGCTTCTTCATTTTAAAACATACAGATAATACTGCTTTCTTCAGTATATATTTAGCGGTTGTGACATTATCTACAATAATCAGTGCACCATTATTCGGGACATTTACCGATACAATGAACAATAAACGCTTAATTACTGCAGCGCAAATTGTTAATATTGTCAGCTTAGTATTATTTGTCTTTATTTATCACTCCTTTTTCTACTATATTCTTATTTTATGAATTATTTTAAACCTAACAGATAGTGCTATCTATATTTCCAATCAAACAAGCACTTAAAGGTTCAATGCAGATTTCATTATCCATCATGGCGTTAACTATCATTGGTTTAGGTCTTTATTTGTTGAATATTCAAAGCAATACTTTCTCATTTATTGTGATTCTAACAGTAATGACATTAGTCGGTATTTCATTGCCGATTTTTAATGTCCCTACAATGATTTTCATGCAAAAGGCAATAGATGATCAGTTTAAGGGCAGAGTATTCGGTTTATGCAACTCTATCTCGCAATCGATGACACCTTTATCTTTTGTTTTCTTTGGTATGGTATTAAACAACCATCAAGGGTGGGTCTTTTTGATAACAGGAAGTGTCTTCCTTTTAACCATTCTATTGTTCTCGCTGGTTATTAAAAAAGATCAATTTAACGTTGTTTAATTTAGTAACAGAATAAATCAGATAAGATTGGATTGTGATATTGACAACAAAGTAGCAGACTGTTATCATACTAACATAACGCTTTAGTTCGATAACGTAGTAAAGGAGTAACACAAATGTTAAATGCAGTAGTCATCGCAGTTTTATTAATGATTATTTTATGTTTATTCAGACTCAATGTTGTATTAAGTCTGTTTGTCAGCGGTTTAGTTGGCGGTTTAGTGGCAGGAATACCAGTGGAGAAAATTATCAAAGTATTTTCAGAAAATATAGTAGATGGTGCAGAAGTCGCACTGAGCTATGCTTTGCTAGGGGGCTTTGCGGCATTAATTTCATATAGCGGCATTACAGATTATTTAGTCGGCAAAATCATCAATATGATTAAAGCTGAGAATACAAAAGTATCTCGTTCGACAATCAAAGTCATTTTAATTGTCGCGTTATTACTATTAAGTATGAGCAGTCAGAACTTGATTCCTGTACATATTGCATTTATTCCAATTGTTATTCCACCATTACTCAGCTTGTTTAATGAATTGAATATCGATAGACGACAAATCGGTTTAGTCATTGGATTTGGATTATGTTTCCCTTATCTGTTACTCCCATACGGATTTGGACAAATTTATCACCAAATCATTCAAACAGGCTTTACAAAAGCACATCACCAAATTGAATTTGATATGGTATGGAAATCATTATTGATTCCATCAATGGGTTATATTGTCGGTTTGATTTTAGGTCTGTTCTATTACAGAAAACCTCGTAAATATAATAGAGATCAAGAGAATATTGAAAATGCGCCGAAAGAACTCAAACCTTACGTATTAGGCGTAACGATTGTTGCAATCTTAGCGACATTCTTAGTACAAACATTTACAGAATCTATGATTTTCGGTGCGCTTGCAGGTGTGATGGTCTTCTTCGTATCTCGTTCATTCAAATGGATTGAACTAGATAGAGAGTTTACAGAAGGTATTAAAATCATGGCTTACATCGGTGTTGTTATTTTAACAGCAAACGGTTTTGCGGGTATTATGAATGCGACAGGCGATGTGAAAGGCTTAGTAGAAAGTATTGCTTCTGTAACAGGCGATCACAAATTAATCGCAATCATCTTAATGTATGTGATTGGATTAATCGTGACATTAGGTATCGGTTCATCATTTGCGACGATTCCGATTATCGCAGCACTTTTCATTCCATTAGGAGAACAAATGGGTATGAGTACGATGGCATTGATTGCCTTAATCGGTACAGCAGGTGCACTAGGTGATTCTGGTTCGCCAGCCAGCGATTCAACATTAGGACCGACAGCCGGTTTAAATGTAGATGGTCAGCACGATCACATCAGAGACACATGTATTCCGAACTTCTTATTCTATAATATTCCGTTAATGGTCTTTGGTACGATTGCAGCTATGGTATTATAAAGTTAATACACATGCAGGGGAGCGGATGGAATGACGAATTTACTCGAAGTCTTAGAAATGGAAATTTTAGAAGTCTCAGAAGGCTATGCGAAAGTGCAAATGCCGGTGACGGATAAAGTAAAACAGCCTTTTGGTTATCTGCATGGCGGTGCTTCTATGGCTCTAGGAGAGACAGCATGTTCTGTAGGTGCTGCACATATGGTAGATACGAATAAGGTCATCCCAGTAGGATTAGAAATGAATACGAACCATATTCGCTCAGCGACAGAAGGTTATGTCTATGCGATTGCAAAAATTATCCATGGCGGAAAATCAACACAAGTATGGAATATCAATATTGTAGATGAACACAATCAAATCATCAGTGTGATGAGAGGAACGATGATGCTGAAACCGCGTCGTTCATAATAAATAAGCATTCCTGTTTTTTCAGGAATGCTTATTTTTTGGCTCTATGTCAAATTCGGTTGATGCATAAAATTTGAAATCAAATATTATAGTTACCATAAACTATGTCGCTCAGCTAGTATTGCTTTAATTCCTATGGAATTTAGTATTACTAACTGAGCATTTTTTATTTTAAGCTGCTTTAGGCAATGGGGTATGGAAGCGATGTTTTTTCTTAGCTAATAGCTTGAATTTGATTAGAATTCTATTTCTGAAGTTATAGAAATTTCTGTATCCATAAGCGATTCTTTTTAGTACTTTAATGTTGTTATTTATAGCTTCTATAGGGCCGTTTGAGCGACCAGGATGATTTAATGCATTCATAATTTCTGGTAAAAAATTTCTAAAGCTTTTAAGTACTCTTTTAAGTCCGCCATCAGTATTTCTATCCTTAAGGTATTTAAGAATTTGATGAGTTAATTTATGATTTTCATTGGTCTTTATTGATGTACGAAGCGCATTTACTTTGTCATAGACATCCTTTAACTCTGGGCTTTCACCCAAAATAAAATTTATCATTGATTTTTCTGATTCTAATCCAGGGAAAAGCTTGTTATCTTTATAAAGCGTACTATTCAAGGATTCGGAAGGTTTAAGAATAAGCTTCCAATAATGTTTAAGTTTTCTATAGTATTTGCCATCCTTATGTCTTTTTTCATTCATTATCCTGATACGAACTCTATTGAGTTCTCTATTTAATGCTTGAACAAGGTGAAATCGATCTAAAATGATTTTCGCATTTGGAAATAACTGCTTAAATAAAGAAATATATGGGCTGTACATATCGGTTGTAACTGTTTCAACTCTTTTTCTTACTTCTCTATCAAACCGGATAAAATAAGCAAATAATGCACGCTTTCTACGATCAGGTAAAATATCTACGATTTGATGCGTATCACCATCACAAAATATAAAACTCATTTTACCTACTACATTTTTAACACTTTTGAATTCATCCACCATGATATGTTTGGGCAGTTCATTAAATGGACCTAACTTAACACTATTTGCAGTTTTATTAATATAACGTATTACAGAAGCAGAACTAACATTGTTATCGTAAGCAATGCCTTTGCAAGATCTATTCTCATGGCTTTGATACAGAATATGCAGTGCTAATTTATTACAGAAATTATGATGCTTTTTCACAAAATTCGTCTTTGCTACAAATGATGAATGGCATGAACGACAAAAGAACCTTTGTTTTTTAAGCTCTAAATAACTGGGACTACCTTGAATCTTCATAAGCTTTATCATCGTTTTTCTTTTACCATTCTTTACTATTCTATGGTTTTCATTTACTGCTCCGCAGTTTTCACAACAATCTGGTGTGTATGTCAAAGTGCCTTTAAATAGTAAAGTTCTTACCAAGTTAAAGTAAACTTCCTGAACATCATCAGAAAAAGTAATATTTTTCCCTTTATAATCAAGTATTTTTGCTATACAATGTGTCATAAGCGCAATTCCTCTCTTTATTTGTGTTGGTAACTTAAATATTAGGGGGTTGCGCCCTTTTTATGCAAAAAATTCGATTGAGAAATAACCGCTAGGTTATCTCATCAACCGAATTTATTATAGAGCCTATTTTTTCTGCTATGAAACTTTAACATTTTCATTGAGATAAGCTTTAGCAATACGGTCAGCAGCTTCTCTGCCGCCCGCAAAGCTTCTTGCGAATGGTCCTAACTCTATATCTGCAAGTGCACCGGATACAAATACACCAGGCATCCATTCTAAGCTTTCACTTAGTTTAGGGTGCTTTGTTTCTGTTAATGGTGCTTGGTTGTGCTGCACAAAGTTTTGAATGACAGGCAGCTGCATAATATTATTTTTAAAGCCTGTCGCAAGCAGAATAGTATCATAATCATACGCTGCTTTGTCAGTGATGATTTGGTGGTCTTTAATGTCTTTGATTTCATTTACATGTATTTGAAGCTGTCCTTCTTGTACATGCTTCTTAAGACGCAAATAAAGCTCTTTAGGCATAGAACCTTTATGACGTTCTTGAGCAATGATATTCAAGCGCTCTTTGGATGAATCGATTTCACGATAATGTGTCATTTTCTTCGGACCGAGCCATCCTGGATCAGCATCAAAATCATAAACTTCTATATCTTTATTCATCCATAAGTGAATTACATCAGAAGCGGAATCTTCAATCAGTTTTAATGTTAAGTGTGCTGCAGTGATACCGCTGCCGATGACGTGAGACGCATTATGATAAGGTGTTTCTGTATCATCAAAGATATGTTGTACATCAGGCTGATTTTGATACATATCTGGAATGTGCGGGATATTATTACTGCCGATGGCTAATAAGAGGTGGTCGCTGATAACACTGTCGTGTGCTTTCATATCGACTTTCCATTGCCCATCGACTTGTTCGACGTTCGTCGCAATATCTTTAATGTGGCGACTGTTTAAATCGAATTCATGCAGCATTTTATGCACATGGTCCATGAACATATCACGTTGCGGGCGTTGATATTTACCGTAAGTTGCTCCGGTATATTGGTGGTGTTTGGCGAATTTTTTCAAGTGGAAAGGGTCGGGATGTACATGATGCACATGCGGTGAGCGTAAGAATGGCATACCGATTCGGCATGAGAAGTCATCAAATTGTTCACACAAGGAGTCATGAGGGTCAATAATAGTCAATGCTTCAGCAGGAAGGCCTGAAGCGCGTAATTTTATAGCAATTGTTACAGCGTGAATACCGCCGCCAACGATTGTCCAAGACATAGCGTCACCTTCTTAAATCGTAATAGTTTCGATTTATTTAATATAGCACAAGTGACTGCTGTTCTCAAGTTAAAGCCAATAAAAAAGACGCTGTAAAAGACTGATTAAACAGCTTTTACAGCGTCTGAAATCTTCATTATGATTTACTTGCAGGTTTTGGTTTTTCTTGTTGTGCTTCGCTGATTTCATCTAATTGTGTTGATTTAGAATAAGGTGTTTTGACTTTATATGCCGCTTTGATAATCAAGTGGCTGGATAAAGGACCTGTAATTAAAATGAATAAAATCCCGATTAATAACTGCGGATTGACGAAGTGGTCTTTACCGATAAAGTATAAGAAAACACCGAGCATCAAACTCATAGATCCTAATGTAGCTGCTTTACCAGCTGCGTGAGAACGTCCGTAAACATCTTTAAGACGCAGGATACCGATTGAAGAAAGGGCGCTGATGATCGCTCCTATGACAACAAAGAATAATGCTAAACTAATCATTACTGTTTCTATCATGTTCGATCACCTTGCCTTTCTGCATATATTTGGCGAAAACAGCTGTACCTAGGAATGCGATAATTCCGATTAAAAGTATTGCGGAAATCATGTATTTTGTATCTAAGAAGATACTGAACAATGCGACGATAGCCATCAGCTGAATACCAATCGCATCTAGAGCCACAACTCGGTCTGCAAGAGAAGGGCCGAGCATTACACGGACAAGCATACCTAGAATCGACAGTGCAACAATGACAAGTGCAATGATAATTACTACGTTAAAGGCAAACATTATACTTCTCCCACCTCTCTGACAGCTTTTTCTAATGACGATTTGATACCTTCGATTTCTTCTTCTTTAGTACTGAAATCTAAACAGTGAATATAGATTTTTGTTTGATCATCACTGACACCGAGAACAATCGTTCCTGGAGTTAAAGTGATGAGGGTACTTAATACGACAACTTCCCAAGACTGTTTTAAATCTGTGTCGTAGACAAAGAATGCTGGTTGATTGTCGATTTTCGGTTTAACTACAATTCGGATAACATCGATATTAGCTTTGATTAATTCGATTAAGAAAATCACCATTAATTTAATCACATAATATAAAGTCACGATGTAGAAACGACCAGGTAAAATTTTTCGCATTAAGTAAACGAGCAGCAGCCCGAAAATAAATCCGAGTACGAAATTGTTAAGAGTGTAGCTGTCATTGACAAACAGCCAAAATATAGCAAGTAAAATATTAACTAAAACTTGAATTGCCATATTATTTCACCCCCAATACGCTGTCGATATATGCTTTAGGGTCGTAGAAAGTCACTGCTGCTTCTTTGATAAACGGATATAACCAATCTGCAGCAAAACTGAATACAACACATAATGCGACAGCAAGAATAGCGACGCTGAGCAAGCCGCGATAATGTAATTTATGGTTGATCTTATAACCTTTTGCTTCACCGAAGAAGCCTTTGATAAAGATTTTCATGACAGAGTATAAAATCAACAGACTTGAAAGCAATACAACAATACCGCTGATATAGAAGCCTTTTTCAAAAGCAGCTTTGACGATAAACATTTTACCGTAGAAACCGCTGAAAGGCGGAATACCAGCCAGGTTTAAACATGCGATAAAGAATGTCCAACCTAAAATCGGATAGCCTTTAATCAAGCCGCTGAACTTCCGTAAATCTGTGGTATTGGTAATCTTAAGCATAATACCGATTAAGAAGAATAAAGCAGCTTTAATGAGCATGTCGTTGACTGTGTAATACAATGCGCCGATAATACCGTCTTCATTCATCATTGCTACACCGACTAAGATAATACCGACCGCAATCATAATGTTATACAAGATGATTTTCTTAGTGTCGTTATAGCTGATGGCTCCGATAGAACCAAAGATGATCGTAAGCAATGCTAAGATCAGCACGGTATAGTGCGAGAATGAAAGCGAGTCTGCAAAGAACAAGCTTAATGTTCTTGCGATCGCATAGACACCGACTTTTGTAAGCAATGCACCAAAGAATGCGATGATTGCGAACGGAGGTGCGTAATATGCACCAGGCAACCATACATACATTGGGAAAGCACCGGCTTTTGTCGCAAATACGAATAGGAACATGATAAAGACAATGCTGACCAGTCCGCTGTCTGTATCTGACAAGTGGCCGAGTTTCTTACTGATATCAGCCATATTCAATGTGCCGACGACAGAGTATAAAATACCGACTGCCATAACAAAGAAGGCTGATGATGCTACGTTTACGAGCAAGTATTTGATACTTTCTTGCAGTTGGATTTTAGTACCGCCGATAACCAGCAATGCGTAAGACGAAATTAAAAATACTTCGAAGAATACGAACATGTTGAAAATATCGCCTGTAATAAAGGCACCGATGATACCTGTTTCCATAAACATTACTGCAAAGTAATAGTAATATGTTTCGCGATGCAAGCCGATAGATTGATATGAGAATAAGATAATCAATATCGTTACAATCAAGCTTGTAATGACTAAAATGGCACTGAATAAATCAAGTACAAATACAATACTGTATGGTGCTTTCCATGAACCTAATTCTAATTTAAGAGGGCCATGGTGCCAAACGTTAATGAAGTTGACAATTGCAAAACCTAAAGCAATTAATGATCCTGCTAAAGCAACATAACGTTTAATGAAAGGGCGCTTGCCGATAAATACGAGTACAACTGCTGTAATCATTGGAACAATCAGCATCGCTGCAATCAAGTTATCTTGAGTCATCATCTTCAGGCACTCCCTTCATTCTTTCTACGTTGTCAGTTCCGAGTTCTTTATAACTTCTAAAGGCAAGTACTAAGAAGAACGCGGTTACTGCGAATGAAATAACAATCGCAGTTAAAATCAATGCTTGCGGAATAGGGTCGACGTAATTTTTTGTACCGTGTTTGAAAATAGGTACAGTACCTTCGCCCAAACCGCCCATTGTAATTAAAAACAAGTTGGCTGCGTGCGTTTGAACAGCGGTACCGATAATGATTCGAATCAAGCTCTTAGATAAAATGAGATAGATACTGATTGATGTTAAGATACCGCAAACAATAATCATAATTATTTCCATTACTCATTCTCTCCAATCGCTAAAATAATCGTCATTACTGTACCGACTACTGCAAGCAGTACACCTAAGTCAAAGAAGACTGCAGTGTGGATTTCCATTGGTTTTAATAATGGAAGCGGAATTTCAAACACTTTGTGTGTGAAGAAATTCTTGCCGTATAACCAACTTGCCATAGGTGTTAATACACAAAATGTTAAGCCGGCAGCAATTAATTTTTTAAAGTCCCATGGGAAGATTTTACGCATGGTTTTAACGTCATAGGAAACTGCCACAAGTACTAAAGAACTTGAAACGAGCAAGCCTCCGATAAATCCTCCTCCTGGTTGATAATGTCCGTTAAGGAATAACGAAAAGGCAAACATCATGATCAGGAAGAAAATGACGATTGTTGAATACTGAAAGATAATATCATTTTTCTGTTTGTTCATTTTCTTCCACCCTTTCATAACCGTTTTTGTGTTTAGAGCGCAATTTAATCAATGTGTAAACACCAAGTCCTGCAATACCGAGTACAGATGATTCGAATAATGTATCGGTACCACGGAAGTCGACAAGGATAACGTTTACCATGTTGTTACCATGCGCTAAGCTAAGCACATTGTCTTTATAGAATTGTGCAATTGATTCGAAATGTCTGTTACCGTATGCAATTAAACCGAGTACAGTCACTACTAAACCAACGCCGCCTGCGATAATCGCATTGACAACTTTGAATGAAGTAGATTCATTGTGTCGGTTTAAGTTAGGCAAGTGGTAGAAACATAATAAGAACAATGCTGTTGAGATTGTTTCAACTACGAATTGTGTCAATGCCAAGTCCGGTGCGTTAAAGAAGATAAAGAATATCGCCATAGAATAGCCGACCGCACTTAACATGATAATGCTGAACAATCTTGAACGCGCAAATACAATCATTGTAGCAGATGCAAGAATCATCACTACGATAATGATTTCATAAGATCTGACGCGTGTAACATGTTCAAAATTCAATGTGAATGGCATGCATAATATTGTAATGACTGCTAACGCAATCAAACTTCCCATAATGACAAGTAATTTATTGCGGATAAATCCGCTCATATAAGTGTTTGTGACTTTTTTAGAATAGCTTGGCAAGTTATCAGATGAACGATTGTAGAAATAGTTAAGTTCTAAGCGTTCAGGGATAGCTTCCAAGATTTTAACCCACTTATGATAAGCCAATATCAATAAGATACCGATGACGTAAATGAATAACGTTGAGAAGAATGCAGGTGTGAAACCATGGAATAAATGGAATTCTGCATCTGGCAACTCAGCATTACGTATCGCCTGACTGGCAGGATCGATAATCGGTTTAGCTAAAAGACCTGGGAATAAACCGAAAAGTACGACTAATACAGCTAAAAATGCCGGCGCAATCCACATTAATACTGAAGGTTCATGTGGTTTGTGCGGTAAATCGTCCGGTTTGTAAGAGCCCCAAAAGATTTGACCGATAAATCTTACTGAATAAACGAATGTAAAAATACTGCCGAGTATTGCGACAATCGGAATCAGTACACCAAGTGTATTCAAACTGAAAATACCGGCATGTGTAACATTAATCATCGCTTCAAGGAAACTTTCTTTAGATAAGAATCCGTTGAACGGCGGAACACCGGCCATACTTAGTGCTGAAATTACTGTGATTGTAAATGAAATCGGCATAACGGTCATAAGTCCGCCCAATTTACGCACATCACGTGTTCCTGTTTCATGATCGACAATACCTGCAATCATGAAGAGGGCACATTTGAAAGTGGCATGGTTGATTAAGTGAAAGACTGCTGCAACGAAAGCTGCTGCATACATCTGACTTTGTTCACCTTGGTAATGGAAACTTACTGCACCAATACCAAGCATGGACATGACCATACCGAGTTGTGAAACCGTCGAGAATGCCAAGATTCCCTTCAAATCTGCTTGTTTTGTCGCATTTAAAGATGCCCAGAACAATGTAATTAATCCAATTGCTGTTACAGCCCAAATCCATCCTTGAGACAAGGCGAAGATAGGTGTAAGACGTGCAACTAAGTAAATGCCTGCTTTTACCATGGTAGCTGAGTGAAGATAAGCACTGACTGGTGTTGGTGCTTCCATTGCATCTGGCAACCATATGTAAAATGGAAATTGTGCAGATTTTGTCATTGCGCCAAAGAGTATTAAAATCATAGCCAAAATAAAGAATGGACTCGATTGAATCTCAGAGGCATGAGCAATGAGATGGCGAATACTTGTTGAGTGTCCTGAAAGTGTCATTAAGATAAGGCCGCCGAGTAAAGATAGTCCGCCGAATACTGTAATTAATAATGACTTTTGCGCACCATACAATGAAGCATGGCGTGTACGCCAAAATGAAATTAATAAGAAACTAGAAAATGAAGTCATTTCCCAGAATAAATACAGCATGAAGACATTATCAGATAAAACGACGCCTAACATTGCACCCATAAAGAGTAGTAAATAGCAATAGAAATTCCCTAGTTGTTCTTTTTTGCTTAGATAGCTGATTGAATAGAAAGTAACGAGTGAACCGATACCTGTAATCAATAAACTGAATAATAAACTTAAGCCATCTACATATAAATTAAAGTTCATACCGATCTGCGGCATCCATTGCAATTCCGCAAATCTAGGTTTACCTGACATCGTTGTCGAAATATAAGTTAAGAAATAAATAAATAAAACGACGGGGACAGGCAATACGAACCATCCTATATGTATACGTTTAATAAAACGATAAACAATAGGGATAATGAGTGCAAAGATGAACGGCAACAATACCGCTGCATGTAACCAACTCATTATTTGTCCTCCTTTGAATATAAGATAACCCCATTATACATCAATGTGATAGGGGTAAAAACCTTGATTTTCAGTAACCCGCTTACATTTCACGGAACTGTTAAATAAGAAGAAACACATGATTTTTAGTGGAAAGTTTTTTTATACTGAACGCTGTAATCTTTTTTGAGTGTATTTAAGTTCTCTAAAGAACGTTTTGCGTGTTCAGTATCTTGTTGTCGCAATTGTTCTTCTAAATCTGTAATCGCTTGCTGCAGAGAGTCCGCGTAATCTAAAGTTTCTACGTTGAAATCACGTAATTTAGAACGTGGTGTGAATCTCTTTTCGTAATGACTGAGTGCACGGCGTTCATGGAAGAAGACACCATCAACTGCGTTCGGGTTATGCAAGTCGCCTTGTTTTGGATGCTTGATGACTTGTTCGACTTGAACCAAGACTTCCCCGTTGTCTTTCTCTTCTACAATAGATACACCGTAAGTTCCGGTTTTATGTGAGAAACGATATAACATTTTAATACTTCCTTTCTGTTCTATATGTTAATATTGTGATATATCAATCTTAACATGAATGGAGTATTTAACATGGCAAACTATCCTCAATTAAATAAAGAAATACAAGATAATGAAATTAAAGTAGTAATGCATACAAATAAAGGCGATATGACATTTAAATTATTACCGGACTTAGCACCGAAAACAGTAGAAAACTTTGTAACACACGCTAAAAACGGTTATTACGACGGCATTACATTCCACCGTGTTATCAACGATTTCATGGTACAAGGCGGCGACCCGACTGCAACAGGTATGGGCGGCGAAAGTATTTACGGCGGTTCATTCGAAGATGAATTCTCAATGGAAGCTTTCAACTTATACGGCGCATTATCAATGGCTAATGCAGGACCGAATACAAATGGTTCTCAATTCTTTATTGTACAAATGAAAGAAGTACCTGAAAACATGTTGAATCAATTAGCTGACGGCGGTTGGCCAGAACCAATCGTAGAAGCATACGGTGAAAAAGGCGGTACACCTTGGTTAGACCAAAAACATACAGTATTCGGCCAATTAATCGATGGAGAAGCGACTTTAGAAGATATCGCGAATACTAAAGTAGGACCTCAAGACAAACCTGTACACGATGTAGTCATCGAATCTATTGATGTAGAAGAAAAATAATCTTGTACTTTAATGAAAAATGAATCCGATACAGCTCGATTTGTGAAGACGCAAATCGGGCTTATTTTAAGTAATAGAGGAGGGTACTGATCGAATGGAAAAGAATGAAGTCAACATTGCCTTATACCAATTATTAGCAGATTGGAATCCGATGCAATTTCAAGATAAAACGATGGGCGATGCAGAAGTATATGAAATGATGGATGCAGTGCATCAAGCAGAAAACGCTGATGAACTTGCTCAGAAGTTTCAAGATATCTTTATATTTTCATTTGAAGAACGCTTGCCGATAAAAGCATGCAAACAAAAAGCTGATGAAGCTTTATCATTAGAAGGCACGTGCGGATTATAATACAGGAGGGACAGAAGAATGTCTGAAATGCTGGATTTATATGATCAATACCGCCAAGCACTTAAAGGACAAGTTGTTGAACGCGGCCACCAATTGCCAGAAGGCACGTATCATTTAGTTGTACATGTATGTGTATTTAATCAAAAAGGCGAAATGCTGATTCAACAAAGAAAACATGATAAAAAACTATGGCCTGGATTATGGGACTTTAGTGCAGCCGGTGCAGTGATGCAAGGAGAAACAAGCAATCAAGCAGCACAACGTGAAGTCAAAGAAGAACTGGATTTAGACTTGGATTTCTCTTTAATGCGTCCGCAACTAGCTATGACTTACACTGCTGGGTTCGATGATATCTATTTGATTCAAGCAGATATAGATGAAACGGATATTTCCATTGAACCAGAGGAAGTCGAAGCCATCCGTTTTGTGAATCGCGAGACACTGTTAGACATGCTTGATTCAAAGGCATTTATTAATTATAAGCCGGGCTTGATTGCGCTTATTTTTGATTTTATTGCTTCGCAAAATGATGGGATGTACCAATCATAATGCAGTATCAATCATGAAACTTCTATATATCATTATATATTCATCTAAATAGACATGGATAAATGGGTCATTTTGATCGGTTTATCCATTTTTTAATTTCGATACAATCAAAACACATATAGTGTGTGCAAGAGAAAACGCTTTAGTTTGATTTTAAATGTTACAAAAATATTAAATTTTCATAAGAGAATAATCACAAAAATAGTTGCTTCATATTAACTATAAACGCGAAAAACAAAGTAAGCATCAATTAGTGATTTTAAAGCTTGCAGTGGTGCAACAATATATGAAATTTGCATATTCAATGCAGTAAACAACAAATACAATCAATAATAATTACTTAAAAAACGATAACATTTCTATTATATACAAAGACGTACCTCCAATTTATAATTATAAGGTAGTTCAAAACTTAATATATCGGAGGACATCACATGAAGAAATTGGACTTTTTGCCTAATCTGAAGAATAGATACTCAATTAGAAGATTTTCTGTAGGAACAGCTTCTATCTTAATCGGGTCTCTATTATTTTTAGGTCACAACGGCGAAGCCAAAGCAGCAGAGAATACAAACGATACAACAGTTGCTGAGGCAACAAAAGCATCAAGTACAGCGCAGCCGACCACTGCAGCTGCAACTTTGCAAGAAAACACAGCACCAGCAACAGAGACAAATGCTGACAAGACAGCACCTAGTGCTTTAGAACTTGCGAAAACACAAGCATTAAAGCAACTTGAAACTTATAAGCATTTATCTGAAACACAGGTTCATCAATTCACTGAAGCCATCCAGCAAGCAAAAACAGAAGCGGATGTTCAAACAGTGGTTGAACATGCTAAAACAGCAGAAGATGAAGCGGTTCAAAAAGAAGAACAAGCAAAGGCAGAGGCAGCCAAAAAAGCAGCTGCCGAAACAGCTTCAACGAAAACGCAATCAGCAGCAAAAACAACTGAGACAACTTCAAACACTGAAACAGCTAAAACACCAACAAGCGAAACAGTTTCATCATCAGAAACAACACCAGCACCATCGGTTGCGGTTGAACAAACAACACCGACTGTTGAAGCAGCCGCTTTAAGCGTTGAACAAAAAGTGGAAAAAGTAAGAACAGCTTTAGCTGCCGATTATGATAATACACAAATAGACGAAGTGTTATCAGTGATTGATGTCAGCAATTTAACGGATGAACAAATTAAAGCAGAAGCTTTAAGAATTTTATTAGGCCGTGCATCAGAAGAAAAAGACTTCTACAGCCCGCAAGCTACATTGCCAAGAACAGAAGAGGCAGAACAAAAAACAGCAGTGCGTGCGTTTAGTGTAGATACAACTAAAAAAGATGAAGTGGTCGTTACGCCAGAAAACTTTAATGATTATTTCTGGACTGTTGATGATGCGACTTATGATAAATCTACGGGTATTGCGACGTTAACTCCGAATGAAAGAAGTAAAAAAGGTTCAATTTCATTAGATACTAAAATGAATATTAATAAAGACTTCCATTTCTCTGGTGAAGTCAACTTAGGTGATAAAGGGGAAGGCCACCCTAAAAACGGCGCAGAAGGCGGCGATGGTATTACCTTTATTTTCAACCCAGGGAATACACATGAATTAGGACTTTATGGATCCGCTGTTGGTATGGGCGGACTTAAATATGCCTTTGGCTTTAAATTAGATACTTATGTAAATAAAAGCTATGACCCGAAAGGAAAAAGTAATCCTGATCCGAACCAATTCTATAATAAAGGCTCTTTCGGGGCATTTGCGTGGAGTAATTCATCTGGTATAGTTTCAACGCAATCAGGTAACGCGGGCTGGGACGCAACTATGTTAAATCCTCAACCAGCGGATAACCAATTCCAAACGTTCACAATTGACTACAATGGTGAAACTAAAGATATGACAATCACGTATGCGGGTCAAACTTGGAAACAAAATATGAAGAGTTACTTTAGATACACGCATAAAAATGAGTATGCATTATCTATTGCGGCATCTACAGGCGGTGCGTATAACTTACAACAAGTTAAAATTAAAGAATTCACTTATACTGCAGGTGCATTATTTGAAGAAGACTTTATTGATGCGGATACACATGAATTATTTGACCGTCCGATTCGTACGTCTGGTGATGTAGATAAAATCATCACTGTGCAAGATCATTCGGCGTATTTAGCTGATAAAGGTTATAGATTATTAACTGAAGATGATACGTTGGCACCGACATATGACAAAGCGAAACATACGGTTAAATTAACGAATGAAAGTCAGTTCATTTTATATCATGTAAAAGATATTCAAGCACCGGTCATCGGCGATATCGCGGATCAGTCAGTAGGTACAAACACTGAAATGGCACCGTTGGTTTTAGATATTACAGATAATAGTAAATATCTTGCCTCTAAAACAGTGACAGGCTTGCCTGACGGCGTTACTTTCAACAGCGATACCAATACGATTTCTGGTACACCGACTGCGGCGGGTACATCTACTGTGACAGTTACAGCTACTGACCATGCTGGATTAACTACGACTAAAACATTCACATATACAGTAACTGATACACAAGCACCAACAATTACACCAGTAGGCAATCAAACAGCTGAAGCATATAATACGATTGCGCCGATTACAATCGCAGCACAAGATAATGCACAAACAGCACCGACAGTAACGGTAACAGGTCTGCCGGCTGGATTAACTTATAATCCGACAACACATCAAATTACAGGTAAACCAACAGCAACAGGTACATCAACAGTAACTGTAACAGCGACAGATGCGGCAAATAATACCAGCACTTCTACATTTGATATTACAGTTCAGCCTAATCGTGCATTAGAAGCTTTAAGAACAGCAGTCGCAGATGCGAAAACAGTAAATAAAGCAGACTATACTCCTAACAGCGTGGCAGCGTTAGACGCTAAAGTAGCTGAGGGAGAAGCATTGCTAGCACATCCTGAAAATGGTTCAACTGAACAATTTAATACAAAAGCACAAGAAGTGACTCAAGCTAAAACACAATTAGTACGCCGTGCTGATAAAACAGCATTGAAAAAAGCCATTGCAGATGCAGAAAAGATTACTAACTTAGATCCTACAAAAGCAATCGATCAGCAATTAAAAACTGCTTTAGCCAATGCCAAAACAGTTGATGCAGATTTAAATGCGACACAAAAAGCGACAGATGACAGTAAAAACAGCTTGATTAATGCGATTCAAGAAAAGTTAAGAGCGGATGCATATGAAAAATTGCAAGAAGCAGTAGCTAGAGGTGTACAAGTCGCAAGTACAAACGGCTATACACCAAACAGTATTCAAGCAGTCAAAGATATGATTCAAAAAGTGAATCCTTTAGTAACAGCATCTATGTCTGATGATCCAGCGGTTCGTAAGCAATTTACAGTTGCGCAAATCGAGCAAGCAACTAAAGATATTAATGACAGTATTTCTGGTTTAGTACGTCAAGCAGATAAAACAGAACTGCAAAAAGCAATTGATAAAGCAGGTACGTTAGGTACATTAAATCCATCAGATAAAGAAGACAAAGCAGTTCAAGATAAATTAGCAGCAGCAAACCAAGTAAAAGCTGACGGTAATGCGACACAACAACAAGTCACTGATGCGACAACTGCATTAAATGATGCGATTAATAAAAAATTGTATCAAGATGCATTAGATTTACTTAACGCAGCAATCAGAGATGCAAAAGCTGTAACAAAAAGCAATTACACACCTCAAACAGTCGCACCATTTGAAGCGGCGATTACTGCAGGTGAAACTAAAGCAGCAGATACACATGCGACACCTGAACAATTGAAAGCAGCAGCTCAAGCAATCAAAGATGCGCAAAATCAATTACAGCCTGTATCAGATAAAGCAGCTTTAAAAGAAGCCATCAAAAAAGCAGAAGCATTACAAGGATTAGATCCGACTGATAGAGAAGATAAAGCAATACAAGATGCGTTAGCAGCAGCAAAAACAGTTGACGGTAATGCCAATGCCACTCAACAACAAGTAGCAGCAGCAACAAAAACATTAAACGATGCATTAGCAGCGAAAGAACGCCAAGATGCATTAGATGTACTTAACGCAGCAATCAAAGATGCTGAAGCTGTAACGAAAAACAATTACACACCTCAAACGGTTACACCATTTGAAGCAGCGATTACAGCAGGAAAAGCTAAAGCAGCCGATGCACAAGCAACGCCTGAACAGTTAAAAGCAGCAGCACAAGCGATTAAAGATGCTAAAAATGCTTTGAAATTAAAAGCAGATAAAAATGCTTTAAATACATCTATTGCAACTGCAGAAGCATTACCGCCGTTGAAATCAGGAGATCCTGAAGATGATGCAGTTAAAGCAGCATTAGCAAAAGCTAAAGCGGTACAAGCTGACCAAAATGCAGATCAAGCAGCAGTAGACGCAGCGAAAGCTGAATTAGACAATGCGATAAATGCTAAGAAGGCACAAGATGCAGCGGATGCGCTTAAACAAGCAGCATTAGATGCATTGAAAGCAGAATTAGCTAAAGCAGCGAAAATTAATAAAAACAACTTCACACCTGAAACAGTGACACCTTTAACTGAAAAAGAAAATGCAGGTAAAGCTATCGTTGCAAACCCTGATAATCAAACAGTTGAAGCTATCAACGCAGCAACAGAAGCACTTAAAGCAGCTGAAAATGCACTACAAGCCAAATCTGATAAAGCCGCATTGCAAGCAGCTATTGATAAAGCAGATGCACTTACAGGTTTAAATCCAGCTGATAAAGAAGATAAAGCAGTGATTGATGCACTAGCAGCAGGTAAAACAATCAACGCTGATCAAAATGCTTCGCAACCAGCAGTTCAAGCAGCGACAAAAGCTTTAAATGACGCTTTAGCAGCAAAAGAACATGCGGATGCTTTAGATGCGTTAAAAGCAGAACTTGCTAAAGTAGCAGGTATCAATAAAAATCAATATACACCAAACAGTGTAGCGCCATTGAATACTAAAGAAACAGAAGGCAAAGCTATCGTTGCAGCACCAAATGCAAAAACAACTGATGAAATTAAAGCAGCAACAGAAGCATTGAAAGCAGCAGAGGCAGGCTTAGTTCAAAAAGCAGATAAAACTGCATTGCAAGCTGCAATTAATAAAGCAGAAGCCTTACCAAACTTGAAAGCAAGTGATCCTGAGGATAAAGCAGTCCAAGATAAACTTGCTGCTGCACAAGCAGTCAAAGCAAATGAAAATGCAACACCAGCTCAGGTTGCAGAAGCGACACAAGCATTAAATGATGCCATCGCAGCAAAAGAACGTCAAGACGCTTTAGATGAATTGAATAAAGCGATAGCTGCAGGTGAAGCGGTTAATAAAGCTGACTATACTCCTAATTCAGTAGCACCGTTAACAACAGCTATCAATGAAGGTAAAGTAAAAGCAGCAGATGCTAATGCAACACCTGAACAATTGAAAGCAGCTGCACAGGCGATTAAGGATGCACAAAACCACTTACAACCTGTGTCAGATAAAGCGGCTTTAAAAGCAGCCTTCAAAAAAGCAGAAGCACTACCAGCATTAAATCCAGCTGACAAAGAGGACAAAGCGGTTCAAGACGCATTAGCAGCAGCGAAAACAGTTGATGGCAATGCCAATGCAACACCAGCTGAAGTTGCGGCAGCAACTAAAGCATTAAATGATGCAATCGCAGCAAAAGAACGCCAGGATGCTTTAGATGAATTACAAAAAGCAATTGATGCGGCAAATGCAGTAAATAAAAACGAGTATAAACCAAGCACTGTTACACCATTTGAAGCAGCAATCACTGCGGGAGAAGCAGCGAAAGCTGATGCGACTAAGACTCCAGAAGAGTTGAAAGCAGCGGCCCAAGCAATCAAAGATGCACAAAATGCATTACAAGCTAAAGCAAATAAAGCAGGACTAGAAGGTTCAATTGCGACAGCCGAAGGCTTAGGTCAACTCAACCCAGCTGACGCAGAAGATAAAGCGGTTCAAGATGCATTAGCTAAAGCGAAAGCTGTACAAGCAGATCCAAACGCTTCACAAGAAGCAGTGGACGTAGCTAAAGCAGCGTTAGATGAAGCGATTAATGCTAAGAAAGTTGCAGATGCCAAAGACGCAGCAGATGCGGCAGCGTTGAAACAAGCAGCACTAGATGCATTGAAAGCAGAACTTGCAAAAGTAGCACAAATCAACAAAGACAATTTCACACCGAATACAGTGTCACCGTTAACAGAAAAAGAAGATGCAGGTAAAGGAATTGTTGCAGCACCAGATGCTAAGACAGTAGAAGAAATTCAAGCAGCGACACAAGCATTGAAAGATGCGGAAGCAGGCTTAGTTGCAAAAGCAGATAAAACAGAATTAAAAGTGGCAATTAACAAAGCAGAAGCTTTACCAGCATTAAATCCAGCAGATAAAGAGGACAAAGCGGTACAAGACGCATTAGCAGCAGCTAAAACAGTTGACGGCAATGCCAACGCAACACCAGCTGAAGTTGCGGCAGCAACTAAAGCATTAAATGATGCAATCGCAGCGAAAGAACGCCAAGATGCTTTAGACGAATTACAAAAAGCATTAGACACAGCTAAAGCAGTTAATAAAAACGACTATAAACCAAGTACTGTAACGCCATTTGAAGCAGCAATCACTGCGGGAGAAGCAGCGAAAGCTGATGCGACTAAGACTCCAGAAGAGTTGAAAGCAGCGGCACAAGCAATCAAAGATGCACAAAATGCATTACAAGCGAAAGCTAATAAAGCAGGATTAGAAGGTTCAATTGCGACAGCCGAAGGCTTAGGTCAACTTAACCCAGCAGACGCAGAAGACAAAGCGGTACAAGATGCATTAGCTAAAGCTAAGGAAGTTCAAGCAGATCCAAATGCTTCACAAGAAGCAGTGGATGCAGCTAAAGCAGCGTTAGATGAAGCAATTAACGCTAAGAAAGTTGCAGATGCCAAAGACGCAGCAGATGCGGCAGCATTAAAACAAGCAGCGCTTGATGCATTGAAAGCAGAATTGGCTAAGGTAGCTCAACTTGATAAAAATGCATACACTCCAAATAGTGTAACCCCGTTAAATACTACTGAAACAGCAGGTCAATCAATCGTAGATGATCCAGCAAATAAAACAGTAGAAGAAATTCAAGCAGCGACTCAAGCATTGAAAGATGCGGAAGCAGGACTAGTTGCGAAAGCAAATAAGGATGCATTAAATACAGCAATCACAGCAGCCGAAGGCTTAACATTAAATCCTTCAGATGCGGAAGACAAAGCAGTCCAAGATGCATTAGCAAAAGCGAAAGCTGTACAAGCAGATCCAAATGCGACACAAGCAGAAGTAGATGCAGCGAAGGATGCATTGAACAAAGCAATTGAAGCGAAAACAGCTCAAGATAAAGCCGATGCAATTAATGCAGCGCTAGATGCATTAAAAGCAGAATTAGCTAAGGTAGCACAATTAGACAAAGATGCTTATACACCAAATAGTGTTCAACCATTGAATACTGCAGAAACAGCAGGCAAAGCAATTGTAGCTGCACCAGAAGCTAAGACATTAGAAGAAATACAAGCAGCGACACAAGCATTGAAAGATGCGGAAGCAGGCTTAGTTGCGAAAGCAAATAAAGATGCATTAAATACAGCAATCACAGCAGCCGAAGGCTTAACGTTAAATCCTTCAGATGCAGAGGATAAAGCGGTCCAAGATGCATTGGCAAAAGCGAAAGCTGTACAAGCAGATCCAAATGCAATACAAGCAGAAGTAGATGCGGCGAAAGATGCATTGAACAAAGCAATTGAAGCGAAAACTTCACAAGATAAAGCCGATGCAATAAATGCAGCGCTTGATGCACTAAAAGCAGAACTTGAAAAAGTTGATCGCTTAGATAGAGATGCGTACACACCAGATAGTGTTTTACCATTAGATGACGCAGAAGAAGCAGGATATGCTGTTGTTGAAGCATCAGAAAGTAAAACAGTAGAAGAAATTGAAGCAGCAACACAAGCATTGAAAGATGCAGAAGCTGGTTTAGTAGAACAAGCGAATAAACATGTATTAGAAACATTGATTGACTATGCGGAATGCTTAGAATTAGATCCGACAGATGCTGAAGATAAAGCAGTTCTAGCTGCATTAGCAACTGCAGAAACAGTAGATGCAGATCCGAATGCGGTTCAAGCTGCAGTGGATGGCGCAACTTATGCATTAGATAAAGCAATTGAGGCAAAAGATGCACAAGATAAAGCTGATGCATTAGCTGAATTAGAAAAAGCAATCGAAGAAGCACAAACAATTGAAACTTCTAATTGCCCAGAAGAAACAGCAGAAGCGTTAGATAACCAAGTGAAAGTCGGTCAAACAATTATTGAACAGCCAAATCATCAACCAATTCAAACAATTGAAGAGGCTGCGAAAGATATTTGCGATACTTTAGAAGTATTAGGCTCAAAAGCACCTGATAATACTAAAGTTACTGTTCCAACGAAAGGTAATACAACTGTGGGCAAAGAAACTAAAGGCAACACTGGAGAAGTTAATCCAACAACTGTTGAAAATACAACTTCACAAGGCCAATCAAATGATGACAGAGCTCATCTTAAAGTTCCACAACAATCACAAGCATCACAAACAACTGTTGAAACAGAATCAAATACTAAATCAAACGTAAACACTGAGACAAAAGTAAATACTGAGACAAAAGTAAACGCTGAAACAAAAGCGAATGATACTGTGAAAGCAGATGTAAAAGCAAAAGCAACAACAAAAGCAGCATCAAAATCTGGTTCGAAATCAGTATCAAAAGCTGGAAAAGCCAAAGTATTGCCAAATACTGGTGAAAATACTTCAAACAGCGGTGCATTATTCGGCGGATTATTTGCAGCACTCGGATCAGTACTATTGTTCAGAAAACGTAAAAATGAAGATAAAGATCATTCAGAAAAATAAAATTGCGTTAATGAATCATAAAGAATATTAAGCACAATAAGCACAATAAGCACTCCCGAGTTGAATTGAACATTCGACTTGGGAGTGTTTGCTTTTTGATGTGAATACGATTGAGAAGACATCATATCGCGTGCAATTTGTGCTATTACTCTGAAAAATTGTAAATAATATACCGTAACGGTTAGTGACGCTCTTTAATTTATGCTATGATGTTATTGTTAGAAATAATACGAATTAAGGGGTTATTAAGTTGAATAATCACTATAAATCAGGACAGCATGTGAAAGTAAAAGTGACTGGTATTCAACCTTATGGCGCATTTGTAGAAACCCCTGACAACACTGAAGGACTCATTCACATATCAGAGATTATGAATGACTATGTCCATAATTTAAGTCGTTTCTTATCTGAAGGACAAGTTGTGAAGGCTAAAATATTATCCATTGATGAAGAAGGCAAACTCAATTTGTCGCTGAAGGATAATGACTATTTTAAGAATTATGAACGTAAGAAAGAGAAAAAATCTGTTTTGGATGAGATCAAAGAAACTGAAAAATACGGGTTTCAAACATTGGAAGAACGTTTACCGGTTTGGATTGCGCAGTCTAAGAAAATGATTAGAGAGAATAAGCTTTAATCTTATACGAGGTCAGTATACGACATTTAATGGAGATGTGGTATGCTGGCCTATTGTTTTGTCCTATGGTCTGTAGTGGTACATAGTTAATGACACAATGAGCAATTTTTTCTGAAATAATTCCGAGTACTGTACAATGTTTTAATAGAAAGAGAAAGAGGAGGAAACACGACTATGGATAAGAAATATGAACCATTGTTTTCACCATATACATTGCCGAACGGAGTAGAAATCCGCAATCGTTTCGTACTTGCGCCCCTTACACATATTTCATCAAATGATGATGGTACGATTGCTGATGTTGAATTGCCATATATGGAAAAACGTTCGAAAGATGTAGGTATTAGTATCAGTGCAGCCAGTAATGTGACAGATATTGGGAAAGCATTCCCTGGGCAACCTTCAGTTGCACATGATTCTGATATTCCTGGTTTAAAACGTTTAGCACAAGCGATGAAGAAACATGGTGCGAAAGCACTTGTACAAATTCATCATGGCGGGGCACAAGCGTTAGATAACTTAACACCTAATGGAGATGTTGTAGCGCCGAGCCCAATTACCCTTAAAAGTTTTGGCCAGCAGCAAGAACATGATGCACGTGAAATTACACCAGAAGAAATTGAAAAGACAATCAAAGCATTCGGCGAAGCGACACGTCGCGTAATCGAAGTGGGCTTTGATGGTGTCGAAATTCATGGTGCCAACCATTATCTAATCCACCAATTCGTTTCACGTCACTATAACCGACGCAATGACGAATGGGCAGATCCGTATAAATACCCGCTTGCAGTTGTAGATGAAGTAGTGAACACTGTAAAACAATATGGTGATAAAGACTTTATTATCGGTTATCGTTTCTCACCAGAAGATGCTGAAGCAGAAGGCATCAAAATGGAACAAACAAAAGAATTGCTTGGTTACTTATCTGATAAACCGCTGGATTATCTGCATGCTTCATTATTTACAATTCATTCAGAAAAAAGAGAAGGAAAGTATCAAGGCCAAGAACGTATTCGTCTGATTCATGAATGGATCGGCGGTAAAGTACCGTTAATCGGTATCGGTTCAATCTTTAATGCAGATGAAGCATTATCCGCATTTGAAACAGGGGTTGAATTTATCGCATTAGGTCGTGAACTTTTATTAGATCCGCGGTTTGTTGAAAAAATCAAAGAAGGACGTACAGACGAAATCATTTCCTACTTTGACTCAAAACGTGAAGATAAACATGAATTGCCGCCGAATTTATTGGAACAATTCAACAAAGGCTTTTACCCGCTGCCTAAAAAAGGCGAGCACTAAAAATTTAATTTTTCAGTTAGCATTATATAAAAATAAACCATTTGATAGACGCAATATATATGAAAAATGAGACTGCACGTATATTTTCGTGTGGTCTTTTTTAATTTTAGTGTAGATTCTACATATCGCACAACGACAGTAGATGAGCAATCACACTATTAAAAATTTTCACAATTTTGAAGATTTTCCTTTTACATAGTCTGAATTTTATGTAATTATAAGAAATGTAAGGGCTTTCTTAAACCATTTTTAATATTAAACAAAGGGGGATTAAAAATGATTCCGTACAAACATGAACCATTTACAGATTTTTCAAAAGCAGAAAATAGAGAGGCTTATGAAAAAGCACTCAAAAAAGTCGAAGAAGACTTAGGCAAAGAGTATCCACTCATTATTAATGGTGAACGTATCTATACTGACGACAAGGTGAGATCATTCAACCCGTCAAATAGAGAAGAGACAATCGGATATGTTTCTAAAGCAAACAAAGAACATGCAGAAAAAGCTTTAGAAGCAGCAAAAGAAGCATTTAAAACTTGGCGTACAGTGCCGCCTGAAGTAAGAGCAGACATCTTATTCAGAGCAGCAGCAATTACACGCCGCCGCAAACATGAGTTCTCAGCAACACTTACAAAAGAAGGCGGTAAGCCATGGAAAGAAGCAGATGCAGATACTGCAGAAGCAATTGACTTCATGGAATACTACGGCCGCCAAATGTTAGAACTTAAAGACGGCAAACCTGTCAACTCTCGTCCAGGCGAATATAACCAATTTGATTATTTGCCAATCGGTGTATCAGTTGTAATTTCACCTTGGAACTTTGCTTATGCGATTATGGCAGGTACTACAGTAGCACCTGTAGTTACAGGGAACACAGTATTATTAAAACCTTCATCAAATACACCAGTGATTTCATATAAATTTATGGAAGTATTAGAAGAAGCAGGACTTCCAAAAGGGGTAGTTAACTGGATTCCTGGTGATTCTAGCGATATCGGCGACTTCTTAGTAGAAAATAAAGATGTCGGCTTGATTTCATTCACTGGTTCTAAAAATGTCGGTACAAGTATTATGCAGAAAGCTTCAAAAATCCAAGAAGGTCAAAATCACTTGAAACGTGTCATTGCTGAAATGGGCGGTAAAGATACGATTGTAGTAGATAGCGAAGCAGACTTGGATGTAGCGACAGATGCGATTGTTAATTCAGCATTCGGCTTCTCAGGCCAAAAATGCTCAGCTTGCTCTCGTGTTATCGCAGTTGAAGATGTCTATGATGAATTATTAGAACGTGTACAAAAAGCGACAGAACAATTAACTGTCGGCGATGCTTCTAGTTACGATAACTACATGGGACCTGTTATCGATGACAAAGCACTGAAGAAAATCAAAAAATACTTGAAGATTGGTGAAGATGAAGGCCGCTTAGTTACAGGCGGCAAAGTGGATGATGAAGTAGGGAACTTCGTTTATCCGACAGTCTTTGCAGATTTAGCTTATGACAGCCGCGTGATGCAAGAAGAAATCTTCGGACCGGTAGTCGGCTTCAGCAAAGCGAAAGACTTTGACCAAGCCATCGACTATGCGAATGCGACTGAGTATGGTTTAACTGGCGGTGTTATCTCTAATAACCGTATGAAATTAGAACAAGCACGCCGCGACTTTATGGTCGGCAACCTTTACTTCAACCGCGGCTGCACAGGTGCAGTCGTAGGTTATCAACCATTCGGCGGCTTCAAAATGTCAGGTACAGACTCTAAAGCAGGCGGCCCGGATTATCTAGTACTTCACTTGCAAGGCCGTACAGTATCTGAACACCTGTAAGGTAACAAACGCCAATCGAATAAAGCAGGATTTTAAATGAATAAGGAAATCACATTATAGCTTTCATCATTAAGATGAGAGGTATCTATAATGTGATTTTTTTCAAAGCTATTTTATATTGGAACACAATAGAATTGAATCAATTTCATCACATATAAATATAAAGAAAAAAGCGTTTATAAGGAGGAATAATTTATGACAAGATCAGAAGATATCATTAAAAAAACAGAACACTATGGGGCACGCAACTACACACCACTTCCAATTGTCATTTCAGAGGCTGACGGTATTTGGGTTAAAGATCCAGAAGGCAATAAATACATGGACATGTTAGCAGCTTATTCAGCAGTCAACCAAGGCCATCGTCATCCTAAAATTATTCAAGCGTTAAAAGATCAAGCAGATAAAGTGACTTTAGTTTCTCGTGCTTTCAACAGTGACAATTTAGGGGACTGGTATGAGAAAGTCAGCGAATTAACAGGTAAAGAAAAAATCTTACCGATGAATACAGGCGCTGAAGCTGTTGAGACTGCAGTTAAAGCAGCACGCCGCTGGTCTTATGATGTTAAAGGGATTGACCCGGATAAAGCGGAAATTATCGCATTTAACGGCAACTTCCACGGACGTACAATGGCACCTGTGTCATTATCATCTGAAGCGGAATATCAACGCGGTTATGGTCCATTATTAGAAGGGTTCAAAAAAGTTGATTTCGGTGATGAAGCCGCATTAAAAGATGCGATTAATGAAAACACAGCAGCTATTTTAGTAGAGCCGATTCAAGGTGAAGCGGGCATTAACGTTCCGCCGGAAGGTTATTTGAAAACAATCCGCGAATTAGCTGATGAGCATAATATCTTATTCATCGCAGATGAAATTCAATCAGGCTTAGGCCGTTCAGGTAAAATGTTTGCGACAGATTGGGATGGCGTGAAACCAGATGTTTATATCCTAGGTAAAGCTTTAGGCGGCGGTGTTTTACCAATTTCAGCAGTAGCAGCTGACCATGAAGTATTAGATGTCTTCACACCAGGCTCTCATGGTTCTACATTCGGCGGTAATCCTTTAGCAGCTGCAGTGTCAATTGCGGCATTGGATGTATTAGTTGATGAAGATTTAGCGGGACGTTCACAAGAGTTAGGCGAATATTTCCAAGAAGAATTGAGAAAAATCGATCATCCTGCGATTGAAGAAGTACGCGGACGCGGATTGTTCATCGGTTTACAATTAAATGAAAGTGCACGCCCATATGCTGAAGCGTTAAAAGAAGAAGGCTTACTATGTAAAGAAACGCATGATACAGTGATTCGTTTTGCGCCTCCGCTGGTTATTTCTAAAGAAGAAATCGATGACGCTTTAGAAAGAATCAAGAAGGTATTCAGCTAAGTTCAAAAAGTTGTAACAAAAGGATTGAAAACACTTTAAAAAGGTTGCGCTTATGTTACAATACAAATGAAAGCGAAATCATTGTTAGGAAAAAGAGGCGAGAAGGATTATGACTGAGAACAATAATTTAGTGACATCGACACAACAAATTATTAAAGAAGCATTGCATAAATTAGGTTTTGATGACGGCATGTACGATCTTGTGAAAGAACCATTACGATTTTTAGAAGTTCGTATTCCAGTAAGAATGGACGACGGTACGGTTAAAACATTCACTGGTTACCGTGCGCAACATAATGATGCAGTTGGACCTACTAAAGGCGGAGTACGTTTCCACCCGAATGTCAATGTAGATGAAGTTAAAGCATTATCAATGTGGATGACAATGAAATGCGGTATCGTTGACTTACCATACGGTGGCGGTAAAGGCGGTATCATCTGTGACCCGCGTCAAATGAGCATTCATGAAGTTGAACGTTTATCACGTGGTTATGTTCGTGCAATTTCACAAATTGTTGGGCCTTCTAAAGATATTCCGGCACCAGACGTTATGACGAACTCACAAATCATGGCTTGGATGATGGATGAGTACAGTGCATTAGATAAATTCAACTCTCCTGGATTTATCACTGGTAAACCAATTGTGCTTGGTGGTTCAGAAGGACGCGACCGTTCAACAGCACTTGGTGTTGTAATTGCGATTGAACAAGCTGCGAAACTTAAAGATCTTGACCTTAACGGTGCAAGAATTGTAATTCAAGGTTTCGGTAACGCAGGAAGTTTCTTAGCGAAATTCTTATTTGATAAAGGTGCTAAAATCGTTGGTATCTCTGACGCATACGGTGCATTATCTGACCCAGAAGGTTTAGATATTGATTACCTATTAGATCGCAGAGACAGCTTCGGTACAGTTACAAACTTATTCGAAGAAACAATCTCTAACAAAGAATTATTCGAATTAGATTGTGATATCTTAATCCCAGCTGCAATCGAAAACCAAATCACTAAAGATAACGCACCAAACATTAAAGCGGATATCTTAGTAGAAGCAGCAAACGGACCTACAACACTTGAAGCAACACGCATTTTACACGAGCGCGGCGTATTATTAGTACCAGACGTACTTGCAAGTGCCGGCGGTGTAACAGTATCTTACTTCGAGTGGGTACAAAACAACCAAGGTTACTATTGGTCAGAAGAAGAAGTAAACAAAAAAATGCGCGACAAATTAGTCACAGCATTTAACGATATTTATGAATTAGCACAAAACCGTAAAATCGATATGCGTTTAGCTGCATACATCGTAGGTATCAAACGTACAGCAGAAGCTGCACGCTACCGCGGTTGGGCATAGGTCAATAATAAGTTAATTTAAATGAGAGAAAAGAGTCGACAATGTCGGCTCTTTTTGCGTTTTGAAATTACAAAAAATCAAGTATAATATAAAGGTCGCCTTAACTTCCATAGGCGAATTGTGCTATGGAAGGAGGTGGAATCTATGGTAATACTCTTTGTCAGTATTATAGCCCCTATTATATCAGGGTGCGTTGTTGCGATTTTCACATTTTGGCTAAGTAACCGCAACAAATAATAAGGCGATCTAGCTACACCAAAAAATCCCCTCACTACTGCTGATAGTGAGGGGATTGGTGTTTCTATGGAATACTCTTTGTTAATTGAATTATAACACTAGAGTGTAGTGATTTGCAAAAAAATAATAGCACGGAATCATTAAACATCATTGAAACTACACTCATTCAAACTTTGTCGCAAATCACTTTAGAAACAGTTAAAACAAATATAGTAAAACAATATCGTTTAGAGGATTTAAGACAATGGATTAAGCACTCAATATAACGTAAAACAGCCGAATCTCACAATAGCGTGAAATTCGGCTGTGTTTTTGTATTAGAGTAATGCTTTTGCGACTTCGATTTGATGACGTACTGCATCTTGTCCTGTAGAACCATAACTTTTTCTGCGTTTTAAGCAGTTTTCTGGTTTGAGGTAACTATAAATCGTGTCATCGATTTTGGATGAGAATGATTGATATTGTTCAAGAGGTACATCAAGTAAGTAGCAATCGTGCTGGATACACCAATATACGATTTGTCCTACGATTGCATGTGCCTCTCTGAAAGGTACGTCTTTTTCAACGAGATAGTCCGCAAGTTCTGTCGCATTTGAGAAGTCGTTATGAACTGTTTCGTTTAAACGATCTGTATTAACAGTCATGCTCGCTAACATGCCTTCAAAGATGCGCAGTGAACCTGTAACAGTATGGACTGCATCGAATAAGCCTTCTTTATCTTCTTGCATGTCTTTGTTATAAGCTAGAGGCAAGCCTTTTAATGTCATTAACATACTGACAAGATGACCTGTTGTACGGCCTGTTTTGCCTCTGATAAGTTCTGCCATATCCGGGTTCTTTTTCTGCGGCATAATTGATGAGCCTGTTGAAAATGAATCGGATAAGGTGATGAATTTAGCTTCATCAGTTGACCAGAAAATAATTTCTTCAGAGAAACGTGATAAATGAATCATTACGAGTGAAATGGCATTTAAAGTTTCTACGATATAATCACGATCACTGACTGCATCTAAACTGTTTTCATACAGCGATGCAAAGTCTAATAATTCTTGTATTTTCTTACGATCAATCGCATGTGTTGTCCCGCTGAGTGCTGCAGCACCTAATGGATTGATATCAATACGTTTTAATGCATCTTCAAAACGATTTTTATCACGTTCTAACATCCAGAAGTAAGTCATGACGTGATGTGCGAATGAAATCGGCTGTGCACGCTGTAAATGCGTATAGCCGGGCATAATCGTATCTACATGTTTATCTGCCAAATGTACAATTGTTTCTTGAAGTGAATGAATTAATGCGATGATTTCTTTTACGGCTTTCTTCGTATAAAGGTGCATATCTGTCGCAACTTGGTCATTACGGCTGCGACCTGTATGCAGTTTACCGCCGACAGGGCCGATACGTTCGATTAATTCATGTTCGATATTTAAATGAATATCTTCTAATGCTTCTGTAAATTTAACTTTACCATCATGGTAATCTTGTTGGATGTCCTGGAGTCCCTTAATAATGGTGTCGCTTTCTTTGGAAGTGAGGATACCTTGTTTAGCAAGCATTGTCGCATGTGCAATACTTCCTTGAATATCTTCATCTATTAATAGATGGTCGAAATGAATAGATGCGTTAAACGCATCTACCCATTCTTCTGGTTCCGATTGGAAACGACCGCCCCAGGCTTTATTGCTCATTAGAATAACCCCCATGCAACATAGAATTGACTTCAGTAGGCAAGCCGTAGATTTCAATGAATCCTACTGCTGCTTCTTGATTGAATGCATCTTCTTTTGTATAAGTCGCAAGTTTTTCATTATATAAAGAGTAAGGTGATTTTCTTCCGTTAACGACTGCATTGCCTTTGAACAATTTCACACGTACTTCCCCAGTGACATGTGCTTGTGTAGAATCGATAAAGACTTTTAATGAGTCAGTTAAAGGTGAGAACCATAAACCATTGTATGTTTGTTCTGCAAATTGTTTTTCGATAACTGGTTTAAAGTGTGCAACATCTTTAGTCAAAGTGATGGTTTCTAAAGCTTTATGTGCTTTAAGAATCACTTCAGCGCCAGGTGTTTCATAAACTTCACGAGATTTAATTCCGACTAATCTGTTTTCAACATGGTCGATACGTCCGATACCATGTTTGCCGGCTAAATCATTTAAATACAAAATCAAATCATCTAATGGATACGCTTTGCCATTGATTTCTACTGGAATACCTTTTTCAAACTTCAAAACGATTTCATCAGGTGTATCGGGTGTATCTTCAATTTCGCGTGTTAAATCAAATGCATCTTTCGGCGGCGCTGCATACGGATCTTCTAAAATACCGCATTCGTTTGCGCGGCCCCATAAGTTTTGGTCGATAGAATAAGGCGAGTCATGGTTGATAGGTACCGGAATATTATTTTTAATTGCATAATCGATTTCTTCTTCACGACTCCAACCCCATGAACGTACCGGTGCAAATACTTTCAATTCTGGGTTCAACGCTTTGATGGCTACTTCAAAACGTACTTGGTCGTTACCTTTACCAGTACAGCCATGTGCAATACCAACTGCATTTGTTTTTTCTGCGATTTCGACTAATTTTTTAGAGATTAATGGACGAGATAATGCTGAAACGACTGGATAAGTATTTTCATACATTAAATTACCTTTAATAGCATAAGCTACATACTCGTCGCTGAATTCTTTAGTAGCATCAATGATATAGCATTCAACTGCGCCCATATCTAATGCTTTTTGATAAACAACATCTAAATCTTTTCCTTCTCCTACATCTAAACAGCAAGCAACAACATCGTAACCTTTATCGATCAGCCACTTAACTGCCACACTTGTATCTAATCCGCCTGAATAGGCTAATACGATTTTATCCTTCATAATTTATACACCTCGTTAGAATAGTTTGAATTTTTTAACATGTTATTATCATAGCAGATTAAAGATGAGAAATAAACCATTATTTTACATAAATATACAGAAATATGAAATCTCAATCATTTAGGTTCCTGCAATGGCGGGCTTATACAATATTATATGCACATACCATAAAATATCAGAAAAGGCTTTAAATCAAGAAAAGTACGAGGATTTTGTAAAAAATGGCGATTTTTTCACAAATCCAGTCGAGGTTGAAAAATCATAGACAGTTTTATTGAATGTGTTGTCAGAAATTTAGTAAAATATGAGTGAAATCAAAAAGCAGGAGGCAGTTCAAATGACACATATTGAGCTAGACTATAGCAAAGCTTTAAAATTCGTTGACGAACATGAGTTAACGCAACAACAAGAAATCGTTAAAACAATCCACCGTGTAATTCATGAAGGTACTGGTGCAGGCAATGACTTTTTAGGATGGTTAGACCTTCCGGTAGATTATGATAAAGAAGAATTCTCACGTATCTTAGAAGCAGCTAAACGTATTAAAGAACATTCAGATGTTTTAGTTGTAGTAGGTATCGGCGGTTCTTATTTAGGTGCACGTGCCGCAATTGAAATGTTGACATCATCATTCAGAACAAGTGATGAATATCCTGAAATTGTCTTTGCGGGCAACCACTTATCATCATCTTATTTACATGACTTAATCGAATACTTGGACGGTAAAGATTATTCAGTCAATGTTATTTCTAAATCTGGTACAACTACAGAACCAGCTGTTGCTTTCCGTCTCTTCAAACAATTATTAGAAGATAAATACGGTAAAGAAGAAGCAAAACAACGTATCTTTGCGACAACTGATAAAGCAAAAGGTGCTTTGAAACAACTTGCGACAAATGAAGGCTATGAAACATTTGTAGTACCTGATGATGTCGGCGGACGTTATTCAGTATTAACAGCTGTAGGTTTATTACCGATTGCGGCTGCAGGAATTGATATTAAAGCTATGATGGACGGTGCTGCGAACGCACGCGAAGAACTTTCTTCTGATCAATTAGAAGACAATATCGCATACCAATATGCGACATTGCGTAATATCTTATATGCAAAAGGTTATACAACTGAAATGTTAATCAACTATGAACCATCATTGCAATACTTCAATGAATGGTGGAAACAATTATACGGCGAATCTGAAGGTAAAGACTTCAAAGGAATTTATCCTTCAAGTGCTAACTACACAACTGACTTGCACTCATTAGGACAATATGTTCAAGAAGGCCGTCGTTTCTTATTTGAAACAGTTGTGAAAGTCGACAATCCTAAACACGATATTACTATCGAAAAAGACGCAGATGATTTAGATGGATTGAACTATCTTGCCGGCAAAACAATTGATGAAGTAAATACAAAAGCATTCCAAGGTACTTTACTTGCACATACTGACGGCGAAGTGCCGAACTTAGTAGTTAAAATCCCTCGTATCGATGCGGAAACATTCGGCTATGTTGTTTACTTCTTCGAATTAGCTTGTGCAATGAGCGGTTACCAATTAGGTGTGAACCCATTCAACCAACCAGGTGTAGAAGCATATAAACAAAATATGTTCGCATTACTTGGCAAACCAGGTTATGAAGATAAAAAACAAGAATTAGAAGAACGTCTATAATACTTCATACTATCAACTCCCATTTTACTTTATGATATGCTCCCCCTATAGTAGACACTAAAAAAACAAAACTATAGGGGGAGCATTCTTATGTCTAAATATCTCGAAAGTGACATTAAATTATTTCTCTTAACATTTAGTTTAATAGATGAAGGTTATAGTTGTAATGAAGCTATAGAAAAGAGTGGTATAGAATTAAATCGTAAACAGGTGATGTTTAAATATCACCAATATAAAGTACATGGCGTTGAGGTACTATTACCAAAGAAAAGCAATAATACTTATAGTAAAGCATTTAAAGAAACAATTGTTCAGGAATACTTAACTGAAGGTGTTTCTGCTGTTGATTTAGCAATAAAATATAATATTCCAGCATATTCTACTGTTAGGGATTGGATAAAACGATATACTTTAGGAAAAGAGAATGTTTCATATTCTCCATTACTAGGGGTGTATTCAATGAAAGCGAGAAAAACAACGTTCGAAGAACGTGTAGAAATAGTAGAAGCATGTATTGAGTCAGAAAAAGATTATAAGAAAACAGCTTTAAAATATAATGTTAATTATGGCCAAGTATATAGTTGGGTTAAAAAATATGAACAATTTGGAAGTGCCGGTCTTGTAGACGGAAGAGGTAAAGGTAAGCCAACTCAGACAATGACTGATGAAGAACAAGCATTAGCTAAAACAAAAGCTCTTGAAGAAAGAATCAAATACTTAGAAATGGAAAACAAGATTTTAAAAAAGTTGAAGGAGAAAGAAAGAGAGCTGATCAATCGCCGTTTAGACAAATAGTTGAGTACCTTGTAATAGAGACTTAAAAAATGAATATCCAATAACTCTGTTATGTAAGGTGGTTGGAATTTCTAGAGCCAGTTATTATAAGTGGAGAAAGAGAAGAGAATTTAAAACACAGCGTGAAATTGAAGATGAAATATTAATGAAAGAAATCTTGTGGATTTTCAATAAATACAACGGTATATATGGTTATCGTCGTATTCGTATATATATCTGTTTAAGACTGGATAAAAAAGTAAGTCGTAAACGAGTATATCGTTTAATGAAAAAATTAGGTCTAAAATCTTGCATACGTGCTGCAAGAAAAAGATATAGACCCTCAACACCTACTATTACTGCAGAGAATTTATTAGATAGAGAATTTAGTGAAACGGAAGCTAACAAAAAATGGGTAACAGATGTGACAGAACTTATTTTAGAAAATGGAAGGAAATTTTATTTAAGCGCTATCAGAGATCTCGGAACAGGTAAAATTGTAAGCTATGATATAAGTTATTCAAATAACAATCAGCTGGTTTTTAATACTTTCAATAAAGCGTTAAAGAAAGTGAAAAATATAAGCGGCTTAATACTACATAGCGACAGAGGTTTTCAATATACAAGCAAACATTTTAAATTCTTGCTCGATGAGCAAGGTGTTATTCAAAGCATGTCACGAGTCGAACGATGCATAGATAATAGTCCAATGGAATCATTTTGGGGAATAATGAAATCAGAAATTTATCGCGGTAATAGACATTATAAATTCAAGGATATAAAAACTGCACGCTCGCAGTTTAAAGAATACATTGATTTTTACAACAATGAGAGAATTACTTTGGAAATGGAAAGATTAATTGCTTAACTTCTAACTAATGTCTACCCTAAATAATCTGGTAAAAGAAGTAGTGTGCGTAGCGCACCACTTTTTTTACCAGATCAAGCAAACGATAGTGCGCTAGGAGAATAAAAAAACTGTACAAACGAGATTTATCAACTCATTTGTACAGTAACTTAAAATTTGTTTATCAGATTCCCAATAAATTATTTTTTGTTTTTTTCCTGTCTACTTGACAGGGAGCAGTTCATTAAGTAGAGTGGGAGCTTTTTTAGATTTTGAAAAAAATTAAATTCCCTCTATAATAGTAGTAATCCAATGAATAGGTTAGGAGATAATAGTGAGGAAAATTGTAAAATATTTGCTTTCCGTGATAATTGCGATTATTATTGTAATGTTGATTCAAGCGTTTATCATAATTGGTGCAGTTGTAAAGACTGATAATATGGCACCCGTACTTAACAAAGATGACCGTATATTAGTAAGCAAAGTACAAGCGGCTTTCAACCAAATACATAATAGCGATGTCATCATGTATCGCCATAATGGGCATACATATTTTGGCCGTGTCATAGGTACACCAGGAGAGTCGGTTGAATATAAAGATGGTCAGCTTTTTCGTGATGATCAACTTGTAAAAGAACGTTATGATATTAAAAATCCGATTCAAAATTTAGCATTACGCGATTTAAAACATTCTGAAGGAGATATCTTAGCACCTAAACACTATCTTGTGCTGAACGATAATCGTGCACAGCAACAAGACTCCAGACAGTTTGGGACGATACACCAAAAAGATATCATAGGCAAAGTCGTCTTGAGATATTATCCTTTCCAGCAATTCAAAATTTCATTTAACGAATAATAGAGGTGTTGATACAGTGAAAAAGGAAGTCATTGAGTGGATTACCGCCATAGCGATAGCTTTGGTATTAATCTTTATCATTAATAGTTTTGTCGCAAAATCTTATACTGTCCGCGGAGATTCTATGCATCCTACACTAAAAGACGGAGAAAAAGTCATTGTTAATGTCATCGGCTTTAAAATGGGCGGACTTGAAAAAGGCAATGTGATTGTATTCCACGCAGATAAAAATGCAGACTATGTTAAACGTGTCATCGGAACACCAGGCGACAGTGTAGAATATAAACATGACGTACTTTATGTAAATGGCAAAAAAGTAAAAGAACCTTACTTAGATTATAATCAAAAACATAAAAGCTATAATGAAATCACAGGTAGTTTCCAAGTGAAAAATCTGCCGAATGCGAATGGTTCGAATAAAATACCAAAAGGCAAACTGTTAGTACTCGGAGATAACCGTGAAGTAAGTAAAGACAGCCGTTCATTCGGTTTAATCGATAACGAACAAGTTGTCGGTAAAGTCAGTTTGCGTTACTGGCCATTCACCGCATTCAAAGTGAATTTCAACCCGGAACAAAACTAAAATACAAGATAGATTTTTAAAGGAGTTGCTGCGAAATGCAGCAGCTCTTTTTTTAAATTTCATTGACGATAGGCTATGGATATATAATGGGATATGAGCTACAATATTTTTCGAAGAGGTGAGAAAAGTGACTGTATTAAACGCATATATTGGTAGGGCTGGTACAGGGAAGTCGCATGCGATGTTAAGTGAAATCAAACAAAAGATGAAACAAGATCCATTAGGCGATCCGATTATCATTATTGCCCCTACACAAAGTACATTCCAAATCGAACAAGATTTTGTAAAAGACCCAGAATTAAACGGCAGCCTTAGAACAGAAGTCCTTCACTTTGAACGTTTAAGTCATAGAATTTTCCAAGAAATCGGCGGTTTAACTGAAGATTATGTTTCAAAAGGTGCCATGGAAATGATGGTATTCGATATTTTGCAAAACCATCGCAAAGAATTGAATCTCTATCAATCTCAAGTGAAATATTATGGGTTCAGTTCAAAGCTGACTGAACAAATTCAAGATTTTAAGAAATATGCTGTAAGTCCTGAACAGTTAGAGGATTTTATTTCTGAAAATCAGTTACAGCCGCGTACGCAAGATAAGCTGCATGATATTGCATTAGTATACCGTTATTTAGAAACACGTTTAGCAGATAATTTTGTATCATCTGAAGATACGCTTTATAAATTTGTAGAACAAATGGGCAAATCTGAATGGTTGAAACGTGCAGAGATTTATATAGACGGTTTCCATAACTTTTCAACGTTAGAATATCTCATGATAGAAGCGTTAGCCAAACATACAAAATCCGTCAGCGTATTATTAACGACGAACGGAGATAAAGATCCATTTAGTTTATTCAGAAAATCATCATCTGTCTTAACGCATTTAGAAGAAATCGCACAAAAATTAGACACGACAGTTAATTTACGACAATTCACTACAAAATACCGTTTTGATAATGCAGACTTAAGCCACTTAGAAAGCAGTTTTAATGAACTCTTTATCGATAAAGTGCCGAATAAGGGCCATGTAAATATTCTTGAAGCTTCGAATGTACGTGAAGAAGTTAATGCGGTCGCACGTGATATTATCCGCAAAGCACGAGAAGAAAATATTCGCTATCAAGATGTGGCAATTTTATATCGTGATGAAGCTTATGCACATTTGATGGAGAGTGTGCTGCCTGAATATGAAATTCCGTTTAATATCGATACGAAGCAATCAATGACACATCATCCTGTGATGGAAATGATTCGTTCTTTAATTGAAGTCATTGAAACAAAATGGAGTTTTGAACCGCTGATGCGCTTGTTCAAGACACAAGTATTAACACAAAAATTTAAAGACAGCCGTTACTTAACAGATATCTTGGAAAATTATGTGCTTGAAAGAGGAATATATGGTCAGCGCTGGATAGATGACAGTTACTTTAAAATTGAGCAATTTAATCAAATGGGATTAAAACGTCAACCGATGACAGAAGAAACAGAAGCGGTGTATCAGCGTGTGATTGAATTGAAAGACTTTGTCATGAAACATATCCTCAAATTTGAACAAGCATTAAGCGAAGCTGAAACAGCAGTAGAATTTGCGGCAGCATTTTATGAAGTCTTCGAATCCTTTGAGCTGCCGAGCCAATTGATGACTGAACGCGATGAATTGGATTTAGCCGGCAAGCATCAGCAAGCTGAAGAACTTGATCAAGTATGGAATGGTTTCATTCAAACACTTGATGATTTGGCTACAGTGTTCGGCGACGCTGAGATGACACAAAAACGTTTCTTAGAACTCTTTGATGTTGGATTAGAACAATTAGAGTTTGTGATGATTCCGCAAACATTAGACCAAGTCGCAATCGGTACAATGGATTTAGCTAAAGTCGACAACAAAGCGCACGTCTATATGCTTGGCATGAATGACGGTGTGATGCCGCAAGCTATTTCAAGTTCAGGGCTCATCAGCGATGAAGAAAAGAAATATTTCCAAGAAGAAACACAAGTAGAATTAAGTCCGACTGCAGATGTGCTGCAAATGGATGAAGCGTTTGTTTGTTATATTGCGATGACACGTGCTAAACAATATGTCACTTTCTCATACAGCTTAATGGGCATGAACAACGATGATAAAGAAGTCAGTCCATTTATTCAGTCAATTCAAGAGCTCTATACCAATTTAGAAGTTGAAAATATCCATTACAGTGCACAGCAAAATCCATTAACTTTAATGGAGCATCCGCACCAAACGAAAATCAATTTATTCGAAGAACTGCAAAGCTGGCTGCATCATGAGCTGACTGCAGATGCTTGGTTAGATACTTATCAAGCCATGGCAAACAATGACCGTTTATCAAAAGGGCTGTACTACCTGACTTCAGCACTGACTTATGATAATAAAACAGTGCAACTGAGTCAGGATCAATCCAAAGCATTATATGGTGATACAATCAATGCCAGTGTATCACGATTTGAAGGTTATCAGAATTGTCCATTCAAACATTATACTTCACATGGACTTAGACTCAATGAGCGTACGAAATATAAATTAGAGAACTTTGATTTAGGAGATATCTTCCACTCTGTCTTAAAATACATTGCAGAGAAAATTGACGGCGACTTTAAAAATCTGACTGATAAAGCAATCAAAGCACTGACGCAAGAAGCCTTAGAAAGTATCTTGCCGACAGTACAATATAACTTATTGAATTCTTCTGCGTATTATCGTTTTATGTCATATCGTATCGGTGCCATTGTTCAATCGACGCTTACAGCATTGAAATATCAAGGAAGTTTCTCTAAATTCAAGCCGCAAGCGTTTGAAAAATCATTCAGAAGAAAGCCTAAAACACCAGATCAGCTTGAGGCACAAGCACTTTATACGACACAAGGTATTCCGATTAATGTGCGCGGACAAATCGATAGAATCGATACGTATACACATCAAGACAGAAGCTTTGTGAATATTATCGATTATAAATCTTCGGCTTACAGCGGAACACTGGATTTGAAAAAAGTGTATTACGGATTACAGATGCAGATGATGACTTATATGGATGTCGTCTTGCAAAATAAACAACGCTTAGCGTTATCAGACCAAACTGAACCTGGCGGTTTACTCTATTTCCATGTGCATGAACCGCGTGTTAAATTTGCGAACTGGGCAAGCATTGATGAAGACGAAAGAGAAAAAGAATTATTGAAATCTTATCAATTAAGCGGGGTGATTAATAGCGACCCAGATGTATTGAATGCGGAAGATACACGATTAGAACCTTCTTTCAAATCTGATATTGTGCCGATTAATATGCTTAAAGGCGGCGGCTTAGGCAAAAATAATCCGGTTGCAGATACGAAAACAATCTATAAGTTTATCGAACATAATAAAAAGAACTTCACACAAATTGCATCAGATATTATGGATGGGCATACAGAAGTCGCACCGATGAAATATGATAAAAAGCTGCCTTGTGATTTCTGCAACTACAAATCTGTATGTCATGTTGACGGCATGATTGACAGCAAGCGTTATCGCACAGTAGATGAGAAGATTAATCCAATTGAATTATTACGACTAGAATCAGATGAAGAGGAGGATGAAGCATGATACCGAAAAAACCAGAGGGTGTAATGTGGACAGATGGACAATGGAAAAGTATTTATGCTTCAGGACAAGATACACTGGTTGCGGCAGCGGCAGGTTCTGGTAAGACTGCAGTACTTGTTGAGCGCATCATTCAGCGTATTTTGAGAGATAAAATAGATGTGGACCGCTTGCTTGTTGTGACGTTTACAAATGCTAGTGCGCGCGAAATGAAGCATAGGGTAGAAAAGCGTATTACAGAAGCTTCATTAGAAGATCCAAGCAATGCGCATCTTAAAAATCAACGTGTTAAAATTCATCAAGCGCAAATTTCAACGTTACACAGCTTTTGTTTGAAATTAATCCAGCAGCATTATGATGTTTTAGATATAGATCCGAATTTCAGAACCAGCAGCGAAGCGGAGAATATCTTATTGCTGGAACAAACGATTGATGAAGTGCTTGAAGATTATTATGCAGCACTTGATCCTGCTTTCATTGATTTGACTGAACATCTTTCATCGGATAGAAGCGATGATGCTTTCAGAAATATTATCAAAAGTATGTATTACTTCTCAGTCGCTAACCCGAATCCGATGCAGTGGCTGGCTTCACTAGCACAACCTTATGAACATGAAGCGGTACAAGAAGAATATCTGCAGTTGCTGACAGAGCTTGCAGGTGTATTTATGCAGACGGCATTGGAAAATATTAATAAAAGTTACGACCTTTATAGTGAACTTGCGCTTGTAGATAAGCAACTCGCAGTGGTAGAAGGAGAACGTGCTTTTATGCAGCGTGCAATGGAAGGCGGGCTGCTTAATACCGAAGTTATCAGAAATCATCAATTTGAAAAAAGGTTCCCAAGTGCCGTTAAAAAGATTAAAGAGGCCAATGAAGGATATGAGGCAGACCTTGAAAGTGCGAAAGGATATTATGATGACTATAAAGCTGCAGTGCAAAAAGTGCAGCAAGAATATTACTCTCGCTCAGCTGAAGACTTAAAAGCAGATATGCAGCGCTTAGCACCTAGAGTAAAAGTGCTGGCAAATATTACACAAGATGTAATCAATAAGTTCGGTGAGAAGAAACGCAGCCGTAATATCTTGGATTTCTCAGACTATGAACATTTTGCATTGAAGATTTTAATGGACGAAACAGGTCATCCGACTGAACTTGCACAACATTACAGAGACCGTTTTGATGAGATTTTAGTCGATGAATATCAAGATACCAACCGTGTTCAAGAACAAATCTTAAGTTGTATCAAACGCGGCGATGAAACGAACGGCAATCTCTTTATGGTAGGGGACGTAAAACAATCGATTTATAAATTCAGACAAGCAGATCCAAGCTTGTTCATTGAAAAATATAATCGTTTCTTAGCAGACGGAAGTACAGGTATGCGTATTGATTTATCACAAAACTTCCGTTCAAGACCTGAAGTGCTTTCAACTACGAACTATATATTCAAACACATGATGGATGAATCAGTAGGTGAAATTGTATATGACGAAGCGGCACAGCTTTATTTCGGTGCGCCGTTTGATAAACAACCGCATCCGCTGCATTTAAATGTCTTGGTAGAAGATGAAGCCTCTGAATTAACCGGCACTCAACAAGAAGCAGAGTATATTGCGAATCAAGTTGAAACGATATTAAATCATCATGAAGTATATGATACGAAGACGAAGACTTATCGCAAGCCGACGTATAAAGATATTGTGATTTTAGAACGAGCTTATAGTCATGCCAGAGAACTACAACAAGCTTTTAAAGATAGAGATATTCCTTTCCATGTAAATAGCAAGGAAGGTTATTTTGAACAAACTGAAGTCAGATTGGTACTTTCATTCTTAAGAACGGTAGACAATCCGCTGCAAGATATTTATTTAGTCGGATTGATGCGTTCAGTGATTTATCAGTTTACAGAAGATGAATTAGCACATATTCGTATATTGAGTCCTAATGACGACTATTTCTATCAATCCATTCAGCACTATATTCAACATGAAGCAGCAGATGCAAAACTGGTCGAAAAACTGCAAGACTTTTTGAAGGATTTAGCATTCTATCAAGATTTCAGTTTAAAACATCCTGTATACCAATTAATCGATCGCTTCTATAATGATCGTTTTGTGATTCAATATTTCAGCGGATTAATCGGTGGAAAAGGGCGTCGTGCTAATTTATACGGCTTGTTCAACAAAGCAGTTGAGTTTGAAAAATCCAGCTTTAGAGGGTTATTCCAATTCATTCGTTTTATCGATGAATTAATCGAAAGAAAACAAGACTTCGGTGAAGAAAATATTGTCGGGCCGAATGATGATGTGGTTAGAATGATGACTATTCATGCTAGTAAAGGTTTAGAGTTTCCATTTGTCATCTACTCTGGATTAACAACTAAGTTTAATAAGCAAGATTTAAGCAAGCCTGTCATACTTAATCAAAAATACGGCGCTGGCTTGAATTATTTTGATACAGAAAAAGATATTGTTTATCCATCTTTAGCCTCGACAGCATTAAAGGCAATTAACGAAAATGAATTAATTTCCGAGGAAATGCGTTTGATGTATGTTGCGTTGACACGTGCAAAAGAACAGCTCTTCTTAATAGGACGAGTGAAAGATGAAAAAGCATTGGAAAAATTAGAAAAAGCACCGATTTCAAACAATATGCTGCAAATGAGTTATCGTTTGAGTGCGCCTAGTCCATTCAATTTGATTTATCCAATCTTGGCTAAATACCAATCTTCAAGTATTACGAACGATTTGAAGTTTGAAAATAATATTGAAACAATAGAGGCATCGATTCGACCTTCTGTCGAAACGCACATTGATTATTATGAAGATATCAAAGCAGATATAGCGGATAATACAGAAGAAGATTACCGCACAGTAGCGGATATCCAAAACTATCAAACTGAACAGCCGACACTTCAGCAGCAGATTGAAACACAACTTGCATTCGAATATCCGTATCAAAAAGATATGGTGAAACCGACAAAACAATCTGTATCAGAGTTGAAACGCCAGCTTGAAACAGAAGAAAGCGGGACAAGCTACGAGCGTGTGCGCCAATACAGATTAGGGGCATCCACTTATGAACGTCCGCAATTCTTGCGTCAGCATCAAAAACGAAAAGCTAATGAAATCGGTACGTTGATGCATACTGTAATGCAGCATCTGCCGTTTAAAACAGAGCGGTTAACAGAAGCGGAACTAGATGCATATATAGATGGACTAGTTCAGCTGAATATTATAGAAGATGATGCTAAAGCAGATATTCGAATAAGTGAGGTCATGGGCTTTATTAATAGTGATTTGTATCTGAAAATTGCACAAAGCAATCAAGTAATGCGCGAAGTGCCGTTTGTGGTCAATCAAAGCGAAGTCGACCAAAATATGGATCCGAATGAAGGGGTATCCATTATTCAAGGGATGATTGACTTGATTTATCGCGAAGGTGATCAATACTACTTTGTAGATTACAAAACAGATGCTTTCCACCAAAGATTAGGTGTGTCTGATGAGGAAATGGGTCAGCAATTAAAAGACCGTTATAAAGTACAAATGCACTATTATCGCGCAGCTTTAGAAACAATTTTGAATACAAAAGTGAAAGGTTACTTATACTTCTTCAAATTTGGTACGTTATCACTCGATGACTCAAACCATTAAGGAATTATAGATAGGGTAGAGATAATTAAAGGGAAATTGGTATACGCTATTAGCCAAAGTACCATAAAGTTTGATTATCTCTACTTTTTATTGAGAGAATTAATGAAATATTTGTTATTTTTCTGAAAATAAAGTTATAATGTAAGTTAAGATTGAGATGAGGAGCTGATATTGAATGAAATTCTTGTCATTCAAACATAATGATGAAACATCTTATGGTGTAAAAGTAAAACGTGAAGAAGCAGCTTGGGATTTAAGAAAAGTATTAGCTGATTTTGGCGAAGGCGACTTCCATCCTAAGACATTATTAGAAGGTTTAGAACAAAACCATACATTAGATTTCCAAGAACAAGTGCGTAAAGCAGTTGTTGCAGCAACAGATAGTCCGAACTCTGAAGACTATAAAGTACAATTTGCGGATGTAGAATTTTTACCGCCGGTTACTCCGCCGAATAATGTCATTGCTTTTGGCCGTAACTATAAAGAACATGCAGATGAGTTGAATCATAGTGTTGAAAGACTTTATGTCTTCACTAAAGCAGCATCATCTTTAACTGGTGATGAATCAACAATTCCAAACCATAAAGATATTACAGATACACTTGATTACGAAGGTGAATTAGGGGTTGTAATCGGTAAATCTGGAGAGAAAATTCCTAAAGGTCTGGCATTAGACTATGTATACGGCTATACAATCATTAACGATATTACAGACCGTACAGCACAACGCCAGCAAGACCAAGCATTCTTATCTAAAAGTTTAACAGGCGGCTGCCCAATGGGTCCTTATATCGTCACAAAAGATGAATTGCCGACACCTGAAGACGTAAACATTGTGACTAAAGTCAACAATGATATCCGTCAAGACGGCAATACAAGTCAAATGATCTTGAAAATTGATGAATTAATTGCTGAGATTTCAAAATTCGTCGCATTGCACCCTGGTGATATTATCGCTACAGGTACACCATCTGGTGTAGGTGCAGGCATGAATCCTCCGCAATATTTACAACCAGGTGATGAAGTGAAAGTGACAATCGATAATATCGGTACATTAACAAACTTTATCGCAAAAGAAGAAGAATAAAATATAAATACCTTACTTTCATCAAGCTGTTTGAGACAGCAGTTGATTAAAAGCAGCAAGTTGATTGCAGTGGAAAACTGCATTCGGCTTGCTGCTTTATTTTTTGTGTCGACATAAAAAAACTCACCACATAATTGTGATGAGTTCCTATTGCTTATTGGCCAATACCGAACATACTTGAGATCGGACCTTCAGGCAAGATAATACCTAATGCCATAGTAATAATAATTAAGACAATAACACCCCAGAAAAGTCTGTTATGTGATTGGCCGCGTTGTTTGCGGATTAATGTAGTTTCCATTAATGCCACAACTGCAACACCGCATACCATTTTCAATGTTAATAGCATGTGTGCGCTTCCTGTCGCTGTCGCAAATTCTACAACAATTTGCCAAACACCGCTGAATAAGATCAGTAATAGGAATAAGCGTAATGCCATGTGTAATGGTTTGTAAGCTTTTTTAGGGGCACCTGAAGATGTAAAACTTAAATATGCTGCGATAAATAAAATAATACCGATGACCCAACTGAAAATGTGTAAATGTAACATGTATTTTCCCCATTTCTTCGATATTCCGTATTCATCATAACATACATACAGTGCTTGATTATAATTATTATAATGTTCTTAATGTTGGATTTTGTATAGAATGTGAAAGATGAACGGTTTCACGTTAATTTTTAATACAAATTTTTAAAGATTATTTTGATTGTGCTTTATAACCTATGATATTAATAATGTCTTTTGGTGAACTGTACGGCGGTGCATAGGCAGGTTCGAATTCAGTCAGCTCATCAATTGTAAGTTGATTTTGCATTGCCATGGATAATACATCAATACGTTTATCTGCACCAGCTTTGCCGACTGCGGCTGCTCTTAAAATACGGCGTGATCCTTTTTCAAAGTAAACACGCAAGTGGATACGTTCAGCACCTGGGAAATAACCTGCATGACTGAGCTGTTCATTTTCTACCATTTCATAATCAAAGTGTTCTAAGTCATCAGGTGTAACACCGACACTTGTCAGTGTGTAATCAAAGAATTTTACAGCGTTTGAACCTAGGAAGCCTTTGAATGGCGGTGCTGTTTGGTGTGCAATATGCTGAGAAACGATACTTGCACCGCGGTGGGCTCCCCAAGCTAATGCGACACTTGTCGGCAAATCGACATGGCGATAGTAATAAGATGCGATATCTCCGATAGCATAAATATCTTCATAATTCGTTTGGAAATACTCATTGACCGGAATATAGCCATCCTCGTTACATGTTATATCAGTGTCTTCAAAGAACTCAGTGTTCGGCAGAATACCTAAGCCTTCAATAATCATATCGAAATCTTCTGCATTGCCAGATTTGAAGTGTACAGTTTTTCCCTCTACCTTATCAATTTCTTCATTAAGACGATAATCAATATTACGTTCATCCATCGCATCAAAGATGACATGATTCATATCTTGATCCATCAATTTGTTTACTTTTTCTGAGCGGTGAATCAATACCGTTTCTAAACCATTGATATGCAAGTTTTCAAGTACTTCCAATGATATATAGCCGGCACCTACAATTAAGACTTTCTTCACATCATGATGCTTGATAAATTGATCAATCGCATCTGTGTCTTCTAAGTTACGCAATGTGAAGGCCATATCAGTATCAAGCGGTAAGCGGTTTGCACGGCACCCGGGACTTAAAATTAATTTGTCATAACTATCTTCAAATGTTTCGCCTGACGTTCTGTTTTTTACTGTAACAGTTTTGTTTTGCGGATTGACACCGATGACTTCGTGATAAACGTGAGCGTCGATATCTTTGTTTGCTTTAAAGTCTTCTGGTGTATAATTTAAAAGCTCATCTCGCGAGTGAACGATACCGCCTAAATAATAGGGCAGACCGCAGTTTGCGAAAGTGACGTCTCTATCTTTTTCGTACACGGTAATTTTAAAGTCGGAATTTAATCTGCGTAATTGGCTGGCCGCTGTAGCTCCGCCAGCTACACCGCCTACAATAATAATGTGTGTCATTGCATAACCTCCATAAAAGATATGATTGTATAAAAAAACAAGGTTTGATGCGAAGTGTGGGATGAAAATACGAATGTTACACTTGCAAACCTTGAATAAGTTAAAATCTATAAATTAGTAAGAATGCACATTGGCATTGGATTGATAAGGAATATTGAGACTGAAAAAGTCATTTAAATAACGTCCGATACCGTCATTGTTATTAGAGTATGTGACTTCGTTTGCGATATATTTCAGCTCGTTCAAGCTGTTTTCCATCGCAATACCGTGTTTGGCATACTTAATCATTTCAGTATCGTTATCTTCATCACCGAAAGCGATAATGTGGTTACGGTCGACACCGAGTACTTCTGTCACACTATCAATACCTCTTGCTTTGCTTATACCCCGTTTTACAATTTCGATAACAGGGAAAGGTGCGCCCCAGCGGCGGTGTTCGATACTTTCAGCATAGAAGCGTGATAACATTTGTTTTACTCTTGGAATCATATGTTCATCAGCTTCAATCAAGATTGAAGTCGGTGCTTCATTCAGCTGGCTGACAATGTCGCCTGTTTCGATTTTCGGATTCCCCATCGAGAAACCTTCAAATAGGTGTTCATCATAAGTATCGATATACACATGATCTTTTACTTCAGCGATAATATTTTTAACTTGCATCGTACGTAACGATTCAATAATGCTTGAAGCTAAATCAGGATCCAAAGTTTCATGCGTGATTGGGAAATCTGAATCCGTCGGATTATGAACAAATGCGCCGTTAAAATTGACAATCGGTGTTGTCAATCCTAATTGCTCATAATAAGGACGGCTGGCTCTGAAAGGTCTGCCTGTCGCAATCATGATGTGGTGGCCTTGTGCTTTGAGTGTTTGTAAAACTTTAAATGTATAAGGTGAAATGTTTTTCTCGTCATTCAATAATGTTCCGTCTAAATCCAAACAAATTAAATAAGGTTCCATAATATATTCTCCTTAATGCTAAGTTGAAATTATAATCAAGCAACGTTGTAAAACGTCAATAAACATAGAGCGGAGCGAAGGCTGAATTGCCTTATTCTTCCAAGCTCAGTTAAACAAAACATTGTTGCTGCTGATGGTAAGACTCATTAATTGAGTGTATTCCTATAATAGCATTTTATTGGAGTTTTGTCGGATATTTGATATATTGTTATTAATGATTATTGCTTAGAGAGGTGAATATAATGGAGGAAGCATTAAAAGATAATATTTTAGGTGCATTAGAAAACGTAATCGACCCTGAACTAGGCATTGATATCGTTAACTTAGGGTTAATCTATAAAGTTAATCTTGAAGATGACGGTTTATGTAAAGTTGAAATGACATTAACGTCAATGGGATGTCCTTTAGGACCGCAAATCATTGAACAAATCAAAATGGTGCTTGCGGAAATTCCTGAGATTCAAGATACAGAAGTTAATATCGTATGGAATCCGCCATGGAACAAAGACATGATGTCACGTTACGCTAAAATTGCATTAGGCGTGAGCTAAGGATTGCTATTGCGTAAGTGAGATAAATATACAGAAACGACTTATTTGTTTAAAGCGAAAAATACAGCTGAAAACGATAGGTCGTTTCTTTTTATTTATAGTGTTATCAGGAAAAAGTTCACAAAATTGTTACATTTGGTTGTGTGGCTCTTTCTAAATAAAAGAATTAATTACATGAGCATAAAATATCTTGATATTGCAAGATTATTACATTATTATTACAATTGGTAAATAAGAAGTAAAAAAGCGGTACGAGTAGTGAACTGTACTGAGTAATGGAAAATCTAATAATAGAAAGAAAGGTAAGTGCATGAGTAATTTGAAACGAAGTTCATCTAAGAACAGCACGTCACCTGCGAAACCGAAAAAAATGAACTATATGCCTGGCCTTGATGGATTACGAGCTATAGCAGTCATCGGGATAATCATTTACCATTTGAACAAACAATGGTTATCTGGCGGATTTCTTGGTGTAGATACGTTCTTTGTTATTTCAGGATATTTGATCACAAGTCTCTTATTAATTGAGTATAAGCAAACAGGTACAATCAGTTTAAAGCGTTTCTGGTATAGACGTGTAAAACGTCTGATTCCAGCTATGTTGTTTGTGGTGAGTGTCACAACAATATTAACGCTGCTGTTCCAACGAGAAGAAATTGTGAAAGTGAAACACGATGCGATTGCGGCCATTTTCTATGTATCTAACTGGTGGTATATCGCAAAAGATGTGAATTACTTTGATCAGTTTTCATTTGAACCTTTAAAACATTTATGGTCATTAGCGATTGAAGAACAATTCTACTTGTTCTTCCCGTTAGTACTTATATTATTGTTGGCAAAAATTAAAAAACATAAACAAGTGGTATTAATCTTTTGGATTGTATCATTAGCATCATTATTAGCAATGGTAGTGATTGCACAACCCGACATGAACTTCTCACGTGTTTATTTCGGTACGGATACACGTTTGCAGACATTGCTTTTGGGTGTCATTTTAGCATTCTTCTGGCCGCCGAACAGATTGAAAAAAGATCCGCCGCTTGCGGTACGTTCGGCAGTAGATATTATGGGAACGTTAGCTTTAATTATTCTGCTTGGTCTGTTTGTCGTAGTTGAAGACCAAAGCTATTGGATTTACAATGGCGGATTCTATTTAATCTCAGGAATTACATTGTTCCTTATCGCAAGTGTTGTACATCCAAGCGGTTTATTAGCACGATTTATGGGCAACCCGGTATTTGTTTATATCGGACAGCGTTCATACAGTTTATATCTTTGGCATTTCCCAGTCACTGTCTTGATACATCGCCATTTTGTGGCAGGTCAAATTCCGGCATGGGTATACATTGTGGACGTTCTGCTTACATTAGGTATGGCAGAGTTCTCTTATCGATATGTTGAAACTCCATTTAGAAAACAAGGCTTCAAAATGCTGTCATTGAAAGCAAAATCAAAACGTGTCTTGGTTCGCTGGATTTGCTTGCTGGTGATTACTATTCCGTTTGCTGTTATATTGGCTGGAGTATTTGATCACTACGGTAAAGATAAAACAGAGGATAAAGCGACACAATTCAATACGAATGAAATCGATAAGTTTGTTGTGCGCCCAGTGCCTTATGGCAAAATGGACTTCCTCGGCAATGGCGGCGGCAAGCAGCAAGAAGAACAACTTGATGTCTATACAGATGTCAAGCCATTATTAATCGGTGATTCTGTAATGGTTGATATCGGCGAAAGATTTAAAGAACAAGTTCCGAATTCCGTGATTGACGGTAAAGTCGGACGTAATATGTTCCAAGCCAAACCGCTTATCAATGAAAAGTACAGTCACTATAATCAAAAAGGCGACAATGTCATTATTGAATTAGGTACAAACGGCGACTTTAATAAAGAACAATTAGATGATGTCATTGCTTCATTCGGCAAAGCTAATGTTTATTTAGTCAATACACGTGTACCGCGTTCATATGAAGGACATGTCAACCAATTGATGAAAGAAGCCGCAAAAGAACATAAAAATGTTAAGTTAGTCGATTGGTATAAACGCTCTGCAGGCCATTCTGAATACTTTGCACCAGATGGTATCCACTTAGAATATCCGGGTGTTAAAGCTTTATCAGATGAAATTATCAAAACAATGGGTCTGGATAAAAAAGATAAATAATGTTTAAACTACTGAAGTCGGGATCAACGCCTGACTTCAGTTTCTTTATATTTACAGGATTGAGTATGCGAAAGTCAAAGATGTTATGACTAAGAGAAAAAGGGTAAAAAAAGTAGTGGTTCTAAAGCGTTATAAGTTGAAATCAAAAGCACGAATGCTCTATACTAGGTGTAAGGTCAAAGTAAGTCAAAGTCAAAAGAAAACTTGCTTAGCATACTGAGTAACAGAGGTGAAGTCAATGGATGCAAATAAGATGACCTATGCTGTGCAAGAAGCATTGCAACAGGCAATTCAGATTGCACAAGCACATGAACAGCAAAATGTGGAAATTGAAGCGGTACTGACTGCCGCATTAAAAGAACCAGAAAGTTTATTCAATAGTGTATTAGAACGTGCAAATATTGATACAGATGCTTTATCAAAAGCGTATGAAGATAAACTAAAACGCCACGCAACAGTGAAAGGCGATAATATTCAATATGGCCAATATATCGGCAGCAAAACCAACGAACTGTTTAATAAAGCAGAAGCGATTATGCAAGAATATGATGATGACTTCGTATCAATGGAACATGTCTTATTAGCTGCTATGGCAGTCGACGATACAACTAAACAACATGTCGGAAACAAAGATGAAGTAATCAAAGAAATCATTAAGAAAATAAGAGGGGGAAATCACGTGACATCTCAAAACCCAGAAGCAAACTATGAAGCGCTTGAAAAATACGGTCGTGATTTAGTAGAAGAAGTCCGAAAAGGAAACATGGATCCTGTCATCGGACGTGACGAAGAAATTCGTAATACGATTCGTATTTTAAGCCGTAAAACTAAAAACAACCCGGTACTTATCGGTGAACCTGGTGTAGGTAAAACTGCTATTGTCGAAGGGTTGGCACAACGTATCGTTAAAAAAGACGTACCGGAATCACTGCTTGATAAAACAATCTTTGAATTAGACTTAAGTGCACTTGTGGCAGGTGCGAAATATCGCGGTGAATTCGAAGAGCGTTTGAAAGCGGTACTTAAAGAAATCAAAGATGCGGATGGCCGTATTATTCTCTTTATCGATGAAATTCATATGTTAGTCGGTGCCGGTAAAACAGACGGTGCGATGGACGCAGGCAACATGTTGAAACCTATGCTTGCACGTGGTGAATTGCATTGTATCGGTGCGACAACTTTAAATGAATATCGTGAATATATCGAAAAAGATTCCGCATTAGAACGCCGTTTCCAAAAAGTAGGTGTATCTGAACCAGATGTTGAAGATACCATTTCAATTCTGCGCGGCTTAAAAGAACGCTATGAAGTGTATCATGGTGTACGTATTCAAGACCGTGCGTTAGTTGCTGCGGCAGAACTTTCAGACCGCTATATTACGGATCGTTTCTTACCGGACAAAGCGATTGACTTAGTAGACCAAGCGTGTGCAACGATTCGTACAGAAATGGGATCTAACCCGACAGAACTTGACCAAGTGAACCGTCGTGTTATGCAGTTGGAAATTGAAGAAAATGCGTTGCAACATGAATCAGACAGTGTCAGCCAGCAACGCTTAAAAGAGCTGCAAGAAGAATTATCTAACGAAAAAGAAAAACAAGCAGCAATCCAATCACGTGTAGAACAAGAGAAAGAAAAAATCTCTAAACTCCAAGAAAAACGTGCAGAATTAGATGAAAGCCGTAAAGCATTAGAGGATGCTGAAAACAATTACAACTTAGAAAAAGCAGCTGAATTGCAACACGGTAAAATTCCTAAATTACAAAAAGAATTACGCGAATTAGAAGATGCTTTCCAAGATGGACAATCAGAAGACAGTGATCGTATTATCCGTGAAATTGTTACAGATGAAGAAATCGGAGATATTGTCAGTCAATGGACAGGTATCCCAGTGACTAAACTTGTAGAAAGCGAACGTGAAAAATTATTACACTTGGGCGATATCTTGCATGAAAGAGTCGTAGGTCAAGATAAAGCAGTGGACTTAGTATCTGATGCAGTTATTCGTGCACGCGCAGGTATTAAAGACCCTAATCGTCCAATCGGAAGCTTCTTATTCTTAGGACCTACGGGTGTAGGTAAAACAGAATTAGCTAAAGCATTAGCTTCTTCATTATTTGATTCAGAGAAACACATGATTCGTATCGACATGAGTGAATATATGGAAAAACATTCTGTCTCTCGTTTAATCGGAGCGCCTCCAGGCTATGTCGGTCATGATGAAGGCGGACAATTAACAGAAGCGGTACGCCGCAATCCTTATTCAGTAATTCTTTTAGATGAAGTTGAAAAAGCACATTCAGATGTCTTTAACGTATTGCTTCAATTGTTGGATGAAGGTCATTTAACAGACTCTAAAGGCCGCAATGTAGATTTCAAAAACACAATTATTATCATGACAAGCAACATCGGTTCTCAAATCTTGTTAGAACAAGTGAAAGAAACAGGTGTCATTACTGAATCAACAGAAAAAGCAGTGATGAACAGCTTAAATCAATACTTCAAACCAGAAATTCTGAACCGTATGGATGATATTGTATTATTCCGTCCATTATCTATTAATGATATGAGTATGATTGTAGATAAAATTTTAACAGAATTGAATATTCGATTATTAGATCAACGTATTTCAATCGAAGTATCAGATACAGCGAAAAAATGGTTAGGCGAAGAAGCTTATGAACCGCAATTCGGTGCACGACCATTAAAACGTTTTGTACAACGTCAAATTGAAACACCGCTTGCACGCATGATGATTAAAGAATCATTACCTGAAGGTACTACAATTACTGTAGATTTAGATGATGACGGTTTGCAATTCAATGTTAAAGAAGCACAAATTTAATATGCTATATGAAAGAACAGCCTTATCAGACGATAGGGCTGTTTGTTTTTTGGCAAAAGAAAAATCCAGCAATATATGCTGGATTGATCGTTCATAAAATTAATGATGGTTATCTTCCGATGCTGCAGATTGTTTAATCGGTTTCATAAGAGCATCTAAGATAACGACAACAATTGTAAAAATTACCGCTAATACTAATGGAAGAATCATATTTAACGGACCGCCGCCGGCTAAACTGTTTAATACGAAGTTAACCATTTCTAGCAGCAAAATAGACCAGAATAGTACCATAATGTATCTCATCTGTTGTGCCTCCATAAAATATCTTTACTTTAATTATAAATTAGAGTGGTTGCTTTGTATAGTGAAATCAGGAAATCGGTTACGATAAATGCAGTGTTTGCTATTCAAAATATCACATTTATTGTGATACGGACAATCAAATATTATAATAGGATAAGTAATTCCATAATGAATGATGATAAAGCACTTGTATTCAAAAAGTAGAATATGATAAATTAATACCTGGTATTAAAATTATTTTTAAGAAGGTGTAAAACCATGAATGTGGGTATTAAAGGTTTTGGGACTTATGTTCCAGAAAAAGTAGTAGACAATGCCTATTTTGAGTCTTTTTTAGAAACATCAGATGAATGGATTTCTAAAATGACTGGTATAAAAGAACGTAGATGGGCAAGCGAAGATCAAGAAACATCTGACCTTGCGTATGAAGCTAGTGTAAAAGCAATCAAAGATGCAGGTATTGAACCTGAAGATATAGATATGGTTATTGTCGCAACTTCAACAGGAGACTATCCATTTCCTACTGTCGGCAATATGCTGCAAGAAAGATTGGGATTAGGTAAAGTTTCAACAATGGACCAATTAGCAGCATGTTCAGGATTTATGTATTCATTAATCACTGCAAAACAGTACATACAGTCAGGAGACTATCACAATATATTAGTAGTCGGCGTAGATAAACTTTCTAAGATTACGGATTTAACAGACCGTTCGACTGCCATTTTATTCGGTGATGGCGCTGGTGCTGCAGTAGTAGGTGAAGTATCTGAAGGACACGGTATTATCAGTTATGAAATGGGTTCTGACGGCAGAGGCGGAAAATATTTATATTTAAATCCAGAGAACGGCAAGATCTTTATGAACGGCCGAGAAGTCTTTAAGTTTGCGGTTCGTATTATGCCGGAAGCATCTTTGAATGTCGTTAAAAAAGCAGGTATTACTCCGGATGACGTTGATATGTTCATTCCGCATCAAGCTAACATCAGAATTATGGAATCAGCTCGTGAACGCTTAGGCATTCCAAAAGAGAAAATGAGTGTTTCAGTAGATAGATTCGGTAATACTTCAGCGGCTTCTATTCCGTTAAGTATTGGACAAGAACTCGAAAACGGCAAAATTAAAGACGGCGATGTCTTAGTATTAGTCGGTTTCGGCGGCGGCCTGACTTGGGGCGCAATCACATTAAGATGGGGAAAATAGGAGGATAAGGTATGAGCAAAGAGCAACGCGTTGTAATTACAGGAGTTGGCGCATTATCTCCACTAGGTAATGATGCAAATACGTCATGGGAAAACGCTTTAAAAGGTGTTAATGGAATTGATGAGATCACTCGTATTGACACATCTGATTACAATGTACATTTAGGCGGAGAATTAAAAGACTTCAATATTGAAGATTATATTGATAGAAAAGAAGCACGTCGTATGGACCGTTTCACACAATATGCAGTCGTTGCTGCACGTGAAGCTGTTCAAGACGCAAAATTAGATATTGACGACACGAATGCGGATAGAATCGGTGTTTGGATCGGTTCAGGTATTGGCGGTATGGAAACATTCGAAGTTGCCCACAGTCAATTGCTTAATCGCGGACCGCGTCGTGTCAGTCCTTTCTTCGTACCAATGTTGATTCCTGACATGGCAACTGGACAAGTATCTATTGATTTAGGTGCTAAAGGACCTAACGGTTCTACAGTTACTGCTTGTGCAACAGGTACTAACTCAATCGGAGAAGCTTTCAAAATCATCCAACGCGGCGATGCAGATGCGATGGTTACAGGCGGCAGTGAAGCACCGATTACACACATGGCAATTGCTGGATTCAGCGCAAGCCGTGCTTTATCTACAAATGATGATAAAGAAACAGCATGCCGACCATTCCAAGAAGGCCGCGACGGCTTTGTAATGGGTGAAGGTGCAGGTATTTTAGTGATTGAATCATTAGAATCCGCAAAAGCACGCGGTGCCAATATCTATGCAGAAATCGTAGGTTACGGTTCTACAGGCGACGCTTATCATATCACAGCACCAGCGCCAGAAGGCGAAGGCGGCTCTCGTGCAATGAAAGCAGCTATGGATGATGCAGGCATTGAACCAAAAGACGTTCAATACTTGAACGCGCATGGTACAAGTACACCTGTCGGCGACTTGAACGAAGTATTAGCCATCAAAAATACATTTGGCGATGCAGCGAAAACTCTAAAAGTCAGCTCAACTAAATCAATGACAGGTCACTTATTAGGTGCAACAGGCGGTTTAGAAGCTATTTTCTCAGCACTTTCTATCCGCGACAGCAAAGTCGCACCGACAATTCATGCCGTAACACCAGACCCTGAATGTGATTTAGACTTCGTACCAAACGAAGCGCAAGATCTAGAAATCACATATGCTATGAGCAACAGCTTAGGTTTCGGCGGTCATAACGCGGTATTAGTATTGAAAAAATTCGAAGACTAATTAATATATTTAATCATTTTTCAAAGCGTTTGAAGCTCTAAAATAGTGTTTCAAACGCTTTTTTAGCTTTATTTTGTCCTTTTCAGATGTACAATAGCCCTCAGGGGAAATAAAGATATGGTATGCTTTGATAAAATTCAGCATGAAATTGCATGGTTTATTTAGAAAAAAGAGGTAAATATTTCGAGTTTCTTCTATATAATAGTGGGAAAATTTTACGAAGTCATAACTTGTTATTTTAGTTAAGAAATAATCGTGTATAATGTAAATTACTCTGTCAGAGAAAAGGAGAAGCCTATGCATCAATTTAAACAACTCTCTTCAACATTGAAGGCAAGAATATTTTGCGACTTTATTTTCACAGTGACCTCTTCTGCAATATTACCGTTTATGGCGCTGTATTTAACTACAATGGTCAATGCGGTGTTTGCGGGAACTTTTTTAATTACGACGATTATCGCCGGATTCTTTCTAGCATTTTTAGGCGGTTATATTTCAGATCATTTTGAACGTAAAAAGACAATCAGCTGGATTCATTTGGTTTTAGTCATTGCACTGGCGGTAATGCTGCTGACGATTAATCAGCATCAGTTAGGGCTAGTACTGTTTTGTATGGCATTCTTTGTATATGAATTATTGATGTCATTAGAATCGCCTGTATTTGAAGCAGCAATCATGGATGCAATCCCTATTGATTTGAGAGACTATATCTTTAGACTCTTTTACTGGATCAGCAATGTGGCCATGGCGTTAGGTATGCTTTTAGGGGCGTTATTATATGAAGAACATCGTCATCTGCTGCTAGGGTTGTTGCTGGTTTCAACATTATTGAGCTGGGGTGCGTTTATCTTTTTCTATGACGTGCAGCAAAAATATGCAGTGCATCATGATTCATTAGACTCAGTCGTAAAGAAATTTGCGAAAGGGTATTTGAATGTATTTAAAGATAAATCATATATGATGCTGATGATAGGTTTTGCTTTTGTCTTCATGGCAGAAGCTTCATTAGACTCTTATGTAATTGTCCGTCTGAAAGAGACATTTGTTCCTGTAGAAATACTCGGTATTGAAATCAGCAGTGTCCGTATTTTTACTTTGATTATGATTGTGAATACGATCACGGTTGTGTTGTTGACTTTCAAAGTGAATGCATGGGTGGAACGTTATTCTAAACGCGGTATTTTTATTGCGGGTATTATTTTGTATACCGCAGGTTATGCTTGGCTGACTTCATCGAACGATTTACTTTGGATTTTGGTGTTTGCTTTTATTGCGACTTTAGGAGAGCTGGTGTATTCGCCGATTTATAATGCAGAACGCTTTAAAATGACACCTGAAGACCAAAGAGGTGTCTATGCTTCAGTAAGCGGACTCTCTATAAGGAGTGCAAACATACTGGCGAGATTCGGTTTGATTCTAGGTGCTTTCTTAACTCCTTGGATGATGTCTGTGTTCACCGGGGGTGTTGTACTGATCGGATTTATATTTATGTATATCGTATTGTTTCAAAAGCAAGCAGCAAAACAATAAAATACGAGCAACAAAATAAAGCGCTGGAGTATTGAACTCCGGCGCTTTAAAAATGAGTTAAAACGTAAAGATGGCTAATAAAGATAAAATAACAAAGATGACATTGACGAGTGTCATATAAATTGTCCACTTTTCTACGATGTATACGTCTCGTTTAACTTTTTTAGGGTTGATGAATTCGTCATCGACATGTGCTTTACGATGTTTAGCACTCGACATTTGATAACGGATGCGTCTGAATCCATAGCTTGTCGCATCAAAGATACCGTCTTGAACCAGTACAAAGATAAAGCCTGTAATAAACAGCAGCATGCTGACTACAAAAAAGACATCCACAAAGCCGCTCCAAGTATGTTCTCTGAAAAGCCAAATGACCAAGCTTAAAAGGGGAGAAATGAGTACCCAAAAAAGCCACTGAAAATGTTTACGCATTACACTATGCTCCTTTAATACATTAAAATTATAAAGTAATTTACTGCTATAATTTAAACATAACTATAAAGTTTTTTCATAGAAATACAGGATTATGAAATCTTTTCAAAACCTTGATACTTCAACTTTTATTATACATGTATAGCGGAACATTTTGTTATAACATTATAATTATTCAAAAAATTTTGTTGATTTTAAATGTAAACTACCGATATACTAATATTAAAATATTTCTGATAATTAGAAGGGAATGTTTAATTTGTATTTATAAGGGGGATTGTCAATGCTTAGATATATACTCAAGCGTTTTGGGTACATGCTTGTTTCTCTATTCATTATCATGACCATCACTTTCTTCTTAATGAAATTGATGCCGGGTTCACCGTTTAATGATGCGAAACTGAGCGCAGACCAAAAGGAGATTTTGAACGAAACTTATGGTCTGAATGATCCGGTCATCGTGCAATATCTGCATTACCTTAAAAACGTTGTCACAGGAGACTTTGGGGTGTCATTCCAATATCATAACCAGCCTGTGTGGGATTTAATTCAGCCGAGATTGATTCCATCGATGGAGATGGGCTTTGCGGCTATGGTTATCGGTATTATTCTAGGTTTGATTTTAGGGGTTGCGGCAGCAACTAAACAAAATACATGGGTGGACTATTCAGCAACTGTAATTTCAGTTATCGCAGTTTCAGTACCATCATTCGTATTAGCAGTATTATTACAATATGTTTTCTCTGTAAGATTAAGATGGTTCCCGGTAGCTGGTTGGGAAGGTATTTCCACAGCAGTCTTACCGTCACTCGCACTTTCAGCAGGAGTACTTGCGACAGTCGCACGATACATACGAGCGGAAATGATCGAAGTGCTGAGTTCGGACTACATCTTGCTTGCAAGAGCTAAAGGGAATTCGATGATGCGTGTATTATTCGGACATGCATTACGAAACGCGTTAATTCCAGTTATCACTATCATCGTACCGATGTTAGCGGGGATTTTAACAGGGACATTAACAATCGAAAATATTTTCGGGGTTCCAGGACTAGGGGATCAATTCGTAAGATCGATTCAAACGAATGACTTCTCTGTCATTATGGCAACCACACTTTTATTCAGTACGTTATTCATCGTATCGATTTTCATTGTAGATATTCTCTACGGTATTATCGATCCGCGTATTAGAGTACAAGGAGGTAAGAAATAATGGCAGATAAACGAGACCAGCTGCATGGAGAAGATTATTCTAATGCGGCACTTACACATACAACAGATGGGGAAAATGCGCCGAACTTTATCTTAGCTGAACAAGATATCGAAAGAGAACCTGAGATTCAGCGTGAAAGCAAGAACTTCTGGCAAGATGCATGGAGTCAGTTGCGACGCAATAAATTAGCAGTTATCGGGATGATCGGTTTGATTTTGATTATCATCATGGCATTGTTAGGGCCGATGATGAGTGGTCATGATTACGCTGAACAAGATGTCGACAGACGTAACCTTCCTGCTAAGATTCCTATACTCGATAAAATTCCGTTTTTGCCATTTGATGGACAAGGGGCAGATGGCACGGATGCTTATAAAGATGCAGGGGTCAAAGAGAATTTCTGGTTTGGGACTGACCAACTAGGACGTGACTTATGGTCGCGTACTTGGCAAGGTGCACAAGTTTCATTATTCATCGGGGTTGTCGCAGCAGCACTCGATATCTTTATCGGTGTAGTTTATGGTGCGATATCCGGCTTCTTCGGCGGACGTGTCGACAACGTCATGCAGCGAATTATAGAAATTATTGCCTCGATTCCGAACTTGATTGTCGTGATTTTATTCGTATTGATTTTTGAACCATCGATTTGGACGATTATTTTAGCGATGGCGATTACTGGATGGATCGGAATGAGCCGTGTGGTACGCGGAGAGTTCTTAAAATTAAAAGGACAAGAATTCGTCCTTGCTTCTCGTACATTAGGCGCTTCTAAATGGAAATTGATTTTCCGTCATATTTTACCGAACACACTTGGCGCGATTGTTGTAACTTCAATGTTCACAGTACCAAGTGCTATCTTCTTCGAAGCATTCTTAAGCTTCATCGGTATTGGTGTGCCGGCACCTAAAACTTCATTAGGTTCGCTTGTAAATGACGGACGTGCCATGTTATTGATTCATCCGCACGAACTATTCATACCAGCAGTTGTATTAAGTTTATTAATCTTATTCTTCTACTTATTCAGTGATGGATTACGTGATGCATTCGATCCGAAAATGCGTAAATAAAGGGAGGCAAAAGGTATGTCAGATAAAATATTAGAAGTAAACAACTTGCATGTCTCCTTTGATATTGATGCAGGAGAAGTGCAGGCAGTGCGCGGTGTTGATTTTTATTTAAGAAAAGGGGAAACACTTGCCATTGTAGGAGAGTCAGGTTCTGGCAAGTCAGTGACTACAAAAGCACTGACAAAACTCTTCCAAGGAGATGCAGGACGTATCAAAAAAGGAGAAATCTTATTCCTTGGCGAAGACTTAGCACAGAAATCTGAAAAAGAATTAATCAAATTAAGAGGCAAAGATATTTCTATGATTTTCCAAGATCCGATGACATCTTTGAATCCAACGATGCAAATCGGCAAACAAGTCATGGAACCTCTGATTAAACATAGAAATTACAGTAAATCACAAGCGAAAAAACGCGCTTTAGAGATTTTAGAAATGGTAGGCTTGCCGAATGCGAAAGAACGTTTTAAAGCGTATCCGCACCAATTCTCAGGCGGGCAAAGACAGCGTATTGTCATTGCGACAGCACTTGCATGCGAACCGAAAGTATTGATTGCGGATGAACCGACAACAGCACTTGACGTAACGATGCAAGCACAAATCTTAGACTTGATGAAAAGATTGCAGAAAAAGATTGATACATCGATTATTTTCATTACGCACGACTTAGGGGTAGTTGCTAATATTGCGGACCGTGTGGCAGTGATGTACGGCGGTCAAATGATTGAAAGAGGAGAAATCGATGAAATCTTCTATGATCCGCAGCATCCATATACTTGGGGCTTGCTGTCATCAATGCCTGATTTAGAAACTGGCAATGATATTGAATTAACAGCGATTCCAGGAACACCGCCGGATTTATTGCATCCGCCGAAAGGAGACGCTTTCGCACCTAGAAGCCAATATGCTTTAGATATTGATTTTAAAGAAGAGCCGCCTTGGTTCAAAGTTTCACCGACACATTTTGTAAAGTCTTGGTTGTTGGATGAACGTGCACCGAAAGTTGAACCGCCATTGCTGGTTCAGCAGCGTCAAAGAAAACTGGCTAATAAGTTCGATAAGCCGCAACGACAAAAGGGGGTGGCGTTCAATGAAGGATAATCACAAGCAGCAATTTACAGAATCAGAAACAGCGCTTAAGCAGCAAGAAGAAACAAAACATGAACAAGCAGCGCTTCAAGCACAACGCAATGAAACGCCGTCACAAGATGTATTGTTAGAAGTTAAAAATCTAAAACAATATTTCAATGTCGGCAAACGCAATGAAGTACGTGCAGTTGAAGATATTTCATTCAAAATTTTCAAAGGGGAAACATTCGGTTTAGTAGGCGAATCAGGTTGCGGGAAATCGACAACCGGCAAAGCTTTAATCAAACTGAATGATGCAACAGCAGGAGAAGTATATTACGAAGGGGTTAATATACAAGATATTAAGAAACGCAAAGATATGCTGAAATTCAATAAGAAAATCCAAATGATTTTCCAAGATCCGTACGCTTCATTGAACCCAAGATTGAAAGTCATGGATATTATTGCTGAAGGTATTGATATTCATAAATTAGCAAAAAATACGAGAGAACGTAAAAAGCGTGTTTACGACTTGTTAGAAACAGTAGGGCTGAACAAAGAACATGCCAATCGTTATCCGCATGAATTCTCAGGTGGGCAAAGACAACGTATTGGTATTGCCCGCGCATTGGCTGTAGAACCAGAATTCATCATCGCAGATGAACCTATCTCAGCATTAGACGTTTCGATACAAGCACAAGTCGTCAACTTATTGTTGAAATTGCAGCGTGAAAAGGGGATTACGTTCTTATTCATCGCCCATGACTTATCTATGGTGAAATACATTTCAGACAGAATTGCAGTGATGCATTTCGGTAAAATCGTAGAACTAGGTACGGCGGATGAAATCTATAACCATCCTTTACATCCGTACACAAAATCTTTGTTATCTGCAGTACCGCAGCCAGATCCTGAAAGCGAACGTACAAGAACACGTCTGACTTATAAAGAAGATAAAGAGAAAGACAAGGGACGTACGCTGCAGGAAGTCAGTGCTGGACATTATGTCTTTGTGACAGATGAAGAAGCAGAAGAATTAAGACAAAGATTACAACAAACGGTGTAAGGGGGATAAAGCGATGAAGAAAAAATTAATTTCATTTGCTATGACTTTGATTATCGCAGCCCTTGTACTTAGTGGTTGCAGTCAAGGCGGCGGTATTTATGATGGCAAGGGACAAGTTTACCGTTCTGTATTAGCACAAGATATGAGTACGCTGGATAGTGTACTTGCAACAGATACCGTATCATTTAATATTTATAACCAAGTTTATGAAGGTTTATATGCATTAGATGATGACGACCAAGCGATTCCGGCGATTGCCAAAGGCATGCCTAAGAAAAGTGATGGCGGTAAAACATTAACAATTAAAATGCGTAAAAATGCGAAGTGGTCAAACGGCGACCCTGTCACAGCGCATGATTTCGTATTTGCTTGGCAAAAAGCATTGAAGCCGGAAACAGCTTCTGAATATGCATACATTATGTACGATATGAAAAACGCGCAAAAAATCAACGAAGGTAAGCTGCCAGCAAGTAAATTGGGTGTGAAAGCACTGGATGACTACACACTTCAAATTAAGCTGAACAAACCATTACCTTACTTTGATCAAATGCTCGCATTCGGAACATATATGCCGCAAAATGAAAAAGTAGCAAAAAAATATGGTAAAAAGTATGGGACAACTGCAGATAAAGCAGTTTACAACGGACCATTCGAATTAACAGATTGGAAAGTTGAAGACAAAATTCTAATGAAAAAGAACCCGAAATATTGGGACAAAAAAGCTGTTAAATTAGATAAAGTCAGCTACAAAGTGTTAAAAGACCAACAAGCAGGTGCATCTTTATATGATACTGGTTCTGTAGATAATGCAGGGATTACATCAGAGCAAGTAGAGAAATATAAAGACAGCCCGGCATTGTTCAAACGCCTGAAAGCATCTACTTTCTTCTTGAAATTAAATCAAAAAGAACAAAAAGAATTCCAAAACAAAGATATGCGTTACGCTATAGCCCAATCTATAGATAAAAAAGCGTATGTTGATAATGTGTTAGGCGATGGTTCAAAACCATTTGATGGCTTTACATCGAAGAAAACAGCAATCTTGCCTGATGGCAAAGATTACGCTGATATGGTTGAATCACCATTGAAATATAATCCGAAAGAAGCGAAAGCACATTTGGATAAAGCCAAAAAAGCACTTGGCAAAAATGAATTTACATTTACATTAAATACAGAAGATACCCCAAGTTCAAAAATTTCAGCCCAATTCATCAAATCACAAATTGAAAAGAACTTGCCAGGTGTGAATGTAAATATCAAACAATTACCGTTCAAACAAAGGGTAACAGCCGAATTAACAATGAACTACTCTATGTCTTTATCTGGTTGGGGACCTGACTATCCAGACCCAATGACGTATTTAGATACGATGACAACAGATAATGCTCAAAACAACACAGACTGGAGCAGCAAAAAATTCGATAGTATGTTAAAAGAAGCGAACGGTTCATTATTAAAACAACCAAAAAAACGTATCGATCATTTGAAAGATGCGGAAGAACTGATGTTAAGCGAAGCACCAGTCGCACCGATTTATCAGCAAGGTGCAGCAAGTTTGCGCAACCCTCAGCTGAAAGGTATTGTTTACCATGAAATCGGTGGAGAAACAACCTTAAAACATGCCTATATCGATAATAGTATCGATAGAGAAACAGGCAAGAAAAAGAAAGATAAAGAGTAATCAACAAAGGGATAAATTTTTCACAAAATAAGGGGATTTAAATATCGAAAACACGGTCGATTTAGGCCGTGTTTTCTTTTTTTCGTCATTATGGTGAAATCATAGTTTTTGACTTTCTCATCTTTGAGCCATAGCATGAATTTAAGAGCAGAGAATAGGAGAGGGTTACATGCTGCCGGTGAGTATATTAGATCAAACACCAATTACAAAAAAACAAACTTCAAAGGAAGCACTGCGTCAGACGGTAGAATTGGCACAACTTGCAGACGAATTGGGATATACCCGCTATTTAGTCGCAGAACATCATAATTTAAATGATGTCATCGGTACATCACCAGAAATTTTGACGATGCATTTATTGAATCAGACAAAGCACATGCGCATTGGATCAGGCGGTGTCATGCTGATGCATTATCATCCGTTGAAGGTGATAGAACAATTCCATTTGATTGACGAATTATCAAACCATCGTGCAGATTTAGCGGTGGGCAAAGCACCTGGCGGGTTCCCGAAAGTAACAGGTATATTGAAAGAAGATTTAAAAGAGCATGGACTTTCGTTTAATGAAAAGTTTGAGACTTTAAGAGGACTGAATACACAAAATTTCGACCCAGACTCAAAATATGCTGGACTTAAAACAGCTAAAAGAGACAGTACCCACCCAAGTGTTCCGATTTATTTGCTTGGGACGAGTTTAAATGCTGCGATTCAAGCAGCGGAAGCTAAAGTCGGTATTATATATGCATTTTTCATTAATTCGAGTCAAGAAGATTTAGAAGAAGCATTAAAAGCTTATAAATCTCGCTACCCTGAAGGAAGATTTATTGTCAGCGTACCTGTTATGATTACTACGAGAGACGGCAATCAATTACCGTTTCGTTTTTCTCAAAGACATTATGAGCTGATTTCAGAAGATGGCAGGCGTACGGTTTTGAATACAAAAGCACAAGTCGATGCATATCTTTCTGAAAGCAATGAAAAATTTGAAGTTGTTGAGAAACGTATGCATATTATGAGCGGAAATAAGGAAGAAGTAGTTAGCAAATTAGATGAAATTAATCGAAGCGGACTTATAGATGAATGGATGCTGCATATGCCGATTCCAAATCATAAGTTGAGAATGAACACAGTCAGACAATTAGCACCCGAGCACGTTTGATAGAAACAAAGGAGATTTTTGACGTGAACAACGCAATACAAATTACATCTGCAAGACCAGAATTTAAAGAGGCGGGCGCATTAAACTACATCGCTATCGGCAATTTATGCCATGTGATGGTAGGGAGCGATAATCAAGGTGTGATCGAACACTATATGCAAAAGCTTTACCAAATGAGAAAGAATCGTTTCAGTTATGAGCATACACTTGCCGCGATGATTGATGGACAAGTGGCAGGACTAATCACATGTATGCCGTACCGAGAATTAGAAAAAGCATTAGTACCGACGGTAGTGGAGATTGTAGCATTGAAGCGGATATTTGTTGTACCGCAGTTGATGATATATTACAAATCTATTTTCTCTTTAATCAACTTGAAAGAAGCAGAAGAAGATGAGTATCATGTTTCTATGTTGTCTGTATCTTCAGATTTTCAACGCCGCGGCGTAGGCCAAACGCTGTTGAAAGCAGCTGAAAACATAGCGAGAGAAAAAGGGTTTGATAAAATTTCACTGACGGTCAATCAATACAATGACAAAGCGAATGCTTTATATAAAAAGTTAGGCTATGAAAAGGTCGGGGAGACGACAGTAGTCAGAGTAACTTTGAATAAAATGAGAAAATATTTAAACTGAAATTCTACAATAAAAGGTGTTTAATACAAACTATCGCATTGACTTGTATATTAGATTGTTGAGTGTTAGTATAAAAATGTAAATTAAATATTTCATTGCTAGGGGTGCCCTATAGGCTGAAAGATATACAAATCAACCCTTTGAACCTGATCTAGTTAGTACTAGCGTAGGGAAGCGTACATAGACGATTAAGTAATCAAACGAATAAATACAAACATGCATGGTGTATGTTTGTATCAAGTTCAGTATGTATAAATCTTTGCGCATTCATAAATTTATGAATGCGTTTTCTTATTTGTCGTGTCTTAAGGTATACCTCCTAGCATTGAAGCAGGGAGGATTAATTTTTATGAAACAAGAAGCCATTGAATTAAAAAAAGGTTTTCCAGCAAGCAAACGTGTATTTAAGCAAGGGGCAGATGAGGATATTCGTGTGCCTTTCAGAGAAATCGAATTAAGCGATACAGTAACAGAGTACAGCACACAAAAGAATGCGCCATTAACGGTCTATGACACAGCAGGTGTCTATCATGAAGAAGGTTATGAAGTAGATGTGCAAAAAGGGATTCCGAAATTACGTACCGACTGGATTGATGCACGTGATGATATAGAAGCTTATGAAGGACGTAAAGTACAGTCGATTGATAACGGCTTTAAAAAAGAAGGCCATCATAAATTTGTAGAAACACCTTTCAATTATCAGCCTAAACGTGCAAAAGAAGGTAAACGCATTACTCAAATGCACTATGCAAAACAAGGTATCATCACAAAAGAAATGAAATTCGTAGCGGTACGTGAAGGGGTAGAACCTGAATTTGTCAGAGATGAAATTGCAAGAGGACGTGCGATTATTCCTAATAACGTCAACCACCCTGAATCAGAACCGATGATTATCGGTAAAAATTTCCAAGTGAAAATCAATGCGAATATCGGAAACTCAGCGGTGTCGTCATCAATTGAAGCAGAAATTGAAAAATTAGTGTGGGCGACACACTGGGGTGCAGATACAATTATGGATTTATCAACAGGTAAAAATATTCATGCGACACGTGAATATTTATTAAGAAACTCACCAGTTCCTGTCGGTACTGTACCGATTTATCAAGCGTTAGAAAAAGTGAATGGTGTTGCTGAAGATCTAACTTGGGAAATTTATCGCGACACTTTAATCGAACAAGCCGAACAAGGTGTCGATTACTTTACTATTCATGCAGGTGTCTTGCTTCGCTATGTACCGTTAACAGTTAATCGTTTAACAGGTATTGTCTCACGCGGCGGTTCCATCATGGCACAATGGTGTTTAGCACATCATGAAGAAAGCTTCTTATACGAACACTTCGATGATATCTGTGCCATTTTAAATCAATACGATATCGCAGTATCATTAGGAGATGGTTTACGCTCTGGTTCTATTTATGATGCGAATGATGAAAGCCAATTCTCTGAATTGAAAACATTAGGCGAATTGACTGATATTGCATGGAAACACGATGTTCAAGTTATGATTGAAGGACCAGGACATATCCCAATGCATAAAATTAAAGAAAACCAAGATCTAGCAGATTTCTATTGTAAAGAAGCACCATTCTATACATTAGGACCGCTTACAACTGATATCGCACCTGCATACGACCATATCACTTCAGCTATCGGTGCAGCACAAATAGCAAGCTACGGAACAGCTATGTTATGTTACGTGACACCTAAAGAACACTTAGGTTTGCCGAATAAAGATGATGTACGCGAAGGTGTTATCACTTATAAAATTGCAGCACATGCAGCAGACCTATCAAAAGGCCTTCCAGGTGCTTCTGATCGTGATGATGCAATTAGTAAAGCACGCTTTGAATTCCGCTGGATCGACCAATTCAATCTATCACTAGATCCTGAACGTGCGCGTGAATATCATGATGAAACTTTACCGAAAGAAGCAGCAAAAGTTGCACACTTCTGCAGTATGTGCGGCCCTAAATTCTGTTCAATGCGAATTTCTCATGATTTGCGTCAAAACCATTTTGATGAACAAGAAAGACAAGAAGCGATGAAAGAAAAAGCAAAAGACTTTGTAGAACAAGGCAGTCATATTTATCAATAAACTGACAATATAAGTCTAAAATTAATGAAAGCCGGTATTTGCTCAAATAGGGCAGATACCGGCTTGTTTTTAGTTACTTTATAGTATGAAATACAGCGATAAACAATGTACCGAGATAAAAAGTTAAACTCGCGTAAATCCAAAAGTAGTTTGTTCCTTTGGATTTGGCACGTTCTTGTGCGTTATGAAATAAGGGAAAATTACCGTTAAAGAAAATAGATCTGCCGACAAAGAAGGCAAAGATAATGAAAGAGCCGACAAATAAAATGATATTGATTGCTGGGTTGTAATGTACAAACAGACTGTAAATGACATAAAGCGTTGCTGCGATACAAGCAATCGTACGAATGATAGCAGAAAGCATAGGAAGCACCTCACATTTATTGTATACATTCATTATATAGTATTTAATGTGTTAAAGGTATAGGAATTAAAGTGGTGTAATGTTTTAAAATAGGATAAAGAAAACCGTATATCCTCAGAAGAGAATATACGGTAGATATGTGTTGATTATCTTTTACGTTTACGACCTAAGCCCATCGCATTTTCCATTTTTTGCAATGTGCGTGAAGAAGCTTTGATTGCTTTGTCGCGTCCAAGGTCTAAGATTTCATCAAGTCTATCTGATTGATAGTAGTCATTATAGCGTTCTTGGAATTCTGTTAAGAAGTTTTTAACAACTTCTGCCAAGTCGCCTTTGAAATCACCATAACCTTTACCTTCGTAGCGTTGTTCAAGTTCTGCGAATGATTCGTCAGTCAAGCTTGAATAGATAGAGAGAAGGTTGCTGATACCTGGTTTGTTATCTTTATCATATTTAATGATACCGTCTGAGTCAGTGATAGCACTTTTAATTTTTTTAGCTGCTGTATTAGGGTTATCTAATAAAGAAATGAAGTTTTTAGCGTTATCATCGCTTTTACTCATTTTTTTAGTAGGATCTTGAAGACTCATGACACGGCCGCCGATTTTCGGCATGCGTACTTCTGGTTTTACAAGTACGTCATTGTAGCGGCTGTTGAAGCGGTCTACAAGATTACGTGTTAATTCAAGATGCTGTTTTTGGTCTTCTCCGACAGGTACGATGTTGGTATTGTAAAGTACAATATCAGCTGCCATTAATGGCGGATAAGTTAAAAGTCCTGCAGGAATACCTTCTGTTTGTTTAGAAGATTTATCTTTGAATTGTGTCATACGTTCTAGTTCGCCTACAGAAGAAATTGTTGTCAGCATCCATCCGGCTTGGACGTGTGCAGGAACCTCTGATTGAATAAATAAAGTTGATTTTTCTGGGTCGATTCCTGATGCTAAGTAAATTGCAGCTAATTGACGGATACGTTCGCGCAATTTCAATCTGTCCTGCGGTACTGTAATTGCGTGTTGATCTACGATGCAGAAGAAACAATTATAGTCGTCTTGTACTTCACTGAATTGTTTTAGCGCACCGATATAGTTGCCTAAAGTTGGAATTCCGCTCGGTTGAATTCCTGAGAATAGAGTTTCCATTTATGATGCCCACTTTCTTACGATAATGTAGTAATAGTTTTATTATAGCAGTATTTTAATTGTTTGTAATGTGTGTTAAAATATATATGTAGCTAATTTTTTAACATATCGCAAGCGTAACAATTTTTCTTAAAAGTTTGAACAAAAGCCGTTGTTTTGGGGGCTCAAATTTGAGAATTCGATATGTTTGAAATTTTCTATTAATATCCCCGTTTTTCTCATTTAATTTTAATGTTGAAGGGGTATACTATAATCATAGAGTTAAGAGAGAAGAATTCGAGCGTTGATCATAAATAAAACATTTCATTGTTTAGACATAGATGAGTATAGCGTTTTGATTTTAAGTAAAATTTCTTAACTGAAACTACAAAATCAATGAATAAAATTCATGATAAATAGGAGAGTGAGATGTATGGTAACACTATTCACATCACCAAGCTGCACATCTTGCCGTAAAGCGAAAGCATGGTTACAAGAACATGACATTCCGTATACGGAGCGTAACATTTTTTCAGAACATTTAACAATTGATGAAATTAAACAAATCTTAAAAATGACAGAAGACGGAACAGACGAAATTATTTCAACACGTTCTAAAACATATCAAAAATTAAACGTGGATATTGATTCATTACCACTACAAGAATTATATACAATCATTCAAGATAACCCAGGCTTATTACGCCGTCCGATTATCTTAGATGAAAAACGTTTGCAAGTTGGTTACAACGAAGATGAAATTCGTCGTTTCTTACCAAGAAAAGTGCGTACGTTCCAATTACAAGAAGCACAACGTATGGTAGATTTATAAGATATCATTCAAAACTCAATGAATACGAAAGAGCTGCAGTACAATGTGCTGTGGCTTTTTATGTGCTTTGAGTAATTAATTCAATGTTCGAGCGGTTTCCGTGGAATATTAAAGGGTAATATGTTATTATAATAAGTCAACGGTAAGTCATGTTTTATGTTATAAACAAATAGATTGTAATTTGCACACCGTTTTAATACAATATGGGTACTATTCTAGGTTGTCGACAAAGTAGACGCTGCCTAGACTCTAGAAAAGTTTGTCTAAAGTCTAGATATTGCTATTCATCGACTGTAAGGAGTGAGATGATATGAGAATAGAGCGCGTAGATGATACAACTGTTAAACTTTTCATAACGTATGGTGACATTGAAGCAAGAGGTTTCAAAAGAGAAGACTTATGGACAAACCGTCAACGAGGTGAAGAATTCTTCTGGTCAATGATGGAAGAAATCAATGAGGAAGAAGATTTCGTTGTTGAAGGTCCATTATGGATTCAAGTACATGCTTTTGAAAAAGGTGTGGAAGTCACTATTTCTAAATCTAAGAACGAAGAAATGATGAACATGAATGACGAAAGTATGAATAATGAATTTGATCGCCAATTAAATGAATTACTTGAACAAACGTTTGAAGAAGAACACGAAGAAGCAGAACAAAGACAACATTCAAAACGTTCTCAATCAAGAGATCAATTCAATAAAAAAGCACGTCATACCAACGGTCGTCTTGTCATCGTCAAATTCGATGATTTAGAGTCTGTTATTGATTATGCACATCATAACAATCAGCCTACTGAAGGCTTTGAAGATTTATTATATATGTTGAATAATGAGTACTATTACGCAATTCATTTTGATGAAAGTGTAGTAGAAGAAACAATTAATGACTTCTATAGTCAATTATTAGAATTCGCTGCACCAAGCGATCGTTCAGAAGTTTACTTGAACGATTACGGTAAAATCATTATGAGTCATAACGTAACAGCACAAGTACGCCGCTTCTTTACTGATATAACAGAAGCATAAGTAATAAGATATAGATTGAGCCTATCCTTAGTTGGATGGGCTTTTTTATTTGCAATTTTTGAATAACCCGGAATAAAACCTTAAAATTGTGCGTTTTCTTGACCGTCTCTTATCCATGAGACGCAATAACGTGCAAAATCAACGAAATAATGAGAAAATTAAATTATTGATATTAGCATAAGAGGAGGCTTTTTAATATGAGTCAACAATTAACAAGAGAACAACAAGAACAAAAACATCCTGAGTATACTTGGGATTTAACAACGATTTTTGAAAGCGATGAGGCCTTTGAAGCTGCTTTCAAAGAAGTAGAGGGCTATTTAGGTGCCGAAGAAAAATTTAAAGGCCACTTAGCTGATAGTGCACAAACACTTTATGAAGCATTAGCTTTAGAAGATGAAATCGAAACGAAACTTGAAAAAGTTTATGTTTATGCACACTTAAAACAAGACCAAGATACAGGTAATGATAAATATACGGGCTATGAAGCACGTGCACATCAATTAGCAATTAAATTAAGCTCAAGCTGGAGTTTCTTAGTACCTGAAATCTTACAAATCGATGAAGCTACAATCCAAAAATTCATCGATGAAAATAAAAACTTAGAACGCTATGCCTTTGATTTGAAATTAATTAATGAGGAGCGTCCGCATGTATTAAGTGCAGATAAAGAAAAATTATTAACAGAAGCACAAGATGCATTATCTACACCTTCAAATGTTTACGGTATGTTCAGCAACGCTGACTTAGAATTTGAAGATGCGGTAGATAAAAATGGAGAAAAACATCCATTAACACAAGGTACATTCATCAAATATCTTGAATCTGATGATCGTGAATTACGCCGTTCAGCGTTCAGAAACCTTTATAAAGCTTACGGTGCATTTAACAATACTATTGCGGCAACATTAACAGGGGAAATTAAAAAACATGTCTTCAATGCACGTACGCATAATTATAAAACAGCGCGCGAAAAAGCATTAAGCAACAACCATATCCCTGAAGCCGTTTATGATAACTTGGTTAAAACTGTTCATGAATATTTACCGCTCTTACATCGTTATACACAATTACGAAAAGATGTATTAGGTTTAGACGACATGAAAATGTATGACTTATACACACCATTAGTTAAAGATATTAAATTCGAAATGCCTTATGATGAAGCAGTAGAATGGATGTTGAAAGCTTTAGAACCAATGGGCGATGAGTATTTAGATGTGGTTAAAGAAGGCTTGAATAATCGTTGGGTAGACGTTTATGAAAACAAAGGCAAACGTTCAGGCGGTTATTCATCTGGTGCACACTTAACGAACCCATTCATCTTATTGAACTGGTCAGATACAGTGTCTGATTTATTCACATTGATTCATGAATTCGGTCATTCTGCACACAGTTACTTCAGCCGCAAAAACCAACCATCTAATCATAGTGACTACTCTATTTTCGTGGCAGAAGTTGCTTCAACAACTAATGAAGCATTGCTTAGCGATTATATGGAAAAACACTTAGATGATGAACGTCGTTTATTATTATTGAACCAAGAATTAGAACGTTTCCGTGCGACTTTATTCCGTCAAACAATGTTCGCAGAATTCGAACACAAAATCCATCAAATTGAAGAAGCAGGAGAACCGTTGACTGCGAACCGTATGAATGAAGAATATGCGGCACTTAACCGTAAATACTTCGGAGATATTGTAGAAACAGACGAAGACATCAGTAAAGAATGGTCACGTATTCCGCACTTCTACATGAACTATTATGTATATCAATATGCGACTGGTTACAGTGCAGCACAAAGCTTAAGCTATCAAATCCTTAATGAAGGCAAACCTGCAGTAGAACGTTATATCAACGAATTCTTGAAAAAAGGCAGCTCAAATTATCCGATTGAGATTCTTAAAAATGCAGGTGTAGACATGACAACACCAGAACCAATTGAGCAAGCATGCAAAATGTTCGAGAAAAAATTAGACGAGTTTGAAAAACTAATTAAAGAATAAACTTTGTGAAATCGTTTACAATATGACAAGTTTGTGACAAAAACGTTTTCATAGGTTCACCGTCTTGAAAAGGGTGGGAACGCGTGGTATATTATGACCATGAAATTAATCACATAACAAACATACCCCTTTGTTTGAAGTGAAAAATTTCTCCCATCCCCTTTGTTTAGCGCCGTGTATTCAGACACGGCGTTTTTTTATGCGCTTTTTTAACACAAAAATACCGGCACAGTAAGACTGTACCGGCTGATTAAAGCTTCGTGTTTTTATCTTTTTTCTAATGTTAATGAACGAGATGTACCGAGTCTTTCAATATTTGTGACTTGATATTGAATATGGAAAGGATCACTTAAAGCAATCAATAATGCGATTTGTTCATCTTCTGTTGACACGAGCGTGATTTCATCTTTTGAATCATCCAATGATTTAATATTGAATAAGTCTTCAGTGTCTTCAGCCGCATCAAAGAGTACACGCAAATCGACAATTAAATCTTCCTCGCGGCTCATCCATTCTCCTTTTAATTGTGTCAGAAACTCTGATGCTTCTTCTGACAGGTTATTGTCATATTGAATATTGATGACTGTCTTTTCCATTATAAATTCATCCTTTGTATGCAAAAGTAATTTACAGCTGCTCATGCATCGCATGAAACAACATTCATTTATCCTATACCCTAATATAGATTGTACATAGCTTATTGAATGAAACGAAAGCTTATTCTTTCATTTTAGAAGCCTGTAACTGAACCGAACCATTGATAGTGGTCGCCGTTTGAAACAGGGATGATATTACTATCTGCAGGCTGCAATGTATAGTCTTGATCCCAAGGATTCCAGATGACAATTACTTTTTCGCTGTTAGACAATTCCGCATTGCCTACAACAGCCATTGCATGTCCTGCATGCAAGCCTTGTGACGATTCGACTTGTTCTCCTAAGACTACCATACCTTTATTTTGTTTCGTTTGCTGATCAACAACATCATAGCTTGGCATACCGTCATAATAAGATGTATTGCGGCCTTGTGATTTGCCGTAGTCTATCATTTCTTGAATCGTTAAACCTGTAAATTGGAATTGTTGGCCTGTAAGGTTAGGATGCACTTGATGCATAATAGACTCGCCATTATACGTTGATGTGTTCTTCGTCGCATTTAATAATGCGGCCATAGAATATCCTGCACACCAGCCGTTATAACCTTGTTGCTCGCGGATTTTGAAATGCGGCAGCAAGTTCACATATTTTGTGCCGTAATTTTGAGTTTCTGATTGTGTTTGTGTCGTATCGACTGTTTGTGCTAATTGCTTTTTAGGTGCTGCGGGCTGATCTGGCTGTGTGGGTTGATTTGGAAGTGTTGTACGTTTAATCAATTTGAGCTGCTGGTGCTGCTCGATGTAATAACCGTTCTTGTTTGTGTAGATCGTGATAGGCTGGTTGCCGTTTCTGTATTGGTTTAGGGCATCTGAGATGAATTTCGAAACACGTACACTGTAGTTCGCTTGATTTTTATCTGTATGTACATCGGATGTGTTTTTTGGACTGACAGTTAAGATATAGTGGATTGTATTACCTTGCATAATAGGGTAGTAATAGTTGCCGTCTTCTTGACCGTCAAATTTATAGATTTTAAACGGTTTGCCTAATCTGAATCGGCCATGATTACCGGAACTATCGATTTGGGAGAGTGCTTGTGCATAACTTGCAAAGTGTGCCTTAGCTTCTTGTTCTGCTTTATACGGTATTTCAGTATGATTGACTTTAATCTTTACTGAAGCAGAAGCTGCCGCATGTATGTTGTTTGAGTCGGGGCTTGAAAATGCGCCGCTGATGACCATGATTATAGATAAGAGTAAGATGGAAGCGGCTTTGATAAAGGTTGTTCTGTTATTCAATCATTATTCCTCCATTCAATTACATTTAATTTTGAGAAGTATCTCGTTTTTAAATATAACATAGATTCATTTATAAAATAGTTAATCGTCTAAATATTCAAATATTAAATTACATTAACAACTACGATAAGTAAAATTAATAATTTGATATAAGTTAACCAGTTAAACTCGATTGAATTGTATGAAAGCATAAAAAAACACTTGTCTTAAAGACAAGTGCAAGGAAAAATGTATTTCACTTCGCTTTCCAGAACTCTCCATCCGGATTGCTGAGTTTTTCTATTTTTTGTTGTAAAACGAGCTTCTTCAACTCTTTTAATAGTAGTTTTTCCGGCCATTCATAGATCGTAAGCAGTTCTTCTAAAGTGACGAATTGCTGCTCTTGAATATAGGTTTCTAATTTCGGCGGTAATTCTTTTTCAATAGGTGTTCCCATCAGCTCGTTGATAATATATGTGTAAATATGATAAGGATACAAGCCTTCGACTTTTAATCCTTCTTCTGTGACATCTTCGTTGAAAAAGACGAGTGAAGGTGCTTGTTCAACTTCCATTTCACGTGCAATATGCAAATCGACTTTGAGACTTTCAGTGAGCTTGCCGCTTTTTAAATCCCCTTTAAAGACGTCATAATCCATTCCTGCATTTTTAGCAGAACTTTCTATCATTGTTTCAGTAATAATATCTCGTTTAGAGATAATTTCATTCTGCATCAAGTGGATAAAACGTTCTGCACGTGCTCTGCCTTGCAATTCGGCTGCTTTATACGCTAAGGCGATATTGTCGCTTTCAGAACTGCTTTGGGCTTGGCACTTTGTCAAAATACGCAACGACGGGTTTAAAATATGACGAATACGGATATATTGTTTATATTCCACGCGCAACTTCGATAGGATGGCAGACAGTTTAAAACAATCTTCATCAAACGGATCGAAGAAAGAGTATATTTCTATTTTGCTCACAGGTGAAAGGTTGGTTTCATCTTGTCTATGATTACATATTAACTTTAATTCTTCAGACATCTCATTCACCTACAATTAATTTTCAGAATTAACCATATGATTTGCGGTCAATCGCAGTCTTTCATATAGGTATTCATCAACACCTGCAGGCAGTTCTGCATGTTGAATCGCTTTATTCATATTTTCTAACCAAGCATCTCTTTCATAAGGGGTGATACGAAAATCCATGTGCCGCATTCTCAACATAGGATGCCCATGTTCTTCAGTATAAAGAGAAGGGCCGCCTAAAAACTGTGTGAGAAACTGTTTTTGTTTGCGGCTGGTTTCGGCGAAATCACCAGGGAAGAGATGGTTGATTCTATCATCTTGTTCTACTAGTGAATAAAAGTAATCGATCATGCTGTATAAACGTTCTTGGCCTATTACTTCATAAGGTGTCAAAGCCATATATTCACCCTGTTTCTTTAATATATATCTAATATAACATGAATTTTTACAATTAAAAGTAATACGACTTTTGACCGAGTGCTATCGAATTGTGTGTACTGATTATTTGTTTTTCGCTTCAAAAAAGCGAGCGACTTTATTTTTAGGAATATAGGATTCGATGTTAAACGTTTGAAGGATTTGCTGGAATTTTTTCAAACCTGCTTCAGGCTGTTCTACTTCAAATTCAAGCTCAAAGTCTTCAGTACCAAGGTATTCACTGTGATCCAGCACAAGTAAGCCTTCTTCTATTTCTGTTTCCATGCGATGTGTCGTTAAGGCACCTAAGACATACAGCTGTGCGACATCAATTTCAGCATTTTGCAAGACTGATAAGATATCATCCGGCAGCTGATCTGGTGAGAGATGCATGTCTTGTTTCGGTATGACTGTCGTGATGTGGTTGTATTCTGTTAAACCTACTTCGGCAGGTACTTTCAATGTCATTTCGTAATCATCTTTGATTTCACGAATTCTCAGTGCCATTAAATGTTCTGCCAACGCAAAATCAGGTGTATCAATATAGTGATTTTTTTGCGTAAAAGGTTTTAATGTATTAAAATATTCGTTTCGCAATGCATCATATTCATCACGCGTCAAAAGTTGTTTGTATTCAATTTCTTGGTTAATAGCCATAGGTTCACCTCTTTGCTTATATATTATGGATGATTTGTTATCTATTTGAAAGTATTTCAAATTGCAGGTGAACGACCAAGGTATTTAGGTTGTGTTATGAGTGATGTACATATGTTAAAATAAGTAGGAATAACACAAGGAGGATTTAGGTTATGCGAATTTATGTGAATGAAATTAAAGTGAAAGATGATGGCATTTATTGCTATACAGATAAACCAACAAAAGGATTGACTGAAGCAGGGCAAATGCTGGTCGATAGCGATAATTATGGGTTTGCCCATATCCTTGACGATGGACAATCATATTCCTATCTTATCTTTGTGCAAGAAACATGGTCGATGCTTCATGAAAATAAGGGGAAAGCTATCTATGTTAATGATGACTTGAAGTTAGAACAATTTGATCAAGAGTTAGATTATATACTAAGCAATATCAAAGGGAACTCAAACTACGGCAAGGATTTTGTGGCAGAAGTCGAAAAAACGTTTGAGCTAGAGTGAAGCGGAGTGAAACGCAATGAATCAATGGGATCGATTTTTAGCACCATACAGACAAGCAGTCGAGGAACTGAAAGTTAAATTAAAGGGTTTGCGTAAAATCTATGATTTAGAAGCAGATGCGTCGCCGATTGAATTCGTCACAGGCCGCGTAAAACCTTTAACAAGTATTATTGAAAAAGCCACTGAACGAGAAATATCATTCGATCGTTTGCATGAAGAGATGTATGATATTGCCGGATTGCGTATCATGTGCCAATTTGTGGATGATATCGCAATTGTCGTGAATTTATTGAGACAGCGTAAAGACTTCAAAGTGGTAGAAGAAAGGGATTATATCAATAATACGAAAGAAAGCGGCTATCGTTCTTATCATGTCATTATAGAATATCCGATTGAAACGCTGGATGGGCAGCGTGCAATATTAGCGGAAATACAAATCAGAACATTGGCGATGAATTTCTGGGCAACCATCGAACATACATTACGCTATAAATATGATGGGGATTATCCTCCTGAAATTCAAAAACGTTTGGAAAATGCGGCTGAAGCAGCGTTTTCATTAGATGAAGAAATGTCTGAGATTAAAGATGAAATCCAAGAAGCGCAACGTTATTATTCAAAAAAACGTGCTAAAAAACATAATCAAGAGTGAGGTGCTTTATGCGTTATAATATCGTATCAAAGGGAGACTACAAATCGAACAGCATCCAAGAAAACATGGAAGCACAAATGACGAAAAAGGGCATGGTCAAAGATGTCGCAACACCGGAAATCGTAATTTCAGTAGGCGGAGACGGCACTTTATTAGAAGCATTCCACAAATATTGCCATCGTGTTTCTGAAACTGCCTTTGTAGGTGTACATACAGGGCATCTAGGGTTTTATGCGGATTGGCTGCCGCACGAATCAGATAAACTGATTGAAGAAATCGTTGATGGTGATTATGAAGTGATTGAATATCCGCTGATAGATATCATCGTGAATTATAACGACGATAAAGCACCGTCACACCATATCGCATTAAACGAAGCGACTATGAAGACTGAAGATAATACGACTTTGGTTGCGGATGTCAGCTTGCGCGGTCAGCATTTTGAAAGATTCAGAGGAGATGGTTTGTGTATTTCAACACCATCTGGTTCTACTGCTTATAACAAAGCATTAGGCGGCGCGTTGATCCATCCTTCATTACGTGCGATTCAGTTAACTGAAATTGCCTCTATCAATAATAGAGTGTTCCGTACAGTAGGGTCGCCTATTGTTATGCCGGATCATCACTATTGTGTGATTACACCAGTCGATCAAAAGGTCATTATGACTTCTATCGACCACGTGACGACAAAGCATCATAATGTAGAGAGTATTGAGTATCGCGTAGCGAAACAAAATGTACGCTTTGCACGATTCAGACCATTTCCATTTTGGAAACGTGTACATGATTCGTTCATATCAGACGGCAGAGATTCATGAAGTTTCAATATATAATTGAAACACCGATACTGTTAAGAACGTTTTTACAAGAAAATCAATATTCTAAGAAAATGATAAGTGCCATTAAACAAAGTGGCGCTTTACTTGTTAACGACACACCTGTAACGGTCAGAAAGCAAATGGTACAAGGCGATTATTTAGAAGTGGTCTTGCCGAGCGAGGTGCCGAGTGTCAATTTAGAGTGTTTCGCAAAGCCGATTACACCGCTTTATGAAGATGATTACTACATCGCAGTTTCTAAACCGCCGCACCAAAATTGTGCGCCGTCGAGAGAGCATCCGCATGAAAGTTTGCTCGAACAAGTGCTGGCTTATTTAAATCCGAACCAGCAAGCACCGTGGGTTGTACCGCATATTATTACACGCCTTGATCGCAATACGAGCGGTATTGTGCTGTTTGCGAAACATGGCCATTTTCACCATAGAATCTCAGATGTCGAGATGGAGAAGGTTTATCATTGTATCTGTTTCGGTCAGGTAGAACCGCATGGTGAAATTATCGCACCGATTGCCAGAGCGTCAGACAGTATTATTAATCGCGAAGTGAGCGAAGCGGGCAAATATGCGAAAACAAGTTATACCTTAATCACACAAAACCAAGATTATGCTTTGTGCCGGGTACAATTGCATACAGGACGCACACATCAAATCCGTGTGCATTTTCAATATATCGGACATCCGCTTGTCGGTGACAGCCTTTACGGCGGTTATCATGAAAAAGCGGATGCCCAATCGCTTGTTTGTACAGATTTAAGTTTCAAGCATCCAGTTGAAAACAAGCATGTTGTATTAAAAGATGAAGCAAGGCATGCTTTAATTGAGCGCCTTTTTAGACAACTTAGTAACGACAAAGAATAAGTTAGGAGGGGGCCATATTGGCAAGAGATGAAGAAAAATATATAGATGATCAAGATGTGTATAACAAAGAGCTGCTTGATCACTTATTGCTGGAAAATGATATAGATGCCTTCAGAGAAGAATTCTTATCTATGCATACGTACGAACAAAGTGAGTATTTCGAAGACAGCGACGATGATATCCGACACAAAATGTATCAGTTATTATCACCAAAAGAGGTTGCGGATTTCTTCGATCAATTAGAATTAGATGATGACGACTATGATGATGTCTTTGACCAAATGAAAGCCAGTTATGCGGCACACATTTTAGAAGACATGTCGTATGACAACGCTGTAGATATCATGAGTCATTTAAATAAGAGTAAAATTGCGACATTGCTTGCGTTGATGAATAAAGAAGATGCAAAAGAAATCAAAGCATTGTTACATTATGAAGAAGATACTGCCGGCGGTATCATGACAACGGAGTATATTTCGTTGAAAATTACAACGCCTGTCAAAGAAGCGTTGATGTTAGTCAAAGAACAAGCGCCGGATGCAGAGACGATTTATGTCATCTTTGCGGTCAACGATGATAAACAACTGGTCGGCGTGTTATCACTGCGTGATTTAATCGTCGCAGAAAACGACGCATATATTGAAGACATTATGAGCGAACGTGTTGTAAGTGTAAACGTCGCAGATGACCAAGAAGATGTCGCACAGATTATGCGCGACTATGACTTTATCGCATTGCCGGTTGTGGATTATCAAGACCACTTGCTCGGTATTATTACAATCGATGACATCTTAGATGTTATGGATGAAGAGGCATTGGAAGACTACTCTGGTTTAGCCGGTGTATCTGACATTGACTCTACCAACGATTCAATCTTTAAGACTGCATCCAAGCGTTTGCCTTGGCTGCTCATCTTAACATTTTTAGGTATGATTACTGCGACAATTTTAGGTTCCTTTGAGGAAACGTTAGAAAAAGTCGCATTACTCGCAGCATTTATTCCGATTATCAGCGGGATGTCCGGGAACTCAGGTACACAATCATTAGCGGTATCTGTACGTAATATTTCTACTGGTGAAATTGAAAATCAAAGCAAATTCAAAATTACAACAAGAGAAGCAGGAGCGGGGTTCCTTTCTGGTTTAGTATGTGCGTTGGTACTCTTTACTATCATCGTCATTCTTTACCAAACACCGCTGCTTGGTCTGATTGTTGCTGGAAGCTTGACGATTGCGATGACAGTCGGTACTTTGATGGGTTCAATTATCCCTCTGGTTATGAATAAATTAAAAATCGACCCTGCAGTTGCCAGCGGTCCATTTATCACTACAATTAATGATATTATTAGTATGTTAATATACTTTGGTTTAGCCACAACATTTATGTCATATCTCACATAAGGAGGGACACATGGAGTTTGTATCACTCGTCATCGTTGTCATGGCAGCGTTCTTAACGCCGATTATTGTCAACAGACTTAATATTAATTTTTTGCCTGTTGTTGTCGCTGAAATATTAATGGGATTAATCATCGGACAATCCGGATTCCATTTAGTCGAACGTGACAATGTACTTAGTATTTTATCGACGCTCGGTTTTATTTTCTTAATGTTCTTAAGCGGTTTGGAAATTGATTTCAATGCGTTCAAAAGCGATGAGAATACATCAGAAAAATCCAAAAACAAAAAGAAAGCACCCGGCCATTTACAGTTATCATTAGTCGTCTTCTCATTAATTATGATTGTTTCAATTATTTTAGCTTATGCCTTTAAATGGTTCGGCTTAATTGATGATGTCTTATTAATGGTAATCATTATTTCGACGATTTCTCTCGGTGTAGTTGTGCCGACATTGAAGGAAATGAATATCATGCGTACAACCATCGGTCAGTTTATCTTGCTGACGGCGGTACTTGCTGATTTAGTTACTATGATTTTGTTAACTGTTTACGGAGCTATCAACGCAAAAGGCGGCGGCACATTATGGCTGATTTCAATCTTGATTGTTTTCACCATCGTCTTTTATTTCCTAGGCGGTATTTTCAAGAAAGCACAATTTCTTCAAAAGCTGATGGATGGTACGACACAGATTGGTATCCGTGCTGTCTTTGCACTGATTATTTTATTGGTTGCGCTTGCTGAAGGAGTAGGTGCTGAAAATATTTTAGGTGCCTTCTTAGCAGGTGTGATTGTATCGCTGCTTCGTCCGGATGAAGATATGGTAGAGAAGCTGGACTCATTCGGTTACGGTTTCTTTATTCCGATTTTCTTCGTCATGGTAGGTGTGGACTTGAATATTCCTTCACTTATCAAAGAACCGTCGATTCTGATTATTATTCCAGTATTGATTTTTGCATTCTTAGTGTCTAAAATTGTTCCGGTTTATGCAATCAGACGCTGGTTCGACCAAAAGACTACGATTTCTTCTGCGTTCTTATTAACGTCGACATTATCGTTAGTTATCGCAGCAGCGAAAATCGCAGAACAGCTGCATACAATCTCTGCTGAGATATCAGGTATTTTGATTTTAAGTGCAGTGATTACATGTGTCTTTGTACCGATTGTATTTAAGAAAATGTTCCCAATGCCGGATGAAGCGACACGCCGTATTAATGTCAGCTTAATCGGCAAGAACCAATTGACGATTCCTATTGCTCAGAACTTAATGTCTGACCTTTATGCGATTACGTTATATTATCGTAAAGACTTAAGTGATAAACGTAATTTATCGAATGATATTACGACAGTTGAGATTGCGGATTACGATGAAGCGTTATTAGAAAAGCTCGGTCTCTTTGACAGCGATATTGTCGTGTGTTCAACCAATGAAGATGAGTTGAACTATAAAGTAGCACAGTTTGCAAAAGCACATGGTGTCAATCGTGTGATTTGCCGTTTTGAAGCAGGCGGAGAGAGAGAAGCAGAATTGCGTAAACAAGGTGTTGAAATCTTCAGCAGCTTCTTAAGTAATAAGATCTTGCTGACAGGCTTAATCGAAACACCGAACATGTTGAACTTATTAAGCAACGTTGAAACTTCTCTTTATGAAATTCAAATGCTTAACTACAAATTCGACAATATTCAATTACGCAACTTCCCATTCGATGGGGACATCATTTTCGTACGTATTGTACGTGATAATGAGTCTATCGTACCGCACGGTGATACAATGCTGCGCTATGGTGATCGTCTCATTGTAACGGGCTCTAAAGAATATGTGGATGAATTAAAACGTGAATTAGAGTATTATTCACTCGGGCCGATTTAATTTAATAAGAACGAAAGTTGAAGTGAATGCTGAGACTTTCGTTCTTTTTTCTTTTAGAAATGGCTGAAACAAGTCGAATGCACACAAAAATGTTATAATAACTAATAATCTATCAATGAATCATTATAAGAGTTAAAGGAGCGTTTTCATGTTTAGTTTAGAAGGTAAAACATATGTCATTATGGGAGTTGCGAACAAACGCAGTATTGGTTTTGGTGTAGCGCAAGTATTAGATGAATTAGGCGCGAAACTTGTGTTTACATACCGCAAAGAACGCAGCAAAAAAGAATTAGATAAATTAGTAGATCAATTAAACCAAGAGGAACACTTAACTTATCAAATCGACGTACAAAGCGATGAAGAAGTTGAGAATGGTTTCAAAGCAATCGGTGAAGCTGTTGGCAACATCGACGGCGTCTTCCACTCAATCGCATTTGCGAATGTAGAAGAATTGCGCGGCCGCTTCTCTGATACATCAAGAGAAGGTTTCTTATTAGCGCAAGACATCAGTTCTTATTCTTTAACACTCGTTTCAAGAGAAGCGAAAAAATTAATGCCTGAAGGCGGCAGCATCGTGACTACAACATACTTAGGCGGCGAATATGCTGTACCTAACTACAATGTGATGGGCGTAGCTAAAGCAAGTTTAGAAGCGAATGTCCGCTACTTAGCATTAGATTTAGGCCAAGATAACATTCGTGTGAATGCTATTTCTGCAGGTCCTATCCGTACATTAAGTGCAAAAGGTGTCGGCGGATTCAATACAATCTTAAAAGAAGTTGAAGAACGCGCACCATTAAAACGCAATGTAGATAAACAAGAAGTAGGTAAAGCAGCTGCTTTCTTACTTAGTGATTTAGCAAGCGGTGTGACAGGTGAAAATCTGCACGTTGATGCTGGTTTCCACGCAATTAAATAAGATACGACGATTGATAATCCCTTGTTTAGCAAAATTGTTAAGCAAGGGATTTTTTGAAGCAAAGTCAAAAATAAATGAACAGTGCATCTATTCATTTGTCTCAATCAAGTGTATGATAGAGGACAGGAAATTTGAAAAAATGAAAATACACAAAGTGGGTGGACATTGTGTCAGAGAAAATTCATCAAAAAGATCAATCCTATTCAAATAAGATTTTAGCATCTTCTATGCTGGGTTTTGGTCTGGAAAATATGGATATTATGTTTTTAGCCTTTGCATTGTCTAGTATTATTAATGAATTCCATATTTCTTCGGCTGAAGCGGGATTAATCGCATCAATTACTAACTTCGGAATGTTATTCGGGGGCATTATTTTCGGCGTACTGGCGGATAAATACGGCAGAATCCGCATCTTTACGTACACCATCTTTATCTTTGCGGTAGCTACAGCGCTGCTATCTGTCGCACATAATATATACATGGTATATATTTTACGCTTTATCGCCGGTATGGGCGGCGGCGGTGAATTCGGTATCGGAATGGCTTTGGTAGCGGAAGTATTTAAGAAACAAAAACTTGGTCGTGTGTCATCTGTAGTTGCGATCGGAGGACAAATCGGGGCTTTGATTGCGGCACTCTTAGCGGCCGCTATTTTACCGCATTTAGGCTGGAGAGTTTTATTCTTAATCGGTGTCATTCCTGTGATACTTGCATTTTATATCCGTCGTAATTTAGACGAAACAGAATCATGGAAACAATCTAAAGCAAACCATACATTAGAAAAGAAAGACCATTCGCCGATTGGGCTGTTATTTAATACAAAACATATTGCACATACAACCATTGCACTTACAATCATGTCGAGTGTGCAAGTAGCCGGTTACTTCGGCTTAATGAACTGGCTGCCTTCGATTTTGCAGAAACAGCACAATTTAAGTGTCTCTAACTCATCGTTATGGACTATCAGTACCATTATCGGTATGAGTATCGGCATGTTTGCGTTCGGACAAATATTAGACCGCTTCGGTGCCAAACTTTCTTATACTATTTTCTTAATCGCTTCAGCAGCATCTGTCTTTATCTATGTATTTGCACAAAGTGCTATTGCTTTATTAATCGGCGGTGCACTTGTCGGCTTCTTCGTCAACGGTATGTTTGCAGGTTATGGCGCTGTCATCAGCAGTTATTATCCGACACATATCAGAAGTACCGCAAATAATGTTATCTTTAATATTGGACGTGCATTAGGGGGCTTATCTCCGATTGCGATCGGTTTCTTAATGGACATATACGGCATGACAGCAACCATGGTCTTCTTGGCATGCTTATACATGATTTCACTTGTGATGATGTTATCGCTTAGAAATATGCCGCTGAGAGGCAGACATGCGACACATCAATAAGTTTGAAAATCTATTTAGGACATAAAAGAATATAAAACACAAAAAACGTTCTGCCTGCAAATGAAAGTTTGCGGACAGAACGTTTTTATAATTTATCATACTAATCTTTTACTTCGCTTTTCGCTTTTAACATAATCTCTTGTCGATATTTAAAGACATTGCGAACTACTGTTTTAATCACTGCGTACAATGGCACTGCAACTAAGATTAAGACGAAACCGCCTAAGTTGCCTGCAGCTAAAATGACAATGATGATAGTTAATGGGTGAATGCTTAATGATTTACCCATGACATTAGGTGTAATGACATTACCTTCTAATTGTTGTGCAATCAAAGTGACCACACAGACCCAAATGAATGCTGTGGGACTTTGAATGATACCGATAATTGCAGCCGGTAAGAAGGCCATCCATGGTCCTAAGAATGGAATCATGTTTGCGACACCCGCAAAGAGGACGAGTAATAATGTATATTCTAAACCGATAATTGTATAACCGATATAAAGAATGATACCTAAAATAATACTGACTGTTACTTGACCTTGAATGTAAGATTGCAGCGTATTGTTAACATCTTTTAAAAGGTTAGTCACAAAGACTTTACGGTCGCCGTTGAATAATTTTGCGATAGAAGGGATGAATTTTTCATGATCCTTCAACATATAAATTAAGAAGAACGGCACCATGATTAATAAGAATAATGTTGAGATAATTTGCGATACGATCGAAATAGAGTTAGACAAGATATTTGTCACATTATCCCCAAATGATTTCACGACTTTATTGATACGGTCTGAAACATCATTCGGCAATTTGTCCATTTGATCAAGCGCATAGGTTACAATCCCTTGTGCTTCTTTTTGAAGCTGCGGTGCTTGTTGGATTAAACCATTGATTTGGTTGGCGATTAAAGGCACAACCACTGTAACTGCGGTCGCAGTCAAACCGATTAAAATAACGAAGATAATCGAAATACTGCCCCAACGCGGTATTTTATGTTTTTCTAAGAATTTTTGAAGCGGTAAGAAGACATAAAATAAGAAGCCGCTCAGGATAAATGGCAATAACACAGATTGAATAATAATAATGAACGGTTCAAATATTACATGTACTTCCATTATCAATTTGATTAATAGAAATAATATAATTAACATGATTCCCGTTCGGAACCATACTTTATTCAGCATTGTTAGCGTCCTCCTAAAGAAATAGACTTATACATCATTATAGCTTACTTCATAATGATGAAAAAGGAATAATTTTAACGAAATGTCGATTATGTATTATATTTGTGAAAATAAAAGAAAAGAGAAAGTACCTTATTTAGTACCTTCTCTGATCATTTTTTAAACCTCTTCTAGTTTTCCTTTTACAGGAATAGACGGATCATCAGACGTATCTTCATCATCTTCGCTGATATGTGCTTCTTTCAAACGTTTCGGATAGTCTTCGAGCCAGAAAGTTGCGTTTGGTAATTTTTTAGGGTCTGGATGATAAATCGCAAAGTTCCCAGAACCTTTTTTCTTCATTTGGAATTCATAGTCTTTTAAGGCATCTACTGCTGGTCGATGCAGAATCCAGATTGCGATAATATTGAGCCATGCCATCATACCTACACCTAAGTCGCCCATACTCCAAGCTACATCTGCAGTTTTAATCGAACCATAGAATGCCGCAAAGATTAATGCAATTCGCGCAACATTAATCCAGATTTTTGAAGTGAAGACAGAACTGTTTCGTGTCATATAGGCAATGTTTGTTTCTGCGATGTAGTAATAGGCAAGTATTGTTGTAAAGGCAAAGAAGAATAACGCAATCGCAATGAAGTAAGAACCAAAGCCTGAGAATGCAGGATCAAAATGATAGCTTCCGCCTTGAAGGGCTTTATCGATACCTGCTTGTGCATACATGGCAGTACCTGAATAATCTTTTGTACCGTCCGCGCTTTGCACAAAAATACCATTATCTTTAATTAATTTCGGAATACCGCCAGGTCCTACTTCACCATTAGTTGTGTTGTAAGTACCCGAGATTAAAATGATTAAAGCTGTCGCAGTACATACGAATAATGTATCGACATATACTGAGAATGCTTGAACCAAACCTTGTTTTGCCGGATGCGATACTTCTGCAGCGGCAGCTGCGTGCGGTCCAGTCCCTTGACCAGCTTCGTTAGAATATAAACCACGTTTTACACCGATTTCAATCATCGCACCGAAGATACCGCCGAATGCGGCTTGCATCCCAAAAGCCGATTTGAAGATTAAAACGAATAGGGCAGGGACAGCTTGAATATTAATCACAATAATAAAGACTGCCATCAAGATATAAAGAATAGCCATAAATGGTACGACAGCTGTCGCTACATTTGCGATCCATTTAACACCGCCGAAGATAATCAAACCTAAGATAACTGCGATGGTAATCGCAATAACCCAATTCGGAATTTGGAAAGCGTTATTCATTGAGCTTGCAATCGCATTAGACTGTACACCCGGTAACAATAAACCAACGGAAATAACTGTTACAACCGCAAAGACCAAGCCGTAGATTTTACCCAGTTTGCCTTTAATACCATATTCGATATAGTAAGCAGGCCCGCCGCGGTATTCGCCTTTTTCTTCACGTTTGAAGATTTGACCTAAAGTGGATTCGATAAATGCACTGCTTGCCCCTAAGAATGCAGTGATCCACATCCAAAATACTGCACCGGGACCCCCGATAAAGATAGCTGTTGATACACCCACAATGTTACCAGTCCCGACACGCCCGGCTAACGAGAGCGCAATGGCTTGGAAACTTGAGATACCAGTAGGTGATTTTTCCCCATGAAACATCAGTCGGATCATTTCTTTAAAATGCCTGACTTGGAAGAATTTCATCATCAATGAAAATAAAATTCCAGTAATCAATAAACCATAAACGAGCGGTTTACTCCACACAACCTCATTAAACCAAGCTACAAAACTTTCAAGCATAATGATTTCCCCCTTATGAAGCGAACAAAAGAAAACGCTTACATTTTACCCCTAAAAAATAAGCTGTCCTAGTCAACTTCTGTATGTGTTTCGACATGCGTTAGTTACAGTGATTTTTTATAATTATACTGTGGCTAAAGATTCCGTGCAACAGTTTTAACAAAATTAAAGATTAAAATTAATAATGAAAACCGCATTAGATTAATCGGAATAACGCGATAAACTTAGATGGAATCTGGGTTAATACCAAATCCGTGTAAAAATTGTTAAAATGAAAATATGACAAAAATGAGGAGAGAGTATTGTGACAGAATTAAAAGCAGGTACTATTAATAAAACTATTTTTCACAGTGATATCTTAGAACGTGATATTACGTTATCGATATATTTACCTGAAAATTACACGCCTTTGTTTAAATATAAAGTTGTTTTTTGTTTTGACGGCTTGGATTTCTTTCGTTTCGGACAAATCCACCGTGCCTATGAACGTTTAAGAAAAAATGAAGAAGTCGAACGTGCCATTATTATCGGATTCCATTATGAAACGGTAGATAAACGCAGAGAAGAATTTTCACCTGACGGCAGCCGTTCGCCATTAACAGTGAAGGCAATGGGACAAGAAATTTTGCCTTATATCGATAAAACTTTCCCGACTTTCAAAGTCGCAAGCGGACGTATTTTATTAGGGGACAGCCTAGCGGGTTCGATTGCATTGATGACTGCGTTATCTTATCCGCGCTTGTTTAATCAAGTCGGCATGTTCAGTCCGATGTTCAATGAAGTAGTGGATTTGCTCGCAAACCGCTGCCAATTTATTGATCAATTGAATGTATGGCATGCAGTCGGTAAAGAAGAAATTGATTTTGCGCTGCCGACAACAGGCGAACGTGCAGATTTCTTAACACCGAATAGGGAACTTAAAGCATTATTCGAACAGCTTCAAGTCACACATCATTATGAAGAGTTTGATGGGGGACATCGCTGGAAATACTGGAAAAAATTAATGGAACCTTTATTATTATATTTCTTGGCAGAATAAATTATTCAGTTAATTCTGTAAAGTTTCGGTTTTTGGTAACGATTTCATTCAATATTTGCTATAATGGCCATATAGTTCAATTAAGGAGGAATTCAAATGATTTTAGGGTTAGCATTAATTCCATCAAAAACGTTCCGTGAAAAAATTGATGCATATCGTAAACGCTATGACGAACGCTATGCACAAATTCCGCCTCATATCACAATCAAAGATTCATTTGAGGTTGAAGAAGGAGATTTAGATAAAGTAAAAGAAGAAATCAAATCACGTATCGAAGGTATTGAACCACTATACATTCATGCGACAAAAGCTTCTAACTTTGCGCCTGTGAATAATGTGATTTATTTCAAAGTTGAAAAAACACCAGAATTAGAAGAATTGAATGATCGTTTCAACAACGGTGATTTCCATGGCCAACCAGAACATTCATTTGTTCCGCATTTTACAATTGCTCAAGGTTTAACAAGCCAAGAATTCGAAGATATCTTCGGCCAAGTTAAACTGGCAGGTATTGACTATGAAGAAACAATCAGTGCATTAACATTGATGAAATACGACGATGAAGAAGAAAAATGGGTGGAAATCGACACATTCAATTTTAAATAATACGCATCCGTATTAGACGCGATGTAGTTCATAAAAGAAAAGTACGAGGCTGAGACATTGTGCATATGAGGGCAGCGATAGACTAAGTATTCACTATCATTATCTTCAATGTCTTACCCTCTTGCTTTTAAATACATATTTTATTCAAGGTGAAAGCATAGCATGTCGTTAGGACATGAAGTTTTCACCGTATATTTTTCTGTGTTTACTTGTAGTTAATAATAGTAAATCTAATAATTCTCTAGATTCAGGTAATGGGGGGAGAAAGTCTGGTTGATTCCATTTTTGCATCGGTTTTCTTTTGTTGTTCCATGTTGACGATAATGATATTTGTTTAATATAAAGTATTTAAACTTATTATTAAGTTCTTTTTAAGGTAAGATGTTTTCTTGATTTTTTATTTTTGGTATAACTAAGAAGTAATTTAAGAAACATTAAATTAACTGTTTGAAAAAACGTTTTATTTTTCCTCTGCCATTTGGTATACCTATTTTGGAATATATCAGTTCTATTTTAAGGTTAGCTGATACTTGTCGCATATGTTCTGAGGTATAGTCTTTGCCATGATCAGTATAGAATTTTTCTGGTATGCCACAAATTGGCCATTTTGAATTTCCTTTTTTCCATATTGCTTGTCTTAGAACAAGTGCTGTTCTTTCGGTGTCTGGTGCTCCAAACGCTATTCTGAAACCTGCGATTGATTTGCTATAATCATCTAAAATGATTGTTAATCAAAGTCTTTCAATTTCATTCTTTTCATTTAATACTTTTATATCCAACATGGTATGATCAGCTTGCCAAATTTCATTAGGACGTTGGCACTCACGTCTATATATACCATCGTATTTTTCAGCATACTTTTTTGAGTTCATTTTTGAATAAGCTTTTAAATTTTCAGGTATTCGCTTAATAATATTATAAACTTGGTAATAGCTAAGTTCAGGGAGTCTCTTATTGTTACACCACTGTTTTGTTTTCCGATATATAGAAGTTATAGAAATTCCTCTGTTACTGAAATACTCATTTTGAATAAAACTAATAGTATCTTTATCTGTCTTAATTCGATGTTTATCTTTTCTCGTTGCATCTATTAGGCCAGCTAATCCATCATTTTTGTATCTATTATTCCAATTATAAAGCGTACGATTTGGTATTTTTCTGATTTGCTAACTGCCCTAACTGATTTTAAGTTTTTTAAATAAGGTTCAAGGACATGATATCTTTCCATAGCTTTTTTACGTTCTTCTTCTGTAAAGCCAACTAAATTTTGAATCATTTCAGCACCTCCATTAAAAAAGGAAGCATACTTTTATGCTCCCTAATTTATTGTTAATGATACGCCATTAACAACAGCTTTTATTATTCTTTTGATCGTTACTTGTATTCTCTTTGTTGCTCTCTTTGTTGCTCTCTTTATTTTCTTCAATTTCGACGGAACAACAAGCTTGCTCTTTAGGTTTTAATTTAGAAATAGCTTTTTTAAATGCATTTTTTTTCATTTTAACACCTCCTTTAATTATTTTTTAGCAACCACATGATGTGTCACAGCATTCTTCTATATCAATAGCTTCTTCATTTTCATTGATAAATTCAAACACATCTTTATATGGATTTTGTTGTAATATATTAAATGTTTTTTCACATACAAAAGTTCTTTCTCCACGCTCAAATATATGATTATCATCATCTTCAATATGTTTAAATGGCCCTTTATATATTACTGATTGTCCTTTATCAATACAAGGACCTTCTTTACCTTTATTAGCTATAACCGTCATACTTCTAAAATCAATATCTTCTATAGTAGTCCATGTACTTTCACGTTTATCTATTTCCACACCATAAAAGCCAACATTTTCGAAAGCTTCAACAAAAGACTTTTCTTCAATAGCACCTGAATAACAACCACTCCACAAGTCTTTATCTTGCCTCAATTTCTCTGGCACTTCCATATTAGAAACGATATCTGAAATAACAGCCTTACCACCATCTTTTAAAACACGATAAATTTCTTTGAAAAGAGACTCTTTTTCTTCTGTTGAAACTAAGTTTAGAACACAATTAGATATAACCACATCTATGCTATTATCTTTTATCATAGTCATTTCATTTTCTAAGTAAGCAATATATTGATTGATAGATTGATAAGTATCTAAATCGCTAGCAGGGTGTTCTTGTAAATAACTATCTAGTACTTCTAAGTTTAATTTTAAATTTTGTATCTTACCTTTATAAAAACTAACATTGTCGTAACCTATTCTTTCAATCATTTGATTCTGATATTTTTTAGCAAGGTGTAACATATCATCATTCATATCTACTCCAATAACTTCACCTGTTTCACCAACAATTTGAGAAACTATATAAGGAACTTTTCCTCCGCCAGATCCCAAATCTAAAACAGTATCACCTTCTTTAATCTTGCCTAAGGGATCACCACAACCATAATCTTTTTCTATGATTTCATCTGGTATTATTTTCAAATATTTTGTATCATACTCTACTGGACAACATAGGTTTTCTTCATGATTTTTTGCAGCATTTCCATATCTGCTAATTACTGACGTTTCTTGATTCATTAATTTATCCCCCTTAAATTTAAATAATCATATTAACAATTAGTCCTGTAGCAATGGCTACAACTAAAATTGCGATAACGAATGATATTACAAATTTTTTCTTGAATAACTTAGATAGCAATACGACCTCTGGAATACTCGCGCCAGCACCACCAATTATTAATGCAACTACTGTTCCTAGCGACATACCTTTTGATACTAATGCTTCGGCTATAGGTAACATTGTTTCTGGTCTGATATACATAGGGACACCTATAACAGAAGCAATAAAGACCGATATAAAACCAGTACCACTTGCATACTTAGTTATAAATTCTTCAGGTATGAATCCGTATATAAAGGCACCAATAAATACACCAATAAGTAGATAAGGTAACATTGGGTATAAAAATGCCCACGCATCGTTTAATGCTTGTTTAAAACGAGATCCTGATTTATTAGCAAAAAATCCATCACCTTTAACATTGACCCCTTTATAACTTTCAGCTAAATTTATTTTTGAAAATACTAAGCCTGTTAAAATACTGAAAATTGCTAGTACTGCAAAATAAACAACAGCTACTTTCCACCCTAATAATGCCCATAACATAAATATCTTTAATGGATTCATTAACGGTGAAGCAATTAAGAAACTCATTGCTGGACCAAAAGGAACTTTGGAATTTAATAGACCTGCAAGTATTGGAATAGTTGAACAAGAGCAAAATGGTGTAACAGCACCAATTATCATACCAAATATATAATTGACGGCTTTATTAGGTTTGCTCAAAAGCTTTTTAATTTTTTCTTCTGAAACAACTTGTTGAATCAGACTTACTATAAAACTCACTACTATAAATAGTAATAATAATTCAAAAAATAACATCAGAAATGTTTTTATGAATTCCATAATTGAATCTACCATTAGTATAACGCCTCCGAATTTATTTAATCAACTTTTCTTGATGTATTAATCAAAAAAAGTTGATTTATTCTATGTTAAAAAGAAGATACTTAAAGTATCTTACAGCAAGTATCTTCATTTAAAACCACCTGTATTTGTTGCTCATTAATTTTATAATAATTCCATGTGCCATGTTTTTCAGGAATAAGAATATTTGCATCTACTAATTTTTTTAAATGATAGGAAAGTTTAGATTGTTTTAACGCTAATAATTCTTCTAAATCACAAACACATAAAGATTTTGAATCGCTTTGGCGTATTGAATGTAGAATTTTAAGCCTGATTTTATCAGCGAGCGCATTAAACATTTGTTCATAAAAGTCTAATTGTTCTTCCTCAGTTCTATTAGGACTGGACTTAATGACTTCCATTGAATAATCACCTCTCTTATATATAGATATTTCTATTTTTGTTTGAGTTCTTGTATTGCTTTATTAAAATGAGATTCTGTTATTTTACCATACATGTCAGATTCTCCTTTAAAAAACTCATTTTTCATATATGAAATAGCTTCTTTTAAAGAAACTTCTCTTGATATCATAATTAGATTTAAGTAACTAACAAAATAATCAACAGATAGGGTACCTGCATGATTTATTCTCATAAAATCGAACTCCTTTATAAAATACTAAAACAATACATCAACTTTTTTCGATGTATTAACTATAACTTATTAATGCAACTTTTGCAAGTTACTAATTTATGTTATTTAGGGTGTATGAGAAAGGGTGTTAAAAATGATAGTTGGTTATGCAAGAGTTTCGACCATTGACCAAAATTTAGATAGACAAATTGGACATTTGCAATCTTTTGGTGCTGAAAAAATTTTCACAGAAAAACAATCAGGTAAATCTATAGAAAACAGACCTGTTTTTCAAGAAGTATTAAATTTTTTAAGAAAGGGAGCTTAATTGTTGAATCTATTGATAGACTAGGACGAAATTATGCTGAAATAATTCAAACAGTTAATTACTTAAAAGATAAAGAAGTTCAATTAATGATAACGAGTTTACCTATGATGAATGAAGAGATTCGAAATCCACTACTAGATAAATTTATGAAAGATTTAATTATTCAAATTTTAGCAATGATTTCATAACAAGAGGGATGCATCGCAGATTTACAAGTAAAAAGGGTACCACTTTAGTTCAAAGATACAAAGAGCTGCTTTATAGATTAGATGAACCCTTACAAAACTATTTAAGGAATTGCGTCAATTATCATACCTCATTAAATAAGGACCTAAAAAATTATAGAAACTATCACTCGCATTATTTTCCTAGTCAACAAAAGCCCGTCTATGAACAAGATACGGATGATCATATTGTTGAATACGTTGTACAATTATTGAAAGCATTCATTTTGACACACATGGGGATGCCATCGAATGCGATTATTCAACTGTTAAAAGCAACGCATTTATAAATAGAAATTAAAAAAGGCAAGCTATCCAATGCTCTGATTGAATAGGTTGCCTAATTTATTGTATGCGTTATGATTATGTTTGTTCTCGTTTTGAAATTCGCAAGAAGTAAATTCCGTAGAATACAGCTAGGAAAACAAAGACACCGCCTGAGAAATAGAAAGTCATATTCAAATTGTTGGTGAATTGGTATAACATACCGCCGATTAATGGTCCGATCATTGCACCGACACCTTGGATGCTGTTGAAAACACCCCATGTTTCTTCTTGTTCATCTTTCTTAATGAACTTGCTCATAAAGGTGTTCCAAGCAGGCAGCAAGAAACCATACATTAAACCGATGAACAGTGCTACACCCCATACGATATAAATTTGTGTAATGATAGATAAGCTGAATATCGCAAGTGTGTACAGGATAAAGCCGGTAAAGATTGCACTGTACATGAATTTTCTGCCATGATGGTCGATGATTTTAGATAAGAACAGCATTGAAATGGCACAACCGACACCGCCGATAATTAAAGCAGCGGTATATTCTACCATGCTGACTTTAACTACTTTTGTTGCATAAGTCGGCAAAATAGGGACCAATGCACTGATAGATGCACCTTGCAAGATAATACCCGGGAAGAGTACACCGTTGGAATGAGCTACACGTTTAATTTGTGCAAGCTGTTCTTTTAGACGGCGTGTTTTATAGTTGGTTAAACGGATTTTTACGAAGTAGTAAAGTATCCATGCAAATAACACTACAAGTGCCATTAAGAATGTGAAATGCGTCGGATGGACTTTCACAATCAGCAGCATGCCGATCATCCCTGCAAGTAAACCAAAGAGCCATGAGAAATAGACATGGCCCATTTGTTTACCGCGTGATTCGTCTCTGACACTAGAGAGCATAATGACCCAAATCGGACTTGAAGCAACCCCTAATAAGATTGCACTTAAAATCAAGACGATAGGATTATATGGGAACCAAATGACTAAGAATAAACTGCCGAAAGCAAGCAAGAAGCCGAGTGTTAAGACCGGCTTCGCTCCAAAACGTTTCAATAAGAAACCGACAACAAAGTTCGTTGCCGCATCAGAAATATAATGAATTGAAACTGCCGCAGACGTTACACCGACTGCTACGGAGGATACCGTAGGCAAGAAAGGCAAGTAGCCGAGTACAAACATACCGCGTGCAAATTCCATAAAGAATAAGATAAACAACATAATTATGAAATTACGTTTATAGTTATTGTTGGATTTACTTGAGGAAGAGCTTTGCATATAATGGTACCTTTCCATAAATTTCTTCAGCTTGTGAAGATTCATCTAATAGATGTAAAAGGTCTCGGCATAATTTATAGGTAGGGTACTTGACTTTCAATTCTTGCATACGTGCTGACATCGCTTTTAACGCTGTTTCATCTTGTGTCAGTGAAGTAATCAAAGCAATGGCTTCTTCTGTCGTATCAGCCACTTTACCCATACCTTTAGCTTCAAAGTAATAGGCATTTTCAAGTTCTTGGCCAGGTGCAGGGTCTAAGAAAATCATAGGAACTCTGCGTGCTAAAGCTTCTGAAATTGTGATACCGCCTGGTTTGGTTACCATTAAGTCAGCAGAAGCCATCCATTCGTTCATATGATGTGTGTAACCTAAGATTAAAACATTTTTGTTCGTCTTGAATTGATATTTCAAGCTGCGTCTTAATTCTTTGTTTTTGCCGCAAACCATGACAACTTGCGTTTCAGGCGAGCGTTCTAAAATATCTGAAATCATTGCTTCAAATCCTTTAGATACACCAAAAGCACCTGCAGACATTAATATAGTCGGACGGTTAGGATCTAAATGATTTTTACGCATCCAAGCTGCTTTATCAATATCTTCATCAAATTGTTCTGAAATAGGAATGCCTGTAACTTTTATAATATCTTGTGGTACGCCGATAGTTTTAAATTCTTGCTTCAAATCTTCTGTAGCGACATAGTAACGTGAAGAGTGGGGTGTGACCCAGTTTTTATGTAAGCGATAATCTGTCATTACCGTCGCAATCGGAATGTTCATATTAAATTGTTCGGTTAATACTGACATGACCGGTGTCGGGAATGTCAGCAGTATCAAATCCGGTTTTTCTTTTATCAACAAATTAATCAGTTTGTTCAGACCGTAATATTTGTAAAAGCATTTATCAATGTCTTGTGGGCGGCTATAATAAAAACGCTTGTATGAATTTCTGAAATACTTAAAACTATTGATATAATACTTCTTGCAAATGGAAGTCAAAATAGGATGTGCTTCTAAAAACAAATCATGCTCAATCACAGAAAGATGCTTGAGATTCATTTCATTTAATTGATTCACAACGCTATTGGTCACCTGCAAATGGCCGTTCCCGAAAGAACCTGTAATTATCAATATCTTCTTATTTTGAGTAACCATGAAAGCAGCCACCCTCCAGTTAGTAGATTTAGTGTTACCTATTTGAACGCAATTGTTTTAGTACAACTGCTTTGCCTACAGTTTAACGTATGTTGCATTTATATTAAATAGTATTGACGCTAACATCACTGAATTATAACACTTATTAACACACTATAAAAATATTTTCATACTATCTTAACATTTATCGCAAATTTAAAGTTAGGCATTATCTATTTCTATAACCTAAACCCGATATGCTAAACTTGAAAAAAACAAATTGCAATGGTGCTGTTGATATAATTATCAATGAGAAAACGATACAATAGAAAATGAGTTTTCGTATTTAGATTTCTGAAGGAAAAATGTATAATATTATAGTATTGGACTAAGAAGGGGCGATCGATGTGAAAGCGAACGAATTGTTCGAAAAGATAAAATCGAAACAAGTGCTTGGCAGTTTAGACAGAGAAATTAATGATGTAACAACAGATTCTCGTACTGCAAAAGAAGGCAGTATCTTTGTAGCATCTAAAGGTTATACAGTAGACAGTCATAAATTCTGCCAAGATGTCGTAAATCAAGGATGCAAAGTGATTGTGGTAGAACGCAAACAAGACTTGCAAGGAGATGTCACACAAGTGGTGGTGCCGCATACAAGACGTGTGGCAAGTTTAATCGTACATAAGCTGTACCATTATCCGAGTGAGCAATTAGTCACATATGGTGTGACAGGAACCAACGGCAAAACATCTATTGCGACGATGATTCATTTAATTCACCGCAAACTTGGCAAAGGCAGTGCTTATTTAGGTACAAACGGCTACCAAATCAATGAAACTGTCACAAAAGGCGAGAATACGACACCTGAAACAGTGACATTGACTAAAAAGGTGCATGAAGCGGTTGAAGCGGGTGCAGAAGCAATGACGTTAGAGGTTTCAAGCCACGGTTTAGCTTTAGGACGCTTAAGCGGTGTTGAATTCGACGTCGCAATCTTTTCAAATTTAACGCAAGACCACTTGGATTTCCACGGTACAATGGAAGCTTATGGTCATGCCAAATCCTTATTATTCAGTCAGCTTGGCGAAGATTTAAGCAAAGAAAAATATGCGATTGTCAATGAAGATGATGATTTCTCAGAATATCTTAAAAGTGTAACGCCTTATGAAGTCTTTACGTATGGTATTCACAGACCTGCGCAATTCAAAGCAGAGCACATCAAAGAGTCGTTAACAGGCGCAACGTTTGATTTTGTGACACCTGACGGCACTTTCCATGTTGAATCGCCTTATGTAGGACAATTCAATATTTCTAATATTATGGCAGCCATGACAGCGGTGTGGAGTAAAGGTACGCCTATGCAGGACATTGTTAATGTGGTCAGTCAATTAGACCCTGTAGAAGGACGTTTAGAAGTATTAGATCCATCATTGCCGATTGACTTGATTATCGATTATGCACACACAACTGACGGTATCGAAAAGCTGATCGACGCAGTAAAACCTTTTGTGAAACAAAAACTAATCTTTTTAATCGGTATGGCAGGTGAACGTGATTTGACGAAAACACCTGAAATGGGCAAACAAGCATGCCGAGCAGACTATGTTATTTTCACGCCTGACAATCCAGCCAATGATGATCCTAAAATGCTGACGGCTGAACTTGCAAAAAATGCAACACATGATAATTATGTAGAATTTACAGATCGTGCTGAAGGTATCCGCCATGCGATTGAAGTCGCAGAACCAGGCGACACAGTCGTATTAGCTTCTAAAGGCCGCGAACCTTATCAAATCATGCCGGGACATGTTAAAGTACCGCACCGTGATGATTTAATCGGTTTAGAAGCAGCCTACAAGAAATTCGGAGGTGGCCCTTCTGAAGATTAGAACACTTCAAGCAATAGAAGGCGCACAAGCTTTTTGTTATACAGATGATACGATGCAGACAATTCTGATTGCCATTTCGGATCTGAACTGGTCTGCAGAGCTAGATAAGAAGGAGTCAGCAGAAGATGTAGAAGAAGAATTGATTATGTATTTATTTAACTTAATGGATGAGGCTGAGGCAGAGCACTTAGCACATGAACTGACTTTAATTATTTTTGATAAAGGAGACAACATATGAGTATAAAGGATGAAATCGAATCCAGAAAAACCTTTGCGATTATTTCTCACCCGGATGCCGGGAAAACAACATTAACTGAGAAATTACTGTTATTCGGCGGAGCAATTCGTGAAGCAGGTACAGTAAAAGGTAAAAAATCAGGCAAATTCGCAACGAGTGACTGGATGAAAGTAGAACAAGAACGTGGTATTTCTGTCACAAGTTCTGTGATGCAATTTAACTACGATCATTATAATATTAATATTTTAGATACACCTGGGCACGAAGACTTCTCAGAAGATACGTATCGTACTTTAATGGCAGTGGACAGTGCAGTGATGGTTATCGACTGTGCGAAAGGAATCGAACCGCAAACACTTAAATTATTCAAAGTATGTAAAATGCGCGGTATTCCTATCTTCACTTTCATCAATAAATTGGACCGTGTGGGTAAAGAACCTTTCGAATTGTTAGATGAAATTGAAGAAACATTGAATATTAAAACTTATCCGATGAACTGGCCTGTAGGTATGGGTCAAAACTTCTTCGGTATTATCGATAGAGAACATCGTACAATCGAGCCTTTTCGAGATGAAGAACATTTATTGCATATTAATGAAGATTATGAATTGGAAGAAGAACATGCGATTACGAATGATAGTACTTTCGAACAAGCAATCGAAGAGTTTATGTTAGTGGAAGAAGCGGGTGAAGACTTTGACAATGACATGCTTTTAGCTGGTGAATTAACACCTGTATTCTTCGGTTCAGCATTAGCCAACTTCGGTGTACAGAATTTCTTAAACGCTTATGTCGATCATGCGCCGATGCCGAACGGCCGTTTAACGAAAGACGAAGAAGAAGTAAGCCCGTTTGCGCCTGACTTCTCTGGCTTTATCTTTAAAATCCAAGCCAACATGGATCCTAAACACCGTGACAGAATCGCATTTATGCGTATAGTCAGCGGGGCATTCGAACGTGGTATGGATGTTAAATTGCAGCGTACGAATAAAAAGTCTAAAGTTACACGTTCGACATCATTTATGGCTGATGATAAAGAAACGATCAACCACGCAGTTGCAGGAGACATTATCGGCTTGTATGATACAGGCAACTATCAAATCGGAGATACATTAGTCGGCGGCAACCAAAAATACAGCTTTGAAGATTTACCGCAGTTCACACCTGAACTGTTTATGAAAGTATCGCCGAAAAACGTTATGAAACAAAAACATTTCCATAAAGGTATTGAGCAGCTGGTACAAGAAGGTGCTATTCAATACTATAAAACATTGCATACGAACCAGATTATTTTAGGGGCAGTCGGACAGCTGCAATTTGAAGTGTTCGAGCACCGTATGAACAATGAATATAATGTGGACGTTATTATGGAACCGGTCGGCCGCAAAATTGCACGTTGGGTAGAAAATGAAGATGCGATTCAAGATAAAATGAGTACAGCACGTTCTATTTTGGTACAAGACCGGTATGAACAAAAAGTATTCTTATTCGAAAATGAATTTGCGACACGCTGGTTTGAAGAAAAATTCCCTGAAATTAAACTTTATAGTTTATTGTAAGACTGTAATAGGGTATACTTGTTTTAAATAATTGAATACCTATGACAGTCATGTCAGAGGGGAGTAACTTACGAAGTCGGAATTAAGTCCGCTTCAACATTTTGTCGTCATTACGAAGTGCCTGACACTTCCGGTAAAATGGAATGCATATAATAAAGATATGTTTTCAAGTGAGACCTTTGCTATATATTTAGCATAGGTCTCTTTTATTTTGTATCAAATTGTACTAAAGATGTTTGAGCACGATTTAAAACGGCGATAAATAGAAAAGCAGCTTTTTTAAGCACAAACATGATAGAACAATGTCAAGCAACTTCAGCACACGATGATTTTTAATAAGGAGTGGTCTTTAAATGGATCCGAGTTTAATTTTATCCTACGGATGGGTATTGTTCGTACTCGTATTTTTGGAAGGCTTGCTGGCTGCAGATAACGCAGTTGTAATGGCCGTTATGGTAAGACATTTACCGCCTGAGCAAAGAAAGAGAGCATTATTTTACGGTTTACTAGGTGCATTTGTTTTTCGTTTTGCATCACTATTCTTAATCAGTTACTTGGTTAACTTCTGGTTTATCCAAGCAGCAGGTGCCGCTTATTTAATTTATATGTCAGCGCGCAACCTTTATAAATTCTTTAAAGCCAAAGGACATGGCCCAGAACAGCCTGAAGGTGATGACCATCACTTTGATGAACATGGCAGAGAGAAAAAAGCCAGCCCGAAAGAATTCTGGGGTACAGTGGCTAAAGTTGAATTTGCGGACATTGCCTTTGCGATCGACTCTATGTTAGCAGCTATGGCAATTGCCTTTACATTAAAACCTTTAGGCATTCATTTCGGCGGAATGGACTTAGGTCAATTCGCAGTAATGTTCCTAGGTGGTATGATTGGTGTTATCTTAATGCGTTTTGCGGCAACTTGGTTTGTCGAATTGCTTAACAAATATCCTGGTCTTGAAGGTGCAGCCTTCGCAATTGTCGGCTGGGTAGGGATTAAATTAGTCATCCTTGTATTAGCACATCCAAAAATCCAAATTATCCCAGAACATTTCCCACATTCAACACTATGGCAAATCATTTTCTGGGCAGTGATGTTAGGACTTGTATTTATCGGCTGGATTTCTTCAGTCCGTCACAATAAACAACAAAAATCTCACTAATCAGATAGAGGATAAAACACTTGATGCGTTCAATTTTGCATCAGGTGTTTTATTTTTGAAAAAAATCAAGGAAAATAGAGAATAAGCACGAATTTACAAGAAATTCATAAAAGATTGTGTCATAATAGACTAGAAAGATTGTAGTGAAGGGGGCGTAATGATGACAGAAGAGAAACATTCAAATGACAAGCATCAGCCGGATGAAAAACAAGTCATTCCTAAAAGTCATTATAAGCGAAAACGTCGGGAATTCTTCCATAACGAAGAAAGAGAGCAGCGTGTTCAACAAGAAAAAGAACAGCAGCAGCAAGAAAAAGAAAAAGCGGCAATGCAAGCTAAGAATAATGAAGAGCGTGTTAAAGACAATTTAAGAAAAGCACGTATCGAAAAGCTTACACAAGAAGAAATCAATCACCAACAGGCGATTGCACAAGGCAAAGAAGCACCTGAAGATGAAAAAGAAACACAAGCAGCAAGTACAAATGAAGTTGTGTCGCCGATTACAGGCATACATAAAGAAAAGACGTCAGATACAACAGAAGGTGCTAAACAAGAAACAGTGAAAAATCAAAAAGCTGCCTCAGCATCAGAAAAAGAAGAGAACGCAACAGATGCAAAAGAAGCACCGAAACGTGCATTTTCTCCTGAACAAAAGAGAAGAGAAACGTCTGATGTACACAATGAAGAAAAAGAAGGACACAATAACCAAGCGGCAGCCTTCTTCCAAAAACATTGGGCTAAAATTGCGATTGCGATTGGTGTTATTATTTTAGTACTCTTACTGTTTGCGATTTTCCACAACTTGCAAAACCGTGATGATGGTACAGCAGGCGATGTGGCAACACTGAGCGGCAGCGGCGATAAGAAACAAACCGCTATGATGAAAGCAGCTAAAAGTTCTATCCACTCCGTGGTTACAGTTGAAAATAAGAGCAAGCAATCCAGCTCAGTAGATAAGGAAACAGCAAAATCTGATAATGAGATTGGTTCAGGTGTCGTCTACAAAAAAGTGGACGACTCCATTTTTATATTGACGAATAGTCATGTAGTAGGAGATAAAAAGACACAGCGTATTCTTTATGATGATTCTAAAGAAACTACAGGCAAAGTAATCGGCAAAGATAAATACTCTGATATTGCTGTGGTGAAAGCAGATGTTGAAAAAGACAGCGACGTCAAAGCAATTCAAATCGGCGATTCGAATCAATTACAGTTGGCAGAACCTGTCATCACTGTCGGCAACCCATTAGGAGCAGATTTTAAAGGCAGTATTTCAAATGGTGTCGTTTCAGGACTTAACCGTAATGTGCCGGTAGATATTGATAAAGACCAAAAATATGATGTGCTGACAAGAGCCTTTCAAATTGATGCGCCTGTCAACCCAGGGAACTCTGGCGGCGCAGTAGTGGATCAAAACGGCAAGTTAGTCGGCATTGTTTCTTTGAAAATCGATATGCCTGCAGTTGAAGGTATGGCCTTTGCGATTCCGGTTAATCAAGCAGTCAAACTTGCAAAACAGCTCGAAGAAAAAGGACATGTCACATATCCGAATACAGGCGTTGCACTTTCAAATGTAGCTGAATTAAGCGACAGCGAACGTTCGCAATTCAATGTACCGAAAGATGTAGAGCAAGGTGTGGTAGTCAGAGAAGTCACTGACGATTCACTAGGTGAAAAAGCAGGTTTAAAAACAGGCGATATTATTGTAGAATTAGATGGTAAAAAAATCGAAGATAACTTAAGATATAGACAGATTGTTTTCCAACATAAAGATGATCTGAAACCAATATCGGCAAAATTATATAGAAATGGTAAACTTAAGGATATTACGATTAAATTGAAGTAACGTTGAGGTGAAAAGAGTTGTCCATTTTTAATCAGTTATTCAAAAGATCCAGTCCTCAACAAGGTATTGTCTTATTCTATCTTATAGCAATTATCGCTGCTTTTTTGATGTTGAACTTGCCTTACGTCCTTAAACCCGGCGTAAAGGTCGATCCGATCGACACTTTATTTGTGGCGGTATCAGGTATCAGTGTAACTGGATTAACGCCCGTAACTATTGCAGATACGTATTCAACATTCGGGCAGATAGTGATTATGATTATTTTAAATATCGGCGGTGTCGGAGTAATGGCACTCGGCACAGTGCTGTGGCTGATTTTAGGCAAACATATCGGCTTGCGCGAACGTCAAATGATTATGCTAGACAATAACCGCCATACAATGAGCGGTGCAGTACAACTGATTATCGAGATTGTCAGAGCTGTATTGCTGATTGAATTAGTAGGAGCGCTGTTATTAGCATTCTACTTTTATCGAGATACTTCAGATATTCAGTATGCCTTAATGCAAGGCTTCTTCGTATCAGTAGCATCCACAACCAACGCAGGACTTGATATTACAGGGAACTCATTGATTCCATATGCAAATGATTATTTTGTACAAACGATAGTGATGTTTTTAATCACTTTAGGTTCAATCGGTTTCCCAGTATTGCTTGAGATCAAAGCATACATCAGCAACAGAAATCCGAATTTCCGTTTCTCGCTTTTTGCGAGAATTACAACAATCACATATTTAGCATTATTCGTCTTCGGAACAATTATGATTTTAATCTTAGAGTCCGGCCACGCATTAAAAGATGCAAGTTGGCACAAAGCACTCTTTTACGCCATGTTCCAATCGACGACAACGAGAAGTGCAGGACTGCAAACTTTTGATATTACGCAATTTACAGATGCGACGAACTCGCTCATGGGTGTCCTAATGTTTATCGGTTCTTCTCCAAGTTCAGTGGGCGGAGGAATTCGAACAACAACATTTGCGATTTTAATCCTATTTATGCTGAACTTCAGAACGGATACTGAAAGAAATACGATTAAAGTCTTCAACCGTGAGATCATGCCTTCGGATATTCAAAAGACATTTATGGTATTAAGTGTCGCAACGTTTTTATCACTAACATCTATTATTATCATCCAAGCAGCAGAAGGTGCTAAATTCTCAGTGCTTCAAGTCTTCTTTGAAGTAATGTCTGCTTTCGGAACCTGCGGTTTATCGCTTGGTCTCTCGAGTGATGGCGGCGATATGTCCAAAGTAGTACTGATGGTATTGATGTTTATCGGTCGTGTCGGCTTGATATCCTTTATACTTATGGTCGGCGGACGCAAAGAACCTGTGTTGTATCATTATCCGAAAGAGAAAGTTCAAATCGGTTAATGATGTATTTGAACTCAAATACTATATACTCATCATAAAAATAAGCATGTGTTTGACTCTTTTATTTAAAAGAATCAAGCACATGCTTTTCTTATTGTACGGAGATATTTTACCAATCTTGAATATCTTTTCGTTCACCTTTGAAATTACCGCTTTTTTGATGTCTGGATTGTAAGACCTGTTTCACATCTTCAACAGTGACACCGCAAGCATGAAGCAATACAAAGAGGTGGTAAAGTACATCGGCTGTTTCGTTCGTCAATTCCTCTTGATCATCTTTCATTGCGGCTATGACGACTTCGAATGCTTCTTCGCCGAATTTTTTAGTGATTTTTTCAACACCTGATTTTAATAAATAGTGTGTATAAGAGCTTTCATCATCACTGTCGGCACGTGATTGCACAATGTCTTGCAGACTGTCGATGAAGAAAGGTGTTGTGGTATTAAAACAACTGGTTGCGCCTGTATGGCATGTCGGACCGTCTGGATCAACCATTACTAAGACTGTATCTTGATCGCAATCTAATTTAATGTCGACGACGTGCTGGTAGTTATGAGAAGATTCTCCTTTTTTCCATAAACGGCCTTTGCTGCGCGAATAGAACCAGCATACTTTATCTTCTAATGTTTTGTTATATGCTTCTTCATTCATATAGCCCAGCATGAGCACTTGTTTGGTTTGATAATGCTGCAAGATTGCTGGAATTAATCCTTTTGAAAAGTCTGGTGTTACTGCCATCTGACATTCACTCCTTCGTCTTTTAGAAATGCTTTGACTGCACCTATAGTTGTTTCTTTATCGTGGAAGATACTTGCGGCTAAACCTGCAGAAACATATGTAGATTTGAATAAATCCGCAAAGTGCTGTGCGTTGCCTCCGCCGCCTGAAGCAATAATCGGAATCGAAACGCGGTCATTGATTTGTTTTAACAAACGATGATCAAAACCTTGTTTGACACCATCATAATCCATACTCGTTACTAATAATTCTCCGGCACCTAAGTCTTCGACTTCATTAACCCAGTCCAATACACGTTTATCTGTGCGTTGTTTGCCGCCATGTGTGTAGCAAAACCAATCTTGCTTGTCTTCTTCCCACTTCGCATCAATCGCAATACAAATACATTGCGAACCGAATTTTTGGCTGGCTGCTTGGATTAATTCTGGATTACGTAAAGCGCTGGAATTAAGCGATACTTTATCTGCACCATGTTTGAGCAAGGTTGAAATATCCTCGACAGAACTGATGCCGCCGCCGATAGTTAACGGAATGCAGAGTTTAGAAGCGGTCTCTTCGATAATATCAAGCATCATTTGATGGCCGCTTTCTGTACGCGAAATATCTAAGAATACTAATTCATCCGCAAGCTCTTGATTATAATATTCAGCAAGCTCCACTGGGTGGCCGATATCGCGCAAACCTTTGAATTGAACACCCTTAACCACACGGCCGTCTTTAACATCAAGGCAGGGAATAATACGCTTTTTGATCATTTTAAACCCTCCCAAAATGATTCTGTATTTGCGGCTTTGCCGACGATTGCCGCATGAACACCGTCTGCTTCTAAACGTTTTAAATCTTCTGCACTGCGGATACCGCCTGAAGCTACTACTGGCAATGAAGTAGATTGTGCTAATTGTTTTGTTAATTCAAAGTTCGGGCCTTCTAATTTGCCGTCTTTTGAAATATCTGTATAAATCAGACCGCCAAGGGGCGCATCTTCAATTTCTTTTACAAAATCAAAAAGGTTCAAACCGGTATTTTCAAGCCAGCCGTTGACTTTAATTTCATCCACAAACGCATCGACTGATAGATAAATACGGCCTGGGAATTGCTGTGCAGCGGCTTTTAACCACTCTGTATCTTGAATACCTTTTGTACCGACAATCGTGTAAGCAACGCCTTTATTAAAGTAATCTTCAATCGTTTCAATAGAACGGATACCGCCGCCGACTTCAATCGGCAACTCTGTTAAACCGACAAGCTGTTCGATATAATCCGCTTCTACCGGCTGTTTCGTCTTCGCAGCAATCAAATCAATCACATGAATACGTTTGATGCATGTATATTTGCTGTAAAAGGCAATGGCTTCTTCTGCAGTACGTGCCATTGCTTCTTTCGTATCATAATCGCCTTCAGTCAGACGGACACTGGTAGAGTCTATTAAATCAATCGCGGGCCAAACTTCAATCATGGAGAAAACCACCTTTCAATGCTTGATTTAAAATTTCTAATCCGAAATCACCGCTTTTTTCCGGATGAAATTGAATTCCAATTTTATTATCAGATTGGACGATAGCAGTAATCGGCAAGCCGTAATCTGCTGTCGCAATAATCGGTGCTTTTGTTTGAACATAATAAGAATGGATAAAGTACACATCTTGATGTAAAAGGGGATGTGTACTTTCTAAATTATTCCATCCTAAATGCGGTACAGGATAAGTTGTTTGGATAGGAACCACACGGCCAGGTATCATCCCTATGCCGTCAACGTCGCCTTCATCGCTATGTTCAAACATCACTTGCATCCCTAAACAAATACCGATAAAAGGTTTGCTGTCTTTGAGTTCGATCAACAATTGATCGAGGCCAGTATCTTTTAAAGCGGTCATCGCATCTTTGAAATGTCCGACACCCGGCAAAATGATATGAGAGCTTTCACGGATTTCATCAAAATCACGTGTTAATTTTGCATCATAGCCTAAATGTGCAACAGCACGTTCAACATTTTTAATGTTGCCGACACCGTAATCTACAATCGCGATCATTCAATCACTCCTTTAGATGACGGTATACCGTTTGAATCACTTTCTGCTAAAGTGATTTTCAAGCTGCGTGCAAAGGCTTTGAATATAGCTTCGATTTCATGGTGGGTATTGCCGCCGCGAATCAAATCGATATGTGTAGTCAAACGCGCATTAATAACAAGCGCTCTGAAGAATTCTTCGACTAATTCTGTATCGAAAGTTCCGACTTTTTCTTTTGAGAATTCCGCATTGAATGATAAGAATGGGCGACCGCTGATATCAGTGACAACACGTGCCAATGTTTCATCCATCGGAATATAGAATGTGCCGTAACGAGTGAAGGATGTTTTGTCTCGGACGGCTTCTAAGATTAATTGGCCTAAGACAATACCGATATCTTCTGTAGTGTGATGATCATCGACATACGTATCGCCTTTTACTTCCAACTGTACACTGATACCGCTGTGGAAACTGAATAAAGTCAGCATATGGTCTAAGAAACCGACACCTGTTTGAATCGTTGTTTCTGACTTTCCGGTAAAATCTAAAGTCGCGTCAATATGAGTTTCTTTAGTTGCTCGTTGTTTTTGATAGGTCAAAACTGCTCACTCCATTCTTTAATAATTTCAGCTAATTGATCTAATTCTGTGTCAGTTGCGATAGAATAACGCACTGCTTCTTTTAAATTATCTTCATCATAAATACGAGGCTGGAAGCCGTGCTGCATTACATATTCGCCTAAACTGCGTGCATTGTCGCCATAAGTGAAGACAAAGTTTGCTTTAGAGGGTACGACTTTTATTTTGTCGCTCGCATACTTATGGAAGATGTCATTGAGTTTTCGGCATAAGTAACGTTGTTCAGCAATCAATGATTCTACACGTGCTGTATCTCTGAATAAGGTTTCAGCCAATCTGAGAGAGAGTGTACTCATCGGATAAGGATGTGCAAAACGATTGAGCAATTGAATCGTTTTAGGTGTAGAAATCACCACACCGATACGCAAGCCGGCTAATGCGAAGGCTTTGCTTAATGTTTTCATGACAATAATATGATCATCTAGCGGAACTTCAATCGGTTCGCCGAATTCAATATATGCTTGGTCGATGACAAAATAGCCGCCAAGTGCTTTCATTTTCTCGCTGATGGCTTGTAAGAACGCATAAGGGTACTGTTCTCCAGTAGGGTTATGCGGTACGCTCATGATGAAGAATGCAGGCTGTACGGCATCGATACGATCTAAAATCGCGTCGAGCGAGAAGAGGAAATCTGCATCGCATGTGACATACTCGATAGCGCGGTCTGTTTGATGCGCAAATTCTGTATACATAACGAAATCGGGACTGAGTGTCAACACAGGACCTTTCGGCAGTGCTAACATACATTTTTGAATCCATTCATCTGAGCCGTTAGCTGCGAGGACTTGATTAGTGTTCAAATTATAATAAGCAGCGTATGCTTCTAAAAATGCATCGTATTGTGTTTCAGGGTAAAGACGGAAATCACTAGTATTGATGACCTCGTTTATTTCTTCTTTAGAAAGTGCTGGAATCGGACTTTCGTTTTTATCAATATATATCATTAAGATTCCTCCGTTTCTAATCTTACTTTGACAGAGGCTTCATGTTGGTATAAGCCTTCTTCATGTGCAAGCTCCATTGCGCCTTGTGCGTAGTCTTTGAATGCTTCTTGATTAAAGCGGATAACCGAGTGGCTGGTAAGGAAGTCATTGACGGTTAATCCGTTTGTGAAGCGTGATGTTTGGTTTGTCGGCAACACGTGGCTTGGTCCTGCATTATAATCGCCTAAAGCTTCAGGCGCATAAGAACCTAAGAACATTGCGCCTGCATATTTGATTTTATTGATGTATTGTTCTGGATTTTCAGATTGAATCGATAGATGTTCAGGTGCTACGTAGTTCGCGATTTCAATATTCTCTTCAGTATTTTGAGTGAGAATAGGGTAGTGGAAGTCACGGACACTCGGTTCAATAATTGCTTTTCTAGGTGCTGCTTCAATTGCATCCGGCAATAATGCTTCTACTTGTTCTAATAGTGATTTGCTGGTTGAAAGCAAGAATGTACGGGCACGTTCATCATGTTCAGACTGTGCTAAGATATCTTGCACGATAAATTCTGGTTGTGAAGTTTCGTCTGCGATAATCATGATTTCACTTGGACCTGCGATTTGATCGATTCCAACATAGCCGTATAATAATTGTTTTGCTACGGCTACAAATTGGTTGCCCGGACCTACGATTTTATCCACTTTCGGTACAGATTCTGTTCCAAATGCAAGTGCTGCGATACTTTGTGCGCCGCCGACTTGAAAGACACGGTCGACTCCGGCAATTTTACAAGCAGCCAAGATACTTGGTTTAATACCTTCAGCTTGCGGCGGAGTTACTACTACAATATTTTCAACTCCTGCCACTTTAGCGAGTGTTGCGGTCATTAAGACGGTAGAAGGGTAAGCAGCTTTTCCGCCAGGTACATAAATACCGACACTTTCTAACGGGTTATAGATTTCGCTGGTATATTCTCCAATCACATCTTCGTGTTTAATGCGTTCTTGGAATGCTTTGATATTTTCAAAACTTTGTGTTAAAGCCGCTTTCAATTCAGGTGTGATTTGATCCAAACTTTGGTCGATTTCGCTTTGCGGAATTTCTAATTGCGAAAGTGAGACACCGTCGAATTGTTCATTATAGTAAAAGAGTGCTTGGTCTTTTTCGGCTTTAACTTTTTGAATAATCGTATTGACACTGTCTAAGACATCTTGTTTAATTTCTGAGACATCTTGAAATTGTTGATAAAATTCTTCTTTATTGAGCATGGATATAAACCCCCAATTGTTGAATAAAACTTTCGATTGCTGCTGATTTGCTGAAGAAAGCGTGCTTGTTCGTAATCAATTTAGCGTTGATATCGCCGATATGTTCACGTTCTTCTAATCCATTGGATTTAAGTGTGGTACCTGTTTGGACAATGTCGACAATCGCATCGACCATATCCACGACTGCCGCAAGTTCCACAGAACCGGATAACGGGATAATACTGACATCTTGGCCAAGCTGGTTGAAGTAATTGCGTGTTGTATTGACGTAAGTGGTCGCAACACGGCGGATATCTGTTACTTCTGGTTTCGCAGCGACTGAGAAATGGCATTGTCCGAATGGTAAATCGATATAGTTGTTGACGTTATGATTCGGCTTTTCGCTTAAGATATCACTGCCGGTAATTCCTAAATCTGCGATACCTTCTTCAACGTAAGTCGGTACATCTGTACCTTTAACTAAGATAAACTTGATACCTTTTACGGTAATTTGAAGTTTACGTTCACGTTGGTTTAAAGCTTCTGCCCAGATAGGGTTGTTGTTGTGTTCTAAAAATTTAATGAAGTCCTTGAGTAATCTGCCTTTACTGAGGGCAATCGTTAACATAATGTCTTCCTCCTAATCAATTTTAATTCCGAATCCGAAACCATCAATTTCACCATTATAATGACCGCCGGACATAATCGGTTCTGATTGGTCATTTTGGAACAGCTGCATAAAACTGCCGATATAATATGATTTCGGCGGCATTGTTGTAATATCTAAATGAATAGTTGAAATACCTGCACGCTTCAATTCTTCTGACCATCTTAAAAGTGATAAATAAGTCGGATGATCATTCGGAATAAGCGACTGAATATAATCCAGCTGTAAATGTGTCGGTTGTTTCAATAAAGTAATTAATTTATGACCTTTCGGCAATTGCTTGCTCAACTCTGAAAGGTTGCGCTCATTAATGAGCTGTAAGATGTTGGATGTACGTTCTTCATCTGTTAATAACAATGACAACAATTGATAGTGGCCGATGACCGCAAAATCTACCTTTTGTTTCATCTCTTGTTGAATAAAACGCAACATCAATTGAAAGCTCGTCAACATTTCTTCGTAAGAAGGATGGAAGACTTCAATACCTAAGTTGGTACTGATATGCTCGTTGTTTGCGATAGGACCTGCATAAGCAACTTGTTTAAGATTCAGCGAATAAGTACGTACATAATGCTGCAGCTGATCAGTCCAGTCATTGCGAAGCGCAAAGAAGTTTTGACCATTTTTCCATATACTGCGTGTACCCATACTTTCTAAATCATCTTGAGTTAACTGCTGCCAATTCAAACGTTCGATCAAATGCATATCAATCACTTCATATTGATGCGACTGGAAATAGTTTAAAAAACGCAATTCTAATTCTTTTCTTTTAAGCACCTTATCTTGGTATTCGATGTATTCCATTTATAGTTCCTCACTTTCACCTAACGCTTTTACTCTCTACCGAACTAAAGTAAAATTGAATTAATGACGTAATCATAGCATGAAATATAGTTCAAAGCAACAAAAGATTCTGAATATTAACAGAAATCAAACACTGTTAAAACGTACTACACTTTTCCTGTACAACATCTCTAAATATAATATTAGAACCTATATTTATTATATAGTATACAGTATAATAGATGTAGTGAGGTAAAGGAATATAGATAAGCTTAAACCATTAAGAAAATAGAATAGGAAAGTATAGAAAATCGTTGGGAAATATAGATAACAGTCATAAGAAAGAATGTAATATAACAAAAAAGTGCTTTTGAAATTGGAGGGATAGTCATGTTTATCGGAATTGAAAGGAAATCACTCACTAAAGATACTGTCACCTATATTTATTATCCTAGGAAGGATAAATCAATACAACCTGGAGAAATTACAATAAATATCCATACGCTTGAAATCTTACAGTCGGAAAAATCTGGCGAAGAGGGAGAAGGATTTGATTGGTATTATATTCATGCAATTAGTCGTATTAGATCAAACACTAAGAATAAATTATTTCCCGAAACTGATTTTGTAGCTTGGGGTTAAAAAGTAGTAGCATATACAACAATATTTAAAGCACCTAACTAATATACAATGGTTAGGTGCTAATTTTAGTTATAACGTTATTGTGGGTTGTTTTGTTTTGGCTAGACTGTTAACTTACTCATTAAGGTGTCAGTAATCAAGATTGTAAAAGAAAAGGTCAAATAGATTCGAAAATTAAAAATTATTAAGGCTCTATGTCAAATTCGGTTGATGCATAAAATTTGAAATCAAATATTATAGTTACCATAAACTATGTCGCTCAGCTAGTATTGCTTTAATTCCTATGGAATTTAGTATTACTAACTGAGCATTTTTTATTTTAAGCTGCTTTAGGCAATGGGGTATGGAAGCGATGTTTTTTCTTAGCTAATAGCTTGAATTTGATTAGAATTCTATTTCTGAAGTTATAGAAATTTCTGTATCCATAAGCGATTCTTTTTAGTACTTTAATGTTGTTATTTATAGCTTCTATAGGGCCGTTTGAGCGACCAGGATGATTTAATGCATTCATAATTTCTGGTAAAAAATTTCTAAAGCTTTTAAGTACTCTTTTAAGTCCGCCATCAGTATTTCTATCCTTAAGGTATTTAAGAATTTGATGAGTTAATTTATGATTTTCATTGGTCTTTATTGATGTACGAAGCGCATTTACTTTGTCATAGACATCCTTTAACTCTGGGCTTTCACCCAAAATAAAATTTATCATTGATTTTTCTGATTCTAATCCAGGGAAAAGCTTGTTATCTTTATAAAGCGTACTATTCAAGGATTCGGAAGGTTTAAGAATAAGCTTCCAATAATGTTTAAGTTTTCTATAGTATTTGCCATCCTTATGTCTTTTTTCATTCATTATCCTGATACGAACTCTATTGAGTTCTCTATTTAATGCTTGAACAAGGTGAAATCGATCTAAAATGATTTTCGCATTTGGAAATAACTGCTTAAATAAAGAAATATATGGGCTGTACATATCGGTTGTAACTGTTTCAACTCTTTTTCTTACTTCTCTATCAAACCGGATAAAATAAGCAAATAATGCACGCTTTCTACGATCAGGTAAAATATCTACGATTTGATGCGTATCACCATCACAAAATATAAAACTCATTTTACCTACTACATTTTTAACACTTTTGAATTCATCCACCATGATATGTTTGGGCAGTTCATTAAATGGACCTAACTTAACACTATTTGCAGTTTTATTAATATAACGTATTACAGAAGCAGAACTAACATCGTTATCGTAAGCAATGCCTTTGCAAGACCTATTCTCATGGCTTTGATACAGAATATGCAGCGCTAATTTATTACAGAAATTATGATGTTTTTTCACAAAATTCGTCTTTGCTACAAATGATGAATGGCATGAACGACAAAAGAACCTTTGTTTTTTGAGCTCTAAATAACTGGGACTACCTTGAATCTTCATAAGCTTTATCATCGTTTTTCTTTTACCATTCTTTACTATTCTATGGTTTTCATTTACTGCTCCGCAGTTTTCACAACAATCTGGTGTGTATGTCAAAGTGCCTTTAAATAGTAAAGTTCTTACCAAGTTAAAGTAAACTTCCTGAACATCATCAGAAAAAGTAATATTTTTCCCTTTATAATCAAGTATTTTTGCTATACAATGTGTCATAAGCGCAATTCCTCTCTTTATTTGTGTTGGTAACTTAAATATTAGGGGGTTGCGCCCTTTTTATGCAAAAAATTCGATTGAGAAATAACCGCTAGGTTATCTCATCAACCGAATTTATTATAGAGCCATTATTAATGAATGTTAAGGCATAAAAAAAGAAACACTGTATATACAGCGTTTCTTTTAAGTATCTGTTAAATGTTAACGGAAACGGAGGGATTCGAACCCTCGCGCCGCTTTCGCGACCTACACCCTTAGCAGGGGCGCCTCTTCGGCCAACTTGAGTACGTTTCCAAAAATGGCTCCACAGGTAGGACTCGAACCTACGACCGATCGGTTAACAGCCGATAGCTCTACCACTGAGCTACTGTGGAATAATATAATTAGATTTCTTCGAGCACAAATACTATTATAACAACCTGTTAAAATAATTCAAGAGAAAATAACGAAAAAGTTGCGGAACATTTACACTCAATCAATATAAACATCCCGCATTTTAACAAAGTGTTTAAATCGTTTAAAAATACCCTAGACCTTTGGTGTGTTATTTATTACGAGGTAGGTACATAGTGTTTCATAGACATCTAAGGCAGGTTTGGAGTAGTCAATGGGATTATCTGTGTTCCATTTAATCTTCTTAACACGTTTGCGGATAATGTGTTCGTAATAGGCCGCATTTTTATACTGATGCCAAATAGTACGTACAGTGGCTGTAGTGATAAGAGATTGACCATCTGAGAAGGTGATTTTGGTTGCGTTGTTTTTTAATGCTTTGACATCTTGGATAAATTCAATGTTAATCCAGATATTGTCTTCAGAGCGCTCTGAATGTGTAGAGAATAAAAAGATTGAAATAACAGGTGATAGTAAAATAGGGGGTTTACTATTAATTTTAGAAAGCCGAGCAGTGTCGGAACGAAGGTTTTGGAAAGTTGATCCGTAGAAGCGGCAGGAAGCTTCTAAAGTTTTTTGCGGTGTATGCGCTGCAATCCTCGGTTCTTTTTTGTAGGTGAGAATTTGTGTGTGCAGGTCACCATACTGGTCTGTGCGAATCGGAACCATAGCCATATCGTCGCTTTTAAAGATACAGTGTTCGTCCATGAACATTTCCTCCTATTTAATTGGTAGAGATTAGTTTATGTTAAAAATCTAATCATGTAATTATTGTATACTAGCACCTAGATAAGTCAATAGAAACTTTTGTATTAATATTACACATTTTATTTTTTAAAAAGTCAGAATATTCATTGATTTTAGATAAAATGACATGTATACTCATAGTTAAATTAAAAAGAGAAAGGCAGTGATTATCATGAATCACAATATCAATGTAAAAAATGGGACGCTTCAAGCATTCGTAGCCAATGTAAATGATTTAGGGGTAGAATTGGTAATCGACCAAGCATTGCGTAATGTACGTAAAGAAAAGTTGGCGGTGCTGATTGATCAAGCATTAGTTGAAAAGGATGAAGAAGCATTCAATCGCTACACTGAAGAATACAATCAATTGGAGGATGTTTTAATTGGCTAACTCGTCGTCAAGTTCCTGTTTAAAATAAAGGTCTATTCATTTTCTAACAAGTAATGAATAGACCTTTTTTGTATGAATTATTTTATTTTTATGACATGAGTCGAATGAGTTCTTCTCTAGGAATATCTCCGAAGTAATGGTAGATATCGTATTCAGATAGTGCTGCTTCGATACTTTCGAAATTATGCAAGCTGCCGATTAAAGCGTGTTCTAAATCAGCTACATCGCCGACCCCAAAGAAGTCTCCGAAGATTTTCGCATGTTCGATACGACCGCGTTTGACATCTAATTTAACTTGAACGAAGCCTTTCTCGAATTTTTCTTCACGTTCAAAGTTGTATTTAGGGTTTTTACCATAGTTCCAATCCCATGTGCGATATTTTTCATTGCTTAGTGCTTCTATATTCTTCCAATCTTCATCTGTTAATGGGTATTCTTCTACCTCATGTTCTCCGAAGATGTGTTTTAAAATAATTTCTTTGAATTCCTCAATGTCCATAGGTTCATCTAGGAACTCTGAAATGTTTGCGACACGTTTGCGTACAGATTTAATTCCTTTAGATTTGATTTTAGCAGGGTTGACACGCAATGCGTTTGTAACCTCGTCTAAGTCGCTGTCCAGTATCAGTGTACCGTGGCTGAACATACGCTCTTTGACTTTCACCATCGCATTTCCTGAAATTTTTGCCGGTCCGATTTGAATATCGTTGCGGCCTGTCATTTCAGCGTTTACACCGATACTGCGCAATGCTTGCACAATCGGCTCTGTAAATTTCTTGAAGTTATGGAAACTATTGCCGTCATCATCTGTGATGAAACTGAAGTTTAAGTTGCCGAAGTCGTGATATACTGCACCGCCGCCAGAAATACGGCGAATGACATCGATATTATGTTCATCTACATAATGTTGATCGACTTCTTCAATCGTATTTTGGTTTTTACCGATAATGATAGAAGGGCGGTTAATATAAAATAAGAAGTAATCGTTATCTTGCGGAAGATGTTTTAATATATATTCTTCCATTGCTAAATTTAAACTGGGGTCTGTAATGCCATTATTACTAACAAACTTCATGCTTATTCTCTCCTTTGTTCATACTTTGCTTGTTACTTTATTTATGACGCATTTTAGGATAAAATGCCAACTATACACTTTGCCTTTCGCAACTTAGTCGGACTTCATATTCAATTATAACGTGTTTACAGGATATTTGTTTATTTGAGGGGCGAATTTTAGTACAATATAGAATAGTATAATTCAAGGAGGACCTGTAATGACTGTTGCAGAAGTAGGAGATATTGTAGAATTTTATGACGGTTTAAGAGGCCGTGTCGAAAAGATTAACGATAACTCAGTTATTGTTGACTTAACGATTATGAAAAACTTTGAAGAATTAGATTTACCTGAAAAAACGGTAATTAATCATAAACGCTATAAGATAGTTGATCAAGAAGGTTAAAAACGAATGAAAACTAATACAAAAGCATTATTGTGGTTTGTAATAAGCTTTATAGTATTCCATATAATCTTAATCATTATGTGGGGAGAGCGCCAAGAATACTGGTATCTTTATACAGGTATTATGTTGTTTGCGGGTATCAGTTATGTCTTTTATCAACGTGATTTAGAATCCAAACGGTTGTTGACGTCTATAGGTATAGGTATCTTAACAGCGCTTGCGTTGATTATTGTGCAATTAATTATGTCGCTGATGTCTGCAGATATTACTTATAAGTCCTTAATTAAAGATTTATCACGTTCTGGTGTTTATTTTAAATGGCAGATTCTAGTGACATTGTTATTTGTCATTCCATGCCATGAACTCTATATGAGAACAGTTTTGCAAAAGCAATTACTAAACCTTAAATTGCCGGCTTGGGCAGCGATTGTGATTACTGCCTTGGCTTCGAGTTCGCTCTTTTTCTATTTTGATCAAATCTGGCTCTGTATCTTTATATTTATAGTACAGGCGATATTATCCATCAGCTATTTTTATACGCGTCGAATTATTACCACAACGATTGCACAAATCGTAGCGGTAGTATTATTACTGATTTTTCACCCGTAAAGGGTTATACAAAAAGAACCTGGATGGTTTGACTGTTTTAATAACAATCAAGCATCCAGGTTCTTTCTTTTTATTTAATTATGCTTTCTTTATCCTTAATACGTAGAACGCTGCAATAATTCAAAATATGAAATTTTGGTGATATCTACAACGTACTCAGAAGGTTCTGTGACGTGTAAGACACCTGCATTTGAGTCTTCTTCGACAGCTTCTACTGAGATTTCATTATCATTATCCATATAAAGAATTAAATACTTGCTTGGATTTTCGTGCAAGTACGAAAGAATTGTTGCTTTATTCATATCACTTCAACTCCATGCTTCGTTAAAATTTGATGTTGCCGTGTTTATCTGCAGGTCTGAACAGCAATGTTTTAATGGCACTGATAATCGCAATAACGTGCGGGATACCAGTCCAAAAGAATGCTAAGTGTAAAATCGCTTGGCCGTTTTGTCCGGAATAAAACTTATGCACGCCAAAGTTGCCTAGGAACAACGCGAGCACGATATATACAATCTTATTGACTCTCATGTCTTATTCTCCTTTAAACCAAATTTGATATATCTTCATTATGGATGATTTACCACGTATTTTCCAATTTAACCCTTTGTGAAGATAAAAAATAAACAGACAACCAAATTTATTGTTAAAATAGAATATGTAGAGAACCAATTAAAGGAGAATTTTATGATTAGAGCAGCAAAACCTGAAGATAAACATGCTATAGCAGAATTGAGTTATATTATTTGGCAAGATATGGAATTGCCGATTGTTCAACGTTTTGATAAAGCGCAAGTGATCAGCTGGTTAGAACAATGTATTGCAGAAATTCCGTATAGAACCTATTACAAAAATGTACGCGTCTATGAAGAAGAGGGCACAGTCATGGGATGTATCGTGACTTATTACGGAAAAGATGAAATGACATTAGAACAAAATTGGTTGAAACTGGATTTGCCGAAAGAAGCAAAAGCCATCGGGACACCATTGCCGCTGCAAGAAGCAGAAGACGACGAACTCTATATTGAAACAGTCGCAGTCTTTGAAGGGTATAGAGGGGAAGGCATTGCGACGCAGTTAATGAAAGCAGTTATTGAAGATCCGAAGTATCGGAAAATCAGTTTAAGTTGTGATTTAGTAAATACAGGAGCACTGCGCTTATATGAACGCTTAGGATTCAAACGCGAGGGAAAGATAGATTTATACGGTCATGATTATTATCATATGGTCATTCAACATGCATCAGAAGCAAGCAAATAAAAAAGGAGGCTCTATGTCAAATTCGGTTGATGCATAAAATTTGAAATCAAATATTATAGTTACCATAAACTATGTCGCTCAGCTAGTATTGCTTTAATTCCTATGGAATTTAGTATTACTAACTGAGCATTTTTTATTTTAAGCTGCTTTAGGCAATGGGGTATGGAAGCGATGTTTTTTCTTAGCTAATAGCTTGAATTTGATTAGAATTCTATTTCTGAAGTTATAGAAATTTCTGTATCCATAAGCGATTCTTTTTAGTACTTTAATGTTGTTATTTATAGCTTCTATAGGGCCGTTTGAGCGACCAGGATGATTTAATGCATTCATAATTTCTGGTAAAAAATTTCTAAAGCTTTTAAGTACTCTTTTAAGTCCGCCATCAGTATTTCTATCCTTAAGGTATTTAAGAATTTGATGAGTTAATTTATGATTTTCATTGGTCTTTATTGATGTACGAAGCGCATTTACTTTGTCATAGACATCCTTTAACTCTGGGCTTTCACCCAAAATAAAATTTATCATTGATTTTTCTGATTCTAATCCAGGGAAAAGCTTGTTATCTTTATAAAGCGTACTATTCAAGGATTCGGAAGGTTTAAGAATAAGCTTCCAATAATGTTTAAGTTTTCTATAGTATTTGCCATCCTTATGTCTTTTTTCATTCATTATCCTGATACGAACTCTATTGAGTTCTCTATTTAATGCTTGAACAAGGTGAAATCGATCTAAAATGATTTTCGCATTTGGAAATAACTGCTTAAATAAAGAAATATATGGGCTGTACATATCGGTTGTAACTGTTTCAACTCTTTTTCTTACTTCTCTATCAAACCGGATAAAATAAGCAAATAATGCACGCTTTCTACGATCAGGTAAAATATCTACGATTTGATGCGTATCACCATCACAAAATATAAAACTCATTTTACCTACTACATTTTTAACACTTTTGAATTCATCCACCATGATATGTTTGGGCAGTTCATTAAATGGACCTAACTTAACACTATTTGCAGTTTTATTAATATAACGTATTACAGAAGCAGAACTAACATCGTTATCGTAAGCAATGCCTTTGCAAGACCTATTCTCATGGCTTTGATACAGAATATGCAGCGCTAATTTATTACAGAAATTATGATGTTTTTTCACAAAATTCGTCTTTGCTACAAATGATGAATGGCATGAACGACAAAAGAACCTTTGTTTTTTGAGCTCTAAATAACTGGGACTACCTTGAATCTTCATAAGCTTTATCATCGTTTTTCTTTTACCATTCTTTACTATTCTATGGTTTTCATTTACTGCTCCGCAGTTTTCACAACAATCTGGTGTGTATGTCAAAGTGCCTTTAAATAGTAAAGTTCTTACCAAGTTAAAGTAAACTTCCTGAACATCATCAGAAAAAGTAATATTTTTCCCTTTATAATCAAGTATTTTTGCTATACAATGTGTCATAAGCGCAATTCCTCTCTTTATTTGTGTTGGTAACTTAAATATTAGGGGGTTGCGCCCTTTTTATGCAAAAAATTCGATTGAGAAATAACCGCTAGGTTATCTCATCAACCGAATTTATTATAGAGCCAAAAAGGAATGGAACACGATGTTCCATTCCGAAAAGTCAGCGATTAAATACCGCCTAACAGTGCGCTGATATAAATACCGAGTGCATATAAAAGTCCGAAGACTGTATTTGTTTTGCCTGTTGCGACCATTGCCGGCATCATTTCAGCAGGTGTGTCGTTACGTTTGAAACGACGGATTGCTTTAACTGGGAATGGGAATGACAACAGTACTAATAAGTAAAAGATTGAACCGCCTGGGACAAAGAATACTGTGTAGATGACCCAAACATAAGCAACGATATACATGAGTGCCATGAAGCGGATAGCGTTAGACTTGCCAAGTAAAATCGGCAGCGTTTTACGGCCGCTGGCTTTATCTTTAACACGGTCTCTAATATTGTTAGCCATATTGATTAATCCGATTGTAATGATAATCGGAACACTGATCCAAACTGCATAACCTTGTAAATTATCTGTTTGAATAAAGAATGCGATCAAGATAATAAACAGACCCATGAACACACCTGAGAATAATTCGCCGAACGGTGTCCATGAAATCGGGAAAGGTCCGCCAGTATATAAATAGCCGACAGCCATACACAAGATTCCGATTGGGATTAACCAATAAGAAGATTGAGAGGCGATAAACAAGCCGATGATTGCTGCGATGATGTAAAAGGCAATCGCAAGGTTCATGACGAGTTTAGGGCTCATACCATTGCGTACAATCGCACCGCCGATACCGACAGAGGTATGGTCGTCTAATCCCTTTTTATAATCGTAGTATTCATTGAACATATTTGTGGCTGCTTGGATTAATAAACATGCCAGCAGCATTGCGATGAATAAACTTAATTTAAGATGGTCTTCACTACCTAATAAAAATAATTTCGCAGTTGCAGTTCCTACGAGTACAGGAACTACAGCGGCTGTTAGAGTATGCGGACGCATCAGAAGCCAATACTTTCGGACAGTAGAATATTCCTGATATTGTTTTGACATTGTTTCTCCTTCTTAAACTGAATAAATATCAAATTTCAGACTGCGGATTTTAAAGACACAAAGATTCTATATTAAATTATCTGCATTCTGATTAATAAATTTATTTTAAGCAATGAAAAGAGAAAGGTCAAATTTTGTAGAAATAATAATTATTAAATGTGCAAATCAAAGTACAGTTGAAGTTAAAAAATGATACAATGAGATAATGTGGATAAGTAGAATGATGAAAGAAGTGAGATAGATGACTGTAAGTGTCAAGGATGATCAAATTCTCGACGCAATATATGAAAGCCAAAATAAATGGGTTTCAGTGGAGGTCAAAATTGACCAACCGACCAATCCGATTATGCTGTTTCAAATAACAGAAGATAAGGCCGATGACCGCTTCTATTTCAGAGAAAACTCTGGCGAAACAGCCTTTTTCGGGTTCGACGCACTTTTAAAACTGAAAAATGATTATGAAAATAAACAAACCATTTTCCGTGAATGGGAAAACTATAAAAATGATATTGCACTCATCCATCCAGATTCAGAAAACCATCACTTGAAAGTATGCGGAGGCTTCCAATTCTCCAGTCACAAATCAGATGATGAATGGCGGCAATTCGGGTTAAATCATTTTGTGCTGCCGAAAATACTGATTACATTGAATGAATCAGCCACTTATATTACGTATACCGTATTAAGAGAAGAATTCGATATTGAAGTGCTGCATGACATTGTCGACAAAGTTGCACATACTAAAGTACAACCGACTCAACCAAACGGCAATATTTCACGCAGCGAAGATATTTATAAAGAAGAGTGGCTTGAGTTGGTACAAGAAGCGATTGATTCTATGAATGACGAAGAAAAGATTGTATTAGCACGCAGACGCTTGATTCGTTTTGATAAGAAAATCGATATTGCCTATATTTTAGAAAATGCGATGAAGAACGAATCCAACAGCTATATTTTCGTCATGCAATCAGAAGGGTCAGTGTTCTTCTCTCAAACACCTGAACAGCTGATGGAAGTTGAAAACCAAGTACTGTCAACAAAAGCAGTAGCTGGTACCATCCGCCGTACATCTGATGAAGCACAAGATAAAAAACATGTTGATGCGTTCTTGCAAGACAGCAAAAATTTACAAGAGCATCATTTTGTAGTGCAAAGTATCTTAGACGACATCGCACCTTATGTGAATAAAGTAGATTATAATACACATCCGAAAATCTTAAAAAATGACCATCTCTACCATCTATATACTGAGATTTCAGCCGACCTTGAAGACAAGACTTATATCGGATTGCTGGACCGTTTGCATCCGACACCTGCTTTAGGCGGCTATCCTAAAGATAAAGCAATGGACTTTATCGAACAAAAAGAATTCGGAACAAGAGGTCTGTATGGTGCACCAGTAGGGTATATTGATATGGAAGATAATTGCGAATTTATCGTCGCAATCCGTTCAATGCTGATTAAGCAAGACCAAGCAACTTTATATGCAGGTTGCGGGATTATTAAGCAATCAGATCCGCAGAGTGAATTAGATGAAACGACACTTAAATTCACTCCGATGATGAATGCTTTAGGAGTCGAAAATCATGGATAATCATCAAACTAAATTAACCAAACAAGTCTTTACACTTGCCTCAGAAGTCTATGCATACGGCATCAGGGAAGTTGTAATCAGCCCAGGGTCACGTTCAACACCTTTAGCATTAGCTTTTGAAGCACATCCGGGTATCAAGACATGGATTCATCCAGATGAACGCAGCGCATCCTTCTTTGCGCTGGGTTTGATTAAAGGCAGCAATCGTCCTGTCGGGATATTATGTACTTCTGGTACTGCAGCAACTAATTATACTTCAGCAGTAGCAGAAAGCGACATCAGCAACTTGCCTTTAGTGGTGTTCACAAGCGATAGACCGCATGAATTGCGCGGTATCGGTGCACCGCAGACACTGAATCAAGTAAATATGTTCCAAAACTATGTCAGACATCAATTTGATATGCCGCTGGCTGATGATTCAGATGGTGCATTAGATGTTATCGACTATCAAATGCAGATTGCCAGTCAATATTTTGCAGGACCTAAACGCGGCCCTGTACATTTCAATCTGCCTTTCAGAGAACCGTTGACACCTGATTTTGAAATGACAGAATGGCTGACCATGGATGAAAAAGTCATTCCGAGATATCAAAAGACGACAACAATTGAATCAATCAAGCCGTTATTGAAGAAAAAACGCGGCCTTGTAGTAGTAGGAGATATGCAGCATCAAGATGTCAGAGAACTCTTACCGTTCGCGACTGTACATGATTTACCTATACTTGCAGGTCCGTTAAGCGGCTTGCGCCAATCCGGCCATCCGAATATTATTTCAACTTATGATTTATTATTCAGAGCAGGTCTCGATCCTAAAGAAGTTGATTTTGTGATTCGTGTCGGTAAGCCGGTACTTTCTAAAAAGCTGAATCAATGGCTTAAAGCAACGGATGCTTATCAAATTGCTGTACAAAACAGTGCACAGCCTGATGCCTTTCCGACACCGGCAGATATTACCTTTGAAATGACACCGAATGATTTCTTCAGAACACTTGGAGATGTACCGACTGCTTACCGCAAACAATGGATGACACACTGGCAGAATATGAACAGCCAAGCTATTGCAGAGGTGAAAAGTTATATTGACCATGCGACAGATGAAGCAGCGAATGTCGGTATTTTATTAGATAAGATGACAAAAGAGGATACTTTGTTTGTCAGCAACTCTATGCCGATCAGAGATGTAGATAATCTGTTTGTCGATTGCCAAGCTGAAATTTATGCCAATCGCGGTGCGAATGGAATTGATGGTGTGGTCTCTACTGCTATCGGTATGGCCGTGCATAAAAAAGTCACATTATTAATCGGAGATTTAGCATTCTATCATGATATGAACGGACTATTGATGGCAAAGCTCAATGATATTCATATCAATATTGTACTTTTGAATAATGACGGCGGCGGCATCTTCTCTTACTTGCCGCAAAAACAATCAGCCGCAAAGTATTTTGAACGCTTATTCGGAACACCGACGCATTTAGAATTTAAACACGCAGCGATGTTGTATGATTTCGGTTATGAATTGCTGGATACAGTGGAAGACTTTAAATATACGACTTTATCGCAATTAGAATCATATGTTTATGAAATCCGTACAGATCGCGAAGATAATCGTAAACAGCACCAAATCTTATATCAGAAATTGAGTGATATTGCGAATGTTGAATTATAACTTTTATGAAAGTAAAACAACGTCCCAGCGTTTATTAGTGATGCTTCATGGATTTATCAGCGATGCTTCAACGTTTGACCCGCACATCGAAGCATTAACTGATAAAGTATCGGTCTTAACGATTGAACTGCCGGGACATGGCCAAGACCAAAGCGATGCAGCTCAGATATGGAATTTTGACTTTATACGTGATGCGCTGGATGAAGTGCTGGCACAATTTGATGAGTATCAAATTTATCTGCATGGTTATTCCATGGGCGGACGTGCTGCTTTGTATTATGCATTGCACGGACATCAAACGCTTGAAGGTTTGATACTGGAAAGTACGTCACCGGGAATTGCGGATGAAGAAGACAGAGCATCTCGCAAACAAGTGGACGAGGCACGTGCCAAAGTGCTGGAAATTGCAGGACTTGAAGTATTCGTCAATGACTGGGAGAAACTTCCGTTGTTTGCGTCGCAAGCAGACAAGATGACAAAAGAAGAACGTAAGCGTCATCGCGAGATGCGTTTAGCGCAAGACCCGAAAGGCTTAGCGAAAGCTTTGCGTGATTATGGTACGGGGCAGATGCCGAATTTATGGCCCGAACTTTCTAATCTTACGCTGCCTGTTTGTTTCATTGTCGGTGAACGCGATGAGAAATTCGTAGAGATTGCACATAAGATGGAAGCAGCGATTGAAGGAAGCGAGTTGCATGTGGTGGAAGAAGCGGGCCATACGGTTCACGTGGAAGACGCGCAGCAATTTGATATAATAGTATTAGGTTTTTTAAATAAGGAGGAGCAAAATGGCTAGACAGTGGGAAACACTTAAAGAATATGATGAGATTAAATATGAATTTTTTGAAGGTATAGCGAAAGTGACGATTAATCGTCCGGAAGTACGCAATGCGTTTACACCTAAGACTGTACAAGAAATGATTGACGCTTTTTCACGTGCACGTGACGATCAACGTATTTCAACTATCATTTTAACAGGCGAAGGCGACAAAGCATTCTGTTCAGGCGGCGACCAAAAAGTACGCGGCCACGGCGGCTATGTCGGAGATGACCAAATTCCTCGTTTGAACGTACTTGATTTACAACGCTTAATCCGTGTGATTCCTAAACCTGTTATTGCGATGGTACGCGGTTATGCAATCGGCGGCGGTAACGTACTTCAAGTCGTATGCGACTTGACAATCGCAGCAGACAACGCAATCTTCGGTCAAACTGGACCTAAAGTAGGTTCATTCGATGCAGGTTATGGTTCAGGCTATTTAGCTAGAATTGTCGGACATAAAAAAGCACGTGAAATCTGGTACTTATGCCGTCAATACGATGCACAGCAAGCATTAGAAATGGGTATGGCAAACACAGTTGTACCATTAGACCAAGTTGAAGATGAAACAGTACAATGGTGTAAAGAAATGATGCAGCATTCTCCAACAGCTTTACGTTTCTTAAAAGCAGCAATGAACGCAGACACAGACGGTCTTGCCGGCTTGCAGCAAATGGCAGGAGACGCTACATTGCTTTACTACACAACTGATGAAGCGAAAGAAGGCCGTGACGCGTTTAAAGAAAAACGTAAACCAGACTTCGATCAATTCCCTAAATTCCCTTAATATCCTAGGGGTATATCAATCAAATAATCAACCCTGTTTAAAGGACAAACGTTGTTCTTTAAACAGGGTTTTTCTGTATAAAAATTGCCATAGATTATAAGAGAAATAATGAAGCGCCTCTAATGTATCTTTGTGAAATTAATAACAGGATAATACTTTAAAAACATAATCAAAATTCTTAATTTAACTTGTCGTGTGGATTAAACAATTTATAAAAAGTAAGTCTGAAATTACTTATTAAATAAAACTATTCCGTTGACAATCATTGTTAAATTGAATATATTTTAACGTAGAGGTGAAAAAATTATGGCGAAAAGTACAAAAAAAGATTTAGATCATGATTTATGCTTTCTTTTTTATATCACGACCAAAGAAGTGATTAATCGCTTCAATAAGTATCTGAAGCAATACAACATCAGTTTTCCTAATTATATTGTCTTATCTTATATTGAAGATGAAGAAGAAATATATGTGAAAACACTTTGTGATAAGTTGTATTTAGATTCTGGAACGATTAGTCCCATCGTTAAGCGTTTAGAAAAGAAAGATTTAGTCAGAAGAAAAAGATTGCCTGAAGATGAACGCAAGGTCGTGTTGCATTTAACGCAAGAGGGGAAAGCGTTAAAATCAAAGTTCAAGAACATTTCAACACACGTCATCGATCAGCTTAATCTAGACAGCGATGAAAAACTAGAATACTACAACATGATGCGCACATTTGCAGACAGAAACTTAGAATCAACTAAAGACGACTGATATCATTCTGAATGTATTGAAAGAAGAGGGAATGTACATTGCCATGACAGCGAAAATATTTATTAGGGATAGTATTAAGAGATTTATTACGAAAAAATAAAAGTGAGGTAGCACTATTCAAATAGCACTATCTCACTTTTTAAAAGCTTTATTTTACATACTCATTTAAATAATTTTCTAATCGATTCATACCTTCTTTGATGGTATCTAAATCGTAAGCGTACGAAATACGGACATGTCCTTTACCGGCATCTGTGAATGAAGAGCCCGGTACCATAGCGATATGTCCTTTTTCTAATGCGTCCACACAAAAATTGAAATCATCTTCGATATTAAATGGCGCAAGGCTAGGGAAGATGTAGAAAGCACCTTCAGGTTCAGCATCAATCTCAAAGCCCATATCTAATAAACGTTGTTTTAAATACGCCAAGCGTTCTTTATACGCTTTATTCATCGCCTTAGGCGCATCTATACCATCGGTTAATGCGGCGATACACGCAATTTGAGCGGGTACATTGGCACAAATCGTATTATAGGCATGCATGAATGTCAGTTTCTCTATTAAGTACTCAGGGCCGAGTAAGAAGCCTATACGGATGCCTGTCGCAGAATGCGATTTGCTTAGGCCGCTGATTAATAATAATTGATCGCGAATTTCTGGGAACTCCGCTAACGAAGTATGTTGGCCTTTGAATGTATTTTCCGCATAAATTTCATCACTTAAGATGAAAATAGCATGCTGCTTTAACTCGTCTGCTATGTTTGCGGCTTCTTGACGGCTTAAGATAACACCTGTAGGGTTTGTCGGATAGTTAAGCAATATCGCTTTTGTTTTAGGCGTCACGTGCGCTCTGATTGCTTCTGGCGTGATTTTAAAGTCTGTTGTTGTCGTATCGATGTACACAGGTTGTCCGCCTAATGTTTCAATTAACGGAATATAACCGGCATAAATAGGACCAGGAATAATAATTTCATCTCCAGGTTCTAAAATACTGCGTAAAGCAGTATCGATAGCTTCGCTGGCACCGTTTGTGACTACAATTTCTTCTTCAGTATAGTCGACATTGTAACGTTGGTTAAAGTAGCCGCGAATAGCAGTTCTTGTTTCCATCAATCCTTTATTGTGAGAATAGCTGGTTTGATCCTTATCAATTGCTTTGATATAAGCGTCTTTTACAACCTCAGGCATCGGAAAATCCGGTTGGCCGATAGTTAAATTGATACAATCCGGTATATTTTTAATTCTGCTGGAGAATTGTCTGATGCTCGGGGCACGCAAAAATTTTGAATTTGTATTTAAAGATAATTTCACTCTGTTAACACCTCAATTGATTACTTCAATATGTAATAAATGCTATCTTATCATATTGTAACACCAAAAAGCGCCTATAAGTCTGAATATAATTAATTTTAAGACATTAAACACTAAAAAAGTGAGACAAACAAATTGTCTCACAGTTAAAATTTGAATTTGGATGGCCGTTCTAAATTGATTGCCGGATTCGTCCATTTCGCGACAAAGTTAGTAGACAGCAGATAGACAATCAGGCCGGATAACAGAATCAGATAAATATATGTCCAAATCGTAATCGGATCTTGGAATGGATATAATTTATAACCTCTGATGATGCCGATAGCTAAGCCATGCAGTAAATAGACATACATCGTACGTTGCCCGATATACGTAAAGAAACGCTTCTTAGACGGCATCAAGTTTAAAAATGAAAACATTGTTAAACAAATGACCGCATAGAGCATCAAACGTTTAAGCGGACTGTATACATCCGGACCATCTAATGAACTATAAGGCGAACTGCCGAGCAGCCAATCTGAGTTAATCGGATGAATCGTATACACAACATAAAATGCGACCAATATCAGGATGGAAATAGGTACCCATTTTTTATTGCGCAGCAACATAGATTGATGTCGATTCATCAAATAGCCTATATAGAAAATAGGGAAGAAGACAATGGTTCTTGAATAACTCATGTATTCACCGATATCAGATGAAAAGCCGGCTAATAAAGAGACGAGTATTGCGATGAGCAATACGAAATAGGGCTTAAAGTTCTTCACGATGACTAAGATGACATGGAACATAAAGAGTGTCAGTAAGAACCAAAGCGCAAAGACCGGATCAAACGGATCCAATTTCAAGTTGCTGCTTTTGCCTGTTAAGTAATAATAAATCGAAAAGAATGTAAAGAACACAAAATATGGAATTAAGAGTTTTTTAGCAACTTTCTCTAAATGATCAGGTTTCCCGATATTTTTTGCAAAGTAGCCGCTGATAAACAGGAATGACGGCATGTGGAAACTATATATCAGCAAGTAAAGCGATCCCATATATTTATGATCTTCTACATAAGGATTTAAGAGATGTCCGAATACAACTAAATAAATTAGAAATGCACGGGCATTATCGAAATAATAATCTCTTTGGGATAGTGACTTATTCATATGTAAACTCCTTTTGAGATTTTGGATAATATTAACGTATTATACATGCATAGTTAAATGCAAGATAAACAACTTTTACAAGTTTTTGTTGTATATTTTGCTTGATAAACTTATAATATAACTATTAAAACAAGCGGGGTAAGACATCCATGTATAAACAACTTGAACAGCAAATAACACTTACACACAATGATTTAATCATTGTAAACAAACGTTTTGGCCAACGTGCGAATTTAACGACAGAACAAATTGAACTTTTACGAATTTTGAATGAGCACCACAGTTTATCCCAATTTGACTTAACGATGAAAATCGGAAAAGAACAATCCATAGTTTCCAGATGGATTAAAAAACTTGTCAGTTTAGGTTATGTGACGAGCATACAATCGCGTCATGACTTGCGATGCAAAGAACTCAGTGTGACACCTAAATCTGAAGAATTGATCAATCAAATCAATGCGGCACGTCAAGAATTATTAGAAGCAAGATGCGACCAGTTGTCTTCAAAAGATGTGAAACAGCTTTATGATTTGCTTGTGAAACTGAATAAGAAAAGCTTTTATATTTAAAAGTATCGCGGAATGTTTTTCAAATAATTGAAAGCGTTCCGCGATTTTTTATGTAAGAAGGACCTGCGGAGCAATATTGCTCAACAGGTCCTTTAAGTTTATACAGATTAAGCTTTGTAAATATCTACATCGAAATATTTACCAGTTTCTCCGATTTTATCGTACATTTGTTTCATTCTTGCCGCGTTATGGCTTGCCCAGTTAATATCTGTTGCATATTGATGTGTTGCAGGTGCTGCTGGGTTCCAGCGCATACGATAAAGTGTGTTTTGACCTCTGTCTAAATAATCACTTGTGATGAATTTAGCACCGCCGATGATTGCTTTTCCAACAGTGTCCCAACCGTAATGTGCTGCAGTTTTAAAGCCGCCGCGTACTGCGTCAGTATCAATTGCGCCGATACCGAACATGTTGTAATACTTTTTAGTACCGTTTGTAACGACTTTGTTCGCGTTATCAACATATCCGCCGTTTGCTAAAGCAGAAGTACCGTTGCCAGTTTCAAGAAGGGCATGTGAGATTAAATAAATTTCATTAATATCATATGTTTGTGCTGCTTGTGCAAATGCTGCACCTTGTCCTTCTAAAATACCTTTGCCTTTAAGCAATTTGTTTACACTGTCTACTGACATTTGTTGTGCTTTATCAAGACGTAAGAATTGGTATCTTTGTGTTGCGTCTTGTGAAATAGTTCTAGGATCCATCGCAGTTTTCACTTCGTCTTTAGAAGCGTCTACCCATTTGCCTGCTACATGTTGTACTTTAGGAGACCATGGCAAGTTCATTTGTTTTGCAACTGCTTGGTCTAATGTATTGCTTGAAGTTGTAGTTCTTGTTAATGTGTCGCGTACATCAGCTGATTTTACCCATACAGATTGACCGTTTGCTAGTGTACCATGGTACCAAGTAATACCGTTCACAAGTTGTTTTTCAAATACTGTGATGATGTTGCCGTATTGGTCTTTTAATGAACCTAATACTTTGCCGTTCGGCGTATTGTAATAGTAACCGCCTTTGCTTGTTACTATGTAGTCATGGTTGTATTTAACAGCAGGTTGCTGCTTAGTTGTTGTGTTAGCACGGTTTGCTGTAGTTGTTGTTTTAGGTGTTAAAGTTTTTTCAGCAACCCAGCCTGTTTTACCGTTAACTGTACCGTAAACGTAAGGAGTGTTGTTGACTACTGTACGTTTTGAAGCGTTGAATGTACCATTTTGTTTATTTAACGGATCGATTAATTGTTTTGATGTACCCCAAGGTGTTGTGTAAAGACCATTGTTTTTAGTGTTTACAGTATATTGTCTTGAAGTAGGGGCTGTTTTGCCTTGTTCTGCTACTTTAACATCTTTTGCATTCACCCAGCCAAGCGGTGTTGTTAAACCGATATTTTGCAATAAGTAGTATAAAGTACCATCTTGGTTGCGTTCACGTGTGATGTTGTAAGTGTAGCCTAAGAATTGTGCAGCTTTTGCACCTTTTTTATCATACACACTTGCACGTAAGCCATAGTTATCTGTTACATATTGACCTAATTTATTCACAACAACTGTTTTGTTTAATGGTGCTTTAGTTGCTGTTGCTGGTTTAGCAGCAGTTTTTGTTACAGCTGCTTTAGCTGTCGGTTGAACAGCTTTTGCTGTAGTTTTAGCTGCTGTTTTAACTGTATTGACTGCTTTAGACACAGTTGACGGTTTTTTAACTGTTGTAGCTGCTTTTACAGCTGGTTTTGCAGTTTTAACTGTTGTAGTCGGTGCTTTCGCAGTTGTTTTAGCAGTCGTTGTCGTTTTAGCCGGTGCTTTCGCAGTTGTTTTAGTTGTTGTTGATTTTGTTGGTGCTTTAGTTGTTGTAGTTTTTGATGGTGTTGCTGTGAATGCACCTTTTACATCTGTTTTCTTAGTAGTTACTGTTGTTTTTGGTGCTGTATAGCTGCCTAATTTTGAGCTTGCAACCCAACCAGATTTGCCGTTCACTGTACCATAAATGTATTGAGAAGGGCTGACTTCTGTTTGTTTAGAAGCTTTGAATGCTTGTGTGCCTGTACCAGATACTGTCGCAGCTACTTGGCGATCTGTACCCCAAGGTGTGCTGTATAATTTAGTACCTGATTGGATACCGTAAGTTTTAGTGTTAGTTGTAACTGGGTGGCCGACTTTATATGTTAAGTCGCCAGTTTGCACCCAACCATAGTTTGTACCTTTATTGTAATCCGTAATTAAGTAGAATGATTTTTCACCTAATAACGCTTTTTTAGTTAAACGGTAAGTTTGGTTATTTAAAGCTGAGTTTTGAACGCCTGCTTTATCATAAACTGTTTTGTAAATACCGTGATTTGTTGAAGATAAACGACCTAATGAATCTACTGGAATCACTCGTAATTGAGATGATGTGTTTGTAGTAGGGCGTGTTGTTGTATTTGTGCTTGGTTTCGTTGTTGTAGATGTATTTGTATTAGGTGCAGTCGCAGTTGTTGAACCCCAAGGTGCAACTAAACCTTGTTTGATTTGATATTTTTCATTAATCAAGTCATATAATGCATCATAGTTGTAACCGCGTGATTGTAAATAACCGTGCGGGTCAACGTGGTCTGTTCCGCCTAAGAAGTTAGAAACAGCTTTATGTGTCCAAACTGTACCTTGACCATCATATTCAGCACTATCTGGTTTTAAACCATAGTATTGCAAGTTTGTTGCTGCATAATCAGCAATGTTGTTCATTTGACGTGCAAATGAGTCGTAATCATGCGTATGCACTAATTCCATATGAATATAACGTTGGTTGGCAACAGGTCCTGCACCCCATGCAAGGTAATCTGTGTTTGCTGTTTCAACGATACGATTACCATCTACGAAACCATGAACAAAGGCATTTTGCCAGTTGTTTTTCATGTAAGCAACTTCGTTATTCAACGTTGAGTTTTCATTTGCAGTATCGTGAATTACAATACCTTCAGGTTTGCCGTATCTGTAACTATATTTCGGAATATTATATGAGAAATCTTGTTCATATGTCGGTACCGTATAGTTTTTGTTACGGATATAGTTATTAATTGAAGAGTTGACTCTTGGTTGATATTTAGGTAATGATGTAGCTGCTGCAGCATATGTTGTTGGTTGCACAGAACGTGTAGAAGTCGTTGTTGACGGTGCAACTGAACGTGCAGCATATGTTGTCGGCTGTACTGAACGCGCCGCATATGTTGTAGGTTGTGCTGTTGTTTCAGCTTTTTGCTGTGTTTGTGTATTAACTTGAGCAGTAGTATCTGCTTGCTGTGTTTGTTGAGCTTGTGTTGCATTTTGAGCTGCAGTATCAGCTTGTTGTGTTTGTTGAGCTTGTGCTTCATTTTGAGCAGCAGTTTCCGCTTGTTGTGTTTGCTGAGCTTGAGCTTCAGTTTGAGCAGTGTCTTCTTGTTGTGTTTGTTGGTTTGATTCAGCTTGTGTAGTGTCTGTTGTTGTGTTGTCAGACGTATTGTTTTGAGAATCAGTTGTAGTTTGAGCAGTTGCTCCATTACTTGTATCTGCTTGAGTAGACAATTGATCAAGTTTTGAATCGTAGTTCAAGTTGTTTTCTGTAGTTTTTGGTTGAACTTGTGCAGGGTCTTTGTATTCTTGTGTGCCTGCAATTTGGTTAGTTGTATTCTGAGTTGTTGTTGTACTTTTTGCAGTTTGGTTGTCAGTCGGTTGTTGATTCTGGTTCACATTGCTTGTTGTGTTCGTGCTATCTGCCGAGTCTGTATTGCTTTGCGCAAATGCTTGGTGCGTAGTAATAGCAGTACCTGCAATCGTTAATGCAATGATAGCTGGGGTTTTGTAATGAAACTTTTTAGACATAAAATGATACTCCTTTTAACAATATATTATATTTGAATATATTACAGTCTGTAGATAAACGTCTGGATCGGTATATCGAAAAGTTCCGAGATGTTTGATTCTTAACGTCAAGTAGTTGTATCTGTCGATGACGTTAGAAAATAGATGACTTGATGATGTTATTAACATAATTGTTATAATCAAAACGTGTTAGTAACAAGTATCCAGGCCATATCATTTCTACACACATAGCCACTAGCAGACTGAATGAATATGACACTATGTCAAACCTATGTAATATATCATTTTCATATATTATAGTACGACTTAAGACGTATAGAGAGGTTTTTAATCATTTTGTAATGAAACCTTAATCTGAAATGTACTTTGTTTCAAAAGTAAACTTCCACTAAAAATAGCATTAATATACTTTTCGTGTTGTAAATATAGTAAAAAACAAAGAAATTATAATGATTTCTTCATGACCACATGTTCAATATTTTCTTCTAAGAAGATATCACCTTCAGCTTGATAACCAAGCGCTTCATAGAAAGGTTGTGCTTGTACTTGTCCGTTTAAAACAGCTTGTGTAAAACCATCTTTTTTCACAGCGTCTTCAATAAATGTCATCAGGCTTTTGCCGATACCTTGATTGCGCAATGCTTTTATTACAGCAACACGTTCGATTTTTGCGGCGCCATCGACATTTCTGTAACGTGCTGTTGCGATTGCTTGATCATTTTCATCATAGCCGATGATGTGTGTTGAACTATCTTCATATTCATCGATCTCATTTTCTAAAGGAACATTTTGCTCGTCTACAAAAACTTCAGTTCTTACATGAAAGACATCGTTCATTTCTTTTTTGTTCTGTGCTAATTTAAACATAATCATCATCCTCATCTTTTTATTTTAAAGAGTTGTTCTTAGGGTACAAAAAAATCGCTGCAGATGCATGTATTTGCTCTGCAGCGATTGATTTTTTATTGTGCAAATTTACGTACGATTGCTGTATATTGCCAGAAGATACGCATTTGTGCAATGTTCCAGTTATTCATACCCATTGTGAAGCCTGAAGGTTTGAAGATGTTGACATCTGTGACTTCAAGTGCCGCCGCAATCAAGTATTGAATCGGTACACTGATTGATTTCATTGTTTCAGTAATTCCATTTTCATCGTAAACCCAAGAGAAGGGCAGTTCAGATTGGAATACGTCGACACGATCAAAAATTTCTGGTAATGCGACGATATAACAAGCTCCGTCTATAAATGGGTTTTCTAAGCTGTCTTTGTAATAAAGCAATAGCGCTTCGTAATTTTCTCTATGAGCATGATTGACATAGAAAAATTCATTTCTGAAATGCGCCATATCTTTACTGTGAATGATTTGCTGTTCTAATATCCCAAACATTCCATTAATATTGTTTAATTTTTCATAGGTCTTGCGTGGCATATTCTATCGCTCTCCCTTTCTAATAATATCCTTGATCTGAAGGAGCTTGCTGCTGAGACGGATCCATATTCATGTTAGGATCTTGCTGGTTTCCGGCATTAGGGTCTTGGTTAAACCCAGCATTTGGATCTTGCTGATTATTCCATTGTTCATTACCCGAATTATTGTTTTGTTCTGTATTATCTGATTGTGTTTCGTCTTCAGATTGATCCTCATCTGTTGTATCTTTTTGGTTTTTACGCAACAGACTGTCATCAATAGGTGTTAACGGCATCAGTTCTCCATAGGCTTTGATGACACGTGAATTTAAGAATTCTTTGTTGCTTTTAATCTTAGATAATCCTAAGTCCGAACGAAGCAGATTTGAATATTTTTTGATACTCTTCATATCCGGATTGTAATAGTAAATACCATTCAGTAATTCATTTTTACCTTCAAGCTGTTCAGTTTTAATTTCTAAATCAGCAGGGAGGTATGTTGTAAGCAGTTTTTGAATATCATCGTTTGATAAATCATGCTTTGAATTCTTGCCGACGATTTTGATCAAGCTGTCTAATTTATTCACTGAATCTAATCTTTGTGCTTTTGTGGCAAGTGCTTTGATAAGATCCATTTGACGCTGACCGCGTTTTAGATCTGAATCATGGTATCTTGTTCTGGCAACTGCAAGTGCTTGGTCACCATTTAATTTATGATAACCTTTCTTCACTTTAATACGTCCATCGTCATTAGTGTTCGGTTCGTTTAAATCATAAGGAACATCATAATAAATGCCGCCTAATTCATCAACAGCTTCAACGAAAGCATCCATATCGATACGTACATAATAATCGACAGGTACATTTAATGTAGCTTCCACTGTATCCATAGCAGCAGTAGGACCGCCGAAGGCATGGGCATGTGTGATTTTGTCGTAATAGCCTACTTTTGGAATGTAACTTAATGTATCACGCGGAATACTTAACATTCTGACTTGGCTTTTATCTGGGTTGAAAGTTGAAAGAATCATAGCATCAGTACGTGATTTCTCTGTTGATTGCCCGCCTTCACGTCTTCCTTTATTATCATCTATCCCTAAGAAAAGTACAGAAATCGGCTCTTTAGAAGGATTGACCTTGCCTTGTCTTAAATTTGAAACTCTGTTTGAGTTGTCACTGAAAGATGAATCGATTGCACTTCGAGAAGTTTTATATAACATCACTGCAAATATAATAGGAATAACGACCAAAACGAGCGAAAGAAGAATTAAAAAATATTTAAAAATTTTGTTCATTACTCTTGCTCCCGGTTTCAATTTTATAAATCAGCAATCATCTAAGAGAAGTTTCTAAAGAGGAACGTTTGGATTGCTGCTGAATTTGCTCATTATAACCATATATTTTAATACTTTTATGGCTAAATTACAAACTTAGTATCCCACCTATTATTTCATACTTAAAGGCATTACTAAAGAAAATTCAGCATTGAATTTCAATGTTTACATTAGCTTTACAAAAACGAAATATGCTCAAAATAAAATAGGTTTTAAAATATGATGAGATTTGCATCTGTTTTCAGGGAGTATCAACTTTTACATATGTTGTGATTGAAGTGCTTTTGTATCAAACGACACAAAAGCGTAGCAACTTCATGATTTTCATGAATATGAAATGTATTTCTGAAAAACATCAGTTATAATAAGGTTGTTAAAAATAAATACTCTAATCCATAGTTTAAACATAAGAGAGAGGTACAGAGAGGAGATTAAGTATGAAATTGAATTGGGAGAACAAGATAGAAGAAAGTTTAGTTTCTGAGTTTTATAATACACAATCTGAAAGTTCGAAAGCAGAAGGTTTTGAAGATACTTTAGCTTTTGGGACTGCAGGAATCAGAGGATTGATTGGTTTAGGGCCTGGACGTTTAAATGCGTTTACTGTACGCAAAGTCGCAGTAGGGCTAGCCAAATACTTAAATGATCATAAACCTGAATCATTAGTAGTGATTCATTTTGATACACGCTTTTTATCGCAAGAATTTGCTCATGAAATTGCGGCTATGCTTGCACAATACGGTGTTAAAGCAGTTGTTGGCAAACGTTATAACTCTACCCCTGAGTTATCATTTGCGGTACGCCATTTAAATGCAGATGCAGGCGTTATGATTACAGCAAGCCATAATCCTAAAGAATACAACGGCATTAAAATTTACGGTGCAGACGGCGGACAATTACTGCCGAAACCATCTGAAATGCTCAGCAGTTATATTAATCAAATCGAGGATCCGCTGGATTTAGCAGGCGGTGATTTTGAAGATGGCTTGAATCAAGGCTTGATTTCATATTTATCTGATGAAGTAACACAAGCTTATAAAGCTGAAGTCAAAGCATTGGTCGGTGCAATCGATCAGCAAACAGATAAAATTGCGTTAACAAGTCTGCACGGTACAAGCTTGCCGATTTTATCTGAGATTCTTGAAGATTTGAATTACAGCAATTATGTAATTGAAAAGGAACAATCTCAACCAGACGGCAGCTTCCCGACAGTCGCATATGCGAACCCTGAAGAAGAACAAGCATTTACTTATAGTTTGCGTTTAGCTGAAAAAGAAGATGCGCAATTAATTCTTGCGACTGACCCTGACGCTGATCGCTTCGGTATGATTGAGCGCTACGGCAAGGATGATTACCGCTATTTCAACGGTAATGAAATCGGCTTGATTTTATTGAAATTACGCTATGAACAACTAAAAGCAGAGCGTAACGAGCAGCCTTTATTTATGGTTAAATCAATTGTCAGCAGTGCTGCAAGCGATCGTTTAGGCAAAGCACTCGGGTTGCAAGTGAATACGGTATTAACAGGATTTAAGTTCATTTCAGAAATCTTGCAGAATAAACAAGATACAAATGAACAATTAGTGTTAGGCTATGAAGAAAGCCATGGTTATTTAGCGGTGCCATTCTCTAGAGATAAAGATGCGATTCAAATGATTCCGCTTGTAGTGAAGTATAAAAATGAACTTTCAAGCCAAGGCAAAACTTTCAAAGATGTATTGCAAGAAGTATATGAAATCACTGGAACATTTAAAGATGAAACAATTTCACCTAAATTTGAAGGGGCTGCAGGCAGACAAAAAATTAATGACTTGTTAGAAAGTTTCCGCAAGCAGCAGCCAAAAACACTTGTTGGTTTAGAGGTTAAACAAATTGAAGACTATCAAACTAAAACAATTGTAGATTTAGCAACACAACAGCAAACAGAAACGACTTTACCTGAAAGCAATTTAATCCGCTTTATCTTTGATGAAGGATTTATTGCCTTAAGACCTTCAGGTACTGAACCTAAAATCAAAGTCTACTTCTCTCTGAATGTAGAAGATTTAGACAAAGTCGTAGCACAATTCGAACAAGAATATTTAGCTTAAGTACCATTCAAATAAACTATCAAGAAAGAACCCACGATAAAAGAGGAAAATAATGAAAAACAAAGCAAAACATAGCATTGTGTTTATAATTGCAGTGGCGATATTAGCGGCAGGATTTTCATACTTTTTGAATTGGCGTTACCAAAACAGGTACAGCATGAAGCAGCCGACCGTTGCGGCGGAAAATAAGTCTTCACATGGCTATCAAAAAGTAATGGACTCTAACGCTGCGTATCAAAACGTAGATCGTTATTTAAAGCAGCAGCATTTCAACGGGAACATCACCATCTATCACAAAGGAAAGTTGGTGATGGACCAATCTTACGGTTATCAAGATTTTGAAGCTATGAAGCCGACGTCACCGAATTCAATGTATCTCATTGGTTCAGCACAAAAATTTACAACAGGTTTGATGCTGAAAAAATTAGAAGTTGAAGGGAAAGTCAATATCAATGATCCGATTGATAAGTACTTGCCTTGGTTTAAAACAAGCAAACCTTTGATTTTAAAAGATATTATGCTGCATCGAAGCGGATTGAAGAAATTCAACGGCAGTCCGACTGCACATAGTATTGAAGATGTTGCCAAAGAGTTGCAGCAGGCTGATATTCAACCAGGTATGTATAAAAAACATTTATATAGCGATGGCAACTACATCGTATTGGCCGCTGTCATTCAAAGTATCACGAAAGAACCTTTCGCAAAGTATTTCAACGAAACATTAAGAAAACCTTATGACTTAAGAAGAACTGCTTTTTATAATGAGAAGAATTATGAGTCTGATATGGCGAAGGGCTATAATGTGAAGAGAGAATTACAGCAAATGAAGTTTCTTGACCAGTATTATGGTGCAGGTAATTTATTTATGTCGTCAAGAGATATGGCAAAGTTAGTTGTGAATCTGCAAGAGAACAAAATATTCTCACCTGCCATCACACAGAAAATGCTGGAAGAAGTTAAAACTAATGACTATCCAAGTACGTATCGGTACGGCTTTTATAGTTATGGTGCAGGTAATCGTATCAATGGTATGTTTTATGGACATCAAATGACAAGTTACTTTAACAAAGAATATGTTGTAGTGATGGGCACCAATTATCAATATCCGAGATACGTCAATGAAAAATTATTGACTGAAATCTTTACTAAAGATTTGCATCAACCTAATCCAACTAAACTATTAGATAAAAAGCCATCTATCTAAAATGGTTGCGTACGTACTCACACCTTTAGAAAATACATCATCAGAAGAGGAAAGTAATGAATAGAAAAATTTTAAAAATCATGATATTTGTAATCGCAGTTGCACTTATAGCTGTTGTGATTTCATATTATTTAAATTGGAAACATCATAGGCACTTTGGTGCACTGCAGCATGATGCGCCGGCTGCAGTTAAAAAAGCAAAAATTCCTGAAGATTATAAGCCGGTGACTAAAGATCCCACGCTGCAATACGAACAGCTTGATAAATATTTGAAGGAAGTTAAGTTTAATGGAGATATTGCAGTCTTTCATAGAGGAGAATTAGTGTTTGATAGGGGATACGGCTATCAAGATTTTATTAACGATAAAAAGTCTAATCCGAATTCCATGTATTTAATCGGATCTGCACAAAAATTCATGACAGGTATGATGCTCAAACAGCTTGAATTAGACGGTAAAATCAATATGGATGATCCGGTAACCAAATATCTGCCTTGGTTTGAAACAGGGAAACCTTTAGTGCTGCGTGACTTTATGCTGCATCAAAGCGGTATTCAAAAGTTTCATCCTAAGGCAAGTGTCCATAGTATTGATGGGGCTGTGCATATGCTGCAAGAACAAGGATTGCAGCCGAATATGTTCAGAGTACATCAATATAATGATGCGAATTATATTGTATTGGCGCGTGTCATCGAAGCTGTTGTAAACAAGCCGTATGCGGAATATTTTAATGAGAAATTTGTGACACCGTATCATTTAGATCGAACAGCTTTTTATAATAATAATTCTTTCAAACCATATATGGCGAAGGGGTATGATGACTTTAAAATACTTGATCCGCCTTCTTATCTGGACCAATATTACGGTGCAGGTAATTTATACATGGCACCGCGAGATATGGGTAAACTTGTAGCTGCGTTGCAGGAAAATAAAATTTTTCCTAAATCAGTGACTGATCATTTACTGTATGAAGTTTTAACGAAAGATTTTCCGCATGCTTATCGTTATGGGTTTTATAGTTATGGCGGAAGCGGCAGAACGAATGGTATAATCTACAGCCAGCAGTTTACCTGCTATTTTAATAAAGAGTATATTTTAGTAATGGGTACCAATTACCAAAAACCAGTGGGTCAAAATGAAGTTTATATGAGAGAAGTATTCATGCATTATTTGAATCAGCCTGACCCTACTGCTTTTAGAAAAACAATACAATAACAAAATATAAATTTTCGACTGTCTCACAAAATTGTGTTCAATGATGTGAGACAGTTTTTTGCATTTTTTCAAATAATAAGTGAAAATATCATTTGCAATTGTATATCGACACTTATTAATGGGTATCAAAATAATTCCTTTACAAAAGGGTAAAAGAAAATAAGGAGGAATCAATATGCAGAAAAAAATGGTTTCATTATTAGTAGCATCAGGTTTAGTACTTGCGGCTTGCGGCCAAGGCGGCTCAAGCGACGAAAATAAAAATGATCAAGAACAAAAAGCGAATACTGACCAAAAACAATCAGGTGATACTTCTAGTACATCTGAAACAGGTAAAAACAGCAATACAGTTAAGTTAGAAGATATTAAAATCAAGCCTGAAGAAGCAATCAAAACTGCTAAGAAAGAATATGACGGCGAGTTAAAAGAAATCTCATTTGAAAAAGAACAGGGCAAATGGGCTTATAAAATCGACTTGCAAAAACAAGGTGAAGAAGCTGAAGTTATAGTCGACAGCAAAAACAACAAAGTCATCAATAAATCAACTGAAAAAGAAGATGACTATGATAAAAACAAATCATTCGAATATAAAGACTACAAGTCTTATGAAGAAATCATCAAAAAAGCCCAAGATCAATTTAACGGCGACATTCACGAATGGTCACTATCTAAAGATGATGATGAAGGCAAATTCGTTTATGATGTAGACTTACAAAAAGGAAATGAAAAACAAGAATTCAGTTTTGATGCAAAAACAGCTAAAATTTTAAAACAAGAAAAAGATGACTAATCTTTTTTGTATGGTGGCTGCCTAGATAACTAGGCAGTCTTTTTTTGCGTTGATGAAAGGGAATACATTTAATTTATTAAAGCGCTGCCAATTTTATGATGATTATGTGTCTTATTTGTCATAAATCACTTGAAACCACTATATTTTTTAAAATTAGAATTGACTAGAACGAGTAAAAAAGCTACATTATTATTGTGAACAAAAACGAACAATAACGAACGTTCGTGCTGCGATGATTAAAAGAGTGTTTGATTGTTTCGGTGGCGTTGATATTTATTAACTTACTTTTTATTACATCTTAAGGGGGAAACACCATGAGCAATAAAGAAGAAAACATGATGATTGGCTTCACAATCGTTGCGATTGCAGGTGATGCACGTAGAGAAGTTATGGCGGCTTTAGCTGCTGCAAAAGAAAATAACTTCGATCAAGCACGTCAACATATTGTTGAAGCCAACAACTTTATTACTGAAGCACACAAAGAACAAACACAAAATGTTAGCGAAAGAAGCAGCAGGAGAAGCATCTGATATTAGTTTTATCATGGTACACGGTCAAGACCATTTAATGACTACAATGGCGCTTAGAGACGCAGCAAACTACATGATTGACTTATATGAACAACTCCGTGACTTACAACACTAATAAGCAGGTGACAGCATGAATAGAATTATCAAAATGATTGAAAAAATGAAACCTTTCTTCGAAAAGATTGCATCTAACCCGTACTTATCTGCAATCCGTGATGGTTTCGTAGCTTTAATGCCAGTCGTTTTATTCTCATCTCTATTTATCTTGGTAGCTTATGTACCAAACGTATGGGGATTCCACTGGCCAAAACACATTGAAGACATCATCATGAAAGTTTATAACTTCACGATGGGTATGTTAGCCGTCTTTATGGCGGGTACTGTAACTAAATCACTTACCGACAATAGAAACTTGAAATTACCTAAAACGAACCAAATCAACGTAATTTCAACATTCGTAGCAGCTGAAGCTTCATTATTAATTTTAGCTGTTAAACCAATCAAAGATGGTATCAGCATCGATTTATTAGGGACTAAAGGATTAATCGCAGCATTCTTAGTCGCATTTATCGCACCTAATATCTATAAATTCAGTATTGGTAGAAATATTACAATCAAAATGCCTCCGCAAGTTCCAGGTAACATTGCGCAAGCATTTAAAGACATGATTCCTTTTGCATTATCAGTAACATTCTTCTGGATCGTGGACATTGTAGTACGTGCCTTAACTAAAGGTAACACTGCAGAATTGGTAACTAACTTGTTATCTCCATTATTCAGAGCAGCCAATGGTTTTATCGGATTTGCGATTATCTTTGGATTTATGGCGTTCTTCTGGTTTATCGGGGTACATGGTCCTTCTGTAGTAGGTCCTGCAGTTATCGCGATTATGTACAACAACCAAGTAGAAAACTTACGTTTATTCAGAGCAGGCGAACATGCGCATTATGCATTGACACAATCTACTCAAGATTTCGTAGCATTGATCGGTGGTACTGGTGCAACACTATTAGTGCCATACATCTTTATATTCCTATGTAAATCGCCAGAGTTGAAAGCGGTGGGTAAAGCTTCGGTTATCCCGACTACATTCGCCGTTAACGAACCATTATTATTCGGTGCACCAATCATCTTGAACCCAGTGTTCATGGTTCCATTCATTATTACACCTATTTTAAACTCTTGGATTTTATAATTCTTTGTAGATAATCTTGGAATGAACGGATTTATGCACTTCTTACCATGGCCTACACCAGGTCCAATCGGTATCTATATGGCATCTAACTTCTCTGTATTGTCATTATTATTAATCGCGATTGTATTAGTATTAGACTTTACAATCTGGTTCCCATTCATCAAAGCATACGATAAATTAAAACTTGACGAAGAACATGAAATTGAATTGCAAAAAGCTGCAGCAGCAACTGCAGGCGGCGGTACTGCAACAGCAGCTTCAGTTGAACCTGTAGTGAGCGCAGAAGATTTCAAAACACGTGATCATACAAACGTTTTAGTTGTATGTGCCGGCGGCGGAACAAGCGGTATCTTAGCAAACAGCTTGAACAAATATGCGAAAGATAACGACATTCCTTTAGAAGCTACAGCACGTGCTTATGGTCAAGATATGGACTTAATTAAAGATATGGATATCGTCATCTTAGCTCCTCAAATGGATGCGATGAAAGATGAAATGAGAAAATATACTGATCAATACGGTGCAGTATTAGTACCGACAACAGGTAAACAATACATTGGCTTGACTCGAGACGGAGAAGGCGCAATGAAATTGATTTTCGAAAAAATCAATGAAAACAATGAAGAAAGCAAAAACTAAGCAACTTAGTTAATCCACACATCTCAGCCCCTTGTTGCATCACACACGACATCTTTGAATTTTCATAAGCGGCAAGGGGCTCCATTTGTGTGTGATGTAATTAGTAATATTGAAGATATTAATTAACTAAAAAGGAGACAGTTTAATGAGTAAATTACCTAAAGACTTTGTATTAGGTGCCGCAACTGCAGCATATCAAGTTGAAGGTTCAAGTACTGTGGACGGTAAAGGCCGTGTATTATGGGATGGATTTTTAGAAAAACAAGGTCGTTTTTCACCAGACCCAGCTAGCGACTTTTACAATCGTTATGAAGAAGATATCAAATTAGCATCAGAATACGGTATTAAAGCCATTCGTATTTCAATTGCATGGTCACGTATCATCCCTGATGGCACAGGTGAAGTAAATCAAAAAGGTTTAGACTATTATCGCAAAGTGTTTGAAACTTGCCGTAAATACGACATCGAACCGTTTGTTACACTTCATCACTTTGATACTCCAGAAACACTATTTGAAAAAGGTGACTGGTTAAACAAAGATCAAATTAATGCATTTGAACGCTATGCAGAGCTTGTATTCGATGAATACAACGATGTCGTAAAATATTGGATTACTATCAATGAACCAATCGCGTATGTTCAAGGCCAATATATTACAGGTGCTTTCCCTCCTGGTGAACAATACAACACTTTAAAATGTTTACAAGCACAACACAACCAAATCGCTGCACATAGCCGTATCGTGAACTTATTCAAATCAAAAGGCTATGAAGGTGAAATCGGTTTAGTACATGCATTAACTCAATTTTACAGCATCGATGATCAACCATTAAATCAAATCGCTGCTTACAAACATGATATCTTTATGAATGGTTTCATGTTAGATGGTACTTTCTTAGGATACTACACACCAGCTAAATTAACTGTAGTGAAAGAAATCTTAGGAGAAGAATTTGATAAATTAGACATTCGCAAAGAAGAATTAGAAGATATCAAAAAAGCAGCACCGCAACTTGATTTCTTAGGTATTAACTACTATCAAAGCAACTGGATCAAATACCATAACGAAGAAAGCTATATTCATCATAATGGTACAGGTGATAAAGGTACTTCAGTCTTCCGTGTTAAAGGTATCGGCGAAGTAGTTAAAAACGAAGCGATTCCTACAAATGACTGGGATTGGTACATTTATCCTGAAGGCTTGTACGACATGATGGAACGTGTTAAAAACGACTATCCGAACTACAAAAAAATCTACGTTACAGAAAACGGCTTAGGCTATAAAGATGTACTTGAAGACAATGGCGAAGTACATGATGACGAAAGTATTGATTATGTAAGACAACATATCGAAGCAATCGAACGTGCTTATGCGGACGGCATTAACGTAAAAGGTTACTTCATCTGGTCATTACAAGATATGTTCAGCTGGTCAAACGGATACAATAAACGTTATGGTTTATTCTATATCGATTTCGAAACGCAAAAACGTTATGTTAAAGACAGTGCGAAATGGTATAAACAATTATCTGAAGATATTTATGGTAAGTAATGGAAAGTAAGAAACACCTCGGAATTTTCTCCGAGGTGTTTTATTTATTATCGTACATTATTGGCCAGTATCTTTAAATTGTAAAATTCTTTCGCCGATTTGGTCTCTCACATCCTGAAAGACAGACCAGTCTTTACCTGCTGGGTCTTCAAAGCCCCAATGGACTTTAGTAACGTTTTGGGGGACAACAGGGCAATTCGCATCCGCATGATTGCATAAAGTTACGACTAATTTTGCTTTAGCATATAAATCAGTATCGATTTTATCAGAGGTTTGCTTGCTGATATCAATACCGATTTCATCCATAGCTTTAACCGCAAGCGGATTGACACCATGTGCTTCAATACCGCCTGAAACAACTTCCCAAGCGTCACCTAAAAATTTCTTTCCAAAACCTTCTGCCATTTGGCTTCGACAAGCATTGCCTGTACATACAAAATAAATAATTGGTTTTTCCATCATTTTGTCCTCTTTTCTAAATAAGTAATAAAGATAAATATAATCCGACTAACGTGATAAATAACACTGGAATGGTTATTACAATACCCGTTTTAAAGTAGGTACCCCATGATATTTTTATTCCTTTTTGAGATAACACATGTAACCACAATAATGTTGCCAGCGAACCGATAGGGGTGATCTTAGGACCTAAGTCAGAACCTATCACATTCGCATAAATCAAGCCTTCTTTAATGATGCCTGCCGCATGTGCTTGATTAATCGCAATCGCATCAATCATCACAGTAGGCATATTGTTCATAATTGCTGAAAGGATAGCAGATAAAAAGCCCATACCTAAAATACTTGAGAACAGGCCGTGTTGTGAAAATTGGTTGATCATATCCGCTAATAAAGACGTAATCCCTGCATTTTTTAATCCGAATACTACAAGGTACATACCGATAGAAAAGATTACAATGTTCCATGGTGCGCCTTTAATAACGCTGCGTGTGTGTACAGCACTAGATTGTTTAGCCAGCAATAAGAAGATAATTGCGATTAAGCCTGCGATAAATGAAACAGGAATATGAAGTAATTCTCCAATGACATAGCCTGCCAGCAAGACACCTAAGACAATCCAGCTGATACGGAATAAGCGATGATCTTTAATCGCAGAATCAGGTATTTTCAGCTGTGCAGCATCAAAATGCTTGGGTATCGCTTTTTTAAAATAAATGTATAACACGATGATACTTGCGAATAATGAGAAAAGGTTAGGGATTATCATATGCGCAAAGTATTCTAAGAAACTAATATTGAAATAATCAGCCGAGACGATGTTGACTAAGTTGCTGACGATTAAAGGCAGAGAAGTTGTATCTGCGATAAAACCACTCGCAATGATGAATGGAAAGATCACGCGTTCATTAAATTTCAAGTGTCTGACCATCGCAAGGACAATCGGTGTTAAAATCAACGCAGCACCATCATTTGCGAACAGCGCCGCAACCACAGCACCCAATAACATGATGTAAACAAACATCTTCACACCATTGCCGTTAGATGCACGTACCATATGTAATGAGGCCCATTCGAAAAAGCCGATTTCATCTAGAATTAATGAAATGATAATCAGCGCAACAAAGGTCAATGTCGCATTCCATACAATGGATGTCACTTCACCAACATCACTCAAAGAAACAACGCCTGTAATCAATGCGAGCAGGGCACCGATAACAGCAGTAATGCCTATATCCAAGCCTTTCGGCTGCCAAATAATAAAAATTAAAGTCAAAATAAATATAACAATTGCTGTAATAACCAAAGTTAACAATCTCCTTTATTTAACGTATGACAAGCACATGATGCTTGCGATGTACCTATGAGATTTAATTGTGCTAATAAATCTTGATACGCAGCTGTATTTAAGCGGTAATAACGCCGGTTACCTTCTTTACGGCTATGTATTAGATTATTTGCGCTGAGCGCCTTCATATGATGACTGAGGGTAGGCTGTGTGATATGAAAGTGTGCCAATAAATCACACGCACAAAGCTCACCGCAAGAAAGCAAATTGAGTATTTCTAAGCGAATAGGGCTGGCTATTGCTTTTAATAGTGTAGAGATATTTTCGTAATTCATCCTAATCACCTCATTCCATAAAATAGATTATCATCTATATAGGTAACTGTCTATATAGAATGTAATAAAAAAGCCTAACAACCAAATGATTGCTAGGCTAGTAAAATGATATTTTACTTAATTATTTAATAGGGTTAGCAGTTTCATCTAAAACTTTGTTTAAGCTTTCGATGTTGTTTTTACCTTCAGTACGGAACCATTCTTGAACAGCTGCATCACCTTCAGCAAAGTGATCTGTAGCACCTCTCCAAGTAGCACGGCCGCATAATACACCGTTAAATGTAGAACCAGATTCTTTAGCGAAGTATAAAGTTTTTTGGAATAACTCAGCTGATACACCAGCGCTTAAGTAGATGTAAGGTAAGTTAGTTGAAGCAGCTTGTTCTTTGAATGCTTGAGCAGCTTCTTCTTTAGTGAATAATGCTTTTTCACCGAATCCTTCAACATAGTTCATGTTTACAGGTACTTCTATTTTAATACGTCTACATTGAAACGAGGTTCAGAGTATTTTTTCATTGCTTCGTTTACTTTGTGTGCTTTAACTTTAGCAAATTCTTCTGAACCGCTGTCAGCGTTGTTAGCATCGTAAGAAACGATTTCTAAGAATAATGGTAAACCTTCAGCAACACATTCGCTGCCTACACGTTCAACGAATGCTTCTTTTTGATCATTGATTGCTTTGTCTTCGTCGATGTCAACGTATACTAATAATTTAACTGCATCTGCACCAGCTTCTTTTAAGCGTTTAACAGACCATACGTTTAATAAATCAGGAATACGACCTGGTTCTGAAGCATCATAACCAGTTTTTTCATAAGCTAATAATAAACCAGCGTTTTTAGCACGAACTTTAGTTGCTGGAAGACCGTATTCAGGGTCTAATAAAATACTTGAAGCATATGGAGTTAATTCTTCAGAAACATGAACTTTAAATTGTTCTAAGTCTTCAGTTTTAGCACCTTCGCCTAATAAACGTTTTAAAGCACCGCGTTGGTCGATTGCTAATGCAGCAATATAGTTTTTGTCATTTAATAAAGGTTTAATTGATTTTGTCATGATGTAAGATCCACCTTTTCAATTGTTATTTGATTACTGAATTTTTCGAAATTATTTAAATCAATGTGTCCAGTTCTTGCTTCTAATGCATTAGAGATACCTGCTGCCATAGAATAAGCAGAAGATTCTTTGATTGAAGCATCTTTAGAGATACCGTAGCAGAAGCCTGCTAAACTGCTGTCGCCTGAACCTACCGGGTTCACTGCAAGAACTTTAGGAATATCAATATTAAAGACTTGTTGTTCGTAGCGTAACAACGCACCATTTTTACCTAAAGATAATAAGATATATGGAATGTGTGTTAAGCTGTCGTCTAATAATTGATTCGCTAAGTCGATACTGTCTGAATTTGTAATTGCTTTAATCTCTTCGTCGTTCGGTTTGATCAAAAGAGGAGGGCAATGTTTTGAATGATTAACAGTATAGTTTAATACTTTGCCAGAAGTATCTAAGCAAACTGGAATGTTTTGTTCTTTAGCGACTTCTAATAATTTAACGTAGTAGTCTTCAGGGAATCCTTTTGGCAGACTGCCTGAAATCGTTACTAAATCAAAGTCAGAGATAATCGTATTGAAATGTTCTAAAAAGCGTACTTGAATTTCTTCAGGCTGCAATGCGCCGCTTTCTAAGATTTCAGTTTGAGTATTTTCGCTTGTTACGGCAATACATAGACGAGTTGAAGCAGGAGAAACAGTGAAATCATGTTTGATATGTGTTTCATCCAAATTGTTTGTTAACCACTCGCCGAATTTACCGCCGATAATTCCTGTACATGTAACATCAATACCTAGTTCACTTGCCACACGTGCGACGTTGATACCTTTACCGCCAGCTGATTTAAAATCTTCTGAAGCACGTTGAACTGAATTGATTTCAAAGTTGTCTAAAGGATAGTTGATATCAATTGCAGGATTTAATGTAACGGTTAATAATTTGAAAGCCATTAGTCGTGGTATTCTCCGTTATTCCATTTTGTAAGGAAATCATCAAACATATCTGGTGAATAATGAACATCTTCAGGTTTTAATGTTTCATCCATAGCTTTGATGATGGCATCTTTTTCTGGAGTTGGTTCATATTCTGTTTCAGCGAATGTATCAACGATATTTTTAATTAAGTCTACACCAGTAACCATACCGCCGGCAGCGATAACATTACAGTTGTATTCAGATCTTGCTAAACGCGCGCTTGTTGCATCACGAACTAAAGCAACACGTGTACCAGGGACTTTAGTAGCACTTGCACTGATACCTACACCAGTACCACATAATGCAACACCAAAGTCTACTTCGCCTGTAGCTACTAAATGACCGATACGTGTACCAAAGATAGGGTAGTGTGTACGTACATAGTCATATGTTCCTACATCGATAACTTCATGTCCGTTATTTTTTAAATAAGTAGCAACTTCTGCTTTAATATTTGTAACAATATGGTCACAACCAATAGCGATTTTCATAATTTAATATCCTCCTATTAACATAAAGAATTTAACATATCTACTCTGATTTGATGACGTCCAGCGTCATATCCTGCTTTTAAGAATGCTTTAACACAGTTTAATGCATTCAATTTACCAACTACTTCGCTTCCTAATACGATAACGTTTGTATTGTTGTGTCTGTGAGTCATTTTAGCTGATTGCTCATCAGATACAGTTGCTGCGATGATATTTTTTTGTTTGTTCGCAAAGTTGAAAGGTGCAATACCGTAATTATCAATGATAATTGCTTTAGTACCTTCGTGTTCTTGAACATATTTAGTAACCTCAAATGTAATTTCAGCAATGTTAGTTGCTTTGCTGTTTACAGATAAGTCCTCGATTTCGTACTCAGCATCTGCTAAAGATTTTAGAATGAAATCTTTTAATTCTTTTGACTGTGAATCACTATGAATAACAATAGACATAATAAATCCTCCTGTTCGAAAATGTTTGATTTTGTGCTTATTTAAAATATACACTTTAGAGGATAATCTGTCAATTTGATAGATTGTTAAAAATGAGTAAAGATGTTGATAATAGGGGGTATTCAAGTCATTGATATGCAAATTTTCATGAATTAGACAAAATAAAAAACGCACATTTTCATGTGCGTTTGTGTTCGTTTAGAGTTATAGAATTTCTGTAATTGTGCTGTATTTTTGTGTCAGCGGTTGTGTCATTGCGTCATCTGTAATAATCGCATCAATTGCATCTAGTTTATAGAAGACACTGAAAGCGCGTGTGTTGAATTTCGAACTATCCGAAACCAGATATTTCTTAGTGGAACGATTCAATACAATTTCATTTGCTTTGCCTTCTTCTTCATTTGCTGTGGTCGCATCATTATCGCTGATGCCGTTCACACCGATAAATGCTTTATCTATATGCAGCTGTTCTAACATCGTGTTAGCAAGCTGACCGATAAAGGAACCTGTCTTCTTACGGTAACGGCCGCCGATTAATACGATATCCATATGTTCAAGTGCTTCGTATTGCTCAAAGATGTATAGTGAATTTGTAATAATACGAAGGTGCATATGCTTAATAAAAGGGAAGATTGCTTCGTTAGTCGTTCCAGATCCGATGAAAATGGTATCTTCGTTTTGAATTAAGCGACTGGCTTTTTCAGCAATAATACGCTTTTTATCACTATGAAGTGCTTTCTTCTCATCATTGGCCAATTCATTATAGAAGGTGTGCATAAGGACTGCACCGCCATGTACACGCACAAGGAGTGCTTTGTTTTCTAATTCTTTTAAATCACGTCTGATCGTCATAGGTGCGACATTCATAGCGTCAGATAATTCGCTCACACTGACACTGCCGTTTTCTTTCAGGCTTTTTAATATTTTTTGATGTCGTGCTTCTTTTAAATTCAATATAAATCACAACCTGGCTATTAATTTCAATTTTGTAATTATTATAGCATACAAGCAATGTTTGAATATGCAGAGACTATTTTGCGTGTGCCAATGCATCAAAGAATAAGTGTTTAAATTTGCTTTTGTCTACTGCTAATACGACAGTCACAGGCTTTTCATCCGCATTGTAATCTACCACCGTAGCACCTCTGGTATGTGTACCATTCAGCTCGATATTTACATGCGCGTCTGCTGTCTTAAAGTCATCTGAATGCAAGAGGTATAACATCGTGTAGGCATCGTAAACAGCTAAGCCGTTGTCGAATTCATCTCCATGATAATGATTGAACATATGATACAGCATATCAGTCGTTTCGTTGATGGACTTCAATTCCTCGATTGCTGAGCTTGAAAGGCTGGCACCTCTTGCAACATCTAAACCTACCATCGTGATAGGGAGACCAGCTTTAAAGACGATGTCTGCTGCTTCAGGATCACAGTATATGTTGAATTCAGCAGCAGGTGTGACGTTGCCTCGACCAGCACTGCCGCCCATCAATACAATCTCTTTCACGTTTGTTTTAACTTCTGGATACGTTTTAAATAACAAAGCAATATTTGTCAGCGGACCAATCGGTACGATAGTAATCGGTGTATCAGCATTCAAAAGTGTCTCTTTCATTGCTTGAATGGCTGAATTAGATGACAGCAGAGACGGGTCTGGTTCAGGTAGTTCATAACCGCCCATTCCTGTTTCGCCATGGACATGAGAGGCATCAATAGGGTTGTTAATCAAAGGTGCTGCTGCGCCTCTGTGTACAGGGACTTTACTATTGAAGAATCCTTTAAGCTGCAATGCATTGCGTGTTGTTTTATCTATATTGACATTGCCATGTACTGTAGAAATCATTTTAACATCTATTTCAGGGTGATTGAGTGCGATACTGATAGCGGCCGCATCATCAATACCTGGATCTGTATCTAAAATAATTGGAATAGTCATTTCTATATCCTCCTTATATTCATTTAATAGGCTACTCTCATATTCTATAATCCTTCAGCTTATTAGTCTAAGTTTATGTATAAAAAAACTGGCAGGGGAGAACCCTGCCAGTTTTGTGCATCATATATGCAATGCTATTACATATGAGCACTGTGTCCGCCGACCATAACCCAATATGAACCGATAATAGTTACTAGGGTAATGATAATGGCGAAGATAACTTTGAATACTTGTGTGCGTCCGTCGCGACCTTCAGTTAAGTGCATGAACATTAACAATTGAAGTGCTGCTTGGATAAACGCGAATCCAAAGATAATTGTAATCTTAGCATTAAGTGTCAATGATGTGTAAAGAGTCACGAAAACTGCTAATAGTGTCAAGACAATTGAGGCAATAAAGCCGACTGTGTGTTTTGCTATTGTACTCATCCGCTATACACCATCCCTATCATGTATACTGCAGTGAAGATGAAGACCCAAACAACATCTAAGAAGTGCCAGTATAAACTTACTATAAATAATTTAGGAGCATTGTCTGTATTAAGTCCGCGTCTTGCAACTTGGATTAATAAACAGATTACCCAACCGATACCCAACGAAACGTGGACACCGTGTGTTCCTAACAGGATGAAGAAACTAGACCAGTAAGAACCGATTTGAGGTGTAACACCTTCATGAGCATAATGTGCGAACTCGTAAATTTCTAAAGCTACGAATAACACACCAAGCAATACTGTGATAATCATCCAGATCATCATTAATTTTTGCTTTTCTTGTCTCATATAATAAATTGAAATACCACAAGTATATGAACTGATTAATAACGCGAATGTCATTAATAAGATAAGCGGTAATTCGAATAAATCAGTTGTAAGCATATTTGCGTAATCGCCACCATGCTGCATGATAAGCAATGTAGCAAATAGAGTACCGAATAAAGAGAATTCAGCTGTTAGGAAGATCCAAAAGCCAAACTTATTTACTTCACCTTCATGCGATTGTGCATCAATTGTTTTTGTATCATGCATGACTCTCAGCCTCCCGTTCTTTTTCACGAGCTTCACGAAGTTTTGCTTCAGTAGCAGCTACTTCAGAAGCTGGGATATAGTAACCATGGTCGACTTGGAAACTTCTGTAAACCATAGTGCCTAAAGTACCGATTAAGCAAATAATTGCAGGTACGATAGTTTCAAATGTTAAGAAGAATGAACCTACAGTTAAGAAGATAGCCATAAAGAATCCGACAGGTGTGTTGTTAGGCATGTGGATGTCTTTATAATTATGGTTATCTAAATAGTGACGGCCTTGTTTCTTCATGTCTACGAATGTATCTAAATCATCCCAGTCTGGAGTGATAGCGAAGTTGTACACTGGTGGAATTGATGAAGCTGTACTCCACTCAAGTGAACGTCCGATACCCCATGAGTCGCCAGTAGCGATACGTGGTTCTTTAAGGTGACTGTATACGATGTTGACTACTAAGAATAAGAAGCCGATTGACATCAGTAAAGCACCGATTGTAGAAATTACGTTTAACATGAACCAACCGTCTGATGGCATGTAAGTGTATAAACGACGTGGCATACCATCTAAACCAAGAATGAATTGCGGCATGAAACAAACGTTGAATCCGATTACGAATAACCAGAAGAATGGTTTGTTCAAGCGTTCATTCAATTTGTAACCCATCATCTTAGGATACCAGAAGATAAGTGCTGCTAAACAAGCAAACACAACACCACAAACTAATGTGTAGTGGAAGTGGGCTACTAAGAAGTACGTATTATGGTACTGATAGTCTGTTGAAGCCATTGCTAACATTACCCCTGTTACCCCACCAATTGTGAATGTTGGGATGAACGCTAATGAGAATAGCATTGGCGATTCGAATGAAATTCGACCTTGGTATAGCGTAGCTAACCAGTTGAATATTTTAACACCGGTAGGCACAGCGATTAACATTGTTGAGATTGAGAAGAATGAGTTGATTAAAGGACCATTACCCATAGTGAAGAAATGGTGAACCCAAACTAAGAAACTCAAGAATGAGATAGCAGCTGTTGCCCAGATCATACTTTTATGACCGAATAAGTGTTTACGTGAGAACGTAGAGATAACGTCTGAGAAAATACCGAATGCTGGAAGGACAACGATGTATACTTCAGGGTGCCCCCAAACCCAGAAGAAGTTCGCCCAAAGCATTGGCATACCACCATTATCAACTGTAAAGAATTGAGAACCGAAGATACGGTCAATTGTCATAAGTGCTAATGTAACTGTGAAAATAGGGAATACCAAGATAACGATTAATGCAGTAACGAAAGTTGTTACTGTGAACATTGGCATATCCATGAATTTCATAGTTGGTGTTTTCATTCGTAAGATTGTTACGAAGAAGTTAATACCTGTCATAAGTGTACCGATACCTGAAAGCTGAATCGCTAGCAAGTAGTAGTTGACACCAGGGCCAGGACTGAATTCACCGGCAAGCGGTGCGTAGTTAGTCCAACCTGCAGCAGGTGAACCACCGATAATGAATGACATGTTGAATAACAACATACCACCGAAGAATAACCAGAAACTGATGTTATTCATAACTGGGAATGCAACGTCGCGTGCACCGATTTGTAATGGTACAACAACGTTCCATAAACCGAAAATGAATGGCATTGCCATGAAGATAATCATGATAACACCGTGTGTAGTAAAGATTTCGTTATAGTGGTTTGATTCCAAGAATGGGTTGTTTGGAATCGTTAATTGCGTACGAATCAAGATTGCATCAATACCACCGCGGACGAACATTAATACAGCACAAATCAGATACAATAATCCGATTTTCTTATGGTCAATTGTTGTGAACCATTCTCTGTAAAGATATTTCCATAACTTAAAGTAAGTGATTACTGCGATTACACCGATAACTAAGAATGGGGCACCGATTTGGGCCATTGTAATCATCCAGTTACCATGTACGAGTAATTCATGCCATGGGAAATTCATTAATGTTCACCTCCATTGTTTTTCTTTTGAAGCTCTTCAGCTTTTTCGTCTTTTGAACCTTTGTGAGCTTTTTCCATTTCGTCCATATTATGAGATTCGCCTTTCTTGAACTCATTATCATATGGCTGGTCGTTCTTAAGAATCATAGCTTCCATACCATGACGTTTGTACATAGCATTAGTAACTTGAGACTTACGAGCTGGATATTTAGCATCCGGTTTGTCAAGTACGCCTTCAGTTACATCGTAGAAGTTCGGATCCTTAGGTGTGTAGTGGAAACGTTTATATGCATAGAAGATGTATTCAGGGTCTGCAGCTGGGTCCACAAACGCCATGTGCGTACCGCTGAATGTCAACTCTTCGTTTTTAGTTGTAGGCAGTAATTGTTTATCAAAAGCATCTTGTGAAATCTTAGGTGCTTTTTTAGCTTTTTCTACCCATTTGTTGAACTCTGAGTTGCTTACTGCTTTTACTGGGAATGTTTGACGAGCGAAACCTTCACCGTTGAAGTTCGAGTTACGTCCACGGAACGTACCTTCTTGGTCAGCTTCTAATGTCCATTCCATTGTCATAGCAGTCATTGCATATTTTTGACCGCCGAGTTGCGGAATCCAGAAACTTGTCATTGTGTCCATAGCTTGTAATTTGAACACGATAGGACGGTTCTTAGGAATCGTTAAATGATTCACTGTTTCGATTTTTTGCTCTGGATAAGCAAAGAACCATTTGAATCCTGCACTTGTTGCATAAACAACGACAGGGTCTTTGTCTTTTGCAGGCGGAGCATCATACTCATACAGTGTTTTTACTGTTGGAATTGCCAAAGCAAGTAAAATGATGAATGGTACGATGAACCAAATAGTTTCTAATAAAGTACTGTGATGTACTTTACCTGATTCAGTTGTATTTGAATAACGGTATTTATAAGCAAATACTGCGAATAGAACAAATACAACCACGACAATAACAAGCATAAAGATGATTGAATAAATAATCAGCCATTTTAAACTGCTTGCCATTGGCCCTTTTGGGTTAAGTACTTCCATATGTTCACAACCACTGAGTAAAATCAGTGAGCCGAACAATAGAAGCAAAGACTTGATTTTTGACACTTTATTGACCTCCTAATACTACAATTGTAGGGCTTAACAATAATTTTAGTTTATTACGCAATATTTACAAGTGGGTATAAGGATTTTTTTTAATAAAAAATAAAGAAAGCCTTACAGACACTAGGACTGACGGGCTTTCACAGATTTGTTAAATTTATGTGTCCATTTTGTGAATACTGACATAAATCGTGGAAAACACAAAAAAGGACGCTACAATTGAGAACCCTTATCAATTAAGGCCCTGAAGGAGATAGCGTCAAAATATAAAAATATAATTCAAGAATTTAATCAGAACAGTTATTATTTGACTTCTATGTAACGCTCTGAAATATCTTTTGCGCCATCAGAATCGATGACTTGATACTGAACTTTATATTTTCCTACAGTATTTGTATCAACGTGACCGCTGACTTTGATTTGATCAGTAAGGTCACCATCTTCTTTATCATATGCAGAAACGCCGTTAAGCAAATTATAATTTTCGCCTTTTTGAATAATTGCATCTTCAACGCCTTTAAGCTTTGGAACAGTATTATCCGTAGCTTCAGCATTTAAGTTTGGTGTAACTAATGTAGCTGAAACACCAAGAGCTGATAGTGACTGTAATAGTTTGTTCATTGTTTAAACCTCCGTATTCAATGGCTAATCATTAAATGGATAATAGTCGTACATCCCTTATCGTGAGGTGATGTGCGTTTAAGTTATTTTTAATATATCGATTTTCATTCGTATTTTCATCCTACTATGGACCGAATCTTGCTAACAAGTCTTATTTTAGAGGTTTATTATGAAAATCAGATTAAAAAACTGTTAAATTTTGCGATTTGTCAAATATTTACTGTGTCAGAGAAGAAAAATATAAAAGGGGATATAGAAAAATCAGAATCTGGTTTTTAACAAGGCTTGTATCTGAATAAAAATTCTGCCGGTTTGTTTCATAATTGTCACAATGTCAATAAAATATATGGAAAGATTTTGAACGATACCTCAATAATATTGTCTGTTATGTGAACTTGATTATTAAAAGTTTTAATTTCGACATAAACATATTATGATAGAAATGAGTCGAAGAGGGAGTGAAGTTTTATGTTATCTGAAAAAGATAAAGATATTATCAAACAAACAGTACCAGTTCTTCAAGAAAGAGGTGTGGAAATTACATCATTCTTCTATAACAGAATGTTTAATGAACATCCAGAACTTCGTAATATGTTCAACCAAACCAACCAGAAAAAAGGTTTGCAATCCACAGCTTTAGCTCAAACAGTATTAGCTGCAGCAGCGAATATTGAAAAATTAGGCGCAATCATGCCTGTAGTTAAAGAAATTGCTTACAAACACTGTGCACTTCAAGTACCGGAATCAGGTTACAAAATTGTAGGTGAAAACTTAATTGCCGCAATTATGCACGTGTTGGATTTAAAAGAAGAAGATCCGATTATCCAAGCTTGGATCAATGCATATTGGGAAATTGCTGATGTTTTCATTCAAGTTGAAAAAGAAATGTATGCTGAAATGTTATGGGACGGCTTCCAACCTTTCTCAATTACAAATATTGAAAATGTAGCTTCTGATATTAAAGCATTCACAGTTTCATCTGATAAATATGATTTAAGCAATTTTGAAGCTGGACAATATATTACTGTAGATGTATCAAGCGAAAAACTTCCATATAGAGCAAAACGCCACTATTCAATTGTAGGCGGAGATGAAGATACATTAACATTTGCGGTTAAACGCGATGTATCAGAAGACAATGAAGGTGAAGTTTCAACTATCCTTCATGATGAATTCAAAGTCGGAGATGACATTAATTTATCAGCGCCAGTCGGAGCATTCAGATTGCACAACACTGATAAAGATCAATTGTTACTTGCTTCAGGTATTGGTGTTACACCATTAGTTTCAATGTTTGAAAAAGCCATTGAAGTTGATGCGCCTAGCATTCAATTCATTCACAATGTCAAAGATATTAAAGATGTGCCGTTTGCACAACGCTTATCTAATGACGCTGAAGAAAATGATCATGCTTCTTATGAAGTTCATGATCGCGAAGCAGATGGTTATATTACAAAAGAACATTTAAAACAATATATCTCAAAAGATACAGAAGTTTATGTATGCGGCGGTATTCCATTCTTAAAATCAATCGTGAATGAACTTTATGAATTAGGTGTAGATAAATCTCAAATTCATTTCGAAACATTCATTCCGCGTTTAAGTGTAGAAGTATAATCGCAACTTAAAACAAATTACTGAAATTATGAGAGCTGCTTATTCCGAATATTGTCGGAGTAAGCAGCTCCTTTTTTCGTACTTCAAATCGTGTCAAAAAGTGTTCATCGTGAATAAAGATTGATATGATATGTAGAAAAGAAGGGGGATTTTACATATGGATAAAACAAACAAATTATTAAAAACACTAACAGATGTGAATGGTACAGCGGGTCATGAATACAAGGTTAAAAAAGTAATGAGAGATTATTTAGAACCTGTATCTGATGAATTGGTTGAAGATAATTTAGGCGGTATCTTCGGTAAGAAGAAAGCAGCAAAAGGATCTAAAACAGTCATGGTTGCGGGACATTTAGATGAAGTAGGCTTTATGGTAACTCAAATCGATGACAACGGCTTCTTGAAATTTATACCGGTAGGCGGTTGGTGGAACCAAGTCATGTTATCTCAAAAAGTTACAGTAACAACTGACGACGATAAAGAAATCAGAGGGATTATCGGATCTAAACCGCCGCATGTGCTGACACCTGAACAAAGAAAAGCACCGATTGATATGAAAGAAATGTTTATCGATATTGGCGTGAAATCAAAAGAGGAAGCGCAAAAATTAGGGGTAGATGTCGGTGACATGGTAACACCATATTCTGAGTTTGAAGTATTAGGCAACGATGATTATTTAACTGCTAAAGCATTTGACAACCGTTTTGGTTGCGCACTGGCTGTTGAAACATTAAATCATTTAAAGGATACGTCAATCAATATTGATTTAGTGTCAGGTGCCACAGTACAAGAAGAAGTAGGGTTGCGCGGTGCGAAAGTCGCAGCTAACAAAATCAAGCCGGATTTAGCAATTGCAGTAGATGTCGGCATTGCTTACGATACGCCAGGAATGGGCGGAGGCATGCATGAAGCAGAATTAGGCAAAGGACCTTTAGTTGTGATGATGGATGCTTCTGTTATCGGACATTCTGGTTTCAGAAAACACGTTAAAAAAGTTGCAGAAGAAAAAGGAATTGAAGTGCAATGGGATACAACGCCAGGCGGCGGTACAGATGCCGGCAGTATCCACTTAGCGAATGAAGGAATTCCATCTATTGTTATCGGTGTTCCGTTACGCTACATGCACTCTAATGTTTCTGTAATGCATAAACAAGATTATCTTAATGCTGTAAAACTAGTAACAGAAGTTGTGAAATCATTAGATGACGAAACAGTAGACAATATTATTTGGTAAGTACAAAACACGAACATTCTTGGTTGAGAATAAAAGAAAACACGTATTTTCTATCAAGAGAAAGCATAAAAAAACGGGCGGCTTGCTTAATTAAAAGCAAACCGTCCGTTTTATTTTAGATACCCCTCAATGTATCTGTTATATAACGCAGTGTCTTATTTGTTTAAGCCTCTGCGCATTTTTTCTGCTAATAAAGTGTTGTTTAATACCATAGTGATTGTCATTGGGCCTACACCGCCAGGAACTGGAGTGATTGCGCCTGCAACTTCTTTCACTTCGTCGTATTCAACGTCACCTTTTAATTTGCCGTTTTCATCTGGAGTATTACCTACGTCGATGACTACAGCGCCTTCTTTAACGTCATCTTTCGTAACTAAACCAGGACGTCCAACAGCACTTACAATTACATCCGCATTTTTAAGATGTCTGCTCATGTCTTTAGAACGTGAGTGCAAGATAGTAACTGTTGCGTTTTCTTGAAGTAATAATTTAGAAACAGGTTGGCCCACGATGTGTGAACGTCCGATAACAACTGCTTCTTTACCTTCTAAATCAATATCCGCATTTTTCAATAATTCCATAACACCAAGCGGTGTACAAGGTACGAATGTTTGTTCATCAATATATAATTTACCGATGTTTGCCGGGTGGAAGCCGTCAACGTCTTTTTCAGGGTTGATTGCTTCTAATACTTTTTGTTCGCTTACTTGTTTTGGAAGCGGAACTTGTACAAGAATACCGCTGACTGAGTCATCGTTGTTCAAGCGTTCTAATTCGCTTAATACGTCTTCTTCTGAAGTTGATTCATCTAAATGAACAATTTCAGAAATCATGCCGATTTTTTCAGCAGCTTTCTTTTTTGATCTTACATAGCTCATGCTTGCGCCATCGTTACCTACAAGAATAACGGAAAGTTTTGGCGTATAGCCCTCTTTTTTTAACGCTTCAACTTGATCTTGCAATCCTTGACGATAATCTTTAGCAATTTGCTTGCCATCTAAAATTTTTGCAACCATGTGTAAATTCCTCCTAATATTTTTTCGAACTTTCCTTGACATTAAGAAGTGTAAATCAACCATTTTCCGATAAAATCCGGAACTTTGATTGAATATTCATCAGAAAGTTCGGTTTTTGATTGAAAAAGCATGACCTGATTTGTTATGCTATATCTGTAATATACAACTTACTAGATTAAAATTTCAAATAATTGAAAGGGTGTTCAATTTGAAAGTGGCAGTTATTATGGGCAGCTCCTCTGACTGGGACATGATGTCAGAAAGTTGCCAGATGTTAGATCAATTCGGAATTCCGTATGATAAGAAGGTTGTTTCTGCACATCGTACACCGAAACTTATGTTTGATTTTGCGACACAAGCAAGATTAAACGGTTATGATGTCATCATTGCAGGAGCAGGCGGCGCAGCACATTTACCAGGTATGGTTGCTTCTATGACAACATTGCCTGTTATCGGAGTACCAATTGAATCTAAGAGTCTAAAAGGTTTAGATTCATTACTTTCAATCGTCCAAATGCCTGGCGGCATTCCAGTTGCGACAACAGCAATCGGAAAAGCAGGTGCGAAAAACGCTGGAATTCTTGCAGCTAGAATCTTAAGTATTCAAAGCGATGAAGTAAAAGAGAAATTAGAAGCTTACCAACAATCACTAGTCGATAAAGTAGGAGAGATGCAAAGTGAACTTCAGTAAAATAAAGTTTGGATCAACTGTCGGAATCATCGGCGGCGGACAACTTGGCAAAATGATGGCACAATCAGCTCAGAAAATGGGCTTCAGAGTCATTGTTCTCGATCCTGACAAAGAAGCACCGTGCCAATATGTAGCACACGAATTTATTAATGCAGCTTATGATGACTTAGATGCATTAAGACAACTAGGTGAAGCTTCTGATGTTGTAACATATGAGTTTGAAAATATTGCTGCAGATCAATTAGAAACACTCACGAAAGAATTTAATGTGCCTCAAGGTTATCAAGCAATTCATTTATTGCAAGACCGTTTGACTGAAAAGCAGACATTAGAATCAGCCGGAACAAAAATCGTTCCTTATGCACAATTAACAAATGCAGAAGATCTTGACGCAACAGTAGAAAAATTAGGCTATCCGTTCATGGTTAAAACACGCTTCGGCGGATACGACGGCAAAGGCCAAATCTTAGTCCGCTCAGCAGAAGACTTGGACGAAGCTAAAGCGTTAATCGAAGTACAAGAATGTGTAGCTGAAAAATTCTTAGACTTATATAAAGAAGTTTCATTAACCGTAACAATCGGAAATGGCGGCCAAATCGTTTATTTCCCATTACAAGAAAACGAACACCGCAATCAAGTTTTATTCAAGACTATCGTACCGGCACGTTCTGACAAAGAAGCAGAAGCACGTGCTGAAGTAGATAAAATCAAAGAAAAAGTGCATTTTGTGGGTACATTTACAGTAGAGTTCTTTATTGATAAGGACAACAACTTATATGTAAACGAAATTGCACCAAGACCGCACAACTCTGGCCATTACTCAATCGAGGCATGTGACTTCTCTCAATTTGATACACATATCTTAGCGGTAACTGGACAGAAACTGCCAGAACGCATTGAAATTTTAAAACCAGCTGTAATGATGAATTTGCTTGGTAAAGATTTAGATTTATTAGAAGACGACTTCGGAGATCATCCGGAATGGCATGTTCATATTTATGGCAAAGCATCAAGAAAACCATCAAGAAAAATGGGCCACATGACAGTTTTAACTGATGACATTGATAAAACTGAACAAGACATGTTGGCAACCTTTAAGGGAGGAGCACAATAATGTCATTATTATATGAAGGAAAAGCCAAACGTATTTATTCAACAGAAGAAGATGGAGTTTTACGCGTAGAATACAAAGACGAAGTTACAGCAGGAAACGGTGCTAAAAAAGACCACATCGATGGCAAAGGCCGTTTAAACAACAAAATTACTTCAATTATTTTTGAACACCTTAAAGAACACGGCATTAAAAGCCACTTTATCAAACAAACTTCTGAAACTGAACAATTAGTACAAGCAGTCAAAATTATTCCTTTAGAGGTTGTTGTACGCAACATTGCAGCAGGTTCTATTACAAGAAGATTAGGTTTTGATAAAGGACATGAATTTAAAACACCGCTTGTTGAATTTTTCTATAAAAACGATGCTTTAAATGATCCTTTAATCACTGATGACCATATTAAATTGCTCAACATTGCAAACGAAGAAGAAATTGCAACATTGAAACAAATGGCTTTAGGTGTCAACCAAGCCTTGCTTGATTTATTAAGCAGCATTAACTTAAGATTAGTAGACTTTAAAATTGAATTCGGCCGTACTGAAGACGGTCACATTTTATTAGCTGACGAAATTTCACCTGATACATGCCGTATCTGGGAAAAAGACAGCGATACTAACTTTGACAAAGACGTTTACCGTGAAGACCGCGGTTCAATTATCGAAACTTACCAAACTTTCTTAAATAAACTGGAGGATCTTAAATAATGAAAACTATCGAATTGCACATCACATTACAACCACAGGTACTAGATACACAAGGACAAGCACTTAACCGTGCAGTACATGACTTAGGCTACAACCAAGTGAATGATATCCGTGTAGGTAAATTACTTTATATGACAGTGGATGAAGCAACAGATGAAGCGGTTCATAATATCGTTACAACATTAAGTGAAAAATTATTCGCAAACACTGTAATTGAAGAGTACAGCTATAAAGTACTCGATGAAAAGGAGAATGCATAATGAAATTCGCAGTACTTGTATTCCCTGGTTCAAACTGTGACAGAGACATGTTAAATGCAGCTTTGAAAACAGGTGCAGAAGCAGAATATGTAGATTACCGCGCAACTTCTTTAGAAGGTTTTGACGGTGTATTAATCCCTGGCGGATTCTCTTTCGGAGATTACTTGCGTTCAGGCGCGATGGCAAGTGTTGCACCCGTTATCAAAGAAGTGAAACGCTTTGCAGAAGAAGGCAAACCTGTACTTGGTGTTTGCAACGGCTTCCAAATTTTAACGGAAATCGGTTTATTACCAGGCGCATTATTACACAACGATTCTCATTTATTCGTAAGCCGTAATGAAGAATTGAAAGTAGTGAACAACACTACACCTTTCACTAAAGATTATGCTGAAAACGAAACAGTGATTTATCCAGTTGCACATGGTGAAGGCAACTATTACTGTACAGAAGAAATGTACAAAGCATTAGAAGCAAACAATCAAATTATCTTGAAATATGCACACAATCCAAACGGATCATATGATGATATTGCCGGAATTGTTAACGAAAAAGGTAATGTTTGCGGAATGATGCCTCACCCAGAACGTGCTTTAGAAGCAATTTTAGGAACAGACGATGGCGTAAAATTATTTGAGTCAATGGTAAATAGTTGGAGGGAACAAAATGCCTAAGTTTATTGAACCAAGTATCGAAGAAATCAAATCAGAACATTTATACCGTGATATGGGATTAACAGATGCTGAATATGATAAAGTTGTTGAAATCCTAGGACGTCAGCCAAACTTTACAGAAATCGGTATCTTCTCAGTAATGTGGAGTGAACACTGCTCATACAAACACTCTAAACCTTTCTTGACTCAGTTCCCTACATCAGGCGAGCATGTCTTAATGGGACCTGGTGAAGGTGCTGGTGTTGTAGATATCGGTGACAACCAAGCAGTAGTATTCAAAGTTGAATCACATAACCACCCATCTGCAATCGAACCTTACCAAGGTGCAGCAACAGGTGTCGGCGGTATTATCCGTGACATCGTTTCAATCGGTGCGCGTCCGATCAACTTATTAAACAGCTTGCGTTTCGGTGAATTAGACGAAGTTCAAAACCGTACATTATTACGCGGTGTTGTAGCTGGTATCGGCGGATACGGCAACTGTATCGGTATCCCGACAACTGCAGGGGAAATCGAATTCGATGAACGTTATGACGGCAACCCGTTAGTTAACGCTATGTGCGTAGGTATCATCGACCACGATAAAATCCAAAAAGGTACTGCAAAAGGTAAAGGCAACTCTGTCATTTATGTTGGTTTGAAAACTGGCCGTGACGGTATCCATGGTGCTACATTCGCTTCTGAAGAATTAAGTGAAGAAAGCGAAAGCAAACGTCCTTCAGTACAAATCGGCGACCCATTCGTTGGTAAAAAATTAATGGAAGCAACGCTTGAAGCGATTACTTTCCCAGAATTAGTAGGTATTCAAGATATGGGTGCTGCTGGTTTAACATCATCTTCTTCAGAAATGGCAGCTAAAGGCGGCAGCGGTATGCATATGCGTTTAGACCAAGTGCCTGTACGTGAAGAAGGTATCTCACCTTATGAAATGATGCTTTCAGAAACACAAGAGCGTATGTTGCTTGTAGTTGAAAAAGGTACAGAACAAAAATTCTTAGACTTATTTGAAAAGCATGAATTAGACAGTGCAATTATCGGTGAAGTTACAGATACTGATCGTTTCGTTCTTACTTATGAAGACGAAGTTTATGCAGATATTCCTGTACAACCATTATCTGATGAAGCTCCTGTATACATTTTAGAAGGGGAAGAAAAAGAATATAACACTTCTAAAAATGATTACAGCAATGTAGATGTGAACGATGTATTCCATAAATTATTAGCACATCCAACAATTGCTTCTAAACGTTATTTATATGAACAATACGATCAACAAGTGGGTGCAAACACTGTTATCAAACCAGGCTTGCAAGCATCTGTTGTACGTGTTGAAGGTACAAATAAAGCTGTTGCTTCAACTATCGATGGTGAAGCACGTTACGTATTCAACCAACCATACGAAGGCGGTAAAATGGTCGTTGCTGAAGCATACCGCAACTTAATTGCTGTAGGTGCAACACCGCTTGCAATGACAGACTGCTTAAACTATGGTTCTCCAGAGAAAAAAGAAATCTATCAACAACTTGCTGATTCTACAAAAGGTATGGCTGAAGCATGTGAAGTACTTAAAACACCTGTTGTTTCAGGTAACGTTTCACTTTATAACGAAACACGCGGTACATCAATCTTCCCAACACCTGTAGTAGGTATGGTGGGCTTAATCGAAGATATCGATTACTTAAAAGATTTCCAACCGCATGCTGGCGATAAATTATATGTTGTAGGCGAAACACGCGACGATTTCGGCGGCAGCCAAATCGAAAAATTATTATACAGCAAAGTCAACCATGAATCAGAAGCTATCGACTTATCAAACGAAGTTGAAAAAGGCGAACAAATCAAAGAAGCTGTCAGAAACGGCAAAGCTTCTCATGTCCAAACTGTAGGTAAAGGCGGCTTATTGATTTCATTAGCTAGAATCAGTGCTCACTACGGTTTAGGTGTAGACGCAAAATTAGACGTGTCAGACGCTCAATTATTCAGTGAAACACAAGGCCGATACATTGTTGCTGTTAAAGAAGGACAATCGCTAGATATTCCAAACGCACAAGAAATTGGAACTATCACTGAGGATGGCAAGTTCAAAGTAACAAACGGTCAAACTACTGTAGAAGAAAACGTGTCGACGTTAAACGAAATTTGGGAAGGAGCAATTCCTCAATGTATGACATCCGCGGATTAAATGAAGAATGTGGAGTCTTTGGCATATGGAATCATCCCCATGCAGCAACTTTAACTTACATGGCGTTGCATAGCTTGCAGCACCGTGGTCAAGAAGGTGCTGGTATCGTGTGCTCAAACGGAGAAAATCTGTTTGGCGCACGCGGCATGGGTTTGTTGACTGAGGCGATTTCAGACGCACAGCTAGAATCATTGCAAGGTTATCAGCATGCGATCGGTCACGTTCGCTATGCGACAACTGGTGCAAGCGAAATTGCAAATGTACAACCATTTTTATTCAAACATTCAAAAGGCGATTTAGGTCTTGCGCATAACGGCAACTTAACGAATGCAGTGAAAATACGTCATGCTTTAGAATCTGAAGGCAGTGTTTTCCAAACTACAAGCGATTCAGAAGTGTTAGCGCATTTATTGATTAAAGGCAACTCGCCTAATATCAAAACGAACCAAAAAGCAGCCTTGAACCAAGTTAAAGGTGCATTCAGCTGTGTCATGTTAAATACGAATCAATTAGCAGCGGTTAGAGATAACAATGGTGTACGTCCATTAATGCTTGGCGAAGTTGACGGTGCGTATTGCGTAGCCAGCGAAACATGTGCATTCCAAGCAATTGGCGCAACTTATATCAGAGATATCGAACCGGGTGAATTAATCACATTCAGCGGTGAACATGATATAGATTATGATTATTATTCAACTGATATCAATCATAATATGTGTTCTATGGAATATGTGTACTTTGCACGTCCTGATTCAGAATTCCATAAACATTCAATTTACAATGTGCGTAAAGCATTAGGTAAGAAATTAGCAAGCGAAATGGGCATTGATGCGGATATCGTAATTGGTGTTCCTGATTCGTCATTACAAGCAGCGAAAGGTTTCGCGGAATATTCAGGTATTCCTAACGAACAAGGCTTGCTTAAAAACCGTTACATCGGCCGTACTTTCATTACACCTGATCAAAGTGTACGCGAGAAACAAGTACGCATGAAACACTCTCCGATCAGAGACGTCATTGAAGGCAAACGTGTCGTTGTGATTGATGACTCGATTGTACGCGGTACAACAAGCAAATATATCGTGAAGGCTTTAAAATCTGCAGGAGCGAAAGAAGTACATATGGGTATTTCATCACCTCCGCTTGTGGATCCTTGCTATTACGGTATTGATGTCTCTACACATGCAGAATTAATGGCAGCACAGCATTCTGTTGAAGAGATTAAAGAAATGATCGGTGCAGATTCCTTAACTTACTTATCTGTTGAAGGTATGCACGAAGTCTTTAAAGAATTCGATTCAAAAGGCGAGTGTGATGCTTGCTTTACAGGCAACTATCCTATCGAAATTGTTGACCATCAATTACCAGAAGTTAAAGAACTGAAAAGAAGAGGAGTGTAAAGCTGTGGCAGAGTCTTATAAAAATGCTGGTGTAGATATTCATGCCGGCTATGAAGCAGTAGAACGTATGAAAAGCCATGTGCAACGTACAATGCGTAAAGAGGTGCTTGGCGGATTAGGAGGTTTCGGTGCAGCGTTTGATTTATCACAATTAAACATGCAAAAACCTGTCTTAGTCTCAGGTACTGACGGTGTTGGAACTAAATTGAAATTAGCTATCGACAATGACAAACATGACACAATCGGTATCGATGCAGTCGCTATGTGTGTCAACGACATTTTAACGACTGGCGCTGAGCCGCTTTACTTCCTTGACTACATTGCGACAAACAAAGTAGTACCAGAAGTCATCGAACAAATTGTTAAAGGTGTCAGCGACGGCTGTGAAGAAACAAACACTGCTTTAATCGGCGGAGAAACTGCTGAAATGGGCGAAATGTATCATGAAGGCGAATACGACTTAGCCGGATTTGCGGTAGGTGCTGTTGAGAAAGATGACTACATCGATGGTTCATCTGTCAAACCTGGCCAAGTAATCATTGGTTTGGCATCAAGCGGTATCCACTCAAACGGCTACAGCTTAGTGCGTCACTTAATCAAAGAATCTGGTGTTGATTTAAATGCAGAGTTCGATAACGGACGTACGTATTTAGAGACTTTCTTAGAACCTACACGTCTTTATGTAAAACCTGTCTTAGCTGTTAAAGAACAAGTGAAATTGCATGCGATGACACATATCACTGGCGGCGGTTTCTATGAAAATATTCCGCGTGCTTTGCCTGAAGGTGTTACAGCTGAAATTGATGTGCAATCTTTCACTACACCGAAAATCTTTGACTGGCTGCAAGAAGCAGGCAGCATCGACACTGAAGAAATGTACAATATCTTCAATATGGGTATTGGTTTCACTTTAGTGGTTGATGAAGCAGATGCTGACAAAGCTTTAGACATCTTGAAAGCACAAAATGTCACTGCTTATCAAATCGGTAAAATTGTTGAAGGTAAAGAAGAACCAATCGAATTAACGGGGGTTAAAGCGTGACTAAAGTAGCAATCTTTGCGTCAGGTTCTGGCAGCAACTTTGAAAACATTGTACAACGTGTCAAAGAGGGACAACTGCAAAATATTGAAGTCACAGCATTATACACAGACCATGATGATGCTTATGCGATTGAACGTGCACAGCAACTAGGTGTGCCTGTACATGTGACAATCCCTAAAACGTTTGATTCTAAAAAAGAATACGAACAACAATTAATAAAGCTGCTGAAAGCAGAACAAGTAGAATGGATCGTCTTAGCCGGTTATATGCGTTTAATCGGCCCAGACTTATTAGAGGCATATGAAGGACGAATTTTAAATATTCATCCTTCATTATTGCCTAAATTTAAAGGTATTGACGCTATCGGCCAAGCTTATGAAAGCGGAGATAAAGAAACAGGGTCAACCGTGCATTATGTAGACAGCGGTATGGACACTGGTGAGATTATCGAGCAAAGTCGTTGTGAGATTCATCCGGATGATACCAAAGCACAACTAGAAGAACGTATTAAAAATTTAGAATATGAACTTTATCCTAGAGTCATCGCAAAAATTATTCGATAAGAGGGGCAATTTCTATCATGAAAAAAGTAATTTTAAGTGTATCAGATAAAAGCGGCATTGTAGATTTCGCCAAATCATTAGTTGAGTTAGATTATGAACTTTATTCAACAGGCGGTACAAAACGTGCATTAGATGAAGCGGGTGTACCAGTTAAATCTGTTTCAGACTTAACACAATTTGATGAAATCATGGATGGCCGTGTTAAAACTTTACATCCTGCAGTACATGGCGGTATCTTAGCAGATCGCGATAAACCAGAACATTTGAAACAATTAAAAGAACAAGGTATCGACTTGATTGATATGGTTGTTGTGAACTTATATCCATTCAAAGAAACAGTCGCAAATCCAGATGTTACTGAAATGGATGCGATTGAAAATATTGATATCGGCGGACCGACAATGTTGCGTGCAGCAGCGAAAAACTTTAAACATGTGACAACAGTTGTAGATCCAGCAGACTACGATACAGTAATTGAACATTTGAAAAACAATACTTTAGATGAAAACTTCCGCAAATCATTAATGATTAAAGTATTCGAACATACAAATGATTATGATAATGCGATTGTGAACTTCTTTAAAGAAAACAAAGAACAGTTGCGTTATGGTGAAAACCCTCAACAAACTGCTTACTTTGTACGTACTTCAGATGCAGATAATACTATTGCAGGCGCTAAACAATTACACGGGAAACAATTAAGCTTTAACAATATCAAAGATGCGGACGCAACACTCGCATTAGTTAAGAAATTCGAAGGGCCGGCTGCTGTTGCAGTGAAACACATGAACCCTTGCGGTGTTGGTGTAGGCGAATCAATCGAAGAAGCTTATCAAAATGCTTATGAAGCAGACAGCCAATCTATCTTCGGCGGTATCGTTGCGGTCAACCGTCCAGTTTCAAAAGCATTAGCTGAAAAATTACATTCCATCTTCTTAGAAGTTGTGATTGCACCTTCATTCACAGATGAAGCACTTGAAGTCTTAACTCAAAAGAAAAATATCCGCTTATTAGAAGTAGATATGACATTAGACCATGATGAACAAGAATTCGTTTCTGTTTCAGGCGGCTACTTAGTTCAAGATAAAGATACTAAAACAATTACACGCGACGATATGAAAGTTGTCACAAAAGCTGAACCGACTGAAGCACAATGGAAAGCAATGGAATTAGGTTGGAAAGTTGTTGCGGCGGTTAAAAGTAATGCCGTTATCTTAAGCAACGATCATCAAACAGTAGGTATCGGTGCGGGACAAATGAACCGTGTCGGATCTGCAGAAATTGCAATTGAACGTGCAATTGAAATCAACGACAATGTTGCTTTGGTTTCTGATGGTTTCTTCCCTATGGATGACACAGTAGAATTAGCTGCTAAAGCGGGTATTAAAGCAATTATCCAACCAGGCGGTTCTATTAAAGACCAAGACTCAATTGATATGGCTGACAAACACGGCATTGCGATGGTAATGACAGGTGTACGTCACTTCAAACATTAATCATTCAGGAGGAAAATGCTCAAGATGAAAGTATTAGTTATCGGGGGCGGAGGACGTGAACATGTTCTTGCCCATAAATTAAATCAATCTGAACTTGTTGACCAAGTGTATGCAATTCCTGGAAATGCAGCGATGGAAACTGTAGCTGAAGTGCATGGTGAAATCGCTGAAACAGCACATGATGAAATCGTGAAATTCGCTGCAGAAAATGGTGTTGAATGGGCAGTTGTAGGTCCTGAACAACCGTTAACTGAAGGCTTAGGCGATAAATTGCGCGAAGCGGGCGTTAAAGTCTTCGGACCAGGCGCAGCTGCTGCTCAAATCGAAGGCTCTAAAGCTTTTGCAAAACATATCATGGAGAAATACGGTATTCCGACAGCTGAGTATGTTGAAGTGGATTCTAAAACAGAAGCATTAAAGTATGTGGAAGACTGTAAAATTCCAGTTGTCTTGAAGAAAGATGGTTTAGCTGCAGGTAAAGGTGTTATTATTGCGATGACACGCGAAGAAGCGAAAGAAGGCGTTGAAACACTTTATCCAGAAGAAGAAGGCAAAGTAGTCTTCGAAGAATTCTTGGAAGGTGAAGAATACTCTGTAATGACTTTCGTCAATGGAGACTATGCAGTACCGTTTGATACGATTGCACAAGACCATAAACGCGCTTATGACGGTGATAAAGGACCGAATACAGGCGGTATGGGTGCTTATTGTCCAGTACCTCATATCTCACAAGACGTATTAAAACGTACGAATGAAGAAATTGCACAACCTATCGCAAAAGCGATGCAACAAGAAGGGTATCCATTCTTTGGTGTCCTTTATATCGGTGCCATCCTTACAGAAGAAGGACCGAAAGTCATTGAATTTAACGCACGCTTTGGGGATCCGGAAGCACAAGTACTCTTAACTCGTATGGAAAGCGATTTAATGCAGCACATCTTAGATTTAGAAGCACGTCAACCAATTGAATTCAAATGGAAAGACGAAGCAGTCGCAGGTGTGATGCTTGCTTCTAAAGGCTATCCAGGTGCTTACGAAAAAGGCGTTAAAGTTTCAGGCTTCAATTTAGACGGCAGCACATTTGTCAGCGGCTTGAAAAAAGAAGGCGACGACTATGTCACTTCTGGCGGCCGTGTCATCTTAGTCACTGGCGAAGGCAAAACTGTCAAAGAAGCAAAAGCAGAAGCTTACAAAAAAGCAGATGCAATTGAAAGTGACGGCTTATTCTATCGCAGAGACATTTGTGATAAAGCAATTAAACACGAACAATAATCGAAGATACATTAAACCAACCAAACTTTTTCTCTGAATTGTTTGGTTGGTTTTTTATATTAAGTTAGTCGTGTGTCTGCACCAGTTTAAATATATATGAACTACTCACATAATACGATTGCACATCTATTACTATTGTTTTGTTATAAAAAATGAGCAAGGGGGATTTCCTGATATGCTCCCCCTATAGTAGACACTAAAAAAACAAAACTATAGGGGGAGCATTCTTATGTCTAAATATCTCGAAAGTGACATTAAATTATTTCTCTTAACATTTAGTTTAATAGATGAAGGTTATAGTTGTAATGAAGCTATAGAAAAGAGTGGTATAGAATTAAATCGTAAACAGGTGATGTTTAAATATCACCAATATAAAGTACATGGCGTTGAGGTACTATTACCAAAGAAAAGCAATAATACTTATAGTAAAGCATTTAAAGAAACAATTGTTCAGGAATACTTAACTGAAGGTGTTTCTGCTGTTGATTTAGCAATAAAATATAATATTCCAGCATATTCTACTGTTAGGGATTGGATAAAACGATATACTTTAGGAAAAGAGAATGTTTCATATTCTCCATTACTAGGGGTGTATTCAATGAAAGCGAGAAAAACAACGTTCGAAGAACGTGTAGAAATAGTAGAAGCATGTATTGAGTCAGAAAAAGATTATAAGAAAACAGCTTTAAAATATAATGTTAATTATGGCCAAGTATATAGTTGGGTTAAAAAATATGAACAATTTGGAAGTGCCGGTCTTGTAGACGGAAGAGGTAAAGGTAAGCCAACTCAGACAATGACTGATGAAGAACAAGCATTAGCTAAAACAAAAGCTCTTGAAGAAAGAATCAAATACTTAGAAATGGAAAACAAGATTTTAAAAAAGTTGAAGGAGAAAGAAAGAGAGCTGATCAATCGCCGTTTAGACAAATAGTTGAGTACCTTGTAATAGAAGACTTAAAAAATGAATATCCAATAACTCTGTTATGTAAGGTGGTTGGAATTTCTAGAGCCAGTTATTATAAGTGGAGAAAGAGAAGAGAATTTAAAACACAGCGTGAAATTGAAGATGAAATATTAATGAAAGAAATCTTGTGGATTTTCAATAGATACAACGGTAAATATGGTTATCGTCGTATTCGTATATATATCTGTTTAAGACTGGATAAAAAAGTAAGTCGTAAACGAGTATATCGTTTAATGAAAAAATTAGGTCTAAAATCTTGCATACGTGCTGCAAGAAAAAGATATAGACCCTCAACACCTACTATTACTGCAGAGAATTTATTAGATAGAGAATTTAGTGAAACGGAAGCTAACAAAAAATGGGTAACAGATGTGACAGAACTTATTTTAGAAAATGGAAGGAAATTTTATTTAAGCGCTATCAGAGATCTCGGAACAGGTAAAATTGTAAGCTATGATATAAGTTATTCAAATAACAATCAGCTGGTTTTTAATACTTTCAATAAAGCGTTAAAGAAAGTGAAAAATATAAGCGGCTTAATACTACATAGCGACAGAGGTTTTCAATATACAAGCAAACATTTTAAATTCTTGCTCGATGAGCAAGGTGTTATTCAAAGCATGTCACGAGTCGGACGATGCATAGATAATAGTCCAATGGAATCATTTTGGGGAATAATGAAATCAGAAATTTATCGCGGTAATAGACATTATAAATTCAAGGATATAAAAACTGCACGCTCGCAGTTTAAAGAATACATTGATTTTTACAACAATGAGAGAATTACTTTGGAAATGGAAAGATTAATTGCTTAACTTCTAACTAATGTCTACCCTAAATAATCTGGTAAAAGAAGTAGTGTGCGTAGCGCACCACTTTTTTACCAGATCAAGCAAACGATAGTGCGCTAGGAGAATAAAAAAACTGTACAAACGAGATTTATCAACTCATTTGTACAGTAACTTAAAATTTGTTTATCAGATTCCTAATAAATTATTTTTTGTTTTTTTCCTGTCTACTTGACAGGGAGCAGTTCATCCCTTACTCATCAGGTGTTGATTTTGCCATATCGATATAGGCTTGTTTATAGCCAGCCACAAAGCGAGAGCTGTGTTTATTGAAAAGTTGGCGGAAGCGCCAAGCACGTTTGCGTTTTTTGATAAAACGGTTAAGTCGGCGTTTTTTATTTTTAAGTTTTGTCATGGTTTCAATTTCTCTTACGGCTTGTTGGTAGCCTTTTTCGTATGCATCGTTACGTTTCTTCATGAAAATTGCCTCCCATCGTATGTGTAAATCTGATTACCTTAATTATAGCATTTATAATAGGGGTGTATTAACTAAAAAAAGAAATGATGGTTATTATAAAAATAAGCAGCAAACGGTCGAATCGGTAACCGTCTACTGCTGGGAAAAATATGGATGAATGAAAATGTAAATATTGGTTGGGCTGCAGCTCGACGACTAACAGCCCGATAGCTATTTTAAAAACTACATCGAAATGTGTCAACCACGTACATCCATGATGCCTGTAATCGGCACATAATGTGCTAATAATATAGCAGTGTTTAATATTGCGGCGAAGAGTAAGATAAAGATCAAGTCGCGATAACTAAATGGTGGGTAGTAATAATAAGTTCTCGGACCATCTTTAAATCCTTTTTTCTCCATCGCAACAGAGAGTTGATGTGCTTTTCGGATGTTTTGGCTTAATAGAGGAATCATCAAATGCTTGATGCGTTTAAAGCCTCTGTAATTGGATTTATCCACCATACGATAGCGCATCTTCAATGATTTTCTTAATTGTACAAATGAACTGATGATTAAAGGTACCATACGTATCGCTGCCATAAAGGCATAAGCGACTTTAGGTTTTACTTTTAAGTGCTGCATTAAACTGTAGAAGATCATCACAATTTGAGAAGTGAATGCCATCACAATTCCAAAGAAAGTTACAGTATCTGTACGCATTGATAAATGCAGACCTCTGACTAAACTTTCTGTCGTAATATGAATAAATCCTAACTTAAATAGCGTATGTGTACCATCACCATAGAAAATCATGAACAGTGCTGAGATGATACTGAATAGTATCGTATAAACTACAAATAGTGCTGTTATCTTAAACTTCATACCGCCAAAGATGAGTAAGAATAATAACATCAGAACGGTTAAATAAATCATCACATCAAAATTGTGTATAAAGATGACAAAGAAGAATAAGAAAATACCTAAACCTAATTTGGTAATGATATTGACTTCATCTACGAAGGTGAAATATTTTTTCCATGCTTCAAACATTGTCTTCACCTTCCATTTCAAAAAGCTCATCTTCACATAACATATGATCGCGCAACTCAATACGTCTTGTAGGGTAGCGTTCGATAATATGCGGATCGTGTGTAACCATTATAATGGTTTGTCCTTGTGCAACACGTTTTTGGAAAAGTGATAATAAATTAAATGTGTTGCGGCTGTCTAAACCAAACGTCGGCTCATCTAATAAGATAATATCAGCATGAGAGCTTAGCGCTGTTGCGACGCTTAATCGACGTTTTTGACCCATAGATAATTCGAACGGGTGATGTTCTTGAACAGCTTCTAAATTCAACATTTGTATCAGTTGTTTTGTTTCTGCTTCTGCATCAGGGCCGCTGAAGTTGATGAAAATCTCTTCATAAACTGAATTTGTGATAAATTGCAGTTCTGGATTTTGATAGACCAAGTACATATGCTGGGCAGCTTCTTTAATTTTGTGAAGCGGTTGGCCGTCATAGGACATGGCACCGCGATATTTAATCAGCTGCATCATCGATTCTAATAAAGTGGTTTTACCGGCACCGTTTTTACCGGTAATCGTAATCCACTCGCCATCACCAATTTCAAAGTCAGGGACTTGAATCAAGGTCTTTTTGCCTCTGATAATTTCACCCTCTGTATACTTAAAGCGTGCTTTTGAAGGTGCAGCAGCGTTTAAATTTGGTTGTGGTGCATGGTCCCAAGCTTTAGGGTGCCATACGCCGTATTCTGTCAATAAATCTTCATGCTGGTTCAATATTACCTCAGGTGTGTCATCAGCAATGATGTGGCCGCCATGGCCCATTAATATGACACGATCGACATGTTCCCAAATATGTTCTACTTTATGCTCAACGATGAGTACAGTTTGATCTTGCCACATCTCTTTGATTTTATTCCATAAATCCTCAGTCGCATCTACATCCAGCATAGCGGTCGGTTCATCCAAGAAGAGGGTATCTGCTTCTTGGAGTACCGTTTCAGCAATAGCTAATTTTTGTTTCATACCTCCGCTTAATTGAGACACGGTTTGTTTTGGACCTACTTCTAAATCTACAGATTCTAAAGCACGTTGAATTAACGCATCCATATCTTTACGCGGTACTTGTTTGTTTTCTAATACGAATGCTAATTCCTCATATACTTTAGGCATACAAAACTGTGTATCCGGGTCTTGGAAAATGACACCGCTGTTTAAATCTGCTTTTAAGTCATCATACTTCATAGGCAATTCAATCAAGTTCGGTACAATACCGCTTAATACATTAAGCAAAGTACTTTTGCCGCAGCCTGATGGACCTAAAAGCAAGACTTTTTGTTTGTCAGGTATTTCTATATTTAAACCATCAAAGATTTTATTTTGTGCATTTGGATATTTGAGTCGTAAATTTTGAGCAAATAACAAGATAATATCTCCTTACAAATTGTCGTAATCTTTTTTAGAAGCAGGGCGGAAGAGTTTGGTAACTCCGGTTTGATCCAGTGCTTTGACAAGATAGTATGGGAAAATCCCTGCTAATACAATACCGCTGATACAACGGAAGAACACATATAAGAATAAGTTCCATCCTGCAACTTCACCAAGATAACCATAGTAGAAGTCGATAGGGAAAGTAACAAGTGCAGCTGCTAAACCAGCAATGACTGCCACCATTAATTTGCGTGATTTATAACGGAAAATCGCAAAAATAATTTCACATGCTAAACCTTGAAGCAAGCCGTAAATAATTGTTGCAATATCAAAGCGTCCCATGACGATAGTTTCACCAGCACCCGCAGCAAATTCAGCGAGTAAAGCGACGCCTGCTTTAGGAATGATCAGGTAAGCAACAACAGCTGCAGCAAACCACATACCATAAGATAATTCTTCTAAGTGCAATCCAGTCACTTGCATCGCTTTGTATACAAGGTTCCAAATGTTGTAAATGATTGCAAAGATGACTGCGATTAACACAGTAACTAAGATATCTGAAAGTTTAAGCCCTTTAGACATAATGAATCAATTCCTCCTATAAAAATAAAAAACACGCAAACTTGTCTAGCAAGCAGCGTGAAACAGGCATCGGAACAAACCGGTACCACCCTCAATCGACAACCGGTTCATCTTCCGCACTTTCCTACGCTAGTCCAAGCTAGATCAGGTTCGAAGGGTTTGAAGCATGTGCTTCATCTCAGTTCGAAACACCCCTAGTGCATTTATTCATTTGATTTATAATAAATGTATGCTTTTTAGTACTAGATGTCAAGGTCATTTTGCGATTCATCCTTATAAGAACGGGTATTGAATTAAGATGACAAAAGATTAAATTTGTGTAAAAACAAAAGTAAAGGATTGAGTGTGCTGACCAATTCTAATATACTACCATAGAATGATTTACTATAATTTTTAAAGACACAACACGTCTGTTCATATATAATAACTATGAGGTGAAAAACATGTCGTATATAAAGAAGCACGCTGAGATCATTTTTAGTTTGATTATTGGCATTGTTTCACTTTTAATTGGCATCATTGTACTGCTCAATTTATCATTCATCCATAAACTTGCTAAGGGGAGCAAGGTTGACTTACATATTAATAATGTGTGGGATTTCATCAATGCATTCTTTATTGAAATTATCCGGATTATGAGTCAATTTATCGGCCATTTCCCTATCATCAGCGCCATCTTAATCATCTTATTCGGCGTTGCATTGCTTTGGATCGGCTATTTGTTATTTATCACGACAAAATATGATTATGATATTTCAATTTTCTTCCTTATAATAGGAATCTTTTTCTTCCTCATCACAATTGTCTTTATGACACAAGTCTACGGTTTCTTCGCAGTTATCTTTATTATCCCGTTCATTGTGCATATTGGCTATATTGTTTATAAGGACGAACTTAACAGCGACCATCAGAAGGAACATTATTTATGGATCATCTGTACGTATGGTATCAGTTATTTAATATCTCAGATTTCGTTATACGGAAGAATAGAGAGTCATGAAATTGCATTGATTGATATTTTAAGTGTCAATGCTTTCTTCTTAGTGATGTGGTGTTTAGGCCAAATGTCGATTTGGAACTTCTTATTCCTAAGACGTTCATTGCCTTTAACTAAAGCAGAACTTGGAGAAGAGATGGAATACTCTAGAACTGATAAAAATGGTGCAATCAGCCAAACGAAAGAACAATTGCGTGAAATTCAAGAACGTACCCAAGAATTCACACACCGTACACGCAGAAGCATTGACTTAGAGAAAATCAGAACAAAAAAAGATAAAATTAAAAAGACAATTAAAGATAAAATTGATTTGCAGGAAGACGATATTCCGAATTGGATGCGTCGACCGAAATGGATCAAACCAGGTATTGTAGAGTTAATTTGCGGAACGATTCTGTTCTTATTCACATTATTAGAATTGAACAACCGTAATGGATTATTTATGTCAGGCGATTGGGAATTGTCACAGACATCTTATGTTATTGAATGGGTGACTTTATTCCTATTGCTGCTTGTCATCATCGCTTATATTATTACAACATTGACGCATTTCTTACGCGGCAAACTGTACTATGCACAACTCTTCATGGTAAGTATCTTGTTCTTCAAATTACTTACTGAATTCGTGAACATTATGATTCATGGCTTATTATTATCAATTTTTATCACACCGATTTTATTTATAATGCTTGTTGCGGTAACCATTGCATTTATTATTCAATTAAGAACACCGGACCATTAACAACAAGCTGAAGTCGAGAAATCAAATAAAGATTTCTCGGCTTTTTTATTTTTTTAGTTGTTCTGTTTAGAAAGGGACTGTATTATACGTTAAGATGAAAGTAACTACACATAGAAGGCGGAATAATAATTATGAAGACAGCAATTTTAAATAAAGGCAAAGAACAAAAATATTTAAACCAGTATCCTTTAGTAGATGAAGAAGACATTTTTGAACATAGTCATTTAAAAGACGGGGATATTTTCCATATCATTACTGATGACGGCCGTTATATTGCTACGGCTTACGTAGGCCGTCAGCATAAAGGTCTTGGCTGGGTATTAAGTTATGATGCACAAGAAACAATCGATACTTCATTCTTTGAAGGTTTGTTTGAAGCGGCTTTAGATTACAGACAATATTATTTTGATATCGATGGTACAAATGCGTTTCGTCTATTCAACGCAGAAGGAGACGGTGTAGGCGGTTTGACAATCGACTATTATAATCGCCATTTATTGATTCAATGGTATTCAAAAGGTATTTATAAGTTCAGATATAATGTACTAGAAGCAATCAAAGCTGTGTTCCCGTATACATCTATTTTCGAAAAGACACGCTTTAAAGACAGTGATGTAAAAAGCGGCTTTGTGACAGGTGAAGCACCTGAATTCCCGATTGTCATCGAAGAAAACTTCACATTTTATAATGTTGATTTAGACGATGGACCTATGACAGGTATTTTCTTAGACCAAAAAGAAGTCAGAAAGAAATTGAGAGATGTTTATGCACCTGAGCGCAGTGTATTAAACTTATTCAGTTATACAGGCGCATTCTCAGTCATTGCGGCTCAAACAGCGTTAGAAACAACAAGTGTTGATTTAGCTAACCGCTCAAGAAGTTTGACGGAAGAGAATTTTGGGGTAAATGGTATAGACCCGAAAACACAATATATTTATGTGATGGATACGTTTGACTTTTATCATTATGCGGCAAGACACGGCAAGCTTTATGACACAATTGTGATTGATCCGCCAAGTTTTGCACGCAATAAAAAGAAAGTATTCACTGTGCAAAAAGACTATCACAAATTAATCGAAGAGGCATTGCCGATACTCAGCGATGGCGGTACTTTGATTTTAAGTACCAACTCAAGTGCACTGACTTCAAAAACGTTTAAAAACATGATTAAAAAGACGCTGAACGAGCAAAATGTTGATTTTGAGATTGAAGAAGCTATGGGACTTCCAAAAGATTTCAAAACACATCCGCATTTCAAGCCATCCAAATATTTAAAAGTCGTCTTCGTTCGGGTATCACATAAAGAGGAAGAAGTAATAATAGAGGAGAATTAAAATATGGGGATAAAAGATAAATTTATTAAAGGCACGACTGATAAAATCGGTCATAAAGTCTTAAAAATCGACCCTGTTTCAAAAAAAGGGAGATTACCGGTTAATGCAAAAGACTTGCAGGAAAGACGCGAACGCGCGGAAGAGCTTGTAAGAAAGAAATCATTTTTATCATCTACAGCAAGTGTCGTTCCGATTCCCGGTTTAGGTTTCGGTGTCGACTTAAAGCTGATGAAAGATATTATCGAAGATATCAATAAAATTTACGGTGTAGATCATAAACAAGTGAATCGTATGAGTGATGACTTGAAAGAACGTGTGTTAGCTGCGGCATCTATCCAAGGCAGTCAATTTATCGGCAGAACGATTTCTAAAGGTATTTTGAAAATAATTGTCAGAGATGTTGCGAAAAGAACAGCAGCCAAACAGACGAAATGGTTCCCGTTTGTCGGGCAAGCGATTTCAGCTTCAATCAGTTATTACTTTATGAAGAAAATGGGCGAAGATCACATTCAAAAATGTGAAAACGTTGCCAAAAAGTTATTAGAGAATAAGTAAGCAAAATAATTGTGCATATTTTCACAAAAACACTAAAATCATGTCTCTGCAAGGGTTAAACAAATTGAATTTAGAGGCATATTTTGGTAATGTTAAGGTGTAATAATGTTCAGGTGAGCTTATCACCAATTAATGGATGCGAAGGAGAAAGATTATTATGGAACAACAATCATACACTATCATTGACGAAACAGGTATTCATGCTCGTCCAGCTACAATGCTTGTACAAACAGCTTCAAAATTTGATTCAGATATTCAATTAGAATATAACGGCAAAAAAGTCAACTTAAAATCAATTATGGGTGTTATGAGCTTAGGCGTAGGTAAAGATGCTGACATCACTATCTATGCTGACGGAAGCGACGAAGCTGATGCAATTCAAGCTATCACTGACGTTTTATCAAAAGAAGGCTTAACTAAATAATATGGCTAAAACAATTAACGGGATTGCAGCATCTGACGGTGTTGCAATCGCAAAAGCCTATTTATTAGTTGAACCTGACTTAACGTTTGATAATGAAACGGTCACTGATACAGAGGCTGAAGTTGCTAAATTTAACGGCGCACTTAACACATCAAAAGTTGAATTGACTAAAATCAGAAACAATGCTGAACAACAATTAGGCGCAGATAAAGCTGCGATCTTCGATGCACATTTATTAGTACTTGAAGATCCTGAACTTATCCAACCTATTGAAGACAAAATCAAAAACGAAAATGTTAATGCGGCACAAGCATTAACAGATGTTTCAAATCAATTTATCACAATATTTGAATCAATGGACAATGAATACATGGCAGAACGTGCAGCAGATATCCGCGACGTATCTAAACGTGTATTAGCACATATTTTAGGTGTGGATTTACCAAATCCAAGTATCATTGATGAAAGTGTTGTCATTATCGGGAATGACTTAACACCTTCAGATACTGCACAACTTAACAAACAATATGTGCAAGGATTCGTAACTAACATTGGAGGCAGAACATCTCACTCTGCCATCATGAGTCGTTCATTAGAAATTCCAGCAGTAGTAGGTACTAAATCTATTACAGAAGAAGTGGAAGCGGGCGACATCATTATCGTAGATGGTATGACAGGTGATGTTATTATCAATCCAAGCGAAGATGTTGTGGCAGAGTATCAAGAAAAACGCGATAACTTCTTCAAAGACAAAAAAGAATTACAAAAATTACGTGATTCTGAATCTGTAACAGAAGACGGCCATCATGTAGAATTAGCTGCCAACATCGGAACACCTAACGATTTACCAGGTGTAATCGAAAACGGCGCAGAAGGTATTGGGTTATATCGTACTGAGTTCCTTTATATGGGACGCGATCAAATGCCGACTGAAGACGAACAATTCGAAGCATACAAAGCTGTGCTTGAAGCAATGGAAGGCAAACGTGTTGTTGTTCGTACTTTAGATATTGGTGGAGATAAAGAACTTCCTTATCTTGACTTGCCTGAAGAAATGAACCCATTCTTAGGTTACCGTGCTATTCGTTTGTGCTTAGCACAACCTGAAATTTTCCGTCCGCAATTACGTGCGTTATTACGTGCTTCTGTTTACGGAAAATTAAACATTATGTTCCCAATGGTTGCGACGATTCAAGAATTCCGCGATGCAAAAGCATTGCTTGAAGAAGAACGTCAAAACCTTAAAAATGAAGGCGTTGAAGTGTCAGATGATATCGAATTAGGTATCATGGTAGAAATTCCATCTACAGCTGCACTTGCAGATGTCTTCGCTAAAGAAGTAGACTTCTTCAGTATCGGAACAAATGACTTGATTCAATATACAATGGCTGCTGACCGTATGTCAGAACGCGTTTCATACTTATACCAACCATACAACCCAGCAATTTTACGTTTAGTTCAACGTGTAATTGAAGCATCACATGCTGAGGGTAAATGGACAGGTATGTGCGGTGAAATGGCCGGAGACCAAACTGCAATTCCTTTATTATTAGGTCTTGGTTTAGATGAGTTCTCAATGAGTGCGACATCTATTCTTAAAGCACGTCGTTTGATCAGAGGATTAAGCGAAGGACAAATGAAAGAATTAGCAGCTAAAGCAGTCAACTGTGCAACATCTGACGAAGTTGTAGCACTTGTTAATGAATATACACAAAATGCTTAATTAATAAAATAAAACCGTGAATGATGCTTGCATCATTTTCACGGTTTTTTGTATGTTCATTTAGTTGAGCATTCCAATCAATATACATAGTTTTTAATATTTGCCAGAAATAAACTAAGGTATTACGAAATTGTGACGAAAGTTTAAATAACTATTTGATATTATTGAATTCTTGATTAGAATGATTGTAAACTAGCACAATAAAGCGTAACATTAAGGGTACTGTGCCTATGTACGCTTGCTTTTGTTTTGTTTAAAAGTCTTAATTTAATGGTAGAAATTAATAGCGTGCATTCAAATTCACTTTAATTTCCTTCAATTTTCAGCAATTCATTAATTTTATCCAAGTCGACTTGATACATAGGTGTATCGTCAATCAAGATAAAAGGTGTTGAAAAGGCATCATAATCTATCATCTCATTGCGGTATTCTGTATTAGAGATATTTTTCTCTGTATACGCAACTTGATGCTGATCGAAATATTGTTTAATGAATTGGCAAGGCGGACACTCGTTTTGAGTATAAACTACGACATTCGTCATTAATCATCTTTCCTTTCAATAAATTGATGACTTAACTTTATTAAAGTGAAATATAAAAATCAAGGTTACTGCATGAATTTGAATGTACAAAAATGTATAAAGTGCTGTCTTTAAAGTATTGCGGGCATTGTACAGTAACCAAATATAAAGAGAACAGGGTGATATCATGGAAGCAGTAGAATTAAGCAGATTTCTAACCGGTATGACCTTAGCTGTGCATATTATTTTTGCGACGATAGGGGTAGGCATGCCGCTTATGTTCGCAATTGCGGAGTTTCTTGGAATTAAGAGAAATGATGCAAAATATATTACATTAGCTAAAAGGTGGGCCAAAGGTTATGCGGTTACCGTAGCTGTCGGTGTTGTGACAGGTACCATTATTGAAATTCAATTATCATTGCTTTGGCCGGAATTTATGAGAGTTGCAGGACACGTGATAGCCTTGCCGCTATTTATGGAAGTCTTTGCATTCTTCTTTGAAGCGATTTTCTTAAGTATTTACTTCTATACATGGGAACGTTTCAAAAATAAATGGACACATTTGATTATGAGTATTCCAGTTGTGCTGGGCGGTACATTATCTGCCTTCTTCATCACTTCTGTTAACTCATTTATGAATACGCCGGATGGATTTAAAATGTCTGATGGCAAAATGCTTTATGTAGATCCCGTCGCAGCAATGTTCAACGCTTCTTTCGGGGTTCGAGCATTCCACGTGATTACAACTGCAATTATGACAATGGCCTTTATATTAGCTGCGATTGCGGCATTTAAGTTATTAAAAGGCAAATTTGAAAAAGATAAAGCTTATCATAAAAAGGCTTTGAAACTGACAATGACAGTCGGCTTGATCTTTACTTTAGGTTCAATGTTGGCAGGGGACTTGTCAGCGAAGTTCTTGCATAACGAGCAACCTGAAAAATTAGCCGCATATGAATGGCATTTTGAAGATGAGAAAAACGCGGATCTGGTACTCTTTGGTGTACTGGATGAAAAGACACAAGAAGTCAAAGGCGCAATTAGATTGCCTGGCTTACTAAGCTTCTTATCAGACAATAATGTCAAAACAGAAGTTAAAGGGTTGAACAGTTTCCCTAAAGATGAACAGCCGCCTTTAATCGTTCACTATTTCTTTGATTTAATGGTGGTCGGCGGTATCTTCTGTCTTGTTGTTTCAGGTATTTATGTTCTGACACGTATTGTTAAAAAATGGCGCAATTTCTCAACCAATAAAAGTTTATTATACGGCATTTTGCTTACAGGACCTGCCGCAATGTTATCTATCGAATTCGGTTGGTTCTTAACAGAGATGGGTCGTCAACCGTGGATTATAAGAGGCTATATGAGAGTTTCTGAAGCCGCAACACGTGCAAGCGGCTTGACGGGTGTAACGATTGCCTTTGGTGTAGTTTACTTTATTATTCTATTCACTGCGACATATGTCTTAATACGTATGTTCAAGAATAACCCGCCGTATAAAGATGTTGAAAAATTAGAAGAGAGCCGAGGTGAAGCATCATGAGTATCACAGCGTTTGGTATGATTGTTCTTTATCTATTCCTATTCTTGTATATTATCGTAGGTTCGATTGACTTTGGGGCAGGTATCTTCATTTTACAATCGAAATTAAGAGGCACTGAAAGTACATTAGTTCCGCTGATCGGGCGCTATTTAAACCCGGTTTGGGAAGTCACGAACGTGTTCTTGGTGTTCTTTACAGTAGGGATTGTCGGATTCTTCCCGGACTTCGCATATTACTATGGTTCAGTTTTATTGGTGCCTGGTTCTATTGCGTTGATCTTGCTGACGATTCGCGGCAGTTTCTACGCTTTCCAAAACTACGGACCTGATTCAAAATTCTCTTGGCTCGTCTTGCATAGTGTTTCTGGTTTATTTATTCCAGCCGCATTAAGTATGGGACTTGTTATTTCTGAAGGCGGTTATATCCATAAGACCAACAAAGGTACAGGCGTGGATTTAAACTGGGTAGATTTATTCTTCAGTCCGTTTGCTTGGGCTGTTGTCTTCTTATCCCTAGTATCCGTTATGTATATTTCAGCAGGTTTCCTTGCTTACTATGCACGTAAAGCAGAAAATATGAAAGCTTATAATATTATACGCATGTGGTTTATTTTCTGGGGGCCTCCGATGGCTTTAGTATCTTTATTTACTTTCATCACATTGCGTTCTCAAAACAAACAGCACTTTGACATTATGGTCGGTCAATATTGGTGGCTGTTTGCATTAAGTATTTTATGCTTGTTGGCCGCATGGATTTTATCTATAATGAAAAAATCACCTGGAACAGTATTTATGCTTGTGATTGCACAAATGGGTACAGCCGTAGCAGGTTATGGTATCAGTAAATGGCCATACATTTTATACCCGTATATCAATGGTGAGTTGCACAGTGCAGATGATACAATGGCACTTGCTTTAACCATTGCGGCAATTCTTGGTTTACTTTTGCTTGTTCCATCGTTAATATTATTAATGAGATTATTCATCTTCAACAAAGATTATGTTGAAGGTAAAAATGATGAAGGTCATTATTGATATTGAGTCTTAGGTGAGGTGAGGCAGCGTATGCATCTGTAAATGATGCAAAGCGTTCATTGCCTTATCTCACTTTTATTTTGTGGAGGTTGCTATGGAAAAAGAATTCGTTGTTATAGGATTGGGGCGTTTCGGCGGCAGTATTGTCCGTGAACTGAATGCATTAGGCATGGACGTGATGGCGATTGATTTAAGCGAAGCCCGTGTAAATGAATACAGTGAAATTGCGACACATGCAGTGGTTGCTGATACAACAGATGAAGCGGTTATGAAAAGTTTAGGGATCCGCAACTTTGATCAAGTCATTGTTGCGATTGGTGAAAATATCCAAACGAGTACATTAACGACTTTGATTCTAAAAGAGTTAGGCGTTAAAAAAGTTATTGCGAAAGCGCAAAATGACTACCATGCTAAGATTTTGAATAAAATCGGTGCCGATTTAGTCGTACACCCAGAACGTGATATGGGCCGTCGTATTGCTCATAATATTGCGAGTGCAAGTGTCTTGGATTACCTTGAACTTGCGGATGAATATTCAATTGTTGAAGCGAAAGCCAACGAACGCATTGCAGGTCAAACGATTGTAGACTTGGATATTCGTGCGAATTTCGGTATCAACATTATTGCGATTAAGCGCGGCAAAGACGTTATTATTTCGCCAGATCCTAATATGAATATCGAATTAGGAGATATCCTGATTATGATTGGTCATGATAATGACTTGAACCGTTTCGAGAAAAAACTCGTCCACTAACTCAATTAAAGAAAGTTTATAAACATAGAAAATATAAGCATACAGAAAAGCACATTCCGCGGAATGTGCTTTTCTTATCTTCTAAAGTGTTTAGCTTACACTGTATTAGTCTTGTTTAGCTTGTGATTCTTTTTGGTTTTGTTTTGAAGCCTCTTTTTTGTGATGCGGTTTGCGGCTTCTTGGATTGCGTGATTTATTTGCGTTGTTTGTACGGCGTTTGTTTGTCGCATGTTTATGATTATCTTTGCTGCTGCGGTTGTTTTGTTTGTTGTCGCCGTTTGATTTTTTATTCGAACGTTTAGGTCTAGATGATTTTGGTTTTTTCGTCGGTGTTACTTGTTCGCCGTTTTCATTTACTTTCATGATAACAGGCAGAATCATTGGTTTACGTGCAGTTTTTTCAAATAAGTACGGCTGCAGCGTTTCAATGATAGAAGATTTGATTTGGTGCCATTGAATTTCTTTGTTTTGGTTCAATTTCGAAATCACTTCTGTTTTAATCTTGCGCTGTGCATCATAGATTAAATGTCCGGATTCGCGCATGTACACAAAACCGCGGGAAATGATATCCGGTCCAGAAAGCAATGTGTTGGTATTGAAGTCAATACTTACAACAACAATGACTAAACCTTCTTCAGATAACAATTTACGGTCTCTGATGACAACGTTGCCGATATCTCCGATACCGCTGCCGTCTACTAAGACATCGCCTGAAGGAATACGTCCTGCTTTACGTGCAGAGTCTCTAGTTAAAGCTAAGACATCACCATTATCAAAGATAAATACGTTATCTTCATCAACACCGCATTCAATACCTGTTTGCGAATGTGCTTTCAGCATACGGTATTCACCATGAATCGGCATGAAGTATTTAGGACGGATTAAGCGCAGCATTAATTGCTGATCGCCTTGTGAACCGTGTCCAGACGTATGAATGTTTGAAATCTTGCTGTGAATAACTTCAGCACCTGCACGATATAAAGCGTTGATAGTACGGTTGATACTCTTTGTATTGCCTGGGATAGGGGATGAACTGAATACCACTGTATCCTCAGGAATAATTTTAATTTGTTTATGTGTACCATTCGCAATACGTGATAAAGCTGCCATTGGTTCACCTTGAGAACCTGTACATAAAATCAAGAGCTCATGTTTAGGGACTGAGTTGATTTTATTAGGTTCGACAAATGTTTCAGGCGGTGCTTTAATATAGCCGAGTTCCATACCGATTTTGATGTTGTTTTCCATAGAACGCCCGAAAACAACAATTTTACGGTTGTATTTAATTGCGGCTTCTACTGCTTGTTGTACACGGTAGATATTAGATGCGAAGGTCGCAAAGATAATTCTTCCAGTACATTTGCGGAAGATTTTATCAACGTTTTGACCGACTTCGCGTTCGCTTAATGTAAAGTTAGGTACGAGTGCGTTAGTTGAGTCAGATAATAATGCTAATACGCCTTCTTCGCCTAATTTAGCCATTTTAGCGATATTTGCCGGTGTACCTACAGGTGTGAAGTCGAATTTGAAATCGCCTGTATGCACAATTTTGCCTTCTGGTGTACTTACAATCACACCGTATGCTTCAGGAATACTGTGTGTTGTTAAATAAAATGATACATTGAAGTGTTTAGAGTTGATCTCGCTGTCTTCAGTAATTTCATGCAATTCTGCTGTTCTTAATAGGTGATGTTCTTCTAATTTATTTCTGATCAGACCAAGTGCTAATGGACCGCCATAAATCGGTACGTTAAGTTCTTTTAATAAGAAGGGCACACCGCCGATATGGTCTTCATGTCCATGTGTAATAAACAGGCCGATGATTTTATCTTTGTTTTGTACAAGATAAGAATAGTCAGGGATAACATAATCGATACCAAGCAGGTTATCATCCGGGAATTTGATTCCGGCATCGATTAAAACGATTTCATCCTTATATTCAACTGCGTACGTATTCTTGCCGACCTCACCGAGACCGCCAAGTGCGTATACACCGACCTCATTGTTTTTGAGTTGTTTCATTATTGAATATGCTCCACTTTATAATCAGGTGATTTTTGTTCATATTCTATATGTGCGCCCTCTAATTTAGTAATGAACTCAATGTTATAGTTTCTGTTTTTAAGATATTTTCTTACTTCTTCTTCTGAGTTGCCTTCTACGTAAATCGTATGTGTGTTCTCACGAACGATTACTTCTGATTTGTCGTCTTGATAAAATACTTTGTAAATTGCCATAGTTTATAATTTCCTCCTAAGTTTGTTCAGTTAATCATATTTATAGTAAATTCAAGCCTAGTTCATTATTTGAAGTTGGTACATTTTGTTTAATCTGAAAATAAATACAACATACCAGCTTAACTGCCCAGTATGTTTGCTAGGTTTGTTATGAATGACGTTCTTGTTTGCAATGTATGATAGCTTCCTATATACATTTACAGTTATTATTCATTTTACATGATGTAATTCAATAAATAAAGCGGTTTTACTTCTCATTGCACAAACATAATCCCTTGTTCTCTAGAAAGGAACATGAAAAAGGTTGTGGTAAAATAAAACAAAGAGAAAATGTGATGCTGCGCGAATGAATAACGTTGAAAAGCGGGTGAGGACAATGAGTAATACAAAACGTATTCTTGAAGATGTAAAAAGGGAAAAAGAAAGAAAAGACAAGATTTTAAAAGGGATAGTATTTGAAAAACGCGGAAAAGAAATTCTGGTGTTCTTCGAATATCGTCAAGTTGTTGATAATGTTTCTGGCAATCAGCACTTTATCAGACATCATCATGATCCGGAATGGGTAGATGAATCAATGATGCAATCCCTCACAAAAGGATTGGATGAATTAAATGTAAGGTATCAATTACGAAAAGATGTATTTATTTAATATTTAAGGAGCGATGGGATGACAGAGATAGAAGACTACATTGCACAGATTGATGGAAAGCGGAGACCTGCATTTGTGCAGTTGTTTGAAGTGATACTAAAGCATTTGCCGAAAGGATTTCAACCAGTAATGCAATATGGTATGCCGACTTTTGCAGTACCGTTAGAACGCTATCCTCAAGGTTATTTAGGCAATCCAGATGTACCTTTGCCTTTTGTGAGTATAGCAGCACAGAAAAATTTTATCGGTTTGTATCATATGGGATTATACGGTGATGAAGATTTAAAATCTTGGTTTATCCATAGATATGAACAAGAAGTACCGACTAAGCTGAATATGGGAAAGAGTTGTGTACGGATGTCGAATCCGAAAAATATTCCATATGACTTGATTGCGGACTTGTGCGAAAAAATAACAGTTGAAGATTTGATTCGCTATTATAAAGAAAGAAATAACAAAATCTGTTAAACAGCATGCAAAAAGAGGCCGCATATTTTATGGGCCTCTTCATTTTGGTTTTGCTTATTCATCAAAAAGACGGATGGCATCTTCGTGAGGTTGAAGCGGATTTTCTTTATCAATATGATCATAAAACATGATACCGTCTAAATGATCGATTTCATGTTGTACGATAATCGCGATATAGCCTTTAAGACGTAAATTAATATCATTGCCGTCGATATCTTTGGCTTTGACAGTAATTCGGTTATGGCGATGCACTAAACCTGGAATATCTTCATCTACGCTTAAGCAGCCTTCGCCAGTAGGAAGGTAAGCTTCTTGAACGCTGTAGCTGACAATTTTAGGGTTAATCAGCATTAATTCGTAAGATTTGCCGTTGCCGTCATCCGGCAAGTGTACAGCAAGCATACGTTTTGAAATATTCAATTGCGGTGCAGCAATACCTACACCTGAACGTAGTTTGTATTTGCGTGCAATTTCGTCATCTTGACTGTTGATTAAGAATTCATGCATTTCTAATAGTTTATTGCGATCTTCTTCTGATAAAGGAAATTTCACTTCTTCTGCTTTAGCACGAAGCGTTGGATGTCCGTCTCGAATTATATCTTTCATTGTAATCATGTCATACACCGTCCTTATTTTAAAATATAACAAAAAATATCGAGATAGAACAGAAAAGTATTTGCGAAATAGCTTAAAATTAATTAACATCATTATTGAAATCCCCAAGGAGGTATATTGAAGCATGAAAGTTAATAAAACATTAGGTTTAGTGATTGCATCCTCTCTATTATTAGGCGCTTGTACAACAGACAGCCATGACATTAAAGAGTACAACAAGACACTTAAACAAGCAGTTGAAAAAGAAAATACAGCCGTAAAAGTCGGCGAAAAATTGAATAAACTTACTAATGAAAAAAATGATTTAGCTAAGAAGATTAATGGTAAAGATACAAGTAAGGTAGTAGATACATCTAAGAAAATTGTTAATAATATCAATCAACGCGAAGATGAGTTCAAAAAAGAAGAACAAGCTTTTGATGCATCTGAGAAAAAATTCGAAGAGGCTAAAAAGAAAACAAAAGATCTTCGAAACAAAAAACGTAAAGAAGCAATTGAAAAAACAAATGAAGCCGTTGAGAAAAACTATAAAGCACATGATGATTATGCAAAAGCATATAAAAACAGCTTAGATAAAGAAAAAGATTTATTTGAATACATCGTAAAATCAAACGGACAAGCAAATCAATCACAAATTGATGAGAAAACAAAAGCAATTGACGATTCATACAAAGACGTAAACAAAAAAATCAAAGCTTACAGCAAGACACGTGATGAACGCGGAAAACAAATGGAAGCAGCACAACAGATTAAGTAAACAACAATGGTACAGTTATAGATATTTGACTGGTACAGGTTCTATAACTGTACTTAACACAAGTGATACAGAACTTTTATAATTCATTTAACAGTTTTAATAATGTATGATATACTAATTTATGGATGAAATGAATTTTCTATTATACGGGAAAGGTATGGTGAATTGAATGGCTCCGAAGTTACAAGCCCAATTCGACGCTGAGCAAGTATTGAAAGATACTGAAGCACAATTTAAGATGGTCCAAGTATTGGACGAAAAAGGTAATGTAGTGAACGAAGACTTAGTACCAGATTTAACTGATGAACAATTAGTTGAGTTGATGGAAAGAATGGTTTGGACACGTGTTCTAGACCAACGTTCAGTTTCTTTAAACAGACAAGGACGTTTAGGTTTCTACGCTCCAACTGCTGGTCAAGAAGCATCACAACTTGCATCTCAATATGCACTTGAAAAAGAAGACTGGATTTTACCAGGATATCGTGATGTTCCTCAAATTATTTGGCATGGTTTACCATTAACAGAAGCTTTCTTATTCTCAAGAGGGCACTATAAAGGTAACCAATTCCCTGAAGGCGTTAACGCATTCAGTCCTCAAATCATCATCGGTGCACAATACATTCAAACTGCCGGTGTTGCATTAGGATTGAAAAAACGCGGTAAAAAAGCAGTAGCAATCACTTACACTGGTGACGGCGGTTCATCACAAGGTGACTTCTACGAAGGTATCAACTTCGCTTCTGCATATAAAGTGCCAGCGATCTTTGTAATTCAAAACAACAACTACGCAATCTCTACACCACGAAGCAAACAAACTGCAGCTTTAACATTAGCTCAAAAAGCAATTGCAGTAGGTATCCCTGGAATTCAAGTAGACGGTATGGACCCATTAGCTGTATATCAAGCTACTAAAGAAGCACGCGACCGTGCTGTTAATGGCGAAGGTCCTACATTAATCGAGACAATGACTTACCGTTATGGTCCGCATACAATGGCTGGGGACGACCCGACACGTTACAGAACTTCAGATGAAGATTCTGATTGGGAGAAAAAAGACCCATTAGTTCGTTTCAGAGCATTCTTAGAAGCTAAAGGCTTATGGAATGAAGAAAAAGAAAACGAAGTAATCGAACGTGCGAAAGACGAAATCAAAACTGCAATTAAAGCAGCTGATAAAGTTGAAAAACAAACTGTTACTGATTTGATGGAAATCATGTACGATGAAATGCCTCAAAATTTAAAAGAACAGTATGAAATTTACAAAGAGAAGGAGTCGAAGTAAGCCATGGCACAAATGACAATGGTACAAGCGATTAACAACGCACTTAAAACTGAACTTCAAAACGACGAAAATGTTTTGCTTTTTGGTGAAGATGTTGGTGTTAACGGTGGTGTATTCCGTGTAACGGAAGGTTTACAAAAAGAATTCGGTGAAGATCGAGTATTCGATACTCCGCTTGCTGAATCAGGAATCGGCGGTTTAGCACTTGGATTAACTGTTGAAGGTTACCGTCCAGTAATGGAAATCCAATTCTTAGGATTCGTATTCGAAGTATTTGACTCTGTTGCAGGTCAAATCGCTCGTACAAGATTCCGTTCAGGCAACACAAAAGAAGCACCAGTTACAATCCGTGCACCATTCGGCGGCGGTGTGCATACACCTGAATTACACGCAGATAACTTAGAAGGTATCTTGGCACAATCTCCAGGATTAACTGTAGTTATCCCATCAAACCCATATGATGCAAAAGGATTATTAATTTCTGCAATCAGAAGCAACGACCCTGTTGTTTATTTAGAACACATGAAATTATACCGTTCATTCCGTGAAGAAGTTCCTGAAGAGGAATATGAAATTGAACTTGGCAAAGCAAAAGTTAAACGCGAAGGTAACGACATTACATTAATCGCGTACGGCGCTATGGTTCAAGAAGCATTAAAAGCAGCGGAAGACCTTGAAAAAGACGGTGTATCTGCAGAAGTTATCGACTTACGTACAGTACAACCGATCGACTTTGACACTTTAGTAGCTTCAGTTGAAAAAACAGGCCGTGCAGTGATGGTTCAAGAAGCACAACGCCAAGCTGGTGTAGGTGCGCAAGTAGTTGCTGAACTTTCAGAACGCACAATCCTTTCATTAGAAGCTCCGATTGCTCGTGTAGCAGCAGCTGACACTGTTTATCCGTTCACTGAAGCGGAAAACGTTTGGTTGCCAAACAAAAACGACATCGTTGAAAAAGCTAAAGCGACTTTAAACTTCTAATTGTTTAAAATTGCGCGAACAAGTCGGCATATTCAGACGGGCTTTTGGGTAGATATGAAGTAAGCGTTTTACTACCTAGTAAGCCAGACAGTATTATTTGCTCTTGCTTGGTCATTGAAATAGGCAGGGGCAAATGATTTGTCTACAAGTTAGTATAAATTTTTGAAGATATTATTTCGTTGAAACGAAATCAACTTTTATGTCAAAATATAAACTAGAACAATATATTGATTAGATTTCAGCAAACCTGTCGTCTCTAGGGTTTTAACTCGAATGTAGACATTTTTGTTTCAATCTAGCAGTTTTGTCTTGGTTTATGTGACTTAAAATGACTTTTAGGAGGACAAGAACGTGGCATTTGAATTTAAATTACCCGATATTGGTGAAGGTATCCACGAAGGTGAAATTGTAAAGTGGTTTGTTAAAGCTGGAGACAAAATTGAAGAAGACGATATTCTATGTGAGGTTCAAAACGACAAATCTGTAGTAGAAATCCCTTCTCCAGTTTCAGGAACAATTGAAGAAGTTGTAGTAGACGAAGGTACTGTAGCAGTAGTCGGCGATACAATTATCAAAATCGATTCACCAGATGCAGAAGAAATGTCATTCAAAGGCGGACACAGCCATGAAGGCGATGCTGAAGAAGACAAAGCCGGCGATGCTGGTCAAGAAGAAACTAAAGAACAAGCAGCTTCTGTTTCAGAAGAAGGTTCTGACCATTTTGAAAGATCAGCTTCATCTGAAGAAGAAGTAGATGAAAACAGAAGAGTTAAAGCTATGCCTTCTGTACGTAAATTTGCTCGTGAAAACGATGTAAACATCAAAGCTGTTCAAGGTACTGGCAAAAACGGCCGTATCACTAAAGCTGACGTTGAAGCTTACTTAAGCGGAGATGCTCCAAGTGCTGAATCAACTGAAACAGCATCTGAAGCAGCACCAGCACAAGAAGCTGCATCAGCACCTGTATCAGCTGAAGGCGAATATCCAGAAACACGCGAAAAAATCCCTGCAATGCGTAAAGCAATTGCGAAAGCAATGGTTAACTCTAAACATACTGCGCCTCACGTAACATTGATGGACGAAGTAGAAGTTCAAGCATTATGGGATCACCGTAAGAAATTCAAAGAAATTGCTGCGGAACAAGGTACTAAATTAACATTCTTACCTTACGTTGTTAAAGCATTAGTTTCAGCACTTAAGAAATACCCAGCATTAAATACTGAATTTGATGATGCAAACGGTGAAGTAGTTCATAAACATTACTGGAACATCGGTATTGCTGCTGATACAGACCGCGGTCTATTAGTTCCTGTTGTTAAACATGCTGATCGCAAATCAATGTTCGAAATTTCAGATGAAATTAATGAGCTTGCTGTTAAAGCACGCGACGGTAAATTAACTTCTGACGAAATGAAAGGTGCTTCATGCACAATTAGTAACATCGGTTCTGCAGGCGGTCAATGGTTCACACCTGTAATTAACCACCCTGAAGTGGCTATCTTAGGTATCGGCCGTATCGCTCAAAAACCAATTGTTAAGGATGGAGAAATTGTAGCAGCGCCTGTATTAGCATTATCATTAAGCTTTGACCATAGACAAATTGACGGTGCTACTGGTCAAAACGCAATGAACCACATCAAACGTTTATTAAATAATCCAGAATTATTATTAATGGAGGGGTAAAACATGGTAGTTGGTGATTTTCCAATTGAAACAGATACTATTGTAATCGGAGCAGGTCCTGGGGGTTATGTTGCAGCAATTCGTGCAGCACAAATGGGACAAAAAGTTACAATCGTTGAGAAAGGCGAATTAGGCGGTGTATGTCTGAACGTAGGATGTATCCCATCTAAAGCATTATTACACGTATCACACGTATTCCAAGAATCTAAAAACTCTGAGAATCTTGGTATCATCGCTAAAGATGTTGAACTTAAATATGAAAAAGTTCAAGAATTCAAAAAGTCTGTTGTTAACAAATTAACAGGCGGCGTTGAAGGCTTATTAAAAGGTCACAAAGTTGAAATTGTTAAAGGTGAAGCTTACTTCCATGACAAAAACAGCTTACGTGTAATGGACGAAAAAAGTGCTCAAACTTACAACTTCAAAAACGCAATCATCGCAACTGGTTCTAGACCGATCGAAATTCCTAATTTCAAATTCGGTGAGCGCGTAATCGACTCAACTGGTGCTTTAAACTTACAAGAAGCGCCTGAGAAATTAGTAGTTGTAGGCGGCGGTTACATTGGTTCTGAATTAGGTACAGCATTTGCGAACTTCGGTACAGAAGTTACAATTTTAGAAGGTGCTAAAGATATCTTAGGCGGCTTCGAAAAACAAATGACGCAACCTGTTAAGAAAAAAATGAAAGAAAAAGGCATGGAAATCGTTACTCAAGCGATGGCTAAATCTGCTGAAGAAACTGAAAACGGCGTTAAAGTTACTTACGAAGCAAAAGGCGAAGAAAAAACAATCGAAGCTGACTACGTATTAGTAACAGTAGGTCGTCGTCCAAACACTGATGAAATGGGTCTTGAAGAACTTGGCCTTAAATTCGGCGAACGCGGCTTATTAGAAGTTGACGAACAAAGCCGTACATCAGCTGACAACATCTACGCTATCGGCGACATCGTTCCTGGTTTACCACTTGCACACAAAGCAAGCTATGAAGGTAAAATTGCTGCTGAAGCAATCTCAGGCGAAAAATCTGCAGTAGACTACATCGGTATGCCTGCAGTATGCTTCACTGAACCAGAATTAGCACAAGTAGGTTACACTGAAGCGCAAGCGAAAGAAGAAGGTTTAGAATACAAAGCTTCTAAATTCCCTTACGCAGCAAACGGCCGTGCTTTATCATTAAACGATACAACTGGATTCGTTAAATTGATTACTCTTAAAGAAGATGACACATTAGTAGGTGCACAAGTTGTAGGTGCAGGTGCTTCTGACATCATCTCTGAATTAGGTTTAGCAATTGAATCTGGTATGAATGCTGAAGATATCGCATTAACAGTTCATGCTCACCCAACTTTAGGTGAAATGACTATGGAAGCTGCTGAAAAAGCAATCGGATTACCAATCCACACTATGTAATACAACCCAACATTAGATTAAGCATATAACAGACCGTCGGGCTCAAGCTCGGCGGTTTTTTTACGTTTCAGGATTTCTTGCATGTTATAATATTTGTGAATTCAATTAGATAGGAGGAACACAGAAATGGAATATCAATACCCTATTGATGTGGATTGGTCTCAAGATGAGATGGTCGATGTCATTCACTTTTTCAATCGTGTTGAAGACTATTATGAAAGAGAAGTTGATCGCGATGAGTTTATGAATGACTATCGCAACTTTAAAAAAGTGATTCCCGGCAAAGCAGATGAAAAGAATATTTTAGATGATTTTGAACAACGCAGCGGCTATAACAGCTATCAAGCAGTCAAAAGAATCAAGAATGATGAGACACGAAAAAAATTTAGTGCCGACGCTTAAATTTATATTGTAAATCACGCTCAGTTCTGTTATTTTTAGTAAGCATTAAACAAAATGTTTACTAATACTAAACAGGACTGTGCTTTTTTTATGCACAAATGAAGACGATTGAGAGGAAGCAGTATGGATATTGGATTGAATTTGCGCAATCTGCGAAAGATAAAACGATTGACGCAAGAAGAATTAGCAGAACGTACGGATTTGTCAAAAGGCTATATTTCGCAAATTGAAAGCGGACAGTCATCTCCCAGTATGGAAACCTTTTTGCAGCTGCTGGAAGTGTTAGGCACGACACCAGAACGTTTCTTTAAAGGAGAAGAACAAGAAAAAGTACTGTACCCTAAAGCGGAACAAGCAGTCTATGATGAATATGATGACGGTTATATTTTAAATTGGCCGGTCGCAAGATCGAATGACTTTGAAATGGAACCTTTGATTTTGACTTTGCGTCCGCAAACAGCCTATAAGGCATTCAAGCCATCTGACTCTGATACTTTTGTGTACTGTTTAAAAGGTGAACTGACATTAACGTTAGGCGAAACAGTGTATCATGCCAAAAAAGGAGATGCACTCTACTTTAAAGCACATGAAAAACACCAGCTGTCTAACACAACCCAATCTGAAGTGAAAGCCATGATAGTGGCGACCGCATCGTATTTATAGGAGGAAAAAACGAATGCCGATATTATCTTTATCAGGAGTGAATAAACAATATGATGGACAACCTATATTAAAAAATATTTCGATTGATTTCGAACAAGGAAAATTCTATACATTGCTAGGGCCTTCCGGCTGCGGCAAAACAACGATTTTAAAAATCATCGGCGGTTTTGAACAAGCGGATTCCGGTGAAATCGCATATGGAGACAAAGTACTAAATAAAATCCCAGCCAATCAGCGCCAAGTCAATACTGTCTTTCAAGACTATGCCTTATTTCCGCATTTAAATGTCTTTGAAAATGTGGCGTTCGGATTAAAAATCAAGAAAGTCAAACCAGCTAAAATTAAAGAAAAAGTAACTGAAGCATTAAAACTGGTTAAATTAGAAGGTTATGATCAGCGTACGATAGATGAAATGAGCGGCGGACAGAAACAACGTGTAGCCATTGCCCGTGCATTGGTCAATGAACCAAAAATATTATTGTTGGATGAATCACTATCAGCCTTAGATTTAAAGCTGCGTACAGAGATGCAGTATGAATTGCGTGCCTTGCAGAAGCGCTTGGGGATTACATTTATATTTGTGACTCATGACCAAGAAGAAGCACTGGCTTTAAGCGACTATATTGCGGTGATTAAAGACGGCAAAATTCAACAGCTGGATACACCGTTAAATATCTATGACGAACCTGTAAATCGTTTTGTGGCTGATTTTATCGGCGAATCAAATATTATTGAAGGTACAATGGTGAAGGATCGTGTGGTTAATATCTATGATAAAGAGATAGAGTGTGTGGATATGGGTATTCCTAAAGGACAAAAGATAGAAGTTGTGATTCGTCCGGAAGATATCTCGATTACAGCGCCAAGCGAGGGGCTGTTTGAAGCGGTCGTCGAATCAATGCTCTTTAGAGGTGTGCATTATGAAATCAATTGTCGAGATAAAGAAGGCTATGCATGGATGATTCAATCGACAAAGAAAGCACAAACAGGTGCGGCTGTCGGCTTATACTTTGAACCTGATGCGATTCATATTATGGTGCCGGGTGAAACGGAAGCAGAATTTGACAAACGTATTGAAAGCTATGAGGGCTAGCTGATGACAAAATTAAATAAATTTTTATTTGTGCCGTATTTGATTTGGATGGTTGGGTTTATTATCATTCCAGTCATTTTATTAGTCTATTTTTCATTTTTAGATATTCATGGGCATTTCAGTTTCAGCAATTATCAGCAAATATTCAGTCTGCGTTATTTGAAGATGATGGGAATCTCTATTTTCTATGCGGCAGTGATTACGCTTGTCACATTGATAATCAGTTATCCTGCGGCTTATTTTATTCGTCAATCAGCCCATCAAAATTTATGGATACTGATCTTAATCATACCGACTTGGATTAATTTACTGCTCAAGACGTATGCATTTATCGGGATTTTCAGTCATGATGGTATTATCAATCAAATATTAGGTGTGATGCATCTTCCGAAAATAGAATTATTATTTACTGCAGCTGCCTTTATTATTGTAGCAAGTTATATTTACATTCCATTTATGATCTTGCCGATATTCAACAGTATGAAATCAATCCCTGATAATCTGCTTCAAGCTTCTACTGATTTAGGAGCGAATAAGTGGATTACATTGCGCAAAGTGATTTTGCCTTTGACGAAAGCAGGGGTATTATCTGGTATACAAGTCACATTTATTCCTGCACTTTCATTATTCATGATTACACGCTTGATTGCAGGTAATAAAGTCATCAATATCGGGACATCGATAGAAGAACAATTTCTGGTGATACAAAACTATGGCATGGGTTCTACCATTGCGATTGCTTTAATTGTCTTTATGGCATTCGTTTTAGTCATCACGAAATCAGGCAACGAGGGAGGGCGCAGATCATGACATGGTATGGCAAATTATATTTAGGATTACTCGTTATCGGGTTATATATCCCGATACTCTTTTTAATGGTATATTCCTTTAACTCTGGCGGCAATATGATTCATTTTGAAGGTTTTACGTTAGAACATTATCAAACGTTGTTTCAAAATGACCGTTTGATGTCGATTTTATTCAACACCATCGCAGTGGCACTTTTAGCTGCGGCGCTCTCGACAGTCATTGGTACTTTCGGTGCCATAGCATTGTATCACTTGCGCCATAAGCGTATGAAATTAACATTTTTAACATTGAATAATGTCTTGTTAGTTTCTTCTGATGTTGTTATCGGGGCATCTTTCTTAATTATGTTTACTGCGATTGGTCATTTTACAGGCATGGGCCTCGGCTTTTGGACTGTATTGATTTCGCATATTGCATTTTGTATTCCGATTGTGGTCATTATCGTCTTGCCGCAATTGTATGAGATGAACCAGAATATGTTTACGGCTGCTAAAGATTTAGGGGCCACAGATTGGCAAGTCTTGAATCGTGTTATGATTCCGAATTTGATGCCGGCAATTATTGCAGGGTTCTTTATGGCTTTGACATATTCATTAGATGACTTTACTGTCAGTTTCTTTGTGACGGGGAACGGCTTCAGTGTTTTATCTGTAGAAGTCTATGCGATGGCGCGTAAAGGTATCAGTATGGAAATCAATGCGATTTCTACTTTGATCTTCGGTGTGATTATGATTGGTATTATCGGTTACTATACGATTCAACGCTCCACTAAACGCCATAGTGCATTGAAACGAGGTGTGCTGCGATGAATCGAATGCTACAACTGGTTATCGGTGCATTGGTTATCGGATTGCTATGCCTTGGTGTAAGTAAATGGTATAGTTCAGAGGATGACCAAAAGTCAGGCAAGAAGATTTATGTTTATAACTGGGGAGAATATATTGATCCTGAGTTGATTCAAAAGTTTGAGAAAGAAACAGGCATTCAAGTAGTTTATGAAACCTTTGATTCCAATGAAGCAATGGAAGCTAAAATTCGCAACGGCGGAACGCATTACGATGTCGCTTTCCCAAGTGAGTACACTGTACAAAAGATGAAAAAGGATCATTTGCTGGTACCTTTAGATCATCAACAGCTGCCAAACATGAAATATTTGGGTAAAAATTATATGAATATGGCCTATGATCGAAATAATCGTTATTCTATTCCATATTTCTTTGGTACAGTGGGTATTATTTATAATAAAGAAGCTTATCCAAAGGAAGATTTTTCATCTTGGAGAAGTTTATATAATCCTAAGTTTAAAAATGATATTATATTAGTGGATGGTGCGCGTGAAATCATGGGATTGAGTTTGAATAAGCTCGGTTATAGTTTGAATGATACCAATCCGAAGCATTTAAACGAAGCTGAAGCGGATTTAGCTCACTTAGCACCGCAAGTCAAAGGTATTGTCGGTGATGAGATAACGATGATGTTAGAACAGCATGAAGCGAATATCGCAGTAGTATGGAGCGGTACCGCAGCACCTATCGTACAAGAAAATCCTGAATTTGATTATATTGTGCCTAAAGAGGGCTCTAATTTGTGGTTCGATACGATGGTAATACCGAAAACTGCACAAAATAAAGAGGGTGCACATCAATTTATTAATTTCTTATTGGACCCTAAAAACAGTAAGCAGAATACTGAATGGGTAGGTTATGCGACACCGAATAAGGCTGCCGCAAAACTATTGCCTAAAGAAATCAGAACGGATCAGCGTTTTTATCCTTCGAAAGAAACACAAAATAGGCTTGAAGTGTACAAGGATTTGGGTAAAGATATTTTAAGTGATTATAATGAACATTTTCTGAATTTCAAAATGTCATTACAATAAAACGATTTAGTAAGTAGAGTAGGGAGTGTTAATGATGTCTGATGAACCACAATATACACAAATAAAACGCCCAGTCAGCAGAGTCGCAGAAAAAGTACTTGGCTGGCTGAACTGGATTGGATTACTGTTGTTAACAGTAACTACTATGTTTATTGCACTTGTGTCATTCAGCAACAATACATCAATTCAAAATCTAGAACAGTCGATTAATAATAACGACTTAGCACAGCAAGTGTTAGCCAATAACAGTTTAAATACCACACAATTTGTGATTTGGCTTCAAAATGGTATATGGGCAGTCATTGTTTACTTGATTGTCTGCTTGCTTATTTCTTTCTTAGCACTTATTTCAATGAATATCAGAGTGCTGTCAGGAATTTTATTCTTAGTCGCATCTATCATTACGCTGCCGCTTGTATTGTTATTAGCTACAATTATTATTCCAGTATTGTTCTTTATCGTCGCAATTATGATGTTTGCGCGTAAAGACAGAGTAGAAACAGTACCGTATTATCCAGGTGCATACGGCAATGATTATGACCGTTATGATAGATATGACAGAGAACCATCACATCGCGGCGGTTACTATGAAGAAGAGGAAAGAAATCCGCGCTATGTTCCTTCATATGAGAAACGCGACGAACCGCATGCACAATATGAAGATGACGAAGACGATGTAAAACCTTATGTACCTAAGAAAGACAGAGTACAAGAAGAACATTCAGAAGCACCGCATCAAGAAGACAGTGCTGAAACAAGCGATGCAGAACATTCAGAAGCGGAAGCTGCTGGTCCTGCATTCTTATCACGTCAGGCGAAATACAAACAAAAATCAGAAGATGAAGTCAAAGCGCAGCAAGAAAATGAAGCGTATGAACGTGAACAAGCACGCAAGCAGGCGATGGATCAAGAAGAACAAGAACCTGAAGAAGTGAAATACCGCGATCCAGAACCGCGCAAAGGTGAAACAGCTGAAGAAAAAGCAGCACGCAAACGCGAGAAAAAAGAACGTAAAAAACGTGCGAAAGAGGCACGTAAAAACCGTCCAAGTGCGGTTAATCAAAGACGTATGAACTTTGAAGAACGCCGTTCTTTCAACCAAGGCAAAACAAAACCTGAGGCGCCTAAAGAAGAATCAAATGAACAAGCGCAACAAACAGAACAAGATAATCCAAAAGAAAAAGAATAAAGCAAACTAAGCCGAAGCAGTGACGTCACTGACTTCGGCTTTTTTTATAAATTCCAAGTAATGTTTCAAAAATAAGTTAACTTATGTACAAAATAAAATAAAATTGCATAAATTTGAGCTTTAAGGGTATTTACGTTGATAAGACCCACTTCAACGGGCTTTAACAAAGCGATTACTTTTTATAATCAGGGAGGGAAATTATGAATAGAAAAGCTGAAAAAATACTAGGTTGGATAGGTGTCGGCTTAACATTGATTTATATGTTATTGTTCTTAATCGGCATCTTCATGGGCAAAGGTATGCTTTCTGATATTTTACTTAAACAAGGGGACCCAAGCATGTCGCCTGAATATCTGCATCAAACATTAATCTTTACGACAATAGGTTTGATTGTAGTTGCGATTATTGCGGCTATCGGTTTGGTATTGATTAAGAAAAACCGTATCGCTTCAGGTATCATTTTAATTATTGCGGCGATTGCGGGTATCTTTTTCTCAAACTTCATCGCAACGATTTTATTCTTTATTGCAGGGATTATGCTGTTTGTCAGAAGAAGCAAAGCTAAAAGCGAAGCGGATAAAGCATACGACAGAGAACATAACTATTTCGATGCTGTATCTAATCCTAATACAGACTTAGATCAACGTGAAAAGCGTGCTGAGGAGCATGCGCATCAAGAAGACGCTGCGCAACATGAGGATTTAGAGACACATGATTTAACACAACAGCGCAGAAGAAGTTCAAATGAACGTCCGACACGACATGATTTAGGTGATGATTCAAAATAAAGTTAAAAAAACGCACGATCAATCATTCATAGCGATTGATCGTGCGTTAAATTTGTCAGGACCTACATCAAATTCGTACTAAATACTATAATGATTTTTTAGCCAAAATAGATTCTGCGACGAACGAAGTATGACATGAATAACAGACGAATCTTTGCTTTTTAACTCTATGTAACATCGTTTTATTTTTTGCCAATTTTTTCGATATTTTAATTTTTATTAATTGATTCATAGCTTTCATCCGATTAAAATAGATAACCTCTACTTCATCATCGAAAATAATATTTCACCTTTATAATTAAGGAATTTTGACATACAATATATCATAATACGCAATTCTTCTCTTGTTTGTGGTAACTTAACTCTTAGGGGGTTGCGCCTTATTTTTTATGGAGACTGAAATCCTAAAAGGGTTTCCAACGTCTTTTTCGTACTTATATAAGGAATTATGTAAATAAAACAGGAGGTATATATAATGCCTAAGATTGTCGATAAAGAATTACAAAAAAAAGAAATATTACAGTCTTTACAATTATGTTTAGAAGAAAAAAACTTATCTAAAGTTACAATGAGAGATATTGCTTTAAAAGCCAATATGCCTCATTCAAAAATTCATTATTATTTTAAAAACAAACAGCAAATGTATTTATCTTATATAGAGATGTATACGGATAATTATAAAGTATCAATAGAAAATTGGTATCAGGATTTTATTAAAAAGCATAAGAATATGAGATATAGCCAAGAAAGCTTAATCAAATTTTTTATTAAAGATATAGTTATAAATAACCAGAAGAATAAAAACTGGATTTTTGCAAAAATAAGCATTTTAGAAAGTGAGAATCTAGAAATTGAAAATAAAATAAAGGAATCTTATAAAATTTGGCATAATTCTGTGAGAAAAGTTCTGGGAGAAATCTTTGATAAACATCCAAGTAAAACAGTAGCTGAATCAGAGGTAATATTAACGTTAGTTGAAGGACTTTTAACCTATTCATTGTTTGAAGAAAATGATGAGGAAAGAATAAACAGAATTCTCAATAATGTTAACCTATGTTGATTCTTCGAAATCTTTGACTTTAATTTCTGTGAAAGCTATAATTTATTATGACCAATTGGTCAAAATAAATTATAGGAGGTTTCAGTATGTCTAAAATAACTGTTGTTGGAAGTGGAACTATGGGTAAATCTTTGATACGAGCGTTCATGAATTCAGGTCATGAAGTTACAATTGTTGATAAAAATCCAAACGCTGCAGAAACTCTTGTTAATGATGGAGCAAAATTTGAAGAAAAACTAGATAATGCTTTAGATTGTGAATTTGTTTTATTAAATCTCCCAAATTTTGATATAGTAAAACAAGTTATTACACAAATTAAATCGGATAATTTGAAAGGTAAAATTGTAGTAAATACATCGACAATTAAACCTGATGAAGCACTGGAATTTAAAGATATAGTTGAGAGTAAAGGGGCACTTCCTCTGGAAAGCGTTATTTTGTCTTATCCAATTCAAATTGGAACAGAAGATGCTTATTTAGTATATTCAGGTTCTCGTGAAATTTATGACAAAATAGAATCGGAACTTACTGCTCTTTCAAAACCACAGTATGTAGGAGAAGGTATACAGTTTGCAGAAATTATTGAGTTAAGTACATCTGCAATTCAATATGGCATATATTGGTTTGCTTTGTTAGGATCATCATTATGTATAAAAAATGACTTGCCTATAACAGAGTATTCTAAACATATGGAAGCAGCAGCTCCAGGAGTAGTAAAACAAATAGCAAATCATTTACCAAATGATTTAGAAAATTATGATGGAACATTCAAAGACGCGACTATTGCTTCTTTAAATGTTCATACGCATGGTTTGGAAACAGTAATTGATAATATGAAAGAAAATAATATCGATGTTAGTGTAGCTGAAGTCATGGAAAAACAAATGAAAGAGGCTATTAAAGCCGGTTATGGAAGCAAAGATTTTGAAGCAGTAATTACCCAATTATTAAAATAAGAGACTTTGTTACTATGAAATGTATATGGTATACAAAATAAGTCCTTATATCACTTTATTATGCTGTTTAAATGGACTCTATGTTAAATTCACTTTATGTATAAAATTTGAAATAAATTTTTAGGTTTTTATTAAATATTCAGCTCAGTTAGTTTTGCTTTAATTCCTCCAGAATTTAGTGATGCTAACTGAGTTTTTTATTTTAAGTCGCTTTTGGTAAAGGCGTTTGAAGTAGAGAATTGCACTCTTTAAATAACCGCTAGATTATCCCATCAGCCGAATTTATTATAGAGTATGATAAAAAACGCACGATCAATCGCTATGAATGATTGATCGTGCGTTAGCTTTATTATAATTCTTGGAACGTTTGAATAATCAAGTGAATATTCAAGAGACTTAAAATCACAATGAGAGACCATGATACGATGTTGATCCATAATTTGTTTTTAAATTGTCCCATAAGATTCGAGTTGTTAGTCGCAAGCTGAAGCGGTATCAATGTGAAAGGTAAAGCGATACTTAAGAATACTTGCGAGAAGACTAACAGTTGTTCCATCATGCTTTCATTGCCGTGAAAGATAATCAAGCAAATGATAACCGGGATAATTGCGAGTGAGCGCGTAATTAAACGGTTTAGCCAGTTCGGCATTTTCAAGTTGATGAAACCTTCCATAACGATTTGACCGGCTAATGTACCTGTAATGGTTGAGTTTTGACCAGAGGCAAGCAATGCCACCGCAAAGAGTGTACTCATTAAGCCGCCAAGCGATGCACCGAGCAGCGGTTGTTGTTCTAAGGCTTGATATAAGTCATAGAACCCGCCTAAATTATCCGCATTGCCGCTGCCGAAGAATAATCCGGCACCAAGAACAAGCAATAAGCAGTTGATGACAAATGCGATAGATAATTGGATGTTAGAATCAATCGTCGCATATTTGATTGCTTGTGCTTTTGATGCTTCATCTCTTCTGTTATACGTACGTGATTGCACGATAGATGAATGCAAGTACAGGTTATGCGGCATAATTGTTGCGCCGTTAATACCTAATGCGATATATAACGCACCGTGTTCAGTAATGATACTGCTGCTAGGTACGAATCCGTTTAGGACTTTCACGACATCCGGTGAAGCAATATATACTTCAAAGATGAAGATAGCAAGTACAGTAAAGATTAAAGTACCGACAATCGCTTCTATCTTTCTGAAACCGAATTTCATGATGAATAATAAGATAAAGACATCTAATACTGTAATAATCGCACCAACCAGCAATGGAATTCCGAATAATAGATCAAGTGCAATCGCACTGCCGATAACTTCAGCAATATCCGTAGCAATGATTGCGAGTTCAGCTATAATCCAGAAAATAAATGCGAGCGGTTTGTTTAAAAAATGCTTGGTAACTTGGGCTAAATCATGCCCTGATGCGATACCTAACCTGACAGTCATGCTTTGCAGGAGCATCGCAGACACACTTGAGATTAAAATCACGAATAACAGAATATATCCGTATTTAGCTCCGCCTTGCATGGAAGTTATCCAGTTGCCGGGGTCCATATAGCCTACTGCGACCAGCAAGCCAGGTCCTAAGAAGGAGAGGAATTTCTGTTTAATACTGCTGTTTGAGTTGAAACTGACAGTATTATTGATTTCATCTAAGCTGTCGTTATTATAATTGACCTCTCTTTTACTCAAGAAGGTCACTCCCAATTCAATGTGTTCTAATAATGGTTTAATGATAAAGTAAAAATAAAGTTAGGTCAACCTAAAAATTCACAAAAATGAAAGACATATTGTGAACAATGGACAAATTTTTGGAAAATAAAAAGCTGATTTCAAGCAATTGATGTTGAAATCAGCACGAGGTATCTGTATAAATAGTGTAATGTTTTTTTGTATGCTATTATGGATAGAACTTTAATAATTGTTCGAAAGTCGCTTCTAAGAATTCAATGAAAGCACGGTCTGATTTTAATTCAGGCGAACGCGGAGAAAGGGTGCGTGCAATAAAGAACTCGCCTTTCTTTAATTGTTTGGCGCGTGCTAATGTTTCTTCTAAGTCCGCTGTGGTTAAATCTTTAATCAGCGGTTTTTCCATTTTGACGTGATCAGGGCAGATACGGTAATCCTCAGGCAAGTTTTCAATGTCTGACAGATGCTTTTCGAACACGTCGATGGCTTGTGCTTTGTTTTTCGCTTCATGCATCACACCGAACATGACAAAGACTTGCGATTCGTAAAGGCCGATTTGGAAGTGCGGCAGCATTTTATAGCCGCGTTTATTAGTTGAAAATGCAATCCATGTATCTTTTGGAGGATTTACTGTGCGACGTGCATGCTTTGCGATATGCGGAAAGAATTCGTCGGCAGTATGTGTATTTAAAAAGTCTGTGAAGTGTTCGCCCAAGTTGCGTAATTTGGGGCGGATATCTGATTCAATGGCTTGCATGCGTGCGTCTAAACCAGGCACTTCAAACACTTTAAAGTTTTTTAAAGAAAAAGTATATTTAGACATATAAAGCCTCCTGTTTGCTATTATTGAAAATATTGTAGCATAAGTTAGGCTTAATGAAGAGTAAATGATATTATATTCACAAATAATAGCGTTAATATGTTACAGAAGGGGTGTCATCAGATGGCAGTTTATGATTTTGCTAAAGGGCTAGTAATAGAAGCAGGAAATAATATTCGTAAAATGATGCAGCAAGATATCGATATTGAAACAAAATCTAATCCGAATGATTTAGTAACGAATGTCGATAAAGCAACTGAAGACTTTATTTATAATAATATTATGGAGAATTATCCAGATCATCAATTTATCGGAGAAGAAGGACACGGCAGACCGATGTCTGAAATAGAACAAAAAGGTATGGTGTGGGTGATTGATCCGATTGATGGCACATTAAACTTCGTACACCAGCAAGAAAACTTTGCGATTTCTATCGGTATTTATAATGATGGTAAACCGTATGCTGGTTTCGTTTATGATGTGATGAGAGATATTTTATATCATGCTAAGACGGGACAAGGTGCTTTTATTAACGAACAGCTGATGAAACCGCTTAATAATACAGTATTGAATAAAAGTTTAATCGGAATTAATCCAAACTGGTTAACAAAGCCGACAATAGGTGTTATATTCAAAAAGGTAGTAGATGAAGCGAGAAGCTGTCGCGCATATGGTTCTGCGGCCTTAGAAATCATCAATGTAGCGCAAGGCAAATTAGGTGCTTATATTACACCGCGCTTACAACCTTGGGATTTTGCCGGCGGATTAATTATTTTAAATGAAGTAGGCGGTAAAGGAACGGACTTGCTCGGCAATCCGTTAGTCATTACACAACCGCACTCTGTACTTGTAGGCAATGCGGCCATACATGAGGAGATTTTAACAAAACACTTGCTGACGGAGAAAGAAACTTTGACAGCATTACAAAAAAGACATCAATAATTAATAAAAGGTCGGGACCATGTATGCTATTGTGAACTAAGTAAAGTGCACAATTACAGCTGCATGAACCCAACCTTTTTCTTTTGACTGTATTTATGTGTATTCTCCACGCTGCAGGGTACTGCAACAAGTGGAAACTTTTGTTACGGTAGAAATGAAAGGTTAGAACCAGTCATTTTCGCGATATTTTTTCTTAGTCGTAAAGCCGGCACCGAAAATTGTGATTAAGACAATTGCTGTAATTGCCATAAACCAGTAATTTTGTGCACCTAGACTGAAACTAAACAAGACTAAGAAAATCACTGCAAGAACTGAATAGATCCAGAAGATTGCTTTTGATTTTTTTTTCTGCATTCAAACCCCACCTTATTATTCTTTGCTCAATAATATGATATAATAAAAAAGTTGCAAATTGAAGTGGGAATTTACTCAAGAAAGGAAATTTAGTATGACAAATTTAAGAGAAGACGTACGTAATATTGCTATCATTGCTCACGTTGACCATGGTAAAACAACTTTAGTTGACGAATTATTAAAACAATCTGGTATTTTCCGTGAGAATGAGCATGTTGATGAACGTGCAATGGATTCTAATGACATTGAAAGAGAACGCGGTATTACAATTTTAGCTAAAAATACTGCTGTTAACTATAAAGGCACTAGAATTAATATTTTGGATACACCTGGACACGCTGACTTCGGCGGCGAAGTTGAACGTATCATGAAAATGGTAGACGGTGTTGTATTAGTTGTTGATGCCTACGAAGGTACAATGCCTCAAACACGTTTCGTATTGAAAAAAGCTTTAGAACAAAACTTGAAACCTGTTGTTGTAGTGAATAAAATCGATAAACCAGCAGCACGCCCTGAAGCGGTTGTGGATGAAGTCTTAGACTTATTTATCGAATTAGACGCAAACGACGAACAACTTGAATTCCCAGTAGTATATGCATCTGCTGTTAACGGTACAGCAAGCTTAGATGCTGATAAACAAGATGAAAACATGCAGTCATTATATGAAACAATCTTAGAATATGTACCAGCACCTGTAGATAACAGAGATGAGCCGCTACAATTCCAAGTTGCGTTATTAGACTACAATGACTATGTCGGCCGTATCGGTATCGGTCGTGTGTTCAGAGGTACGATTAAAGTCGGCGACCAAGTATCCTTATTGAAATTAGACGGCAGCGTGAAAAACTTCCGTGTTACAAAAATCTTTGGTTTCTTCGGATTGAAACGTGAAGAAATCCAAGAAGCACATGCAGGGGACTTAATCGCAGTATCAGGCATGGAAGACATCAACGTTGGTGAAACAGTTACACCGCATGACCATCAAGAAGCATTGCCTGTACTTCGTATTGACGAACCGACACTTGAAATGACATTCCGTGTCAACAACTCTCCATTTGCCGGCCGTGAAGGTACTTACGTCACTGCACGTCAAATTCAAGACCGTTTAGATCAACAGCTTGAAACAGACGTATCATTGAAAGTTACACCTACAGATTCACCGGATGCATGGATTGTTGCTGGTCGTGGTGAATTGCACTTATCAATTTTAATTGAAAATATGCGTCGTGAAGGTTACGAATTACAAGTATCTAAACCTCAAGTTATCTTAAGAGAAATCGACGGCGTATTATGCGAACCATTCGAACGTGTACAATGTGAAGTACCTCAAGAAAATTCAGGTTCAGTTATTGAATCATTAGGTCAACGTAAAGGTGAAATGTTAGACATGGTTACAACTGATAACGGTTTAACACGTTTAATCTTTATGGTGCCTGCACGCGGTATGATCGGTTATACAACTGAATTCATGTCTATGACAAGCGGTTATGGTATCATCAACCACACATTCGAAGAATTCCGTCCACGTGTTAAAGGCCGTATCGGCGGACGCCGTAACGGTGTATTAGTTTCAATGGACCAAGGTAAAGCCAGCCAATATGCAATTATCGGTTTAGAAGACCGCGGTACAAACTTCATGGAACCTGGTACTGAAGTATACGAAGGTATGATTGTTGGTGAAAACAACCGTGAAAATGACTTAACAGTCAACATCACAAAAACTAAAAACCAAACCAACGTCCGTTCAGCAACAAAAGACCAAACACAAGTAATGAAACGTCCGCGTATCTTAACACTTGAAGAAGCATTAGAATTTATCGATGACGATGAATTATTAGAAGTTACACCAGAAAACATCCGTATGAGAAAGAAAATCTTAAATAAATCTCAACGTGAAAAAGAAGCAAAACGTGTAAAACAAATTATGGCTGAAGAAGAATAATTTGTTCAATATAAAGTTAGAGCGTTTGAATCGGTAATGATTGCCGGTTCAAACGCTCTTTTTAATTTCAAATACTTTATCTTGTATAAATATATTTAAGTTAATGGTGTTCCGAGGTCGAAAAAAAGACCATGAGATGGTTACTCATGATCTTTTGTGAAAATATTAAAGTTATTTTGCGACTTATAGTAATTGTTACGTTGTTTCGGCACATCTAAACGGCTTTTGCATTCTTCGCACATAAATGTACGCATGGGATGATTTTTAAGCTGTTTTGCCTCTAACGTATTTTCGTCTATCAGTACTTCTGTATCACATAAGATACACTGTACTTTTCTCAAGTTATACCACCTCGATATGTGTCACATGTTTGAATTCATGTGAATACCCTTCTTCAGGTATGTACACGAAGCTGTCTACACCGTTATCATCATATAAGCGTTTGCCTTTGTCCGCAAATTTAAAGAAGAGGTAAGGCAACAAGCTTAATGGAACTTCAATAGCATCTTCTTCATTAGACAAACGAATTGCGGATGCTGAATCATCCGGCTCAGCATTCTTGAAGAAAGGTGTCATATTGATTACAAATGTATCTTCAATCATGGCACGTTTTTTGTATTTGATTTCAGAATTAAGTGTTGGCGGGTTCGTTTGGCCTTCCAAAATCGCTCTGTTCCATTCACGGTTGTTTTGGAATTCTACAGGCTTCGTACCTTCAAAGACACCTGCTTCTAAATCTTCGATTTTTACTTTACGATCATCAAAAATCCAAGTTGTACTGTCTAAAGTAATCGGAAATTTGACTTTACCCTTAATTTGTATCATTTTATGCGCTCCCCTTTATATTATCTGAGTCTATGATAACATAGATTAGAAATACTGAATTGAAATTTACTTGCAATTTGATATTGAGTAAGCTAAAATTTTTATATGACAAGAAATGATAGGGGGAGTATGTCATGACGAAAGCGAACACAATAAATAACGCGGCATATGACCAATTAAATAAAGATGCAGAGCGTATTCTGAAATTAATCAAAGTACAAATGGACAATTTAACATTGCCGCAATGTCCATTATACGAAGAAGTATTAGATACACAAATGTTTGGTTTGCAAAAAGAAGTAGACTTTGCAGCGAATTTAGGCCTTATTGAAATTGAACAAGGCAAAGAAATTATGCTGCGTCTTGAAAAAGAATTGTCTAAACTTCACGAAGCATTCACAAACGTTTAAAGCAACGGCATCAGATAAAAACGTATGAAGTGGCTGCAGTTCTGTCAGAGTTTGATAGAATCTCCAGCCGCTTTTTTATTTCAAAAAGCGTTATAGAATTACTTGCAACACCGCTTAAAAATATGGTTTTATAAAGATATCTTGAAAGTTGAAAAAGAAGTAAGGTGTCATTGCACCTTAAACAAACTCTGCAAAATATTTGAAACTGCTTCAAATATTAGAATTGGATGATTTAATAAATGAATAACGTAAAAGCTTTCTTTCGACATGTAGGGAAGTACGCAAGATATATCGATTACCCGCTTGTAATTACATATATTATGATCTGTTTAATCGGCTTAGTAATGGTTTACAGTGCCAGTATGGTCGCAGCAACGAAAGGTACATTGACAGGCGGAACACCGGTGTCTGGGACTTATTTCTATACGAGACAATTAATGTATGTCATCATGAGTTTCCTCATTGTGTTCTTTATGGCCTTTTTCATGAATGTAAAAATTCTGCAGAATAAAAAGGTTCAGCAAGGTGTCATGATCGGCGTCTTTTTATTACTATTTGCAACTTTGATTGTAGGTAAGAATATTAATGGTTCAAAAAGCTGGATTAACTTAGGTTTTATGAACTTGCAGGCGTCTGAGCTGTTGAAAATTGCAATCATTTTATATTTGCCGTATATGATTAACAAAAAGCGTGCCAAAGTGCTCAGCAATTCTAAAGTGATATTAGGACCTATATTATTAATCATAGGCTGTATCTTTTTAGTATTGCTGCAGCGTGACGTAGGGCAAACCATGCTGATTACGATTATCTTTATGTCTATAGTCTTTTATGCAGGTATCTGGGTTAAACCGATACTGAAATGGGGCGGATTGATTGCAGCCGGCGGTATCGCCTCGCTGATTTTATTTGCCGCATTAGGCTGGCTGCCCGCATACTTGGTTGCCCGTTTTAGAATTATGACAGACCCGTTCCACTATGAATCCGGAACAGGTTACCATATTTCCAACTCATTAATGGCGATAGGCAATGGCGGATTATTTGGTAAAGGTATCGGCAACAGTGTGATGAAACTTGGTTACTTGCCAGAGCCGCATACCGATTTTATATTCGCAGTAATATGTGAAGAGCTGGGCTTAATCGGCGGTCTTTTTGTACTTGGCCTCTTGTTCTTTATTGTATACAGAGCATTCCAGCTAGCTGCACAAACACAGTCATATTTTTATAAATTGGTTTGTGTAGGTATCGCTAGTTATATCGGAAGTCAAACTTTCGTTAACTTAGGCGGTATTTCAGCATTAATCCCGTTAACAGGGGTACCATTGCCGTTTATCAGTTTCGGCGGTTCTTCAATGATCAGTTTAAGTATAGCCTTAGGCTTGTTATTGATAACGGCGAAACAAATCAAAATGGAAAAAAGAGCAGCACAGCAGCGACATATAGATATTCCAAGAAGATATTAATATTCAGGACCGAGAGATTTCCTATCTCTTGGTCTTTTTTATATCTTTTTACGTTTTCTTAACAAAAACACAAACATTTTCTGAGTGGAGTGCAAGCAATGTTAAGAATTAAAAGTTAAGTTAAAATGATTGCTTTAAGTGAAGTATATAAACAAAAGTTATGATTGGTTATAAGAAAATATGATATAATATCTGTATGTTTAGATAAGTCATATTATTACCGCTGCATGAGACATTGTTTTAAAAGCAGAATTAAGTAAAGTCTTTTGTGAAAACAAAAAGCAAAGCTTATTTTTGTGAACGGGCTGTGAAATTAACTGTCATCAATGTTCGTGTTTTGGTATAATAAAATTTACAACAAAGGTTTAGAAAATTCTAATAATTGATTTTTGGGGGTTGATCACTTGAAGAAGATTAATAAATTAATGGTAGCAAACCGCGGTGAAATCGCAATTCGTATTTTCCGTGCAGCCACTGAATTAAATATTAAAACAGTAGCGATTTATTCGAATGAGGACAAGGGTTCATTACATAGAAACAAAGCAGATGAATCTTATTTGGTCGGTGAAGATTTAGGACCGGCAGACAGCTATTTGAATATTGAACGTATTATTGAAGTGGCTAAAAATGCAGGAGTAGATGCGATTCATCCAGGATATGGATTCTTAAGTGAGAATGAAACCTTCGCAGAACGTTGTGAAGAAGAAGGCATTATCTTTATCGGACCAGAATTAAAACATTTAGATATGTTCGGTGATAAAGTCAAAGCACGTGCAACAGCAATTAAAGCGGGCTTGCCTGTTATCCCTGGTACAGACGGACCGATTGAGGATTATCATAAAGCAGCTGATTTTGCGAAAGAAGCTGGTTATCCGTTAATGATTAAAGCCACTAGCGGCGGCGGTGGTAAAGGTATGCGTATCGTGAATGAGGAATCAGAATTAGAAGAAGCTTTTTCACGTGCGAAATCTGAAGCACAAAAATCATTCGGCAACAGTGAAGTTTATATTGAAAAGTATATTAACGAACCAAAACATATCGAAGTGCAAGTCATCGGTGACGCACACGGCAATATTGTGCATCTTTATGAACGTGATTGTTCTGTACAGCGCCGTCACCAAAAAGTAGTAGAAGTTGCACCTTCTGTAGGAATGGACCCAGAACTTCGTCAGCGTATTTGCGATGCAGCGCTGCAATTAATGAATAATGTAGGTTATGTGAATGCGGGTACAGTCGAGTTCTTAGTATCCGGCAATGAGTTCTTCTTTATTGAAGTCAACCCTCGTGTACAAGTGGAACATACTATTACTGAAATGATTACTGGTATTGATATTGTGAAGTCTCAAATTCTTGTGGCTGACGGCGAATCATTATTCGGTGATGAAATCGGTATTCCGTATCAAGAGGACATTCATACTTTAGGTTATGCAATCCAATGCCGTATCACAACAGAAGATCCGACAAACGACTTTATGCCTGATACAGGCCATATTATTGCTTATCGCTCAAGCGGCGGTTTCGGTGTCCGTTTAGATGCAGGTGACGGATTCCAAGGTGCAGAAATTTCACCTTACTATGACTCGTTATTAGTTAAATTGTCTACACACGCTTTAACGTTTAAACAAACAATTGAAAAGATGGATCGTTCTTTGAGAGAAATGCGTATTCGCGGTGTTAAAACGAATATTCCATTCTTAATCAATGTAATCAGAAACAAACAATTCCAAGAAGGCGACTACACAACGAAATTTATCGAAGAAACTCCTGAACTCTTCGATATCAAACCGACACAAGACCGTGGTACGAAAACATTGGAATATATCGGTAATGTGACAATCAATGGTTTCCCGAATGTTGAAAAACGTCCGAAACCTGAATTTGAGCGTCCGCATATTGAGCGTGTGCCTCAAAACAAAATCAATCAATTAAGAGGTACAAAACAAATCTTGGATGAACAAGGACCTAAAGCAGTAGCGGATTGGTTATTGAAACAAGATGATGTGTTGATTACAGATACAACATTCCGTGATGCGCACCAATCATTGCTTGCGACTCGTGTGCGTACTAATGACATGCTTGCGATTGCGTCTGAAACAGCAGAAATCTTGCAAGATGCGTTCTCATTAGAAATGTGGGGCGGTGCTACATTTGATGTTGCGTATAACTTCTTAAAAGAAAATCCTTGGGAAAGATTAGAGAAAATGCGAAAAGCTATTCCTAATATTTTATTCCAAATGTTATTACGTGCTTCTAACGCAGTAGGTTATAAAAACTATCCGGATAATGTCATTAAAAAATTCGTGCAAGAAAGTGCCGATGCAGGTATTGATGTCTTCCGTATCTTTGACTCATTGAACTGGTTAGATCAAATGAAAGTTGCGAATGAAGCGGTACAAGAAGCAGGTAAAATCTCTGAAGGTACAATTTGTTATACAGGCGACATTTTAGATCCGCAGCGTTCAAACATTTACACATTGGAATACTATGTGAACCTTGCGAAAGAATTAGAGCGTGAAGGTTTCCATATTCTAGCCATCAAAGATATGGCCGGATTACTAAAACCTAAAGCAGCTTATGAATTAGTAGGAGAATTAAAAGCAGCAGTTAATATTCCTATCCACTTGCATACACATGATACAAGCGGTAACGGTATCTTAACTTATAAACAAGCAGCTGATGCAGGTGTCGATGTAATCGATACTGCAGTATCTTCTATGAGCGGCTTAACAAGTCAGCCTAGTGCCAACTCATTGTATTATGCATTAAACGGCTTTGGACGTGATGCACGTGCCAATATCAACGGCTTAGAGCGTTTAGGACAATATTGGGATACAGTCCGTCATTACTATAGCGATTTCGAAAGTGATTTCAAATCTCCGAATACAGAGATTTATCAATACGAAATGCCTGGCGGACAATACTCTAACTTAAACCAACAAGCGAAAAGTTTAGGCCTTGGCAACCGATTCCACGAAGTGAAAGATATGTACCGCCGTGTCAACTTCTTATTCGGCGATATTGTTAAAGTAACACCATCTTCTAAAGTAGTTGGAGACATGGCATTATACATGGTTCAAAACGACTTGAATGAAGAAGATGTTTTACGCGACGGTTATAAACTTGATTTCCCAGAATCAGTGGTATCATTCTTTAAAGGTGAAATCGGCCAACCGACTGACGGCTTCAATAAAGAACTTCAAAAAGTTGTATTGAAAGGTCAAACACCTTTAACTGAACGTCCTGGCGAATATCTTGAAGCGATTGATTTCGAAGCATTGCGCAAAGAACTTCAAGAAAAACAAGATAAACCTGTTACTGAACAAGATTTAATCAGTTATGCGATTTATCCGAAAGTATACGAACAATATATTGCGACAAAAGAACAATTCGGCAATGTCTCTTTATTAGATACACCAACGTTCTTCTTCGGTATGCAAGTCGGAGAAACAGTGGAAGTTGAAATTGATAAAGGTAAAACACTGATTATAACTTTAGAAGCGATTACTGAACCGGATGAAAAAGGTGTCAGAACGATCTTCTTCATCATGAACGGTCAAACACGACAAATTAAAATCCAAGATGAAAATGTTAAAACAAATGAAACTGTAAAACCAAAAGCAGATAAATCTAATCCGAACCATATCGGTGCACAAATGCCTGGTACAGTTTCAGAAGTGAAAGTAGCAGTAGGCGACCATGTAGACAGCGGTCAAGCACTGTTAATCACTGAAGCAATGAAAATGGAAACAACAGTCCAAGCGCCATTCAGCGGTACAGTGAAACAAGTCACTGTCACAAATGGCGAAGGCATTCAAACTGGAGATTTATTAGTAGAACTTGAAAAAGATGAATAATCATTGATTAAGATGTCTTGCGTATCAGCGCAGGGCATCTTTTTTCTCTGTATGCGTAAAAAATCCGCTCACCAATAAGATGAACGGATGCATTGAATATATTATTGATTTGCTTTTTCTGCACGTCTTGTTCGCAGCATTAATAAGATGAAGTAGGCGATTAAACCGAATTCAAATGTGATAATCAATGCGTGTAATAATGCGACTAATAAATTAACACCTGTGAAGATGGATAATGCGCCAGTCACAATTTGAAGCACGATTAATAATAATGCGGCTGTGTAACCATAACGAATTGTACGGTTTTCATGGTAATGTCTGATCGCATAGTTGAATGCGAGGAAGACACTGATACTTGCGACAAGAGCTAAGAGTCTGTGTGCAAGTTGTACCCAGTCTTGTTCAGTATGCGGAATCAAGTCTGCGAACGGTAATGGCCAAGAACCATAGGCTAATGAAGAATCGGTATGACGTACAAGGGCACCTGTGTAAATACCAACGTATAAACAAATGGCCATTGTCCATGTATAGATTCTAAGTTTATGGTCGATGTGCACTTTATTCGCTTCGTATTTTTTATCGACATCGAAAATGATAAGTGTAAGTACGAAGACAGATGAGAAACTGATTAATGAAATCCCGAAGTGCAACGCAAGTACATAATCATTTTGCTGCCAAAGTACTGCAGCTGCGCCGACTAGTGCTTGGATCAGCAAGAAACCGACACTGATAATTGCTAAAGGTTTTACTTCTTTGATATACCCGATGTTTTTCCAAGCTGTAATGACAAGCCATAAAACAACGATTAATGATAATAATGATGTAGCACGGTGGCTGAGTTCGATGATGGTATCGATTGGAAGGTTTTGCGGCAAGAATGCACCGTGGCATAACGGCCATGATGAACCGCAGCCGTTTGCTGAACCTGTTTTAGTAACAAGTGCGCCTCCTAATTGAACCCATGCCATAATAATCGTTGCGAGAACTGCTAACCATTTAAGGTTACGTTTCTTAAACAATGTAAAACACCCCACTGATTGATTGACATAGATAAAGGCAGAGAATGGGAACGATAAGTAGAGATTATCGTATTTTCCGCACCTCAAGCCTAGTTGTCATTCGATATTTTGTAATATTTATAAACATTATATCAATAATACCCTAGAATTTTAATAGTAAGTAGATTGAAAATGTGTCACAAAATTGACGATTTATTGAAATGGTTGTTGTCGCTAAAGTGTCACAAATTTGTCTTATTTCATCTAGTCAATTATTACTTTTTGCTATATCATTGTATTATATGAATATTTTAAGGAGGGGCATTATGGATAAAGGACACACTTTGTCGACAAGCTCGAGCCGTGTAACCCTTAAAGAACTGAAAGCAATTATTAAAATGGGGCTGGTTCAGGGGAACTTAATTCCTACGTTTACAGGATCATGGCTGGCGATTGCATTAGCGAATCATTCCTTCCTATCATCTCTGCCGCAAATTCTGTTAATGATGATTGGTTCAACACTCATTATGGGGGGCGCATGTGCACTCAATAACTATTATGACCAAGATATTGACCGCATCATGCCGAGCAAACAGTCAAGACCAACAGTCAATGACAGAATTTCAAATAAAAATTTATTGATTTTAAGTTTTGGAATGATGGTACTAGGTGAAATTTTATTATTCATCTTAAACATACCATCAGGTGTTATCGGTTTAATGGGGATTATCGGTTATGTCTCATTTTACTCAATCTGGTCTAAACGCCATACTACTTGGAATACTGTTATCGGGAGCTTTCCTGGTGCTGTACCGCCGCTAATCGGATGGACAGCGATTGAGGGACAACTCAGCTTAACAGCAATCGCATTATTCTTAGTTGTATTTTGTTGGCAGCCGATTCATTTCTATGCATTAGCAATTAAACGCCAAGACGAATATTCGTTAGCAAAAATACCTATGCTTCCATCGGTTAAAGGCTTTAACCGTACAAGAGTAGGCATGTTTGTATGGTTAATCGCATTATTGCCTTTACCATTATTGCTTACAAACTTAGGCACGGTGTTCGTTGTATTGGCAACACTTCTTAACTTAGGTTGGATTTATCTTGGATTAACAAGCTTCAAGAAGAACTTCAATCAAAAGAAATGGACTACTTTAATGTTTGTTTACTCACTTAACTACTTAGTGCTATTCTTTGCTTTAGCAGTAGTAATTTCTTTAATCAATATGATTTAAATAAATTGAAGATAGGATGAGATTTATGAGTCTACCTATATTGCCGACAATAAGTACCAGCTGTATTCAAATCTGTGCAGCGCTTGTTATTGTTGGGTGGTACTTGATTAAAAAACGTAAAATTGAAGCGCATAAAAAAGTCATGTTAACAGCTGCTTTCTTTGCTTTAACATTCTTCGTAATTTATGCGAGCAGAACATTCTTTATCGGGAATACCGCATTCGGCGGTCCCGCATGGTTGAAAGGTTACTATCATTTCTTCTTAATCTTCCACATTGCATTATCGACAGTGGGCGGATTAATGGGATTATTCCAAATCATTACAGCATTCAAAGATAAATTTAATCTCCACAGAAAAGTGGGCCCTTGGGCTGCAATTATTTGGATTTTTACAGCTTTCACAGGAATCATCGTATACATCTTGTTATATGTTATGTATCCTGGCGGAGAAACAACTTCATTATTCAAAGCTACTTTCGGCTTTTAAACATTAAACATCGACTGATAACGTTTTGTTGTTAGTCGATGTTTTTAATTAGCATACAATCCTTGCGAGTGCACGTGTGAAACGTGTACAATGATAATTACTTAACATTGAGGTGGGCGGAGAATGAGGAACTTAATTATTAAAGTGGTAGGAGTGCTGCTCCTCATAACTTTTCTTATCTATTTATTTTATTCGCCTCGGCTGAAATTCGATGTGTTAGAAAATCCGAACAAGAAAACGCCGACGAAAACTGAACAAACACAAAAGAAAGTAGAACAAGCAGAGAATCCGAAACCTAAATCAGGTATCGGGACTTGGGTGAATAATGATATTAGCGGTTTAACTAAAAAATTCGGTCAAGCTGACCGTGTTTATGAATATTATGATGACTATAAGAACTATGTATTCAGAGAAAACAACCAATATTATATTGTGACGACTAAAAACAATATTATTAAATCGGTCTATGCGACAGGTACTAAAGCAGATATCGAACCGATTAAAATCTCAGAAGACGCTTCTAGTATTTTTGAAAATACGAGCATCAACCCTGAACCTACAGTCAACGCAAATGGTAAACAATATGATTTAGAACTTTCAGATGAAGATATGAAAACACAAATGCTGATAAAATACGGCAATACTTACGCCCAAGTTTACATTGATCAGCAAACCAATAAAGTTGTAGGTGTACGTTTCTTAGACGCAGAAGCGCTGGTAATGTTTAATCCTTATCAAATGACGAAGTCTTCAGATGAAAAGACAATTGAAAACAAACATAAAAATGTGCCGTATGAACAAAACGTAAACCAATTGATGACGTTATACGAAGTGACAAACCAAATCCGTCACTTAAAAGGATTAAAACCGTTTAAAGTCAATAATGATTTAAGTCATATTGCTTCAGTAAACTTATATGAAAGTACTAATAATAAGAATGTTGAATTTACAGAAGGTGCTTTAAAACAACAATTAGATGATAGAGATATCAAGTTCAAATCTGTTGGCCAAAACGTCGGATATGACTTTAATGATGTACCGACCTTGCTGCACAGTTGGCTGAACTCGGATATACATCGTTCAAGAATCTTGAATACACAGTATACTGAAATGGGCGGAGACGTCATGGATGGTTATTATACATTAATCTTTATTGAAGAATGATGGAAGGTGACACGAATGATAAATACTGAAGTCATTGATGTTTTAGACCATGTAGATGCAGTGAGCGATATGATTTTGCAGTCTGACATTTATCATGCTTATCGTCTGGCACGACAAGAGATGAATGAAGACGAAACAGCACAAGCACATTATCAAACGTTTATGAAAAACAAAGTGCAATATGATGAAGTGATGCGTTTCGGCAAATATCATCCAGATTATCAAACGGTATCGCGTGCAACAAGAAAAAGCAAACGTGATTACGAAATGGTGCCATCTGTCATGGCCTATAAACAAAAGGAAGTAGAACTTCAAAATTTGGTAGATGAAGTGATTACAATCATCGCAACTTCTATTTCAGATAACGTTAAAATCGAAGTCGGCAATCCTTTCTTCAGAACGGATATGCACGGCTGCAGTACAGGCGGCAGCTGCCAATGCCAAGTACATGCATAAAGTTTAATAAGATAGATAGAAAGCACACGCTCAAATAAATGGGCGTGTGCTTTTCGTTATAGTTATATATTGTTGGGATGAGCTATATTAATGCTGCGATTGATTTTGACGGTATTGATAAGCTAAATCCGGTCGATCGGTCACAATGGTATGTGTACCTTTGTTGAATAAGTCGCTCATTAAATCAATACTGTTCACACCATAATAGCCTGGTACAATATTACGTGAATTCAACCATTGAATTAAACGTTGAGATGTTAATGGAATGCCGTTATAGCTTGTAGGCATTTGGAACGTATTGGCTTGTACTTCGAACATGTTGCCGAGTCCGGTAAAGAATTTAGCTAAGCCGACTGTTACTTCTTCTTGACTAGCGCCTACAGCGACAGTGCCTAAACTGAATTCAGAGAAGCGGGCGATTTGATCTTGATAGAAACTTGTAACTAAGACACGGTCTTGTGCATCGTGACGCGCAATCGATTCGAATAATAATTCCGGAGCAATTGTACCTTCATATGAATCCGGACTGTCTTTTAAATCGACATTAATCAGCATATCCGGATAAAGTTCTAAGAGTTCATCAAAAGTTAAAATTTTCGCATCCGGATGATTGCGGTAAGGTGTGTCATTATTAATGTCTTTAAAGTGATAGCCTGCATCTAAGCGCTGCAATTCATCTAAACGATGTTCGCGCACTTTGCCTGAACCGTTGTTCGTACGGTCTACTGTCGCATCGTGGAAGACGATTAATTTTTCATCGCTTGTCACGCGGACATCTGTTTCAAAGCCGTCGACTTCATAGTCTTTGGCGTTATCAAATGCAAGTTTCGTTTGTTCCGGACGTAAAGCCATTCCGCCGCGATGTGCGAAAATATAATGGGATTTACGTGTGAAGAAAGGCGGAATCGGATGAGATTCAGGTTGACCCTTAAATTTAGAGAATAAGATAAGTCCGCTGAATATACCGGCAGCACCTGCTGCACTGTTTCTGATAAGTCTACTTATTTTTACCATGTAATTTGCCTCCTAATTTGTTATGAAAACAGCGTCAAGCCTCTGTCTATCACAATGGATTTCAGTGATAGCAGTGCTTGTTCGTTATTTCAAAAATGGTCAAGTCGTGATACTATAGATTAAAGTAATGGAGTGATCAAAATGACAGAAATCATACCTAGAACCAGTTTAATTATATACCTTAAGCACATGAAACATGAACGTCATATTAGAAAATACGGGCACATTATCTATAGCAACCGCACACGTAAATACGTTGTCATGTATATTAATGAAAATGATGCAGATCGTATTGTAAACCGACTCATGAAATTAAAGTATGTGCGTCACATTGATGGTTCTCCTTATAAATATTTAAAGAAAACGTATGAAAAAGAAAAATACGAAATCAATTAGCAGCACCACTACTGTATCATCAACTATATCCTAACTTTCATGTCATTAAACGTTATTGCAACGGCGGAATCCAACGATAGAGACGCAGTACGCCGATGAGATAATTGAAGTAGAGGTCTAAATCATAAAAGTCATCGGTTGATTTAACGTCTAGTTCTGTTAATTGCACGTTATATTGTTCGGCGAATCCTCGAATCATCTCAGACTTTTTATTATCTTTTGGATGAGGATAGTCAAAAGCATTGACCATAATGTACATGGCTTGAAAGTAATTGCCTTCTGTCGGATTCATGATGATTGCAGCTGAACTCAAGCCTTTTTCTGATTGAGGGCTGTTAAAGAATACAATTCTGTTAATACGGGCATGATTGTATTCGATTAATGTTTTGAACTCGAATAAATCGGTGAGACCTTCACCGAGTACAATAAAAGATTGTTTCATTTTGGAAATCCTCCTTAATACCCAAATTATATTATAGAACGAGAGAGGAAGTGAAGTGTAAGATGAGAGTGATTGCAGGACTGCATAAAAGCAAGCCGTTAGAAAGTTTAGAAGGGCGTAATACACGTCCGACAATGGATAAAGTAAAAGAAAGTATCTTTAATAGTCTGCATGAAGTAACTGGTATCGGTTTAGATTTATTTGCGGGAAGCGGAGGACTCGGCATAGAGGCATTATCTCGCGGTATAGACAAAATGATTTTCGTGGACCAGAACTTCAAAGCTGTCAAAGTTATCAAATCCAACTTGAAAAGCTTGGATTTAATGAAACAATCAGAAGTATATAAAAACAATGCGGATCGTGCATTGAAAGCCTTAGCGAAACGCGAAATCCAATTTGATTTAATCTTTTTAGACCCGCCTTATGAAAAAGGGCTGATTGATGAAGCGCTTGTTAAAATTGCGGAGTTTAACTTATTGAAGAAAAGTGGTATCATCGTGTGTGAGTTCAACCATAAAGAAAACATTGATATTCATACTTTCAAGTTGATTAAACGTTATCATTATGGATTAACAGATACTATGTTATTAGAAAAAGGAGAACATGATGGCTGAAACAAAAGCAGTAATTCCAGGTAGTTTCGATCCAATTACATATGGGCATGTGGATATTATCGAACGTGTTGCACAACGCTTTGATGAGATTCATATCTGTGTATTAAAGAATAGTAACAAATCGGGCACATTTACTGTAGAAGAACGCATCGCTTTGATTGAAGCTTCTGTAGCGGATATCCCGAATGTTCAAGTCCACCAATTTAACGGGTTGCTGGTAGATTTTTGCGACCAAATCGGTGCGAAAACAATCATTCGCGGATTACGTGCAGTCAGCGACTTTGAATATGAATTACGTTTAACATCTATGAATAAAAAGCTGAACAGTGATGTAGAAACACTCTACATGATGACAAGTACTAATTATTCATTTATCAGTTCGAGCGTAGTAAAAGAGGTTGCACAATACAAAGCGGATATTTCTGAATTTGTACCCCCACCGGTTGAAAGAGCATTAAGAGAAAAGTTCGGAAAATAATTAAAACACGTTCCAACTTCAAGCTTGTAAGTAACAAGGGAAGTTGAAACGTGTTTTTTTGTTTTATTTTAATTGATTGTAAGCGCCGATTGCGACAGCTAAATCAAAGTAAGCAGCGCCGACACATTTGAAGACAGTAATACCTTCATCTGTTTTGCGATACGATTGACCATTCAGCGAGAGGGTCTTTAATTCATCGCTGATTTGGTCGAATGTGAACGTACCATTCGCATCTGCATCAATTAATTCTCCAGATTCATCTTTGACACCTTCTAAATCATCTACGACAACCCTTTCTGCTTGCGGAAAAATACGATTATCTAGTTCCTTCATCGCTGGCTGATAAGAACCGATACCGTTGATATGTGTACCAGGTTGAATATCATCAGCGTTGAACACAGGTGCTGTAGAAGGGGTTTGACAATTTAAAATATCTGCTTGTTTGACAAGGTCTGCCACATTTTCTTCTACTTTAACGGTTAAATCCGGATAGTCTTTAAGGATACGTGCTTTGAACGCCTCAGCCTTTTCAGTTGTACGATTGTACAATACAACCGTATCGATATCGCGGACGGCTATATTGCCGAGAAATTGTTCGTACGCCATACCGCCTGTGCCGATCATCCCTAATACATGTGCATCTTCTCTGCTCATGTATTTCGTTGCGATACCGCTTAATGCACCTGTACGCAGACGTGTTAAGTAACTGCCGTCGATGACTGCCGTATGTTCTCCGGTTTGGAGTTGAGTAATCACAATTTGTGCTTGTGTCGTCGGCAGATGATGCTGCGGATTCTCTGGTGTAATAGAAGTAATTTTAATAGTACCGAGCTGCTTTGCAGTATCCACACAAGGCATATATAACATAGATTTTGCGCCATCGCCTGTAGGAATGACAGTACGTTGTGCAGTTTGAATATCGTCTAAATGACGAAAGACATTTTCAATATCTTCAATTGCTTGTGCCATCGGATAATGCTGCTGAACGGTTGTTTCTGAATAAACTTGCATAGATTTTGCCTCCTTTATTCTGACTGTACCCTAATTACCGGTGTATTGAAATCATCTTGGGTTTCGCCTGATATCCAATTGTATACCGTAGTTGCTTGTATCTCATGTTTGAAGTAAGGGGCAGTCGATTGATTGACGTTTGTAATATAATGTCTATCTGGAAATTGCTGCTTGAGCGATTTCAAATAAGCTTGACCTTTTTCGTTCATACCTAAGATACGAACCGCTGATACATTGTCTTGTTTTTCTGCTTGTTTAAAGTTTAACAAGATGTTCATTAACATACGCTGGATACGGGTATAAGTATAGCGCTTGGTCTTAAGTTGAGACATCAACTGATCAAAGCTTTGTGAATGCAGAATTTGTGCTTTTAAACGATGTTCAAATCCTTCGCTGACTGTGTGAATGTGCTGCAGTTCTTCTGGCGAAGCACGTAAAATTGCATATTTGAGATAAGGGAAGCAATCTTCAACAGTAAGGTGCGGTTTGTTGTAAAGCTGTTTCACAGCTGCAGGAACAACTGATTCAAATAATCGGTCTTCGTTTTCAAGCGATTTGCGGATGGCTGTACCGCTGGCAAATTGCCTATGCGAAATGATCGGATGATGGTGCTGCGATTGATGTCTTTTAATTGTATAAGGCGTCATATTCGGTGCAAAATTGTGTATAGCTTGTACATATGAGAGACCTAAGATATTATTAGGTGTCTGAAGCAAATGCGGTTCTCCTAATAATTCATTGATAATTCTAGGATAACTTTTGCCTTCTCGCTGCTTTGTTTGAAATTCAGGGTGTTCTTCGATATGGTTGAGTTGCAAGGCGATGTGCTCGAAATCTTTGATGCTGCCGGATTCGCTTCCAAAGACCAAGGCATCGCAATTCAGATAGTCTGCAACTTTCACACCCATTTCAGCAAAGTATTCACCTGCAGAAAGTGCCGCAAAAGCAGGTAATTCGACGACAAGGTCGCAAGAAGACAAGGCCATTTGCGTTCGCAGGAATTTATTATAAATTGCAGGTTGGCCTCGCATGACAAATTGTCCGCTCATAATTGCCGCAGTGACATCTGCATTTGCGATTTGACGTGCTTGTTCAACGTGATAAGCATGCCCGTTATGGAAGGGATTATACTCTGTAATGAGTGCAGCGCATTTCATTTGCAATCCGTCCTTTCAGAATTCATTATTATTATTGTATCAAAAAGTCAGGATGTTAAGAAAAAATCTTGACAACTTAACGCTAGAAAGTTAAAATAAATTTTGTGCTTGTTAGAGGTGAAGCCATATGAAATGGTCAATAACGCAATTAAGAAAATATCAAGGTAAGCCTTTTGAATTTGATCAAACAGTAAATTTTAATCATTTAATTGATAAACTAGGACTTATAGATTTATCTGAAATCCGAGTTAAGGGTCAACTTGATGTCAAATCAAATGAAGTTGTCGCAGATATGCATCTCACAGGTGCTTACACTATGGAAGATGCACGTACATTAGAACCGGTCAAGGTTCCGATTGATATTGAGACAACGGAAATATTTGATTCAGAAGGTCATGAATACAGCGACGGCGAAGATGATGAGAATGAACATTATCACTTAGCTGTCAGCGGAATGATTGATTTACGTGATATCGCAGAAGAGCTTGTCATCATAGAAAAGCCTATCCGAGCAGTGGCAGACGACAGCAGTATCGACGATATGCTGCAAGGCGGTCACGGTTGGGATGTTATTGACGAAGACCAATTAGAAGAAAGTGAACAAGCAGAAGCAAACGATTCTAAGACAGTCGATCCAAGGCTTCAAAAATTACAACAATTTTATGATGAAAAGCAATAGAAGTTGGTGTACAATAGATAGTATTGTAATTAACAGCTTAATCACACAGTAACAAAGATTTTTGTGTTTGAATTTTAAGGAGGATTAAATCATGGCAGTACCAAAAAGAAGAACATCTAAAACTAGAAAAAATAAACGTCGTACTCACTTCAAATTATCAGTACCAGGTATGACTGAATGCCCTAACTGTGGTGAATACAAATTATCTCACCGCGTTTGTAAAAACTGTGGTTCTTACAATGGTGAAGAAGTCGTTTCAAAATAATCGATGATTAACGTGACCAATCGTACTTGCGGTTGGTCTTTTTTATTATTTTTTTACATATCCATGATAGAATAAGGAAAAATCGCAAATGAGGGAACCGATGATGGAACAAATCACTTCAGCACAAAATGCTAAAGTCAAACAAGCGAATAAGTTGAAAAAGAAAAAAGAACGTGACAAAACCGGATTATTGCTGGTTGAAGGTACACATTTGATTGAAGAAGCAGTGAAAAGCCGCCTAACTGTTAAACAGCTTTTTGTTGTAGAACCTGAGCGCTTTGACGCAGCACTGATTGATGCTGCAGAAGAAGCGTATCACATTAATTTCAAAGTGGCAGAAACATTATCCGGAACAGTAACACCGCAAGGTATCTTTGCGGTAATTGAAAAGCCGGATGTTGTTTCTAAAGTTTCAGAGGCCAAACAAGTATTGCTGCTGGACCGTATTCAAGATCCAGGCAACTTAGGAACATTAATCCGTACTGCAGATGCGGCAGCTTTAGATTTGATTGTCTTATCACCGGGTACTGCAGATGCCTATCAAGATAAAGTCTTGCGTTCGAGTCAAGGCAGTGTGTTCCACTTGCCGATTGTGACACAAGCATTGCCTGAGTTTATTGAAAGTTTTGAAGGACCGATATACGGTACAGCTTTAGAAGATGCGGTCAATTTTAATGAAGAAGCGGCTCAAGAGAAGTTTGCTTTGTTATTAGGCAATGAAGGACAAGGCGTAGATCCAGAGTTATTAGCACATACTACAAAACGTCTGACAATACCGATGTATGGCGATGCAGAAAGTTTAAATGTTGCGATTGCCGGAAGCATTTTGATCTATAAATTAAAAGGTTGACCCTTTAGTAAGGATTACTTATAATTAGATGTGATTCAATGTTTATTGTTATAGGATAACATGAACAGATAAATAAATACTTTGCCTATAAAAAGACGTAAGCTATCAAGCGATGACTGTATAGGGAGAATGAGCGTGACTGAAACTCATTCCAGAAATCCATAGCTTTTTTCACCTTTTTGGCAACTTAAAGAGATTTAAGTCGGTTAATAACCGTTATAAATTATAAAACAAGTGTATGCGTATGCATAAATTTGGGTGGTACCACGGAAGATTTCGTCCCATATCGTAAGAGGGGGATGAAGTCTTTTTTTATTGCCAACACAAAATAGGAGGGGCAGACATGGTTCAAACTGAAGAAATGAATCAGCTGAAATCTGAAGCTTTGGCAGATGTGTCAAAAGCAGAAGATGAAAAAGCATTGCAAGATGTTAAAGTAAAGTACTTAGGTAAAAAAGGTTCTGTTTCAGGTTTAATGAAACAAATGAAAGATTTATCAAATGAAGAAAAACCGAAATTCGGTCAAGCTGTGAATGAAGTGCGTCAAGCGATTGAACAAGCCATCGCAGACCGCAAACAAGTGCTTGAACAAGAGCGCTTAAATCAACAATTAAATGAAGAAACAATCGATGTGACATTACCGAGCCGCAAGGTTAAACAAGGTGCAGCACATCCATTGACACGTACAATTCAAGAAATCGAAGATTTATTCTTAGGTTTAGGCTTTGAAATTGTGAACGGTTATGAAGTAGAGAAAGATTACTACAACTTCGAAGCATTGAACTTGCCGAAATCACACCCGGCACGTGATATGCAAGATACATTCTATATCACTGAAGAAACATTAATGCGTACGCATACGTCTCCGGTACAAGCGCGTACATTAGAAAAACGCAACGGCCAAGGACCAGTTAAAATTATTTGTCCTGGTAAAGTGTACCGCCGAGATTCAGATGATGCGACACACAGTCACCAATTTACACAAATTGAGGGCTTAGTTGTTGCGGAAAATATTAAAATGAGCGACTTGAAAGGGACACTAGAACTTGTAGCGAAGAAATTATTCGGTGATGCACGCGAAATTCGTTTGCGTCCAAGTTACTTCCCATTCACAGAACCATCTGTAGAAGTAGACGTGTCATGTTTCAAATGCGGCGGCAAAGGCTGCAACGTATGTAAAGGTTCAGGCTGGATTGAAATCTTAGGTGCAGGTATGGTGCATCCGAACGTATTAGAAATGGCTGGATTTGATTCATCTAAATATACTGGATTTGCCTTTGGTATGGGTCCAGACCGTATCGCAATGTTGAAATACGGTATTGAAGATATTCGTTATTTCTACACAAATGATGTTCGATTCTTAGATCAATTTAAAGCTGTTGAAGATAGAGGTGAAGCATAATGTTTGTATCAAAAGAGTGGTTAGAGTCATTAGTCGCTGTCAACGAACCGATTCAACCTTTAGCTGAACGTATTACACGTACAGGCATTGAAGTTGATGACATCATTGATTATACGGCTGAGATCAAAAAGTTAGTAGTAGGTTATGTAGAAAGCAAAACACAACATCCGAATGCGGATAAATTAAACATCTGTAAAGTAGATATCGGTGAAGATGAACCGGTACAAATCGTCTGCGGCGCACCGAATGTCGATGCAGGACAATATGTAATTGTAGCGACTGTAGGCGGTCGTTTGCCTGGCGGTATTAAAATCAAACGTGCCAAACTACGCGGCGAAGTTTCAGAAGGTATGATTTGTTCATTACAAGAAATCGGTGTATCAGGCAACGTTGTGCCAAAAGCGTTTGAAGAGGGTATTTTCAATTTCCCAAGCGAAGTAAAACCAGGCACAAATGCATTAGAAGCATTGTATCTAGATGATCAAGTGATGGAATTTGATTTAACACCTAACCGTGCCGATGCATTGAGTATGGTAGGTGCGGCGTATGAAACATCTGCACTTTACGGTGCACCATTAACATTGCCAGAAACACAGCCTGATACGAAAGATGCTTCTGCGTCTGATGAATTATCAGTTTCTGTTGAAAATGGAGACAAAGTCCCTTATTACAGTGCGCGTGTTGTTAAAAATGTAACGATTGCACCTTCTCCGATGTGGATGCAAGCACGTTTAATGAAAGCGAGTATCCGTCCGCTTAATAACGTCGTAGATATTTCAAACTACGTATTGCTTGAATATGGTCAACCGCTCCACATGTTCGACCAAGACCAAATCGGTTCAGATGAAATTGTTGTACGCCAAGCACAAGAAGGCGAAACAATGACAACATTAGACGATACTGAACGTAAATTACTTGCTTCAGATATCGTGATTACTAACGGCAAAGCACCGATTGCACTCGGCGGTGTTATGGGCGGCGACTTCTCTGAGGTTTCAGATCAAACACAAAATGTTGTGGTTGAAGGCGCAATCTTCGATCCAGTAAGTATCCGTCATACATCACGTCGTTTAAACTTGCGCAGTGAATCATCAAGCCGTTTTGAAAAAGGCATTGCGACAGAATTTGTAGATCAAGCTGTCGACCGTGCATGTTACTTACTAGAACACTATGCCAACGGTGAAGTATTAGCTGATCGTGTTGCACAAGGCGACTTAGGCGAATTCATTACACCAATTCAAATTTCAGTTGATAAAATCAATCAAACTATCGGTTCTGAAATGACACTTGAAGATATTGTTAAATGTTTTGAACAATTAGGCTTCAAAACTGAAAACGATAACGGCAATTTAACAGTTTATGTACCATCACGCCGTAAAGATATTAAAATCAAAGAGGATTTAATCGAAGAAGTAGCACGTATTTACGGTTATGATGAAATTCCTTCTTCATTGCCTGTCTTTGAAGATGTGACAAGCGGACATTTAACAGACAGACAAGCGAAAACACGTATTGTGAAACGTGCAATTGAAGGGGCAGGCTTAAGCGAAGCTATCACTTATTCTTTAATCTCTAAAGCGCGTGCGAAAGAATTCTCAGTCAGCGATCGTCCTAATATCGAATTACTGATGCCGATGAGTGAAGCACATGCTGTATTACGTCAAAGTTTATTGCCGCACTTGATTGATGCGACAGCTTATAACGTGGCACGTAAAAATCATGATGTCTTCTTATACGAAATCGGTCGTGTCTTCTTCGGCAACGGCAAAGGAGAATTACCGGATGAAGTAGAATACCTCAGCGGTATTATGACTGGCGAATACAGCGGCAACCAATGGCAAGGTAAAAAAGAAATCACTGATTTCTATCTTGCGAAAGGTATTTTAGATGCTGTAGCGGAAAAATTAGATATCGAATTCGGATATCAAGCGGCTCAAATCGACGGCTTGCATCCAGGTCGTACAGCACAAGTATTGCTCAACGATGAAGTAATTGGTTTCATCGGGGAACTTCACCCGCAGCTTGCAGAAGACAATGACTTGAAACAACGTACGTATGTCTTTGAATTGAACTACGACAAAATCATGGATGTTTCTGTCGGCTATATCAACTATCAACCGATTCCGAAATATCCAGGTGTGACAAGAGATATTGCATTAGAAGTCGATACAACAGTATCAGCTGCAGAATTGCTTTCAACGATCAAAGCAAACGGCGGCACTATCTTTAAAGATGCACATGTCTTTGATGTTTATGAAGGCGAACATATGGAAGAAGGTAAAAAATCAGTTGCTATCCGTATCGCTTACTTGGATAAAGACAATACTTTAACAGATGAACAAGTGACTGCAGTACACAATCAAATTGTGGACGCATTAACTGCACAAGGTGCAACAATTCGTTAAGATGCAGTCAAAAAAATTACCCTTTCCTCACAATTGTGCGGGGAAAGGGTATTTTTATTGGATAAATGACATTAATGTTTTTTGTTATAGAGATTTAAAGCTTTATCTCGGTTCTTAAAGTGTGCTTTTGACATATTGTCTAATTTTTGAATGCCGTATTGGTCAATGATACGTGCCGCAAATAAATCTACTTTATTGCTGGCACCTTTAGGTACTGTTTGATGTACATCTCTGCTCATTTGATCCATATATTTAACGAATGCATAGCGGGAGATAATACTCGCCGCAGCAATGGCTAATGATTTGGATTCGCCTTTTGTTTCAAAACAAGTTTTGTCAGGATAAGGCATTGGAGAGAGTGCATAGTTTTGATAGACACCGCGTACTGCGAATTGGTCAATGACTATGTAATCCAAAGGTTCGCCTTGCTGTGCAATTCGATCCGCAACATTTTGAATGGCTTGGTTATGCAATACAGCTTTCATTTTGACTTGCGACCAGCCTTTTTGCTGCTGCTGATTGTATTTGTCATTGTTCATAGTCAGTAATGAGTGCGGTATAAAAGTCACAAGTTGTTCCGCAAGTTCGACGATTTTTGCATCGGTTAATTTTTTAGAGTCATCGACACCTAAGGTTTTTAAAATTTCAGCGTTCTTTTTCGAAACATATGCTGCACACACTGTGAGCGGTCCAAAGTAATCGCCGCTGCCGGCTTCATCACTGCCGATACAATTGGATTGATTAAATGGAAAAGTTTTTGATGGATCAGCTGATTTTGTTTTTTTAGTTTTAGATGGGGCAGGAGAAGCAGAAGTGCCGAACAGCTGCTGTGCGAATTGTTCTGCTTGATTGCCTTGGAACATGACTTTCTTAGAATTATAGATATTAATAGTTGTCCCTTTATATTTGGTTCTGGCACGCATGCCAGCGGGTAGATTAGAAGTATCAGCTTGAATTTTTGAAAGCAAATGCTGAATTTCTTTTTCTGTTAGTTTAAAAACGGCGTTGGCCATATGATTGCTCCTTATTTAATAGAATCTATTCACAGTTTACTACAGATTGTCTGCGAAACAAATTTTAGTATATTACATTAGTTTTACAATATATTGCAAAAAAGAGTACAGTACTTACATAATAAATAGCACTCGTGTATAATGGTTCGTGATGAATAAATAGGATTGATTTCAACCAAAAAGAGAAGTTGAATGGCGGTCAGAGAAGCAAAAACTGACCGATCTGTGTGTAGACATGCGCAAAATTAGCAAGATAGGAGTTATCAAATTGGGCGAATTTAAAAATAGAATCAATGTTTCAATCAATAATAAGAACTATACGATAGTCGGCGAAGATAATCCTGAGCATATTCGATATGTCGCTCATCTTGTAGATGAAAAAATTCAGGAATTAGGACGTAAAAGTGCCGGATTAGATACGACACGAAAAGCAGTACTGACTGCAGTCAATATTATGCATGAAAAGGTGTTGTTAGAAGAAGAGAATCGTCGTTTGACACAAGAGTTGAACCGTTTGAAAAACAATGAACAGTAGGTTATGCCTATGCTATTAAATGTGCTGATATTTATTACTTTTTTCATGATTGCCGCAATGGGTTTCCGCAGAGGATTCTGGTGGAGTCTGGTTCATTTTTTATGTACAGCAGCTTCGTTTATCACAGCTGCAACATTGTATGCGCCAGTCGCAAAACGTTTAGAATTGTTTCTGCCGTTTCCTAAGACACAAGCTGCACAGACACATTATTTTATAGAATATCATAATATTCATTTGCGCTTTGAGAGTATTGTTGCGTTTATTTTGATATTCTTGATGAGCAAGTTTATTTTATATCTCATCGTCACCGCATTTGATAAAATAACGTATATACAACCCTTATCAATCATGAATCGAAGTTTTGGGGGCATTATCAGCTTTTTGAGTTCGGTGATGATTGTTCTGCTCGTATTATACTTATGCAGTTTATACCCAAGTGTTTTGATTCAGCAGCAATTTGCACAATCTGTAATTGCACAATTGATACTCTTTCAAACCCCATATCTGTCGTCTTTTGTGATGACATTATAATTCAATGTTTAATTACTAAACCAAGAGGAGGCTTAAACATTCGTCCATCAGTACCGATATTCGAATGACAGAAAGTCCCTCTTTTTAATTGGAGTGAATCAAATGAGTCAACATATAACAAAGAAGGATGTCGTGCGCTTATTAGAGAAAATCGCAACGTACATGGAGTTAAAAGGCGAAAATGCCTTTAAAGTATCAGCTTACCGCAAAGCTGCACAAAGTTTAGAGACAGATGAAAGAACATTAGATGAAATCGAAGATGTGACAGAGCTGAAAAACATCGGCAAAGGTGTCGGCGAGGTCATCAATGAATATATCAGTACGAGCGAATCACAAACACTGCAAGCATTAGAAGAAGAAGTGCCTGCAGGATTAGTGCCGCTGCTTAAAATACAAGGTCTCGGCAGCAAGAAAATCCATAAGCTGTATAAGGAACTGGGTATTACCAACAAAGAGGAATTAGCACGTGCATGTGAAAATAAAGAAGTCAGTGCTTTAAGCGGATTCGGCAAGAAGACTGAAGAGAATATTCTAGCAGGTGTACAAGCGTTGAGTGCCAGAAAAGAACGCTATCCAATCAACTTGCTGATAAAACTGAATGATGAAATAGAGGCATATTTATCGACAATTGATGCATTGGAGCAGTATCATGTGGCAGGCAGTTTCCGTCGTGTGAAAGAAATGAGCAAAGACTTGGATTATATTATGAGTACAACAGAACCTGAGAAAGTTCAGCAAGCCTTATTGAACGTACCGCATAAAGTCAAAGATGTAGCTGTCGGATTGACTAAAGTCTCTGTTGAAGTGGAGTTTGAAGATGAAATCATAGAAATTGATTTTAGAATTATAGAACCAAAAGCATACTATCATACGCTGCAGCACTTTACAGGTTCAAAAGATCATAATATCCGTATCCGCCAACTTGCGAAAGAACGCGGTGAGAAAGTCAGCGAATACGGCATTGAACAACCAGACGGTTCATTGCTGCAGCTGGATAGCGAAGCAGCGATTTACGAACATTTCAACAGTCCTTATATTGCACCGCCGATGCGTGTCGATGGCAGTGAATTCGATAGAGATTTATCTCAAATAGTCACACTGGATGACATCAAAGGCGATGTGCATATGCATACAACGATGAGTGATGGTGCATTCAGTTTAAGGGAAATGGTAGAAGCGAACATCAAAAAAGGGTATGAATATATGGTGATTACCGATCATTCCCGCAGCTTGCGTGTCGCGCACGGCTTAGAAATTGACCGTTTACTGCGTCAAAATGAAGACATTAAAGCTATCAATGAAGAATATGATGAAATCGATATCTATTCAGGAACAGAAATGGATATTTTAGCAGACGGAACAATGGATTATCCGGATGATGTATTGGCACAATTAGATTATGTTATTGCATCGATTCATCAAAGCTTTAATCAAACAGAAGAAGAGATTATGTATCGCTTAGAACAAGCGTGCCGCAATCCTTATGTACGTCATATTGCACATCCGACTGGACGTATTATCGGCAGACGCGACGGTTATAAAGTCAATATGGACCGTTTGTTCGAACTTGCGAAAGAGACAGATACAATCTTAGAAATTAATGCCAATCCATTACGTTTGGATCTAAGTGCAGAAGTGCTGCGTCATCAAAAAGATATTATGGTGACTATTAATACAGATGCACACCATATCGATAACTTAGAATTAATGCAATACGGTGTCGCAACTGCACAAAAAGCATTTATCGATAAATCACGTGTTTTAAATACGATGACGAGAGACGAATTTAAACATTTCGTGGAAAATAATAAAAAGTTAAAGAAATAGAGGGATGTCCGTGAGACAGAAGACATTAGATGTGCTTGATTTCGATAAAATCAAAGCATTTGTGGAAAAAGAGGCAGTGAGTGATTTAGGGCGAGAAAAATGTGCGTCTATGTCGCCTGCATCTGATTATAAAACGGTAGTGCATCAAATGGATGAAACCGATGAAATATCTCAAATCTATAATAAACACCGTTTACCGAGTTTGAGCGGTTTGTCTAAAGTATCGCCGCTGATTCATCGTGCAAAAATCGGAAGTATTTTAAATGTACGAGAGCTGAATCAAATCAAACGTTTGATTCAAGTTCAAAACCAATATAAGACGTTCTACAACCAATTAATCGAAGAAGAGGAAACAATCAACTATCCGATTTTAGATGAAAATATGGCACAATTGCCCGTGCTTTCTGATTTATATCAAGAAATTCATCAAAAATGCGATGCGTATGATTTATTCGATGATGCGAGTTATGAACTCCAAAGTATCAGAAGCCGTATTCATAGTACTTCTCAGCGTATTAAGCAGAATTTAGATAGAGTCGTAAAGAGTCAATCGAATCAAAAGAAACTTTCAGATTCGATTATTACGGTCAGAAACGATCGTCATGTTATCCCGGTTAAAGCTGAATATCGCCAAGATTTCAACGGGATTGTGCATGACCAGTCATCTTCAGGACAAACATTATATATCGAACCTTCTGCGGTTGTGGAAATGAATAATAAAATCAGCCGTCTGCGTAATGAAGAAAAAGCTGAAGTAGAACGTATCTTAACAGCTTTAACAGCAGAAGTTGCTGTAGAAGCGGATGCATGTTTGGTTTCAGAATCGGTAATGGGACAAATCGATTTCTTAACTGCAAAAGCGAGATACGGCAGTTCGATTAAAGGAACGAAACCTGAATTCACTGAAACACGCAGTGTGTATCTGCCTAAAGCGTTTCATCCGTTATTAGACCGCAAGACTGTTGTCGCAAATACGATTGAATTTGTGGATGGTATTCAAACGGTAATTATCACCGGACCGAATACAGGCGGTAAAACTGTAACGCTGAAAACATTAGGAATGATTATTGTGATGGCACAATCTGGTTTATTAATTCCGGCATTAGACGGCAGTAAACTAGGTGTCTTCGACAATGTTTATTGTGATATCGGTGATGAACAATCTATTGAGCAATCCTTATCAACATTCTCATCTCATATGAAGAACATCGTAGAGATTTTAAAACATGCGGATCATAACAGTGTGATTCTCTTTGATGAATTAGGTGCAGGAACTGACCCGAGCGAAGGGGCAGCACTTGCGATGAGTATTTTAGACAATGTGCAAAAACGCGGTGCGCTAGTGATGGCGACTACACACTATCCTGAACTTAAAGCTTACAGCTATAATCGAGACGGTGTTATGAATGCCAGTGTAGAATTCGATGTTAATACATTAAGTCCTACTTATAAATTACTCATGGGTGTACCAGGGCGTTCGAATGCCTTTGAGATTTCCAGCAAATTAGGTTTGAACGGCAAAATTATTCAAGAAGCGAAATCTATGATTGGTCAAGACGAGCAAGAAATCAATAGTATGATTGCGTCATTAGAAAAGAATACGAAACGTGTAGACAATCAGCGTATCGAACTTGAACAGTTATTGCGTGAAGCTCAAGATTTACATCGTCAATTGAGTCAAAAATACGAGCAGTATCAAAACTTCGAACAAAAATTAATGGATGAAGCGAAAACAAAAGCTAATCAACGTGTGAAAGCTGCGACTAAAGAAGCAGAAGATATTATTAAAGACTTGCGCCAATTAAGAGATGAAAAGAATGCGGATGTCAAAGAACACGAATTGATTGAGAAACGCAAACATCTGGATGAGCAATATGAAGCGACTGATATTAAACAAAATGTGAAAAAACAAAAATGGGACGAAATCAAAGCCGGCGATGAAGTGAAAGTATTAACGTACGGACAAAAAGGTGAAGTTCTGGAATTGCTGGATGATGAAGAAGCGGTCGTGCAAATGGGTATCATTAAAATGAAATTGCCGATTGCGGATTTAGAAAAGAAAAAGAAAACACAAGAAAAACCAGCCAAAACGGTTTCACGTTCCAACCGTTCTCCAGTCAAAATGGAATTAGATTTACGCGGTTACCGTTATGAAGAAGCAGTGTCAGCATTGGATCAGTATTTAGATCAAGCGATGCTGAGCAATTATGAAAATGTTTATATTATTCATGGTAAGGGAACAGGTGCATTGCAGAAAGCAGTGCAGCAGCATTTGAAACGCCATAAAAATGTGGCGGAATACAGAGTAGGTACACCAAACGAAGGCGGATTCGGTGTTACCGTAGCAACTTTAAAATAAAATAGAAAAATAAAAAGTATAGGCAATAAAGCATTTTATCAGTGAGCAAAGCCGATGCAATTTCAAATGCTATCTGATATACTTTGTTCATCATTAAAATCCAAGGAGGAACGATATTTATGGCATTACTTAAAGTAACTGATTCTGACTTTAACGAAAAAGTTCAAGACGGAGTTAAATTAGTAGATTTCTGGGCAACTTGGTGCGGACCTTGTAAAATGATCGCGCCGGTATTGGAAGAATTAGCTCAAGATTTCGAAGGCAAAGCAGACATCTTAAAATTAGATGTGGACGAAAACCCTAACACAGCTGCAAAATTCGAAGTAATGAGTATTCCTACTTTAATCGTCTTCAAAGACGGCGAACCAGTAGACAAAGTTGTTGGTTTCCAACCTAAAGAAAACTTAGCTGAAGTTTTAAATAAACAACTTTAATTTGTTAGAATAATGCCGAATTTCTGCGGTTAAGCTGAAACTTGCCGCTAAATATCGAATCGACCATTATATTAAAACAGCGAGACCAGAATATGACGTTCTGGTCTTTTTCATATGCCGAGAAGTTGCACAAGCAATCAGTTCGTTGTAAAAAGCAAGCAGATGCTATAATAATGTACGACATTGTATTGCAAAATCTTAAAAGAAAGGAGGATACATTTGGAAGCTTATCAAGAGAAAATCAAACAAAAATTATCTGTTGTGCCGTTTGAACCGGGTTGTTATTTGATGAAAGACCGCAACAATCAGGTCATCTATGTAGGGAAAGCAAAGCGTTTGCGCAATCGTTTGCGTTCGTATTTTACTGGTGCGCATGATGCCAAGACAACGCGTTTAGTCGGTGAGATCCGCAACTTTGAATTCATTGTCACTGATAGTGAAACGGAGTCGCTTTTATTAGAATTGAACTTAATCAAGCAATATCAGCCGCGTTATAATATTTTGTTAAAAGATGACAAAAGTTATCCGTTTATCAAAATAACGAAAGAAAAGTATCCGCGTTTACTAGTGACAAGAACAGTCAAAAAAGGCACAGGCAAATATTTCGGACCCTATCCGAATGCTTTCTCAGCGGTGGAAACGAAAAAGCTGCTGGATCGCATTTATCCTTTTAGAAAATGCGACAAAATGCCGGATAAATTGTGCTTGTATTATCATATCGGCCAATGCTTAGGACCTTGTGTCTATGATGTAGATGAGCAGCAATATGCTCAAATGATACAAGAGGTTTCTGAGTTCTTGAACGGTGAAGATAAAACGATTATCAAAAGCTTAGAAGCACGAATGGAATCTGCAAGTGAAAATCTAGATTTCGAACAAGCAAAAGAATATCGTGATTTGATTCAGCATATTCATAATCTCACGAAGAAACAAAATATCATGTCTACAGATAATACAGCACGTGATGTGTTCGGCTACAGCGTGGCAAAAGGCTGGATGTGTGTTCAAGTGTTCTTCGTCAGAAACGGTAATATGATTCAGCGTGATACAACGATGATTCCGCTCCAGCAAACAGAAGAAGAGGAGTTCTATACGTTTATCGGTCAATTCTATCGATTGAATCAGCATTTATTGCCGAAAGAAGTGCATATTCCGAAAAATCTTGACCCTAAAATCATTCAATCTGTTGTGGATACGAAAATCGTACAGCCGGTTAGAGGGCAAAAGAAAGATTTAGTAGAAATGGCGAATCATAATGCGGAAATTTCGCTGCAAAACAAATTCGAATTGATTGCACGAGATGAATCCAGAACGATCAAAGCTATCGAAGAACTGGGCGAATGCATGGGTATTCAGACACCGATTCGAATTGAGGCTTTCGACAACTCTAACATTCAAGGTGTAGATGCTGTGTCTGCCATGGTTACTTTTGTGGACGGCAAACCTGATAAAAAGGGCTATCGCAAATACAAAATCAAAACAGTGGATGGACCGGATGATTATAAATCAATGCAAGAAGTAATCCGCAGACGTTACACACGTGTACTAAATGATGGCTTGCCGCTGCCGGATTTGATTATTGTCGATGGCGGTAAAGGTCAAATGTCTGTTGCGCTGGATGTGCTTGAAAATGAATTGGGCTTGGATATTCCGGTTGCCGGACTGCGCAAAAACGACAAGCATAAAACATCTGAATTGATTTACGGTAAAAGTGCTGAAGTGGTGCCGATGAAAAAGAACAGTCAGGCCTTTTATCTGCTTCAAAGAATACAAGATGAAGTCCATCGCTTTGCGATTACGTTCCACAGACAAACCAGACAAAAGCACGGCTTGACTTCTGTGCTGGATGATATAGAAGGTATCGGACCGAAACGCAAAACGAAGTTATTGAGAACATATGGTTCAGTTAAGAAAATGAAAGCTGCCAGTGTAGAGGATTTAAGAGAAATCGGCTTGCCGCAAAAGGTTGCTGAAAACTTGCTGGATGCTTTGAATGAAGAAAAAGAAGAGAACGAAAAGCGATAGACGGCTTAGGTTTAATGCCCAAAAGTGCTATCGCTTTTTGGTTCATTTTTAAGTCGTTGTGCAAATGAATTAAAACGATTTTTGAAAAAATTACGATGAGAATAATTCTCATGCCCAAAAGGCGTTAAAAAAATGTTACAATATCGTTAACGAGATTTTATTTTTTTAGGAGTGTTTGTAACCGTTTTCTAAATAAAAATGATTCTCAATGCGTTTTCAACCAGAACTGTGAAGCATGACTTTGTCAGAAATCAGTTCAGCTTTTGCATCTAAGATAGGGGTCCATACATATAAACAATAGGCGCTGAGCTGCCATGCTGATTCTAAGTGTAATTACAACTGCCAGCAGGGCTGTTCGTTGGTTGTTGGGACAGGTCAGATTGAAAAAACGCAATTTTTTGAGCATTTAGAGTTAGGTGCATTTCATTTCTTAAAATAAAATCAACTAATATTATTTGTTTCACAGGGGGGACTTCCTTTTGGGTTATACTAAGAATCAATTTTATTTACGACGCATTCACTCGTTACTAGGGGTTATTCCGATCGGTGCATTCTTACTTGTGCATTTGACTGTTAACCACCAAGCGACTAAAGGAGCAGGAGCTTTCAACCAAGCAGCTGGATTCATGGAATCATTACCATTCTTGCTTGCATTAGAGATTTTCTTAATTTATCTTCCAATCCTTTATCATGCGTTATACGGTATTCACATTGCATTTACGGCTAAAGAGAACATCGGCCATTATTCATGGTTCAGAAACTGGATGTTCTTCTTCCAACGCGTTACAGGTGTTTTAGCATTTATTTTCATTGCCATTCACTTCTACCAAACAAAAGTAGAAATGTGGTTAGGTCATAAAGAATTAGGATTCGATATGATGCAAGATTACTTAAGCAATCCATTCTGGTTAATCTTCTATTTAGTATTAACTGTTGCGGTTGTATTCCACTTTGCGAATGGTTTATGGTCATTCCTAGTAACTTGGGGTGTCTTGCAATCAGCTAAATCACAACGCATTTTCACATGGGTATCATTAGTAGTATTCCTTATTGTTTCTTACATCGGTGTTTCAGCAATTTTAGCATTCGTTTAAGAACACATAGAATCAGCGTAAATAAAGGTTATATTTTCAGGGAGTGACATTTATATGGCGGAGAAAAAAGTTATTGTTGTCGGTGGAGGACTAGCCGGTCTGATGACAACAATTAAAATAGCAGAACAAGGTGTACATGTTGATTTATTCTCAGTAGTACCCGTAAAACGTTCGCACTCTGTGTGTGCGCAAGGGGGTATTAACGGAGCGGTTAATACAAAAGGTGAAGGCGACTCAACTTGGATTCACTTTGACGATACAGTATACGGTGGGGACTTCTTAGCCAACCAACCACCTGTTAAAGCAATGGCTGAAGCAGCACCGAAAATCATTCACTTGCTTGACCGTATGGGTGTAATGTTCAACAGAACACCTGAAGGTTTGCTTGACTTCCGTCGTTTCGGCGGTACGTTGTACCACAGAACAGCGTTCGCAGGTGCAACAACTGGTCAGCAATTACTTTATGCATTAGATGAGCAAGTGCGTAAGTTCGAAGTAGACGGACTTGTGACAAAATATGAAGGTTGGGAATTCTTAGGTGTTGTTAAAGACGAAGATAACTCAGCGCGCGGTATTGTAGCACAAAACTTAGTAGATGCTAAGATTGATGCATTCCGTTCTGACGCAGTTGTTATGGCAACTGGCGGTCCTGGTATTATCTTCGGTAAAACAACGAACTCAATGATCAACACAGGTTCAGCAGCATCTATCGTTTACCAACAAGGTGCGGTATATGCGAATGGTGAATTTATCCAAATCCACCCTACAGCGATTCCTGGTGACGACAAATTACGTTTAATGAGTGAATCAGCACGTGGTGAAGGCGGCCGTATTTGGACATACAAAGACGGTAAACCTTGGTATTTCTTAGAAGAAAAATACCCAGACTACGGTAACTTAGTACCGCGTGATATCGCAACGCGTGAAATCTTTGATGTGTGTGTGAACCAAAAATTAGGTATCAACGGTGAAAACATGGTATACCTTGACTTATCACACAAAGATCCGCATGAATTAGACGTTAAACTTGGCGGTATCATTGAAATCTATGAAAAATTCACAGGCGATGACCCTCGTAAAGTTCCAATGAAGATCTTCCCTGCAGTCCACTATTCAATGGGCGGAATTTACGTAGACTATGATCAAATGACAACAATCAAAGGTTTATTCGCAGCAGGTGAATGTGACTTCTCACAACACGGCGGTAACCGTTTAGGTGCCAACTCATTGTTATCTGCGATTTACGGCGGTACAGTAGCTGGACCGAACGCTGTGAAATACATTGATAATATCGAAAAATCATACACTGAATTAGACGATAGCTTATATCAAGACCTTATCGATAAAGAACAAAAACGTTTCGATGATTTATTGACTATGAAAGGTACAGAAAATGCCTTCAAACTTCACCGCGAATTAGGTGAAGTCATGACGAAAAACGTAACAGTTGTTCGCGACAATAAAAAATTACTTGAAACAGATGAAAAAATCCTTGAGTTAATGCGACGTTACCAAGACATTGACATGGAAGATACACAAACTTGGAGTAACCAAGCTGTATTCTTCACACGCCAATTATGGAATATGCTGGTGTTAGCACGTGTTATCACTATCGGTGCTTATAACCGTAACGAATCACGCGGTGCGCACTACAAACCTGAATTCCCTGACCGTAACGACGATGAGTGGTTGAAAACAACTAAAGCGTTTTACGAAGGTATCGACAATCCGCCAAGATTCGAATACGAAGATGTGGATATCAGCTTGATTCCACCGCGTAAACGTGACTACTCAAGCAAATCTAAGTCTAGTAAAGATACTAGCAAGGAAGAAGGGAGCAAATCATAATGGCAGAAGAAGTTAAAGATGAAGCGGTTCAACAACCGACTCAAAACAGTTCTAAAACCGTAACTTTGATCATTAAACGACAAGACAATGCGGACTCACAGCCATATGAAGAGAAATTCGAAGTTCCTTATCGTGAGAATTTAAACGTTATTGCATGTTTGATGGAAATCAGACGTAATCCATATAACACTAAAGGGGAAAAAGTAGCACCTGTAACTTGGGACATGAACTGTCTTGAAGAAGTGTGCGGTGCTTGTTCAATGGTTATCAACGGTCATGCGCGTCAAGCATGTTCAGCAATTGTAGACCAATTAGAACAACCGATTCGTTTAGAACCAATGAGCACTTTCCCAATCGTACGTGACTTGCAAGTTGACCGTTCTCGTATGTTCGACAACTTGAAACGTATGAAAGCATGGGTACCGATCGATGGTACGTATGACTTAGGTCCTGGACCGCGTATGCCTGAGAAAAAACGTCAAACAGCATACGAATTATCTAAATGTATGACTTGCGGTGTATGTTTAGAAGTTTGTCCTAACGTGACAAGCAAAAATGACTTCGTAGGTGCACAAGCGATTTCACAAGTTCGCTTATTCAACTTGCATCCAACAGGTTCAATGACTAAAGACGAACGCTTAGACGCTTTAATGGGCGGCGGCGGACTGCAAGAATGCGGTAACTCTCAAAACTGTGTGAATGCTTGTCCTAAAGGTATTCCTTTAACAACATCAATCGCAGCGTTAAACAGAGAAACTTCATTCTACATGTTCAAATCATTCTTTGGTTCAGACCACCAAGTACATTAATTTGAATATTAATTTTGGAGACAGGAGAGATGCCTGTCTCCTTTTTCTATTTATGAAAGGAAGTTCATGATATGTTAATCAGACCAGAACAACCAGGTGACTATAGATGTGTCGAGCAAGTGGTCGAAAGTGCTTTTCGCAATGCAGAGAAGAGTGATCAAACAGAACATCTATTAGTTCGTAATTTGAGACAAACCAATGCTTATTTGCCTTCATTGTCATTGATTGCACAAAATGATCAAGGCGACATCATCGGACATGTGATGTTATCAACAATAACTATAGGAGAAGGAGAACCATCACTAGCACTGGCGCTTATCAGTATCTTGTCGGATTATCAAGGAAAAGGGATAGGAACACAGCTGATGCAAGAGAGTATTGCGAAAGCTGAAGCAGAAGGGTATCGTTCTATTATTGTGCTGGGAGCGCCTGAATTTTATTTGCGATATGGTTTTGAAAAAGCAATTGAATGGCAAATTACAGCGCCATTTGAAGGTGCAGAACCCTACTTGTTAGCACTAGAATTAGTTGAAGGAGCATTAGATGATGTGCGCGGCGAAGTGCATTATTCAAAAGCATTCAACCTATAAATTACAATTGTATAGTTAACCATTCATGCATTGGAATTCCTGATTATGCTAAAATATAGTTTAAGAATGTTTTTCGTAAGGATGAAGAAGACATGAATCAACCAATTGGTGTAATTGACTCAGGAGTCGGCGGCCTCACTGTAGCAAAAGAAATTATTAGACAGCTGCCAAACGAAACAATTTATTACTTAGGCGACAGTGCCAGATGTCCTTATGGACCAAGAGACGGCGAGCAAGTGTGCGAATTCACAGTACAGCTTGCACAAAAGCTGATGGAATACGATATTAAGATGCTGGTGATTGCGTGTAATACAGCAACAGCTGTGGCATTAGACATATTAAAGGCGATGTTGCCGATACCGGTTATCGGTGTTATTGAACCAGGTTCTCGTACTGCCATCATGACGACACAAAATAATAAAGTCATGGTATTAGGTACAGAAGGTACAATTAAATCTGAAGCGTATACGAAACATATACAAGCGATTAACCCTAATGTTGATGTGACAGGTGTTGCGTGTCCGGATTTTGTTCCTTTGGTGGAACAAATGCGTTATCACGATCCAGTAGCAACAAATATCGTGATTCATCAAACTTTAAAGGCATATAGAAATAATGAAGCCGATACGGTTATTTTAGGGTGTACGCACTATCCGTTATTATTCCAGCCGATATTTGATTATTTCGGCGGTAATAAAACTGTGATATCATCAGGTTTAGAAACTGCGCGTGAAGTGAGTGCTTTATTAACATTCAGTCATGAACATGCGCATTATACGCCGCATCCAAAGCATCGCTTCTTTGCGACAGGCGATGCACAGCATATTCAATATATTATTGGACAATGGCTGAAAATCGACGACGTAGAAGTAACGCAAGTGAAAGTGGATTAATATGAGGTGAAAGACATGGAAGATTTAGTAATCGCAACAAACAACAAAGGCAAAATCAATGACTTTAAAGTCATATTTCCTGAATACAATGTAATTGGTATCAGTGAATTAATTGAAGGCTTTGATGTCGAGGAAACAGGAACAACATTTGAAGAAAATGCTAAATTAAAATCTGAAGCAGCCGCAAAAGCATTAGGCAAACGCGTCATCGCAGATGACAGCGGATTAACAGTAGATGCATTAAACGGTGAACCAGGTATTTATTCTGCACGCTATGCGGGTACTGATAAAGACGATGAAGCAAATATAGAAAAATTATTAGAGAAATTAAAAGGCAATGATCGCCATCGTACTGCAGAGTTTGTGTGCGTAATCAGTATGAGTGCACCAGGAGAAGAAACAGTCACATTCAAAGGTACTGTCAGCGGTGTAATTACGATGGAAAAATTAGGAGAGCATGGATTCGGTTATGATCCGATTTTCTATGTGCCGCGCATGCATAAAACAATGGCACAATTGACTGATACAGAAAAAGGCGAAATCAGCCATAGACGCCAAGCTATTGATAAATTAAAAAATTACTTAAAGGGTGAACACATTTGAGACGTTGGATTATTGTAAGCGACAATCATTCAGAATCTGGTATTTTGTTTGAAATCTTTAATCATTACGACCAAGTTGATGTTGCATTGCATTTAGGGGATTCAGAATTCCAATATGATGATACTGAATTAAGTTTGTATCGCAGAGTAAAAGGCAATTGCGACTTTTATCCGGAATTTCCTAATGAAGAAATAGTGACAGATGAAGGTGTACGTGCTTTCTATACACATGGTCACATTTATGCGGTGAATACGACACGCCAAAAGCTGGCTGAACAAGCGAAAGCACATGAATGCCGATTGGCATTTTATGGCCATACGCATATAGCACGTTATGAAGAAATTGCGGGAGTACATGTCATTAACCCTGGCAGTATTTCACAATCAAGAAGTGCGACAGAAGAAACTTATGCGGAATTATTAATAGAAGATGATCACCAGCATGCGACATTAAACTTCAGAAACAGAAATCATGAAGTGATTGAAACAGTTGAATTTACAGTAGGTCCTAAGTAAAAAAATAAGTTCATGACAAAAGCCGATGGCAGAAAACAACTTCTGTTCATCGGCTTTCTCTTTATACTTGTTTCACTGCGAAATAATTATTTTCTTCATCAGCAAAATTGAAAACTCTGCCTTGCGGCATTTCAACTAATTCACCTACAGTGATCCTTTGTCTTTGAATGTTTGATATAAATCATCAATTGCGTCTGTCGCAAACATCAATGACGGTGTTTCTGTACTGATACCTAAATCTAAATCTTGAATCTTTTGTTTGTTGTGGAGGACTATTCCAGTTTGCGCATCATTCGAAGGTCGTAATACGATGGTCCGCATGCCATGATCTTCTGTATCTGATGTCACGACAAAATCTAACTTCTCTGTCCAAAATGCTTTAGCAGTTTCTTGATCATTTACATATAACATGACTTCATCTAGTCTTTGAATCATTTTTCCACCTCTATCGAAATAATTAATAAAACTCTTATCATAATGCCCGCTTAAAAGTTGTTTAAAACCTCAAATAAAAGGTATGATTAAAAAGCAGTACTCCAAACATGAAAAGGGGAATTATAATGACTCAATTATATCCATATTTAGCATTTGAAAATACGAAAGAAGCTTTAAAATATTATGAAGAAGTATTCGGCGCAGCGGATATTAACCGCCTGCCGGTAGATCCGTCTCAAGCAGAAGGTTTCGGTGTAAGCAAAGAAGAAGCACCAGATAAAACAATGCATTCAGAATTCACAATCGCAGGCGTTACGTTATTCGCATCAGATGCATTCGGCAAAGATGTTAAAATCAACGAAGGTATTTCATTATTAATCGACTACGATATCAATGATGAAGCAGATTCAAAACGTGTCGAAGATTTATACAATAAAGTAAAAGACAACGACACAGTTGATGTGGATATGCCTTTAGAAGAACAATTCTGGGGCGGTAAAATGGTTCATTTACTGACAAATATAATGTACGCTGGATGTTACATGGACAAGACCATTCTAAACAACAAGGCTAATGCATAAAGTAATGCACAGGAAAACTTAATTCCTGTGTATTTTTTTACTATTCAACTTTATCAGCCATTTTGTTTAACAATAAGGCAAGGTAACCTGTGGCTCTGGCATCATTCAGTGCATCGTGTGAATCTGTGTCGCCTAAGTTGAATTGATGTTTAAGTGTTTCTAGTTTATGATTAGGTGTGGTTTTTATCTGCTTTCTAGACAACGGTAGCGTGTCTAATACACGCAATCTAGGTTTTTCTATATCGAAGTCATCCGCATAGCGTAATATAAATTTCATCGCAAAAGGGGCAGAATGCGAAACAATGAGTTTATCACCGATAAATTGATAAATCGTTTCTATATCATCTTTTTGAATGAAGTCCTTATCTTCAAGAAACTCATTCGAAATCCCTGTGATATCTTTAATTTTCTTAGTGAGTAAACGAGTAGGTCTGAAGTATTTTACGAATTGATCAACGGGCTGTCCATCTTTAAATAACACTAAAGCAATTTGGAACATATCATGAAAGTCAGGGCTTAAACCTGTCGTTTCAATATCTACTGCCACAAACATATCTTCAAGTTCAGTCGTTTTCTCATATTCGACAGCAGGGCGTTTACGTTGTTGAAGTTCAGCTTCCAACTCTTTAATATACTTTTCTTTTAAACGCAGTTTCATTACTAGCAATTCATTTTCTTTCTTCAGTTTTTCTAATAATTCTTCTGGGTTCACAAATTCACCTCCGAATTAAACGCAATTGATTTTTGAAGGACATTTTTATTACTATTTCTCAGCGATGATTTTAAGTAATTGAATGATTTCATCATTTTGTTTAATAATCTTATCGTTTTGAGCCACTTGAATGAAATTTTGTTTTTGCTGGCTCATGTAGTAATTATATTGTGCTTGCTTTTCCATATTGAATGTAAATTGACCGATCGCATGATAAAAGTTATCGAAATTCGCAAATATTTGTTGGTGCTTGAAGGCTTCCATTGTCGTCTGGCTTGGATTATAGATACCTTGTGTTTTAAAGAATTTCTCCAACTTCTCATTTTGTATTTGTTCTGGAGATTTAGGTTCTCCTGTAGTGCCTTTCTCGTTAAACAGCTGTTCTAAATCTGAAATCAGCAGTTGAGGATTATCTTTGTATTTTTCCTTGTATAGATTAATGAAATAACGCTTCTCCTCAACATCTAATTCATTCCATTGTCGTTTTTGTCTTTTATCCAACACTGTTAATATACTGCCTTCTGTAAAGCTTTCTTTAAATCCTAAAGGTTTCCCCATTATCAACAACTCCTTAACAGTCGCTTTTGATATTTTAATTTTGTTTATATACATTATAGTGTAAGTTTGAACAGATTACATGATAGGAGGATATTAGCAATTTGATGAGAGAACGTGTGATATAAACACTGGGTTTTGATTTTTTGAAAAAATATAATTTATTTAGCGATCTAGCTAAAGCTCTACGCGGGTTACTTTTTTATCCCGTTAATATTAGTGAGAGAAAAACTGGAAACGAAGACAAATTATTAAGTGAAGAAATAGAAAAAATGAAGAGTTAGAACAGATAAGAGTTGCATTAAAAAGAATCTAATTATTTGAGGTCGAAAGAACTTGAATATAATGAAATTAGTACAATTCATGAAAAATTGTCAAAAAAAATAGTTGGTAAGTAGAAAGCACAGACAAATAAAATGGAAAAGTAGAGATACAATAGATTCTAAGACATTGTTTAAGGTATTAAAGAATTATATAACAATATGACGTTTGAAAAAGTAGTTGTTATTAAAGATGTAAATTGAAAGTGTAGGTACAGAAAAAAGTGTTCATTATTTACGACTTGCTGGCGCATAATTGGACACATGAAAAATTATGTGAAATGTTTATGGTGATAAATGGGGTGTATAACGTATTTTCATTGGATTAATTGAATGGTTGGCTTTTTAAATACATAAACCCCTATCTAAAAAATAATTTGTTTTAGCTTTTAATTATGCAAACCCTAACTTATTAAAGAAAATATTTTCCAGATAGAGATTTATAATTTTACATTTATCACTTATAACCCTTGTTTTGAGCCGAAGCCAAAATAATCAATAGAGCTATTACTCCAAAGATAACCATGATTATTAAAAAGGGTATGTTAACTAGTTTGAAGGTTACCACCATTAGAATAATAGAGCAAATTGATTGAATTATTGCATTTAAATTATAAGTTTTGAAGAATAACCAAATACTAATACCAAAAGTAAGGAACATGAATAAGTAGGTTACTAATATTACAAGTATAATATCTCTAACTGCAGAAATATAACCATTATCTAAGAAGTAACCGAAATTTATGTCTGTATTGAAGCGGTCAGAAAAGTCACTTACTTTTAGAGTGAGGTATATAACAAAAATCAAAGAAATGACTAATGTTATATAATTTAGTAAATTTTTTGTTTTATCTTCTATATACACTTATTTAGCACTCCCTTCTTCTACCAATTCTTATTGAAAAGTACCATATAATTTTTGCATATGCAACAATTAAACGATATAAATAAAAATTAAAAACAGTGTTATTTTGTAGTAATCAGTATATTATATACTTTTCAATCTATGGAAACACTAGTGTAGCATAGAGTATTATATATCATAGCTTTATGTGATGTTTTCGAGGTTTACTATATCAATATGGAATAGGTAAATATAAGCTGTTGAAAAGCGTATAAACTTTTTTCTTTTCAAATATATAATTTTGATTAATACCAAAAAGATAGTGAAGTAGAAAAGGAAATTTAAAAGATAAAACTCCTGTAGAAAAAAGAAATCTTGTTTAGAAAAATTAATTTAACCATAAAAGTTCAACTATTTAGGTTCACCACATTGCAAGAGAGTGATTTTATTTCATGTTCGTATTAAGTTCGGTCTATCTTTTTGAGGTGTGGGAGATTAATATTATTATAAAACCAGTGGTTTATGATTAAAATAGTTATTGTGGGTATGATTATGTTTGAAAATCAAAGTGAATTTCCAGATGAAAACTTGTTTACGTGTCCACCTTTAGAAGCAAATGATGCTGAAAATTTAACAATGTATAAGTTTAATGATAGAGATACAGCACCTTCTAAGTATTTAGAACCAATGATTAATAAAGGAAAAAAAGATCCTGATAATGATGATCAAAGGTGTAGAATGTTTGGTCATTCAGTATATTTAGATTACAAATTCATTGCTGATATGATTGGTGTAAAAAGTAAAATATCTAAAGGAACGCCTGAAAAATGGAGATATGTTTTCGAATTTCAAGGTAGTTCTTCCAGTAAGATTTTGAGTACACCATCCAACAGATATAAAAATCACCATACATACTGGCATTTTGGTAATGATAATATTCAATATAAATATGTTTGTGCAGTAGATGAGATTAGGAGGGAAAATAATGGAGATTGAAAAAATTGAAATCCTTCATATTTTTGATGAACTTTTCTATCCGATTTTCTTTTCCTATAAAGCCGCTATTAGTAAAAAAGAGAAGGTAGTTGTATCTGTATTTGCACATTATGATGAAAATACTGAAACTGATTTTTTTCTCAATGTTATTGTAAATCAAAACACATACAAGTTATTGATAAATGGTGAAATAGAAATTCGCGAAGTTTTTGCGAACAATGTTAGAAAATCATTTATTACAGAAGGATCGCCATATGATTTCAAATAAATAACTACCGTTAAACTCGATGTAGAATATGAAAAAATGTTGCCTGATCATAATTTATATTTAACTGTAGAAAATGATGAGTTTTCTATAATTGATTATGGGGACATTAAAAATGAACTGAAAACAGGAAGAGAAAAGGTTGAGCAGTTTCTAAATGACAAACCTGGTATAAAAAAGCAAATTCAAAATTATACTGAAAAACATGAAGAAGGAATGCTGATTGCTTTTAATAATGAAACCAATAAGTATACAATTGAAAGCATTGGAAAACTTATGGAAAAAGCGGGGCATATTTTTAATGAAATAACTAAACAAAAGTTCAGTTTAAGTGTTAATTATCCATTTCAAAGTAGTTTTGGAATCTCATTAAATATTGATAAAGATAACCGAATTGGAGAAAATGATGAAGTTATCAATAGATTTATGGATATACTAAAGTTTGTGACAAATTCGAAGGATGTTCCTCAAAACTTTCTTAATCTCTATGGAAAGAAAGAAAAAAAGAATTGCTGTCATTATTGGAAATACTAGAGCTTAATAGTATTGAAATGAGCACAGTGTATTACAATTTTAGACAAAATGATGAAATTATAGAGGTTAGTCAAATTACTTCTGATAGTGCTCAAAAGTTTTTGAGTATAAATAGGAAAGATGAAGTCTCCGAATCTAAAATAACTCTCGAAAATGTTAATATATATATAATTGATACCAAAAAATAATTCGTTTGGTCTAACGGATAACAATACAAATAAGATATATAAAGGGAATATTGATAATACATTAAAACAAAATGCAAATAGAATTTATAAAGTTCCTTCTAATGCTAGCGCTATTCTAATAATCAGAGAGACTACGCAAAGGTTTTTAGATGAACAAAAGATTGAATATATATTAAAGGGTTTAATAAATCACGAGTAATTTTTGTTTATTAAAGGCTCGCCTATTTAAGCAGGCGGGCTTTTTGGTGCAGTTTTGGTGCAGTAAAAATATTTTACAATTGAAAACGAATGACAGCCAAAGACAACCAAAGACAACAATACCCCGTTAAATCAACGTTTAGGTTAACGGAGACTAACGGGGTATAAGCAATTTACGTCCTGGGAGGGATTCGAACCCCCGACCGATGGCTTAGAAGGCCATTGCTCTATCCAGCTGAGCTACCAGGACATGATTTTTTAACACAAGAATAATTATATCTAATTAATGTATTTAAATCAATACCATTCTTTATAAATTTCGATAAGATTTTTCACTTTAGTAGATGAATTGCACTTATCATGGCAATTATATCATATTTTAGAGGTTGGGGGACAGTTTGGAATGCCTAACTGTAATTGTTTTGATAGAAATCCACGAGGATGAATCAAAGATGGCGAGTTGAGGAATTTTGTCCAATTCAATTAAGAATCATTGTATAGTGTATGTATCGAAGGTTAGTACATACATTAACCTTAACTATTCTACTTATAGGGGTGACAATCATGGAAGGTTTATTCAAAGCTATTCAAGGTACAATCGACGCTGCTCAAAGCGGTGACAACTTAAACTTAGGATCAAACATCGTTGACATCATCACTAACGGTGCAAGCATCGTAAGCAAATTATTCGGATTCTAATTGATAATGAATAGTTCACAATATTATTAAAGGCGAGTGAACATTTTTTGTTCCTCGCCTTTTTCTCTTTTTCAGGTTATTGCGGTTCCAATTGTGTTGTACCTTTGCCATAGATTGTGATAATGTCGTTCTTTTTGATATCTATTGCAGTTTGAGGTTTTGGTTTGACTGATTTACTGGATTTCATTTTTCTATTAGTCAGAATTTCATTAGTTTTAAGTCTGTAGTTATCATTATAAAGTGTAAGGTTATTGGTTGAATCTTTGCTTGTTTGTTTTGCGATATAGCGACCTGGTTTGATGTCGGCATCTACAATATATAATCCCTGTTTTAAAGTTGTTGTAGTTTTAACAGGTATGGGTTCAAGTGATACTTGATCTGTTCTTTTTATAATAAGCTTTTGATCTTTTGCTAGATGCAGGTTGATAGAGTTGTTATTGGATTTTTGATAACCATCCAACATCGAAGAGAGATTAGACCTGCCGTTTTCATTTTCCAGCATGATTGTTCCTATTTCTTTTTCTTTAATTGATATTTTGTAATAGCCAGGTTGAATATCTTTTCCAACTGTATAGATGCCGGAACCTTTCGTTGTTTTGTGTCCTTTATCAGCAGTCGGATTATAACCTACAGGATAGTGTCTGCCTTTGGAGATATAATTTCCACTATTTTTTTGTTGAGTATTAGAGTCGTTTTTTGGTGGAGCAGGCGGTGTGTCTGAATCATTTTTCGTCGTTTTTGGTGTTGTATCTTTTCCGTCAAAGAAGTTGTTTAAAGTTTCTTTGACGGAAATAGAAGGCTTGAAACTCCCTATACGTTTCCAGTCTGTTTTGATGGAATTGTCTGTGAAAATGCCGAAGAAACATATAAGACCTAACAAGAAAGAAAATGTTGCTATAGACAATCTTAATTTAAAGCGTGTTTGATTACCAAGAGCACTTAAAGTTAAAAAGGTGAAAATGATAAATAGCAAAGAAAATAAAATCCATAACAATAAGAATTTCATAGGGGATAACATCATAGATCTCGCTCCTTTTTTGTTTGTTTATGAAGCAAATTTAAAATTAAGTGTAGTTAAACATATTATATGAAAGATGACAAAAAGGAGCAATTAAATATAAAAAAGACGCACCTGCTAGGGTACGTCTGACAATCATCAAAGCTTATTGTACGTTCAATTTGCGGTAATATTTACTTTCTGAGAATGGTGTGTTGTTTCTGATGCGTTGTAATAGAATTTCTTCTTTTTCATAATTACTTAATGTACTTAAGTAAGGTTTCGGCGGTTTTTCACCGAACTTTTCAATATATTGTTGATATGCGCGCTCTAAACGTGGGTTCATATGTTTCAACTCCCTTATTTATAATACATCTCTTATTACTATTAATACCCTTTATTGAATAGTTAATACAAAAGATAATTAAATACATACGATATTAATTATACGCCAGTGATAAACAATAGACAAACAACTTATTGACGTGTTAACTTAACAGTTGCTTCCCCTTTAATGTAAACCATATCTCCATTGCCTAATGTAACTGATTTAGTGAAATCTTGTTCTAAAAGTTCATTATACTTAAGTTCAAAGCGTCGCTTCTTTTGCATTTGTACGATGAAGTTTCCACTTTTTTCTGATGCGATCTGATAACGCTCAGGTTTTACATCCGTACCGACAATATAAGTACCTGCGGTTAGTGTATTGCGCATGATGTGCTTTTCTGGAGCGATGGAATATGTCGTTTTATACTTTTTCTTTGCAGAATTAAGTTTAAGTGTATGTCCTTTAACTAAGTATGTGGTTAATGATTTAGGTGTTTCAGATTTAGTTAAATGTGCAAATTCAGCAACTTCGCCAAATGGGTTAAAGATCTCGATGGTACCATAAGGTGGGTCGCCTTCGACTGAAATACGATAATAGCCCGGTTTAATATCTTTGCCGACCGTTAGTTTTTCAGCGTCGCTTCATTTAGATTTGCCTGAAGCGGTAGTGGGTTTGAATTTCAAAGGAAAGTAGGCGTACACGCTTTCGTATCCTTTAGCTTCAATTTCATCGTGTGTGAATTCTCTTTTTGAATCCAGTACTACAGTTGAATCAGATGATGGTTTTGATTTGTCTTTGTTGTTGAGGAAGGGCAGTTTGTCTTTAATTGATAGATTGTTCTTAGTGTTTTGATAGAGTGACTGATCAGTGAAGATTCCAACGAAACTCACTAGCCCTAGAATTAACGCAGTGAGTGCAACTGTCAGTTTGAATTTGTATTTGTTTTGATTTCCCAGTGCATTCAAAGTCAAGAATAAAAAGATGATAAAGATAAGTGTGAAAAGCAGCCATAGGGCTAAAAAAGCAGAAGCGTGCAAGGTCATATTTGTATCCCCCAATCCCTAATAATAGGTTGTTTATCTTTGTTTATTATTTTGATTATATATGACAAATTATAGTTTCGCAATTTATTGTTAGATGCATTCATGGTGTGGTTAAGAATATAAAATCGGGATGCTATTGCAAGTTGTTAAAAATTCAACTACCATGAGGAATAATGGGGGTGAAGTTGTGAAGTATGAAACGATATTATTAGATTTTGATGATACAATCGTGGATTTTCATGATGCTGAAGATCGTGCGTTTGAATACCTTGCGCAGCAATATAAGTTAGATCCGACGCCGAAAAATCTGTCGTTATTCAAAGAAGTGAATCAAGCACATTGGGAAGCATTTCAAGAAAATAAGCTGACGAAAGAAGAAGTGATATGCTCCCCCTATAGTAGACACTAAAAAAACAAAACTATATGGGGAGCATTCTTATGTCTAAATATCTCGAAAGTGACATTAAATTATTTCTCTTAACATTTAGTTTAATAGATGAAGGTTATAGTTGTAATGAAGCTATAGAAAAGAGTGGTATAGAATTAAATCGTAAACAGGTGATGTTTAAATATCACCAATATAAAGTACATGGCGTTGAGGTACTATTACCAAAGAAAAGCAATAATACTTATAGTAAAGCATTTAAAGAAACAATTGTTCAGGAATACTTAACTGAAGGTGTTTCTGCTGTTGATTTAGCAATAAAATATAATATTCCAGCATATTCTACTGTTAGGGATTGGATAAAACGATATACTTTAGGAAAAGAGAATGTTTCATATTCTCCATTACTAGGGGTGTATTCAATGAAAGCGAGAAAAACAACGTTCGAAGAACGTGTAGAAATAGTAGAAGCATGTATTGAGTCAGAAAAAGATTATAAGAAAACAGCTTTAAAATATAATGTTAATTATGGCCAAGTATATAGTTGGGTTAAAAAATATGAACAATTTGGAAGTGCCGGTCTTGTAGACGGAAGAGGTAAAGGTAAGCCAACTCAGACAATGACTGATGAAGAACAAGCATTAGCTAAAACAAAAGCTCTTGAAGAAAGAATCAAATACTTAGAAATGGAAAACAAGATTTTAAAAAAGTTGAAGGAGAAAGAAAGAGAGCTGATCAATCGCCGTTTAGACAAATAGTTGAGTACCTTGTAATAGAGACTTAAAAAATGAATATCCAATAACTCTGTTATGTAAGGTGGTTGGAATTTCTAGAGCCAGTTATTATAAGTGGAGAAAGAGAAGAGAATTTAAAACACAGCGTGAAATTGAAGATGAAATATTAATGAAAGAAATCTTGTGGATTTTCAATAAATACAACGGTATATATGGTTATCGTCGTATTCGTATATATATCTGTTTAAGACTGGATAAAAAAGTAAGTCGTAAACGAGTATATCGTTTAATGAAAAAATTAGGTCTAAAATCTTGCATACGTGCTGCAAGAAAAAGATATAGACCCTCAACACCTACTATTACTGCAGAGAATTTATTAGATAGAGAATTTAGTGAAACGGAAGCTAACAAAAAATGGGTAACAGATGTGACAGAACTTATTTTAGAAAATGGAAGGAAATTTTATTTAAGCGCTATCAGAGATCTCGGAACAGGTAAAATTGTAAGCTATGATATAAGTTATTCAAATAACAATCAGCTGGTTTTTAATACTTTCAATAAAGCGTTAAAGAAAGTGAAAAATATAAGCGGCTTAATACTACATAGCGACAGAGGTTTTCAATATACAAGCAAACATTTTAAATTCTTGCTCGATGAGCAAGGTGTTATTCAAAGCATGTCACGAGTCGGACGATGCATAGATAATAGTCCAATGGAATCATTTTGGGGAATAATGAAATCAGAAATTTATCGCGGTAATAGACATTATAAATTCAAGGATATAAAAACTGCACGCTCGCAGTTTAAAGAATACATTGATTTTTACAACAATGAGAGAATTACTTTGGAAATGGAAAGATTAATTGCTTAACTTCTAACTAATGTCTACCCTAAATAATCTGGTAAAAGAAGTAGTGTGCGTAGCGCACCACTTTTTTTACCAGATCAAGCAAACGATAGTGCGCTAGGAGAATAAAAAAACTGTACAAACGAGATTTATCAACTCATTTGTACAGTAACTTAAAATTTGTTTATCAGATTCCCAATAAATTATTTTTTGTTTTTTTCCTGTCTACTTGACAGGGAGCAGTTCAAAGTGCTGACGGAGCGTTTTATTAATTACTTTAAGCGTTTTGGGATGGAAGTGAATGGGCATGAAGCGGATGTCACATTCAGAGATGGATTAGCGACAGCACCGGTTAAATATTTTCCGCAAACGATTGAAGCAATTGAATATATGTCGCAGCATGCAAAGGTTTATATTGTGAAAAATGGTGTGGAGGATACACAGTTGCGTCGTTTAACGCAAACACCGCTTGAAAATATCATGCATGATATCTTTATTTCAGAAGTGACAGGTTTCCAAAAACCGATGCCTGAATTCTTTGATTATGTCTTTGACCGTATTGATACACAGCGTGAAAGCGCATTGATTATCGGTGATTCTTTAACATCAGATATCAAAGGCGGTATTAATGCAGGCATTGATACATGCTGGTTTAACTATAGAAACAAAGCGAATGCGTCAAATATTCAACCGGATTATGAAATTAAGAATCTGAGTGAGATTAAATCTATTATCCAATAAAAATACGGTCTTGCATTGTGATATGCGAGACCGTATTCATATATTAAGCTGATATTTGATTACAACTTTAAGTATTAATGTCCTGGTGCCCAAATTAAAACATCATAACCCTCAGGATTTTTGGCTTCTGTATCTTTGAAACCATGTCTGATGAAGAAGTCTTTTGACTTGTTTCTAGCAATTGCTTTAATCGGCAAGTGCTTTTCTTTAGCGAAATCAACAAGTTCTGTACCTAATCCTCTTGATTGGAAAGAAGGCAGTACTTCAAGTTTCCACAATACTAAGTAATTGTCGTACTCTGGGAAGTAATGTTCTTCAACTTGGCCATTTTCGTATAATGCCATTCTTGCTGCGATTTTTTCCCCTACAAAAATGCCGTAGAATGGTGATTCAGAACTTGCGTCAATCATTTCGCCGGCAAATTCATCAATTAAGGCGAGGTTAGGATTGCTTGTTTCTCTAAAGTCCGCAAATAACTCATCTGTCTTATAGTTAATATCTAAATGTTTAACGTTGCTCATTTCTGTCTCCCCCCTTGCTTCGTTATAGCCATTATATAATAAATAACGCTTACACGCATTGAATACGATAAGCCGTTAAATTGTGTTATATATAGATAAACATTATACTTATGGTTGAGAAAACTCAGTAGTTAAGGAGAAAAGTGTATGGATTGTTTAACCGCAAAAATCAATGAGAATGATCAGTTTCTGACAAAATTAAAAGAAAGTGATGCATTGTTAAACTCATTTTGCCAATATGATGCGATGTCTCCTGAAAGTTTTAAAACAGTTTTAAACAAGCCGAATAACGGCAGAGAGCAGGAGTTAGCTTCAATTATTGCACAGTACATGTCAGATTTAGATTTATCTGATCAACAAAGAGATAATATTGATAAATTGAATCAAGGAGCTAAAGTAGTCATCGGCGGGCAGCAAGCTGGCTTGTTCGGGGGACCGCTGTATACTTTTCATAAAATATTATCGATTGTTAATTTAAGCCGTGAATTGCAAGAAGACTATCACAAAGAAGTTGTGCCTGTATTTTGGATTGCGGGAGAGGACCATGACTTCGATGAAGTGAATCATACGTATGTCTTTAATGAACAAAAAGCATTATTGCACAAAGTAAAATATCATACAATGACACCGCCTGAAAGCAATGTGTCGCGTTATGTACCTGATAAGGAAGCGTTACTGCATGCATTGGATCAATTTATGGTACAGCTGCCTGAAACTAAACATACGCAGCCGCTGCATCAAATGATGCGTGAGATAATCACAAATTATGAAACATGGTCAGATATGTTTAAAGCCTTATGTCACGAAGTTTTCAAAGACTATGGCTTGCTGCTGATAGATGCACAATATCAGAAACTCAGAGAATTAGAACAGCCGATCTTGAGAGAGATGATTGAAAAGCACAAACAAGTAGACCAAGCGTTTCGTTCGCAGCAAGCACGTTCAGTTGGTGCAGGTATGGATGCAATGATTCAAACAGATACAAATGTACATTTGTTTTTACATGAAGATGACATGCGTCAATTATTAACGTTTGAAGAAGGCTACTATTACACAAGCAAATCACAGACGGCTTATACCAAAGAGGACTTATTGGAGATTTTAGAACAAAGTCCTGAAAGATTCTCCAATAACGTAGTCACACGACCTATCATGGAAGAATGGCTGTTTAATACAGTCAGCTTTGTCGGCGGACCAAGCGAAATTAAATACTGGGCCGAATTAAAAACAGCATTTGAAGTTTTAGGTGTTGATATGCCGATTGTATTGCCGAGAACGAAGATGACTTATCTGACACAGCGTGTTGAAAAATTATTAGCACGTTATGACATCACAGCAGAAGAAGTGATTCAGCACGGCATCGAAGATGAAAAGAATAAGTTTATCAGAGCGCATGCTTCTGAAACTTTCTTAAATCAATTAGAGGCGTTAAAAGAAAATCAGCAAAAAGTGTATGTACAGCTTTTAGCTGAAGTAGAGGGTAACGAGGATAATAAAAATTTAGTGAATAAGAATAATCAAATTCATCAATCGCAATATGATTACTTGCGAAAACGCTATTTCGTGAATATCGAAAGAGAAAATGCAATCAGCATGAAACATTTCAGAGAAATCAATGACTCTCTCCACCCAATGGGAGGACTTCAAGAAAGAGTGTGGAATGCACTGCAATTTATGAATGAATTTGGGACAGATATGTTCAGTCCCTCCACCTATCCACCACTTCGTTACACTTTAGATCAAATTATCATAAAACCTTAATATACCAATAGTTTGCCCGTGCTCGCGGTGAGGAGCACGGGTCTTTTTTATGCCAAAAGTGAATTTTTTTCGATATGTTTACATAAATGGTGGAGGATAGTGGGGAGTTGTGGTAAATTATAAATAAGGTGAGGTGAGATAAATGTTCATGGGTGAGTACGAACACCAGTTAGACGCAAAAGGCCGCATGATTGTACCATCTAAATTCAGATATGAATTAAATGAACGTTTTATCATTACCAGAGGCCTTGATAAATGTTTGTTCGGATACACTATGGAAGAATGGCAGAATATCGAGGAGAAAATGAAGTCATTACCGATGACAAAACGTGACGCACGTAAGTTTATGCGTATGTTCTTCTCAGGTGCTGTTGAAGTGGAACTCGACAAACAAGGGCGTATCAATATCCCTAAAAATTTAAGGGAGTACGCTAACTTAAGTAAGGAATGTACAGTGATCGGTGTTTCAAGCCGTATCGAAATTTGGGACAGAGCAACATGGAATGCGTTCTATGATGAATCTGAAGACAGTTTCGAAGATATCGCTGAAGATTTGATAGATTTTGATTTTTAAATGGAGGAATGAAAGTGTTTCATCACGTTAGTGTCATGTTAAAAGAAACCATTGATGAATTAAATATAAAAGAAGATGGTGTATATGTTGACTGCACACTTGGTGGAGCAGGCCATGCCCTTTATTTATTGAATCAACTTAACGACAATGGACATTTGATTGCGATTGACCAAGATATGACAGCCATAGAAAATGCTAAAGAGGTCTTAAAGGACCATTTAGATCGTGTCACATTTGTGCATAGCAATTTCAGAGAAATCAATCAAATCCTTGATGATTTGAACATTGACAAAGTTGACGGCATTTATTATGACTTAGGGGTTTCCAGCCCGCAGTTAGATGTGCCTGAACGAGGATTCAGTTATCACCAAGATGCAAGACTGGATATGCGTATGGATCAAACACAGCCTTTATCAGCGTATGAAGTTGTAAATGAGTGGCCATATGAAAGTTTAGTCAGAATCTTTTATCGCTATGGTGAAGAGAAATTCTCTAAACAGATTGCAAGAAGAATTGAAAAAACGAGAGAACATGAACCCATTGAGACAACCTTACAATTGGTAGACGTGATTAAAGAAGGGATTCCCGCTAAAGCAAGACGCAAAGGCGGCCACCCTGCAAAACGTGTCTTCCAAGCTATCAGAATAGCAGTCAACGATGAATTGAAAGCATTTGAAGATTCATTAGAACAAGCTATCGATAGAGTAAAGGTTAACGGACGTATTTCTGTGATTACTTTCCATTCACTAGAAGATCGTTTATGCAAACAAATCTTCCAAGAATATGAGAAAGGTCCGGAAGTGCCGAGAGGCTTACCGATTATTCCAGAGGAATATACACCGAAATTAAAACGCGTGAACCGCAAACCGATTACCGCAACAGATGATGATTTAGCAGAAAATAATCGTGCCCGCAGTGCTAAATTGCGTGTAGCAGAGATTTTAAAATGATAGGAGAGTGACGAGCTGCTATGGCTGTTGAAAAGATCTACGAACCATATAACGAGCAATATGAACCAGCAAGACAAGTACCGCAAACCGAACCATCGCCAACCAGAAAAGTAAAACGAAAAGTAGTTGTTCAACTAACTAAATTTGAGAAGGTATTATACATAACTTTAGTCGCTGTCATCGCAATGGTAAGTATTTATATACTTTCTTTGAAAATGGATGCTTATGACACTAAAGGAAAAATTGCAGATTTAGATTACAAAATCGAACAACAATCAAGTCAAAATAGTGCATTAAAGTCAGAAATCAAAAAGAACTCTTCTTATGAACGCATTTACGACAAAGCTCAAAAACAAGGCATGAGCTTAAAGAACGATAATGTAAAGGTAGTGCGTAATAATGCCGAAGCGAAAAATTAAAATTAAAAAAAATAAAATAGGGGCAGTCCTCCTCGTCAGTTTGTTCGGACTGCTCTTTTTTCTATTGGTTTTAAGGTATGCCTTTGTCATGCTGACAGGGCATTCATCTGGGCAAGATTTAATTAATAAAGCCAATGAAAAGTATTTAGTAGAAAGTCAAGAACAACCGGAACGCGGTAAGATTTATGACCGCCACGGCAAAGTCCTGGCTGAAGATGTTGAACGCTTCAAGCTGACAGCAGTCATCGATAAAAAAGCGGATGAAGGCTCTGAGAAACCGCGACATGTCGTGGATAAAAAAGAAGCAGCTAAAAAGCTTTCAACTGTAATAGATATGGAATCGAAAGAAATAGAGAAAATGTTGAATAACAAAAAAGCGTTCCAAGTAGAGTTCGGACGAAAAGGCAGTAATTTGACGTATCAGCAAAAAGATAAAATTGAGAAGATGAAGATACCTGGGGTTAAATTGTATCCTGAAACGGAACGTTTCTATCCGAACGGTAATTTTGCCTCACACTTAATCGGTATGGCGCAAAAGAATCCGGATAACGGCGAGTTGAAAGGTGCGATGGGTGTTGAAAAAATCTTCGACAGTTATTTAGCTGGTAAACATGGTTCTTTAAAATATATTCATGATATTTGGGGTTATATTGCACCGAATTCTAAACGAGAAGTGGCACCGCAGCGCGGTGAAGATGTGCATTTAACAATTGATTCAAATATCCAAGTGTTTGTGGAAGAAGCGTTGAATCAGCTCGATGATCACTTCGCACCGAAAGATGCATTCGTGGTCGTTATGGATGCTCATACTGGCGAAATCTTGGCGTTCAGCCAACGTCCGACGTTCAACCCTGAAACAGGGAAAGACTTCGGTAAAAATTGGGCGAATGATTTATATCAAAACACGTATGAGCCTGGTTCTACATTTAAGACATACGGTTTAGCAGCAGCCATTCAAGAAGGCAAATTCGATCCTAAGAAAGAATATAAATCAGGACATCGTACGATTATGGGTTCTGAAATCTCTGACTGGAACCGTACTGGTTGGGGTAAAATTCCAATGAGTCTTGGTTTCACTTATTCATCCAACACATTGATGATGCACCTTCAAGATTTAGTCGGTGCTGATAAGATGAAATCTTGGTATGAAAAATTCGGTTTCGGTAAGAAAACAGGCGGTTTATTCGATGGCGAAGCACCTGGCGGTATCGCTTGGGATAATGAACTGCAACAAAAAACATCAGCATTCGGACAATCAACAACTGTCACTCCGGTTCAAATGCTGCAAGCGCAAAGTGCAATGTTCAATAAAGGGAACATGATTAAACCTTGGTATGTCAGCAGTATCAATAATCCAGTCAAAGATAAAGAATTATATAAAGGTAAAAGAGAAATTGTCGGTAAACCGATTACCGAAGCAACTTCTAAGAAAGTGATGAAAGAATTAGACTTAGTTGTTAACAGCGAGAAAAGCCATGCGCAGAACTTCAGAGTCAAAGGCTACCGTATCGGCGGTAAAACCGGTACAGCACAAGTTGCCGATCCGGAAAACGGCGGTTACGTAGAAGGACCTTATCCATACTTCACAAGCTTTATCGGCCATGCACCGAGCAAAGACCCTAAAGTTGTGGTTTATGCAGGTATGAGCTTGGCTCAGAAAAACAAAAAAGAAGCGTATGAAATGAGTGTCAGCAAAGCCTTTAATCCAATTATGGAAAATACATTGAAATACTTGAATGTAGGCAAATCAAGCGACTCATCATCTAAAGCATCCTTCAGCAAGGTGCCTGATGTTTCAGGACAATCTGTTGATAAAGCAAAAGATGCACTTAAAGCTCAGAATTTAAAACCGGTTGTCATCGGTCAAGGCGACAACGTGGCGCAGCAGCTGCCTGAAGGCAACGAAAAAACATTGCCTTACAGCAAAGTGTTCATCAAAACAGATGGCGACATGACTATGCCGGATATGAAAGACTGGGGCAAAGATGATGTATTAGCTTTTGAATCCTTAACTGGAATTAGTGTTAAAATGAAAGGTAATGGATTTGTATCTAAACAATCTATCAGTCCGAATACACCGCTTAAAGATCAAAAACAATTAGAAGTTGAATTGTCCGCACCTTCAGCAGAATAGACAGAAGAGGCAAGGGGTACCCTCGGTACCCAAGCCTCGCTTTACATAAGTGTTTAAAATTATATATAACAAGGAGATAACTATGGTTTATGTTTTAGCAATCGTTGGATTATTAATCACAGCAGTATTAGTGCCGATTTTGATTCCAACACTGAAGAGAATGAAGTTCGGCCAAAGTATTCGAGAAGAAGGGCCGAAAAGCCACATGAAAAAGACAGGCACACCGACAATGGGCGGCCTGACTTTCTTAATCAGTATTATTGTCACTACGATTATTGCGATCATCTTTTCAAATAACCCTAATCCATTCATCTTATTGTTATTTGTGACAGTAGGATTCGGATTAATCGGGTTCATTGATGATTATATTATTGTCGTTAAGAAGAATAACCAAGGATTGACAAGCAAACAAAAATTCTTAGCGCAAATTGCGATTGCGGTTATTTTCTTTATCTTAAGTGATACATTCAATATGATTCATTTTGCGACAGGCATCCATATTCCGTTTACGACAGTGCATATTCCATTGTCAGTCGCTTATGTCATCTTTATCGTATTCTGGCAAGTCGGTTTCTCTAACGCTGTGAACTTAACAGATGGTTTAGACGGATTGGCAACCGGCTTATCTATCATCGCATTTGCGATGTATGCGATTATGAGCTTTATGCTGGGCGACCATGCTGTGGGTACGTTTTGTATCATTATGGTCTTTGCGTTATTAGGTTTCTTATTCTATAACGTCAACCCGGCCAAAACATTCATGGGTGATACAGGCAGCTTGGCATTAGGCGGTATTATCGCAACAGTGTCGATTATGCTGAATGCGGAAATCTCATTACTGTTTATCGGTTTTGTGTTTGTTGCTGAAACATTATCTGTTATTTTGCAAGTAGCATCATTCAAATTAACCGGCAAACGTATCTTTAAAATGAGTCCGCTGCATCACCACTTTGAATTAAGCGGATGGAATGAATGGAAAGTTGTTACTGTATTTTGGACAGTAGGCCTCATTACAGGTTTGATAGGATTATGGATTGGAGTGCATTGATAAATGCTTAAATACAAAGGATTAGAAGGAAAAAATGTTTTAGTAGTTGGCTTAGCGAAAAGCGGTTATGAAGCAGCTAAATTATTAAATCATTTAGGTGCAGATGTTACTGTGAATGATGGCGGCGACCTTTCCAAAGATCCGCACGCAAATGATTTAGAGAAAATGGGATTAACAGTTATCGGCGGTCACCATCCGCTCTCATTGCTTGATAATCATCCTATTATCGTAAAGAACCCGGGGATTCCATATACTGTGCCTTTAATTGAAGAAGCAGAAAAACGCGGGTTAACGATTTTAACTGAAGTTGAATTAAGCTACTTAGTTTCAGAAGCACCGATTATTGCGGTGACTGGTACGAACGGTAAAACAACCACAACATCCTTGATTGGAAACATGTTTGACAACAGCAGAATCAAAGGGCTGTTATCAGGCAACATCGGTTATGTTGCCTCTAAAGTGGCACAAGAAGCACATCCTGATGATTACTTGATTACAGAGTTGTCATCTTTCCAATTATTAGGTATTGATACGTACCGTCCGCATATTGCGATTATTACTAATATCTATTCAGCCCACCTTGATTATCATGGTTCGCTGGAAGAATACCGCAATGCCAAACGCCGTATCTATAAAAATCAAACAGAAGATGATTATTTGATTTGCAACTACAGTCAGCGTCATTTGATTGAAACAGAAGATTTAAAAGCTAAAACCTATTACTTCTCAACCAATCAAGAAGTTGACGGTATTTACATCAAAGACGGCTATATCATGTTGAATGGTTTACGTCTCATTCATAAAGATGATATTGTGCTCCCTGGCGAGCATAACCTTGAAAATATCTTAGCTGCAGTTTTGGCAGCTGTACTTGCAGGTGTACCTGTAGATGCGATTAATCATACATTAACTACATTCTCTGGTATCAAACACCGTCTGCAATATATCGGTTCTAACAAAACGAACAAATATTACAACGACTCTAAAGCAACGAATACGTTAGCAACACAATTTGCCTTGAATTCATTTGATCAGCCGATTGTGTGGTTATGCGGCGGCTTAGACAGAGGCAACGGCTTCGATGAGCTGATTCCTTACATGAAGGATGTAAGAGTGATGCTGACATTCGGCGAAACACAAGATAAGTTAACGAAACTCGGCGAAAGCCAAGGCAAGTATGTGATTCGTGCGACCGATGTGAAAGATGCTGTTAACAAAGTACAAGAGGTCATCGAACCTAATGATGTGGTCTTGCTTTCACCGGCATGTGCCAGCTGGGATCAATACAAAACTTTTGAAGAACGCGGCGATGTCTTTATCGACAGCTTCCGTTCGCATCTGCCTTCGAAGTAGGGGTGTGATGTTTTAATGACGGATAAAGTTCGTAAAATCGATTCTGAGTACCTAAAGGAAAAGCTTCGAAAAAGAAGAGAAAGACAACGGCGTATCCAATTGTCGATCTTCGGTACGCTCATCGCACTGATTATTTTAATTGTGTTGTATATGTTTACGCCGATTAGTAATATAGACCGTGTAGATATTAAAGGTAATCATTATCTTTCTAATAAAGAGGTTAAGAATGCCTTGAATTTAAAGAAGGATACTAAAATCTACATGTTCGGCAAAGGCAAAGCTGTCGATAAGATGAAACAAAATCCTTTTGTAAAAGATGTTCAAATCAACAGAAAACTGCCGAACAACTTAGAAGTGCAAGTCAAAGAGTATCAGTTAGTCGGTTTGCTTGAAGAAAAAGGGAAGTTTCATCCCATCCTTTCAAATGATCATATTTTAAAAGATTATAAAGGAAAACTGCCGAATGATGCACCTGTGGTTTCAGGCTTTAATGCTTCTAACCGCGAGAAAATCATTCAAGCTTTATCAGAAATGCCGAAAAATATTCGTCAAGCAATCTCTGAAGTCGAATACGCAGATGATAAGGAAAGCCGCAATAAAGTCAGATTGTATATGAAAGATGATATTCAAGTCATCGGCAATATGAATACAATTGCGAATAAAATGAAGTATTATCCGGATATGGCAAGTGCGTTAGACAGAGATGCATCCGGAGAACTGAAAAAATCAGGTTACATTGATTTATCAGTCGGCGCATCATTTATTCCTTATCAAGATGGTTCATCAACGTCTTCTGACAGCAGTATGAAACTTAAAGAAGGCACAGCGATGGAGGATAAAGCGAAAGACGAATTACAAGCAACATTGAACAAAATTAATGATCAAACAAACGATGACAAGTCAAAGAATGATAAGTCAAAGAAAGAAAGTAGTACAAATAATTAAAAAAGTCTTGAATATCATGTGTTTATAGTTCACAACCATAGAAACGTATTGTAAACTAACTATAGTGTATTTTTTAAAGAAATTGTCAGGAGGTGCCTATCTATGGAGGAACATTACTATGTAAGTGTAGATATTGGTTCATCTAGTGTAAAAACAATAGTAGGCGAAAAATTTCATAATGGAATTAATGTGATAGGTACAGGACAAACCTATACAAGCGGAATTAAGAACGGCTTAATCGATGATTTTGATTTAGCTAAACAAGCTGTGAAAGATACAATTAAGAAAGCTTCAATCGCATCTGGCGTTGACATTAAAGAAGTCTTCTTGAAATTGCCGATTGTCGCTACTGAAGTTTTTGATGAAACCAATGAAATTGAATTTTATGAAGATACAGAAGTAAAAGGAACACATATTGAAACAGTATTAGAAGGCATCAGAGACAAAAATGATGTTGAAGAAACTGAAGTTGTGGATACATTCCCAATTCGTTTCATCGTTGATAACGATAATGAAGTTTCTGATCCTAAAGAATTGATTGCAAGACACTCTTTAAGAGTGGAAGCAGGCGTCATTGCCATTCAAAAATCAATTCTAGTCAACTTGATTAAATGTGTGGAAGCATGCGGTGTAGATGTATTAGATGTTTATTCTGATGCATACAACTACGGATCAATCCTTACACCGACTGAGAAAGAACTTGGCGCATGTGTGATTGACATTGGTCAAGACTTGACACAAGTGGCGTTCTACGAACGCGGCGACTTAGTGGATGCGGATTCAATTGAAATGGGCGGACGCGACATCACAGACGATGTTGCACAAGGTCTTAACACTTCATTTGATACTGCAGAGAAAGTCAAACATCAATACGGTCACGCTTTCTACAATTCAGCATCAGACCAAGATGTTTTCACAGTAGAACAAATCGATAGCGAAGAGGATGCACAATTTACACAAAAAGATTTAGCAGATATTATTGAAGCACGTGTAGAGGAAATCTTCTTCAATGTCTTCGACTTATTGCAAGAACTCGGTTTAACAAAAGTAAACGGCGGATTTGTTGTAACAGGCGGTTCAGCCAACTTATTAGGTGTTCGTGAATTACTGCAAGATATGGTTAATGAGAAGGTTAGAATACATACACCTTCGCAAATGGGAATCAGAAAACCTGAATTCTCTTCAGCAATTTCAACGATTTCCAGCAGTATCGCTTTTGATGAATTATTAGATTATGTTACAATTAGTAATCATGATAATGAAGAATTTGAAGAAGAAGTCATAGAGTCGAACCCTAAAGAGTATACTGAAAAATCAAGCGGTTTCGACTGGTTCAAGAAGAAACAAAGCAAGCCGTCTCATGACGAGCCTGTTGCTGAAGAACCGACTGAAGGGGATGAAACGGTTTCTGAACCGAAAGAAACACATCCTAAGCAAGATAGTGATTATAACTCAGACCAATCTCATGAGAAACAAGAAGAGAGCAAATTTAAAAAATTATTGAAATCTCTATTTGATTGATTGCCCATTAAAACTAGGAGGAAATTTAAATGTTAGAATTTGAACAAGGATTTAATCATTTAGCGACTTTAAAAGTCATTGGTGTTGGCGGCGGTGGTAACAACGCTGTAAACCGAATGATTGACCACGGAATGGACAATGTTGAATTTATTTCAATCAACACTGACGGTCAAGCATTAAACTTATCTAAAGCTGAGTCCAGAATCCAAATCGGTGAAAAGTTAACACGCGGTTTAGGTGCTGGCGCGAACCCTGAAATCGGTAAAAAAGCTGCCGAAGAATCACGTGAGCAAATTGAAGATGCAATTCAAGGCGCTGACATGGTATTCGTAACTGCTGGTATGGGTGGCGGTACTGGTACAGGTGCTGCACCGGTTGTTGCTAAAATCGCAAAAGAAATGGGTGCTTTAACAGTAGGTGTTGTAACACGCCCATTCAGTTTCGAAGGACGCAAACGTCAAACACAAGCTGCTGCAGGGGTAGAATCAATGAAAGCAGCTGTGGATACATTAATCGTAATTCCAAACGATCGCTTATTAGACATCGTTGACAAATCAACGCCAATGATGGAAGCATTCAAAGAAGCAGATAACGTATTACGCCAAGGTGTACAAGGTATCTCTGACTTAATCGCTGTTTCAGGTGAAGTAAACCTTGACTTTGCAGACGTAAAAACAATCATGTCTAACCAAGGTTCAGCGTTAATGGGTATCGGTGTTTCTTCTGGTGAAAACCGTGCAGTTGAAGCAGCTAAAAAAGCTATTTCATCTCCATTGCTTGAAACATCAATCGTTGGTGCACAAGGTGTCCTAATGAACATTACAGGCGGAGAATCATTATCTTTATTCGAAGCACAAGAAGCTGCAGACATCGTTCAAGATGCGGCTGATGAAGATGTAAACATGATCTTCGGTACAGTAATCAACCCTGAATTACAAGATGAAATCGTGGTAACAGTGATTGCGACTGGTTTCGAAGACAAACCAGCAACACATGCACGCAAACAATCTAATACAGGTTTCGGATCAAGCGCAAGCAGTGCGGGAACTTCAAATGACGAAGGAATCGGACATGCGCCAAGATCTCATAGTTCTGAATCAACAAGCGAACCAAGAACACACACTACTAAAGAAGATGATATTCCAAGTTTCATCAGAAACAGAGAAGAAAGACGTTCAAGAAGAACTAGACGTTAATATCTTTCTATAGAGTTTGCATTGAGCAATCAACCATAGTATCACGCAAGATTAGATGCAACAGGTCATCGAGTGGTCTAGTGAGAACAATAATCTAAAGTGTCATCAGATCGGATGGATCTGGTGACACTTTTTATATATTTGAATTTTGAGTGTGTAAGTCTTACTATTAAGTTGATAAGGTACGTAAGTATAGCATCTATTAATAAACAGGAGAGATAGTTATGCCAGAGAAATTTACGAAGCAACCACATTACTTAGAACATACTGACGCAAAGTCAGATCAAATTACATTGGGATTTACGACAAGAGAAGATGGACAGAGTCCATATCCCAGCAATGCTTTTAATATGGCATTATATATCGACGACAAGGCTGAAAATGTACATGCGCATCAGAAGACACTTGCACAAGCCATCGGCTTTGACAGAAAGCAATGGGTCTTCCCGATACAAACGCATGGCAATCATGTCGTTGAAGTGACAACAAAAGATGCGAATACGAACATTGATACATTAACAGATGCTCTGCACGGTGTAGATGGGCTTTATACGTATGATTCAAACTTGCTGCTGACAATGTGCTATGCAGATTGTGTGCCTGTTTATTTTTACAGCACAAAGCATCATTTTATCGGTCTTGCTCATGCAGGATGGAAAGGGACTGTCGGACGTATTTCTGAGGAAATACTTAAACAAATTGATTTTGATTTAGCAGACTTGAAGGTAGTTATCGGTCCCGCAACTTCGAATAGTTATGAAATCAATGATGATATCAAAGCACAGTTTGAAGCGCTGCCTGTGGATGCAAGTGCGTTTATCGAAACACGCGGAAGCGATCGACACGGAATTGATTTAAAAGAGGCCAATCGCCGATTATTAATTCAAGCAGGTGTACCTGAAGTAAATATTGATGTGACAGAATATGCGACATCTGAAAACTTAGACTTATTCTTTTCATATAGGGTAGAGAAGAGTAAGACTGGCCGGATGTTAGCATTTATTGGACAGTAGAAGTAAGGAGTAATTGAAATGAATGTGAAACAAAATCTAGAACAAATCAACGACCATATTACAAAAAGTTTGGAAAAAGCAAACCGCACTGCCAGACCTAACGTGATTGCTGTAACAAAATATGTTACAATAGAGCGAGCTAAAGAAGCATATGATGCCGGTATCAGACACTTCGGCGAGAACCGTTTAGAAGGTTTCCAAGAGAAGCATGAAGCTTTGCCGGATGACGCTGTTATGCACTTTATCGGCACTTTGCAATCACGTAAAGTGAAAGAAGTTATCGATGACATCGACTATCTGCACGCATTAGATCGCAAAAGCTTAGCAAAAGAGATCAATAAACGTGCATCACATGTTGTGAAATGTTTTGTTCAAGTGAATGTTTCAGAAGAAGAAAGCAAACATGGTCTTGCTTTAGAAGAAGTGGATGCTTTCATCGAATTACTTGAACAATATGAAAACATTAAAGTCGTAGGTCTGATGACAATGGCGCCTTATACTGATGACGAATCAGAAATCAGAGACATTTTTGAAAAACTTAGAAATAAACGCGATGAAATCAAAGCGAAAAACTTAGACTATGCGCCGTGCACTGAATTATCTATGGGCATGAGCAATGATTATGAAATTGCTGCAGAAGAGGGCGCAACTTTTGTACGAATCGGTACTAAATTAGTAGGAAAAGAGGAGTGAGCCACTTGGCTTTAAAAGACCTATTTAGCAATTTTTTTGTGATAGAAGAGGAAGAAGAAGTTGCTGATCACCAGCAGCAAAACAGAAACAGAGTACAAGCTGAACCAGAGCCTGAGCCGCAACCAGAACAACCTTCTCAAAGTCAGCAAACATCACCGCAACAAAACAATAATTACTATAATGAAAGACAGCGTGCAATTAAGACTGTCCCGAAACGTCAAACGCAAGGTAAAAGATTGCAGTCGTCTTCCAACGAAAGGAAGTATCATATGGCTAATCAAACATCCAATGATTCTGCTAGAAATGTCGTGAATATGAACGCAGCGAACTTGCACGAAAGTTCAAAAATGTGTTTATTCGAGCCGCGCGTGTTCTCAGATACGCAAGATATTGCGGATGAGTTGAAAAACAGACGTGCCACACTTGTGAACTTGCAGCGTATTGATAACGTATCCGCAAAAAGAATTATCGATTTCTTAAGCGGTACAGTTTATGCAATCGGCGGGGATATTCAACGTGTAGGTAATGATATCTTCTTATGTACACCGGATAATGTAGAAGTTGCCGGCAGTATTACAGAAGACTTAGACACGTCAGAATTTGATTATGAATGAGGTAAACGTCTATGAGTTTAGTTGGATTTTTAAGTCTTGTATTTAGTGTGATAGAGATATTGCTTACGGTATATTATTGGGGTATGATTATCTACTTCTTTATGTCATGGATTCCAAATGCACAAGGTTCAGCCTTCGGCAGATTCCTGCATAAAATCTACGAACCGTTTTTAGCACCGTTTCGTAAAATCATACCGCCGATCGGTATGATTGATATTTCAAGTATCGCAGCAATTTTTGTCCTTATTTTCTTCCAAAAAGGACTTCATGCTATATTCGTGTTGATTTTACAACAATTAGCTTAATATCATTTCTAAAAAGGTACGCCAAGCTTCAAACGACTAGGCTTACCTTTTTTATTTTGTAAAGAGGTGAATAGACATAGATATCTATCAGCATTTCAGAAGAGAAGAACAACCGATAATTACCATGTTAATCGATAAAGTACAACAAGCCGAGCGCAACTATGCGCCGGTACTGACACATTTCCTAGATCCGCGCGCAAAATATATTTTAGAGGTTATTGTAGGCAGTTATGATGACCTGCATGTCACCTTTAATGGCGGGCAGCCTTCAAGCGAACGCAAACGTGCTGTGATTGCGCCGGATTATTTCACACCGGCAGAGGAAGATTTTGAGCTGGTACTGCTTGATTTAGAATATCCTGAAAAGTTCGCGACAATCGACCACCGCAATGTGTTAGGTACGTTGATGTCTTTAAGTATTGAAAGAGATCAGTTGGGCGATATTATTGTAGGCGATAAAATTCAGTTTATTTTGACAAAGAATATTAAATCGTATATAATGTTGGAATTAAAGCGAATCAAGGGTGTTCCGGTCAAACTGCATGAAGTTCCACTAGAAGATATGATACAATCAAAAGAGAATTGGACTTTACATCAAGCTACTGTCAGTGCAATGCGTTTAGATGTTGTACTGAAGGAAATGATTCGTAAATCACGTTCAATTGCGAAACAATATATTGAAAAGAAACGTATCAAAGTGAATCATACAATTATTGAACGTCCAGATTTCCAACTTGAACCTGGAGATTTGCTGTCGATACAAGGACATGGCCGTGCGAGAGTGACTGAAATCGGTCATAAAACAAAGAAAGACAAACTGCGCATAGTATATGAAACTTTATTCAAATAGTGTATGATTAAGGAGGACAATATAAGATGTCTTTTACACCGAACGAAATTAAAAACAAAGAATTTTCAAAAACTAAGAATGGCCTGGAACCAACAGAAGTCGCTGATTATTTAAGCCAGCTTAGCCAAGAAATTGAACATTTAAAAGAACAAAAGAAACAATTGGAAACAGTTGTTGAAGAAAAAGAAAACAACTTAAAAGCATACAAAGAAGTACAACAATCTGTAAGCGATGCTTTAGTGCAAGCACAAACTGCAAGCCAAGAAACAAAAGCAGCAGCAACGAAAGAAGCTGAAGCGATTGTATCAAAAGCAAAAGCTGAAGCAGATCGTATTGTAAACGATGGTGTGGAAAAAGCAAGAAGACTTTCATTCCAAACAGAAGATATGAAACGTCAATCTAAAATTTTCCGTTCTCGTTTCCGTATGCTGGTTGAAGCGCAGTTGGATTTATTGAAGAATGATGATTGGGATTATTTATTAAACTATGACTTGGATGCACAACAAGTGACAGAAGAAAACTTCCAGCATCTGCATCAAAATGATGTAACTGAACAAGAAAAGCAGCAAGCGCAAGCACAAAAAGCTGAAGCGCAAGAAGGCAGCGAACCTGCACAAGAAGCGAAAGATAAAGAAAATAAATAACAAGCAAAGTCATGAGACAGACGCGTAAGAATTAAGTCGCATATTAACATAACAGCGAGTTAGGGATGGTGTGAGCCTAATATATGTTTAATTCTTATATCACTGTCTTATTCAACATTATATTAGTAAGAATTAAGAGAACTCTAAATTGAGTTAAGCAGGGTGGTACCGCGGTTGTTCGTCCCTGTTAATTGAACTTAGAGTTCTTTTTTATATTTTAAGGAGTGAAAATTAATGAACTACAAAGACACGCTACTAATGCCGAAAACAGACTTCCCAATGCGAGGGGGATTACCTAAGAAAGAACCAGAAATCCAAAAACAATGGGACGAACAAGATTTATATCACAAAATCTTAGAGAAAAACAAGGGAAATGAAACTTATATTTTACATGACGGACCGCCATATGCGAATGGTAACTTGCACATGGGTCATGCCTTAAATAAAATTTTAAAAGACTTCATTGTACGTTATAAATCAATGCAAGGTTATTATTCACCATATGTTCCTGGTTGGGATACTCATGGTTTGCCGATTGAACAAGCATTAACAAAAAAAGGTATTAAACGTAAAGAAATGCCTGTTTCTGAATTCCGTGAATTATGTAAGGAATTCGCTTTAGAACAAATCGAACTTCAAAAGAAAGACTTCAAACGTTTAGGTGTGAATGGCGACTTTAACGATCCATACATCACTTTAAAACCTGAATATGAAGCTGCACAAATCCGTTTATTCGGTGAAATGGCAGATAAAGGTTTAATTTACAAAGGTAAAAAACCAGTTTACTGGTCACCTTCAAGTGAATCTTCATTAGCTGAAGCAGAAATCGAATATCATGATAAACGTTCACCATCTATCTACGTTGCTTTTGATGTAAAAGATGGCAAAGGCGTTGTAGATGAAGATGCGAAATTCATCATCTGGACTACTACTCCTTGGACATTACCTTCAAACGTTGCGATTACTGTACACCCTGACTTGAAATACGGTCAATATAATGTGAACGGTGAAAAATACGTTGTCGGTGCAGACTTAGTTGAAGAAGTTGCAAAAGAACTAGGCTGGGACAAAGATGCCATTGAGTTACAAAAAACATTCACTGGTAAAGAATTAGAATATGTGGAAACACAACATCCGTTTATCGATCGTGTTTCTTTAGTTATCAACGGCTTGCACGTAACAACTGACGCTGGTACAGGTTGTGTTCATACTGCTCCTGGACACGGGGAAGATGACTATATCGTAGGTCAAAAATACGGCTTGCCTGTAATCAGTCCTTTAGATGATAAAGGGGTCTTCACTGAAGAAGGCGGACAATTCGAAGGTATGTTCTATGACAAAGCCAACAAAGCAGTTACTGACTTGCTTAAAGAAAATGGTTCATTATTGAAATTACAATTCATCACACATAGTTACCCTCATGACTGGCGTACGAAAAAACCTGTTATCTTCCGTGCGACTCCGCAATGGTTCGCATCTATCAGTAAAGTACGTCAAGATATCTTAGATGCTATCGAAGATACACACTTCAAAGTAGATTGGGGTAAAACACGTATCTATAACATGATCCGCGACCGCGGTGAATGGGTAATTTCACGTCAACGTGTATGGGGTGTGCCATTACCAGTATTCTATGCAGAAAACGGCGACATCATCATGGACAAAGAAATCATCTACCATATCGCAGACTTATTTGAAAAATATGGTTCAAATGTATGGTTCGACCGTGATGCAAAAGACTTATTGCCTGAAGGTTACACACATCCAAGCAGCCCGAACGGCGAATTCACAAAAGAAGAAGATATCATGGACGTATGGTTCGACTCAGGTTCATCACACCGCGGTGTATTAGAAACACGTCCGGAATTATCATTCCCAGCTGACCTTTACTTAGAAGGCAGTGACCAATATCGCGGCTGGTTCAACTCTTCTATCACAACTGCAGTTGCGACACGCGGCCAATCACCTTATAAATTCTTATTATCTCACGGTTTCGTAATGGACGGAGAAGGTAAGAAAATGAGTAAATCATTAGGCAACGTTATCGTTCCTGATCAAATCGTTAAACAAAAAGGTGCAGATATCGCACGTCTATGGGTAAGCAGTGTGGACTACTTAGCTGACGTTCGTATTTCTGATGAAATCTTAAAACAAACAGCAGATGTTTATCGTAAAATCCGTAACACATTACGTTTCATGTTAGGTAACGTCAATGACTTCAAACCGAATACAGATGCATTGCCTGAATCCGAATTATTAGAAGTCGACCGTTATTTATTGAATCGTTTACGCGAATTCACAGCAAACATCATTAAACATTATGATAACTTCGACTATTTAAACATCTATCAAGAAGTTCAAAACTTCATCAACGTTGAGTTAAGTAACTTCTACTTAGATTATGGTAAAGATATCTTGTACATCGAAAAACAAGATTCACCTAAACGCCGCAGCATGCAGACAGTGTTATACCAAATCTTAGTCGACATGACAAAATTATTAGCACCAATCTTAGCACATACTGCTGAAGAAGTTTGGTCTTATATCCCTCATGTTGAAGAAGAAAGTGTACACTTAGCTAACATGCCGAAAGTTGTTGAACCAGATGCAGAATTACTAGAAAAATGGAATGCATTTATGAAATTACGCGACGATGTCAACCGTGCTTTAGAAAGTGCGCGTAACGACAAAGTTATCGGTAAATCATTAGAAGCTAAAGTGATCATCGGAAACAATGAACACTTTGATGCGAAAGCTTTCTTAAAAGACTTCGAAAACTTGCATCAATTATTCATCGTGTCTCAAGTTGAAGTTGAGGACAAAGTTGAAGATGGTACTGAATACTATCACGGCGACATCAAAGTCGTACACGCCGATGGTGAAAAATGTGAAAGATGCTGGAACTACAGCACTGAACTTGGTTCAGCAAATGGTTTAGATCATCTTTGCCCACGCTGCCAAGGCGTTGTAGCTTCACTTTAATAGTGCAGGCATTAATTAAATAGTACTTACAGTACACACTCTAAAAGCGCTCTGTTAATTCAGAGTGCTTTTTTGGTGCGTACAACTTTTTTTATAAGCGATTTTTTGAGCCAATCATAAGTAATTCAGATTAAAACTCGTTATAATGGAGATTACCCTTATTGAACGTCAATTTGAAAATAGACAGAAAGGAGCGGCGAAATTGAATCAATATCGATTGAAAAATTACGTCAACGGTGTGACCTTGAATGTCAGAGATAAAGAAGCGTTAAAATCTTTCTATGAAGACCTTTTAGGTTTTAATGTGATGAATGAGACGTATACTTCTATACAATATGAAGTAGGAGATTCTGGTCACCGTATTACATTGCGCCAATTAGATCATGGGAGAGAACCGTTGGTGTCTGAAGCAGGACTATTCCATATCGGTATTCGTTTAGGTTCGCATTCCGAATTAGCAGATTTAATGGCGCACCTTACAGAAAATAATATTGTGCTGAACGGTGCAGAACATGATGTCAGTACTTCACTATACTTCAGCGATCCAGAAGGCAACGGCTTTGAATTTTATGCGGATGCGCCAGAAGAAACGTGGGAATTTGATAAAGAAAACCGTGTAATTATGGATACACGTCATTTATATGCATCTAAATTAATGAATCTGCGCAGCCAGCAAGGTTGGCAAGGCATGCCGTCAGACAGTCAAATCGGCAATGTTCATTTGAAGACGGTACGTTTATCTGAAGTCAAAGACTATTATTTAAAACACTTTGGTTTAGAAGAATCATCTTATGTTAATAAGACTTCATTGTTTATGTCTACAGGCGGTTATCATCATAACTTGGCAGTCAATCATTGGATGTCGAGCATGCAGCGGATGGAAAGTGATGATACTTATGGTTTGGCACTGGTAGATTATCATTATCCGGCTACCACACATAAATGGCTGAAAGGACCAGACGGCATAGAATTTCGATTTAATTATCTAGGAGTTTGATAGCGATTGAAGAAACTAATCTCAGCAGGTGCGCTGCTGGTTGTACTTGGAGGTGCTGCTTATGTGGCAGTTGACCATCAAGACGACATTGAACACTATATCAAACAAATGAAACCTGACCCAATGGCCTTCAATCCTTATGATAAAGGGCAATGTACAGATTATGTCTTTGAAAAAGTAAAGAAAGACGGCAATATGATCGGCAAAAGCTGGGGCGATGCGAAGTATTGGCATACTAAAGCCAAAGAAGATGACTATCAAGTGAACCAGCAGCCGAAAGTAAAGTCATTAATGCAGTCGCCTAGAGGAGAACAAGGCCATGTAGCTTACATTGAAGCGATTCATGACAATGGCGCATTATATGTGACTGAAATGAATTACGAGGCACCGCACAAAGTTACTTCACGTACGATTCAACCTGAACGCGTTCAAGATTATCATTATATTCATCCGAAAAAGAATCCGAAAGTGCAAGATACTAAAGATGTTTAATTGATAATTTTAGTATCTGTTCTACTGGCAATTTGTTATAATATACAATGTTGTTAAGAAGAAGTGTGAAGCAAAGATAAGCGCGTGTTTTTATCGGATTGCTTCAAGGAGGAAGACATGAGAAAACCATATTTTATCAGTATCTCATTATTCGTAACACTCGCGATACTGATTTTAGACCAAGTAACCAAAGCATTTATTTCTAAAACTATGTCAGTGGGAGATTCTTATTCGGTAATTCCCGGCTTTTTAAATATTACATCACATCGCAATACAGGTGCTGCTTGGGGAATCTTAAGCGGAAAAATGAGTTTCTTTTTTATTGTGACTATTATTGTCTTAGGTCTGTTAATCTTTTTCTACATTAAAGAAGCGAAAGGCAATTTCTGGATGCAAGTTGCGATCAGCTTGTTATTTGCGGGCGCATTAGGCAACTTTATTGATCGTATGAGAAATGGTGAAGTCGTGGACTTCATTGATACGTATATATTCGGTTATGATTTCCCAATCTTTAATGTCGCAGATGCTAGTTTGACAGTAGGTGTAATTTTAATATTAATCTTGATAATCTTTGATTCGAAGAAAAGCAAAGTGAAGTAAAGGAGTGTTGAAATGACTCAATTTCATTATCAAATAACAGAAGATGAACATGTTGGTCAGCGTATAGATAAATTCTTGCCTGAACAGAACTTAGATTGGTCACGCAGCCAAATCCAAGACTGGATTAAAGAAGATTTAGTGCGTGTGAATAATAAAATGGTGAAAGCCAATTATAAATTAAGAAAAAATGATGCATTAGAAGTGACTGAGAAGGAAACAGTTGAAGCGGATATTAAACCGGAAAACTTAGACCTTGATATCTATTATGAAGATGAAGACGTTGCGATTGTGTATAAACCTAAAGGTATGGTGGTTCATCCATCACCTGGTCATTATACAGGTACATTAGTAAACGGATTAATGTATCAAATTAAAGATTTAAGCGGTATTAACGGTGAAATCAGACCTGGTATTGTACACCGTATCGATAAAGACACATCTGGTTTATTGATGGTTGCGAAAAATGATGTGGCTCACCGCGGCCTTGTAGAACAGTTAATGGATAAAAACGTAACACGTAAGTATACTGCACTTGTTCACGGCAATATCCCGCATGATTACGGTACAATCGATGCACCGATCGGCCGAAACAAAATCGACCGCCAAGCGATGGCAGTCGTCGATGACGGCAAAGATGCGGTTACACACTTTAATGTGTTAGAACACTTTAACAATTACACATTAGTAGAATGCGAACTTGAAACAGGACGTACCCACCAAATTCGTGTACACATGAAATACATCGGTTATCCATTAGTCGGCGACCCTAAATACGGACCAAAGAAAACAATGGATATCGGCGGACAAGCCTTACATGCAGGTGTCATCGGCTTCATACACCCAGTTACTGGTGAATACATCGAAAGAAAAGCACCTCTTCCAGATTACTTTGAGGAAATACTTGAAGATATTCGTAAGAGAGAAGCGTAAATTATAAAAATTAAAGCACTCGACAATCTTTAAATGGTTGCCTAGTGCTTTTGTGTATTATGAAATAAAACAATATAGAATATAACAATGAAAGGATAAAAAAGCATAAAAAAAGAGTCTTGCTGACACAGCAAGACGTTAGCATTTAAGCTACATTTTCGCTTTAAGCTTGTTTTAACTTATTTATGATCTTTTAGAATGAAGTAAACTTCTTTTTAAGAATAACATATTACTTTCTAAATTGAAACAATTTTGAGATAATTGCATTAATAAAACTATACAGGTGATAAGATGAAGAAAACAAACCCGTACATTCTTAGTTTAGACATTGGAACTGCAAGTATTGGATATGCTTGTATGGACTTGGATTTTAATATTCTAAAACACCATGATAAAGATGCAATCGGTGTTTTTATATTTGAAGCTGCTGAAACTGCAGCTGAAAGAAGAGGATTCAGAAATGCAAGAAGACGCAATAACAAAAGAATTAAACGATTAGGTTTATTGCAAGAAGCAGTCGCACCCCTCGTAAAAAACCCTGATTTTTATCAATTATTAAACGTACATAAATGGAAAAATTCGAATGAGGATTTTAAGCACCGCAGTTTATCAGAAGTGATGAAGTCATTAGGTAAAAATCCAAAAGAATACCCTACAATTTATCATTTACAACAAGCTATACAAAAACAACCTGAAAAGAAATTTGAACCGGAATTAATTTTCTTAGCACTTTACCACTTAGTCAAATATCGTGGCCACTTTTTATTTAACAACTTAAATTTTAATCAAGGAAAAACAGTGGATAATGAAGTACAACTATCAGAATTGTTAACCTTGTATCAGAATATCAATCCTTACGAAAATATGATTGCTAATAATGATGTTAGAGTGATTGTTGATACGCTGAAAGATCAGCAATTAACTAGAAAAGATAAACTGAATTATTTAAAGAAGAATGTTTCAAAAGCTCATGCTGAATTGTTCAAAATGCTTCTTGGATTGAAATTTAAACAAAGTAATCTATTTGAAAAAATGGAAAACACTGATGAAATTAAAGATACTACTACTGGTAGTGATTCAATTTCATTATCTGAGGATTATTATGAAAATCTTTCTGAATTTTTATCAGATGAACAGTTGAATTTTATAGAAGCTGCAAACACTTTTAATATGGGAGTTGTATTAGATAGAATTCTAAAGGGTGCTGCAAGTATATCAGCTGCAAAGAGAAGAGATTATGATACATTTAAAGATCAGTTGAAACTTATTAAAGATATAGTTTACAACCATAAGCAAGATAAATATCATGAGTTTTTCGTTACAAGCAAAGAAGATATGAGAGCTTACAATGAGAAACCTGATGCTGCAGCATTTGGTAAACTATCCAAGTTTGATCAATATTTAATTCATCCTAAGGATCAGTATGAAAAATTGATGAAAGATTTAAAAAAACTAGTGCCAAAAGAATATGATGAAGTATTAAATTCAATAGATGAGCACAAGTTTTTAGTTATTCAAAATACGACTGATAATGCGAGTATACCGTATCAAAATAATGTGTTTGAAGCGGAAAACATTCTTAAGAATCAGCAAAAGTATTATCCTGAAATCACTGACGAGATGATAGAAAAAGTCATTACATTGATTTCTTTTAGAATTCCTTACTACGTAGGTCCGCTTGCCCAAAAAAATGGGCAATCAGATTTTGCTTGGATGATTAGAAAATCGGATGATAAAGTTTTACCTTGGAATTTTGAAAAAGTTGTTGACAAATCTCAAAGTGCTGAAAAGTTCATTCGACGTATGACAAGTAAATGTACGTATTTATTGGAAGAAGATGTATTACCGAAACAAAGTTTGTTATATCAAGAAATGGAAGTATTAAATGAGCTTAATAATGTTCAACTTAGAGGGGAAAATGAACCGAAAAATAGAATTCATAGATTAGACCCTAAAGTAAAACAATTTATTTATCAAAAGCTCTTTAAAAAGAAAAAGAATGTATCTCATAAAGATTTAATCACCTTACTTGAAAACTCAGAATTCAGAAATATACTCACTAAAAAGAATGGACAAACCATTAAAGTGTTCGGTACCCAAAATGAGTCGAAATTTGCGTCTAAACTTTCTACTTATAATGACATGAAAGCAATTTTTGGTTCTGTTGAGGATAACCGTAATATGATTGAGGAATTAGTGCTGTGGATTACCATTTTTGAAGACAAAGCGATATTAAAAGAAAAAATTGAAGAAAAATATAAAAACGTGACAGATGAGCAAATTAACCGAATTTTGAAGCTGAACTATTCTGGTTGGGGCAAATTAAGTGAAAAGTTATTAACTAAGGAAGTAAATGGTCAATCTGTGATCGATTTAATGTATAGAACTGAAAATAATTTTATGGAAATCATTACGGATAAATCTTTAGGGTTTGATCAATTTATTAAGAACAGCAATAAGGTGAAAAATGCGAAAATATCTTATAAGGATGTTGCAGAATTAAGAACGTCTCCAGCACTTAAAAAAGGTATATGGAATGCGATAAAAATGGTGAGAGAAATCACTAGTATTTTGGGGGAGCCGGAAAAAATCGTTATTGAATTTGCGACTGAAGATCAAGAAAAAGGAAAACGTCAAAAATCTAGAAGTGAACTTTGGGATGATCTTGTTAAAAAGCATAATTTGAAAAGAAATAAAGAATTCAGTGCGTTATTTGAAGAACTTAAGGCATTTCCTGAATTAGATTTTTCTAATCCAAAGCTGTGGCTCTATATTCATCAAAATGGTAAGTGTATGTATACTAAAGAGTCTATAGACTTGGAAAGATTGCTTTCTGATACAAATGACAGACTTTATGAAATCGATCATATTTTACCTAGAACATTTGTAAAAGATGACAGTATCAATAATAAGGTGCTTGTGAAACAGGATGCCAATCAAAGAAAATCCGGGGATAAAATGCCGCTTGAATTCGTTGATAGTAGAAAGCTAGTACCATTTTGGAGATTACTTCATGAAAACAACTTAATCAGCAGCAGTAAACTGTCTAGATTAATGAAAAAGGAATTTAATGACTTAGACAAAGAAGGGTTCATTCAAAGACAACTTGTTGAAACAAGACAAATCATTTCTCATGTCAGTGACTTTTTAACAGAGGAATATCCATCAACAACAGTAGTACCTATGAAAGCGAATATTGTTTCTGAACTCAGACGCAAGTTTGACATACCTAAAATCCGCCAGCTCAATGATTGGCATCATGCGGTAGATGCTTATCTAAATGGTTTTGTTTATCAAGCAGCACGGGTCTTTTATCCAAATGTTAACTTATTTGAATTTAACTTCAAGTGGGAAAAAGTACGTGAAAAATGGAAACAATTAGGTGATTTTAATAAGAATAATAAAAAAAGAGAATTTTTCTTGTTTAAGCGTATGGAAACTTATGTGAATGAAAATGGTGAAGGTATGATTTCAAAATTGCTTTTTGATTTGGATAACTTTAAGTTCAATTATTCTAGAAAAGTAGAAAGTGCAGAAAGCGCCTTCTACAAACAAAGCGCTTTTTCACCTAAAATTTCGACACCACTGTACGAGTCAAATAAAAACAAGACAGCTGTTTATAAAGAAATGAAAAACAAACGAGGCATTGTAGTAAGTTACGGCCATGTTAAAAAAGGTGAAATAATTGTAGACTATGGCGTCTTTAACGAAACTGTGTTTGATTATGTTAACAGTGCTGATAAAGATATGAATGAGCGTGCCTTAAATATTGTTCGAAAAACATATCCAAAACTTGATGTGAAAGATGCACAGTATTTATTCAGTTTGAATAAAGGAGATGCCATTTATTTAAACAATCATCCGTTTTTATATGTTTCAGCAAAAGAACGTATTAATGGTAAGCAGATAGAACTGGATATTTCTATGCAAAGAAAATTAAAAGAAGCATTGAGTCCATTTAATAAAATGACCGAACAAGAAAAAGTGGAGTTTTATAACCAGTTTGCTGAAAAAGTAATAAAAGAATTTTCACAAAGTTTTGGAGTGAAATCTAGAGAGGATAAAATTGATTTAATAATTAATCAATTTAATGAAACTGATAAGTCTAAAGGATCACTTGTACAATGTATTCTTGAAGTGTTGAAAATGACAAAAGTATCAGCTGATAGATCTTCAAAGTTAAAAATAAGATGGGGAAGTCAAACTCCTAAAACGTTATTAGAACCTGATAAAGAAGCTAAAATAAAATATACGTCAATAACAGGCTTAAAATCTACTAAGCCGAAATCAATTTTTAAACTTGCGGAGTCCAAAAATGAGCTTTAGAACTGTAATTATCACTAAAGAGTCCAAGTTGTCTTTAAGGATGAACCATTTGATTGTAAATGCAGATGAGCTTTATAAGATTCCATTACAAGAAATTTTATGTGTAGTAATTGAAAACCCGAGTGTTTCAATTACGGGACATTTATTAAATGCTTTAGCACAAAATAAAATCATCACCTTATTATGTGATAAGAAACACTTGCCAAATTCGTTTGTGGTGCCAATATATGGGTATCACAAGCAATCTAGGCATATTACTAAACAAATGAACTGGAAGTCAGAATTTAAAGAGGTTTTATGGCAAAGAATTATTAAAAATAAAATTACAAATCAGAAACAAGTTGTTAAATGTTTTTATCGTAATCTGGACACAGGATTTTTGGATAACTGTATTCGTGATACGAAGTTGAATGATAGTACAAACAGAGAAGGTTTAGCAGCGAAGTATTATTTTAATATAATTTTAGATTCAGGTGTATCCAGAAATTCTGAAGAATATGTCAATGCTGGCTTGGATTATGGCTATCAAGTTTTATTAGCAGTCTTTGTAAGAACAATTGTAGCTAAAGGATATTTAAGTGAGCTTGGCATAAAACATAAAAATGAATTCAATCCTTACAATCTAGCATCTGATTTTATGGAAGTTTTTAGGCCGTTAGTAGATTTTCTAGTAATACAAAATGTCCATAAGCAGTTTGAAAAAGAGGAAAAAAGAGCTATTTTAAGTATGTTTGATATGAAAATTAAATTGAATCGTAAGAACTATTATTTGGTTAATGCGATTGAAATATATTTAGACGGTATATTTAAATATTTAGATTCTGGAGATGAAGCCTGTATTAAAATGCCTGTTTTTGAATTTTAACTTAGGTTTCTGAAAGGAGCAGTATGAGATTCTTGAGACTGTTTATTATGTTTGATCTACCAGTTGAGACCTCCAAAGAACGAAGAGAGTATAGGCAATTTGTGAAATTTCTTTTAAATGAAGGCTATGTAAGAAGTCAATATTCGATTTATTGCAAACTGATTTTAAACCGAGGGACATTAAATCATCAAATTGGTAAACTTAAGCAGCACTTACCGACAAATGGAATTGTACAAACCTTGATTGTAACTGAAAAACAATTTTCAGATATGGCTTATTTAATAGGTGAACCAAGAACAAAATATGATGTTAACACTACAGAAAGAATGCTTGAATTATGAAAATTGCAGGGGAGTTTAATAAGCCGATAAATCTGCACAAGCAAACGTTAAATGTAATCTCTTTTCAACTAACCAACCATGTGAATCATTTTACTGAAGCCTTAATTAACTATAGTAATTCTAAAGCAAAGAATTATGATGGAAGTGTAAGGCTTATAACTAATGATTATTCGACAATCACTCCGTCAAAATTAAACATAATAATGGTTCCTTGCGGAGAGTTGAACATATTTCAAAGTAAAGTATTTAAAGATGCATTATTGAGTAAATTTGAGCAACAAGTATATAACGATTTAAACATTAATATGTTATATAATGATGTTGAGTCAAGCATTGAGAAGTTACTAATTTCCTTAGAAATTACACATGATAATTATCAAGTGGACTTTCAAAATTTTAATATTGTCCTGAAAAAGTTATTAGGCATGTTTAAACCTGATTTTCACAATAACTTAGAAGACTTATGTGCTCTGGAACAAAGGCAATTGTTTATAGACACATTGGTTTCTAACGAAAAAGAAAATATTATTATATTACTGTTCCCCGAATGCCACTTAGGATTACAAGATATGAAGTTATTTGCAAATCAAATAAGAAAATTAAATATGTATACGATTATCGTTACCAACCATCCTTATTTTATTGTTGAATCAGATAATCTATCACTGATTAAATCGAATGGTGAAGCGGTAGATTTAAACCAAATACATGAAGAATTGTATTTATTTAAAGGTGATGAAGACATCGAAAATATAGACACAACGGTCAAAATGATTGCGTATCATGAATTTAGTCAACACCCGTATTTAGACGATGATTTCTTTTTGAAATTTGTTAATAAATAAGTTTTCACTGTCATTATTAAGGTCTCTAAAACCTTGAAACTTCGTTGTTTGAGGTTTTAGAATTATGATCTTTTAGAATGAAGTGAAACTATTCTCTTATAAACGGGTTTTTAACTATGTTTTAGAATTATGATCTTTTAGATTGAAGTGAAACATAAAAAATTAAAACTTAAAGAAGTTAAAGCGTTTTAGAATTATGATCTTTTAGAATGAAGTGAAACACCTCTACCGCACATTATTCTGCTTCTTTGTTTTAGAATTATGATCTTTTAGAATGAAGTGAAACCCTGCTACACATGCACCAGCTCCGGCGACGTTTTAGAATTATGATCTTTTAGAATGAAGTGAAACTTTGTTTCGGCTCTTTGCGGTCGGGTTTGGTTTTAGAATTATGATCTTTTAAAATGTGGTACATTCAATGCCATTGTTTGCAACTTTTGAATGAATTGGTTGATACATCATTTGCTGAATTAATTTTACTTGGTGATTACCAAAAAATTCCTTTGACATTTTGTTAATCTGTGTTAAACTAATTACAGTTTAATAAAGAAATCGTAAGTCTTTAATTGAGGGTACAGAGATGCTCCGAAGACAGGATAATTTTTACCATGTAAACACGATAAGCAGGAATCGATTCAGTGCTTTATTAAGATGCAGTTTTGTATGATTAAGTAATTCACCAACCCTGATTGCCATACAGATTTAATAAAGCAACCGACAAAAGTGTGACTGCAAGTGTTTGAGATAGTTCAATCTCCATGGTCTTCAAGAATCCCGTGTCTCTCAATTGAGGCATGGGATTTTTTTATGGAAAGGTGAGTGCGGGAATGACAGAACGTATTGTATTAGATGATGCGGGAATGCAGCGAACTTTAACTCGAATTGCACATGAGATTTTAGAGTATAACCGAGGTACGAAGGATCTTGTATTGCTGGGCGTGAAAACGCGCGGTGAGTTTTTAGCGAAACGTATCCAAGATAAAATCCAGCAGATTGAAGATACTACAGTACCGACAGGAACTTTAGACATCACACAATTTCGAGATGATTTAGAATTACCGACACCTAAGATGTCAGAGAAATCATTTGTGATTGATGTTGATATCACAGATAAGGTCGTTATCATTATTGATGATGTGCTGTACACAGGCAGAACTGTACGTGCGTCATTGGATGCAATCTTACTTCATTCTCGACCACAAAAAATCGGATTAGCCACGTTGGTAGATCGCGGTCATCGCGAGTTGCCGATACGCGCTGATTTCGTAGGTAAAAATATTCCAACTGCGAAAGACGAAGAAGTTTCAGTCTACGTGGATGAAACGGACGGTCGCAACGCAGTCATAATTGAATAGCTTACCCTTTTAAATCAGTACGAGAGACTGACAAAGGGTTAGATAGGATGGCGTTGTCACTTACAACCAAGCGCACGAGAGGCGCACAACTGTAAGAAACAACTTCTACCGAGGTACATCTGTATCTCAAACCTGACAACAACTTCTTATCTTTCCCCCACAAACGTCTCTTTGCATGCTGATTGCTGTAAAGAGATTTTTTTCATGAAAGGAAGAAAAAGAGAAATGGAAAATGAACAAATGTTTGAGCGAACGGTGAAACCCGTATTAGATGTAAATGAAAAGCCTAAGGCTGGCCAATGGGCATTCTTAAGCTTGCAGCATCTATTCGCAATGTTCGGCGCAACAGTTTTAGTACCATTCTTAACAGGCTTGCCGATATCTGCGGCATTGCTTGCATCAGGAATCGGAACACTGCTTTACATCTTAATCACGAAAGCAATGATTCCAGCGTACTTAGGCTCAAGTTTCGCCTTCATTACACCGATTATCACAGGATTAAGCACACACAGCTTAGGAGACATGTTAGTCGCACTCTTCATGAGCGGCATCATGTACGTCATCATCGGAATCTTAATCAAGTTAAGCGGAATCGGTTGGATCATGCATTTATTGCCGCCGGTTGTAGTAGGACCTGTCATCATGGTTATCGGCTTAAGTCTTGCACCGACAGCTGCCAACATGGCAATGTTTGAGAACGCTGGAGATATGAAAGGCTACAACGTCACATATCTGATTGTCGCAATGATTACATTAATTACGACATTAGTGGTTCAAGGCTATATGAAAGGGTTCTTCGCACTGATTCCGGTACTGATCGGAATTATCGTAGGCTACATCGCAGGTATTTGTTTCGGCATTGTAGACTTCAAACCAGTATTGAAAGCATCATGGTTTGACTGGCCGCACATCTATGTACCATTTGTAGATTATCATCCAAGTTTCCACTTCGGTCTGGTGCTCTTAATGCTGCCGATTGTTTTTGTCACAGTCAGTGAGCATATCGGACACCAAATGGTTATCAACAAAGTCGTCGGCCGCAACTTCTTCGAAAAGCCTGGTCTGCACAGATCAATTATCGGAGACGGTGTTTCAACAATGTTTTCAAGTATCATCGGCGGACCGCCAAGCACAACATACGGTGAAAACATCGGCGTCCTTGCCATAACAAAGATTTACAGTATCTATGTTATCGGCGGCGCAGCGGTCATCGCAATCATTCTGGCATTTGTCGGAAAGTTCACAGCATTGATTTCATCAATTCCAACACCTGTTATGGGTGGTGTCTCCATTCTCTTATTCGGAATTATCGCTTCAAGCGGCTTGAGAATGCTGGTTGAAAGCAAGGTAGATTTTTCAGAAAACCGTAACTTAGTAATCGCGTCAGTAATCTTAGTAGTGGGCATCGGCAACTTAATGTTCGATATCCACGGCGTAAAAGTTGAAGGTATGGCACTGGCAGCATTGTCAGGCATCGTATTAAATCTAATTTTACCTAAAGCAAAACCGGAAACATCAAATAAATAAACTTTATCCAATTCTTAGGGGGAATTAACAATGAAACAATTAGTATCTATGGAAGACTTAACAAATGAAGAGATTTATTCACTTATCGAAACAGCGATCGAATACAAACAAGGTAAGCAAGTTCATAAACTAAATAACAAATATGTTGCTAACTTATTCTTCGAAAACTCAACGCGTACAAAATGCAGCTTTGAAATGGCAGAACGCCGATTAGGTATGCAAGAAATTCCATTTGAAACTAGTACTTCATCTGTTAAAAAAGGTGAGTCATTATACGACACATGCAAAACATTAGAAAGTATCGGAGTAGACGCTTTAGTAATCCGTCACCCGCAAAGAGACTACTACAAAGAATTAGAAGGATTGCAAATCCCAGTTATCAACGGCGGAGACGGCAGCGGTCAACACCCGACACAAAGTTTGCTTGATATCATGACAATCTATGAAGAATACAAAAAATTCCAAGGCTTGAACGTGTTAATCTGCGGAGATATCAAAAACTCTCGTGTAGCACGCAGCAATTACCAAGCACTTACAGCGTTAGGCGCTAATGTTAAATTCGCAGCACCTGATGAGTGGGTAGACGACTCACTAGACGCTCCTTATGTAAAAATCGATGATGTCATCGAAAAAACGGATATTGTAATGTTATTAAGAGTTCAACATGAAAGACATGACGGTGAATTAAACTTTGACCCGACTGAATATCATGAAAAATACGGTTTAACAAAAGAAAGATACAACCGCATGAAACCAAAATCAATTGTGATGCACCCAGCACCAGTAAACAGAGGCGTAGAAATCGATACAGAATTAGTAGAAGCGCCGAAATCACGTATTTTCAAACAAATGAAAAACGGCATGTTCTTACGTATGTCAGTCATCAGCCACATCATTGCGGCACAAGAGGAAGGGGTTTTTATAGATGTTGCTAATTAAAAATGCAAAAGTATTAAAAGACGGTGAATTAACAGAAGCTTCTATCTTAGTAGAAGGCGATAAAGTAAAAGAAATCGCACCAAAAATCGAAGTAGGTTCAGAGGTTGAAGTGATCGATGCCAAAGGTCGCTTCGCCGCACCTGGCTTAGTAGATGTGCATGTGCACTTAAGAGAACCAGGCGGTGAACATAAAGAAACAATCGAAACAGGTACAAAAGCAGCGGCACGCGGCGGCTTCACTACAGTTTGTCCAATGCCGAATACACGTCCTGTACCGGATACAGTTGAACATTTAGACAACTTGAATCAATTGATTAAAGATAATGCACGTGTACGTGTATTGCCATATGCTTCAATCACTATCCGACAAGCCGGCAGCGAGCTTGTAGATTTCAAAGGGTTGGCTGATCACGGTGCATTCGCATTCACAGATGACGGTGTAGGGGTACAAACAGCCGGCACAATGTATGAAGCAATGCAGCAAGCAGCAAAATTAAACAAAGCAGTGGTTGCACACTGTGAAGATAACAGCTTAATCTACGGCGGCGCTATGCACGAGGGGAAACGCAGCAAAGAATTAGGTATTCCAGGTATTCCGAATATCTGTGAAGCAGTACAAATTGCACGTGACGTATTATTAGCTGAAGCAGCAGATTGCCACTACCATGTCTGCCACGTGTCAACAAAAGAAAGTGTACGTGCCATTCGCGACGCTAAAGCAGCAGGTATCCATGTCACTGCAGAAGTAACACCGCACCACTTATTAATGACAGAAGACGATGTCCCAGGCGACAACGCTATGTATAAAATGAATCCTCCTTTAAGAAGTAAAGAAGACAGAGATGCACTGATTGAAGGATTGTTAGACGGAACAATTGATTGTATCGCAACAGACCATGCTCCGCATGCAGCAGAAGAAAAAGCACAACCAATGACAAAAGTACCATTCGGTATTGTCGGAAGCGAAACAGCTTTCCCATTACTATACACACACTTTGTAAAAAATGGCGACTGGTCATTACAGCAATTAGTCGACTACTTAACAATCAAACCTTCACAAATCTTTGACTTGCCATACGGCATCCTAGAAGAAGGCAAAACAGCAGACTTAACATTAATCGATTTAGAAGAAGAAAGAGAAATCAAAGCAGAAGATTTCCATTCAAAAGCAAGCAACACACCATTCATCGGTTATAAAGTATACGGCAACCCAGTATTCACTATGGTAGCTGGAGAAGTGGCATTCAAGGAGGAGTAAACAACCATGTTAGAAAAACGATATCTTGTATTTGAAGACGGTTCAATTTACGAGGGGAGAAAGCTTGGATCTGACAATTTAACAAAAGGTGAAATTGTCTTTAACACAGCAATGACGGGTTATCAGGAAACAATTTCCGACCCGTCATATACTGGACAAATTATTACCTTTACGTATCCGCTGATTGGAAACTATGGCATCAACCGTGATGATTTTGAATCACTTGTACCAAGTTTGAGCGGTGTAGTAGTTAAAGAAGCCAGCACACATCCAAGCAACTTTCGTAAACAAAAGACTTTCAACGACGTATTAGTTCAATATGATATTCCAGGTATTTCAGGTGTAGATACACGCAGTATTACACGAAAAATTCGTGAACACGGTGTTTTAAAAGCTGGTTTTACAGACCATCCTGAAGCAATACCTGAACTCATAGAAGAACTCCAACATTTTGAACTCTCTCGTGACGAAGTACCGATGGTATCTACGAAATCACCTTATGTTTCAACAGGATCTGATTTAAGCGTAGTACTTGTGGACTTCGGTAAAAAGCAAAATATCGTTAGAGAACTGAATGCACGCGGATGTAATGTAACAGTGGTACCTTACAATACATCGGCTGACACAATCATCAGCATGTCACCGGACGGTGTCATGCTTTCTAATGGCCCTGGCGACCCTGAAGATGTACCTGAAGCTGTCGAAATGATTAAAGGCATTTTAGGCAAAATTCCATTCTTCGGCATTTGTTTAGGTCATCAGCTTTTCGCCTTATCACAAGGGGCAACAACCTTTAAAATGAAATTCGGACATCGCGGTGCGAACCACCCGGTCAAAGATTTAGCAACAGGTAAAATTGCTTTAACCAGCCAAAACCATGGTTATGCGATTGATGAAGCCTCTGTTGCACAAACAGATTTAGAAGTGACACATCTTGCTTTGAATGATGGCACAGTAGAAGGATTAAAACATAAAACGCTTCCTGCTTTTTCAGTACAATATCATCCAGAAGCATGCCCAGGACCTACTGATTCAAACTATTTATTCGATCAATTCATTACGATGATGAAGGAATATAAAGAGAAGGAGCGTTTTGTCAATGCCTAGAAATAATGACATCCAAACTATTTTAGTAATCGGTTCAGGACCGATTATTATCGGACAAGCTGCAGAGTTCGACTATGCTGGAACACAAGCATGTTTAGCCTTAAAAGAAGAAGGCTACCGTGTTATCTTAGTCAACTCCAACCCAGCTACTATCATGACAGACAAAGAAATCGCAGATAAAGTTTACATTGAACCGTTAACTCATGATTTTATCGCACGTATTATCCGTAAAGAACAACCTGATGCTTTATTACCGACATTAGGCGGACAAACAGGTTTGAATATGGCGATTCAATTGCACGACAGCGGTGTGCTTGAAGCTAACAATGTACGTTTACTAGGTACAAAATTAACTTCGATTCAACAAGCAGAAGACCGTGAATTATTCAGAAGCTTAATGAACGATTTAGATGTACCAGTACCTGAAAGCGATATCGTGCATACAGTAGAACAAGCCTTTGCCTTTAAGGAACAAGTCGGTTATCCGTTAATCGTACGTCCTGCCTTTACAATGGGCGGCACAGGCGGCGGTATTTGCCATAACGACGAAGAACTTAAAGAAGTTGTGACGAACGGTTTGCATTATAGTCCTGCAACACAATGTTTGATTGAAAAATCGATTGCGGGCTTTAAAGAAATCGAATACGAAGTAATGCGCGATAAAAATGATAACGCGATTGTAGTCTGCAACATGGAAAATATCGATCCGGTCGGAATTCATACCGGAGATTCGATTGTAGTTGCACCGAGCCAAACTTTAACAGATGTTGAATATCAAATGTTGAGAGATGTATCGTTGAAAGTCATTCGTGCATTAGGTATTGAAGGCGGCTGTAACGTACAACTCGCATTAGATCCTTACTCAATGAATTACTACATCATTGAAGTGAACCCGCGTGTGTCACGTTCATCCGCATTAGCGTCTAAAGCAACAGGTTATCCGATTGCGAAATTAGCTGCGAAAATTGCGGTAGGCTTAACTTTAGATGAAATGTTAAACCCAGTCACAGGTACTTCATATGCTGCATTCGAACCCGCATTAGACTATGTCATTTCTAAGATTCCGCGTTTCCCATTCGATAAATTCGAAAAAGGCGAACGTGTTTTAGGTACACAAATGAAAGCAACAGGTGAAGTTATGGCCATCGGCCGAACTTACGAAGAGTCATTATTAAAAGCAATACGCTCATTAGAATATGGTGTCCATCATTTAGGATTGCCGAATGGAGAAAGTTACGATTTAGACTACATAAAAGAACGTATCTTACAACAAGATGATGAACGTCTCTTCTTTATTGGTGAAGCCATTCGACGCGGTACAACGCTCGAAGAGATTCATGAAATGACAAAAATCGATTACTTCTTCCTTAATAAATTCCAGCATATTATTGATATCGAACGCGAACTTAAAGCACATAAAGGCGATATCGAGTATTTAAAATATGCGAAGGATTACGGCTTCAGCGATAAAGTGATTGCGCACCGATTCGGAATGAAAGAAGAAGACGTTTATCAATTACGCCACGACAACGATATTAAACCAGTATACAAAATGGTAGATACATGTGCTGCAGAATTCGAATCTGCAACACCGTACTACTATGGCACATATGAAAGAGATAATGAGTCAGTTGTTTCAGACAAACAAAAAGTCATTGTACTTGGATCTGGACCGATTCGTATCGGACAAGGAGTTGAATTCGATTATGCGACAGTGCATGCTGTATGGGCGATTCAAAATGCAGGCTATGAAGCTATCATCGTCAATAATAACCCTGAAACAGTTTCAACTGACTTCTCTATCTCTGACAAACTCTATTTCGAACCTTTAACTGAAGAAGATGTCATGAATATCATCGACCTTGAACAGCCTAAAGGTGTAGTTGTGCAATTCGGCGGTCAAACTGCCATTAACTTAGCAGACAAACTTGCAAGACACGGTGTACAAATTCTAGGAACATCATTAGAGAACTTAAACCGTGCAGAAGACAGAAAAGAATTCGAAGAACTGTTGAATGCGATTGATGTACCGCAACCAAAAGGTAAAACAGCAACTTCGCCGCAAGAAGCGTTAGACAATGCACGTGAAATCGGTTATCCGGTGGTTGTACGTCCATCTTATGTCTTAGGCGGACGTGCGATGGAAATTGTTTATAATGATACTGAGCTTGAAAATTATATGAGAGAAGCTGTAAAAGCAAGTCCTGAACATCCGGTACTTGTGGACAGATACCTCACAGGTAAAGAAATTGAAGTCGATGCCATTTCAGACGGCGAAACAGTCATTATCCCAGGTATCATGGAACACATTGAAAGAGCCGGTGTTCACTCAGGCGACTCAATTGCGGTTTATCCGCCGCAAACATTGTCTGACGAAGTGATTCAAACTTTAGAAGCTTATACAGTCAAACTTGCGAAAGGGTTAGACATTATCGGATTAATCAACATCCAATTTGTGCTTGCGCATGATGGTGTCTATGTTTTAGAAGTCAACCCAAGATCAAGTCGTACAGTACCATTCTTAAGCAAAATCACAGACATTCCTATGGCACAACTTGCGATGCGTGCCATCTTAGGAGAAAAATTAAGCGACTTAGGTTATCAACCTGGTCTTCAACCTTACTCAGAAGGTGTGTATGTTAAAGTACCAGTCTTCAGTTTCAATAAATTGAAAAATGTAGATATCACACTCGGACCTGAAATGAAATCTACAGGTGAGGTTATGGGTAAAGACTTAACATTAGAAAAAGCTTTATTCAAAGGTTTGACAGCAAGCGGTGTAGAAGTGAAAGACCATGGCACAGTCTTGATTACTGTCAGTGATAAAGACAAAGATGAAATGGTTAAAATTGCGAAACGCCTCAATGAAGTCGGTTATAAAATTTTAGCGACATCAGGTACAGCACAAAAATTAGCTGACAATGATATCCCGGTTGAAACTGTCGGTAAAATCGGCGGTGAAGATGATTTATTGACACGTATCCAAAACGGAGAAGTGCAAATTGTCATTAACACAATGACAAAAGGGAAAACGATTGAAAGAGACGGCTTCCAAATCAGACGTGCTTCTGTTGAAAACGGTGTGCCGTGTCTGACTTCGTTAGATACAGCCAATGCATTGACAAATGTTATTGAAAGCATGACATTTACAATGCGCAGCATGTAGAGCAAACTTGTTTATTTAAGTGAAAGAATCATATATATTTAACTCAATCAAAGATGAATCATACTAAAGAGAAGCCATTCAATATTTAAAGGAGGATTAAGCGGTGGAACAAAATATTATCGTATCAAACAAAGAAATTGCTGACCGCATTTTTGAAATTAAAGTAAAAGGGCCTGTGACAAGCAAGATGACACAACCTGGGCAGTTCGTTCATATCAAAGTAGGTGAAGGATCATTGCACATGTTGAGAAGACCGATTTCAATTTGCCATATCGAACCTGAAATCGACACATTTACGATGTTGTACCGTGCAGAAGGTGCAGGAACACAGCGTCTTTCACAAATGCGTGAAAATGATGCGATTGATATTATCGCACCTTTAGGCAATGGTTTCCCTGTCGAAAAAGCAGAGCGCAAAGCTTTGCTTGTCGGCGGCGGTATTGGTGTTCCTCCTCTTTATGAGTTATCTAAACAATTAAATCGACAAGGTATTGAAACAGTGCATGTGCTTGGTTTCAGAAGCAAAAAAGATGTGTTTTACGCAGATGAATTTGCACAGCTCGGCGAAACACATATTGTGACAGAAGACGGCACAATAGGTTCAAAAGGTTTCGTAACGAATGTCATTTCTGAACTTCCGGTTGATTACGATGTGTATTACACATGCGGTCCTAAACCTATGTTAAAAGCGATTAAAGAACATGAAAAGCTGCAAGATGTTGAAGGATTTATTTCACTTGAAGAACGTATGGGCTGCGGTATCGGCGCATGTTATGCATGTGTGTGCCATACGCCTGAATCTGAAACAAGTTATGTCAAAGTATGTACAGACGGACCTGTATTTGAGAAAGGAGCAGTCATCCTATGAGTCGATTAAATGTGGAAATCCCTGGTTTAAATTTAAAGAATCCGGTTATGCCTGCAAGCGGTTGTTTTGCTTTCGGTGCTGAATTCAGCCAATTCTACGACTTGAGCGAATTAGGCGCGATTATGATTAAAGCCGCAACAAAAGAAGTACGTTACGGTAATGAAACACCGCGTGTCGCAGAAACAGACAGCGGTATGATTAATGCGATTGGTCTGCAAAATCCGGGCGTGCATCATATTTTAGAACATGAATTAAAAGCATTAGAACAATATGATGTACCGATTATCGCTAACGTAGCGGGTTCAAAAGAAGAAGACTATGTCTATGTAGCAGAGCATATTTCAAAAGATCCGAATGTTAAAGCATTGGAATTAAATATTTCATGTCCGAACGTTAAAGAAGGCGGCATGCAGTTCGGGGTTGATCCTAAAGTTGCGGCTGAACTTACACGCAAAGTTAAAGCTGTATCAGAAGTACCGGTTTATGTGAAACTTTCACCAAATGTTACAGATATTGTAGAAATGGCGAAAGCTATCGCAGAATATGCGGATGGATTAACAATGATCAATACTTTGGTCGGTCTTCGAATCGATGCGAAAACAGGACGTCCGATTATCGCAAATACTGTCGGCGGATTAAGCGGTCCAGCGATTAAACCAGTCGCAATGCGTATGGTTTATCAAGTAAGACAAGCAGTAGATATTCCGATTATTGCAATGGGCGGTGTTCAAAACGCGCAAGATGTTATAGACTATATTTCAGTGGGTGCGAATGCAGTGGCAGTCGGAACAGCAAACTTCCAAAATCCGATGGTTTGCAAGGAAATCATTGATGAACTGCCTGCATTGCTCGACGAACTTGGTGTAAACCATATCAATGAATTTTACAAAAGGACTTTTGAGGTGACAAAATAATGGCAAATCGTAATTTACCTTTACCGATTATCGCATTAGACTTTGCGACGGCTGAGGAAGTAGAACATTTCTTAGATTTATTTGATGAACCTTTATACATCAAAATCGGGATGGAGCTTTACTATCAAACAGGACCAGAACTCATTAACAAAATCAAATCACGCGGTCATGACATTTTCTTAGACTTGAAATTGCATGATATTCCGAACACAGTGAAACAAGCAATGGCAGGTTTAGGCCGCTTGAACGTTGATTTAGTAAACGTACACGCAGCGGGCGGTACAGAAATGATGCGCCAAGCTGTCGAAGGTTTGCGCAGTGTCAATAAAGACACAAAGATTATTGCGGTAACGCAATTAACTTCTACAACAGAAGAAATGCTGCATAAAGAGCAGAATATCCAAACTTCTATTGAAGAAGCGGTATTAAATTATGCACGTTTAACAAAAGAAGCAGGACTTGACGGTGTCGTATGTTCACCATTAGAAGCAGAGTTGCTGACAAAAGAATTAGGTTCAGATTTCTTGAAAGTCACACCTGGTATCCGTCCTGCACATTATGCACAAGATGATCAAAAACGTATTACAACACCAGATAAAGCACGTGAAATGGGTTCAACACACATTGTCGTAGGACGTCCGATCACACAAAGTGAAAATCCGGTAGAAAGCTATCATCATATTAAAGAAAGTTGGTTAGGTTAAGATGTCTAAAAAAATTGCACAATCATTATTAGATATTGGTGCTGTAGCATTGTCACCAAATGATTTATTTACATGGAGTTCAGGAATTAAATCTCCGATTTATTGCGATAACCGTGTTACATTAGCGTATCCTAAAGTACGTAATGAAATCCGCGATGGCTTAATCGCATTAATTCAAGAACACTTCAGTGATGCAGAAATCGTATCTGGAACTGCGACAGCGGGCATTCCACATGCAGCATTCATCTCTGAAAAATTAGATATGCCGATGAGCTATGTACGTTCTAAAAGCAAAAGCCACGGTAAACAAAACCAAATCGAAGGTGCACAAAGCAACGGTAAAAAAATCGTAGTCGTTGAAGATTTGATTTCAACAGGCGGCTCTTCTTTAGTTGCAGCTGAAGCATTAAGAGAAGCAGGCGCTGAAGTAGTAGGCGTTGTTGCGATCTTTACTTACGGTTTAGCTAAAGCAGATAAAATGTTCAAAGATGCTGATATTCCATTCTATACATTAAGTGATTACAATGAATTAATCGAAGTGGCTAAAGAACAAGGTAAAATTTCTGAATCAGATATTCAGTCTTTAGTTGAATGGAGAGATAATTTAGCATAAGATAGAATTGGATGGAGGGATGGACCATGTCCGATTCGAATACACAAACTTCACAACGACCGTTTGCACATTTAAACAAATTCCTTAACGCAAACGAAGATTACCGCGAAAGCCATGACAGCCATGATGCAGATGAAAATCAATGGTTATCGAATGAACAAGAGAAAAATATATTTAAAAAATGCAAAACTGATATAAAAGAAAAAGGCTATATTTAATCTATAGCGCAAAAAAGTCCGTAAATCATAAGCACTGATGAGCAGTGAAGCGATTTACGGACTTTTTAAATTAACGTAAATAAATTCTAATGAAAATATAGCCGATAATCATAATTGCGAGAAACGCAAGAATAGGTAAGACAAAATGAGACATAAATAGTACCTCCAATCAATTGATGCGCATGTTGCGTAAATTACTTATCAATTTTGAATATACGTATTATACTATGAATAGCGTCATACATATACTGAAAGGGCTTTTCAGTATGAGAATAAACAGGAGGGGATAGTGTGCATATACCAAAAGTCACAACGTTTTTAATGTTTAATAATGAAGCTGAAGAAGCAATTGAACTGTATACCTCATTGTTTGAGGACAGTGAAGTCTTATCAATGGTGAAGTATGATGAGTTTGGAAGCGGAGAAGCAGGTGCTGTTCAACACGCCATCTTTCGTTTAAAAGACCAAGTACTTATGGCTATTGATAATTCAAACGGGACTGAGATTCCTATGAATCCAGCTATTTCTTTATTTGTGACTGTAGATAACGCTATGGAAATGGAACGTTTATACAGCGGTCTTAAAAAAGGCGGCGCAATCTTAATGGCTAAATCAGAACTTGGCCCATATCGTGAATTTGCATGGGTACAAGATCGTTTCGGCGTTAATTTCCAACTTGCATTAATGGATTAATAGAATCATTTGAAATATGGCAGCCCATCTATGTGATGGGTTGCTTTTTTACTGCCAAAAGATTAAGTGCTATTCAATTTGCATTCACAGTAAGTTTTACAACAAAAAACTTTTATACAGACAATTACTTTTGATTCGTTCTATCTCTGAAGTGCCACAAATGATTAAATTGACACTGATTAGATATCATACAATTCAATTTAATGCGATATAAAACAACTCAGAGCTAAAGGAGTCAAATATGTTCAGAAAAAAGAAGAAGCACTATCCATCTCATTCATTAGTCACAAAAGATAGTTTTAGGTGTTGACATCAACCAAGATAATATTAACAGTTTAAAGCAAGGAAAAATCAATATTGAAGAACCAGGTTTGCAAGAAGTATATGAAGAGGTGCACAAGTCAGGTAAATTAAAAGTAGCTACAGAGCCAGAAGCATCAGATGTTTTCATTATTTCTGTACCTACACCAAATAATGATGACCAATACAGATCATGCGATATTTCAATCGTCATGAGTGCAGTCAACAATGTCATTCCATTGTTAGAAAAGGGTAATACTATTATTGTAGAATCTACAATTGCACCAAGAACTACTGACGACCATATAAAGCCAGCAGTTGAAGCTGCAGGCTTTATAGTTGGAGAAGATATTTTCTTAGTACATTGTCCTGAAAGAGTATTACCAGGCAAAATTTTAGAAGAGCTTGTTAACAACAATCGTATTATCGGCGGTGTGACACAAAATTGTATTGAGGCAGGAAAACGTGTGTATAGTACTTTTGTTAAAGGTGAAATGATTGAAACGAATGCACGTACTGCTGAAATGAGCAAATTGATGGAGAACACATATCGAGATCTTAATATCGCTTTAGCAAATGAATTAACTAAGATTTGCAACACTTTAAATATCAATGCTTTAGATGTGATTGATATGGCTAATAAACACCCGCGTGTCAATATTCATCAGCCAGGTCCTGGTGTCGGCGGACATTGTTTAGCGGTTGATCCATACTTTATTATCGTTAAAGATCCAGATAATTCTCCTTTAATTCAATGGGGCAGAAAAATTAATAATTCAATGCCTGAATTTGTAGTTGAAAAAACCAGAGCCTTTTTAAATGACGTTAAAGGACATAAAGTAACCGTACTTGGATTAACTTATAAAGGTGACATTGATGATATTCGAGAATCACCGGCTTTTGATATTTATGAACTGCTATTAAAAGAAAATGATATCGAAGTAGAAGCATATGATCCGCATGTTAAATTAGGTTTTGTGGAAAAAGACTTAAACAAAGCTTTACAAGATTCATCACTTGCACTGATTTTAACGAATCATTCTGAGTTCAAACAATTTAAAGATGCTGATTTTGACAGTATGGAAAACAAGGTTATTTTTGATACAAAAAATGTAGTAGAAACATCGTTTGAAGACACTCAGTATTTTAATTATGGCAATCTGTTTGAATCAGTAAAAAAATAAGTTCTCCATTGCAAATTTAGAGTTTGGTTAATGAATAATGTGGAGGAAAGAGGATAAAAGATATGAAAAAAATCATGGTTATTTTTGGTACTAGGCCAGAAGCAATTAAAATGGCACCTTTAGTTAAAGAGTTAGAACAAAATTCTAACTTAGAGCCTAATATTGTAATTACAGCACAGCATAGAGAAATGTTGGATAATGTTTTAAAAATCTTTGATATTCAACCACATCATGATTTAAATATTATGAAAAAAAATCAATCACTAGCTGAATTGACATCTAGAGCATTAACTAAACTTGATGAAGTAATAAAGGAAGAACAACCGGATATGATTCTAGTTCATGGTGATACTACAACTACTTTTGTTGGAGGTTTAGCTGCCTTTTATAATCAAATTCCAGTAGGACATGTAGAAGCTGGGTTGAGAACCGGTAATAAATATTCACCATTCCCAGAAGAAATAAATCGTCTCATGGTTGGTAATATGGCTGAGTTGAATTTTTCTCCTACACAAAAATCAGCTGAAAACTTGTTGAAAGAAAGTAAAGATAAAGACAGTATATTTATTACAGGCAATACAGCTATAGATGCATTAAATACAACTATTAAAAAAGATTATGATTCCGAAATTATTGAAAAATATAAAGATAAGCAATTAATACTTTTAACAGCTCACAGAAGAGAAAATATTGGTGAACCGATGGAAAATATTTTCAAAGCAGTTAGAGATATAGTTGATGAATATTCTGAAATAGTTGTGGTGTATCCAATACACAGAAATCCTAAAGTTAGAGAAATAGCTTCTAAATACTTAGAAAATCATGATCGCATCGAGTTAATTGAACCTCTAGATGTTTTAGAATTCCATAATTTTGCAAATCAATCTTATTTAATTCTAACTGATTCTGGAGGGGTTCAAGAAGAAGCACCATCATTAGGAAAGCCTGTTTTAGTACTAAGAGATAACACTGAAAGACCGGAAGGTGTTAAAGCTGGTACATTAAAAGTAATAGGTACAAAATACAGCTCGATTTATAATGAAACTAAAAACATTTTGGATAATAAAGAAGAATATTCAAAAATGAGTAAAGCTAGCAATCCGTATGGTGATGGTAAAACATCAAAGCGTATTTGTGATATTATAGAATATTACTTTGGATTTAAAACAGAAAGACCGAAAGATTTTCACTAACTTAACAACATAGTATGTATTTTAAAGACTTTTGCTAAAAATACAGCAAAAGTCTTTTTACTGCTCTATTTAATAATGAATTTTCTATACAAATGATGTAATATTATCATGTACATGTATTTTGATTTAGAAATATTTGTTAGCCAACAGGAGATGAACACCAATGATAGACATGCATAACCATATATTAATCAAAGCAGATGACGGACCTCAAAATAAAGCAGAAGCCATCCAATTATTACGCCAAGCAAAAGATGAAGGTGTAACAGGAATTATTGCGACACCACATTATACTTCAGTTTATAAAAATACTTTCGATAAAGTTAAGTTGAAAGTAAAAGAATTATGTAAATTAAAAGAAGTGAAAGCATTAGGAATTGATATTTATCCGGGACAAGAAGTAAGAATATCAGATCATGTTTTAGATGATTTGAAATCTGGTAAAGTCAGAGGCCTCAATGATTCAAATTATTTGTTGATTGAGTTTCCTCCGAATGAAGTACCAGAATATACAAAGCAACTCTTTAAAGCATTACTAAGAGAAGATTATACACCAATCATTGCACATCCTGAACGTAATAGTGCAATAATGAAAGATATGAATCTCTTGTATGAATTAGTAAGTGAAGGGGCATTAAGTCAAATTACTTCCGCATCTTTAGGCGGCTTTTTCGGTAAAGGTTTGCAACTCGCTTCCATTGAAATGATCCGCTCTAACCTTACACATTTCATCGCTTCAGATGCCCATCAATATGATTATCGACCATTCATCTTAAATGGATTATTTGAAGAAACAGGTTTAAAACCTATTCATCATACAATTAAAGCGTTGATTGATAATGCAGATGCGATAGTGAGTAATCGTTCTATCAATCGAAATACTCCTAAGTTGCCGACATATTCTAAAGAATTGAAAGCTTATTTGTTTTAATGAAAAACCAGTCGATGTCTATATTAACATCGACTGGTTACTGTTATTTCATCTTCACTTTTTCTGCTTCACCTTTCATAGACTGAATATGGTCATAGTCAGGTGTTGCATAGAGTGTTTTTTGATTGTCGTATGTCACAAATCCAGGTTTAGCACCAGAAGGTTTGTGGACGTTGCGGATTTCAGTATAATCTACTGGGATTTGTCCTGAGCTGCCGGCTTTTGAGAAGTAGGCAGATAACATTGCGGCTTCTTCGATTGTTTTATCGCTAGGTTCATCTTCAAAGATAACGACATGTGAGCCTGGGATATCTTTAGTATGGAACCATAGATGATGTTTACGTGCTTTTTTGTTAGTCAGATAGTCGTTTTGTTTATTGTTTTTACCCACATAGATTGTTGAGCCGTCAGTGGAACGATAAGTCTGAAGCTGCATTTGCGGTTGTTTCTTTTTCTTGCGGTTTTGACGCTGCTTCATAAAGCCTTGCTCAGCCAGCTCTTCACGGATTTCATCAATATCTTCGACAGTGATATGTGCTAATTGCTGCTCGATGGATTCGAAGTAAGCAATGTTTTCTTCAGTTAATCGAATCTGATGTTCCAATTCATGTTCACGTGTTTTTAAACGATTATATTGTTTGTAATAATATTGAGCGTTGACAGAAGGCGATTTCGTCGGATCAAGTTTGATTGTGACTTCTTCGCCTGTGTAATAGTTTTCTGTTGTTAAAGTTGCATCGCCTTGTTGGATACGATAGATGTTTGCGGTAATAAGTTCGCCATACAGCTGCATATCTTCTTTTGATTGCGTACCTTCATACTCATCATTAAGTTTAACGAGTTTATTGCGGTTCTTTTGTAATTGCTGCTGCACAAAGCGGACTAAATCATTAGCACGTTGTTTAACGCGTTCACGTTCACCGCGAGCGTCATAGAAGCGGTCTAATAATTCATCTAATGAATCATATGTAACGCTGTCATCATCGAACTGTTTCAAACGCATGAAGTAATAATCTTCTTTGCCTGTTTCGTGATTTTTATGGAAAATCGGGACAGGTTCAAGTTGTGTTTCTTTCATGACCTCATCGAATGCTGCAGGTAAGGTCTCAGTTGTCATGAATTGACGACGTTCTGTAATTTCTTTTGTAATCAATGGACTGAAGCCTTCAAAATGCTGCAATAGTTGTTTAGCAATGTTCCCTTTATTAAAATCAATATATTTTAATACATCCTGTCCTGAAACTTCATAAGGATTTGTTTTATTTTGTGTCGGCGGTGCTTCATATTGGAAGCCTGGCATAACAGTACGGAATTGGTTGGTGTTCGGTGTTAAATGTTTAAAACCTTCTATGATTTTTCGTTGATCATCGACTAAAATCAAGTTACTGTGTTTACCCATAATTTCTAAAATCACTGTACGATAAATTTTATCGCCGAGTTCATCTGTACTTTGTACATCGATTTCAATACGGCGGTCGTTGCCGATTTGACGTATCGCTTGGATAATACCACCGTCTAAATGTTTGCGGAAGACGCGGTTGAACATCGGCGGTTCAAATGGATTATCATATTTTTTCTTAGTAATGTGGATACGTGAGAAATTAGAGTGGATTGAAAGTAACAAAGAATGGTTTTTACGATTTTGACGAACAACCATTATAATTGTATCGTTATCAGGCTGGTTGATTTTATGAATGCGGCCGCCTTGAAGAAATTCTAATTCTGCTACCATTTTCTTTGTGAATAAGCCATCAAATGCCATAATCATTAACCACCTTTAATTATTCGTTCATAATACAACGTTCTTTCTATTGTACCATGTACAAGAGGGGCACTGCCAAAATAAGATTTTACCTTTTGACATCTATACAATTTTATTTAGAATATGGTATCATTATATAATACAACAATAGCTTAGAGAGGTCGTAAGGCATGGATAATGAAAAAGGTTTACTGATTGTCTTATCAGGTCCATCTGGAGTCGGCAAAGGTACGGTCCGCAAAGAAATATTTGATGATCCTAAAACATCATATAAATATTCTATCTCGATGACTACAAGAGAGATGCGTGAAGGCGAACAAGATGGCGTTGATTATTTTTTCAAGACAAAACGAGAATTTGAGCAGCTTATCGCACAAGATCAATTCATAGAGTATGCTGAATATGTAGGCAACTATTATGGTACACCTGTACAGTATGTAAAGGATACAATGGATGAAGGGCATGATGTCTTCTTAGAAATTGAAGTAGAAGGTGCGAAGCAAGTTCGCAAGAAATTCCCTGATGCATTATTTATCTTCCTGGCACCGCCAAGTTTAGACCACCTAAGAGAACGTTTAGTCGGCCGCGGTACAGAATCTGATGAAAAGATTCAAAGTCGTGTGAAAGAAGCACGAAAAGAAGTTGAAATGATGAATCTTTATGACTATGTCGTGGTAAACGATGAAGTGGAACTTGCGAAAGAACGTATTCAATCTATCGTAGCAGCGGAACATTTAAAACGAGAACGCATAGAAGCAAAGTATAGAAAAATGATATTGGAGGCCAAAAAATAATGTTAAACCCACCATTAAACCAATTAACTTCAAAAGTAAAATCAAAATATTTAATCGCAACAGTGGCTGCCAAACGCGCACGTGAGCTATATGATAAACCAGAAACTGCTTTAATAGAAAACTATCATTCTGTAAAAACAGTTGGCGAAGCATTAGAAGAAATCGCAGATGGCAAAATCACTCCAATCGAACCAGAATTGAATGAAAGTGAATTTGAAACAAAAGACTGATTTCAATTATGAATAAGTAAACAAACCCGTATGAAGCAGATAACTGCAGATACGGGTTTGTTTGCTTTATTAAGCCATTTTCAATTGTTCCATTGAGCGTTTAAGCTGATCGAAGTCAATGATACGTGCTTGTCTGTGAAACTCTCTGCCGCGGTTGAAGAGAATAACAACAGGGGATGTGAAGAGGGACAATTGTCCAGCAGCTTCTGGGATATCATTGACAATGATTTGTGCCCCAGGCACATCTATTTCATTAACGAGTGCATCGACTCTCGGCTGGTCTGCATGGCAGACTGAGCAGCCTTTTGCCATGACATATAATAAGAACTTATCTTCGTTTTCAATGTGGTGAACGATATCGCTGTATTGCTTCAAAGTCTCCATATTCAAACCTTCTTTCTTTGCTATATCGAAAGTAATCTTACGCGCTTCTCATAAAAGAAGCAACTTTATTGCTTCTTGCAAAGCAAAGGACTTTTTTGACTTAGAGTGTTAAAATAAAACATGATTGATGATGAAAGATTGGGGCCATTTAAGATGGACTCATTTTTATTATAACGCCGTATACATAAAGAGAGAATGAACTTGGAGGCAATGATTGCGATGAAGAATATTTTATTGGCAGTATCAGGCGGTATTGCCGCATATAAAGCGATTGATTTAACAAGTAAATTGACACAAGCAGGATTTGATGTACGTGTGATGTTGACAAAACATGCGCAAGAATTTGTGACACCGCTTGCTTTCCAAGCGATTAGCCGAAATCCGGTATATACGAGTACATTCAAAGAAGAAAATCCATCAGAGATTCAGCATATTGCTTTAGGAGACTGGGCAGATGCGGTCATTGTTGCGCCAGCAACTGCTAATATTATCGGTAAGCTTGCTAATGGAATTGCTGACGATATGATTACTTCTACTTTGCTTGCGACAACAGTTCCTAAATTTATGGCACCAGCAATGAATGTGCATATGTATGAGAATCCGCGTGTGCAAGCTAATATGCAAGTACTCGCTGAAGACGGCTATCATTTCGCTGAACCTGGAGAAGGGTTCTTAGCCTGCGGCTATGTTGCTAAAGGGCGTATGATGGAACCATTGGATATTATTGCTTTTGTGAGACAAACAATGGATGAAACTACAACACAGAGTCAACCCGATGAAACTGATTGGTTCTATGGCAAACAAGTTTTAGTTACTGCAGGACCTACAGTCGAAGTTATTGATCCTGTTCGATTTGTTTCTAACAGAGCGTCTGGCAAGATGGGCTATGCTTTAGCAGATGCATTACAAAAAAGAGGCGCAAAAGTGACATTAGTCAGCGGGCCGACTTATTTAACACCGCCAGACAATGTAGATTTTGTACCTGTAACGAGTGCAGAAGATATGTTTAATGCGGTAACTGAACGTTTTGAAGCTCAAGATTTTGTCTTCAAAACAGCCGCAGTTTCGGATTATAAACCTGCAGAACAATTAGAGCATAAAATGAAAAAACAAGACGGCGATTTAACAATCGCATTTACGAGAACGCAAGATATTTTAAAATATTTGGGTGAAAATAAAACTCACCAAAAACTTATCGGGTTCGCAGCTGAGACGCAAGAAGTCGAAAAGTATGCGAAGGATAAATTAGAACGAAAAAATGCAGATGTAATTATTGCTAACAATGTCGGAGATACATCTATCGGATTCAACTCTGATGATAATGAAGTAACGCTTTTCTTTAAGAGCGGAGAAGCTGTGAATATAGAGAAAGGCAAAAAGCAGGCACTTGCCGGCAGAATCTTAGAAGAATTAGAACGTAGGTGGAAATAATGTACGCAAAGGTTATCGTTGATGTACCAGCAAAAAACGTAGACTTTACCTTTGATTATTTAATACCAGAACGACTCGCACCCATCATTCAAGTTGGTGTGCGAGTCGTTGTTCCCTTTGGGCCGAGAACGATTCAAGGGTATGTCATGGAAATAACTGAGGAACCAGATCCTAATTTGGATTTAACAAAGTTAAAGTCGATTAAAGAAATACAAGATATTAAACCAGAATTAACACCTGAACTCGTGAATTTAAGTGCATGGTACGGAAAATATCATGTCACAAAACGTATTTCAATATTAGAGGCAATGCTGCCAAGTGCGATTAAAGCAAGATATACAAAAGTATTTGAAATCGTTGAAGATGAACAAATTCCAGAAGATTTATTAAAACGTTTCAATAAGGAAGGACATTATGCATATAAAGCGGCTCAGCAAAATGGGGAATTAGAACGTTTAGTCCCATTATTAAATGACGGCACTGTCCGTGAAGAAACATTGCTCTCTCAAAATACTAAAAAGAAAACACAGCGCGCTATACGTATAAGAGACGATCATAGTCCAGATGAAGTCTTAGGTATGTTGGAACGCTATCCTAAACAATACGATGTGTATGCTTATTTATTAGATGCACAAAACAGAGATGTGCCTCTAAAAGAAATTGAAGAGGTTGGATTATCGGCTTCAAGTGTGAAAACATTAGAACGTAATGGATGGATTGAAAAATATGACGCGATTGTAGAACGCGATCCTTATGCTTCAAGAGTGTTTGAACAAGAAGCTAAAAGACAACTGACACCTGGTCAACAAGTGGCTTATGATGCCATTAAAGAGGTCATAGATGAAGAAAAGCAAGCGACCTTCTTATTACATGGTGTGACAGGTTCCGGTAAAACAGAAGTTTATTTACAAACGATTGAAGCGGTATTAGCACAAGGCAAACAAGCGATGATGCTGGTACCGGAAATTGCATTAACACCGCAAATGGTATTGCGCTTTAAGCGCAGATTCGGTGATGAAGTTGCTGTACTGCACTCTGCGTTATCTAAAGGCGAACGTTATGATGAATGGCAGAAAATCAGAGATGGCCGTGCACAAGTCAGTGTCGGTGCACGTTCAAGTGTATTCGCACCGTTTAAAAATCTCGGTATGATTATCATTGATGAGGAACATGAAGCCACTTACAAACAAGAAGATTATCCGCGCTATCATGCAAAAGAAATTGCATTATGGCGAGCAGAGTATCACAATTGTCCATTGATATTAGGAAGTGCTACACCAAGTTTAGAATCATATGCACGTGCCGAAAAAGGTGTGTATCACTTATTGAGTTTGCCGGATCGTGTCAATAACCAGCCGCTTCCTGCCATCAACATCGTAGACATGCGTGATGAACTAGCGAACGGCAATCGTTCTATGTTCTCAACACAATTACGCGAAGCTATCGAAGATAGATTATCCCGCAATGAACAAATCGTTCTATTCTTAAACCAACGCGGCTATTCATCCTTTATCTTATGTCGTGACTGCGGTCATGTGCCGCAATGCCCGAATTGTGATATATCGCTGACTTATCACAAATCGAGCGACAAATTAAAATGTCATTATTGCGGCTATGAAGAAACACCTCCGAATAAATGTCCTAACTGCGAAAGCGAACACATTCGACAAATGGGGACAGGAACACAACGTGTCGAGGAATTATTGAATCGTGAATTTGAAGACGCGAAGATTATTCGGATGGATGCTGATACGACATCAAGAAAAGGTGCACATGAAAAATTATTGAATGAATTCGGAGAAGGTAAAGGCGATATCCTTTTAGGTACACAAATGATTGCGAAAGGACTCGACTTCCCGAATATTACGCTTGTAGGTGTACTTAATGCGGATACTATGCTGAACTTGCCGGACTTTCGTGCAAGTGAACGTACGTTCCAGCTGTTAACACAAGTTGCTGGACGTGCAGGAAGACACGAAAAAGAAGGGGAAGTCATTATCCAAACTTATAATCCAGATCACTATGCGATTAAAGATGTACAATTAAATGACTATCTCTCTTTCTATCATAAAGAAATGAAATATCGTCAAATCGGGAAATATCCGCCGTATTATTTCTTAATCAATTTCACTATTTCGCATCAAAATATGAAAGAAGTCATGCAAGCTGCAGCACATGTGCATAAAATTTTATTACAACATCTGACGGATAGAGCTTTGATATTAGGACCTTCTCCTGCAGCGATTGCCAGAATCAACAGAGAATACCGCTTCCAAGTGCTAGTCAAATACAAAAGTGAACCAGAGCTGCACAAAGCATTGCAGTATTTAGATGACTTTTATCATGAACGTTATATTAAAGACAAACTCTCATTAAAAATTGATATTAATCCATATGTCATGATGTAAATGAAAGGCAAATCTTGTTTCTGAACAGAAAGGGGTTTGCCTTTTTAAATGTAACGGCTATTTCATCATTTATTTGTGCATACCTACAATTAATTTTTGAATCAAAATTTAAAAAGAGACAAATACGCACAAAAAGGAAGGGGTTTTCGTGTATAATAATTAATCAAGGAGTGATTAAATGATCCTACTCAAAACGTTTATCATTGCATTTTCAGTATTTACATTTTTATCTGCAATACTCATGCTGACACGTAATCCGAAATTACCTAAAATCGTTTTAATCTTATTGATTGCAGGGAGTATCTTATTAGATATCGGTGCACTTATCGCTGGCTTTGTACCAGCGCTCATCATGCTGATTATTGGTCTAGCGATGATACAAATCGGTATCGGTATTTACCAAAAGAAAACATTCGGCAAAGTTATATTCTTAGCACAAAGTGTACGATTTGTGGTTAGTGTCTTAATTATCGTATTTTTTGTTGTATTGCAATAAAGAATAACGTTACTGTTTAAAAGTCTAAATTAAAAAAACTGCGTGGAAGAAGTTAAACAACTACTTTCACGCAGTTTTTTTAATTCAATTAAAGCAATTCTGATTTCTTTTTAGAGAATTCTTCCTCTGTAAGAGCACCCATATCTAATAATTCTTTAAGCATTTTGATCTGCTTTAGGTTTTGTATTTCTGGGTTATCTTCTTGATCAATTGGTTTGGTGCTGTTTTTATGAGCACCGTTTATCATAGTGTGCACATAGTTAATGAAGTCATCTAATTCATTATCTTGTATCCACTTCATAGAGACTTTATTACCGCTAGAATAAAAAGTAATTTTATTACCCATTAATTTTTTACTTAATTCAAAAGTACTAATGCGACTGTAATCAAAGTTTTCTAAATCATAACCGGTAAGTCGTTTGGAATAAAAAATAACACGTTTATTGGTTGCGGCTAGCACTCCTTTTCTAATGGTTTCAGTGCCTAATGTTGAAGTTTCATAAGCACCGAAAATTGCATGTTTAATTATTTCATTATCTTTAAGTACTGTTTCACGGATTAAATCAAGATTTTTAAATTTATTTGCCATAGATGTTTCCTCCTTAAAGGTGTGAATAGGCCATTGTTGAAAATAGTCGAATTTACTATAACTTAAAGTAGTGGTTGCATATTATTTTATAATTTTATTAGGTTTAACACAACGAAAAATAAAGGTGTTCACCCTGGTATTGTCCTAAAATAATCAGATATTTATAAATCGAACAATATCTTCAAAAAGAAATAGTTCATTGACAAGTTCTTAAAAGTTAAGTATTAATGTACTAGAAGAAGTCTTAAATTTATATAGTGATAATATTATGTAATTGTGCTAAACTTTATAGCCTAAAGGTATAATTTTCACAATGTAGTTTTGACGTCTTGCAACACAAGAAGAACAATCTATGATTAATATAGGAGAACATCATGAAAATATTATATGTCATAACTAAAGCTGACATTAAAGGTGCACAAACACACCTTATTCAATTAGCAAATTACTTCTCTAAAAAGTATCAAGTGTATGTAGCTGTTGGAAACAACGGTCCGATGCTGCAAAAGTTAAATAGTAATATTAAAATAATTCGTTTAAAACATCTGAAAGGTCCAATTGATATTAAAGAAGATATATTAGGTGCGAAAGAATTGGCACAGCTTATTCGACTTATTAAGCCAAAAATATTGCATTTGCATTCCTCTAAAGCTGGTACATTAGGACGTTTAGCTTATATATGCAGTGAGAAATATAATACACATGTTATATTCACTGCACACAGTTGGGCATTTACAGAAGGGGTGAAACCTCTAAAACGCTTTTTATTCAAACAAATAGAAAAATGGCTTTTGAGAGTTACTGATAAGGTAATTTGTGTTTCGGATTATGATAGGCAATTAGCGCTGCGTAATAATTTTGATGGAAATAAATTGATTACATTGCATAATAGTGTGAAACAAAGTCAGAATCAGGTTTTAGATAAAGTTGAATCTATTAAAGTACCGCCGGTTCGATTTGTGATGGTGGCACGTTTTGAATATCCGAAGTTACATGAAATGGTCATAAAAGGTATTCAATTATTAAAACAATCAACCGACCGATTGTTTGATTTGACGTTTATTGGAGACGGTTTGAATTTGGAAGCATGTAAAGCACAAGTCGCTGCATTAGGTTTAACACCTTATATCAAATTTTTAGGTAATGTATATGATGTTAAAGCGAGTTTATATCAATATGATGTCTTTGTATTAATAAGCAAACATGAAGGTTTGCCAATAAGTATTATTGAAGCCATGTCAGAAGGATTACCTATCATAGCTAGTGATGTGGGCGGTATTAACGAATTAATTAACGACAACGGAATATTAGTAGAAAACAATACACCTAAAGCGATAGCCATTGCAATGAAGACTTATTTTGATCAAGGCAGAATTAAAAAAGATATCTTAAAATCTTACAATCGTTATTTAGATAAGTTCACTGAAGACAAAATGCTGAAAAAGTTGGAAACCATTTATGAATCAAAACACTAATCGAGATTATTACCTCAATGTATTGTTGATTCTCTTATCTGTTTTCATCCAACAGTCTACAGTGATTCTTAATGTAAATACGTCTTTTTCTGACATAATTGTAATATTATTATGTATATATTTATATAAAAGATATCGACAATGTGAGCATACACATTTGAAATATGTATGGATATTTTTCACTGCTTTATTAACTTATCGTATTATTATAACGCTTATCTTTGTGATATTTAATCATGAATTAAATATCGGATTAAAGGAAATATGCGGATCTATTTTTAAAATAAGTATGGTCTTTATTTATTTTTTAGCAGGATATCATTTAACGTTATATAGAAAACAAGCAGTTGTCTTTATGAAAAGCTATATCGTTTCCAGTTTAGTGATTGCAAGTTTATGTATAATCGGTATGATTACGCATGCTCCTTTACTTTTAGAATTCTGTTTTTACGATATTGTTAGAGCGAGAGGGTTAATGAATGATCCTAATTATTTTGCTTTAACACAGATAGTTACCCTTATTTTAATATTTAAATTTGTGAAACCATTTGGATTAAAGATGGCTGCTGCCATAATCACAATTGGAGCGATATTTACTTCAGGTTCTAAAACATCATTAGTTATTTTAGTAATACTGATTGGTTACTATGCAATATTTTTACTGCTTAAAATTGCAAAGCAAAGTTATAAACATCTCTTGATTACTTTGGGATTAATAATGCTTATGATAATAAGTACTGTAAAGATAATTATTTCTAATTTTGAAGTAATAGAGCGTATTCCTTCTGCCGCAAGAATGTTAAGTGTTTTTTCGGAAGGAACAGCATCTATTAATGTAGGAGGATCCAATAGAATACTAGTATGGCAAAATGGTATTGATATTATTCGGTATACGTATGGTTTTGGTATTGGTTTATTAGAATATACACATGTTGGTCAACAAATTAATAACGTTGGATTTGTAGCCCATAACACTTTAATTCAAATCGTAGCTGAATGGGGCGCTGTATTTACGATCATCTTTATATATTTATTGATTCAACGGCTATATCAATTACTGAAAGTGCGTAAAATTCAAGACAATTATAATTATTTGATTATCATTTCGGGTGTCATAGTGATATATAGTATGACCGTTTCACTTAATAACTCACGTTATGTCGCTTTGATTATCGGTCTTATCTTTGGAATAGGTAAGTATATTAGCCAGAAAAGAAGTGAAGTATGTGAATAAGGGCACTTTAAAAGAAAATTTAATTTATCAAGGGTTATATCAAGTTATTAGAATGATGACACCTATGATTACAATTCCAATAGTTTCAAGAGCATTTGGACCAAGTGGTGTAGGTGTTTCCTCATTTTCATTTACAATTGTCCAGTACTTTTTAATGATTGCGAGTTTAGGAGTACAACTCTATTTTAATCGTCTGATAGCAGAGAATGATCAATCAAAAAGAAAACTTTCCCAAACGTTTTGGAATATATTTGTAAGCAAGGCACTGTTATCAATAGTTGTATTATTTTGTTATCTGTTGATGGTATTTTGGTTTATAGATAGTTACCAATTGATTTTTTATTTGCAGGGAATATTTTTAATTGGAGCATTTTTTGATATATCTTGGTACTATGCAGGCGTGGAAAAGTTTAAATTGCCAAGTTTAATAAATATGTTAATGTCCTTTTTAGTTTTAATAGTAGTAGTGTGCTTTGTACATGATCCATCAGATCTAGCACTTTATACTTTCATAATTGCGGCCATTACTGTTTTTAATCAAATTCCATTGTTTTTCAATTTGTTTAGGGAGATTGAATTTACATCGATTCAATGGCGGCAAGTAGGATTTATTATTAAGTCTTCGTTCGCTTATTTTTTGCCTAATGGACAGTTAAACTTATTTACCAGTCTGAACTGTTTAGTAATAGGTGTTAGTTTAACTTACAAAGATGTTGGGATATTTTCAAATACATTCAATATTTTGACCGTTGCAATTATATTAGTTAATACAATTGATTTAGTTATGTTGCCGCGTTTAACAAAATTAACTCAAAACGGCCACAAATCTATTAAAAAAATATTAGAAAGTAACATTCATGTGCAATTGTTACTGACTATCCCAATGGTTTTTGGTGTCATAGCGATTATGCCTCAGTTTTATATTTGGTTCTTTGGCAAATCTTTTTATGAATCAGTACCATTGATGACGGTATTATCTATTTTGCTGGTCATTATTCCATTAAACATGATGATGAGCCGCCAATATTTATTGGCTAAACATCGCGTAGCTTCATATAATTTGTCGCTGATTGTGGATGGTCTCGTAAATACTATTTTGTCATTTGCATTGATATTTCCCATAGGAATATATGGTATCGCTGTTGCGCGTATTATTGCTGAAACAATTATTTTAATTTGGCGTTTTGTCGACATAAAAAAAGAAGGAATTATATATCACTCAGCAAGTATTGTAAAAAGTTTGATATCAAGTTGTTTGATGTATATTGTAATTGTATTTATTGCACCTTATTTACATCCCCCTATGTTAACGACAATGATCGAAATTATTACGGGAATTTTAATATATTTAATTTGTAATTTAATGTTAAAAAATGAACATCTGATATTTGTGTTAAGAAGTATGTTGAGAAAGGAGAAATCTATATGATTGATATACATGATCATATTATTTTTGACATTGATGATGGTCCGAAAACAATGGAAGAATCAATAGAAATGGCTCGTTATGCTGCCTCGATTGGAATTGATAAAATCATAACAACTCCGCATTTTAAAACGAAAGTTTTCGAGTCAGATAAAGATGAAATTTTGTATAAGGTTAAGCAATTAAATGAAAAATTTAAAGAATTAGGTATAGATATTGAACTTAAAGGTGGGCAAGAAATTCACTTAGACCCTTATTTTATGACACACTTTAATAATAATAAGTTGCTGACTCTAGGTCAAAGTCATCGCTATATTTTATTAGAATTGCCCTTTGATAGTTATCCATACTATATTGATGAATTAATTGATTTTGTTATTGAAAGAGGGTATTCACCAATCATTGCGCATCCAGAACGCAATGCAGTAATTCGTGAAGAACTTCACCGTTTAGATGAACTAGCAGCGAAAGGCTGTTTACTTCAAATGAATGCGGCTTCGATACTTGGTGATTATGGTGAATCAACAAAAAATACAGCTCAATATATGATTGCACATAAAAAATTTCATATTATTGGTAGTGATGCACATAATAACAACAAGCGAATCTTTTGTATTGATCAATGTTATAACCGGATAGAAAACCATGAATTCAAAACATATGTAATGAACAACTCAGAAAGGATATGGCAAAACAGAGAGATAGATGCTAATAGGTATTTTAAATAATGAAGAAAAATCAAAAATCTGTATCAGTGATTATCCCATATTTTAAAGCACATGACACGATTGAAAGAGCAGTAGAGTCAGTGTTAGCACAAACAAGGAAAGTAAAAGAAACCATTATTATCAATGATTGCAGTAATACAATTGAAGATGATAAAAAGTTAGCAGCGTTGAATCAAATTGAAGGGGTGAAAGTAGTCTCGCTTAAAGAAAACATTGGCTGCGGTCCTTCAAGAAATAAAGGCATTGAAGTTGCAACTGGTGAGTATCTTGCTTTCTTAGATTCTGATGATGCATGGACTAAGGACAAAATAGAAGTACAAATGAAAGTGATGGAAGAGACAAATGCATATTTTAGTGCGCATCAATCTGAACAGTTTGATCAAACTGCAGTAGATCAAGATGCTGCATTCACTACACAACCGATTAAATTATTACCAATATTATTAAAAAACAAAATTCCAGTACGTTCTGTAATCATGAAAAATGATGGACAATATCAATTTGAACCAGGAATGCGATATGTAGAAGATTTAATGATGTGGGGCAGATTATTAGGCGATCATAAAAAAGGCGTCTTTATCAATAAAGTAATGTGTTATTCATTTAAAGAAGATTTTGGAGATAGTGGTTTGACTGCGAATCTAAAGAAAATGCATGAAGGCGTACTCTATGTCTTTTATGCATTATACAAAGCAGGTAAAATCAACAAAGCAACATTTGTAATAGCTTGTCAGTTTGAAAAATTAAAATATCAAATCAGAAAGATAAAGGTATTAAAGCGTCAGCATTTAAACTCTTGATTTGTAAGTGAATAAAGAATTGGAAGTTAGAGTGATACTAATTCAGTAATGGAAATCTTTTGCAGTATGTTCGCTTATATTAATTTATAGCATCTACTAATGTTTATTCATTAAGTAGGTGCTTTTTTTGCACAAATTTATATAAATTAAAGAATTTCCAATACAAAAATACATGAACATGCTATATAATGTATTACGTGCAATAAAATAGTGCAAAATACATATAGCGGAGGACATCATAAAAAAGAAATTAGACTTAGTCAATTTGTTGGTCATTTTAAAAAAATATATTAAGTTATTGATTATTTTACCTTTATGCTTTCTAGTTTTAGGTCTATTCATTAGCTTTTTTTTAATACAACCAAAGTATGCAACAACCACTCAAATTTTAGTGAATCAAAAGAAAAGCAACAATGAAATGATGGCACAACAAGTCCAATCAAATATTCATCTTGTTAAAACTTATGGTGAAATTATTAAGAGTCCTAGGATTTTAGATAAAGTATCAAAAGAATTGCAAGGTAAATATTCAAGTAAAGTAATATCTCAAATGTTGACAGTTAACAATCAAGCAGAATCTCAAATTATAAATATTACCGTTACAAGTAAGAGTGAGAAAGATGCAGTAACGGTAGCTAATGAAATTACAAATGTTTTTAGTCGTGATGCAAGCAAAATCATGAATATTGATAATGTGTCTGTCTTATCGAAAGCAGTCGATGCTAAAAAGGTATCTCCTAGACCATTGGTTAATGGTGGTATATGTTTTTGTCTCGGCATAATTTCAGCTTTTTTTATCATTGTTTTAAAGCTGCTGTTTGATAAAAGAATAAAGAATGAAAATGATGTTGAAGAAGTATTGAATCTGCCTGTGTTAGGTTCAATTACTGAATTAAGCAAGAAGAAATAGAAGGGAGGCGTTTTTGACTTATGTCTAAGCAGCGCCAACACGTCATCCAAGATGGTTTAATTACAAAAAATGATCCTAAATCTGTCATTAGTGAAAAGTTTAAAGGTATTCGTACCAATATCATGTTTTCAACAGAAAAAGATGATATTAAATCTATAGTGTTTACATCAGAACGACCTTCAGTCGGGAAATCATTCGTTTCTTCTAATGTGGCAGTCACATATGCACAAGCGGGGTACAAAACTTTACTGATTGACGGGGATATGAGAAAACCAACACAACATTATGTTTTTAACACTTCGAATAGTAATGGGTTGTCGAGTTTAATTATTAATCAAGCAGAGTTTGATGAAGCAATAAAACACACTGATGTGGAAATTTTAGATTTATTAACATCAGGCCCAATACCGCTTAATCCTTCAGAGTTACTTGGATCTAAGCAATTTCAAACTGTATTGAATCGACTATATAAAATTTATGATTTGATCATAATTGATACACCGCCCGTTAATACAGTGACGGATGCGCAATTACTGGCAGAACATAGTGGTTATGTCGTTTTAGTTATAGATGTTAAAGAGAATAATCGCAATGATATTAAGAAAGCTCAAGAGTTATTGGAACACACAGGTACCAAAATTTTAGGGGTGGTTTTAAACAAAACAACTGAAGATAATTCTTCAAGTTATTATTCTTATTATGGAGAAAGCGGTAAATGATAGATATTCACAATCATATTTTGCCAAACGTAGATGATGGCGCACAAAACATTGATGAAACATTAAAATTATTGAAACAAGCTGCACAGCAAAACATTACTGGGATAATTGCAACACCACACCATCTTCATCATTACTATAATAATACGTTTGACCAAGTGGAAGTGTGTGTTCAAAAATTAAATGCTTTAGAAGCGGTTAGAGATTTAAATTTGATAATCTATCCAGGACAAGAAATTAGAGTTTCGGACCAAATAATAAATGAAATCGAGAACGGTGAAATAAAAGGCGTGAATCGTTCAAAGTATCTATTAATCGAAATGCCTACAAACGCTGTACCTCACTATATGCCTAGTTTGATTTATAAAATACAAACTAAAGGTTTTATACCAATTATTGTTCATCCTGAACGTAATAAAGCAATTTCGAAAGACATTAACTTGTTATACCAACTTGTCAGTGCAGGTGCATTAAGCCAATTAACAGCATCTTCATTAGCAGGTGATTTGGGAAGGAAAATTCAAAACCAATCCTTGCAAATGATTGAGCATCAACTTGTTCATTTCATAGGATCTGATGCACATCACGCAGAACAAAGACCATTTCGATTAGGTGAACTAAAAAAGGTCCACAGGTTAAAAGATTATCAAAATGAAATTAACGAAATGATAGAAAATAATACAAAGGTGATTGAAAATCAACGCATTACAAAATATCAGCCGATTGAAACATCGCATAAGAAGTTTTGGTTGTTTTAAAAACCTAAAGTTAATGACAACCTATTCTGCTCTTAAGGATGTATAAATTGTGTGGTGGTCGTAGTAAATTTTTGAATTTAAAAGGAGTGTGAGAAGTGTTTGAATTTAGTACTGCTAAAAACGAAACAATTATGCCGTGGAATATGTAATAACGGCATTGGAGATAGGAACTTTGATTGCTTATGATATTTATCACTTTGACTCTCATACTATTATTAATTGTTATTTATCTTTCTCACATTCAACTAAGTAAGGGTATCGCATTTTGTATTTATATGATTTTTACAGCAAATTTATTTTATGTATTGTTTGAGAAACAAATTACAAGTGCCACGGATTACGAAGCATATCAGATTGCATTTGAAGATATAAAAGACACTGATTTTGTACATATTTTTACGTTGGATATTTTTGAACCTTTGTTCAGAATAATAGCTTGGCTGTTACTGCAAGGTTTTCAAGAATATACGTTTATCATCATTGTAGTTATCATTAACTTACTTATTGCAATTGGAATCTACCATTTTTATGATGATAAAAATTTAGCTTTGTTTGCACTTATCTTTTATACTTATAGCCCTATCTATTTAACCATGTCTACAAACATTATTAGACATTTGCTGGTTATTAGTTTGGTAATAGTTATGTTTCATTTTAAAAAGTGGAAAAAGCTATGGTTTTTATTATTGCCGTTGATTCATACTTCCAGTATTTTAATAGTACCGATTTTAATGTTGAGTCGTTATATTCGCGTGAGATTTGCATTTATATCATTTGGACTGTCAATTTTGTTATTTTTAACTGGAATAAACCAAAAAATATTTGGACAATTGTCTATATTTAAGGAGTATACATCAGCTCAGTTTTACTATTTATCTGGGTCTAGTGGTAACCGTTTAGATTTTTTAGTGTTCACAATTTTAATTGTTATATTAGGTTTAGGATTGTATCTAACAAAAATTATTACCGCAGATTTAATGAAATATCTTTTATTATCAGGTACTGAGTTCGGTTTGTTTGGTTTCCAAGCATTTTCTGATCGGATTGCAATCTATAATTGGTGTTTCTTAATTGTGCTTGCTCCATACATGTTAGTGTTAATTAAAAAGAATATAGTTTTCAGCAAAGATTATAAATAAAGAATAAAAGAGCGGGTGATTTTCATTTTCTTAGAAAATTACCCGCCTGTTTTTATCTCTTATTTTTATTTACTTAATAAATTTGTATCCACTGCGTCAAACCCTTTTTCTGAAACACGTACATCATTTATTTTTGTACCATCCCATTCACCATCAACATAGTCTTTATCAAAAAGGACTTTGAGGTTGTCTAGGAAAGTTGCTTTGTCTTTGTCACAGAAATAATCATCATGAAGCGTATGTGAATCTTTGAAATCATTGGCTTGTTCTGGTGACATACCTGCATTTAAATGTTCTGTGTAGTACTTATAAAGCACTGCAACGATAAATGCTTGATCTCTTGTGATATCATCCATTTTACTTCACCACCTTCAACAAACTATCCGTATAAATCAAATTTTTATACAATGTTAATAGTATACCCATTTCATATAAAATTGAACCCTCTTCACAAAAATGTAGAAAATGAGGGAGAAAAGCAATGGTCGCTTTTCTGGTAGATTTACGCTATAATGGAATGATGAATTTTTAAGGAGTCGATAAAAATGGCAGTGAAACCTCTTGTATCTGCGAACAGTAAAATTTTGCGCCAACCTGCATCAAGCATAAATAAGTTTGACAGTGACTTAAAACAGTTATTATTAAATATAGAAGATACTTTGTATGATTGTGAAGCGTCAGCGTTATGCGCACCGCAAATCGGGGTTTCACAACAAGCAGCCATTATAGATATGGAAGCGGAAGGTTTATTACAGTTGATCAATCCGAAAATTGTTCGGCAATCTGATGAAACTATTACAGATTTAGAAGGCGATGTTTCATTTCCTGGTGTTTTCGGGACAGTAGAAAGAAGCAAAATGATTGTCGTTCAAAGCAATGATGTACAAGGCAACACAGTAGAATTAACAGCCTATGATGATGTTGCGAGAATGCTGCTGCATATTATAGATCAATTAGAAGGCATTCCATTTACCGATAAGATAGAAAAGCAATTGACAGAAGAAAAATTGGAGGCGTATTTAGAAGATGAGTAGAATTATATTTATGGGAACACCTGATTTCTCTACAAAAGTATTAGAAATGCTGATAGCTAAAGAGGATGTTATCGCAGTGGTGACACAACCAGACAGACCGGTAGGGCGTAAACGTGTGATGACACCTCCGCCTGTTAAAAAAGTTGCTTTAGAGCATGGAATTGAAGTCTATCAACCTGAAAAGATTTCAACTTCAGATGACTTGCAGAAGTTGATTGACTTGGAGCCTGATTTGATTGTAACAGCTGCATTCGGTCAAATTCTTCCTAAAGCTTTATTAGATGCACCAAAACTCGGTGCGATTAATGTGCATGCTTCTTTATTGCCGAAATACAGAGGCGGTGCACCGATTCACCAAGCGATTATCGATGGCGAAAAAGAAACAGGTGTCACAATTATGTATATGGCACCTAAATTAGATGCGGGTGATATTATTTCGCAGCAAGCCATTGATATCGAAGCAAATGATGATGTGGGTTCAATGCATGATAAATTAAGTTTCTTAGGTGCAGATTTATTAGCGAAAACATTACCGGATATTATTAACGGAACGAATGATCGTATTGAACAAAATGAATCAGAAGCTACTTTTGCGTCAAATATCAGCCGAGAAGATGAACGTATTGATTGGACACAACCTGCACAAGCAGTCTACAACCATATCCGCGGTTTATCACCATGGCCAGTAGCATATACTAAATTAGATGATACGAATATGAAGTTATATGCGGCAAAAATTGTTGAAGGCAAAAACGGCGAACCTGGAGAAATTATAGAAACAACGAAAAAAGCGATTATCATAGGAACGGGTTCAGCGGATGCGATTGCCTTGACGGAAATTCAATTGTCAGGCAAAAAACGTATGCCGACTGCGAATTTCTTAAGCGGTTATCAAGATTACTTAGTTGGGAAGGTCTTAAATTAATGCAAACAGTGAGAGAAGCAGCATTTGAAACTTTATTGTCGATTAACCAAGACAAAGCGTACAGTAATTTGAAAATTAACGAAGTACTGAAAGAAAGCGACATGAGCCGTGCAGATAAAGGCTTATTCACAGAATTAGTGTATGGTACTTTAAAACATAAATTCACTTTAGATTATTATTTAAAGCCGTTTGTACAAACAAGAATCAAAGGGTGGATGCGTACGCTTTTATGGATGAGCATCTATCAATATAAGTATCTAGATAAAATTCCAGATCATGCGATTATTAATGAAGCCGTAGAAATCGCAAAACAACGCGGCGGCCTGCATAACAGTAAAGTTGTGAATGGTATTTTGCGTAATATGATGCGCAGTGTATTACCAAATCCGTCAGAGATTAAAGATGATCAGCAGCGTATTGCGATTGAATACAGCCTTCCTAAATGGATTGTGAAACACTGGGTGACACATCATGGGCTTGAAACAACTGAAGCTATCGCAAAATCTTTGATTGAACGTCCAGGACAAACAGTCCGCGTCAATACGAATCGTACAACTGTTGAAGATGCGATTGCACGATTAGAAAAAGAAGAGTACGAAGTACAGCAAGACAACGATATTGCATATTGTCTGCATATCTATGGCCGTCCAGTTGTTGAAAGCCGTGCATTCAAAGACGGTTATGTATCGATTCAAGATAAAAGTTCGATGTTCGTCGCTGAAATTTTAGCACCGTCTGAAGGAGAAATGATTTTAGATGCCTGCAGTGCACCTGGCGGAAAAGCTTGCCAAACAGCAGAATTGCTTCAAGGCACCGGACAGGTTGATGCGACAGATATTCACGAACACAAAATTGAATTAATCGAACATAACATCAAGAAGCTGCGTTTAAATAATGTACATGCTTTCCAACACGATGCGACACAGCCTTATGATAAAAAATATGATAAAATTTTAGTGGATGCACCCTGCAGCGGGTTAGGCGTATTGCGTCATAAGCCGGAAATAAAATATGCACAGACAAAAGATACTGTAGACGGTTTAGTCGAATTACAGCTGAAAATCATGAATAATATTAAAGATTTCGTAAAACCGGGTGGCGTAATTGTCTATTCAACATGTACAATAGAACAGATGGAAAACGAAAATGTTATCTATACATTTTTAAAACAAAACAAAGACTTTGAATTTGAACCATTCTCGCATCCTAGAACCGGAGAGAAGGTCAAGACGTTGCAAATCTTGCCGCAAGACTTTAATTCAGATGGTTTCTTTATTACAAAGATAAGAAGAAAGGAAAATTAAGTAATGATTACTACTCAAAAGAAGAAAAAGAATCGTTTTCTTCCCGATTTTGACAAGCAATCAATCTATTCAATGCGTTATGAAGAAATGCAAGATTGGTTAGTGGAACATGGCCAACAGAAATTCAGAGCAAAGCAGATTTTTCAATGGCTCTACGAAAAACGTGTCGATAGTATCGATGAAATGACAAACTTATCTAAAGACTTGCGTGAATTGTTAAAGGACACTTTTACAATTACAACACTAGAAACGGTAGTGAAACAAGAAAGCCGTGACGGTACCATCAAATTCTTATTTGAACTGCAAGACGGCTATACAATCGAAACAGTATTAATGCGTCATGAATACGGCAATTCTGTATGTGTGACAACACAAGTCGGCTGCCGTATCGGTTGTACGTTCTGTGCGTCAACATTAGGCGGTTTGAAACGCAACTTAGAAGCAGGGGAAATTGTTTCTCAAGTATTGACTGTTCAAAAAGCTTTAGATGCGACAGATGAACGTGTATCGCAAATTGTTATTATGGGTATCGGCGAACCGTTTGAAAACTATGATGAAATGATGGACTTCTTAAGAATTGTCAATCATGACAATGGTTTAAATATCGGTGCACGTCATATTACAGTATCGACTTCAGGTATTATTCCTAAGATTTATGACTTTGCGGAAGAAGATATCCAAATCAACTTTGCGGTCAGCTTGCACGCAGCAGATGATGAAATCCGTTCTAAATTAATGCCGATCAACCGTGCATACTCAATCGATAAATTAATGGAAGCTATCCATTATTATCAAGAAAAGACGAACCGTCGTATTACATTTGAATATGGTTTATTCGGCGGCGTAAATGACCAATTAAAACATGCGAGAGAACTGGCACACTTAATTCAAAAATTGAACTGTCATGTCAATTTGATTCCTGTCAATCATGTGCCGGAACGTAATTACGTTAAAACACCGAAAGAAGATATCTTCAAATTCGAAAAAGAATTGAAGCGTCTGGGTATTAATGCGACAATTAGACGTGAACAAGGCTCAGATATCGATGCCGCATGCGGTCAATTAAGAGCGAAGGAACGTCAAGTAGAAACGAGGTAGGAACCTATGCTAAATGCAGAATTTTTCACAGACACAGGACACCATAGGGAAAAAAACGAAGATGCCGGCGGTATCTTCTATAACATGACAGAGCAGCAACTATTGGTTTTATGTGATGGAATGGGCGGCCATAAAGCTGGGGAAGTCGCAAGTGAATTTGTGGTTCAACGCTTAAAGGAGCTATTCGAAGAAGAAAATTTGGTAGAAGAACACCAAGCAGAAGATTGGCTGCGTATGAAACTTCAAAAAGTGAATAGAGAGCTCTATAGCTATGCGTTGACTGATGACAATTTCAAAGGCATGGGTACCACTGCGGTGGCAGCCCTGATCTTTGATAAGCATGCGGTGATCGCAAATATCGGCGATTCTCGCGCTTATTTAGTCAACAGCAGAGAAATCGAACAAATTACCAATGACCATTCTTTTGTGAATCATTTGGTGATGACGGGTCAGATTACAGAAGAAGAGGCGTTTACACATCCGCAGCGTAATATTATTACGCGTGTGATGGGAACAGATAAATTTGTCGTACCGGACATTTATGTGAAGCGTCTTAACTTTAACGACTATTTATTGATGAACTCTGATGGTTTAACTGACTTTGTCCGTCCGTTTCAAATTAAAGAACAGCTCAATCAAGACTTGCCGCTTGAAGCACAAGGACAAGCTTTATTAGAGCTTGCGCAAATACATGATTCAACGGATAACGTCAGCCTTGTATTGGCAGAAATAGAAGGTGACCGCGTATGATGATAGGCTCAATCATCAGCGAACGCTATAAGATAATAGAATTTTTAGGCGGCGGAGGCATGAGCAATGTATACCTCGCTGAAGATTCCATCTTAGATCGCAAAGTCGCTGTTAAAATGATTCATATTGCGCCGCATGAAAAAGAGGATATGGTAAGACGTTTTGAACGTGAAGTTCATAATACATCACGTCTCTCACACGACAACGTTGTCAGTGTAAAAGATGTCGGAGAAGATCATGAATATTTCTATCTGGTGATGGAATATATCGAAGGTCCGACACTTTCTGAATATATTAAAACGCATGGACCTTTAAGTGTTGAAACAGCAGTCAGCTTTGCCCAGCAAATACTAGAAGGTATTCAGCATGCACATGAAATGGGTATCGTACATAGAGATATTAAACCGCAAAATATATTAGTTGATCGCAATAAAACGTTAAAGATTTTAGACTTCGGTATTGCGAAAGCATTGAGCGAAACTGCGATGACACAAACCAGTCATGTGTTGGGTACGGTTCAGTATTTATCGCCTGAACAAGCTAAAGGCGAAGCTACGGACAAACGTACAGATATTTATTCAATCGGGATTGTTTTATACGAAATGCTTGTCGGCGAGCCGCCGTTTACCGGAGAGACAGCTGTCAGTATTGCGATAAAACATATACAAGACCCGATGCCGAATGCGACGGATATCAGACCTGAAATTCCGCAAGCATTAAGCAATGTTATATTAAAAGCAACAGAAAAAGACAGAGACAACCGCTTCCAAGACATTGAAAGCATGAAAAAAGATTTAAGCAGTGCGCTTGAAAAATGCCGAGCAGGCGAAACACCTTATGTATCGGATGAAGCGGATACGAAAACAATTGCGATTGATAAAGACGCGATTGCGAAAGAATCAAAAGCACAGCCGGAAGGTAAAAAAGAAGAACCGATTCATCAAACGATGGAAATTCCGATTGTGAATCAGCAACGTTTCCAAAGTACAGAAGGTCCGGTTTATGAAGTGCCTCAAAAGAAACGGTCCAAAAAGAAAAAATTCTTCTTCGGACTTATCTTTGCGGTACTGCTCATTAGTTTAATCAGCTTTGTGGCTTATGGTGTATTCGGAGATAAATATATTGAAACACCGGATTTAAGAGGCAAAACAGAAGCACAAGCCGAACAAATCTTGAAAGAGCATAACATCAAAGTCGGCAAAACCAAACGTGCATTCAGTGATAAGTATCAAGAGAATCAAATTATCACGACGGATCCAGCTCCAGGCGAACGCGTGGAAGAACATGGCACCGTCAATATTGTCTTGTCTAAAGGACCGAAAAAAGTACAAATGCCGAACCTTTACGGCAGCACTAAAGCAGAAGCTTTGAAATTGCTGGATAAATTAGGCTTTAAGCATATTTCTGTCGGCCAAGCATATTCTAAAACAAAATTAGAGCGCGGTTTGATTGAACATCAAAACATTGCGGCAGATACAGAAGTGCCGATTAATGATACACATATTGTATTGACAGAATCCTTAGGGGTTAAACAAGTCTATGTTAAAGACTATACAGGCGAAAGCTATGACAAAGCAGAGAAAGAACTGCACGAAAAAGGTTTGAAACCTGTGAAAGAAAAAGAAGTACACAGCGACAAAGTTGAAAAAGGCAAAGTAATTTCTCAATCGCCGAAAAGCAAGTCTGTCGATGAGGATTCGACGATTACTTTTGTCGTGTCATTAGGTAAAAAATCTGATGATGACAGCAGCGATGAAGATAAATCTGGTGAAAGCTCAGTCAAAGATGTGACACAATCTGTGAAAGTGCCGTATTCGGGTAAAGACGGCGACAGCCAAAAGGTAGAAATCTTTATTCGAGACAAAGACCATGACGGCACTTCAGCGTCGCAAACGATGGATATTACGAGCGACCGTTCTGTGTCTATTCCTTTAAAAATCGAAAAAGGCAAAACAGCAGGCTACACAGTACGTGTCGATGATAAAATTGTCGCAGACAAAGATGTCGGTTATTAAAAAATGAATAGCAATCCATTCATCCTATCTCTTAAACTGAGGCTTTAAGAGGTAGGATGTTTTTGTATCAACCGTTCGTGTAATAGTAAAACGTTTGGTATAATGTATTAGTGAAAATGAACGCAAATAAGAGAGGTGTCTCGGTGAGGACAGGACGTATTATCAAGTCGATCAGCGGTGTGTACCGTGTGGATTCAGACGGTGAAATGTTTGATACAAAACCCCGCGGTTTATTCCGCAAAAAGAAATTTTCTCCTATTGTCGGAGATATCGTAGATTTTGAAATTGAAAATGTGACAGAAGGCTATATCCATCATGTTCATGAAAGAAAAAATGAGCTGAAGCGGCCGCCAGTCAGCAATATCGATCATCTGATTATTGTGATGAGTGCTGTACAGCCTGATTTTTCAACGCAATTGGTAGATCGCTTTTTAGTCATTGCGCATTCCTACGGGTTGAATCCGCGTATTGTAGTGACGAAAAAAGATATGGCTGATGAGGAGCAAATCGAACGTATTGAACAGGCATTAGCAGTGTATCAAGACATCGGTTATGCGACGCAATTTGTCGGCAAAGAGGATTCAATCGAAGCGGTATTTGATGCATGGGGCGAAGGTCTTGCGGTGCTGAGCGGACAATCAGGTGTCGGCAAATCCACACTGCTCAATGCGTATCGTCCTGACTTGAAGCTTGAGACGAACCAAATTTCAAAGTCTTTAAACCGCGGCAAACATACAACACGTCACGTAGAATTGTTTGAACGCGCCGACGGCTTTGTGGCAGATACGCCTGGGTTCAGTGCACTTGATTTTGATCATATCCATAAAGATGAGGTCAAAGATTACTTTTTAGAGATTCAAGCATATGGACAAGATTGCAAGTTCAGAAATTGCAATCATATGAAAGAACCGAAGTGTAATGTGAAAGCACAAGTAGAAGCGGGCAATATTGCGCAATTTCGTTATCAGCATTATGTACAATTATTTGAAGAAATTGCATCACGAAAGGAAAGATATTAATGGTTAAAGTATTTCCATCCCTATTATCAGCAGATTTTTTAAATCTGCACAATGAGTTGAAAGCGTTAGAAGCAGCAGGTGTCGATGGTGTGCACTTTGATGTCATGGATGGTCAATTTGTGCCGAATATTTCAATTGGGCTTCCGATTTTAGAAGCTGTCAATGCAGGTACTGATTTACCGATTGATGTGCATTTAATGATTGAAAATCCAGAAGCGTATATCGCAGAGTTTGCGAATAAAGGGGCAGATATGATTTCAGTCCACTTTGAAGCAACACCGCATATCCATCGTGCGATTCAATTGATTCATGCACACGGCGCTAAAGCAGGCGTAGTGATTAATCCTGGTACGTCTGCAGCGGCGATTGAACCGATTTTGCATGATGTCGACTATGTTTTAGTGATGACAGTCAATCCTGGATTCGGCGGTCAAGCTTTCATTTCAAACAGTGTTGAAAAAGTAGCCGCATTACAAGCGTATAAAGAAAAATTTGATTTAGATTTCGATATTGAAGTCGACGGCGGTATCAATGCGGTTACCGGTCAAAAATGTGTCGAAGCAGGTGCAACCATGCTTGTGACGGGTTCATATTTCTTTAAACAAGCCGACTATCAATCAGTGGCAGAAGCATTAAAAGGTGCAGACGCATCTTCTAATTAAAGGCAGGCAAGCGAAAGCAGGGGGATCTTATGAAAATCAATCTATTATGCGGCGATCGCCATTTGCCGCATCATCTTTTACAACGAAAAGCAGACGAAGAATGGGGCGGTATCGATAGAGGGGCACTCATTCTGATAGAACATGATATTCAACCGATATTTTCATTAGGTGACTTTGATTCTGTCACAGAAGAAGAACGGATAGATTTGAAAAATCAATTAGATATCCATCCGGTAAAAGCTGAAAAAGCAGATACGGATTTAGGCTTAGGTGTCAGAGAAGCCGTAGAATGCGACTTTAATGAAATTAACATTTACGGTGCGACCGGCGGCAGACTGGATCACTTTTTAGGTGCTGTCCAATTACTGCAAGAACCTGATTATTTGGATGCAGGTGTAGTCGTGCGTCTGATTGATAAGCAAAATGAGATTGTATATCTAGGTAAAGGGACGCATGAAATGGCGTATGATGCTGATTTCAAATATACCTCATTTGTGCCGCAAAGAGATCATACTGTGATTTCATTAAATGGCTTCAAGTATCCGTTAGACCATCAAACTTTGTATCAAGGGTCTACATTAACGATTTCAAATGAGATTGAAGCTGAGAAAGCAGAAGTCATTGTAGAAGCCGGCGGTGTGCTTTGTGTACGCAGCCATGATTAACAGGTGCACATGAAATATAAGTGTTTAAACAAAATAAAAGGATTGGCGCATTAAAAATGCAAGCCAATCCTTTTTATTAAAAAAAGACAAAAGAAAAACGACCCGCCACATACGAGTCGTTTGTTCATGTGCTTTATATTTATTAAACTCTAGTAACTTTACCAGATTTTAAAGCACGTGCAGAAACCCAAACTTTTTTAGGTTTTCCGTCTACTAGGATTCTAACTTTTTGAAGGTTAGCATTCCATCTACGTTTAGTAGAGTTTAAAGCGTGTGAACGACGATTACCAGTCGAAGCTTTACGACCTGTTACGAAACATTGTTTACCCATGAAAGTACCTCCTTTAATAAATATAAACACACGGACTTATGATATACTTTCCTAATTTAGCACAGATTTCACAAATTGGCAACCAAAATTTGTTGCAGTGCAAGAATTTTTTAAGTTATTCTAAATAAAGAACAAAATTGTGTTATAATTTGTAAATGTCTATGTATGCGTTTTACTTTAAAAGCAATTATGTGGACTTCATCACCCACTCAATTGAATTAAAGGGATGTGCCAGAGTTATCCGGCATTGAAAAAAAGGCATTATTACGCTATTCATTATATAATAGTAAGTAATGGATACAAGCCTTTTAAATGTGCTTGTTAGACCTATCTTAAGGAGGAACTCATAATGACATTAGAAATTACCAATGAATACGGCAATATTGACGTTTCAAACGAAGTGATCGCATCAGTAGTAGGCGGAAAAGCCGTAGAATGTTATGGTATTGTCGGAATGGCATCCAAACAACAAGTAAGAGATGGGATTGCGGAAATTTTAGGTCATGAGAATTATGCACGCGGAATCGTGGTGCGTTCGCATGATAAAGCAATCGACATTGATATGTATATTATTGTAAGTTACGGAATCAAAATTTCAGAAGTTGCGAATAATGTGCAATCTACTGTTAAATATACTTTGGAAAAAACATTAAATCTAAAAGTGAATTCAATCAATATTTATGTACAGGGTGTACGTATGAATAATTACGGCAAGAAACATTAGGAGGACGACATGATGATCAGCAAAATAGATGGTAAATTATTTGCCGATATGGTAATCCAAGGGGCACAAAATTTATCTAATAATGCAGAGGTAATCAATGCATTAAATGTTTATCCTGTTCCAGACGGCGATACAGGTACGAACATGAATCTGACAATGACTTCAGGGAGAGAAGAAGTCGAACATAATGCATCTCATCACATTGGCGCTTTAGGGAAGACTTTCTCAAAAGGCTTGCTTATGGGTGCACGCGGGAATTCAGGTGTAATTCTTTCGCAAATCTTCAGAGGCTTCTGCCAAAACATGGAAGATTATGAAACAGTGGATGCGAAAGCATTCGCAGAAAGCTTTGAAGCAGGTATCGATACAGCTTATAAAGCAGTGATGAAACCAGTAGAAGGAACAATCTTAACTGTAGCCAAAGAAGCGGCTAAAGCTGGTGTAGAGAAAGCAAAACAAACAGAAGATTGTACAGAAGTATTAGAAGCTATTATCGAACAAGGCGGTATTGCTTTAGATAATACACCGAACCAATTACCGGTATTAAAAGAAGTCGGTGTCGTAGACAGCGGCGGTAAAGGTTTATTATGTGTGTATGAAGGTTTCTTAAAAGGTTTGAAAGGTGAAAAAGTAGAAGCTGCTGCACCTAAACTGGATACAGAAACTTTCGTTAACGATGACCATGATTTCTCAGGTATTATCAATACTGAAGATATTGTATATGGTTACTGTACTGAAATGATGGTACGTTTCGATAAAAACAAACGTCCATTCGATGAACAAGAATTCCGTCAAGATATGACGAAGTTCGGCGACTCATTACTAGTAATTAATGATGATGAGATTGTAAAAGTCCATGTTCACTCTGAACATCCAGGCGAAGTCTTTAATTATGGCCAAGAATATGGCGAATTAATTAAAGTCAAAGCTGAAAACATGCGTGAACAACACCGTAATGTGGTCAATAAAGAGAAGAAAGCAGAAAATAATAACGCTGAACAAGTAGAAACAGCAATTATTGCGATTTCTATGGGCGAAGGTATTTCTGAAATCTTCAAATCTATGGGCGCAACATCTATTATCAATGGCGGTCAAACAATGAACCCTTCAACGGAAGATATTGTGAAAGTCATGGAACAATCAGGTGCGAAAAAAGCAATTATTTTACCGAACAATAAAAACATTCAAATGACAAGCGACCAAGCAGCTGAAATTGTTGAAGCAGATACAGTCGTGATTCCGACAAAATCTATTCCGCAAGGTATCGCAGCATTATTCCATTATTTACCAGACGCAGCATTAGAAGATAATCAAGCTACAATGACTGAAGCTTTAAATGATGTTGTTTCAGGTGCGATTACGAATGCGGTGCGTAATACTACAATTGACGGTATTGCGATTAAAGAAGGCGAATTTATGGGCCTTAAAGAAGGTAAAATCGTTGCGAGCGAAACAACACAATTAGAAGCAGCTCAAGCTCTATTAGCAAATATGATTGATGATGATTCTGAAATTGTCACTGTACTTACAGGAGAAGAAGCAGAATCAGAAACAACAGAAGCTTTAACAGAGTGGTTAGAAGAAGAGTATCCTGATGTTGAAGTAGATGAACAAGTCGGAGATCAACCGATTTATCCGTATTTATTCTCCGTTGAATAAGATTGAAAATCACATAGCAGAGATGTAATGAATTCACTTAGGTTCAAAGGACAGCCTAAGTGAATTTTTCTGTGTGAAGTCATAACAATACAAAATATATAAGCTTTAAATGCAGTATTAGAATGTATTCAACTCGATTTTGCGAGAAGGAAATGAAAAATAGTACTATTTTGTCAGATAAATTGTTATAATATTTGAAATAGTTGCAATAATAAAATAAAACAATGGAGTAAGGGGGAGTTTCAATGAAGTTTAAAAGTGTCTTTGATATTATCGGGCCGACTATGGTAGGACCGTCATCATCACATACAGCAGGGGCTGTAAGAATCGGATTAGTCGCACGGGACTTATTCGACGATTTTCCGGAACGTGTCGATATTTATTTATACGGTTCGTTTATGGAAACTTATCGCGGTCATGGTACGGATGTTGCTTTAGTGGGCGGATTGTTAGGTTATGATACCGATGATGATCGTATTAAAACCAGTTTAGCAACGGCAGCGGCTGAAGGGATGAAGGTCAACTTTATCGAGATGCATGAAGATAAGCCGCATCCGAATACCACAGTGCTGAGTATGACTAAAGGTGATAAAACCATTTCTGTAGAAGGCGTCTCTATCGGCGGCGGTAAAATTGAAATTGTCGCCGTCAATGGATTCCCAATCAGTATTTCAGGCAATTATCCTACATTATTAGTCTTTCACCGCGATACATTCGGCACCATCGGACGTGTGACGAATATATTAGGCGATGCGAGTATCAATGTAGGGTCCATGCAAGTCGCGCGTAAAGAAAAAGGGGATTCTGCGTTAATGACGTGCGAATTAGATGAAGAACCAGATGAAGCAATACTTAATAAAATCAGAGCGGTGGACGGCGTGACAGCTGTTTCATTGATGGAAGGTTAATATGGGAGGGGGCATACACATGTTTAAGACTGTTGAAGAATTAGTAGAGAGATGTGAAACAGAAGGCAAAGCCATTCATGAAATTATGCTGGAACAAGAAATGTCAGTAACCGGGGTATCGGCTGATGAAGTATATGAAGGTATGGGTCATCATTTTAAAACGATGGAAAATGCGTTGGATGAAGGTTTGAATGGTGTGACCTCGACCACTGGATTAACAGGAGGCGACGCTGTTTTAATTAAAAAGTATTTAGAAAGCGGACAAGCACTTTCCGGACCAATCTTATTAGATGCGGTCAGCAAAGCAGTTGCGACGAATGAAGTGAATGCGGCGATGGGGAAAATCTGTGCAACACCGACTGCCGGCTCTGCAGGTGTCGTTCCTGGGGTGTTATTTGCGATTAAGCACCGCTTCAACCCTTCTCATAAAGACATGCTGAACTTTTTATTAACTGCTGGTGCTTTCGGCTTTGTCGTAGCAAATAATGCTTCGATTTCAGGTGCTGCAGGCGGATGCCAAGCAGAAGTCGGTTCAGCCGCAGCGATGGCTGCAGCTGCAACGGTTGAAATGGCCGGCGGCACGCCGCAGCAATCAGCTGAAGCTTTTGCAATTTGTATGAAAAATATGCTAGGTTTAGTATGTGACCCGGTAGCGGGATTGGTTGAAGTGCCTTGTGTGAAACGTAATGCAGCAGGGGCTTCGAATGCAATTGTGTCAGCGGATATGGCACTTGCAGGCGTTTCATCGCGTATTCCTACAGACGAAGTGATTTTTGCAATGTATCGCATCGGGCAGACGATGCCTTCAGCACTGCGTGAAACAGGACGCGGCGGACTCGCTGGAACACCAACCGGCCAACGCTTAAAACAACAAATATTTGGTGATTAAACATGACTAAAGTAAACCTCATTGATCAACCTTATTCGCTGGATCAAATCAAAGGACTTGGTCCGAAGCGAATCGGTGTATTAAATGAACTGAATATATATGACGTAGAAGATTTAGTGCTTTATTTGCCTGTACGCTATGAAGATAACAGCGTAGTAGATTTAAATGAAGCAGAAGATCAATCAACCGTGACAGTGGTCGGCGAAGTGTATACTACGCCCACTGTCGCTTTTTTTGGAAGAAACCGTTCAAAAGTAACACTGCATTTAATGGTAAATAATATTGCGGTGAAAGCGGTCTTCTTCAATCAGCCTTATTTGAAAAAGAAAGTCAATCTGCACGACCATGTGACTATTAAAGGCAAATGGAACCGCGGCAAACAAGAAATCAATGGTATGCGTATGTATACCACAGAACAGCCGGATATGAGCCAAGACCAAGAACAGCTTGAACCGGTCTACCGCATCAAAGAAGGCATTAAACAAAAAACTTTGAGAGATATTATCCGCAAAGTATTAGATGATATAGAAATCAAAGAATGGCTGTCAGATGAACTGCGCGAAAAATATAAATTAGAATCACTCGCTTCAACTATCCGAGCGCTGCATTATGCGGATAATAAAAAAGCATTATTAAAAGCACGCAGAACATATGCCTTTACAGAGTTATTCTTATTCGAGCTGCGTATGCAGTGGCTGAATCGCCTTGAAAAAGCAAGCGATGATGCGATTGAAATCGATTATGATTTAAACAAAGTCAAAGGATTTATCGATGATTTGCCGTTTGAATTAACAGACGCGCAAAAAACAGCGGTGAATGAAATCTTCAGAGATTTAAAAGCACCGATACGAATGCACCGCTTGCTGCAAGGGGATGTAGGTTCAGGTAAAACTGTAGTCGCAGCACTTTGTATGTATGCGTTAAAAACTGCCGGCTATCAATCTGCACTCATGGTACCGACTGAAATCTTAGCAGAACAGCATGCAGAAAGTTTAACAAAACTGTTCGGCGATCGCATGAACGTTGCTTTGCTTACAGGATCGGTCAAAGGCAAGAAACGCAGATTATTATTAGAGCAATTAGAAAACGGTACAATTGATTGCTTAATCGGAACACATGCTTTGATTCAAGATGATGTGTCGTTTAAAAATGTCGGATTAGTGATTACGGATGAACAGCACCGTTTTGGTGTCAATCAGCGTCAAGCCTTAAGAGAAAAAGGTGCGATGACGAATGTATTGTTTATGACTGCGACACCGATTCCTAGAACGTTAGCCATTTCAGTATTTGGAGAAATGGATGTATCTTCTATCAAACAATTGCCAAAAGGACGAAAACCGATTAAGACCATGTGGGCAAAACATGAAGCGTATGAATCTGTCTTGAATCAAATGACAGCTGAACTGAATAAAGGCAGACAAGCTTATGTTATCAGTCCGCTGATTGAAAGCTCAGAACATTTGGAAGATGTACAAAATGTGATTGAATTATATGAATCGCTGGAGCAGCATTATGGTGTCGGCCGTGTCGGATTATTGCATGGTAAAATGCATGCGGATGATAAAGATGATGTCATGCAGCGGTTTAATCGACATGAAATCGATATTTTAGTTTCGACGACTGTAGTGGAAGTGGGGGTAAACGTCCCTAATGCGACGTTTATGATTATTTATGATGCAGACCGTTTCGGACTCTCCACGCTCCACCAATTACGCGGCCGAGTCGGACGCAGCGAACATCAAAGTTATTGTGTTTTGATCGCATCGCCGAAAACCGAAACTGGTATTGAGCGTATGAATATCATGACGCAAACTACAGATGGTTTCGAACTGAGCGAAAGTGATTTGGAAATGCGCGGTCCAGGTGATTTCTTTGGTGTGAAACAAAGCGGATTGCCGGACTTTTTAGTGGCGAATATCGTTGAAGATTATCGTATGTTAGAAGTAGCAAGAGATGAAGCAGCTGAATTGATTCAATCCGGCGCTTTCTTTACAGAGCAGTATGACATTCTGCGCAACTTCGTAGAACAAAATCTGTTACACACAAGTTTTGATTAAATCTAACAGAATAAGATGCAAGGCGATGGATGAATGGCACACAAAATCATTAGCCGATGTAATTCATAGCGCCTGACAATACATGACACATCAGATTAATTTCGATAAACTGTAATTAATTAATCTGTTGTGTTTTTTGTTGAGCTGTTTTAAGAGAAAATGATATGATATGTAAGGAAGTCTTAAGACTTGGTACTAAATTAGGGGGTAAAGCAATGAAGTTGAAAAAACAAGAGCGCCGTGATGCAATCAAACAACGTCTGCAAGAGAACCCCTTTATGACTGATAATGAGTTGAGCGATTTATTTTCTGTCAGTATCCAAACGATAAGACTGGATAGAACTTACTTGAAAATACCGGAATTGCGCAAACGAATTAAGTCTGTAGCAGAACATAACTACAAACATATTCGTGCAATTGAAGGGAATGAAATTATCGGTGACTTGATTCGGGTAGAACCAAATGTCACTGCTGAATCTTTGATTTATATTACGGAAGATTCGGTCTTTACACGTAATGATATTGCACGCGGACATATATTGTTTGCACAAGCCAATTCATTATGTGTAGCATTGATTCAAAAGAATATGGTGCTGACAAGAGAAAGCCAAGTCAACTTTTTAAAACAAGTGAAATTGCATGATACCGTACATGCTTTTGCACAAGTGGTTGATTTCGGATCAAAATATATTACGGTTGCAGTATCGTCATATGTTAAAGATAAATGCGTATTCAGAGGTACATTCAAAATGTATTATTATAATGAGGAGTGATCACGAGATGGTGACATTAGCCATTGATATGATGGGCGGAGATGACGCGCCTGGTATCGTTTTAGAAGCGGTAGAAAAAGCGTTGAACGACTTCCCAGATTTACATATTATTTTATTCGGAGATGAAGCACAGTGCACAATCAAGCATGAGCGCTTGGAATTCCGTCATACTACTGAAGAAATCGAAATGGAAGATGAGCCGGTACGTGCCATTAAACGTAAGAAAGACAGCTCTATGGTCAGAGCGGCACAAGCGGTAAAAGACGGGGAAGCTTCAGGATGTGTTTCTGCAGGCAATACAGGCGCGCTGATGTCTGCTGGACTCTTCATTGTGGGCCGTATTAAAGGTGTAGCACGACCTGCATTAGTGGTGACACTTCCGACTGTTTCCGGCAAAGGCTTTGTATTTTTAGATGTCGGTGCCAATGCGGATGCGAAACCAGAACATTTATTGCAATATGCGCAATTAGGCAACATTTACGCTGAAAAAATCAGAGGTATCGGTGCACCGAAAGTAGCATTGTTAAACATCGGAACGGAACCTAAAAAAGGCAATAACTTAACGAAAGAAGCTTATAATTTGATGAAAGAAGATCCTTCTTTCTATTTCTCAGGCAATGTTGAAGCGAAAACATTGATGGAAGATGCCGCAGATGTTGTGGTTACTGATGGCTTCACAGGCAATATGGTCTTAAAGAACTTAGAAGGTACTGCGAAATCTATCGGTAAAATGCTGAAATCTGCATTATTAGCCAACTTCAAAAACAAACTTGCAGCTTTAGTATTGAAAAAAGATTTAGATAAAATGACGAAAAAAATGGACTATGCTGAATACGGCGGTTCAGTACTGCTTGGTTTAGACGGTATTGTCGTTAAAGCACACGGCAGCTCGAATGCAAGAGCATTTTATTCTGCAATTCGCCAAGCGAAAATCGCAGGAGAAAATCATATTGTCGATATTATGAGAGAAACGGTAGGTGGACAAAATGGGTAAAACAGCGATTATCTTTCCAGGTCAAGGTGCGCAAAAAGTCGGTATGGCACAAGACTTGTACCAACAAGATACAAATGCAACAAAAACATTAGACGCTGCACAAGAAGCAGCAGGCTTTGATTTATTAGAAACAATGTTCACAGATGAAGAGGGCAAACTCGGTGAAACTGAAAATACACAACCTGCATTATTAACACACAGTATTGCATTGTTTAATGCTTTGAATGATTTGGGTGCAGATTATACAATGGGACATAGCCTCGGCGAATATTCAAGCTTAGTTGCGGCTAAAGTACTTTCTTTTGAAGATGCGGTGAAAATCGTACGCAAAAGAGGGGAATTAATGGCACAAGCTTTCCCAAGCGGTGTCGGCAGCATGGCTGCAGTACTTGGTTTGGATTATGATGAAGTTGCGAAAATCTGCGAAGATTTATCTGAAGAGGGTTCTATTGTTGAACCGGCAAATATCAATTCGCCAGGTCAAGTCGTTGTGTCTGGTCATAAAACAGCTATCGACAGAATTGTTGAACAAGGTAAATCCTTAGGCGCAAAACGTGTGATGCCGTTAAAAGTTTCAGGACCTTTCCACTCTTCTATGATGCAAGTGATTGAGAAAGATTTTGAAGACTATATCAATCAATTCGAATGGCATGATGCAGAAATTCCTGTCGTGCAAAACTATCACGCACAAGCAGAAACAGACGCAGAAGTCATTAAACAAAACATGGTGAAACAATTGTATTCTCCAGTGCAGTTTATTAAATCTACAGAGTATTTAATTGAACAAGGTGTCGATCACTTTATTGAAATCGGACCAGGCAAAGTATTATCCGGTTTAATCAAGAAAATCAACAGAGATGTTAAATTAACTTCGATTCAAACACTCGAAGATGTCAAAGGATGGAATGAACATGAGTAAAAGTGCATTAGTAACAGGAGCTTCTAGAGGAATTGGACGCAGTATTGCGCTGCAATTAGCAGAAGACGGTTATAATGTTGCGGTGAACTACGCCGGCAACAAAGAAAAAGCAGAAGCAGTCGTAGAAGAAATCAAAGCTAAAGGTGTGGAAGCTTTCGCAATCCAAGCGAATGTCGCAAACCCTGATGAAGTCAAAGACATGATTCAAGAAGTCGTAAAACAATTCGGTTCAGTGGATGTACTGGTTAATAACGCAGGTATCACACGCGACAACTTATTAATGCGTATGAAAGAACAAGAATGGGATGACGTAATTGATACGAACCTTAAAGGTACATTCAACTGCATCCAAAAAGTATCACGTCAAATGATGAAACAAAGAAGCGGTGCAATCATCAACTTATCTAGTGTAGTAGGTGCTGTCGGCAACCCGGGTCAAACAAACTATGTTGCGACAAAAGCAGGTGTTATCGGATTAACAAAATCTGTAGCCCGCGAACTTGCTTCACGTAATATTACAGTGAATGCTGTAGCACCTGGATTTATTGTTTCTGATATGACAGATGCTTTAAGCGATGACATTAAAGAACAAATGAAAGGCCAAATTCCATTAGGCCGCTTTGGTCAAGATACAGATATTGCGAACACAGTATCTTTCTTAGCATCTGACAAAGCAAAATACATTACCGGCCAAACAATCCATGTCAATGGCGGTATGTTTATGGAATAATTGCCGTTAAATCATGAGAAGTAGTGGGATTACACTATTTTATGGAGCTATCCCACTTGTATTCTTAATGATATAATGGGAAAATAATAGAGTCATATAGGCTTGTTAAAGGAGGTGAATCGACGTGGAAAACTTCGATAAAGTTAAAGATATCATCGTTGACCGTTTAGGTGTTGATGCTGACAAAGTAACTGAAGATGCATCTTTCAAAGATGATTTAGGCGCTGACTCACTTGATATCGCGGAATTAGTTATGGAATTAGAAGACGAATTTGGTACTGAAATTCCAGATGAAGAAGCTGAAAAAATCAATACAGTTGGTGACGCAGTTAATTTCATCAACAACCTTGAAAAATAATGAACAATACTATCTGAGTCGTCTCTTTGACCGACTCAGATTTTTCTTTTGTTTTGCTTGAAATTCACGTAAAATGGGACACATAAGCAATTTAACGACATCGTTCGTTTTGAAATAATCAAAGGAGGTCTTTTTTTGGCCAAACATAAGAAAGATGCATTGTTGCAAGCTTTTAACGAAAAGTTTGCGAATAAAATGCATGCATTGCAACTCTCATATGATAATTTACCTCTCTATCAGCAAGCATTTTCACATTCAAGTTTTATTAATGATTTTAATATGGATCGTCTGGCGCATAATGAGCGTCTGGAGTTTCTTGGAGATGCGGTATTAGAATTGACGGTTTCACGCTATTTATTTGATAAGTATCCACAGCTGCCTGAAGGCAATCTTACAAAAATGCGCGCGACCATCGTTTGTGAACCCTCACTTGTAATATTTGCGAATAAAATCGAATTAAACGAACTTATCCTACTCGGCAAAGGCGAAGAGAAAACCGGCGGCCGTACAAGACCGTCATTGGTATCAGATGCATTTGAAGCTTTTGTAGGTGCCTTGTATTTAGACCAAGGTTTAGATGCAGTCTGGCATTTTGCACAAGTTGTTATCTTCCCGTATGTAGAAGATAATGCATTGATGGGTGTTATCGACTTTAAAACACAATTCCAAGAGTATATCCATCGTCTGAACAAAGGCAGCGTGACGTACCGCTTGATACATGAAGAAGGTCCTGCACACCACCGACTATTTACGTCTGAAGTGTTATTAGAAGGCGAAGCCATTGCGGAGGGACAAGGCAGAACGAAGAAAGAATCAGAACAAAAAGCCGCTGAAAAGGCTTATACAGAGATGAAACAGAAACAATGAACAAGCTGCTGATTGCAGCGACAGGGAGAACGAGTGAAGTATGGTTTATTTAAAATCAATTAATGCATTTGGATTCAAATCGTTTGCAGAACAAACAGAAGTCCACTTTGATCAAGGTGTGACGGCGATTGTTGGTCCAAACGGTAGTGGCAAAAGTAATATCACTGATGCGATTAAATGGGTCTTAGGTGAACAATCAGCTAAGTCTCTGCGCGGTTCTAAAATGGAAGATATTATTTTTTCCGGTGCCGAACATCGTAAAGCTCAAAATTATGCAGAAGTACGATTAAAACTAGATAATTACGCCCATCAGCTGAATGTCGAACAAGATGAAATCATCGTGACACGCAGATTGTATCGCAGCGGTGAAAGTGCATATTATTTAAATAATGACCGTGCACGCTTAAAAGATATTATCGATCTTTTCCTGGATTCAGGTTTAGGAAAAGAGGCTTTCAGTATTATCTCGCAAGGCCGTGTAGATGAAATATTAAATGCGAAACCTGTCGATCGACGTCAAATCATCGAAGAATCAGCAGGGGTCTTGAAATATAAAAAGCGTAAAGCAGCTTCGGTTCAAAAACTGGATCAAACAGAAGAAAACCTAAATCGTGTTGAGGATATTCTGTATGATTTAGAAGGGCGTGTTGAACCTTTAAGAGAAGAAGCGGCCATTGCTAAAGAATACCAGCATTTGTCTCAAGAAATGAAGAAAAGCGATGTGCTGGTAACTGTTCATGATATTAATGAATACAACGAAACTATTCATAAAGCAGATGAACGCTTGAATGTATTAAAGAGTCAGCAAGCACAAAAAGAAGCGGATAAAAACAGCTATTCACGTACTTTATCTAAATATAAAGCTGAATTGAATCAAAAGAATGATGAGATTGAACGCTTGAACTATGAATTGGTTCAAACGACAGAAGCAGCTGAAAAACTATCAGGTCAGCTGAATGTTTTAGAAGAACGTAAACGCAACCAATCTCAAACCAACGCACGCTACGAAGAAGAACAAGAAGCGTTAAAAGCACAAGAAATCCAGCTGATTGAAGAAAAAGCACATGCTGAAGAAGAAAAACAAGCACTTCAAGAAAAACAAAAAGCACTGTCAGCTGAGATTAAAAAGCTCGAAGATCAATTGTATGTGGCTGACGGTGATCATGAAGAAGAGTTAGAAGCGATTAAAAATGATTACTATGACTTAATGTCAGCACAATCAGAAGTGAATAATGATATTCGTTTCTTGCAACGTACGATTGAAGAAAACGAAGCGAAACAAGATCGGTTAGACAGCCGCTTATTAGAAGCATTCAATCAATTAAAAGCTATTCAATCAGAAATCAATACGTTATCTAAACAGCACCAAGAGAAGCAGCAAGCATTCGAAGAGCTGGAAAAGCAGTTGAAATCATGCGAAGCAGAATTAACGAAGAGCAAAAATCAACAAAATGCAGATGAGGAAAAACTGTATCAAGCCTATCGTTATACAGATAAACTGAAAGCAAAAATCGAGAGCTTGAATAGTCGGGAAGAAGACTATACTTATTTCTTTAATGGTGTCAAACACGTCTTAAAAGCAAAAGACAGCCAATTATCAGGCATTCATGGTGCAGTGGCAGAAATTATCGAAGTGCCGTCAGAATTGACGACTGCGATTGAAACGGCATTAGGTGCTTCAATGCAGCATATTATCGTTGATAATGAAAAAGACGGCAGACAAGCGATTGCGTATTTAAAACAAAATCGTTTAGGGCGTGCAACGTTCTTGCCGTTGAATGTCATTCAGCCGAGACGTTTAAGTTCAGATATTATGCATACTGCACAACAAGCAGCCGGTTTTATGGGCATTGCGTCAGATTTGATTCAAGTTGATCAGCAATATAACAATATTATCTATAATTTACTTGGCAATACGATTATTGTAGATGATTTGAAGCATGCCAATGACCTTGCACAAGCCATTCGCTATCGTACACGTATCGTGACGTTAGAAGGAGATATCGTCAATCCAGGCGGTTCTATGACAGGCGGCGGGCAGCGTCAAACAAAGAGTATATTGGCACAGCGCGATGAACTGACACAATTACGAGCGCAATTAAAAGACTATGAGCAGCAAACCGCACAATTCGAACAAGAAGTTCAAAAAACGAAAGCACATGCGAATGAATTGAGCGAAAATTACCTGCATATCAGTAAAAGCTATAATACAGCAAAACAAGAAATGCACGATTTAGCGCTGGAACTCGATCGTTTGCGTAAAAGCGAAGCACATCTTAAAAATGAACATGAAGAGTTTGAATTTGAGAAAAATGACGGCTATCAAAGTGCGACCAGCCGCGAGACACTAGAAACCAAAGAACAAGAAAAACAAGAAATCGCAAAAAAACTGCAAGCTTTAGAGCAGCAAATCGAAAATTTAACGCAATTGTCTAAAGAAGGAAAAGCCAACTCGGCACAATTACAGCAGCAATTGCATCAAAAGCAATCGGATTTGGCAGTAATCAAAGAACGCAGCAAAACACAACGCCAAGCATTAGAACGTCTTGCTAATCAAATCACGCAAAATCAGCAGCAGCAAGAAAAATTAGAAGAAGATATTGCATTGTTCAATTCGGATGAAGTGACAGGGCAGAAAGCTTTCGAAACAATTCAAAAAGATATCAAAGCTAAGCAAGAAGAAAAAGAAGCTTTAAGCGAAAAGTTGAGTACTTTGAAAACAGAACGTCAAGAAATCAATGCATCGATTGATGACTTCGACAGCAAGCTTCAAGAAGCACATCGTGATATCTTATCTATAGAAAACAGCTATCAAGATATTAAAGCAGAACAATCGAAGCTTGATGTGTTAATCTCACATTGTATCGATCATTTAACTGATGATTATCATTTAACATTCGAAGCAGCGAAAGACATGTATGAACAAGATGAGCCGATTGATGCATTGCGTCAAAAAGTGAAATTGACGAAAATGTCGATTGAAGAACTGGGTCCTGTGAATTTAAACGCGATTCAGCAGTTTGAAGAAGTGAATGAACGTTTCACATTCTTAGATGAACAGCGTACAGATTTAAGAGAGGCCAAAGCGACATTAGAACAAATTATTCTGGAAATGGACCAAGCGGTTATGGAACGCTTCAAAACAACGTTCCATGCGGTACAAGGTTATTTCTCAGAAGTATTCAAATCATTATTCGGCGGCGGTTATGCGGAATTGAAATTAACAGATGATGATTATTTGACTGCCGGTGTGGATATTATTGTACAACCGCCAGGCAAGAAGCTGCAGCACCTTTCATTACTCAGCGGGGGAGAACGTGCTTTAAGTGCCATTGCATTGCTCTTTGCATTATTAAAAGTACGCTCAGCTCCATTTGTTATACTAGATGAGGTAGAGGCAGCACTAGATGAAGCCAATGTGATTCGTTATGCGAATTATTTAAGACAGTTATCTGAGAAAACACAATTTATTGTGATTACTCACCGTAAAGGCACAATGGAAGCCGCAGATCGTTTATATGGTATTACGATGCAAGAATCTGGTGTATCTAAACTTGTAAGTGTGAATTTAAATACAATTGACGAAGTGTTGAAGGAGGAACAAGAATGAGCTTTTTTAAACGACTAAAAGACAAGTTCGCAGGCAAACCCTCAGAAGAAGAAAAAGACTTAGAAGAACTGCAAGACATAGAGCAATCCGAAGATGACAAGAAAGAGGATGAAACCGTTTCTTCTGAGAAAACCGAGCAGCGCTCTACATTGCCTGAAGCACAGCCGAAAGAAGAAACCAAAGATGACTTTGATTTCGATGACGGCTTGATTTCGATTGAAGAATTTGAAGAAATCGAATCTCAAAAATTGGGTGCGAAGTTCAGACAAGGTCTGGAAAAATCACGTGAAAATTTCCAAGAACAGCTGAATAACTTGATTGCACGTTACCGTACTGTAGATGAAGACTTCTTCGAAGCTTTAGAAGAAATGTTAATCACAGCCGATGTCGGTTTCAATACGGTAATGGAACTGGTAGATGAATTGCGTACAGAAGCACAACGCCGCAACATCAAAGAAACTGCAGACTTAAAAGAAGTTATCGTAGAAAAAATCGTTGAAATCTATCAGCAAGATGATGACCACTCAGAACTTATGAACATTGAAGACGGCCGATTAAACGTTATCTTAATGGTAGGTGTGAATGGTGTCGGCAAAACGACAACAATCGGTAAATTAGCGCATCGTTATAAAGCAGAAGGCAAGAAAGTAATGTTAGCAGCAGGCGACACATTCAGAGCTGGTGCGATTAATCAATTGAAAGTATGGGGCGAACGCGTAGATGTGGATGTTATCAGCCAAAGCGAAGGTTCAGATCCGGCTGCTGTAATGTATGATGCGATTAATGCGGCCAAACATAAAGGTGTCGACATTTTAATCTGCGATACTGCAGGACGTTTGCAAAACAAAGCAAACTTAATGAATGAGTTGGAGAAAATGAAACGTGTTATCGGACGTGCAGTTCCGGATGCGCCGCATGAAGTATTATTATGCTTAGATGCGACAACAGGACAAAACGCATTGTCTCAAGCACGCAACTTTAAAGATGTCACAAACGTGACAGGTATTGTGTTGACAAAACTTGACGGTACAGCGAAAGGCGGTATTGTCTTAGCAATCCGTAATGAATTGCATATACCGGTAAAATACGTTGGTTTAGGCGAACAGCTGGATGATTTACAACCGTTCGATCCAGAAAGTTACGTTTACGGCTTGTTTGCGGGTATGATTGAAGAAACAGTCGAAGAGCATGCGGATGATCATGAGACAAATGATGGTGAGACACCTGATGAGCAAAAATGATTTAGTTAAGACTCTGCGCATGAATTATTTGTTTGATTTTTATCAATCCCTGCTTACTAAGAAACAACGTAATTATTTGGAACTATTTTATCTTGAAGATTATTCATTGAGCGAAATCGCGGATACTTTTGATGTGAGTCGCCAAGCAGTGTATGATAACATAAGAAGAACTGGTGATTTAGTAGAAGACTATGAAGCGAAATTAGAGCTTTATACAAAGTTTGAACAACGTCGTGAAATTTATAATCAAATGAAAGCATCTATTGAAGATCCGGATGCCTTGAAACAATATATTGAGAAACTAGAAGAATTAGAATAAGGAGGTCACTTGGATGGCATTTGAAGGATTATCCGATCGCTTGCAGGCGACCATGCAGAAAATGCGAGGAAAAGGGAAAGTGACTGAAGCGGATATTAAAGCGATGATGCGTGAAGTACGTCTTGCATTGCTTGAAGCCGATGTTAACTTTAAAGTCGTTAAATCATTTATTAAAACTGTCTCTGAACGTGCATTAGGTTCGGATGTCATGCAATCATTAACACCTGGACAGCAGGTTATTAAAATTGTACAAGATGAATTGACGCAATTAATGGGTGGAGAAAATTCGACAATCAACATGGCGAATAAACCGCCGACAGTTGTAATGATGGTAGGTTTGCAAGGTGCAGGTAAAACAACAACTGCAGGTAAACTTGCTTTGTTAATGCGCAAGAAATACAATAAGAAACCATTACTTGTAGCGGCCGATATCTATCGTCCGGCTGCGATTGACCAATTAGAAACTGTAGGGAAACAATTAGATATCCCTGTATACAGCGAAGGCGATCAAGTTAAGCCTCAACAAATCGTTGATAACGCATTTAAACATGCAAAAGAAGAACATTTAGACTTCGTTATCATTGATACAGCAGGTCGTCTGCATATCGATGAAACATTGATGAATGAATTGGCAGAAGTCAAAGAAATTTCTAAGCCGAACGAAATCATGCTGGTTGTAGATGCGATGACAGGTCAAGATGCGGTCAACGTTGCACAATCATTCGATGATCAATTAGAAGTAACAGGTGTTACTTTAACAAAACTTGATGGTGATACACGCGGTGGTGCGGCACTTTCAATTCGTTCTGTTACACAAAAACCTATTAAATTTGTCGGTATGAGCGAGAAATTAGATGGTTTGGAACTCTTCCACCCAGAACGTATGGCATCACGTATTTTAGGTATGGGCGATGTGCTGAGCTTAATTGAAAAAGCGCAGCAAGATGTCGATGAGTCAAAAGCAAAAGACTTAGAAAAGAAAATGCGTACAGCTTCATTTACGCTGGATGATTTCTTAGAACAGCTAGATCAAGTTAAAAACCTTGGTCCGTTAGATGAAATCATGAAAATGATTCCAGGTATGAACAAAATGAAAGGTATGGATAAATTGAATATGAGCGAAAAACAAATCGATCATATTAAAGCAATTATCCAATCTATGACTTTAGCAGAACGCGAAAGACCTGAAATTTTAAACGTATCTCGTAAGAAACGTATCGCAAAAGGTTCAGGCCGTTCACTTCAAGAAGTCAATCGTTTGATGAAACAATTCAATGACATGAAGAAAATGATGAAACAATTTACTGGCGGAGGCAAAGGCAAAAAAGGCAAACGCAGTCAAATTGAAAATATGATGAAAGGCATGAATTTGCCGTTCTAATATGTAAAATCAGTGTTGTGTCTATCCGCACAGCACTTTTTTTACGCAGAATATATAAAAAAATAAAAATGGTAAAGAGAAACCTCTTTACAAAGTTTCTGATACCTGTTATTATTATTTCTTGTAGAAAAGAAAACAAAGACTCAAAGGAGAGAATTATACATGGCAGTTAAAATCCGCTTAACACGTTTAGGCTCAAAAAGAAATCCATTCTACCGTATCGTAGCAGCTGATGCTCGTGCGCCACGTGATGGTCGTATTATCGAACAAATCGGAACTTATGATCCGGTAACTAAAGACAAAGCTCAAACAGTTAAAATCGACGAAGAGTTAGCACTTAAATGGTTAACTAACGGTGCGAAACCAACTGACACAGTTCACAATATCTTATCTAAAGAAGGTGTTTTGAAAAAATTCGAAGAACAACGTCATTCTAAGTAAGTTAAGCAATAAGTTGCTTTAATCACATAACCCTGAGACAATACAGTTGTCTTAGGGTTATTATTAAGTAGAAATGTTTTTTCACACAAGACCACATATTGGAGGCCCAGTGCATATGAAAGTAGAAGTCGGCAAAATTGTAAATACACATGGTATTAAAGGCGAAGTTAGAGTCAAATCTAATTCAGATTTTACAGAAACACGTTTTCAACCTGGCGAAGTTTTAACAGTCAATCATAAAGGTGACACACTTGAGTTAACTGTGGCATCTTACCGCAAACATAAAGACTTCCATATGCTTACATTTGAAGGTATTAACAATATCAATGATATTGAGCATTTAAAAGGTGCTATCTTAACACAAGAACGAGATCACGAAGCCATTGAATTAGATGAACATGAGTATTACTATTCCGATATTATCGGCTGTACTGTCTTTGATGGTGATACACCGATTGGTCGCGTGAAAGAAATCTTTGAAACCGGCGCTAATGATGTATGGGTAGTTCAAGGCGATAAAGAATACTTGATTCCCTATATTGCAGATGTAGTACAAGATGTAGATGTATCTGGACGCCGTATTCAAATTACGCCATTGGAAGGAATGTTAGACGAGTGAAAATTGATTATTTAACACTGTTTCCAGAAATGTTTGATGGCGTACTGAATCATTCTATTTTAAAGCGTGCACAAGATAAGTCGATCATATCAGTGAATACAGTCAACTTCAGAGATTATGCGGTAAATAAGCATAACCAAGTTGATGACTATCCGTTCGGCGGCGGTCAAGGGATGGTATTGAAACCAGAACCTGTATTTAATGCGATGAAGGACCTTGAGACAACAGAACAGACACGTGTAATTTTAATGTGTCCGCAAGGTAAACCTTTCTCACAAGCAGTTGCGCAAGAATTAAGCCAAGCAGAACATTTAGTATTTATCTGCGGCCATTATGAAGGCTATGATGAACGTATCAGAGAGCATTTAGTCACAGACGAAATCTCCATCGGAGATTATGTATTAACCGGCGGGGAATTGCCTGCGATGAGCATGACAGATGCGATTGTACGATTAATTCCAGGCGTGCTTGGAAATGAGCAGTCTCATCAAGATGACTCTTTCTCAGACGGCTTATTAGAGTTTCCGCAATATACACGCCCAAGAGAATTTGAAGGGATGACAGTCCCTGATGTGTTATTATCAGGCAATCACGCTAAAATCGATGCTTGGAGACACGAACAAAAGCTGATCAGAACATTTGTCAAAAGACCCGATTTACTAACAAAGTATTCATTATCATCAGAAGATGAAAAAATACTTGAAAACTACAAAAACCAATTGAAAACAAAATAGCAGTGTGCTAATATTATTTAAGTGTGCTAAGCACGAAAAATCACTATGGTCCGCTGCTATTTTGTTGTCGAGGCAAGAACATAGTTTGAAGGAGAGAATAAATAATGAGTAATCACAAATTAATCGAAGCAGTTACTAAATCACAATTACGCACAGACTTACCTAACTTCCGTGCCGGAGACACAGTACGTGTACACGTACGTATCGTCGAAGGTACTCGCGAACGTATCCAAGTCTTCGAAGGTGTAGTAATCAAACGCCGCGGTGGCGGAGTTTCAGAAACTTTCACAGTTCGTAAAATTTCTTCAGGTGTTGGTGTTGAACGTACATTCCCTGTACACACTCCAAAAATTGAAAAAATCGAAGTAACTCGTCGCGGTAAAGTTAGACGTGCTAAACTTTACTACTTACGTAACTTACGTGGTAAAGCTGCTAGAATTAAAGAAATTCGCTAATTTTAGACAGATAGACATACGAGTAAACCAGGCTGTTCCTAATGAGGGACAGTCTTTTTTTATTCTTTTAGAAAGATGATGATATATAAAGATTAGTAAATAAAAATGATATATAGTAAAATGAATGGAAGCAGTGTTCAGAGTGGTACAATTATTTATCTGAATATTCTGTTTATACAACTTTGTACATCAGAGTTCAATACACCCAGAAGGAGTTGGAAAGTCGAATGAAGAAGGTAATAATATTAAGTTTAAGTACGTTAATTATCATCGGTATATTTGCGGTTACTACAATTAGAAATCAATTTACAGATCGGTTTAATCCATTCTTGCGCATGGAATATTCATATGCACAAGTAGACAAGGGCACGCAAAGGTATGAGAATATCCAAGCTTATTCAAAATGCGGTGAATTTGTACCTTATAAATTAGATTTCTTAGGTTTTGATCCGAATAAGCAATATGTGGTGATTGTTCATAAAGGAAAATATGTTAAAGAAATGCATTATGTTAAATCTTTACCGTATCAAGTAGACTAGCCTTATTAAAACTGACAATGAAAAAATAAGCCGAAATGTTTTATCTCTCTGCTTTTTTGTCATGCATTCATAAATAGTGTTCTTTTTTTCTATACATTTCGTTCAATATGTGCCACAATACAAGTGGTTTAATATAATTTAAAAAGAAATTGGAACATCTGTTTATGATGCGACAAACCATCAACTAGGAGTGAACAACTATGAAAATCATGCAACTAACAGATTTACATATCGGCAGTCAGCCATTTAAGGAAGAAGATGTGAAAACATTCAAGCTGATTGAAAAAATGGTGAAAGAACAAACACCTGATGTGATTGTTATTACAGGAGATTTGATTTGGAGTAATGAAGAAGGTGCACTTGAAACATTTAAAGCTGTGATTGACTTCTTCGATAGTTTGAAAGTACCATTTGCGGTGACTTTAGGTAATCATGAAAGTGAATCAAATTATAACAGAATGCGTTTATGGGAAATCATCGATAAATCAGTAATGCATGTAAAACGTGAAGGCGGTGCAGTTTATAATGACTGTTACTCTTATTTCTATACTTTAGACAATGGTATCAGAATTTATATGCTTGATGCTGGAGACTATGCAAGAGCACCGTTTGACGGTTATGCCTTTGTGACTTATGAACAACAAAAATGGTTGATTAATCGTGCTAAAAACAGAACAATGCCAGACCAATTATTTATGCATATGCCATTACCTGAATATGCGGATGCGGCGAAACAAGGCTATGTCGGCAACCTTTATGAAGATGTATGCCCACCGCGCGTAAACAGCGGACTATGGTACCAACTTTATTACAATACAACTATCAACGGCGTATATTGCGGCCACGATCACAATAATGACTTTACATCTAACTATTACGGTATTCAATTAAATTACGGCAGAGTAACAGGTTATAATGCCTATGGTAAATTAAAACGAGGTGCGAGAATCATTGAATGGAATGATAAACTCAACCGTAATACTTACATTATCGAAGCAGAAGAAGACAAAGATGATGTGAAAGAAGAAGCAGAAGCATTAAATTAATCATTAAAATATCAGACTGTGAACTCAAGGAATGAGTTTTCAGTCTTTTTTTATACATTTTTTCAAGAATGTACATATGTTTACATACTGTTAACAACTACTTAACAAATAAATGATATGTTAACTATAGTTATATTTTAAATAATTTATGGAAAAGAGGACGTTGTTATGCTAAAAAGATTAGTCACAGTTTCTATGTCAGCAGCAATTTTACTGGCAGCGTGCGGAAATGATAGTTCAAACAAATCTGTCGATCTTAATAAAGAAGGAGAAAAGACAGTAGTAGAAAAAGCAAAAAAAGAAGGACAAGTTAATTCATTAGGTATGCCGGATACATGGGCAAACTGGAAAGAAACTTGGTCAGATATCGATAAAAAATATGGTATTAAACATAAAGATACTGATATGTCGAGTGCAGAAGAATTAGCAAAGTTTGAATCAGAAAAGAAAAATGCTTCTGGAGATATTGGTGATGTCGGTATTGCTTTTGGTCCGTTAGCTAAAGAAAAAGGGTTAACATTATCTTATAAAACAAAATACTTTGATGAAATTCCAGATTGGGCAAAAGATAAAGACGGTAACTGGATTGTAAGTTATACAGGAACAATGGCGTTTGTGACTGATAAAGAATCAGTTAAAGATGCGCCTAAAACTTGGAAAGATTTAGAAAAAGGAAAATATAAAGTTTCGATTGGCGACGTTGAAAAAGCTAACCAAGCACAATTTGCCGTTTTAGCAGCAGCTTACGCATTCGGCGGGGATGAAAAGAATCTGCAACCAGGTATCGATTTCTTTAAAAAATTAGCAAAAGAAGGCCGCTTAGTTACAACTGACCCTAATGTTGCTTCTTTAGGAAAAGGTGAACACCAAGTTGCATTGCTTTGGGATTTCAATGGATTAAACTATCGTGATCAAATCGATAAAAAACGTTTTGATGTAATTATCCCTCAAGATGTTTCAGTGATGAGCGGTTATACTTCAGTTATTAATAAAAATGCAAAAAACCCGCATGCTGCAGCTGTAGCAAGAGAATTTATTCTGTCTGATGAAGGACAAGATAATTTAGCTAAAGGTTATGCACGTCCAATCAGAAAAAATGCGAAAATTTCAGAAGAAGCGAAAGCAAAATTATTACCTGACAGCATGTATAAAAATGTAAAAACAATTAAAGACAACGAAGCATGGAATAAAGCATTAAAAGAATTACCTAAAAAATGGCAATCTGAGATTATGCCTTTAATTAAATAGTCGTAATAGGAGCAAGAAATATGAAACAAAAGAATGGTTTCATCATTGCGATTGCGGTTTTATTAGTTGTCATTCTAGCAATTTTAGTGTTTCCGCTTTGTATGATGATATACGGAAGTTTTATGACAAACGACGGTTCTTCATTCACACTGCAAAACTATTTCACTATCTTTAAAGAAAAACTATATTTGCAAAGTTTTTGGAATTCAATACTTATCTCTATTTTATCCAGCTTGATAGCATTGATATTAACAGCGGTTGCAACTTATGCAATCGCTGAAAAATCAATCAAGTTCAAAGAAAAATTCTTGGTTATTGCCAACTTGACTTCCAATTTTGCTGGGATCCCTTTAGCTTTTGCATTTATTATTTTGTTAGGAAATACAGGTGTGTTTGTTTTACTTGATAAAGGATTGGGATTGAACTTATTAAGTGGTTTTAGCGTTTATAGTTTTACAGGCATTATGCTGATTTATGTATATTTCCAAATTCCGTTAGGGATTATGTTGTTGTTTCCAATCTATGAAGGTATCGATAAAAGATGGAAAGAAGCAGCAAGTTTATTAGGTGCATCTAACTTTCAATATTGGGTGAAGATAGCATTGCCGAATTTATTACCTAGTTTTGCAGGAGTATTTACCATAATGTTTGCGAATAGTATGGGCGCCTATGCATCTGCTTATGCATTAACAGGCAGTTCATATAACTTATTAGCAATACGTATTGGTAATAGTGTAGCTGGAGATATCTTTGCACAGCCAGAAATTGCTGCAGCATTAGCTGTTGTATTAGCGATTATTTTGTTGATTAATATGTTAGCAAATGAATACATTATGAAATCGATTCGGAGGGATATCAAATGAAAAATATTCTGAAGAATATCAGTGTACTCATTGTAGTACTTTATTTAACAGTCCCTTTAATCGCAACATTAGTGTATTCACTTGCAACGAGTTGGAGTCATACGATTTTACCAGCTGGATTCACATTTAAATGGTATGCGGACTTATTTACTAATGATCAATTTTTATTATCATTAGTCAGAACTTTGATATTGGTTACAGTGTCATTATTACTAGCATTGTTGATTATGGTGCCTTCAATATATGCGATTAAGATTTATTACCCAGCTTTAGATAAATACATGAAAATTGTGATTATCATTTGTTATGCTATGCCAGGCGTTATCTTAAGTGTGGGTTTATTGAAAGGTTATGCAAACTTAGGCATTCCGATGATTGTTATTGTGGTGGGTGCGTATATAATTAGTATTTTTCCATACATTTACCAAGGCGTTTCTAATAACTTAAGAACAGTCAGAGCCAATGAAATGGTTGAAGCAGCAGAAATGTTAGGTCTATCGAAAATGGGTGCTTTTATTAAGGTGATATTACCTAATATTAAATACGGTCTTACAGTGACTGCCTTGCTTTGTTTCTCAATTTTATTCGGTGAATTTGTATTAATCAATTTGATTTTGGGATCAAACTTTGAAACTGTACAAGTATTCTTAATGCAAAACCTAAAGAAAAACGGCCATATTTCAAGTGCCATTGTGGTTTGTTATTTCATCTTATTAATGGTGATTACATTTGTGATTCTTAAAATTTCAACAAATAAGAAAGGTATGGTTTCTAATGAGTTTCATCAAAATTCAAAAACTGACGAAAAAATTTAAAGATAAAACTGTGCTGCATGGTCTAGATTTAAACATTCAAGAGGGTTCTATGACAACATTATTAGGGCCTAGCGGATGTGGAAAGAGTACACTTCTCAGAAGTATCGCAGGATTACACGATGTGGATAGTGGTGAAATATTTATCAATGATAAGAGAATTGATAAGTTAGAACCGAAAGCACGTAATATTGGTATGGTCTTTCAACATTATGCATTATTTTCAAATTTAACTGTTGAAGATAATATAAGTTTTGGCTTGAAAATCAAAAAGCTGAGTGCAAGTGAAATTAAGAATAAAGTATTTGAGATGATTAGAATTACAGGATTATCAGGTTTTGAAAAAAGATATCCTGCACAATTATCAGGAGGGCAGCAACAAAGGGTGGCCCTTGCACGTGCATTAGTGATGGATCCAAAAGTATTATTGCTGGATGAACCATTGAGTGCACTAGATGCACAAATCAGAAAAACTTTAAGAACATTGCTGAAAGATATTCAACAGCGCTTAAATATTACAATGATTCTAGTTACGCATGATCAAGAAGAAGCAATGTCTATGAGTGATTATGTCTATATCCTTAAAGACGGTCATATTGTTCAAGAAGGTGAACCGCAGACCATTTACAGATCACCAAATAATGAATTTGTCTCTAAATTTATCGGCAGCTACAATGTTATTGAAGCAGAAAAATGGCAAGGCATTACTGGTCAAAAACCTGAACAAGGTCATTTTGTCGCAATTAGACCAGAGACTTTGAGTTTTACACCGACTGAAAATGCAATTGAGCTATCAGGCTGTGTGAAAAATATGACGATGCTCGGCTCGATTATTCGATTTGTTATTGATGTTAATGGTGAATCTATTATAGTAGATGAATTAAACCGGTCTAGTAATTTTAAAGAAATCAACCAAACTTATCCGCTTTTTATTGGAAAAGAAGATTTGATATTTGTTGATTAATTTAAAAACAATTGAAAAATGTTAAAAATATACACGTTCTCTCCTTTTCAACTAGGATGAGAACGTGTTTGTTTTTAGTTAGATAAATTCATCGAGGTCAATGATATTAGTAGGGTTTGAAGCGGTTCCGTTTTGTTTTTGCAAGGCTTGATAGGCTTTTCTAGTATAGCCTCTAAGTGACCAAAGGTTCAGAGTGTTATACATAACGGTAATGTGTTTGATTATAGTTTTAGCAGGGATACCTTTAAAGAGTCCGTCTAATTTCCATTGGTTGACGCAATCTTCAATGTCTTCTTCTCTTGGCAGCATTTTGATTTGAGGCAGAAGGAAATCTTCGATAACCGCAACTTCTATATATGTGCAGCAATCTGTAATCATGTCTTCTGTCACATTTACGTTCATCATTAAGAAATCATAACTCTTTAAGAAATCAGCCTCTTCAAAGTGATTGTAACTGTTTGCAACAGTATCTAATTCCTCAAGGGATTCAGGGATATAGTATGGAATATCGACATATATCATATCTAATTCCGGAATGACTTCTTGTATTGTGGCATTGGCTAAATAGCCTTGTTCTAATGCATGTTCGCATTTGAAATAAACTTTAGAAATCAGAGTTTTGATTGACGTTGTTGTTTCATCGGCTTCAAAGAAGCGGTTATATAAGGTTGTGACTAAGGATAAAGGCAAGAAACCATAAACACTGATCAGGTTAATGAAAAAGCTTGATTTTTCTTCATTGTACATTCTATCGAGTATTTCAGCGTATACATAATCTTTAGTTAAAACATTTAATAATGTTTCTGTTTCTATGTCAGTCAAACGATTTTGGCACAGATCTGTTATCCATTGCTTTTCTTTTTGAGGTTCCAGTTCTTTGCCGGTGAAATCTTTAAGTGTGTGAATGAGGACGGCCATCGGATCTATATTATTTGTTTTGAAAAAATGTTTTAATTGTTCAAATAATTCAATAGGCAAGTACAAAATATCATATTCAGGATTACTGAAAAGGAAAAACAACGCACGATTCTTTCCAGGTACTTCTGCACCTGTATAACTGTTTCTATCTTCAAACACCATCAATGAAAAGAGAACGCGAATCGGCGGAATATTTTTGATGAGCTTTTCGATCAAATCAAAATCATTGAGTATTTTTTGAGAGAGTACTGCACATTTTTCTTCATGTGTGAGACTTTCATAATCATTAATCTGCGTTATCTTGCATAAATGTTCGAGTGTTTTCGCATCTATATTTTCTGCTATACAATCTTTAAATCTTTTAGTTTCATAACTTCTGCAATGCTTTTCTGTTTCTGTTAATCGATGGATGGTTTTTTCGGCAAAACTGTTCAATTCAGGTAAGGTTTCGAATTGATTATTAAGATAATGCTGATTATAGAAATTTATTAGTTCGGGTGAGATGAAATAGCGGTTTTTGCCGAAGGGCATCAAAAATTTGGATGGTTTTAAATGTACCAGCTTATCATATTGTGCGCGTGTCAGTGTGTATATAGAATGTTGATTTTTTAAAGCAGAATGAAGGATTTCTTTTTCTGCTAAATACAACATATTTATAAAGCGCTGCATCAAAGCTTCGTAGGTACAAGTATCTTCCTTGAATGAAGGTGATGAATCGTTGGATACATCAGTTGTCAGTTGCTGCAGTAATTCTAATAGGTGTTGCTTGCTTTCTTCTTTATAATTTTCATCTTTCACAGTGTTGTACCAAACCTTTCTGAATTTTATTGTTTTTTCTGAAATTTCATGAGAATAGTATAAAATTCAGGACAGTGTTTGCATAGACTGTTAAAGCACTCAGTAAAATAAATGTAAGCGACTAGTAAAAATAGTGTGTATATAAAAAGTACTGGTATGCAGAAGCGGTTCACTTTGCATACCAGTACTGAAATGTTTTTATGATTTGAATTTGCGTTTTGATAGGAATCTGCACCAGAAAATACTTAATACCAAACCAATAATAGAAATTAAGATTAGCGTTTTGAATAAAGGCGGTTGATACTTCAGGTGAATATCAGTTTGACCTTTTTCTGTTTTAATTACAGTCATAATACCATTACCTTGTTTGACTTCATGCTGCTTGCCGTCTATTACTGCGTATAAACCTTTTCTATAAGCAGTAGGCAATACTAAATTCCCAGAAACTGCTTTTGGTTTTTTGATATGCAGGCCATCGTTTTCTTTTGTAACTTTAACAGGTGTTAATGATTTTTTTGCATTTCTTAAAGTTGCATAATCTTCACCGTAAATACCTTTGATATTTAAACGGTATTTGCCTTTCGGCAATTGTAATTTTAACTCCGGTGATGCTTTTACTCTCATCGTCACCGGTGAGACAAATCTGCGGTATTTATAATCCAGTTCATTTCGTTTTTGTTTATACTCGTTTAATTTTACATAATGTTCTGTTGAAGGAGAGATGCGTTCAACATCCATTTCTACATACATATCTTGATATTGATTTGCTAGGGCAGGCGGCAATGATAATGTGACACCGCCTTTATCTTTTTGCACTTGTATGTGGTTGTTATCCACTTGTTTGGCATCGCGTAAATCAGTTTGAGATTGAGATAATAAATTCTGATTCGGTTTAAAATCAGAATTACCTTTTTGATGCTCCCAAACCACACCAGTTAACATGGCTTGTTCTTTATCTAAAGGTGATTTCAATTGATCCATATTAAATGTTTTGTTGGTAATGTGTGCGGCAGGATAATCGATTTGATTATGCGAATGAATAAATGTCGCATCTTTATCTTTAATCTTGTCTTGCTGCTCAAAGCCGTAAGGCATATTCTTATCAGATTCCATTTTGAAACGATCCGTCACATCCCAAAGTGCCATTAAATTTGCACGATTATTAAATAAACGGAAAGTACTGTTTTTATCGACAGGCATGTTGATTTGCATGGTTTTGTCATAGTACTTCAAGATTTCACCATCAAAGATACTTGAATAGAGTGAAATGCCGTTATAGTCGTAAATGAAAGGCGAGTTCAGTCCGTAACCGCTCATATAGTCAATGCGCATTAAATCATCTTTATTTTGGGCTTGCAGCGCTTTGATTTTCTTGTTCAACGGCTTGCTGAAATAATCATGTTTGGTAACTTGAGCAATATCAGTTTCATACTCAGAAAGTGTATTGTGTTTATATTCTTTCAGCTGCCAATATTGCTGAAGCAAGATAAGCAGGACTAAGCTGATTTTGAGCCAGCGGTTTGTTTTGCCTTTAAAGAGTACTATAATGACAGCTAATATTATGATAATCAGTACTGTACTGATCCACCAGTCCCAATCTCCTTTTGCAAAGCGAGAAGAGAAATATAAAACACCGAAAGCTGGAATACAAGCAACGATCAGTGAAACAATCGACATTTCTGCAAAATGTTGAATCATGAGTGCGACTAATAGAGCTGCGGTCATAGTAAGGATATACACCCATCTGCGCTGCGGAATTGAAAAGCCGTTAAAGAAACTGTCGAATGCGTTGGTAAACGAACCTAAAATAAAGATCCAAGTAGTAATCGCAAACAAACGGTAGTAATAATGGCGATACAATTTAAATTGCAGCAGCGCTATGATAACAAGTATTGAAAGTATAATATGGAACCCTGATAAAAAAGTCTGCTTTTGTGTGTTCAATAAATCAACGAAAAACGGAAATTCCAGCAATGGATTTTGTTTTCTGTCGTTGTGTAAAAACGAACTGACACCTGTATAAAAGCCATAACTTGAAATCATCAGACTTAAAATGAATGTTATCGCTGTAATGTATATTTTTTGTATCTTAGTTAAAATATCCTCTTTATATTGGAAGAGCGTTCTGTAAATGAGATAACCGCCGATAATAATCGCTTCATAGTAACTGAAGTAAAAGTTTGAAATCAATGTTAAGGCTAAGCCGACAATCAACCAGCCCGCCCGTCGTTCTCTGAATAATTTTTCAACACCGAGCAAGGTGATTGGAAGATAAATGAGTACATCCCCGTAAAATGACCAAGTAAAATTGAAATACAGCATAACGTTAGATGCAGTATACAAAATCGTACCGATTAAAGCAGTATAACGTTGTAATTTAAAATAGCGCATCATATAGTACGCTGATATAAATGTCAAAATAGCTTTGACAATCGCAAAGAATAGTTGGTTGCCAGGCCAAAATTCGATACTGCTTGGATTCATATGTAAGAGATGTTCACCTAACCACACAAAGAAAAAGTTCAGATACGTGAGCGGTGAAGTGGAATAGTAATACGCTAAATCAGTAATATAGTCTCCGCCTAAACCGAATGAGATATCATAGAAACTGGCAAAGTGCGTCACATGCTGATAAAGATATTTTTGAAACGGCATCATTTGTCTGAAGCCGTCTCCAACACCGCTGAATACAATCTGATGCTTCATGTATGCACGAAGTGCCGGATAAAAGATTATCAACATCATCACTGCAGCTATGCCGGCGATTTTAAGAAAACGTATGAAATTTTGTTTTATGTTTGATCTCATTGTCTGTCTCTCCTGAATTAAAAATACATATATTGAACATTATTAATGTACTCTATATACCCTCTTTAATTTTAGCAGTAACTTGATGAGGAAAGGAAATGTTTTAGTATTTGACAATGTTCTGTAAATTAAGATTTTAATGAATCACGCATAATCTCGAGCGTATAGGGAATAAAGGTATAGGAATAGTTAATATGGGTAAACAATAAACCGATACATTAATATGGAGGTAATAGTAATATGGTTGAAGTAAGAAATGAATCAGGCATTACACAAGTTGCAGCTAATGTTGATAGAGTGGCAGCATTAGAGTATTCATTTGTAGAAGATTTACTGGCATTAGATATTAAGCCAGCTGCTATTGCTGATGACGGCAATGCAGAAAACTTATTTGACGCAGTCAGAGAACAAGTCGGCAGCTATGTTTCATTAGGGGATAGAAAAAATCCTGATATTGAAGCATTAAGAGAAGCTGAACCGCAACTGATTATTGCTGACGGTGAACGCCATCACAGAATTTATAGAGACCTTGAAAAAATTGCCCCTACAATTTTACTTGAAAGTTTTGATGGCAACTATGAACAAAACGTAGAATCATTCAAACTGATCGGTAAAGCAGTATCAAAAGAACAAGAAGCGAAAAAACGTGTCGCAATTCATGAACAAAAAATTAAACAAATCGAAGATGAAATCACTGTCGACAAACATTTAGGCACACTTGCTGCAGTGGTAACAGACAATCATATCGTAGGTCATGATGCGAACAGTTATGTCGGTCAATTCTTGAAACGTTTAGGCTTCAAAATGGCAATCACACAAGCAGATTCAAAAACGTATCCTGAATATAAAGATGGACCGTATCTGAAATTAACAGATGAACAATTAAAAACATTAAATCCAGAACGTTTAATTCTGATGGTAGACGATGAAAACTCAGAAGCGCTTGAAAAATTACGCCAATCTGAAGTTTATAATACTATCAATGCGAAGAAAAATAACCGCATTCATTTCGTCAGCCGTGAACTTTGGGCAAAATCTCGCGGTGTCATTGCTTCTGAATATATCGCAGCGGACTTAACTAAGTTTAAAGAATAAGCAGTTATCCTATTCATAACATCAAACAGCCAAGGTGCTGTTTGGTGTTATTTTTTTATTTATTCTATGATTTACAGCAAAATAGGGTAATGAATGTTAATTATGAAAAATCATAGGAGTGAATAATATGGAATATGAAGTTCAAACACTTGAAGAGATGAATGTCATCGGTTATTTAAGCAAATTTGCGACAATGCAAGATGCACAACAAGGTTTGCCGAAAGCATGGCAGGCATTTAATGAAAATGGACAAGACAAAACACTAGCAGCACTCAGCAATCATAAATTGGATGGATTTTTAGGTGTGATTGTTCCGACAGAAAGCGGAATGAATTATTTGATTGCTGTGACATCAGATAAAAAATCAGAAGCAGGACTGCACCCCTATACACTGCCTGCAGGGAAATATGTGGTCGCAGATGCAAAAGGGCCGGTTCCTGAGGCGATACAGCGTGTATGTGAAAAGGTATATAATCCTCACTACTTAAATGAATTAGGTTTCAAGATGAGACAAGCACCAGGTATTGAATTTTATCCGCATGGCAATCCTATGGCAGATGACTATGCAGCAAAAGTATATGTACCTGTAGAAGAATAGAAGGTATTTAAATAAACAGGATGTATTTGCGAAAGAGGCAACTAGACTTTTTTGCAAATACATCCTGTTTTTATTTGTTATGTTTCATTTCTTTAATTACAAAACTTTAAGTCCTGCTGTTTCTAATGCTTGTTTATCCTTATGATTAATTGCATCATCAGTGATGAACCAATTAAAATCTTTTGCATCGCTGATTTTAGCAGTAACGACTTTATTGATTTTACTGCTGTCTGCTGTCAGGTAACATTGCTGCGAAATATGCATCAGACGGATTCTGGTTTCGACTTCTTCTAAGCTGTAATCAGTAACGCCGTTTTGTGCAGATACACCGCTGCAGCAAAAGAATCCTTTATTAATATTCAATCGTTCAAAATTGAATAGGAAGTCGAATTGCGTCAGCGATTGTTCAGACGCTCTGATTTTGCCTCCGATAGAAATTAAGCTATGCCCATACTCCATGCATTGTATTAAAACAGGAATAGAGTTCGTCACTATAGTAAGGTTGTTTTTTCTGTCTAATCCTTTAGCAATCTGTAAAGTGGTCGATCCGCTGTCTAAATAAATACAATCTCCGTCTTGAATCTCTTTCAACGCTTTTTGTGCAATACTTTTCTTCTTATCTAAATGACGATCTAATCTGCGTTCAATCGCAGATTCTCCATTTTGTTCTTTATTGATTCTGATTCCGCCGTATTCTTTAAGCACTAAATCGTCTTTGACTAACTGTTGCACATCTCTGCGTAAAGTTTCCATAGAAATATTAAGTTCCTTATGTAAGGTCTTTAATTCCAGGAAGTTGTTTTTTTCTAGTTTTTGTATAATTTCAGCTCTTCTTTCAGTTGGAAGCATCTTCGTTTCACCTCAATATCTTATTAGTAACATCATACCCCCGAAATGATTAGAAATAAACAAAGTTGGTAATAATATAGTCATAACTTAATCAAGACTTAAACATTTTTAACACTGACTTAATAATCATTTCTTATGCTTTGAGTATACCAAAGCGGAGGTGCTTATTATGCTCAGTTTAAAAAATGTAACAAAGCAATACGACAACAATGAAGTATTAAAGGACATTAACTTGGATATTGAAAATGGAGAGATCGTAGCGTTATTAGGGCCAAGCGGTTGCGGCAAAACGACTTTATTGAATATGATTTTAGGATTAACGGAAGTAACAAGCGGTGAAATTCATTTTAATCATTCGCCGATTCATCATGTACCAATGCAAAAAAGAGGTTTCAATATTGTCTTTCAAGACTATTGTTTATTCCCGCATTTAAATGCACGCGACAATATTATGTATGGTTTGAACAATTTAAAGAAAGACCCGAATACGAAAGAAGTTTCGGATTTAATCGAATTACTAGAATTGCGTCCGCATTTATACAAAAAGATTCACGAATTATCAGGCGGACAAAAGCAAAGAGTTTTGATTGCTCGCACAATTGTTATGGAACCGAAAGTACTATTAATGGATGAACCTTTAAGTGCGCTGGACGGCATGATTAAAGAACGTATTAAAGACATGATTATCAAAGTAGCAAAATCATTAAATCTAACAACGATTATTGTGACACATGCTCCTGAAGAAGCATTGACAATGGCAGATAAAATTGTGGTGATTCAAGAAGGGAAAATCGCACAATTCGGTACACCTGAAGATATTATTCACCGTCCGAATTCAAAGTTTGTAAGACAATTTATTTTGAACCAATTGGAAATCAAGCGTCATCATATTTATCAATTGTTTGGTGAACAACATGGTGCATAAGTTATGGAGTCAGCGCATTATACAAATTTTATTATTAGCATTCTTTATTATCTTTTTAATCTTGCCGATACTGTTGCTGCTGGGGCGTTCAGTAGTAGACAACGGACAGTTAAGCGGTGTGTATTTTAAAGAAGTATTAACGAATCCTGAAGTGACGAAAGCATTGTTTCGAAGTTTGAAATTGTCTTTCATCGCCGCATTTATTACAGCGGTATTAGCGTTTTGACTGCGTATGCGCTTCAAGTCACAGCGCTGCCGCGTATGCTCAAACAATACACGCATGGCATGGTGATGCTGCCGATGTTAGTACCGACAATCACTTACGGTTTCTTGTTGATGTATTTATTCGGCAATGAAGGTATTATTGCTCGATTTTTAGGCGAACCTTTATTTACTGTCTATGGTGAAAAGGGGATGCTTATCGGATACATTATTTATACGTTGCCGGCAGCTTTTATTATCATCAATAATGCATTTAATTATATTGATCATCGTTTTTTCTATGTTTCTCAACTCATGCATGATAATGGGCTGCGCAGATTTTATCATACATTGTTAAGACCGTTAGTCATTCCTATCGGCAATGCCTTTATCTTGTCATTTATTTTAAGTTTCACAGATTTTGGTATACCTGCTTCAATCGGAGCGGACGACACAGTGATTTCTATCTTGCTCTATCAGACTATCTTAGGTTCGATTCCTAAATTTGCACAAGGTGCAGTCATTGCGATGATTATGCTGCTTCCAGCATTGCTCGGCTTTATATTCTTGACTGTAATTGAAAGATGGAATGTCGAACATCGCTTTGCACAACAATACAGTCCGAACAAAAAACCTATGCATGACAGTATTATCGGAACACTGACTTTTATTTTAAGTACGCTTATTTTAGTGATATTTATGGTGATGTTTGTCGTACCTTTCACGACTAATTATCCCTACAATATGCAATTTACATTAAAACATATTATTAATTTGCTGAAAGATGAAGTCTTAGTTCATGTGTATATGCAATCGGTTTTTGTTGCAGTTTGTACAGCTGTATTTGGAACGATTATCGCTTTCTTCAGTGCGATTATCAGCACACGTACACAATTAGCCGGAAGAAAAGGGCTTAATCTGATCGCTATGCTGACGAATACAGTGCCAGGTATGATTTTAGGTTTAGCATATTTGCTCTTTTTCCAAAACAGTTCGTTAAAAGGCACTTTCTTAATTGTGATTCTCAGTATCGTGGTGCATTATTTCACAACGCCTTATTTAATGGCTAAAGGTGCCATGGAAAAACTGGATAAGTCTTGGGATGTGACAAGTATGTTATTGAAAGACAGCTGGTTTGAAACGGTCTTTAAAGTGATTTTACCGAATATGAAGACTACTATTGTTGAAATGATTAATTACTATTTTATTAATGCAATGGTAACCATCAGCGGAGTTATCTTCTTAGTTTCTACATCAACTCAGATTGTTTCAACGCAAATCAATCAGCTGCAGCACTTTAACAGGTTCACAGATATCTTCATTCTATCTATTTTAATCTTACTGACGAATATTATAGTACGCGTAATCAGTCACCTTTGGTTGCGTTATGACAAAGGGAGGGAATTGCGTTGAAAATTAAAATTGTGTTAGTCAGTTTGCTGTGTTTGGTGCTGCTGTATTTCTCATATGTAGGTTTAGGCTCTTCTTCAGATAAAGTGATTATTCAAACCAATGCCGATGAAGAAGCGATTGCTGCGATGGAGAAAGCATTAAATACGCATGGCTATAAAGGTGAATATATTATTCAGCCGCAGTCGACATCTGAATTAGGCGGGAAAATTATGGCAGAAGGCAAAAATATCGAAGCGGATATCATTACACAAGCAAGCTACTATTTAGAAAGTGCACAAAAAGAACATGATATGTTTGCGGCAATGCCATCTTCTATTCAGCAGCAAGAAATCAAACAGTATCCCGACTATATGACTCCTATCCTAGGCAATATGGGTTCATTGTTTGTAAATACGAAAGCACTTAAAGAAAAAGGATTACCGATGCCGCATACGATTAAAGATTTAACGAAGCCGGAATATAAAAATGAAATTTCCTTCCCGAATATTATGGATTCTTCAACAGGCTGGCTCTTGTTGCAAGGTGTACTTGATCAATACGGAGAAAAAGAAGGCAAACACATTATTGAACCGCTCATTATCAATGCCGGACCGCATTTAGAAAGCTCAGGTTCAGGGCCGTTGAAAAAAGTACAATCCGGAGAAGCAACAGTAGGTGCAGGATTAAGAAACCAAGCCATTGATGCCGAGAAAGAAGGAGAACCGATTAAGTATATTGATCCGACTGAAGGCAACTTTGCTTTGACAGAAGCAGCAGCAGTTGTGAAAAAAGGCGGAGAACGCCAGCAAAAAGCACAAAAAATGGTAGCAGTAATTCAAAAGTATGGACGAAAAGATTTATTGAAAGAATATCCAGTACCGCTTTATAAAGGTGAAAAAGTAGATGAAGCGATGAAGCCGAGTCATCCAAAAGCATGGCCGACACCTTTAACTGTGAACTTATTAGATCAGCATCAAACCATCTTTAATGAAGCTAAAAAAGAAGCGGATATTAAAAAAGAACAAAAAGGGGGCAAATAATCATGGCACATGATTATAAATTATTAACACCAGGACCATTGACAACAACAAAGAAAGTAAAGGAACAAATGTTAGAGGATAGATGTACATGGGATAACGATTATAAGTCAGTTACACAAGACATTCGCAAACGCTTATTAGATTTATCAGGTGTAAATGCGGATGAATATACGACAGTTTTACAACAAGGCAGCGGAAGTTTTGTCGTCGAAAGTGTTTTACAGACAGCATTAAGCCAAGAGGATCATATCCTTATTCTCAGCAACGGTGCTTACGGCAATCGTATGATTGAAATGGCAGAACGTATCGGCAAGCGTGTGACAGCATTAAGATTTGAGTATGACAAAGTTCCTGATTTCGATGATGTGAAAGCACTGGTACAAGAAGATAAGACCATTACGCATATTGCGATGGTACACTGCGAAACGACAACTGGAATGCTTAATCCTATTGAACCTTTAACACAAATTGCACAATCATTTGATCTGAAAATTATTATAGATGCAATGAGCAGTTTCGGCGGTTTGCCTATTGATGTCGCAGCATTAGATATCGACTACATTATCAGCAGTGCGAATAAATGTATCCAAGGTGTTCCAGGATTTGGTTTTGTTATCGCAAAACAGGATACATTAAAAACAACGAAAGGGAATGCGCATAGTTTAGTGTTAGATTTATATGACCAATGGCAAGTAATGGAAAAAGATGAAGGCAAATGGCGCTATACATCACCGACACATGTAGTTGCGGCATTCTTAGAAGCATTAGTTGAACTGGAAGAAGAAGGCGGCATAGAAGCAAGACATCAACGCTACCAAGAAAATAATGACTATTTAAGAAAGCATTTAGCAGATATCGGTTTCACACCGTATATTAAACAAGCATATCAATCGCCGATTATCACAACATTTTTATATCCTTATCCAGAGTTTGATTTTGAAGACTTTTATAATCAAATGAAAGCGGAAGGATTTGTATTGTATCCAGGAAAATTAATGGATATTCCTTCATTCAGAATCGGCAACATTGGAGATTTAGACGTGGAAGATTTAAGCAAATTAATTCGTAATATCCGTCAATATATTTTAGAGGAGGAAGTGCAGCATGATTAATAAAATAGAAGGTGTCATTTTCGATTGGGCAGGTACAATGATTGATTTCGGCTGTTTTGCGCCGGTACACGTTTTCGTTAATATCTTTAAAGATGCAGGGATTGATGTAACGATTGAAGAAGCAAGAGAACCTATGGGAATGTTGAAACGCGATCATATTCAAGCAATGTTAGAAATGCCGCGTATTAAAGGATTATGGGAAGAAAAATATGGCAAAGCACCAGAAGAACAAGACATTGATCAACTTTATAATCAATTTGAAACACAGTTGATGCAGACACTTGAAGATTTCACTACACCGATACAAGGCGCTGTGGATACAGCACATTGGTTAAAAGCAAAAGGTATCAAAGTCGGTTCTACTACAGGTTATACCTCTGAAATGATGGAAGTAGTAAAACCTAATGCAGCACAGCAAGGCTATGAACCAGACTTTGTAGCAACTGCAGACTTAGTCGGCAATCATGGCAGACCGTATCCGTATATGATATTTAAAAATATGGAAGTACTTGAACTGAAAAAGGTCCAACATGTCGTTAAAGTCGGCGATACAGTTTCTGATATACAAGAAGGAGTTAACGCAGGCGTAATCACAGTAGGTGTCATCAAAGGCAGTTCACTTTCAGGTTATAACGAATCAGACTGGCAACAACTATCAGTAGATGAACGTACTGAAATCGGTAAAGCGGTCAAAGAGAAATTCGAAGCCAATGGCGCAGATCATGTTATCTACAGTATTGAAGAATTACCAGGATTAATCGAATCATTAAATGCATAGTTAAGGGTGAAATTTAAATAATCCAGAGAGTAGTAGGAAACATTCCATGGTTAGACGTGGAATGTTTCTTTTTTATTTCTAATCATGTCTCATCTTGTATCGCAACAACATACATGAAGTTTGAAATGATTGTATATAAAGAAAAACATATGAGAATAAATTTAAAAGTGCTAACAATGATGATTTGTTATTTATTAAAAGTTGATATAAAATTCTCATCACTATATGCTAAGGGTGTATATCTACAAACAAAGGGGGAAGTTGATATATGAAAAAAGCAAAATTAGATCATGTTATTTTTTGGCCGTCATTAGTCGTTTTGCTAATCATTACTGTGACTTTGATTATTACAAAAGATTCGGCAGAGGTTGTTTTAAATCAGATTTTAACTGGTATTAACAACCGTATGGATTGGGTCTTTGAGTTTTTAGTTTTCAGTTTATTTATTATTCTGCTTTATATCGTGTTCAGCAGATATGGAAAAATAAAACTCGGGGATTCTAAACCGGAATTCAACAATTTTAGTTTTGGTGCGATGTTGTTCTGTGCTGGTATGGGGACTAGCATAATGTTCTGGTCAATGATAGAACCTATGTATTATTACCAAGGTCCGCCATTTGGTTTGAAACCGAAATCACCTGAATCTACTGAATGGTCATTAGCTTATGGTATGTTCCATTGGGGAATTTCTGCATGGTGCATTTATGCATTGCCGACGATAGTCATTGCATACTCATTCTATATAAAGAAAAATCCTTCTCTAAAAGTCAGTCAATCTGTTAAAGGTGCCTTAGGAAAATATTCTGACGGTGTCATTGGCAAAATCATTGATATTTTAGTGATCTGGAGTTTAGTCGGAGGACTTGGGACATCCCTAGGTTTAGGAGTACCGATGATTTCAGCAGGTATCGGGGAAGTTTTAGGAGTAGAACAATCTACTTTATTGAACATTATTATTATTGTGATCTGGTCAGCGATTTATATTACGAGTGCATCGCTTGGGCTTCATAAAGGTATTAAAAATCTTAGTAACTTCAACGTTTATTTAGCTCTCGCATTAGCCATATTCGTCATTATAGTCGGACCTACATCATTCATTTTGACTTACTTTACAGATAGCCTGGGTATTATGTCTAACAACTTTTTACGTATGAGTTTTTATACAGATGCGATTAAGCAAAGCGGATTCCCGCAATCTTGGACAGTGTTCTACTTTGCTTGGTTTGCGACCACTGCACCTTTCATGGGATTGTTCATTGCCAAGATTGCTAAAGGGCGTACATTAAAGAACCTTATTTTAAATGTACTTGCATGGGGAACGTTAGGAAGCTGGCTGTATTTTGCAGTGTTTGGCGGATATACTATTAATTTGCAAATCACTGAAAAATTTGACGTTGTAAAATCTATGGCAGAGAATGGTGATGCTGCAACGGTAATCGAAATATTAAAAACATTGCCAGTAAGTTGGCTGGTGATTCCTTTCTTCGTTATATTAGGATTTATATTCCTCGCAACGTCATTAGATTCAGCTGCTTATATTTTGGCTTCGACTGCATCTAAAAAAGTCGGAGGCGGTATAGAACCGCCTATGTGGCACACAATCGTTTGGGGCGTATTGATGGCCTTGTTATCTATTTCCTTACTGTTGATAGGAGGGCTTGATGTCATTCAAACCTCAGCAGTTGTGGTTTCTGTACCTATTGTTTTGATTTATATTTTATTGATTATTTCGTTGTTCAGATGGTTTAAACAAGATTTTCCAATTAAAAAGGAGGACTCATAATCAATGGGAGTATTTGATGTAGATTATAACAAGATTAATATTGTGAAAGATATGCCTTATGAAGTTGAAATTACACATCATACATGGATAACTATGTCAGACGGCACAAAACTTTCAGCAAAAATTTGGGCGCCTGTGATGGAAGGTAAGAATAAAGGTACTGTCTTAGAATATTTACCGTACAGAAAAGATGATTTTACTGCTTTGCGCGATGAAATAAGACATAAGTACTTTGCAGGACACGGTTATACATCTGTCAGAGTGGATATAAGAGGAACTGGCGATTCAGAAGGCATTATCGATGATGAATATCCTAAAGTCGAACAAGATGATGGTATAGAGATTATCGAATGGATTGCAAAACAGCCTTGGTCCAACGGCTCAGTGGCTATGATTGGAAAATCCTGGGGAGGATTCAATGGTCTGCAAATTGCTGCGAGACGTCCTAAAGCGTTAAAAACAATTATTACATTATGTTCTACTGATGACAGATATGCTGGTGATGTGCATTATCGCGGCGGCACTATGATGGCATCAGATATGCTTTGGTGGGCATCAACAATGTTTGCATATAATGCACGTCCGCCGTTTCCTAAATTTGTAGGCGATCGCTGGTATGATATGTGGATCGACAGATTAGATAAAACACCGCCGTTTGTGGAAAGATGGGTAGAAAATCAAACGAGAAACAGTTATTGGAAACATGGTTCAGTCAATGAAGATTATTCGGATATCAACATACCTGTGCTGACGATGAGCGGTTGGGCAGATGCATATCCGAACGCACTATTTCGCTTGATGGAAAATTTAAATGTACCTAAAAAGGCAATAGTCGGACCTTGGGCGCATGAGTTCCCAGACCTTGCAATTCCTGGACCTCAAATCGGTTACCTGCAAGAAGTGTTGGAATGGCTGGATAAATGGATGGAAAATCCAGATTATGAAGCACACCAAGATGAGTTTTTAGTTTATCTGCAAGATTCTGTTGAACCTAAAACTTCATATGCATACCGCTCTGGAGAGTGGATGGATTTATATCATGAAAAAGTGGAACATCAAGATATTTTGAAAGATTTAGAGGGTTCTGTCAGATTGTTGAATTGCCAGCATCATGGACTTTATTCAGGTGTATTTTGTCCATTTGGCCAAGAAGGCGATTTACCTGACGATCAAACAATTGATAATGCATTAGCTACTACGATTTCTTGTAAAAGGTTTGATGAACCAATCAATATAATTGGTATGCCTATCGCAAAATTAAGGGTGAAATCAGATAAAGAACAAGCAAACATTCATGTTCGGCTTTCAGATGTACACCCTAACGGCAAGAAAACATTAATTACAAGAGGACAATTTAATATTAACCATTATCAGAGTCATGAATTCCCTGAAGCTTTACCGACAGATCAATATGTGGATGTAGAATTCCCGTTAGATGTTGTCGGTTATCAGCTGCCGAAGGGACATCATCTTGAGATAACTATGTCCCCGACATACTGGCCGCAAGTTTGGCCTTCGCCTGAGATGGTGAACTTAGATGTGGACTTGGAACATTCGAAAGTTGAATTGCCGCATGTTAACAAATTTGAACCTGTCACATTAAACTATCCGAATTCAGAAACAGCTGAACCATTAGAAAAAGAAGTGATTAGAGAAGGCAGCAGAACAAGAGATGTCATCAAAAAATTAACAGAAGACAAATGGGTATTAGCGGATTACTCTGATGAGGGGTTAAGAAACTTACCGCACCTTAATATTACTTACGGTACAGAGAATTATAATGATTTCATTATTATTGAAGATGACCCGTTATCAGCACACGTAAGATGTACATGGGATGTCATTGTTAAAGATGACGATATAGATACTAAAGTCGAAACCATCAGCGATATGTGGTGTGATGAAGAATACTTCTATTTATTTAATCAACTTGTTGCTTATAACAATGGTGAACAATGTTTTGAAAAAGAATGGCGCAAAAAGTATAAACGTAACTTTGTATAAAAATATGGATCTGGAACTGCAATGGTTTCAGGTCCTATTTTTCATTTTTTCATGACTCTCAAAATATAGTATAATAAAGAGAATGCGAATGAATAAGAACGTTATAAATGAAAGGTGATGAATCATGGTAATTCAATGGTATCCAGGGCATATGGCGAAAGCGAAACGTGAAGTGTCTGAACAATTAAAGAAGGTTGATGTTGTTTTTGAATTGGTAGACGCACGTATTCCTTATAGCTCAAGAAACCCGATGATTGATGAAGTTATTCAAAATAAGCCGCGTGTGGTGATTATGAATAAAAAAGATATGGCAAATTTAAATGAATTAGCCAAATGGGAAGAATATTTCAAAGGTAAAGGTTATTTCCCAGTAGCTGTAGATGCTAAGCATGGCAAGGGTTTAAAACAAGTAGAGCAAGCTGCAATTGAAGCAACAAAAGAAAAGTTCGAACGTGATAAAGCAAAAGGTTTAAAACCGCGAGCAATTCGTGCCATGATTGTCGGTATTCCGAATGTAGGGAAATCTACTTTAATTAATAAACTAGCAAATAAAGCGATTGCGAAAACAGGTAATACTCCAGGCGTTACCAAGCAGCAGCAATGGATTAAAGTCGGAAAGTCGCTTCAACTGTTAGATACACCGGGAATTCTTTGGCCGAAATTCGAAGATCAGATTGTCGGTAAGAAATTAAGCTTAACAGGTGCAATCAAAGACAGTATTGTGCATTTGGATGATGTTGCGATTTATGGATTAGAGTTTTATAAAGCACATGCAATTGAAGCTCTGCAAAAGCATTATAATGTGGATTTGGATGCTGAAGCAGAAAATCTAGAGTGGTTTGATGCGATAGGACGCAGACGCGGATTATTGCAGCGCGGAAATGAAGTGGATTATGAAGCGGTAATTGAATTGCTGATTAATGACATCAGAAATGCCAAATTAGGTACACAAAGTTTTGATATTTATAAAGAGATGGCAGATGAAATCAAATAATGGGACAGTCGATTAAAGAAATCAAAGCCTTGCTTCAATCTATTGACAGTATAGAAGTACTGGATGCACATGAATGGAACCAAGATACTAGAAAAGGTGTACAACAAGCGCTTTTAAGCCGCAGGAAACAACTCTTAAAAGCACAAGCACTGATAGACAAATATGAAACGATGTCAGAGTATGAAAATGAAATATTGTCTCAAGATGCACAAGCTGTAATCTGCGGGATCGATGAAGTCGGCAGAGGACCATTAGCAGGTCCGGTTGTCGCATGTGCTGAGATCTTAAACGCGGGTCATGCTTATTATGGATTAGATGATTCGAAAAAAGTTTCACCTGCTAAAAGACTGGAACTTAAAGCAGCACTTGAACAAAACGCGACGTATGCTTATGGTTTGGCAACACCTGAAGAAATTGACGACTTGAATATTTATCAAGCGACTCAAGTCGCAATGATGCGAGCGATAGAAGCTTTGCCAAAACAACCGACGCATCTTTTGATAGATGCGATGGAGCTGCCATTAGATATTGCGCAAACTTCGATTATCAAAGGGGACGCAAAAAGTGTTTCAATCGCAGCTGCGAGTATTATGGCAAAAGAATATCGTGATGCTTATATGCGTGAATTAAGTGCAGAATATCCAGGTTATGATTTTGAACATAATGTAGGCTATGGCACAAAAGCACATCTAGCAGGAATAGATAAGCTTGGGGTTACTCCAGAACACAGAAAATCTTTTGAACCGATTAAATCACTTACAACTAAAAATGATTGAAAATAAGGTTGGTGCAAATTGTAAAAATTGGTGCCAGCCTTGTGTAATATTCAGAGTAATTTGAAAAACTACTATAATAGTTACAATCTCATATCTACCAAGGTTTCAAGGGATAATTAAAAAATTAACAAAATTGACAAAATAAGCCTCTTTCAGTTTACAATAGCGCTTTCATTTTCTATAATTAACAGTGTACTTAACCTAAGAAACAGGAGGATGGAGAATGAATATCCACGAGTATCAAGGAAAACAAATCTTTCGTTCAATGGGCGTTCCAGTTCCAGAAGGACGTGTAGCATTCACTGTTGACGAAGCAGTAGAAAAAGCTAAAGAATTAGACACTGATGTTTATGTTGTAAAAGCACAAATCCACGCTGGGGGTAGAGGTAAAGCTGGCGGTGTTAAAATCGCTAAGTCATTATCAGAAGTGGAAGCTTACGCTAAAGAATTATTAGGTAAAACTCTTGTAACTCACCAAACTGGACCACAAGGTAAAGAAGTTAAACGTTTATATATTGAAGAAGGCTGCGATATTCAAAAAGAATATTACGTAGGTTTCGTTATTGACCGTGCGACAGATCGCGTTACTTTAATGGCATCTGAAGAAGGCGGTACTGAAATTGAAGAAGTAGCGGCTTCAACACCAGAAAAAATCTTCAAAGAAACTATCGATCCTGTTGTTGGTTTAGCACCATACCAAGCACGTCGTATTGCTTTCAATATCAATATTCCAAAAGAATCAATCAACAAAGCGGCTAAATTCTTAATCGCTTTATACAATGTATTTATCGAAAAAGATGCTTCTATCGTTGAAATCAACCCGCTTGTAACTACAGGCGACGGAGATGTTTTAGCATTAGATGCTAAAATCAACTTTGACGATAACGCATTATTCAGACACAAAGACATTTTAGAATTCCGTGATTTAGAAGAAGAAGATCCAAAAGAAATCGAAGCTTCTAAATACGATTTATCTTACATTGCTTTAGATGGCGACATCGGTTGTATGGTTAACGGTGCCGGCTTAGCTATGGCAACAATGGATACAATCAATCACTTCGGAGGCCATCCTGCAAACTTCTTAGACGTAGGCGGCGGCGCTACGAAAGAAAAAGTTACTGAAGCATTCAAAATCATCTTAGGCGATGATCATGTTAAAGGTATCTTTGTAAATATCTTCGGTGGTATCATGCGTTGCGACATTATCGCAGAAGGTATCGTAGCAGCAGTTAAAGAAGTAGACTTAACATTGCCTTTAGTAGTACGTCTTGAAGGTACAAACGTTGAGTTAGGTAAACAAATCTTAAAAGATTCAGGTTTAGCAATTGAGCCGGCAGCAACAATGGCTGAAGGCGCTCAAAAAATTGTCAAACTTGTCAAAGAAGTCTAAGGAAAGGATGAGACACTAAGATGAGCGTATATGTTGATAAGAACACAAAAGTAATTGTACAAGGTATCACTGGGTCTACAGCCCTTTTCCATACGAAACAAATGCTTGAATACGGTACTCAAATCGTTGCAGGTGTTACACCTGGTAAAGGCGGTCAAGTAGTTGAAGGCGTACCAGTATTCAACACTGTAGAAGAAGCGAAAAAAGAAACAGGAGCAAACGTTTCAGTAATTTACGTTCCAGCTCCATTTGCGGCTGACGCAATTTTAGAATGTGCAGATGCTGAATTAGATTTAGCAATTTGTATCACAGAACACATTCCTGTTCTTGATATGGTTAAAGTTAAACGTTATTTAGAAGATAAACATACACGTTTAATCGGACCAAACTGCCCAGGTGTTATCTCTCCAGATGATTGCAAAATCGGAATTATGCCTGGCTATATCCACAAAAAAGGCCATGTAGGTGTTGTATCACGTTCTGGTACATTAACTTACGAAGCAGTGCATCAATTAACTGAAGAAGGAATCGGACAAACTTCAGCTGTTGGTATCGGTGGCGACCCAGTCAACGGTACAAACTTCATCGATGTATTAGATGCATTCAATAAAGATGAAGATACAAAAGCTGTTGTAATGATCGGTGAAATCGGCGGTACTGCTGAGGAAGAAGCGGCTGAATGGATTAAAGCTAACATGACTAAACCAGTTGTAGGCTTCATCGGAGGTCAAACAGCCCCTCCAGGTAAACGTATGGGCCATGCTGGTGCGATTATTTCTGGCGGTAAAGGTACTGCTAAAGAAAAAATCAAAACACTCAATGAAAATGGTGTTAAAACAGCAGATACACCTTCTGAAATCGGTTCAACTTTAATTGAAGCGGCAAAAGAAGCGGGTATCTACGAACAATTATTAACAGTTAAAAAAGACGCATAAGCTGCGTTGAAATAAATAGAGAGTCAGACACAGGTTTGCATTGTTTCGCAAATCTGTGTCTTTTCATTTTCATACTTGAGTATTCCTATAGCTATAGATTAATTTATCGTTTTACTTACATATAATAGTAGAAACTCCTAACATTAGGTTCTAATCAGAAAAGTGTTGTCTGAAATATTGATTTCTATGTATAATGACATCAAACAACATAGAAAGCAGGAAAGATATGCCTCATAAAACAATCGATTCAGAACTCCTCAAATTACGCTTTGCCGGCTATTCCACAAGGCAGATATATGCATTATTAAGCAGCAACTCCGATTATTTTGATTTGCCTCTTAAAGAAAAAATGACAAATCTTCGACATTTTTCAAATCATACTCCTTCACGTTATGCCGCAACTTATTATCACAACTATTGTACGCTCAATGTTGAACAAATCCGACGCAAATTAACTGACTCAAACATCGAGATTATTTCAATTTTTCATCCTCTCTATCCGAAACTGCTAAAAAACATTTATGATCCGCCATTGATTTTGTTTTGCAAAGGAAACTTAGATTTATTGCGCGGACAGAACTACTTAAGTATCGTAGGTTCCAGAGAAGCTACCGCATACACTGAGAAAGTTTTGAAAGTATTAATGGCTGATTTATCTTTATATCCTTTTGTGATAGTTTCCGGTTTAGCAAAAGGCGGAGACTGCTTTGCACATCAAGCAGCATTGCATCATCATATGCCGACGATAGGTGTCTTAGCATTCGGACATTATCATCATTATCCGAAAGAAACAAAAGCAGTGCGTTCTATAATAGAAAGAAAAGGATTAACTATCAGTGAATATATTCCAAGCGATCCGCCGAAAAAATATAAGTTTCCAGAACGCAATCGTATTATCAGCGGATTAGCACAAGGTGTGATGATTACAGAGTCGAGGGAAAGAAGCGGAGCACAAATCACAGTGGATTTAGCTTTAGAACAAAACCGCAATGTTTATGTGCTGCCGGGCAGTCTCTTTCAATCATTAACACGCGGTAATTTAAAGCGTGCGCAAGAAGGTGCAAAGATTGTACTTTGTGCACAAGATATTATTGAAGATTATCAACAGATTGAGTGATACAATAGATGGAATTATCACTAATATTGATGTCAATCGTTGATATTCATGTAAATTAAAATATTGACAAATGTAAAATAAACCGTTTATCATTTATCTTTGTAACAAGGAACATTTAATTGGAGCAAAGGGGGATCCTACTTTGGCAGATAATTTAGTCATAGTTGAGTCGCCTGCAAAAGCAAAAACAATTGAAAAATATTTAGGGAAACGTTATAAAGTTATCGCTTCAATGGGGCATGTCAGAGATTTGCCGAGAAGCCAAATGGGCGTAGATGTTGAAGATGATTTTGAACCCAAATATATTACGATTCGTGGTAAAGGACCGGTCGTTGCTGAATTAAAGAGACATGCTAAAAAAGCAAAGAAAATCTTCCTAGCAAGTGACCCCGACCGTGAAGGTGAAGCAATTGCATGGCACTTAGCAAACATTTTAAAATTAGATGAAAATGCTAAAAACCGAGTTGTATTTAACGAAATTACGAAGGATGCAGTAAAAGAAAGTTTTAAAACGCCGAGAAGTTTAGAGCGTAATCTAGTCGATGCACAGCAAGCACGCCGTATTGTAGACAGATTAGTAGGTTACAATATTTCACCGGTATTATGGAAAAAAGTTAAAAAAGGACTTTCAGCTGGGCGTGTACAATCTGTTGCGTTGCGTCTAGTGATTGATCGTGAAAATGAAATCCGTAATTTCAAACCAGAAGAATATTGGAAAATCGAAGGGAAATTCCGCTATAAAAAATCGACTTTCACAGCAAAATTCCTTCATTATAAGCACAAGCCTTATAAATTGAAGAATAAAGATGATGTAAAATTTGTGACGGATCAGCTTGATGGCGAGAATTTCGAAGTGACAAAAGTGACACGCAAAGAGAAAAAACGTAATCCAGCAAATCCATTCACAACTTCTACTTTGCAACAAGAAGCTTCTAGAAAACTAGGCTTCAAGACGAGAAAAACTATGATGGTTGCACAGCAGCTGTATGAAGGTATCGATTTAAAACGCCAAGGTACAGTCGGTTTGATTACTTATATGCGTACTGACTCTACACGTATCTCTGCAGATGCAAAAGCAGAAACGAAAGATTACATTACTGAAAAATACGGTAAAGAATATATTTCTCATCGCAAGGCATCAGGCAAACAAGGGGATCAAGATGCCCACGAAGCGATTCGTCCTACGAAAACTTTGCGTACACCTGATGAGATGAAAGCATATTTGACGAAAGACCAATACCGTTTGTATAAATTGATTTGGGAACGTTTTGTCGCAAGTCAAATGGCACCTGCTGTAATTGATACAGTAGCGATGGACATTGAGCAAAACGATATTAAATTCCGTGCGAATGGCCAATCAATCAAATTCAAAGGTTTCATGACTTTATATGTGGAATCAAAAGATGAAGAAGAGCAAAATAAACGCTTGCCGATTATCGAAGAAGGCGAAACAGTCATTGCGACAAACATCGAACCTTCTCAACACTTTACACAACCGCCTCCAAGATATACTGAAGCGCGCTTGGTTAAAACGTTGGAAGAACTTAAAATCGGAAGACCTTCGACTTATGCACCGACGATTGACACCATTCAAAAGCGAAACTATGTTAAATTGGAAAGTAAGCGGTTTGTGCCGACAGAGTTAGGTGAAATCGTGCATGAACAAGTAAAAGAATACTTCCCTGAAATCATTGATGTCGAATTTACAGTCAACATGGAAACATTACTTGATAAAATCGCAGACGGCGATGAAAAATGGAGAAATGTTGTAGCAAATTTCTATGGCGGGTTCAAAGATGATGTAGAACGTGCTGAAAAAGAAATGGAAAAAATTGAAATCAAAGATGAACCGGCTGGAGAAGATTGTGAAAAATGCGGTGCTCCGATGGTAATTAAAATGGGACGTTACGGCAAGTTCATGGCTTGTTCCAACTTCCCGGATTGCAGAAACACGAAAGCTATCGTTAAAGAAATCGGCGTAAAATGTCCGAAATGCAAAGATGGCGAAGTTGTTGAACGCAAATCTAAAAAAGGAAGAATCTTTTACGGTTGTTCGAACTATCCAGAATGCGACTATATTTCATGGGATAAACCAGTAGGCAGAGATTGCCCTAAATGCGACCACCACTTAGTGGTACGTAAAAAAGGACGTTCAAGCCAAGTGGTTTGCTCAAATTGCGATTATAAAGAAGAAGTTCAAAAATAAAGCCAGAGTTGAGAGGTTGGACACAAAACGGCACTACGCTAATTGCGTCTTGCCTCTTTTCATCTGATTGAGGAGGATTATTAATGACAGACACAGTTAATGTAGTTGGTGCTGGTCTAGCAGGATCAGAAGCAGCATATCAGCTGGCACAAAGAGGAATTAAAGTGAATTTAATCGAAATGCGTCCAGTAAAACAAACACCTGCGCATCATACGGATAAATTTGCGGAGTTGGTTTGTTCAAACTCTTTACGCGGTAACTCACTGACAAACGCGGTAGGTGTGTTGAAAGAAGAAATGCGCCGTTTAGATTCATTGATTATCAGAGCGGCAGATAATGCACGTGTGCCTGCTGGCGGTGCGTTAGCTGTAGACAGACATGATTTCGCAGGATATATTACGGATACGTTGAAATCACATCCGAATATTACGGTTATCAATGAAGAAATCGAACAAATTCCTGAAGGCTATACAATTATTGCGACAGGACCTTTAACAACAGAAGGCCTTGCTAAAGAAATTGTAGACATTACAGGCGAAGATCAGCTTTACTTCTATGATGCAGCTGCGCCTATCATTGAAAAAGATACAATCGATATGGATAAAGTGTATTTGAAATCAAGATATGATAAAGGCGAAGCAGCTTACTTGAACTGTCCGATGACAGAAGAAGAATTCGATAGATTCTACGATGCAATATTAAAAGCTGAAACTGCACCAGTAAATGAATTCGAGAAAGAAAAGTATTTCGAAGGCTGTATGCCGTTTGAAGTGATGGCAGAACGCGGACGCAAAACATTATTGTTCGGTCCAATGAAACCAGTCGGCTTAGAAGATCCTAAAACAGGCAAACGTCCATTTGCGGTCGTTCAATTACGTCAAGACGACGCAGCAGGTACGTTGTATAATATTGTCGGATTCCAGACACATTTAAAATGGGGTGCACAAAAAGATGTCATCCGTCTGATCCCTGGTTTAGAAAATGTAGATATTGTACGTTATGGTGTTATGCACAGAAATACATTTATCAACTCACCGGATGTATTAAGCGAAACGTATCAATTGAAAGGCCACGACAAAGTATACTTTGCAGGTCAAATGACTGGTGTTGAAGGTTATGTAGAAAGTGCCGCAAGCGGTTTAGTTGCGGGTATCAACGTTGCACATAAACTTCAAAACAAAGCAGAAGTCATCTTCCCGCGCGAAACAATGATCGGCAGCATGGCATACTACATTTCACATGCTAAAAACAATAAGAACTTCCAACCTATGAATGCAAACTTCGGTTTAGTGCCTTCATTAGAGAAACGCATTAAAGACAAAAAAGAGAGATATGAACAACAAGCAAATCGTGCGTTAACGTATTTAGAGAATTTTAAGCAAACATTGTGATAAATTATGAATATTTTGATAAAATGGATTTGTGTTTAGAAAACGTTTGCGGTTTCGAGACTTAAATCACTGCAGCTCCCTCTGTCGATATGCTACAATGCAAATGATGGAGGGGTTTTTATTGAATAAAATCCAAGACAATTTTTTATATATGCTGAAAGTTGAACGCTTTTTTTCTAAACATACTTTGAAATCATATCATGATGATTTAATTCAATTTAACAGCTTTTTAGAACAAGAGCATTTACAATTAAAATCTTTCGAATATAAAGATGCAAGAAATTATTTATCATATTTATATTCAAAAGGCTTGAAAAGAACAACAGTTTCTCGTAAAATTTCAACGTTACGGTCTTTCTATGAATATTGGATGACACAAGATGACACAATTATTAACCCATTTGTTCAACTCGTGCATCCGAAAAAAGAACAATACTTACCACACTTCTTTTATGAAGAAGAAATGAGTGCACTCTTTGAAACCGTAGAAGAAGATGGAACAAAAGGTATGCGAGATCGTGTCATTTTAGAATTATTATATGGTACTGGTATTCGAGTTTCAGAATTAGTGAACATCAAGTTAGAGGATTTAGATTTAAATTCGCCGGGTGTCAAAGTATTAGGTAAAGGTAATAAAGAACGCTTTATTCCTTTTGGAAATATGTGCAGAGAAAGTATCGAACGTTATCTTTCTGAGTTTGCGCCGATTAAGAAATCAACGCATGATTATCTGTTGGTTAATATGAACGGACGTCCGATTACAGAACGCGGTGTACGCTATGTATTGAATGACATAGTGAAGCGGACTGCAGGCGTGACAGATATTCATCCGCATAAGCTGCGCCATACGTTTGCGACACATATGCTGAATGAAGGTGCAGATTTAAGAACGGTGCAATCACTGCTCGGCCATGTTAACTTATCGACGACTGGCCGCTATACACATGTTTCTAATCAACAATTGCGCAAAGTGTATTTAAATGCACATCCTCGAGCTAAAAAGGAGAAATAGGAATGAATAATTCAATTCATGCGACTACAATATTTGCGGTACGGCAAAACGGCCATGCGGCAATGGCTGGCGATGGTCAAGTGACACTTGGACAACAAGTCATTATGAAGCAAACTGCACGCAAAGTCCGCAGACTTTATAACGGAAAAGTCTTAGCAGGGTTTGCAGGCAGTGTGGCAGATGCATTTACATTGTTTGAAAAATTCGAAACGAAATTGCAAGAATTCAGCGGCAATTTGGAACGAGCAGCTGTTGAACTTGCACAAGAGTGGAGAGGCGATAAACAGCTCAGACAATTAGAAGCAATGCTGATTGTAATGGATAAAGATGCCATTTTAGTTGTCAGCGGTACTGGCGAAGTGATTGCTCCGGATGACGATTTAATTGCAATCGGTTCTGGCGGCAACTATGCTTTAAGTGCTGGACGTGCTTTGAAACGCCATACGGAAATGGAAGCAAAAGACATTGCTTATTCAAGTTTGAAAGTCGCTTCAGAGATTTGTGTCTTCACAAATGACAACATTATTGTCGAAGAATTATAAATACATTAAACATTAAGACAACGCTATTTTTTCCAGTTCATGGGAAGAAGGTAAAATATATATTGGAGGTTGATCAACGAATGGATGCTAGCGCTATTAAACTTACCCCTAAAGATATTGTATCTCAACTCAATGAGTACATTGTCGGACAAGATGACGCTAAGAAAAAAGTAGCCATTGCTTTGAGAAACAGATATCGCCGAAGTCAGTTGGACGAAGAATTAAAACAAGAAATCGTTCCTAAGAACATTTTGATGATTGGTCCAACTGGTGTGGGTAAAACTGAAATCGCAAGAAGAATGGCTAAAATCGTTGGTGCACCGTTTATCAAAGTTGAAGCAACGAAGTTCACGGAGGTAGGCTATGTAGGACGCGACGTCGAAAGCATGGTGCGTGACTTGGTTGATGTAGCTGTAAGACTTGTTAAAGACGGCAGGAAAGAACAAGTTAAAGATGAAGCGGTCAAAAAAGCAAATGATAAATTAGTGAAATTACTTGTACCAAGTATGAAGAAAAAAGCGAATCAAAATGCAGGAAATCCTTTTGAATCATTATTCGGAGGCATGATGCCGAACTTTGGCAATAATGATGACGAAGAGGAAGAACCGCCGACAGAAGATATTAAAACAAAACGTTCTGAAATTCGCAGACAATTATTAAACGGCGAATTAGAAGAAGAAAAAGTACGTATTAAAGTGGACCAAGATCCTGGCGCAATGGGTATGCTTGGTACCAACCAAAATCAACAAGTTCAAGATATGATGAATCAATTAATGCCTAAGAAGAAAGTGGAACGTGAAGTTCCGGTTAAAACTGCACGCAAGATTTTAGCAGATAACTATGCAGATGAACTTATCGATCACGAGACAGCAAACCAAGAAGCGTTGGAATTAGCTGAGCAAATGGGTATTATCTTTATTGATGAAATAGACAAAGTAGCAAGCAATAATCAAGCTGGCGGACAAGATGTTTCAAGACAAGGTGTACAAAGAGATATCTTGCCGATTGTCGAAGGAAGCGTTGTACAAACCAAATACGGAAGTGTGAACACAGAACACATGCTCTTTATCGGAGCAGGTGCGTTCCACGTATCAAAACCAAGTGATTTGATTCCTGAATTGCAAGGACGTTTCCCGATCCGTGTTGAACTTGAAAGTTTATCAGTCGAAGACTTTGTGAATATTCTTAAAGAGCCTAAACTTTCTTTAATCAAGCAATATGAAGCGTTATTACAAACAGAAGAAGTTACGGTCAACTTTACAGATGAAGCTATCACACGTCTTGCTGAAACTGCTTTCCAAGTCAATCAAGATACTGACAATATCGGAGCAAGACGTTTACACACGATTTTAGAAAAAATGTTAGAAGATCTTTCTTACGAAGCACCTGGAATGCCTAATGCGGTAGTAGAGATAACAGCACAATATGTTGATGACAAGTTGAAATCTATTTCTATGAATAAAGATTTAAGTGCATTTATCTTATAAACTTATAATTATAAATACAAAAGGAGAAGAAAAATGAGTTTACTTTCAAAAACAAGAGAATTGAATACACTGTTGCAAAAACATAAAGGAATTGCTGTTGACTTTAAAGACGTTGCGCGAAAAATCAGCGAGGTTACTGTAACAAACGTATTTATTGTTTCACGCAGAGGTAAAATTCTTGGCGCAAGCTTAAATGAATTGCTTAAAAACAGTCGAATCAATCAAATGTTAGAAGACCGCCATATCCCAGCTGAATATACTGACAAATTAATGGATGTTAAACAAACTGAATCAAATATCGGAATCGATGATGAGTTATCTGTATTCCCTCCGGAAAACAGAGATGCATTTATCGACAGCAAAACAACAATCTTCCCAGTACTTGGCGGAGGTGAGCGTTTAGGTACGTTAGTACTTGGACGTGTAACAGACGGCTTTGACGAGAATGATTTAGTCTTAGGCGAATATGCGGCTACTGTATTAGGTATGGAAATCTTACGTGAAAAACACAGCGAAGTCGAGCAAGAAGCACGCGATAAAGCTGCAATCAACATGGCAATTAATTCATTGTCTTATTCGGAAAGAGAAGCTATCGAGCATATCTTTGAAGAACTTGGCGGCAAAGAAGGTTTATTAATCGCATCTAAAGTTGCAGACCGTGTCGGCATTACAAGATCAGTAATCGTTAACGCATTGCGTAAATTAGAAAGTGCTGGTGTGATCGAGTCTCGTTCACTTGGTATGAAAGGTACTTTCATCAAAGTTAAGAAAGAACAATTCTTAGATGAATTAGAAAAAACGAAATAATCGTTGATTAACTGACAACTTAACTTTTAAATATTGCTTTATGCAGAGCAATATGTTATATTTAATGACGGCTATAGAGCCGATAACGCACATAAACTGCTGAAATGCAAAGGGTGCGATGTGATATTCGTCGTTTTTGTATGAGCGGTTTATGGAGGAAAATAACCAAATTGGAGGATTTTAATCATGGCAGTAATTTCAATGAAACAATTGCTAGAAGCAGGTGTTCACTTCGGTCACCAAACACGCCGTTGGAACCCAAAAATGAAAAAATATATTTTCACTGAAAGAAATGGTATTTATATCATCGACTTGCAAAAAACAGTGAAAAAAGTTGACGAAGCTTACAACTTCTTAAAACAAGTATCTGAAGACGGCGGTAAAGTCTTATTCGTAGGTACTAAAAAACAAGCGCAAGAATCTATCAAAAATGAAGCTGAGCGCGCTGGTCAATTCTACGTTAACCAAAGATGGTTAGGCGGAATCTTGACTAACTACAAAACAATCTCTAAACGAGTTAAACGTATTTCTGAAATTGAAAAAATGGAAGAAGACGGCTTATTCGAAGTATTACCTAAAAAAGAAGTAGTTGAAATCAAAAAAGAATACGACCGCTTAATCAAATTCTTAGGTGGTATTCGTGATATGAAATCAATGCCTCAAGCATTATTCGTAGTTGACCCTCGTAAAGAGCGCAACGCAATTGCTGAAGCACGTAAATTACACATCCCGATCGTAGGTATCGTTGATACTAACTGCGACCCAGATGAAATTGATTACGTAATTCCAGCAAACGACGATGCTATCCGTGCCGTTAAATTATTAACAGGCAAAATGGCTGACGCAGTCTTAGAAGGTCAACAAGGTGTTTCTAACGAAGAAGTAGCTGCTGAACAAAACATCGACTTAAACGAAGATGACAAAGGTGAAGCAAAAGAAACTGAAGAAACTTCTGTTGAATCAAACTAAGAATAATTCAAAATGGGTGATAAGATCTAGAGGCTTATCACCTTTTTTTAAAAATAATATTAATAAAATTTGAAGATTATGTTGATGCACTTGACGTGCACAGCATGAATTTTGAAAATAAAAGAATAATCAGATATTGCAAGTTTAAAGCAGGGCAAATAGAGTTATATTTATACAGAGAACTGATATACTACATTTGACTGATTATATTATGTTATATAAATGGAGGAAAATTGAATGGCACAAATTACAGCTAAATTAGTTAAAGAATTGCGCGAAAGAACTGGCGCAGGTATGATGGATTGTAAAAAAGCATTAGTAGAAACTGATGGCGACATTGAAAAAGCAATCGACTACCTACGTGAAAAAGGTATTGCTAAAGCTGCTAAAAAAGCAGACCGTATCGCTGCTGAAGGTATCACTTATGTTGGAGTTGAAGGCAACGATGCTGTAATCGTAGAAATCAACTCAGAAACTGACTTCGTAGCACGTAACGAAGGATTCCAAGAGCTAGTTAAAGAAATCGCACAACACATTCTTGAAACTAAACCAGAATCAGTTGAAGCATTGTTAGAAACAAAATTAGCTACAGGCGACACTGTTTCTGAACGTATCAACAAAGCAATCTCAACTATCGGTGAAAAATTAAGCTTACGTCGTTTCGCTATCAGAACTAAAGGCGACAACGATGCATTCGGTGCATACGAACACATGGGCGGCCGTATCAGCGTATTAACTGTAGTAGAAGGTACTACTGATGCTGAAGCTGCTAAAGACGTTGCAATGCACATCGCTGCTATCAATCCTAAATATGTTTCTTCTGACCAAGTAAACGAAGAAGAACTTGCACACGAAAAAGAAGTATTAAAACAACAAGCATTAAACGAAGGCAAACCAGAAAAAATCGTTGAAAAAATGGTTGAAGGCCGTTTACGCAAATATTTACAAGAAATTTGTGCAGTTGACCAAGACTTCGTTAAAGATCCAGACGTTACAGTTGAACAATTCCTTAAATCAAAAGGCGGTAAATTAACTGACTTTGTACGCTATGAAGTAGGCGAAGGTATGGAAAAACGTAGCGAAGACTTTGCTGATGAAGTTAAAGGACAAATGAAATAATAATCTATTAAAATGTTGAACAAGAAAGAAGACACCCTTGTATATCTATATAAATGCACACATTTGTATTGGACGTACCGCTATGTGTCTTCTTTACTTGTATCACATACATATTTTTACTATAGAGAGGATAAGAAAATGGCTGAAACTTCTAAATACAATCGCGTTGTCTTGAAATTAAGCGGAGAAGCACTAGCAGGAGATAAAGGATTCGGTATTAATCCGATTATTATTAAAAGTGTTGCAAAACAAATTGCAGAAGTCGTAGAATTAGACTGTGAAATCGCAGTCATTGTCGGCGGCGGCAATATTTGGAGAGGTAAAACTGGCAGCGACTTAGGTATGGATCGCGGAACTGCTGACTACATGGGTATGTTAGCAACAGTAATGAATGCATTAGCACTTCAAGACAGTTTAGAACAACTTGACTGTGATACACGTGTATTAACATCAATCGAAATGAAACAAGTTGCAGAACCTTATATTCGACGTCGTGCAATCAGACACCTAGAGAAAAAACGTGTTGTAATTTTTGCTGCAGGTATTGGCAACCCTTACTTCTCAACAGATACAACAGCTGCATTGCGTGCGGCTGAAGTAGAAGCTGATGTAATTTTAATGGGTAAAAATAATGTTGACGGTGTTTATTCAGCTGACCCTAAAGTTGATGAAAATGCTGTAAAATATGAGCATTTGACATATATTCAAATGCTGCAAGAGGGTCTTCAAATCATGGACTCTACAGCTGCATCATTCTGTATGGATAACAATATTCCGTTGAATGTGTTCTCAATTACTGAAGAGGGTAATATTAAACGTGCAGTAATGGGAGAAGAAATCGGAACAACAATAACTAAATAAATTTGAGGTGTAAGAAAGATGAGTGACATTTTAAGCGAAACGAAATCAAGAATGAAGAAATCAGTTGAAAGTTTATCACGTGAATTAGCTACAATCAACGCAGGTCGTGCTAACTCTAACTTATTAGCAGGCGTTAATGTTGATTACTACGGTGCACCAACACCAGTACAACAATTAGCGAGCATCAACGTACCTGAACCGCGTTTATTAGTAGTATCACCATATGATAAAACTTCATTATCTGATATTGAACGTGCGATCAACGCAGCTAACTTAGGTGTAAACCCTACAAGCGATGGAGAAGTAATCCGCATTACTGTTCCGGCTTTAACAGAAGAACGCCGTAAAGAATTAGTTAAAGACGTTAAAAAAATGGGTGAAAACGCTAAAGTTTCTATCCGCAACATTCGCCGCGACAGCAACGACGAATTGAAAAAAGATGAAAAGAACGGCGACATTTCTGAAGATGAATTACGTACATTAACAGATAAAGTTCAAAAAATCACTGACGATTCTATCAAAGAAATCGAACAAGTATTAGAAGATAAAGAAAAAGACATTATGTCTGTTTAATTCATTGAAATTATCTTAACTGGAAAAGTTAAAAATAATGTGACAAAAACTGTACCAACTCAGACTTTGGTACAGTTTTTTAATTGTTCTATTCATTGCGTTTAACGAGTGTGATAAAATGATAGATAATTGCATGAATAATCTATTATAATGTAACAGAGATAGATTGAGCTCGGAGGATAGACCATGTTTAAAAAGCTAAGAAATAAAAATCAATCTGAAAGCGAGAATTATCATTCAGAATTAGATTTACATAATATACCCGAACATATAGCGATTATCATGGATGGTAATGGCCGTTGGGCAAAAAAACGTAAGATGCCAAGAATTAAAGGGCATTATGAGGGAATGCAAACCATCAAGAAAATTACAAGAGCAGCAAGTGATATAGGCGTGAAGTATTTAACTTTATATGCCTTTTCTACAGAAAATTGGTCCCGTCCTGAACAAGAAGTAAACTATATCATGAATCTGCCTGTCAATTTCTTAAAAACCTTTTTACCTGAGTTGATAGAGAAAGATGTGAAAGTGGAAACAATCGGTTTTACGGATGATTTACCAGAATCAACGTTGAAAGCAATCAACCACGCTAAAGAAAAGACAGCTGATAATAAAGGTTTGAAATTGATTTTCGCGATCAATTACGGCGGCAGAGCAGAAATTGTCGATAGTGTTCGTCGAATGTTTGATGATATGGTCAAACAAGGATATAATAGCGAGGATATCACTGAAGCAACAATTCACGATTATCTGATGACAAGCAACTATCCTGATCCTGAATTATTAATTCGTACATCAGGCGAACAACGTATCAGCAACTTCTTAATCTGGCAGATTTCGTACAGCGAATTTATTTTCAATCAGAAATTATGGCCTGATTTTGATGAAAATGAATTGTATGATTGTATTAAGATTTATCAAAAGAGACAACGTCGTTTCGGCGGGCTATTATAATTATAAGGTAGGAGTAAAATATGAGAGTTAGAACGGTCACGGCAATTATTGCCCTAATCATCTTTTTACCGATTTTAATCATCGGCGGACAAGTACTCATGTACTTTTCATTTTTACTAGCATTTATCGCATTAAAAGAATTACTAAATATGAATAAAATCCGTTTTATTTCTATACCTGGGATTATCAGTGCACTGGCTCTGGTCATAATTATGCTGCCGCAAGGATTAGGTTCATGGGTATTAGCTGTTCAGTTAAAAGGGCTCATTATTATGAGTTTTGTCATTTTAAGTTATACTGTGACATCAAAGAACCGTTTCAGCTTTATAGATGCTGCCTTTTGTTTAATGGCTGTCGCATACGTAGGAATAGGGTTTATGTACCTTTACGAAACACGTGAAGAAGGTTTAGCTTATATCTTATTTGCATTCTTAGTAGTATGGACAACAGACACTGGCGCATACATTTTCGGCCGTACATTAGGAAAGCATAAACTTTGGCCTGTCATCAGTCCGAATAAAACGATTGAAGGCTTTATCGGCGGTGTGCTTTGCAGCTTATTAGTCCCTGTTATCATGCAGATGTTTATCGATTTCCCGGTTAATATTGTGCTGATGCTGGCAATCACAATCGTATTAAGTATGTTCGGACAACTGGGCGACCTTGTAGAATCTGGTTTCAAACGCCACTTCGGTGTGAAGGACTCAGGAAGAATTTTACCGGGTCACGGCGGTATACTCGATCGCTTCGACAGCTTTATGTTCGTCTTACCATTATTAAATATTCTATTATTGCAAAATTAAAAAGTGAGGCATGCGACAGTGCAAACAATCTTACATCGTTTGCTTGAGGCATGCCTCTTTTCTGTTTCATGCCGTTTATTCATTGTATGTTCGGATGAATTTGATTAAAATGATTTTATGAAACTATAGAAACAAGACTAAAAAGGTTACATAGACGATGTACCAATTTATTAAGTAGGAGTGGCCAACTTTGCTAATAACATTATTATCTTTTATTATCGTATTCGGTGTTATTGTCTCAGTCCATGAGTATGGTCACATGTTCTTTGCGAAACGTGCAGGAATTATGTGTCCCGAATTTGCGATTGGCATGGGACCTAAAATATTCAGTTTTAGAAAAAACGAAACATTATATACTATTCGACTATTGCCGGTCGGCGGTTATGTCCGCATGGCTGGAGACGGACTGGAAGAAGCGCCTGTTGAACCAGGCATGTCTGTCAAAATCAAATTAAACGACAAAGACGAAATTACACATATTCTGTTAGATGATCAGCATAAATTCCAACAAGCAGAAGTCATCGAAGTGAAGAAAATTGATTTCAAAGATGAAATGTATGTTGAAGGGATTACATCTTATGACGATGAACGTCATCGCTTCCATATTGCGAAAGAAGCTTATTTCGTGGAACACGGCAGTTTGATTCAAATTGCGCCGAGAAACCGCCAATTTATGCATAAGAATCCATTACAGAAGTTTTTAACACTTTTTGCAGGACCATTATTCAACTTCCTATTAGCAATCGTGATTTTTATCGGTTTAGCTTATTATCAAGGTACGCCGAATAATGTGATTAAATCTGTTGAAGATCATACGCCGGCACAAGAAATAGGATTAAAACCGGGGGATAAAATTGAGCAGATCGGTGATCATAAAATCGAGAAGTTCAAAGACATTAAAAATGCTTTAGAGGAAAATAAAGACAAGAAAATAACAATTGCTTATGAACGTGAACGCGACGGTAAGCAGCATAAGGCTGAATTCAAACCGAAAAAAGTAACACAGAAAACTTCCAAAACGACATCTGAAACTTTTTATATCTTAGGTTTCCAACCTGATAAAGAACATTCTTCGCTAACAGCACCGCTTGTATCCGGAGTTGAACAATTCTTTAAAGCAGGAACATTAATCTTTACAGCGATTGTCGGCATGATAGCCAGTATCTTTACAGGCGGCTTCTCCTTTGACATGTTAAATGGACCAGTAGGTATCTATCATAATGTTGATACTGTCGTAAAAACTGGTATCATTAACTTGATAGGATGGACAGCCTTATTAAGTGTCAACTTAGGATTAATGAACTTATTGCCGATACCTGCGTTAGATGGCGGAAGAATACTCTTTGTATTATATGAAGCGATCTTCAGAAGACCTGTAAACAAAAAGGCCGAAACTTATATTATCGGTGCAGGGGCAATTTTTGTGATTATTATTATGATATTAGTAACATGGAATGACATACAACGTTATTTCTTATAAGAAACGGAGGACCTTAGTTTTATGAGACAGTCAAAAGTATTTATACCAACGATGAGAGAAGTGCCGGCAGAAGCTGAAGCTTTAAGTCATCAGTTATTGCTGAAAGCAGGATTAATCAAACAAAGTACAAGCGGGATTTACAGCTATTTGCCGCTGGCTACGCGTGTACTGAACAATATTACATCAATTATCAGAGAAGAAATGGAAAAGATTGATGCGGTAGAAATTTTAATGCCCGCATTGCAGCCTTCAGAATTGTGGGAAGAATCAGGTCGTTGGGATGCTTATGGCAGTGAATTAATGCGTTTGACAGACCGTAACGGCCGCCAATTCGCATTAGGACCAACACACGAAGAAGTTGTTACTTTTATCGTACGTGATGAATTAAAATCTTATAAGCAGTTGCCATTAACATTGTTCCAGATTCAATCTAAATTCAGAGATGAAAAACGTCCGAGATTCGGTTTATTGCGCGGCCGCGAATTCATCATGAAAGATGCGTATTCATTCCATGCTGATGAAGCGTCATTAGATGAAACATACCATGAAATGTATGATGCATACGGCAGAATCTTTAAACGTGCAGGTATTAATGCACGTCCGGTAGTCGCAGATTCAGGCGCAATCGGAGGCAGCCATACACACGAATTTATGGCACTGAGCGAAATCGGTGAAGATACAATTGTATACAGTGAAAACAGCGACTATGCCGCTAATATTGAAAAAGCAGAAGTTGTTTACGAACCGAACAATGATCAAGAAGCATTGCTTGAGTTGGAAAAAGTAAAAACGCCTAATGCGCATACTGCACAAGAAGTAGCGGATCTGCTTAATCGTCCGCTTGATCAAATTGCGAAATCTATGGTCTTCAAAGTAGATGGAGAATTTATTATTGTTTTAGTACGCGGTCATCATGAAATCAACGATGTGAAATTAAAAGCATACTTCGGTACAGACAACATTGAACTTGCAAGCCAAGATGAAATTGTTAATCTTGTCGGTGCTAACCCAGGTTCAATCGGACCGATTCAAGAAAAAGGTATTAAAATCTATGCGGATAATTTCATTCAAGAAATTTCTAACTTAGTTGTCGGCGCGAATGAAGATGGCTACCACTTCATTAATGCAAATCCTGAACGCGACTTTAACGTAGAAGCATTCGGAGATTTCCGCTTCATCCTTGAAGGTGAAGCATTAAGCGACGGCTCAGGCGCCGCGAAATTCGCAGAAGGTATCGAAGTCGGCCAAGTGTTCAAACTAGGCACGAAATACTCAGAAGCAATGAATGCGACATTCTTAGACAACCAAGGCAAAGCACAGCCATTAATCATGGGCTGCTACGGTATTGGTGTTTCAAGAACATTAAGTGCAATCGTTGAACAAAACAATGATGACAATGGTATTATCTGGCCAAAATCAGTAACACCATTTGAAGTTCACTTAATCACAATCAATCCTAAAAAAGAGGACCAACGTGAATTAGGCGATCAGCTTTACAGCGAATTGCAGTCTTCTTTTGATGTGTTATATGACGATCGTAAAGAACGTGCAGGCGTTAAATTCAACGATGCAGACCTTATCGGTATTCCAGTTCGTGTTGTTGTAGGTAAACGTGCTGCAGAAGGTATTGTAGAAGTGAAACGCCGCGATACAGGCGACAGCGACGAAGTGGCTGCGTCAGAATTGCTTGATTATGTTAAAGATTTATATGCACAAATCTAATTGCATTGATAAAAGGGTCGAGGTACATAAGTACTTCGGCTTTTTTGTTATATACATAGCAAAACAGTTCATAGATTTTAAGAATGGATGAAAATTTGGTATAATATTTTAGAACTTCAGAACGTAAGAAAATTCAACCGCGTTTTTAGAACGTGGTTCAAATTTTTCGTTTAACATGGGTGTTATGCGTACACACCCTGACAAAGCTGCAGCCCTGAATCCTATGAAAGATGTAATAATAACTAAGGTGGTAATTGTCTTGGCAATGACGAATCAAGAAAAATTTAAAGTGCTGGCTGATCAGATTAAAATAGCAAATCAGCTGGAGACAGATATATTAGAAAAAAGTGAATTGAACCGCATTGATGTGTCGCAAAAAGAACGCACATGGCTCTTTCAAATTACACTGCCTCGTTTCCTCTCTTATGAAGACTACATGTTATTTACACACGCATTGATTGAAGAATTTAAAGAAATCGCAACGATTGATTGGCAATTTGTGGTTGAAGATACACAAAGCCAAGATGAATTTGCGATGAAATATTTCAATCATTGTATTGATCAAACACGCTTGTCTCCAAAAGTAAAAGGACAATTAAAACAAAAACGTTTAATCATGTCAGGCAATGTATTAAAAGTAATGGTTTCAAATGATATAGAACGTGATTATTTCCATAAAGCTTGCAACGGCAGCTTAGTCAAAGCATACAGACAATGCGGCTTTGACGTTAATAAAATTATCTTTGAAACAGATATTGCAGATCATGATAATGAATTAGCATCGCTTGAAGCTTATATTCAAGAAGAAGATCAGCAAAGTGCCAAAGAAGCGACAGAAAAACTAGAAAAAATGAAAGCTGAAAAAGCTAAACAACAAGATAATAACGAAAGTTCAGTGGACAAATGTCAAATCGGTAAACCAATTCAAGTGGACAATGTTCGTTCGATTGATTCGATTATTGAAGAAGAATTCAAAGTCGCAATCGAAGGTGTTATCTTTGATATGAATATCAAAGAATTAAAAAGCGGACGCCATATTGTGGAATTGAAAGTAACCGACTATACAGACTCGCTTGTGCTGAAAATGTTTACGCGTAAAAACAAAGATGATTTAGATCACTTCAAAGCGTTAAGCGTCGGCAAGTGGGTACGTGCACAAGGCCGTATAGAAGAAGATACATTCGTTCGCGACTTAGTAATGATGATGTCTGATATTGAAGAAATCAAAAAGACACCTAAACAAGATAAAGCAGATGAAAAACGTGTAGAGCTGCATCTGCATTCTGCGATGAGTCAAATGGATGGTATTAATCAAATCGGCGATTATGTAGCACAAGCTGCGAAATGGGGTCACCCTGCGATTGCGGTGACAGACCATAACGTGGTACAAGCTTATCCGGATGCATTCAGCGCTGCAGAAAAGAACGGCATTAAAATGATTTACGGTATGGAAGGTATGCTTGTGGATGATGGTGTACCGATTGCTTATAATCCGACAGACCGCAATTTAAAAGAAGCAACTTATGTTGTATTCGACGTCGAAACAACTGGACTTTCTAACCAGTACGATAAAATTATCGAGTTAGCTGCGGTCAAAGTACATGACGGAGAAATCATTGATAAGTTTGAACGTTTCAGTAATCCGCATGAACGTTTGTCTGAAACGATTAAGAATTTAACACATATCTCTGATGAAATGCTTGTCGATGCACCTGAGATAGATGATGTACTGACAGAATTTAAAGAATGGGTCGGAGATGCAATCTTTGTAGCGCATAATGCTTCCTTCGATATGGGCTTTATTGATACAGGCTATGAACGTGCAGGACTTGGCAATTATACGAACGGTGTTATTGATACTTTAGAATTATCACGTACGATTAACACAGAGTTCGGTAAACACGGCTTGAACTTCTTAGCTAAGAAATACGGTGTAGAACTGACACAACATCACCGTGCCATTTATGATACCGAAGCAACTGCTTATATCTTTATGAAGATGTTGAAACAAGTAGATGAATTAGGCGTTAAGAATCATCAAGATATCAACCAGTCTCTATCTAATGAAGATGCATATAAACGTGCACGACCAAGCCACGTGACGATTTTAGTTCAAAACCAGCAAGGACTTAAGAACTTATTCAAAATTGTCAGCGAGTCTTTAGTCACATATTACTATCGTACACCGAGAATTCCGCGTTCGTTATTAGACGAATACCGCGAAGGTTTATTAATCGGATCTGCTTGCGATGAAGGTGAAGTCTTTACTGCAGTGATGCAGAAAGATCAATCTCAAGTAGAACGTATTGCGAAATACTATGATTATATTGAAGTACAGCCGCCTGCGTTATATCAAGATTTAATCGATAGAGAATTAATCCGCGATAATGAAACGATGGAAGAGATATACCAACGTTTGTTAAAGGCAGGAGAAGCGGTTAATATTCCAGTCGTTGCGACAGGGAATGTGCACTACTTAAATGAACATGACGGCATTGCACGTAAAATTTTGATTGCCTCTCAACCAGGCAACCCGTTGAATCGTTCTACTTTGCCAGAAGCGCATTTCAGAACAACAGATGAAATGTTAGATGCGTTTCATTTCTTAGGCGAAGAGAAAGCAAAAGAAATCGTAGTCGATAATACTAATAAAATTGCGGATATGATTGAACGTGTCGTACCGATTAAAGATAAATTGTATACACCGCGTATGGAAGGTGCGAATGAAGAGATTCGTGAAATGAGTTATAACAATGCTCGTAAATTATACGGTGACGATTTACCGCAAATTGTGATTGACCGACTTGAAAAAGAATTGGAAAGTATCATCGGTAACGGATTCTCTGTTATCTATCTGATTTCGCAGCGTCTGGTTAAAAAATCACTAAATGACGGCTACTTAGTAGGTTCTCGTGGTTCTGTAGGTTCTAGTTTCGTTGCGACGATGACTGAGATTACAGAAGTAAATCCATTACCGCCGCATTATATTTGTCCTAAGTGTAAAAAAAGCGAATTCTTTAATGACGGGTCTGTCGGTTCTGGATTCGACTTACCAGATAAAAAATGCGAATGCGGCGCTGAAATGATTAAGGAAGGCCAAGATATTCCGTTCGAAACGTTCTTAGGATTTAAAGGGGACAAAGTACCTGATATCGACTTGAACTTCAGCGGGGAATATCAGCCAGAGGCCCATAACTATACGAAAGTGCTGTTTGGTGAGGATAAAGTATTCCGTGCAGGTACAATCGGTACGGTTGCTGAAAAAACAGCTTTCGGTTATGTTAAAGGATATTTAAATGACCAAGGTATTCATAAGCGCGGTGCTGAAGTAGACCGCTTAGTTAAAGGCTGTACAGGTGTTAAACGTACAACTGGACAGCACCCGGGCGGTATTATCGTAGTTCCTGACTATATGGATATTTACGATTTTACACCTATTCAATATCCGGCTGATGATCAATCTTCAGCATGGATGACAACACACTTCGACTTCCACTCGATTCACGATAACGTGCTTAAACTTGATATACTGGGACACGATGATCCGACAATGATCAGAATGCTTCAAGATTTATCTGGTATTGATCCTAAAACAGTACCAGTCGACGATAAAGAGACGATGCGTATTTTCAGTACGCCAGAATCGTTAGGTGTCAGCGAAGAGGATATTATGTGTAAAACAGGTACGTTCGGTGTACCTGAGTTCGGTACAGCTTTCGTGCGTCAAATGCTGGAAGATACAAAGCCGACAACGTTCTCAGAGTTGGTTCAAATCTCTGGATTATCACATGGTACTGACGTATGGTTAGGCAATGCGCAAGAATTAGTACGTTCAGGCACATGCGACTTATCTGGTGTTATCGGTTGTCGTGACGATATTATGGTGTACTTGATGTATGCCGGATTAGAACCATCGCTTGCCTTCAAGATTATGGAGGCAGTTCGTAAAGGTAAAGGCTTGCAAGAAGAATGGGAAGAAATTATGAAGGCCAATGATGTACCGGATTGGTATTTGGATTCATGTAAGAAAATCAAATACATGTTCCCTAAAGCCCATGCGGCAGCCTATGTATTGATGGCAGTACGTATCGCTTATTTCAAAGTGCATTATCCATTGTATTATTATGCGTCATACTTTACAGTTCGTGCTTCTGATTTTGATTTATTAACGATGATTAAAGATAAAGAAGGAATTAAAGCAACTGTTAAAGATATGTATTCTAAATATATGGAACTGGGCAAGAAAGAAAAAGACGTCTTGACTGTGCTTGAAATCATGAATGAAATGGCGCATCGCGGTTTCCGTATGCAGCCGATTAGTTTAGAAAAGAGCCAAGCTTTTGAGTTTATTATTGAAGGGGATACATTAATCCCGCCGTTTATTTCAGTGCCGGGATTAGGTGAAAACGTAGCAAAACGTATTGTTGAAGCGCGTAATGAAGGACCGTTCCTTTCAAAAGAAGACTTGAATAAAAAGGCTGGCTTATCTCAAAAAGTCATTGATTATTTAGATGAACTTGGTTCATTGCCAGGTTTACCTGATAAAGCACAATTGTCTATTTTTGATATGTAATGACCAAGAAAGTGTTAATTGGGCTTCAATTGGCATTTCAATACGCTCTGTGTTATAATAATAGTGCGTAAAAAATGAACTTTAGTCACAAAGAGTGGGGTTTACCCGCTCTTTTCTATTTGCTTAAAAGGAGGTCAGCATGAGTAAAATCACTGAACAAATCGAAGAAATTATTCAACCGGTATTAGATGATTTGAATTTTGAACTTGTAGATATTGAATTCGCAAAAGAGGGTAAAGATCGCTTCCTTCGCATCTCTATTGATAAAGAGGGCGGTGTTGATTTGAATGACTGCACACTTGCATCTGAAAAAATCAGCGAAGCGATGGATGAAGCAGATCCGATTGAACAAATGTATTATTTAGACGTAGCGTCGCCAGGTGCTGAACGTCCTATCAAAGACGATAAGGCGTTTCGCAATGCAGTCGATCAACCTGTATTTGTTTCACTTTATGCCCCGATTGAAGGCGAAAAAGAATGGTTAGGCGTCTTGAAATCTGTAGACGACGAACACATTGTTATGCAAGTACAAGTGAAAGAAAAGAAAAAGGAAGTTGAAATCCCAAGAAATAAAATTGCTAAAGCACGTCATGCAGTTTTGATTTAACCTGAGTAGGAGGATTTAACCGTGTCAAATGAATTATTACTAGCAGTAGAGTATTTAGAAAAAGAAAAGAAAATTCCTAGAGAAGTGTTAATCGATGCCATTGAAGCTGCATTGATTACTGCTTATAAAAAGAATTATGAATCTTCACGTAACGCACGTGTAGAATTAAATATGGATGAAGGTACTTTCAAAGTCATCGCAAGAAAAGAAGTTGTAGAAGAAGTTTTTGATGATCGCGATGAAGTCGATATCAGCACTGCATTGGTGAAAAACCCTGCATATGAAATCGGCGATATCTATGAAGAAGATGTTACACCTAAAGACTTCGGCCGTGTAGGTGCACAAGCAGCAAAACAAGCTGTTATGCAGCGTTTGCGCGATGCTGAAAGAGAAATTCTTTATGATGAATTCATCGATAAAGAAGAAGACATCGTAACTGGTATCATCGACAGAGTCGACCATCGTTATGTGTATGTCAACTTAGGACGTACTGAAGCGGTATTATCTGAAGCTGAAAGAAGTCCGAATGAAAGCTACATTCCTAACGAACGCATCAAAGTGTATGTCAACAAAGTTGAACAAACAACAAAAGGTCCTCAAATCTATGTATCACGCAGTCATCCTGGATTGCTGAAACGTCTTTTCGAACAAGAAGTTCCGGAAATCTATGATGGTGTGGTAGTGATTAAATCAGTAGCACGCGAAGCGGGAGACCGTTCAAAAATCAGTGTGTACTCAGAAAATGATGATATCGATGCAGTAGGTGCATGTGTAGGTGCAAAAGGTGTACGTGTTGAAGCTATCGTTGAAGAATTAGGCGGAGAAAAAATCGACATCGTACAATGGGATGAAAATCCTAAAGTATTTGTTAAAAATGCGTTAAGCCCATCACAAGTACTTGAAGTTATCGTAGACGAAGACAATCAATCCACAACTGTTGTTGTGCCGGACTATCAATTATCATTAGCAATCGGTAAACGCGGTCAAAACGCACGTTTAGCCGCAAAACTTACTGGTTGGAAAATTGATATCAAATCTGAAACAGATGCACGAGAGGCTGGTATTTATCCAGTACCGGAACAAGACGAAACAGAAGATGCTGCACAAGAAGATCTTTCTGAAGAAGTTGTAGTAGCGCAAGTAGAAGAAGTACCTGAAGTTTCAGAAGAAGATGAAGTTGTAGTACAAGAAGACAACTCAGAAGAAGCTGAAACAGAAGAACAAGACGATAAAAAAGACGTAGAAGAATAATTTGGAGTGAATGCCTTTATGAAGAAAAAGAAGATTCCAATGAGAAAGTGTATACTTTCAAATGAAATGCGTCCGAAAAATGATATGATTCGTGTGGTAATTAATAAAGAGGGAGAGATTTCTGCCGATGCGACAGGCAAGAAACCAGGCCGCGGTGCTTATGTTTCTAAAGATGTCGCATTAGTGGAAAAGGCTCAGCAAAAGGGCGTTTTAGAAAAGTTCTTTAAAGCTGATGCTGAAACTTTAGCGCCTGTCTATAAAGAAATCATACGTCTCATCTATAGAGAAGAGATTCCAAAATGAATAAGAGCAACATCTTGAATTTTTTAGGATTGGCAATGCGGGCTGGTAAAGTCAAATCAGGTGAATCAGTCATCTTAGCAGAAATTAAGAAGAAAAAAGTACCTTTAGTGATTTTGTCTGAAGATGCTTCTGACAGAACAACTAAAGATATCAGCCAAAAATGCGAAAGTTACCACGTTCCGTTGCGTATATTCGGTACTAGAGAAGAATTAGGCCAAGCACTTGGCAAATCTTCTCGCGTGAATATAGCTATAATGGATAACGGTTTTGCCAAAAAGCTATTATCAATGATAGATGAATAACGTAAGGAGTGATTATATGAGTAAAAAGAGAATTTACGAGTATGCAAAAGATTTAAAATTAAAAAGTAAAGATGTTATTGATGAATTGAAAAAGATGAACGTTGAGGTGTCTAACCACATGCAAGCGTTAGAACCGAATGAAATCAAAGCCTTGGACAAAAAGTTCAAACCGGGTTCATCTCAAGATAAGCAAGACAATAAAGCTGCTCAAAATAATCACAAAAAACATCAAAACAGTAAAGATAAAAACAATAATAATAGCGGAAATGCTAAAAAGAATAATAAAAAAGGCAACAAGAACCAAAACAACAAAAATAATCATAAAAACAATAAAAACAAACGCAATAATCAAAAACAAGCACCAAAACCGGAACCAGTTAAAGAAATACCTGAAAAAATCACTTATTTAGAAGGTATTACTGTTGGCGAGTTAGCAGATAAAATGAATATTGAATCATCAAGCATTGTGAAAAAATTATTCTTGCTTGGTATCATGGCTAACATTAACCAATCATTAGATGATGAAACAATCGAATTAATCGCTGATGATTACGGTGTAGAAGTTGAAAAAGAAGTTGTTATCGATGAAGAAGATTTAGACATCTACTTCGATGATGAAGAAGAAGATCCGGATGCAGTAGAACGTCCTGCAGTTGTGACAATCATGGGACACGTTGACCATGGTAAAACAACATTGCTTGACTCTATCAGAAACACACACGTGACTGAAGGCGAAGCAGGCGGTATCACACAACATATCGGTGCTTATCAAATCACTAACGACGGCAAGAAAATTACTTTCTTAGATACACCAGGACACGCAGCGTTCACAACAATGCGAGCACGCGGTGCGCAAGTGACAGATATCACTGTATTAGTTGTAGCGGCAGATGACGGTGTAATGCCTCAAACAATTGAAGCAATCAACCATGCTAAAGAAGCAGATGTGCCGATTATCGTAGCAGTCAACAAAGTCGATAAACCGACAGCAAACCCTGATCGTGTAATGCAAGAATTGACTGAACACGGTTTATTCCCAGAAGATTGGGGCGGCGACACAATCTTCGTACCGCTTTCAGCGTTAAGCGGCGACGGTATCGAAGACTTGCTTGAAATGATTGTCTTAGTTTCTGAAGTACAAGAACTTAAAGCAAACCCTGATAAACGTGCAGTAGGTACAGTGATTGAAGCAGAATTAGACAAATCACGCGGACCAGCGGCATCATTATTAGTTCAAAACGGTACATTACATGTCGGAGATGCGATTGTAGTGGGTAATACATTTGGCCGTGTACGTGCAATGGTGAATGATTTAGGTAAACGTATTAAATCTGCAGGACCATCTACACCAGTTGAAATTACTGGTATTAATGATGTACCGCAAGCAGGTGACCGCTTCGTTACATTCTCAGATGAAAAACAAGCACGCCGTATCGGTGAAGCACGTCATGAAGAAAGCATTCTTCAACAACGTCAAGAAAGCAAAAACGTAACATTAGACAGCTTATTCGAACAAATGAAACAAGGCGAAATGAAAGACCTTAACGTTATTATCAAAGGTGACGTACAAGGTTCTGTAGAAGCATTAGCCGCTTCATTAATGAAAATCGATGTAGAAGGTGTTAACGTTCGTATCATCCACACAGCAGTAGGTGCGATTAACGAATCAGACGTAACACTTGCGAATGCTTCTAACGGTATCATCATCGGTTTCAACGTTCGACCAGATGCAGGTGCGAAACGTGCAGCTGAACAAGAAAACGTAGACTTGCGTTTACACCGCGTCATCTACAACGTTATTGAAGAAATCGAATCTGCGATGAAAGGTATGCTTGACCCTGAATACGAAGAGAAAGTAATCGGACAAGCAGAAGTACGTCAAACATTCAAAGTTTCTAAAGTCGGCACAATCGCTGGCTGTTATGTGACTGACGGTAAAATCACACGTAACGCAGGTGTGCGTGTTATCCGTGACGGCATCGTAACGTTCGAAGGTCAATTAGACACATTAAAACGTTACAAAGATGACGTTAAAGAAGTTGCACAAGGTTATGAGTGCGGTATTACAATTGAAAAATACAATGACTTAAAAGTAGATGACATCATTGAAGCTTATGAAATGGTTGAAATCGAAAGATAAGCTTGTTACTTTAATGAAAAGCACTTCCAATAGGGAGTGCTTTTTCATGTGTAAAAAGGGTAAAGTATCCTATTAATCAGCGGGGAGGTTATCAATGTTATGAACAATTTATGGTTTAACTTGCATAGTGACGACTTAGAAAGAAGCAAAGTCTTCTATAAAGCAATCGGTTTTGAAATCATGGAACGTCCGGAACAAGAAGGGATAATGTTTGGGATAAAAGCTGATAAAGGTTCACCGATTATGGTCGTCGCTGCACAACAATTTGAAAAATATATCCATCGAGTACCGTATGGTAATGATGCCTTGATTTCATTATCAACAGATACTAATGAAGAAGCAGACGCACTGGCAAAAGAAGTTCAAAAAGCCGGCGGAAAAGTCATCGATCAGCCGAAAACACGCAACGGATTTTACGGTTTCACTTTCGAAGATATCGATGGCCATTTCTTTAACATCATCGTGATGTCTGAATAAAAATTAATGACATTTATTTCAATCCATCCAATCTGATGACAGTGAAACACTGAAATCAGGTTGGATTTTTTGATAGCTTACACCTTTGAATGTTTCAATTATGTAAATTTTAAAACGCTTACTTACTTGCAATGTTAATTATATGTAAATTATAAATGATAAAATATAAAAATGATTGCGTAATTCCTTTAGAGCGCATATGATTATCTCAAGTTAATCAATTGATGGTGCGGATTGTGAAAAGAAAGAAACCATACTGAGCCATTGAGCATTAATGTATTAAACATTTGAGTAGGTGAACAACTATGAAAACAATATTTGGACACAGAGGTGTTCCGAGTGTTGCACCGGAGAACACATTAGCCGCTTATGAAGCAGCGGCAGAGATTCCAGAATTACAATGGATTGAAGTAGATATTGCGATTACTTCCGATGAGCAATTAATTTTAATCCATGACGACTACTTAGCACGTACAACTTCTATTGCAGGAGAGGTCAGCGAAACGCCTTATGCTCGCATCAAAGAAGCAAGTGCCGGTTATTGGTTCGGTACAAGATTCAAAGATGAAAAAGTATTGACGTTTGATGAATTTATCCAATTCATTAACCAAGCAAAGTTGAATGTCAATATTGAGTTAAAAGGGATTACAGGTAAAAACGGACCGAAATTAATGGAAGCTTTGATGCGTCAGTTGCCTGAGAAAATGGCACAATTCGACGCTGATATCGAAATTCTTTTCTCTAGTTTTAATCTTCCGTTGTTAAAAGCAGTACAAGAACAGCTGCCGCAGTATCCGCGTGCAGTATTGTATGAAACGTGTGCATTTTACGAAGATTGGCGAACTGTCTTAGCATTTGCGGATACTAAAATTCTGCATCTTGAAGACAAAGGTTTAACATCAGCTTTTGTCAGTCAAGTGAAATCAGAAGGCTATACGTTGAATGTATATACTGTCAATGACATTGATCGTGTCAACCAATTGTTTAACTTTGGTGTCGATGGTGTCTTTAGTGATGTTCCTCAAAAACTTGTTCATTTACAAGATATGGAAAGTGAGGAATAATCATGCATTGGCTACTTAATAAATTAGGAATGAAAGATAATAAAGCATTAATCGGTTATTTAACAGTTGTAACAGCAGGACAATTGATTTATTCAGGATTTGAAGCATTCAAAGGTTCATTTTATAATACGTTGCTTCAAGTGCTGCATTTATCTAATGCACAATTAGGTGCAGTATTCAGTTTGATCGGGATTTCAATGTTTTTCTACATTCCTGGCGGATGGATCAACAACCGTTTTTCAATTCGTTCGATTCTAATCACAGGTTTATTGATTCGATTTGTGACAATGACGTATATTATTTTATTTGCGCCTGGATTTGAAACATTAAAAGTGATTGCGGTCATTTGGGGCTTAACAGATGCGTTCTTCTGGCCGGCAGTATTAAACGGTGTCATCTTCTTTACAGATAAACAGCACCGCGGTTTAGGTTTTGGTTTGTTAGAAGCGATTCACCGTTTAGAAGAAGTGGTTATGAGCTTGCTTGTTGTAGCAGTCATGGCATTAATCAGCGGCTTAGTTGTATTTAAAGGTGCGATGTTTACGTATAACTTATTGATTTTGCCGATGATATTCTTAATTTGGAAATACATTCCGAAAAATGGTATCTCAGCTGAAAAAATCGAACATGAGCATTTAGGAGAAAAATCATTAGATGCCTTAAAAGGATTATTCTATGTATTAATCCAACCTAAAGTATGGTTAGCAGCCATTGCGGCGATGTCTATTTACTGGGGATACATTATTTTAGTATACAGTGTACCTTACTTACAAAATCAATATCATCTTTCAACTGCACAAACTGCAGTGTTCGGTGCAGTGTTCGGCGTATTGAATACTGGTTTTGTAGGGGTATTAGCGGGTGTAATCGCAGGTGTGATTTCTGACTATGTCTTTAAATCTACGACTAAAATGATCTTTGTGGCATTATTCTTGTCATCTATCGTGTTGTTAATAGTGGTCTTCTTTAAAACAGGATTAGTCCTCAGCATGATTTTATTATTTACTTTCTCATTAACAACTTTCTTGTCTAAAAGTGTTATTTTGGCGCCGATTTCTGAATTCAAGCTTCCTGAGAAATATTCAGGTTCCGCAATGAGTGTCGGATCATTTATGGCTTATGCGCCGATCTTCTGGGTGTATACGATGATGGGCAGCTGTTAGATGAATTTAAAGGCCATGAATTTGAAGCTTATCAAATGATTTTTAAAATCGGTATTGCAGTATCAGCTGCAGGTAGTTTAGCAGCGTTGATTTTAGTGATTTTGATGAATAAAGAAAAACGAAAAGAACGTTCGAAAGCAGCACAATCATAAATTAAACAATGTAATTGAAAAGATTCCTCTTTAATCATTAATTTGATGAAACAAAGAGGAATCCTTTTCGTTTCATTAGACGTTAATTTTTGAAATGAATTTTAAAAATGAAATGAACTTTTCACTCCAATAAAGCGCTTTTATTGACACTTCGGCATTCGAGTTTGTCGTGTTAGAAAACTTAGATGAAGAAAAAAACGCTTTAGTTATAATGATTTGAGAAGTTTATCACTAAAATTTTGTTAAGACAATTTCGCAATGTAAATGAAACGTTAACTTTATTTTGAAATGAACACTATTACGTTTACGCAAAATTAACATGCTTAACTGTTTATTTACATTATGAGTGGAGGAGAAAGAGATTAATCATTCGATATAAAGGGAAAACCTTTGTCAAAGGGGCGATTTTAGTTTATAATCTTGGATTGAACTGAATCGTTCATTGTTCAAATAAAGAGGTGAAATACACATGAGTAAAATGAGAGCTGAACGCGTTGGTGAACAAATGAAACAAGAGTTAATGGATATCATTAACACGAAAGTTAAAGACCCGAGAATCGGATTTTTAACGATCACTGACGTACAAGTTACAAATGATTTATCTCAAGCAAAAGTCTACTTAACTGTTCTAGGCAAAGAAAAAGAAGTAGATGATACTTTCAAAGCTTTAGAAAAAGCAAAAGGCTTTATTAAATCCGAATTAGGTTCAAGAATACGTTTAAGAATGGTTCCTGAATTATTCTTTGAATATGATCATTCTATTGAATACGGAAATAAAATCGAAAAAATGATACAAGACCTTCATAAAAACGACTAAGTTGATGAGGGATGAATGAAACAGCCGGGCACATAATTAAATGTCCGGCTGTTTTTTAATCAAATTCTAATAATTCTCTAATTCTTTACAAATTTAACCTCCTTAATATAAATGTTAATCGTATTTCAAGGAGGCTGAATTTATGAAAATAGCAGTAATTCCCTCAGGCTTTAAAGAAAGTTTAAGCTCAGCAGAGGTAGGAAAAGCAATTAAAAATGGTTTGCATTCGGCAGATGAGAGTCTGAATGTAAAGGTGATTCCAATGGTAGATGGCGGAGAAGGTTTCGCACAAACCATCACTCAAATTAAAAATGGACAATTATATACTATCCATGTACAAGATCCATTAGGTCAAAAACGTAAAACACATTATGGAATGTTTTATGAGAATAAACAAAAGGTAGCGGTAATAGAAATGGCAGCCATCGCAGGATTAAGACATGTGCCTGTGCACCAAAGAAATCCGCTTCACACTTCTACTTACGGTGTAGGAGAAGCAATGCTTCACGCACTTGACCACGGCGCAGAACGTATCTTAATCGGCTGCGGTGATTCTGGTACATCAGACGGCGGCGTTGGCATGGCACAAGCTATCGGTGTGCGTTTTAAAGATAAACAAGGCCGAAATATTCATGTTCATGGCGGCGGTGCAATTCATCATATTGATCAAATTGATGTCTCACAAGTAGATCCGCGTGTTCTAGAAACACAAATAGACGTGGCAGTGAATTGGTCTAATATTTTATGCGGACCAAAAGGTGTAGCGAGAGTATTCGGTCCGCAAAAAGGTGCGAGTCCAGACGAAGTAGAACACTTAGCGAACAATTTAGAGCTTTTAGCAGAACGCATCAAACAGACAACAGGACAGAAAGTTGCTTATAAAAATGGTTCAGGTGCATCAGGGGGATTAGGTGCAGGTTTGATGGCATTTGCGCATGCGACGCTGCACCCGCGTTTTGATTTGATTCAGCAATACTTGCATATTGAACCTGTGATTGCACAAGCTGACTTAATCATTACTGCTGAAGGGTGTTTAGATTATCAAACACCAAATGGTAAAATTCCAGCAGAAGTAGCACGCATTGCGGAAAAATATGATAAACCAGTGATTGCTTTAGCGGGTACAATCGGCAAACAAGCAGAATTCAATTATCAAAGCGGCATTGATGCATTCCACAGCATTATCAAAGCACCTTCATCATTAGATGTATCAATTGAATACGCAGAACAATGGCTTGAGGAGTGTGCACGCAATATCTTCAAATCTATTCAAATCGGTGCAAGGATAAACCAAGCGCAACATGAACAAAGTCCAAGTATTACAACAAGTCATCATTTCGTGATGCAGCAATGAGTTATTCAAAATTAATCGCTACACTGCTTTATCTTATTTTTACAATTTGGCTCTTTTTAGAAACCAATATGTCTTATCTCGGACAATTGAGTGTAGCATTATTTATTTTATCTTTAGGACTTTTTATCTTCAGCAAAATGCCGGCTGGCTTATCAGCCATGCTGGTAGTATGTTTAGGAGTATTGCTTGGACTGCCTGAATCGATTTTATATGAATCGTTAGAAGAGCATGTGATTTGGCTGATGATTGGTGCGTTTATTATCGGCGGTGTCGTAGAAACAAGCGGTTTGCTGGATCGTTTAATCCGATGGATAGAAGTCAAATGTACATCTGAAAAAAGATTGAATGTTTTTGTCTTTTTATTCATTCAGATTTTATCTTTGATTATTCCGTCAACTTCTGGACGTGCCGCTGCACTATTGCCGGTCTATCAGGCTTTTACGAATCGCTTTAGTGCCAATCGACGATACCTTGGCTTATTAATGCCGATTTTAGTTTTAATGGGAACGAATTTATCTTTAATTGGTGCAGGAAGTCATTTGATCGGTATCGGTTTATTAGAAAATCAAGCTGACGAGTCTATTACTTATTTGCAATTTTTAATTTGGGGCTTGCCTTTTGGTATTGTGATTGGCATTATCAGTCTGCTTATGATAAAAAAGATTTATATGCAGCCGATTGAAGCAGAAGTAACAGAAAAAATAATTGAACCAGTGCATGAAAAGCATCCTTTTTCGACTAAGGAGAAAAAAGCGCTGGTATTGATTGGTTTAACTGTTCTGCTTTGGATTACTGAACCTGTGCACCAGTTCGATATTGCATTTATTACTATATTGATGAGTTTGATTATGATGCTTCCTAAAATCGATTTGATCGGATGGCGAGAAGCATTCAACAGAGTATCATGGAGTTTGATATTCTTTGTGGCAGGTGCTACAGCACTTGGTAATCTTTTAGCGAAATATAAAGTGCTGGATGTTATTCAGCATAATTTATTTAAAGTGATGCATCATTTAGAACTGACAAATACTTTTGTGCCGTTAGTATTGATTGTAGTAATTTCAGTAACATCTCATTTATATATTACGAGCCATACTTCACGTGCAGTTGTGTTCATTCCGTTATTGATTGTATTCGGTAAAATGTTCGGGTTGAACCTGACTGCAGTTGTATTTATGGCATTAATCGGTATGAACTATTGCTTAACATTTCCTGTCAGTTCCAAAGCTTTACTATTGTTTTATGAAAATAAAGAGAAGCCATTTACAATTAAACAGCTGATGCATTTAAGCATGTGGTTGATGCCATTGTACATGATTGCGATGATTGTAATGTATTATGTCTTTTGGCAGCATGTTGGACTTGCGCTGAAGTAGGAGTGAATAAAGAGTGGAGACCGTATTGATTGTTGAAGATGATGAAAAGATTGCACGTGTCATTGAATTAGAACTCACTTATGAAGGGTATGACGTGCATATTGCTTATACAGGCAAAGAGGCATTAAAGCTTTATCATGAGCATGAAATTGATGCTGTGCTGCTTGATGTTATGATTCCTGAATTGAATGGACTAGAAGTGCTGAGACGTATCAGAAATGAAGATGCACACGTTGTTATTATAATGCTTACAGCGAGAGATGCGGTAATGGACAAGGTGAGCGGATTAGACTCTGGTGCGAATGATTATATTACAAAGCCTTTTGAAATTGAGGAATTATTAGCACGAATCAGAGCACATCTGAAGCAGCAGCAACTAAATCAGCCAGAACCTGATGAAACTTTAAAATTCAGAAACATTGAGCTGCATCCGCAATCACGAGAAGTCTATTTAAACCAGACATTGGTTGAGCTGACACAAAAAGAATACAATCTGTTGTATTACTTTATGAGTAATAAGAACATCGCCTTAGAGCGTGCACAAATACTTGAATATGTTTGGGGCTATGACTTTATTGGAGATACGGATATTGTCGATGTCTATGTCAGATATCTCAGAAAGAAATTAGATACAACGGATACTTCTATTATTTCCAGTGTCAGGGGTGTCGGTTATATGATGAGAGATGAGTCATGAAGTTAGGCACACAACTCCAAATTTATATCACTTTAATGATTGCGATTGTGGTAATTATTACGAATTTCACAATTTATTTCATTTATCGGACGACTTCTTTAAACGCTGAAACAGACCAGCTTGAAGATAAAGCAGTCAGTACGATGAAAGAGTTGCGAAAAGCAAAAGAGAACAACACTGATAAAGAAAGTGTCTTGCAAAGTTTGATACTAACGGATGGTTATATCGCAATTGTCGGACAAGACAATGAAAATAAATTCCAAGTCACTTCTAATACCAAATACAAAGACTTAAGTGAACCTTATAAAAACAAGCAATATAAGAAAGCTGTTGAAAAAAGAGGACATCACTTTGTAGTGGTGAGTATCCCTGTGATTTGGAAAGATGGCGAGGTCAGCAATCTGCAGATCTTTGAGAATATCGATTTCAAATACAGCAAATACGATATTTTGAAGATTATATTGACACTGTCGACTTTATTTATCTTATTAATTGTGTTCTTGCTTAATCGCTTATTGACACAAATTATTTTACAGCCGATTAATCAGTTGATCGAAAAGATGAAAAAGACGATTGATACGAATCATTATGTGATTATGGATATTAATAAAAAAGACACGAAAGAATTGCAAGAGCTGACTAAGACTTATAATGAAATGATGAAAAACTTGCGCGAACATGATGAAAAGCAGCAAACCTTTATTTTGAATGCTTCTCATGAATTGAAAACACCGATAACAGTTATTAATTCTTATAGTAAAATGCTGAAGCGGTTCGGCAAGACAAGAGAAGATATTTTAAATGAAAGTATAGAAGCCATCAGCAGTGAAGCACAGCGCATGAAATATTTAACTGAACAAATGCTGGATTTAGCAAAAGTAGAACGCAACAGCCATCCTTCTGAACGAACAGCAGTCGATATCAATGCTGTGCTGGAACAAAAAGCTTTACGTTTATCTAAAGCTTATCAACGTGAAATTACTTTTACATCGGATAACCAAGCATATGCTTTTGTGAATGAGGACCAATTCAAACAACTCATTACTATCTTTTTAGATAATGCGATTAAGTATAGTCAAGAAGAAGTAGAGATAACAGCAAAAACGCAGTCAGATGAAATTCATGTCCAAATTAAAGACAAAGGCATTGGAATACCACAAGCGGATTTAGAACAGATTTTCACTAAGTTTTATCGTGTAGATAAAGCCAGAGCCAGAGAATCAGGCGGTTCCGGTTTAGGTTTATATATTGCCTATGAGTTAGCCAAACGTAATGCTATTGAGATTGAAGTTGAAAGTGAGTTGGATGTTGGAACAACGTTTATTTTGAAAATGAAAAAGGTGACACCAATTGATAATCAAAAAGATGATTAAAATACTTTTGATTGTGATTATCTGTTTATTAATCGTGATTTTAGGTGCCATTATTTATTTCAAGTCGGGACAAACTGATATTACAAAACAAGAAGCAGAGAGAATTGCGGATGAACGTTATGATGGCAAAATATTGTCATCGAGTTTGAATCGAGATAAAACCGCATATAAGATTAAACTGCTGGATGAAGGTTTGCATTACGACTTAGAGGTAGATAGGAAAAACGGCATAATTAAAAATGTGCATACAGAGAAAATAAAAAAAGAATCCAAATCAAAGTCTAAACCTGATAAAAAAGAAACCTCGCGCAAGTCATCTGATTCACCGCCTTACATTAGCGAAAATGAAGCAAAGGCCATTGCACAAAGAGAAGTGCCGGGGCAATTCATTTATATAAATTTAGAGAATGATATTAAGCCGCCATTATATGTGGTTCAGCAAGTGGTAGATGATGATGAAGGTGCAATAGTTAAGATTAATGCACTCAATAAAAGTGTCGTTTCAGTTTCGTGGTTTGAAATAGAGGATAACGATGATGATATGGATTAATATAAATGCGATAAGTGAGAGTAATGTACTTTCATTTATCGCATTTTTCTCGGTCTATAATTCAGAACGGATTTCATGTAAAATAGATGAGGTATGAAACAGAGATGAGGTGTTGTTGATGGAAGGTATTTTACCTGTATTTAAGGAACGCGGTTTAACCAGCCATGATGTGGTCTTTAAATTACGTAAAATTTTACATACGAGAAAAGTGGGACACACGGGTACGCTGGATCCAGAAGTGAATGGAGTATTGCCGATATGTGTCGGAGGCGCAACAAAAGTCAGCGATTATATCATGGAGATGGGCAAAGCCTATCAAGCTACAGTGACGATAGGATTCAGTACTACAACAGAAGATCAAACCGGCGATGTATTAGAACAAAAAACAGTGACAGAAGATTTGACAGAGGAACGAATTGATCAAGCGATTGCGGAATTTAAAGGTGAAATCGAACAGATTCCGCCGATGTATTCATCAGTGAAGGTGAATGGACGAAAACTCTATGAGTATGCGAGAAATAATGAAACAGTTGAACGACCGAAACGAAAGGTTCATATTTATGAAATCGAACGAAATTCAAAAGTACATTATGAACAAGGGATATGTACTTTTGACTTATTGATCCGCTGCGGAAAAGGGACTTACATCAGAACACTTGCGACAGATATCGGAGCAAGCTTAGGTTATCCAGCGCATATGTCGCAATTGACACGTATTGAAAGCGGCGGATTTTCTATTGAAGATAGTTTAACTTTGGATGAGATTGATGCATTATATAAGCAAGACGCGTTACAGGAAAAGCTATTTCCGATAGAATATGGTTTGAAAGGGTTGCCTCATATTCAAATTGACGACCCATCAATCAAACAACGTATCTTAAATGGACAGAAATTCTATAAAAATGAATTTTCTGAAGTGATTGATTCAGTTACGGTCATGGAAGACAGTGAAACCAACAAGGCACTTGCCCTCTATATACCGCATGCTGAAAAACCAAATGAAATCAAACCGAAAAAGGTATTTAATTAAAGGAGCATCGCGAAAAATGAAAGTAATTGAAGTTACACATCCGATACAACCTGAGCAATATATACAAGAAGACGTTGCTATGGCATTGGGATTTTTTGACGGCTTGCATAAAGGTCATGCACAAGTCTTTCATGCTTTAAATGACATTGCACAAAAAAATAATTTGAAAAAAGCAGTCATGACTTTTGATCCGCATCCTTCAGTGGTGTTGAATCCTAAACAAAAGAGAACAGATTATTTAACACCTTTAACAGATAAAATCGATATTTTAGAATCCTATGATATCGATTATGTAATTATTGTCAATTTCACATCAAAATTTGCGGATGTTTCGATTGAAGAGTTTGTGAATAACTATCTAGTCGCAAATCATGTCAAAGAAGTCATTGCCGGCTTTGATTTCACTTTCGGCAAACACGGCAAAGGCAATATGTCTGTACTCCAAGAATATAAGGCAAACTTTAATACAACGATTGTGAGTAAACAAGAAATGTTCTCTGAGAAAATATCAACAACTGAAATTAGAAAAGCATTAAAAGAAGGCAATTTACAAAAAGCAAATGACGAATTAGGTTATCGCTACCGCATTAAAGGAACAGTCGTTCAAGGTGAGAAACGCGGCAGAACTATCGGTTTCCCAACAGCGAATATTGAACCGAGCGATGACTATGTACTGCCGAAAAAAGGTGTATATGCGGTCAGCTTGGAAATCGGCGCTGAACACCGTATATACAGAGGCGTATGCAATGTGGGTGTCAAACCGACATTCCATGACCCTAAGAAATCACATATTGTCATCGAAGTGAATATCTTTGATTTTGACGAAGATATTTATGGTGAACGTGTGGTTGTCTTTTGGCACCATTACTTAAGACCTGAAATCAAATTCGATGGGATTGATCCGCTTGTTGAACAGATGAATAAAGATAAAGAACAAGCAAAATATCTATTAGCAGTTGATTTCGGAGATGAAGTATCTTATAATATCTAAGTCGGAATGATTGCTTCAAGCAATCAAAATGATATAAAGTCCTCACTCTTGGCAGGTCGAGACTCCGACGCCTGGCTCAGACTGGGGAGACTACAAATTAAAAGGAGGAAATTGACTATGGCAATTTCACAAGAACGTAAAGACGAATTAATCAAACAATACCGTGTACACGAAACTGATACTGGATCACCAGAAGTACAAATCGCAGTATTAACTGCAGAAATCAATGCTTTAAATGATCACTTGCGTACACACAAAAAAGACCACCACTCTCGTCGTGGTTTATTAAAAATGGTAGGTCGTCGCAGACACTTATTAAACTACTTACGTAAAAAAGATATTCAACGTTACCGTGAATTAATCAAATCATTAGGTATCCGTCGTTAATCTTTTTAATAAGTAATTAAGCAGATACCAGTTAGAGGAAAGGACCATCGTTGGTTGCTTTCCTTTTTTTATAGCTTGGATACTAAAGTTCGTATAAAAACAATCATGTAAATGATATGATAGACTTATTAATGTAAAAGAGGTAGCAAGAGAAAGGAGATTCCTAATGTCTCAAGACAAGAAAGTGTTTAAGACCGAATGGGCAAACCGTCCGTTAACAATTGAAACTGGGCAAATGGCAAAACAAGCGAACGGTGCGGTACTTGTAAGATATGGTGATACAGTCGTATTATCTACAGCAACTGCATCTAAAGAACCGCGTGATGGTGATTTCTTCCCATTAACTGTCAACTATGAAGAAAAAATGTATGCGGCTGGTAAAATTCCAGGCGGCTTTAAAAAACGTGAGGGACGTCCTGCAGATGAAGCGACTTTAACAGCGCGCTTGATCGACAGACCGATTCGTCCATTATTCCCTAAAGGATACCGCCACGATGTTCAAATCATGAATATCGTATTGAGTGCAGACCCGGATTGTTCGCCGCAAATGGCAGCAATGATCGGTTCATCAATGGCACTAAGCGTATCTGATATTCCATTCCAAGGACCGATTGCAGGTGTCAATGTCGGTTATGTAGACGGAAATTATGTTATCAACCCTACATTGGAACAAAAAGAACAATCACGTTTAGATTTAGAAGTAGCCGGACATAAAGATGCGGTAAACATGGTAGAAGCGGGCGCAAGCGAAATCACTGAGAAAGAAATGTTAGATGCGATTTTCTTCGGCCATGAAGAAATTAAACGTTTAGTTGCATTCCAAGAAGAAATTATCGAATATCTGAAACCTGAAAAATCTGAGTTCGTTCCTGTTGAACGCGACCAAGAGGTTGAAGAAAAAGTAACAGCACTTACACAAGAAAAAGGTTTGAAAGAAGCAATTCAAACGTTTGATAAAAAAGAACGCGAAGATAACATCGATGCAGTACGCGATGAAATCATCGCTGAATTCGAAGATGAAGAAGATCCGGACAACGAAGCATTGCTTTCTGAAGTCAATGCGATTTTAAATGACTTAGTCAAAGAAGAAGTACGTCGTCAAATCGCTGATGAAAAGGTACGTCCTGATGGTCGTAAGCCGGATGAAATCCGCCCATTAGAATCAGAAGTCGGTTTATTGCCTCGTGCACACGGTTCAGGTTTATTTACGCGTGGTCAAACACAAGCGTTATCAGTATTGACATTAGGCGCTTTAAGCGAATATCAGCTTATCGACGGTCTTGGACCAGAAGAAGAAAAACGTTTCATTCATCACTATAACTTCCCTAACTTCTCTGTAGGGGAAACAGGTCCTGTTCGTGCACCTGGACGCCGCGAAATCGGACATGGTGCATTAGGCGAACGTGCATTGCGTTACATTATTCCAGATACACAAGACTTCCCATACACAGTACGTATTGTGAGTGAAGTATTGGAATCTAACGGTTCATCATCACAAGCATCTATTTGCGGTTCTACACTTGCTTTAATGGATGCCGGTGTACCAATCAAAGCACCTGTTGCAGGTATTGCGATGGGACTTGTGACACGTGATGATAACTATACAATCTTAACGGATATTCAAGGTATGGAAGATGCTTTAGGCGACATGGACTTCAAAGTTGCCGGTACTAAAGAAGGTATCACAGCAATCCAAATGGATATTAAAATCGATGGTTTAACAAGAGAAATTATCGAAGAAGCTTTAGAACAAGCACGTGTCGGCCGTTTAACAATCTTAGAACATATGCTTCAAACGATTGATCAGCCGCGTCCGGAATTAAGTGCTTTTGCGCCTAAAGTTGAAACAATGACAATCAAACCTGAGAAAATCAGAGATGTCATTGGACCTGGCGGTAAGAAAATCAATGAAATCATTGATGAAACAGGCGTTAAATTGGATATTGAACAAGACGGTACAATCTTCATTGGTGCAGTAGACCAAGACATGATTAACCGTGCGCGTGAAATTATCGAAGAAATTACACGTGAAGCTGAAGTCGGCCAATTATACAATGCAAAAGTAAAACGTATTGAAAAATACGGTGCCTTTGTGGAATTATTCCCAGGTACAGATGCATTGCTGCACATCTCTCAAATTGCGAAAGAACGCATCAACAAAGTTGAAGATGTGTTGAACTTAGGCGACACAATCGAAGTTAAAGTAACTGAAATTGACGGTAAAGGCCGTGTCAATGCTTCTCACCGTGTCTTATTAAACAAAGAAAACAACTAATCAGAATTTCAAATGACTATGAAGAATGCTTGTGCGGCATGAATTTGCTGAGCGAGCATTCTTTTTTTACATAAGAGGGTAGAGACAATGCAGTCTCGCTACATGTTTAGTAGTGTACATTAAAAAGAATTTAACTTATAATATACAGTGAATACTTATATGGTCGGGGATTATAAATAGGAGGAGAAAAATTGAACTTAGTAAAGAAAAAGAATGAAAATATACGCATCATTCCGCTCGGCGGAGTGGGTGAAATTGCGAAAAATATGTATATCGTTGAAGTTGACGATGAAATGTTCATGTTGGATGCAGGCTTAATGTTCCCAGAAGATGAAATGCTGGGTGTAGACGTTGTTATTCCTGATATTCAATATGTTGTTGAAAATAAAGACAGATTGAAAGGTATTTTCTTATCGCACGGTCATGAACATGCGATCGGTGCAGTCAGCTATGTATTGGAACAAGTAGACGCTCCAGTGTATGGTACAAAATTGACTTTAGCATTAGTTAAAGAATATATGAAAGAACGTAAAATCGATAAGAAAATCAGATATTATACAGTGAATAATGAATCAGTGATGCGTTTTAAAAATGTAAATGTATCATTCTTCAATACAACGCACAGTATTCCTGACAGCTTAGGTGTAACAATTCATACTTCTTACGGTGCAATTGTTTACACTGGCGAATTCAAATTCGACCAAAGCTTGCAAGGCAACTATGCGCCTGATTTGAAGAAAATGACTGAAATCGGCGAAGAGGGTGTCTTTGCGTTAATCAGCGACTCGACTGAAGCTGAGAAACCAGGTTACAACACACCTGAAAATGTGATTGAATCTCATATGCTGGATGCATTTACTAAAGTAAAAGGCCGTTTAATCGTGTCTTGCTACGCATCGAACTTTATCAGAATCCAGCAAGTGCTGAACATTGCTAAGAAGTTAAACCGCAAAGTTTCTTTCTTAGGACGTTCACTTGAATCTTCATTCAATATTGCACGCAAAATGGGATATTTCGATATTCCGAAAGACTTGCTGATTCCGATTAATGAAGTTAAAAATTATCCAAAGAATGAAGTCGTAATCATTGCGACAGGTATGCAAGGCGAACCTGTAGAAGCATTGAATCAAATGGCAAGACAAAAACATAAAATTATGAATATCGAAGAAGGCGACTCAGTCTTCTTAGCGATGACTGCTTCTGCAAATATGGAAGTAATTATCGGGGATACTTTAAATGAATTGGCACGTGCCGGTGCAGATATTATCCCTAACAGTAAAAAAATCCACGCTTCAAGTCATGGATGCATGGAAGAACTTAAAATGATGATCAACATCATGAAGCCGGAATACTTTATCCCTGTCCAAGGCGAGTTCAAAATGCAGATTGCACATGCGAAATTAGCAGCTGAAGCGGGTGTTGCGCCTGAAAAGATTTTCTTAGCTGAAAAAGGCGATGTCTTAAACTTTGACGGCGAAACAATGATATTAAACGAGAAAGTAGAATCAGGCAACGTATTGATTGATGGTATCGGTGTCGGCGACGTAGGCAACATCGTACTGCGCGACCGTCATTTATTAGCTGAAGACGGTATCTTCATTGCGGTTGTTACACTTGATCCTAAGAATAGACAAATTGCGGCTGGACCGGAAATTCAATCTCGCGGATTTGTTTATGTCAGAGAAAGTGAAGCTTTATTGAAAGAAGCGGAAGAAAAAGTACGTGAAATTGTAGAACTTGGTCTGCAAGAACGTCGTATTGAATGGTCTGAAATCAAACAAAATATGCGTGATAAAATCAGCAAATTATTATTTGAAAACACTAAACGCCGTCCAATGATTATTCCGATTATTTCAGAAGTTTAAGGAACAGTATGCATGTTTAACATACAAGAATGCTATGGTGTGCTTTTATGCGTATCATAGCATTTCATCATATTATTTAAATTTTAACAATGTGATTTTGTTCCATGTTAAAATATAGAGATGGCAAGTTAGTCGGTAAGTCGTGTTGAATCAAAACATCATTTGTTCAACATGCTTGCGATACATATTCACTTGAGCATATTTTATTGAAAAGAAGGTGTATGTTTTGGCACAAAGAAAGAAAAGAACAACCAATTCAAGAAGAAAAACTACAGCTAAAAAGAGAAATACAAAGAAAAAAAAAAATGAAGCGCCATTGCGCTATATAGCAGCAATCATTACTGTAGTACTTGTTGTTCTAGGTGCCTTCCAATTAGGGATAATAGGAAGAGTGATTGATACATTTTTCAACTATTTATTCGGTTACAGCAGATATTTAACATATATTTTAGTCATTCTTGCTTCCGGCTTTTTAGCTTATAACGGCAGATTGCCTAAAACGAGAAGATTAACAGGATCAATTGTACTTCAATTTGCATTGTTATTTGCGACACAATTGTATTTAGTGTTTTCAAAAGGTGCGGTTGGAGATAGAGAACCTGTGATTTCGTATGTGTATCGTCAATATGATAAAACACATTTCCCTAACTTCGGCGGCGGTATTTTAGGCTATTACTTAGTACATTTTTCAATACCGCTCGTTTCTATTGTCGGTGTGGTTGTATTTACAGTGATTCTGTTTATTTCAAGTTTTATTTTATTATCTAAACGCCGTCACAGAGATATGGCAAAAGTATTATTAGAGAACTTGAAATCAGGCAGTGAACAAGCAGCAGTACATAGAAAAGAAAGAAAAGCACGCCAAGCTGAGCGTAAAGAAGAAAAACGCCGCCAAAAAGAAGAACAAGCAGCAGAACGTGCAGCGCAACAAGAAGAAGTTAAAGATGTCAGTGATTTCACAGAGGTGCCGATACCTGAAGAAGAAAAACAAGACAGTGCTATTCCGATCTTCGGAGATGAGCCGAAAGATAAGAAAACAAGTGCACCAAAATCACAAAGCAATCATGAACCAGAACAAGCAGAGGCAGCACCAAGAAAACGACCTAAACGTCAATTGGTTGAACAAAGCAATGACAGTGCTGATTCAAAAGCATCATCTGATGCGATGGGTTCTATTTCTGATGCGGGCGAAGTTGAAAACTCAGATTATCAATTACCGCCGCTTTCTATTTTGAACACACCAACGAAACAAAAAACAACATCACGTACTGAAGTTCAAAAGAAAGGCCGCTTGTTAGAAAATACATTGAAAAATTTCAATGTGAATGCGAAAGTCACACAAATTAAAATCGGGCCGGCTGTTACGCAATATGAAGTACAGCCTGCACAAGGTGTCAAAGTCAGCAAGATTGTCAATCTGCATAATGATATTGCGTTGGCTTTAGCAGCCAAAGACGTACGTATCGAAGCGCCGATTCCAGGCCGTTCAGCTGTAGGTATTGAAGTACCGAATGATAAAATCTCACTAGTATCGCTAAAAGAGGTTCTAGACGAGAAATTCCCTTCTAAGAATAAATTAGAAGTAGGTTTGGGTAGAGATATATCAGGCGAACCCATCAGTGTGGAATTAAACAAGATGCCGCACTTGCTTGTGGCAGGTTCTACAGGGAGCGGTAAATCCGTTTGTATCAACGGTATTATCACGAGTATTTTGCTGAATGCGAAGCCGCATGAAGTAAAACTCATGCTTATTGATCCAAAAATGGTAGAATTGAATGTATATAATGGTATTCCGCATTTATTAATACCTGTAGTTACTAATCCGCATAAGGCATCACAAGCATTAGAAAAAATTGTTTCAGAAATGGAACGCCGTTATGATTTATTCCAACACACAGGTACAAGAAACATCGAAGGTTACAATGACTATATGAAACGTCAAAATGAAGAACTGGATGAAAAGCAATCATTATTGCCGTATATTGTAGTGATTGTGGATGAGTTGGCAGACTTGATGATGGTTGCCGGAAAAGATGTGGAAAATGCAATACAGCGTATTACACAAATGGCACGTGCTGCCGGTATTCATTTAATCATCGCAACACAAAGACCTTCAGTCGATGTCATTACTGGTTTGATTAAAAACAACATTCCATCAAGAATTGCCTTTGCGGTCAGCTCGCAAACAGACTCGCGTACAATTATCGATAGAGGCGGCGCTGAGAAATTGCTTGGTAAAGGGGATATGTTGTACTTCGGCAACGGAGGTTCAATTCAAACACGTATTCAAGGTGCCTTCTTAAGCGACCAGGAAGTTCAAAATGTCGTTAACTTTGTCATTGATCAGCAAAAAGCTAATTACGTTAAGGAAATGGAACCTGGTACGACACCAGAAGGTACTGAGAAGAAAAGTGAAGACCCGCTTTATGATGAAGCGTATCTCTTTGTTGTGGAACAGCAAAAAGCGAGTACCTCTTTATTACAACGTCAATTCAGAATCGGGTATAATAGAGCATCGCGTCTCATGGATGACTTAGAAAACAATCAAGTAATCGGACCGCAGCGCGGAAGCAAGCCGCGTCAAGTATTAGTAGATTTAGAAAATGGTGAGGTGTAATGATGACAAATACGAATTCAATATACAGAATTAAAGAATGGATTTTAAGTGAAATCGAGTCAGGCAGATTGAACCCGGGTGATCCTGTTCCTAGTACTTTATCTATCGCTAGAGAAGTGAATGCGAAAACAGATGATGTATATGATGCAGTGGATGAACTTATTACGGAGCAAGTCTTAACGCAGAGCTTTGAAGCGCAAGCCAGCGTTAAGGAGCCTCAGCCGTTTTTCTATCCGTTGGACAAATTATTAAGCATCAGCAAAATGATTGAAAATGAGGGCTTTAAAGCGGGTACTATTTTTATGAACTTGGACCAGCAGCCTGCAACGCAACATGATCGCAAGGCGCTCAGCTTAAATGAAGGCGAGTATGTGACGATTATTGAAAGAATCAGAACGGCTGACGGCAGTCCGGTGGTGTATTGTTTAGATAAAGTTGCGACAAGCTATTTAACTTGTGCAGCGTTTCAAGAGCATGATGAGTCCATCTTGACTGCCATTAAGGCCTTTGCTGATATAAAGATTGCGTATTCTGAAACAGAGATTGAATCGGTCAGTTATGAACCTAAAGTGTCTGAAGCATTAGAATCAGCACCTAACGAAGCACTGATGTTATTAAGACAAGTGCATTATGATCATCTTAATCGACCGATTCTTTACTCGTTTAATTATTTCAAGAGTGAAGTGGTCAAATTCAAAGCAATACGCAAAACTGAAGAAGAATAAGGAAGGTGTGATAGTTTGAGCCAACAAAATAATAAAACAGAACCTCGTATCAAAGTAATGCCGACAGATAAATTCAAGACTACAATTATCACTTTTAAATTTATGGCACCCTTAGATGAAACTACGATGACAGCACGCTCATTATTGAGCAAACTGCTCGTAAGAGCAACAAAACAGTGGCCGACAGATAAGGCGTTTAATCGCAAACTATCAGAATTGTACGGTGCATATGTTAATAGCTTTGTGACGAAATTCAAAGATAAGCATGTCATTACCATCACATTAGAACTTGTGAATGAGCGCTATCTGAAACATAAAGATCCGTTATTTGATGAAGGCTTAGATTTACTGCAAGAAATCTTGTATCACCCATTAGTAGAAAATAACGGTTTTAACGAAACATTTGTAACACAAGAAAAGACATTATTGAAAAAGAAATTAGAAGCTATCAATGATAATAAAGCACAACTTGCATTTTTAAAACTCATGAAAAATATGTTTGGAGATCAGCCATATAGTTATTTAGCATCAGGTTTAATTGAACATATTCCAGCTGTAACACCTGAATTGTTATATCATACATACCAATCCATGCTAGAAAATGACGATTGTGCAGTTTACGTAGTAGGTAATGTTGATACAGAAGAAGTAACAGAAAAAATCAAACAGTTATTCGATATTAAACCTTTAAAACAAGTTTCATCTGTTATTCAAGCACAATGTGCTGAAAGCGAATTACCGCAAACAATTATCGAACATGATGAAATCGATCAGGCTAAGTTGAATATCGGCTACCGTTTTAAAACGTATTATGGTCAACCAGGCTACTATACGTTTGTTGTATTAAATACTATGTTCGGCGGAGATCCGTCATCTGTGTTATTCAACGAAATCCGCGAAAAACAAAGTTTAGCCTATTCTGTACATTCGCAAATTGATGGTAAAAACGGCTATATGTTCGTATTAAGCGGTGTAGCTGCAGATAAATACGAAGTTGCGAAAGATACGATTTTGGCTGAATTTGAAAAATTCCAACGCGGCGAATTCAGTGAAGAAAAATTAGAACTTGCGAAGAAGATTCTGATTTCTCAACGTAATGAATCTCAAGACAGACCAAAAAGTATGGTAGAAATTGCACATAACCAAATCTTGCTTCCTGAGGACTTAACGAACGGTAATTATGGTCAAAAAATCCAAGATGTAACTAAGGAAGAGGTTATCGAACTTGCAAAAAGTGCCATCCTAGATACGATTTATGTGTTGACGAAGGAGGATGAAGCAGAATGAAGAAGCAGTATTATGAACTAATAGATGAAACAGTATATGAGTCGCAAATGGATAACGGCTTGAAAGTATTTATAATTCCGAAGCCGGGTTTTCAGAAAACGTTTGTTACATATACAACACAATTCGGTTCATTAGATAGTAGATTCAAGCCTTTAGGCAGCGATGAATTTGTGACGGTTCCGGATGGAGTCGCACACTTTTTAGAACATAAGTTATTCGAAAAAGAAGAAGGCGACTTATTTACAGAGTTCGCAGAAGATAATGCACAAGTCAATGCGTTTACAAGTTTTGACCGTACGAGTTATCTTTTCAGCGCCACTTCTAATGTCGAACGCAATATTTTACGTTTAATGAAAATGGTAGAAACACCTTATTTCTCTGAAGCGACAGTAGAAAAAGAAAAAGGAATCATCGCAGAAGAAATCAAGATGTATCAAGAACAACCAGGTTATAAATTGATGTTCAATACATTACGTGCGATGTATGCTGATCATCCTGTTAAAGTGGATATTGCCGGCAGTGTTGAAAGTATTTATAAAATCACTAAAGATGATTTGTATTTATGTTATGAAACGTTCTACCATCCTTCAAATATGGTCATGTTCGTGGTCGGCAATGTAGACCCTGAAAGTATCAATACATTGATAACAGAACATGAAGCGAAACGAGAATTGACAGCACAACCTGAAATTGTAAGAGATAGTTTAGCTGAGGCGGAAGCTGTTCAGCAAAGCAAGGTTGTTGAAGAAATGAACATTCAAATACCAAGATTGATGCTTGGTTTTAAAAACGTTCCAAAAGAAGGCTCTCAAGAAGCGTATATGAAACGTGATTTGGAAATGACGTTCTTCTTTGAAATGGTATTAGGCGAAGAAACTGACTTCTATCAAAATTTGCTGAATGACGGCTTGATTGATGATACATTCGGTTACCAATTTGTCTTGGAACCATCTTATAGTTTCTCGCTCATCACAAGTTCAACACCAGACCCAAGTCAGCTGAAACGTTTATTGCTGGATGAACTGAAAACAAAAGCAGGTCATTTAACAGATGAAGAAGCTTTTGAGTTATTGAAAAAACAATTTATCGGAGAATTCATTTCTAGTTTGAATTCACCTGAATATATTGCCAATCAATATACTAAATTATATTTTGAAGGTGTCAGCCTATTTAATATGTTAGATATCGTTGACAGCATTACATTAGATAGTATTAACGAAGCATCTGTAGCCAGCTTGAACTTCGATCAGATTGCGGACAGCAGATTGGAGATTAAGAAGTAAATGAAAGCATTGGTTTTAGGCGGTTCTGGTTCCATCGGTTCAGCGATTGTCCGTCAATTGCTGGATGATGGGCATGAAGTCATTGTGCATTATAACAAGACATCTTTAAAGGAACTTAAGCAGCAATATCAAAATGAAAATGTCTCTTTTGTGCAAGCAGATTTAGCTGCTGAGATAGACATCGAAGCGCATTTCTCTTTCATCCACAATTTAGATATTTTGATTTATGCGGCAGGACAAAGTTTATATGGTATGTTTCAAGATATGTCATCTGACCAAATAGATACTTGTTATCGCTTGAATGTTAAGAATATGATGCTTGCAACACGTTATTTTCTTGACCAGCTCAGAGCGAGCGAGAGCGGTCGTATCCTGTTGATTTCATCGATTTGGGGAGAAACGGGTGCAAGCATGGAAACGGTGTATTCAGCAATGAAAGCGGCACAAATCGGCTTTGTCAAAGCATTGAGCCAAGAGCTTGCGATGACATCTATTACGGTCAATGCTGTCACGCCCGGTATGGTCAGCGGCAATATGGCTGATGCATTCGAACCGTCTGAATTAGCCGCAATTATTGATGAACTGCCGCAGCATAGAATGGTGTCGCCTGAAGAAGTGGCTTATGCATGTGCTTATTTATATAATCAGAAGGCACAAAGTGTGACAGGTACTGTTCAAAAAGTAAACGGCGGCTGGTATATTTAGTGATTGTTATGCGTATTCATATCCCTATAGATAATGTATAATGTAATTACTTTCATTCATAATTAAGAACGGATGTTACATTCTTGTTTCTGATGAATACTATATGTTGTTGAACTAAGGGGCGTGTAAAACATGATAGCACCAGAAAGAAAAATTGAATGGTATTTAGAGTATGAAATTACATTTAACAGAGCAGGACTCTTAGGGGATGTTTCGAGTCTCCTAGGTATGATGGGGATTAGTATTGTGACGATTAATGGTGTCGACCAAAATCGCCGCGGTTTATTAATTCGTGCAGACAGTTTAGATAAAATGCGTCGTTTTGAAGATATTGTTAATCAAATTGATGAAATATCAATTACAAAAATGCGCAAACCGGAATTGCGCGATCGCTTAGCTGTCAGACATGGCCGCTATATCAAGCAAGATGCCGATGATAAAAAAACATTCCGATTCGAGCGTGAAGACTTAGGTCTGCTGGTTGATTTTATGGCAGAAATCTTTAAAGAAGATGGCCATAAATTAATCGGTATCCGCGGTATGCCGCGCGTCGGCAAAACCGAATCGATTGTAGCCGGCAGTGTTTGTGCGCATAAGCGCTGGTTGTTTATCAGTTCTACATTGATTAAACAAACTGTACGCAATTCGTTATTAAAAGGCGAATACGGACCGGAACATGTATATATTATCGATGGTGCAGTAACTGCACGAGAAAATGATCCGAAACACCGAGAATTAGTAGATGAAGTAATGGCTTTGCCTGCAATCAAGGTGGTAGAACATCCGGATTTATTTGTGGAATCTTGCGACTATCAGCTCGATGATTTTGATTACATTATCGAGTTAAGAGAAACAGAAGATCAAGAGATTAAATATGAACATATGAAACAACAGACAGTTAAGAGCAAGAATAACTTGAATTTAGGAAATGACTTTGGTGATTTCGGCGGGGGATTCGGATTTTTTGAATAATGTTTCAAGGAGTGTAAACATATGAGCAGTACAATCGGACAGACGTTAAAAGGAAAAAGAGAACGCTTAGGTATGACATTAAATGAGTTGGAATCAAAAACAAAAGTTAAAAGAGAAACTTTGACGCTTATTGAAAATAATGATTTTGATGCACTTACCAATCCCAATTATGCAGAAGGGATTATCTCTAAATATGCCAAAGCAGTGAATACTGATGCGTCTATCCTGATTAAAAATCATCAAGAAGAATTGCCGAACTCGACTGACAGCTTATATGATGACACGATTGAGCAATTCAGTAGTTCTAATCCGCCGGATTATAAAACGCAAAGCAGTGATTCTAAACAGCTGGTGATTTGGCTGTCTGGGTTTATTGTTGCGACTTTGGCAATATGGGTAGCAGCAGTATTCTTAATATAATATAGCAAGAAAAGAGGAAATGTTTATGAATCTGCCCAATCAGATAACAATCTTCAGGGTAATTTTAATTCCGTTATTGATTCTTTTCGCTTTAGTCGATTTCGGCTTCGGGAAAATGTCATTTATCGGAGGACACTCCATTCGCATCGAATTCTTTATCAGCGGCATTATTTTTATTGTGGCTTCATTAAGCGACTTTGCGGATGGCTACTTAGCAAGAAAATGGAACTTAGTAACCAATATGGGGAAATTCTTAGACCCGCTTGCTGACAAACTTTTAGTTGCCAGTGCATTAATTGTTTTAGTGCAATTAGATTTAACCAACTCAGTTGTAGCAATTATTATTATTGCACGTGAGTTTGCGGTAACAGGTTTACGCTTGCTTCAAATTGAGCAAGGGTTTGTCAGTGCAGCAGGACAGCTGGGTAAAATCAAAACAGCCGTTACAATGGTTGCGTTAGTTTGGATTTTATTAGGCGAACCATTAGTAAATTGGATTGGTTTCCCAATCGGACAAGTTTTATTATACATCGGTGTATTCTTTACTGTACTTTCAGGTATTGAATACTTCTATAAAGGCCGAGATGTCTTTAAAAAACAAGCATAAGATTGATGATATAGGGTGGTGCAATACAGTTGAACGTTCAGTGCATATGAGTTCACAAATAACTGTGTTTGTGCCACCCTTATATTTGTATATAACAAATGAAAACATGACGTGATATAAACGGAGGAAGTTTTATGAAAATTTCTATAGTAGCAGTAGGATCAGAACTCTTATTAGGTCAAATACTTAATACCAATGCCAAATTCTTATCACAGTTATTCAACGGTGTAGGTTTGAATGTAACGGAACAAGCAGTAATCGGTGATAATGAAGCACGATTGGAACGCTTATTGCGCCAAACATTAGAAGAGAATGATACTGTCGTGATGACAGGGGGTTTAGGGCCAACAAAAGATGACTTGACCAAACATACGGTTGCGAAAGTTTTAGGGAAATCACTTGTGACTGATGCGACAGCATTAGAGTATATTGAAGAATATTTTAAAGAACAAAAGCAAGAAATGAGTGAAAATAATAAACAGCAAGCACTAGTAATTGAAGGTGCAACGGTCTTACCGAACAAAGTCGGCATGGCACCAGGGATGTTAGTTGAACAAGACGGCAAACGTATTGTCTTAATGCCGGGACCGCCTAAAGAAATGGAGCCGATGGCAGAAGAAGAGTTACTGCCGCTGTTAATGGAAGAGAAAGGTACGATATTCTCAGAACAGCTTAAGTTTGCGGGTATCGGCGAGTCCAGAGTCGAGACAGAATTGCTGGATTTAATCGATAACCAATCGAATCCGACGATTGCGCCTTTAGCAGGACCGCATGAGGTTAAAATACGTGTCACTGCTAGCGGCGACAACGAAGCAGAGTGCAAAGCATTAATTGCGCCGGTCAGAGAAGCTATATTAAATCGTATCGGCAATTATTATTTCGGTTCTGATGACATAACAATAGAACAAGCAGCTTTAGAAAAAGTCCCTGGTACATTTGCGATTTATGATGGTGTGACTTCAGGCGAAGTATACTCCAATTTAAAAGAAGATGACGAAGCGGATAAATTAAAAGGCATGCTGATTGATGATCCGGTATTTGTGGATGCTGATCAAGCTTTTGAAGCGCGATTGAAATCAGGTGCACAGCAAGTCAAAGAACTTTATCAAACAGATATCGGTATTGCACTCTTGCACCATGAAGATGAAGTTTATCTTGGTGTATTGACTCAAGATGATTTTAAAGTAGAAGAATTTACTATGACCCAAAAAAGAAAATTAATTAAGCATAGAACGCCGAATTATGTCTACATTCGATTAATAAATATGTTTTCTTAAGGGTAATAGAGTAATAAATGTAATTATATAGGTACGGGTGTTCGGTCTAATGTGAGGTTATTGTTAAAATAAGCGAACAAATATTCGTTTATTCCTTGTAATTTAAATCGGAACACTGTATAGTATTAATTAAGATAATTTGGAGATTACATCTCGAATAGGAGGCCAGACATTGGATAATGAACGTCAAAAAGCGCTAGATACTGTCATTAAAAATATGGAGAAATCGTTTGGTAAAGGTGCCGTAATGAAATTGGGCGATAACAAAGCTCGCCGTGTTTCAAGTGTATCAAGCGGTTCAGTTACACTAGATAATGCATTAGGAGTAGGCGGCTACCCTAAAGGAAGAATTGTAGAAATTTACGGACCAGAAAGTTCTGGTAAAACAACAGTTGCTTTGCATGCAATTGCGGAAGTACAAAAACAAGGCGGCGTAGCGGCATTTATTGATGCTGAGCACGCATTAGACCCTGTATACGCTGAAGCATTAGGTGTAGATATCGATAACCTTTATTTATCTCAACCTGACCACGGGGAACAAGGTTTAGAGATTGCGGAAGCATTCGTACGAAGCGGTGCAGTAGACATTATTGTTGTCGACTCAGTTGCTGCGTTAACACCTAAAGCTGAAATCGAAGGTGAAATGGGAGATACACACGTTGGTTTGCAAGCACGTTTAATGTCTCAAGCATTGCGTAAACTTTCAGGTGCCATTTCAAAATCAAACTGTACAGCAATCTTCATCAACCAAATCCGTGAAAAAGTTGGCGTTATGTTCGGTAATCCAGAAACAACTCCTGGTGGTCGCGCATTGAAATTCTATAGTTCAGTACGTTTAGAAGTTCGTCGTGCAGAACAATTGAAGCAAGGCCAAGAAATCGTGGGTAACCGTACTAAAATCAAAGTCGTTAAAAACAAAGTTGCACCGCCATTCAGAGTGGCTGAAGTTGACATCATGTACGGCCAAGGTATCTCTAAAGAAGGCGAATTAATCGACTTAGGTGTAGAACATGATATTGTCGATAAATCAGGTGCTTGGTACTCTTACAACGGCGACCGTATGGGCCAAGGTAAAGAAAATGTTAAGAACTACTTGAAAGAACATCCAGAAGTCAAAGAAGACATCGATCACAAGTTAAGACAAAAATTAGGTATCTTTGATGGAGATGTTGAAGAGAAAGAAGAAAAAGAAGCGGATAAAGACGCAAATACAACTTTATTCGATGAAGAATAGATGATTTTTAAACCTGGAAAACAGCTTCCAGGTTTTTCTTTTTGCTTTGTGTAATTATGGTGGTTATGTAAACTATTAGCCTTGACACTGCTCCTGTTTAAAAAGTACAATTGGTATGTATGATTCTTATATTTCTTCATATAATCATATTGAAATCGATATACAAATAAACAAAATCCTAGAAAAAGGAGGTGTTTGTGTGAATTTATTAACCCTCCTACTCATTTTGCTGGGTTGTATTCTAGGAGTTGTTGTAGGGTATATAGCAGCCCAAAAAGTTTTGCACGAGAAACAAGTGCAAGCCAAACAAACTGCAGATGATATAATCAATCAGGCGAACAAAGAAGCAGAGAATCTCAAGAAAGAGAGATTACTAGAGGCTAAAGAAGAAAATCAACGTTTAAAAGAACAAACAGAAAATGAACTTCGAGAAATACGTGGAAATCTTCAAAAACAAGAGGCCCGACTTCTTCAAAAAGAAGATAACTTAGAGCGTAAGTCTGATCTATTAGACAAAAAAGATGAGATTTTAGAGCAAAAAGAATCGAAAATTGAAGAAAAACAACAACAAGTAGATGCAAAAGAGAGTAGTGTTCAATCAATAATAATGAAGCACGAACAAGAATTAGAACGCATCTCCGGTCTCACACGCGATGAAGCGATTAAAGAACAGTTTCAACGTGTTGAAGAAGAACTGTCACAAGATATTGCAGTACTTGTTAAAGAAAAGGAAATTGAAGCAAAAGAAAAAGTCGATAAAACCGCAAAAGAATTATTGGCAACTACAGTTCAGCGTTTAGCAGCTGAACATACTTCAGAGTCAACAGTATCAGTGGTTAACTTGCCTAACGATGAAATGAAAGGACGTATTATTGGTCGTGAGGGCCGTAATATTAGAACTTTAGAAACATTGACGGGTATCGACTTAATTATAGATGACACACCTGAAGCAGTAATCTTATCGGGCTTTGATCCTATTCGACGAGAAATTGCACGCACAGCTTTAGTCAACCTTGTTTCAGACGGTCGGATTCATCCGGGTCGTATTGAAGACATGGTAGAGAAAGCACGTAAAGAAGTAGATGATATTATCCGAGATGCTGGTGAACAAGCTACATTTGAAATCAACGTTCACAACATGCATCCTGACTTAGTTAAAATATTAGGTCGATTGAAATTCAGAACAAGCTATGGCCAAAATGTATTAAAACACTCTATTGAAGTTGCACACTTAACAGGTATGCTGGCAGCTGAATTAGGAGAAGATGTTACATTGGCTAAACGCGCCGGTTTATTGCATGACGTAGGTAAAGCCATTGACCATGAAGTTGAAGGCAGCCATGTAGAAATCGGTGTAGAACTTGCGAAGAAATATCATGAGAATGAAACAGTTATTAATGCGATTCATTCTCATCACGGCGATGTAGAACCAACATCTATTATCTCTATTTTAGTCGCTGCGGCAGATGCTTTATCAGCAGCACGCCCAGGTGCACGTAAAGAGACATTAGAAAATTATATCCGCAGATTAGAACGCTTAGAAGCTTTATCTGAAGGTTATGAAGGTGTTGAAAAAGCATTTGCGATTCAAGCCGGAAGAGAAATCCGCGTGATTGTATCACCGGATGATATTGATGACTTGAAAGCACATCGCTTAGCAAGAGATATCAAAAAACAAATCGAAGATGAATTACAGTATCCAGGACATATCAAAGTGACAGTTGTTCGTGAGACGAGAGCAATTGAATATGCAAAATAATTTTTGAAATGACAGAACCTTGGCTCATAGAGTTCAGGGTTCTTTTTTAGGCTCTATGTCAAATTCGGTTGATGCATAAAATTTGAAATCAAATATTATAGTTACCATAAACTATGTCGCTCAGCTAGTATTGCTTTAATTCCTATGGAATTTAGTATTACTAACTGAGCATTTTTTATTTTAAGCTGCTTTAGGCAATGGGGTATGGAAGCGATGTTTTTTCTTAGCTAATAGCTTGAATTTGATTAGAATTCTATTTCTGAAGTTATAGAAATTTCTGTATCCATAAGCGATTCTTTTTAGTACTTTAATGTTGTTATTTATAGCTTCTATAGGGCCGTTTGAGCGACCAGGATGATTTAATGCATTCATAATTTCTGGTAAAAAATTTCTAAAGCTTTTAAGTACTCTTTTAAGTCCGCCATCAGTATTTCTATCCTTAAGGTATTTAAGAATTTGATGAGTTAATTTATGATTTTCATTGGTCTTTATTGATGTACGAAGCGCATTTACTTTGTCATAGACATCCTTTAACTCTGGGCTTTCACCCAAAATAAAATTTATCATTGATTTTTCTGATTCTAATCCAGGGAAAAGCTTGTTATCTTTATAAAGCGTACTATTCAAGGATTCGGAAGGTTTAAGAATAAGCTTCCAATAATGTTTAAGTTTTCTATAGTATTTGCCATCCTTATGTCTTTTTTCATTCATTATCCTGATACGAACTCTATTGAGTTCTCTATTTAATGCTTGAACAAGGTGAAATCGATCTAAAATGATTTTCGCATTTGGAAATAACTGCTTAAATAAAGAAATATATGGGCTGTACATATCGGTTGTAACTGTTTCAACTCTTTTTCTTACTTCTCTATCAAACCGGATAAAATAAGCAAATAATGCACGCTTTCTACGATCAGGTAAAATATCTACGATTTGATGCGTATCACCATCACAAAATATAAAACTCATTTTACCTACTACATTTTTAACACTTTTGAATTCATCCACCATGATATGTTTGGGCAGTTCATTAAATGGACCTAACTTAACACTATTTGCAGTTTTATTAATATAACGTATTACAGAAGCAGAACTAACATCGTTATCGTAAGCAATGCCTTTGCAAGACCTATTCTCATGGCTTTGATACAGAATATGCAGCGCTAATTTATTACAGAAATTATGATGTTTTTTCACAAAATTCGTCTTTGCTACAAATGATGAATGGCATGAACGACAAAAGAACCTTTGTTTTTTGAGCTCTAAATAACTGGGACTACCTTGAATCTTCATAAGCTTTATCATCGTTTTTCTTTTACCATTCTTTACTATTCTATGGTTTTCATTTACTGCTCCGCATTTTTCACAACAATCTGGTGTGTATGTCAAAGTGCCTTTAAATAGTAAAGTTCTTACCAAGTTAAAGTAAACTTCCTGAACATCATCAGAAAAAGTAATATTTTTCCCTTTATAATCAAGTATTTTTGCTATACAATGTGTCATAAGCGCAATTCCTCTCTTTATTTGTGTTGGTAACTTAAATATTAGGGGGTTGCGCCCTTTTTATGCAAAAAATTCGATTGAGAAATAACCGCTAGGTTATCTCATCAACCGAATTTATTATAGAGCCCTTTTTTATGGCTTATGTTTTTTGTGTAAGTACGTGAACTCAGATTTTTATGATAAAATCAGTTCGATTGAAAAAGAAAATCTGTGTCAAAGCCTTTGGATAAAGACATGAACACAGCTAAATGCATATTAAAACTAACAGTTATTGAAGATTTTCATCCTTTTTAAAAGCAACTGTGAAGTAGCACAAGATAATAAAGACAAAAACAGCAATAGCTATAAATAAACCGGCTTGTGTGTAGTTAAGCAAAAATCCAAAAATCAATAATGATAAAGGTGTGATACATAGAACAATGGACTGGTTTAATGATAAGACACGGCCTTTATAATTTTCGTCAATGTACGTTTGCAAAAAAATAGAGTACGGGATGTTTGTTAAGGGTAATGCGATGCCGTTGATTAGATAAACTAAGAATAAGATAATAAATCCTTGAAATGGATTCGGTTGGATTAATAAAGAGACACCTAGAAACAAAATTGAAAAGAACATTAGTAACATTGAGATTTGGAATGGCCCTTTCAACTTTTTCTTAATTGGGAAAACAGATAAAAGTAATGACATACTAAACATGCCAATCGTTGTCGCTGATTCAACAATACCAAATTGCTCAGAACTAATATGCCATGTTTGGATAGAAATTACCGGTACGCCTACAATTACAGCATTCACTAAAAAGTTAAGGATTACGCCAATCATCATGAAACGAATAAAAGTATTGTTTCTTAGGAGATACGCGAGTCCTTCTTTAAAATCTGAAAACATGCTATTGTTATTATTAGAAACTGTTACACGATCAATGGTTAAAAAATACATAATTAAAATCGCAATTGCTTCTGTCGCAACATTCAACATTGCTAGATATTTAATATGGATAAAAGCTATAAGGAAACCACCGATGATTGGAGATAAAATGCTAATAGCTAAATTATAGCTTTGTCTTAATGAGATGAATCGCTCCATATCATTTTGTGAAATATTTTTGATATTTGCATTCACAACTAAACTAATCGCACCATCGGTTAAGTTTAAAATGATACCTATGATTAATATATAGTGGAAAAATGATTGATATAGCGGAATGAAAATGATGAGTGCAATAACATTAATGATTTGAGAAACAAATATAATTCTTTTATTATTATATTTGTCAGTCAATACTCCGAATATTGGTTGACTCAAGACCGTTGAAATAACAATCAGTGCTAAGAAAATAGAATACATAGCCGATGTTTGTGTTGTATGCAAAATATAAAAAGCACAGGCAAAGCTAAAGATTTTAGATCCTACTGACGAAATAACATCAAATAGAAGCAAATTGATAGACTTTATATTCATGATGAACTACTCCTTTGATGAAAAGTAAATAACATAAATAGAATAACATATTTATAGAAAAAAGAGTGAAAATTATGAAAATAATCTTGAATTAAGTTACAGTAGCATTGTTATGGAATTGAAGAAAGGTATATTAATTTCCGAAATTAAAATTGAATCATTCGATTGACATGAGGTTGTAAAAAATACTTCAAACTCGATTTCTGAAAATATCATAACATGATTATCTTGAGGGTATCTAAAAGTAAGAAAACATCAGTCAAATAACCAGAGGTAATCATGATGACAGACTTAATACTGTCTATCATTGAATTTGTACAACATCAATGGGAGACATTAAGAAGAAAAAGACAAAGCAGAAAGTTAAAACGCAGTGCAAATTGAAATAAGAAAGATGAAATGGGTTAGAATTTCTAGCCCATTTTTTATATGTGGAGCAGAGATAATGTGATAAAAACAAGTACTGAAAGCAATAGAGAGGCAATCACAATTGCGATAAGCGGTATGCCTGCACGGTCTTTAATATCTTTGAGTGCGACATTTAAACCTAAGCCGACCATTGCCATAATAATAAGTAATGTAGAAATAAAGTTTAAGCATGACATCCATACTTCTGGCAACGGCAGATACGTATTAATTAAAGAGGCAATAACGAATCCGATTAAGAAGTAAGGAATTTCTATAGCAGCTTTTTCGTTTGAATTTTGTGATTTGAATCTCATGATAAAAAGCAAAATCAAACTGACTGGTATTAATAAGAAGACTCTGCCTAATTTAGCGAGTAATCCGATTTTTAATGATGCTTCACCCGCAAATCCAGCAGCTAATACAACATGAGCAATTTCATGCAAACTGCTGCCTGACCAAGCACCATAAAGTTCAGGCGAGATATGAAAAATAGAACTGATGACGGTATACACTAATGAAAACAGTGTTCCGATCAAGGCAATAATTCCGACACTTAAAGCAGTGTCTTTTTCTTTTGATTTTAAAATAGATGATGTCGCCGCAATCGCAGCCGCACCGCAAATACCTGTGCCGATACCTAATAAGAGACCGATTTGTTTATCGCCTTTCATCCATTTGTTTAATAAAACGATAAATCCGATGCTGAATATCACGACACAGATATCCACTAATAACAAGGTACGTCCTTGTGTAATGATTTCATTGATATTGAGTTTGAGCCCGTAGAGTACAATCGCAACTTTTAATAGACGTTTCGCTGAAAACTCAATACCCGATCTTACAGTTTCCGGATAGCCCTTTAAATGACGGTACACAATCGCAAATAAGATAGCGATAGTCAGTGCACCTAAATTTTCTAACAGAGGCAATTGGGCTAATAACATACTGATTAGCGCTATGATCAGTGTGAAGATTATTCCAAATGCAAAAGATTTTTGTCTGATGACTTTCATAGTAACGCCTCCTCATACCTTTAATTTAGCACGGGCTTCTTATAACGTTAAATAAATAATTGGTATATAGACTATAACGGATTTGTTATAATTGAGTAGAATAAACAAAAAGGTGTGTTGTGGATGGATCCTTTTAAAGTATTAATTGAGGTTGTGAAAACGAAAAGTTATACCAAAGCTGCACAGAATTTATATACCTCGCAGCCTTCCATCAGCAGAGATATCAAGCGATTGGAAAATGAATATGATGTAAAAGTATTTGAGTTCAAGTACTCGAATATGCGTTTGACGAGAGACGGTGAAAAGCTGTTTCATTATGCACTTCAAAAACGCCGTTTAGAAGAACGTTTAATCAAAGATTTAAAACAAGCGCCGCATACTATTTCGGGTGAACTGACAATCGGAAGCAGTTATACGTATGGAGAATATCGTTTGGCTGAGCATTTAGCAGATTTGGCTTTAAAATATCCTCAGCTTCATATTCATGTAAGATTGGACAACTCTGAACATGTGATTGAACATTTGAAAAATAATGTGATTGATTTAGGAATAGTAGAAAAGGAAATTCAAGATAATGCGTTAAATAAAATGAAAATCGAACATGATGAATTGGTCTTAATTCGTAAAAAAGGTCAACCGTTTGAATCAGCTGATACTTTCTTTATCAGAGAAAAGGGTTCAGGTACCAGAGCCTACCAAGAAAAAGGGATTGAAAAACTAGGGTTGAATGATGTTTTTCTAGTTGAGATGAATAATACAACATTGATAAAGAATATGGTGAGAAGAGGAATGGGGATTTCTATTATTTCATCTACGACACTCACACCTTATGATCATCAGAAATTGATGGTGGTGCCTGTTGATATTCAACGCGACTTTTATCTGTTTGCGCATAAGAACAAATATATTGATGACAATTTAAGGATTGTGATTGATCACTTGAAGGAAGCGTAAGTGTACATTATAGGTATAAAGCATAAAAAAGAAGTTAAGCAGATGCTTAACTTCTGATGGATGAACAGTCGGTATTGATGGACTGTTCATTGTTTTTTATTTAAGATTGTTGTTTTATTTAGTCAAAAGCAAATCTGTATTTTTCACTTCTTTAAGTACTTCGCATGTATCAAATGCATTTGAAGATAAGTGTGCATATCTTTCAGCTAAACGGTATGCATTGACATAAAGTTCTAATGCCTCTTTTGCAACATCTTCTGGATTGTCGCTTTTAGATGGATTAGATTGAAGTACAAGTTCTGCAAACTTTTCGGGATCAATATTAATTGACATTTACTATTTACATCTCCTATAAATTTGATAGACAAATCATAACATACAACAAATTGATTAAAAAGAACAACTGCTTTGAAAATTTGACAGCTCTTTTACAATTATAGCGTTGCGGTGTATGAGCGTCTTAATTCATCTTTACCCCCTCTACATAAAGTTAATTATTTTTTTGAAAAAACTTTACTGCATCTGCATGATATTAAATGGCTTAGGCACTTTTCAATTGATGGATTTTCCATTAAACTAACTAATATGAGAGGATGAAGGAACGTTGAGAATATTATTTATCGGCGACATCGTAGGCAAAGTAGGGCGCAATGCGATTACTACATATTTGCCTAAATTAAAGAAACATTACCGTCCGACCGCAACTATTGTCAATGCGGAAAATGCGGCACACGGTAAAGGTCTGACTGAAAAGATTTATAAACAGTTATTAAGAGAGGGCGTTGACTTTATGACGATGGGCAACCATACGTATGGACAACGTCAAATTTATGAATTTATCGATGATGCAAAACGTATGGTGCGACCTGCCAATTTCCCTGATGAAGCACCAGGTGTCGGTATGCGCTATATGCAGATCAATGATACGAAACTTGCGGTAATTAATCTGCAAGGCCGTGCGTTTATGCAAGATATTGATGACCCGTTTAAGAAAGCAGATGCATTAATTGAAGCAGCACAAAAAGAAACGCCTTATATCTTTGTGGACTTTCATGCGGAAACAACATCAGAGAAAAATGCTATGGGCTGGTATTTAGACGGCCGTGCAAGTGCTGTTGTGGGCACACATACACATATTCAAACTTCAGATAACCGTATTTTGCCGAATGGTACAGGTTACATCACAGATGTAGGAATGACTGGTTATTATGATGGAATATTAGGCATTAATCGTGATGAAGTCATCTATCGTTTTATTTCAAGTCTGCCTCAGCGTCATGTTGTACCAGACGAAGGCAGAGAAGTATTATCCGGAGTTATTATTGATTTAGATAAAAACGGCAAAACAAAAAATATTGAACGTATTTTAATTAACGAAGATAATCCTTTTGAAATGATTTAAAGGGTATCGTCCGTTAGTATGAATTTCACTTAAAACCACTGTTATCATAGTAATACAGTGGTTTGTTTTGTTATGATTAGAATGAACTATATTACAGGAGGCAAAGCTAGGTATGAAATCACAAGTATCTTGGAAAGTTGGCGGACAACAAGGTGAAGGAATTGAATCGACTGGAGAAATCTTTGCCACAGCAATGAATCGTGAAGGTTATTACCTCTACGGATACAGACATTTCTCAAGCCGAATTAAAGGCGGCCATACCAATAATAAAATCAGAGTATCCAATACACCTGTGCATGCAATCAGTGATGATTTAGATATTTTAGTAGCGTTTGATCAAGAAACGATTGAAATCAATCATCATGAAATGCGTGACGACAGTGTGATTATTGCGGATGCTAAAGCAAAACCGTCTAAACCTGAAGATTGCAAAGCCCAACTTATCGTACTGCCTTTTACTGATATCGCAAAAGAACTTGGTACAAAACTTATGAAAAACATGGTGGCTATCGGTGCAACGTGTGCCATTATGGATTTAGATATTAAGTCCTTTGAGTCATTAATTGACAACACATTCGGTAAAAAAGGCGAAAGTATTGTTGAAATGAATATTCAAGCCTTACATGCAGGCTATGAAGCAATGAAAGAACAAATGACAGACTTAGAAGGAGATTTCCATTTAGAAGCAAGTCAATCAGAACCTCACTTATATATGATCGGCAACGATGCAGTCGGCTTAGGTGCTATTTCAGCAGGATCTAAATTTATGGCAGCTTATCCGATTACACCTGCTTCAGAAATCATGGAATATATGATTGATAACTTACCGAAAGTCGGCGGTACAGTGATTCAAACAGAAGATGAAATTGCGGCGGCTACAATGGCTATCGGCGCAAACTATGCAGGTGTGCGTGCATTCACAGCTTCAGCAGGTCCCGGTCTTTCATTGATGATGGAATCTATCGGTCTTTCAGGTATGACTGAAACACCTTTAGTGATTGTCAATACACAACGCGGAGGTCCTTCAACAGGATTGCCTACCAAAGAAGAACAATCAGATTTAATGCAAATGATTTACGGTACACATGGTGATATTCCTAAGATTGTATTAGCACCAACAGATGCGGAAGATTCATTCTATTTAACAGTAGAAGCTTTCAACTTAGCTGAAGAATATCAATGCCCAGTTATCATTTTAAGCGACTTGCAGTTGGCATTAGGCAAACAAACAGTAGAACAGCTTGATTTCAATCGCGTTGAAATCAAACGCGGCGAATTACTGCAAGGCGATATTGAACGTGAAGAAGATGACAAAGCTTACTTTAAACGTTATGCGCTTACAGCAAGCGGTGTTTCTCCGCGTCCTATCCCAGGCGTTAAAGGCGGTATTCACCATGTAACTGGTGTTGAACACAGCCAAGACGGCAAACCTAGTGAGTCTGCACAAAACCGCCAAGAACAAATGGATAAACGTATGCGTAAAACTGAAAACTTATTAATCAGCGAACCGGTTGTAGATGATCAAGCTTATGATGATGCAGATATTTTATATATCGGATTTATTTCTACAAAAGGCGCAATTCAAGAAGGGAAAGCAAGACTTGAACAAGAAGGGGTTAAAGTCAACCACTTGCAAATCAAGCAACTGCATCCATTCCCGACAGAAATCGTACAAGAAGCGGTCGATAAAGCTAAAAAAGTCGTAGTTGTTGAACATAACTACCAAGGACAACTAGCAAATATCTTGAAAATGAATGTAAATGTCCATCAAAAACTTGTAAAACAAACAAAATACGATGGTACACCATTCTTACCGCATGAAATTGAAGATAAAGGTTTAGAAATTGCCAAAGAAACTGAAGGAGTGGTTACAGGTGGCAACATTTAAAGATTTTAGAAATAACGTGAAACCCAACTGGTGTCCAGGGTGCGGTGACTTCTCAGTACAAGCAGCGATTCAAAAAGCAGCTGCGAATGTCGGATTAGAACCTGAAGAAGTAGCGTTAATTACAGGTATCGGTTGTTCCGGCCGTTTATCAGGTTATATCAATTCATACGGTCTGCACGCAATTCATGGTCGTGCTTTGCCGATTGCACAAGGCGTTAAAATGGCGAACAAAGATTTAACAGTGATTTGTTCTGGCGGCGACGGTGATGGTTATGCAATCGGTATGGGTCATACGATTCATGCTTTACGCCGTAACATGAACATTACGTATATTGTTATGGATAACCAAATCTATGGATTGACTAAAGGTCAAACTTCACCTTCATCAGCACCAGGTTTTGTGACAAAAACAACGCCTAAAGGCAATATTGAACAAAACGTAGCACCTTTAGAACTTGCTTTATCATCTGGTGCAACATTTGTCGGACAAGGATTCTCAAGTGATATTAAAGGGCTCACATCATTAATTGAAGAAGCAATCAACCATGACGGCTTCTCATTCGTCAATGTGTTCTCACCTTGTGTCACATACAATAAAGTCAATACGTATGATTGGTTTAAAGAAAATCTTGTGTCAGTAGATGACTTAGAAGATTTTGACCCTTCAGATAAAAATAAAGCAACACAAGCAGTCATTGAAAACGAATCATTACTGACTGGAATTGTTTATCAAGATAAAGAAACACCTTCATATGAATCTCAAGTAGAAGCTATGAGCGGCGAACCTTTAGCAAAACAAGATATCAGTATTGATCAAGCACAATTTGACGAATTAACTAAACAATTTATCTAAAAAATATGAAACAAGCCTTCTTAACCTCGAAATAACGGGTATACGTTATATGAGAGAATAGAAGGCTTGTTTTTTGTTTCTTAAGTTATCTTTTGTTTACACCTAATTAGTTGTTGGTTATTAAAAATTAAAATAAAAGTTTGGCATACCGCTTTATAAGGGTATTGTCTTAATAAGTCGTAATTAAGAGGTGTACAAAATGACGAAAGAGAAAAAAGAAGTTGATAAAGCGACGAGGCAAGAACAATTATTAAATAAAATTGCACATAATTATTTAGAAGGGCAGCAAGTGGATCCTTCCATTCACTATAATAATGAAGCTGAAACACAAAAAGGTTATGAAGCACGCATGTATTTACTTAAAAATGAAGCGAACCGCAGCCATTTGGCACATTGTATCAGAGATTACATCAATGGACACTTGGTTAAAGTCCTCGTGAACGACCAGCAATTAATCGATTTTACTGAAACCGCAAATAACGACCATACCCACTTTAAAAGCTTAAATGGTCAATTGATTGCACACTTCAACAGAGCGATTCAACAAATTAAAGGCAAGATCCCTTTTGATGAAGATAATTACCCTGTTCCGTTATATGTTAAAAGAATCAGTGAAGGCGGCTTTAAAGTTTTGAAACTGGATGAAATTCATCGACTTGTATATAAAGAAATCGGCCATCGCTTAATCATCATCAGTTGTTATTATCATACAGTTTAACGCAATGAAGCAGCATCAGTAGGCGAATAGGACAATTTTTGATACAGTGGAATTAATAACAAGGGAAAAGAGGGCTTTGACATGCAAGACACTTTAATGAGTATTCAAGTCATACCGAAAACACCAAATGGCGAAGACGTTATTCCATATGTTGATGAAGCAATTGCGATTATCGAACAATCAGGCTTAGAGTTTCGTGTTAATCCTTTAGAAACTACTGTACAAGGAACGATGAGCGAATGCTTGATATTAATTCAAAATATCAATGATCGAATGGTTGAATTAAAAGTTCCAAGTATCATCAGCCAAGTGAAATTCTACCATGTGCCTACAGGTATTACTATGGATGATTTAACAGCTAAATACGATTAAATTATGATTTATCAATTTTGAGCACTCCTAATATTCAGGAGTGCTTTTTTGCGTATATCAAATAATTTATCTATAAGAAAAATAATTAATAAATGCATCATTGACACAATAGTCAGAATATTAATATAATATTTTCATATAAACGGCATAGAGATAACATCATGAGGAGGAATTTTATGAAAAAACGATGGTTTAAACTAGCGATAGTTCTACTATCACTTCTACTCGTTTTATCAGCATGCGGCAGTAAAAAGTCAGCTGATAACGGTAAGACAGATTCAAGCAGCACAGGTAAGAGTAATGCAAAGGGCGGTACACTTAATATCGGTACTGGCGCACCGCCAGAAGGCAACTTCTCAGGTATCTTTGCAAGTTCAACATCTGACTCAGCTGTAATCGGCTTATTCAGTGACGGATTATTCAAAATGGATGATCATTTGCAAATTGAACCAAACATTGTTTCATGGAAAGAATTAGAACCAGCTAAGAAATACAAATTCACTATGAAAAAAGGTATTAAATGGCAAGACGGCAACCCATTAACAATTAATGACTGGATTTTCACTTTAGAAACATTAGCTAGTCCTGATTATGAAGGTCCTCGTTTCAACACTGTAGAATGTATCGAAGGTGCGAAAGCGAAACATGACGGTCAAGCTGATACAATTTCAGGTATCAAAAAAATTGATGACTACAATGTAGAAATTACATTTAAAGAAAAGAAAGTTAATAACTTGTTGAAAATCTACGGCGGCGATTTATTAAGCGAAAAAATCTTTAAAGATATTCCTGTTAAACAAATGGCTAAATCAGAACAAGTACGTAAACACCCAATCGGTTATGGTGCTTTCAAAGTTAAAAAATCGTTGATGGCGAATCAGTTCAATTCGAGAAAAATAAAAACTATTGGAAAGGTGAACCTAAACTAGACAAAATCAACTTAAAAGTAGTTGACCAAAACGCTATGGTGAAAGCACTTCAAAACGGTGATATCGACATGGTAGGCGAAGCTACTGCACCTATGGCAAAACAAGTTAAAGACGCTAAAGCAGACAACATTAAAGTTTTAACAGCACCATCAACACAATACATGATTCTTGGATTCGTATTAAATAAATACGATAAAAAAGCAATGAAAGTGGGCGAACCGCTTCCTAAATACCAAGATGTCCGTTTAAGAAAAGCAATGGATTATGCGATTAACAAAGACGAATGGATTAAAGCATTCATGTATGGTTATGCTAAACCAACTAACTCATTAATCCCAACAAGCCACTGGGTTTCTCAAGGTAATAAAGGCTTAACAGATTACAAATATAATGTTAAAAAAGCAAAACAATTATTAGATGAAGCAGGTTATAAAGACCGTGACGGCGACGGTTTCAGAGAAGATCCGAAAGGTAAAAAATTCGAAATCAACTTAAAACATTATGCAGGTACAAACCCAACATTCGAACCAAGAACTGCAGCACTTAAAGGTTATTGGGAAAAAGTTGGTTTGAAAACTAAAGTCAGCATGGTTGAGTTCAGTAAATATAATGCAGACTTAGAAAAAGCTGACGGAAGCACTGAAGTTTATGTCAGAGGATGGCAACAAGGGGCAGACCCAGATCCATCAAGCTTGTATAAATCAAATGCATTATGGAACGAATCTCGTTACAACAACCCAGAATCAGACAAATTATTAGCAGAAGCAACTGACTACGATATCGTCGGCAACAGCAAAGAAAAACGTAAAGACCTTTACTTGCAATGGCAAAAACTTTGGAATAAAGATGTACCAGTTATTCCTCTTGTAGAGCTTGAAGACATTACATTAGTCAGCAACAAAGTTAAAAACTTCAACGTATCATTCAAAGGATCTAACCCTTCTAATGAATGGACTGTAGAAAAATAATTTTGCATTAAAAGCCTCGATTATTTTCGAGGCTTTTTCTAAGTAAAAAAGCAGGGGAGTGTTTGAAAATGCCAGTTAAAAATATATTAGAAATAACACAATTAAAAACCAGTTTTTACATAAAAAACGAATGGTATTCTGCAGTTAACAACATTAATTTATCGGTAGAAGAAGGCGAAATTCTAGGAATAGTAGGAGAATCGGGGTCAGGGAAATCAGTACTCAGCTTATCAGTGATGCAGCTGCTGCCTGAAAAAATTGCGAATGTTGAAGAAGGCGAAATCAAATTTAAAGGCAAGCGTATCGATAATATCAGTGAAAAAGACTATAACAAAATCAGAGGAAAAGAACTTTCAATGATCTTCCAAGAACCGATGACTGCACTGAATCCGGTTTTCACGATTGGAAATCAATTAGTTGAGAAGATCATGCTGCATTTAAAATTGGATAAAGTTAAATCCAGAGAAAAGCCATCGATTTATTAAATCAAGTCGGTATTCCAAGAGCTGGAGAAGTCATCGACAATTATCCGCATCAGCTCTCTGGCGGTATGAGGCAGCGTGTAATGATCGCTTTAGCGATTTCGTGCAACCCGGACTTATTAATCGCAGATGAACCTACGACTGCTCTAGATGTAACGGTGCAGGCGCAAATATTAGATTTATTAAGAAAGATCCGTAAAGAAAATAATATGTCTATTATTTTCATTTCACATGATTTAGCAGTGATTTCAGAACTATGCGATCGTGTAGCTGTCATGTATGCAGGTAATATTATCGAGACTGGAACAACAGATGAAATTTTCCAATCTCCTAAACATCCATACACTCAAGCATTAATCAGATCTATTCCGAAACTTGAAGGAAATCCTGAAAAATTAGAAGTTATCGAAGGTAGTGTTCCTTCTCTTGTCAATATACCGAAACAAGGATGCAAGTTTGCGAATAGATGTCCTCATGTCATGGATATCTGTAAAAAAGAAAATGTCCCTCTAAAATTGATTGATGCAAAACATAAAGTAGCTTGTCATTTATATGATGAGATGTAATGGAGGAAAATTATGGATAAAAAGACAATCTTAGAAGTAAATGAACTTAAACAATATTATCCAATTAAAGGCGGATTTTTTCGCAGAACAGTCGGACAAGTCAAAGCGGTAGATGGTATCAGTTTTAGAATTAATGAAGGAGAGACTATGGGGCTCGTAGGAGAATCAGGCTGCGGTAAATCATCTGCTGGGAGAAGTATTTTGAGGTTGCAGACACCTACGGGCGGTACAGTAACTTTTAATGGCGAAGATATTACGCATATTAAAGGGCATAAACTAAGAGAAGCGCGCAAGGGATTTCAAATGATTTTCCAAGATCCTTATGCTTCGCTTAACCCGCTGCAAATGGTAGGAGACATTGTCGGTGAACCGATAAAAAACTATAATAAGCTGTCTAAAGCAGAATTAGAAAAAGAAGTAAAAGGACTTTTAGCAAAAGTAGGACTGCACCCAGAGGATTATTATAAATATGCACATGAATTTTCAGGCGGACAAAGACAGAGAGTCGGTATTGCACGTGCGTTAGCGCTTAAACCTAAATTAATTATTTTAGACGAACCTGTAAGTGCGTTAGATGTTTCCGTACAATCTCAAGTACTGAATTTATTAGATGATTTGCAAAAAGAATTTAACCTCAGCTACTTATTCATTGCGCATGATTTAAGTGTCGTTAAGCATGTAAGTGATTATATCGGTGTGATGTATCTTGGTCATATTGTTGAGCAAGGACCGGCAGACGAAATATATAATCATCCAAAACATCCTTATACACAAGCTTTGATTTCAGCAATACCGGAAATTGATCCGACAAAAAGAAAAACGAGAATTTTATTAACAGGAGATTTACCTTCACCTGCAAATCCTGCGACAGGATTTCCTTTCCATACAAGGTGTCCGATTGCGCAAGAAGCTTGCAAAATTAATCAACCCGAATATAAAGAAGTCAGCAAAGATCATTTTGTATCTTGCTTGCTGATTGAGGAAGAGGTGGAAAAATGATTCAGTTAATCATTCGTCGTTTATTATTGATGATACCGTTACTGTTTTTGATTTCAATTGTGATTTTCGGTATCTCTAAATTACAACCGGGTGATGCATTTACAGGACAAGCATCATCATCTGACAGTTCTTCAGCATATTATGAACAGCAAAGAAAGAAATTAGGTTATGACCAACCGATTCATGTGCAATATATCAAGTGGGCAGAACATATTGTACATGGAGATTTAGGCGAATCAGTCCGATTTAAAAGACCTGTAATCGATTTAATTAAAGAAAGAATGCCTAATACGATTAGACTTGGAACATTAACCTTAATATTTACGTATATTTTAGCTTTTCCGCTTGGTATCTTATCAGGACGAAAACCTTATTCGCCATTAGATTACTCGATACAAGTTGCTAACTATTTCTTGTTGGCATTGCCTTCATTTGTGGCAGGTGTCTTTGCGATTTATTTATTCGCATTCCAATTGAATTTATTCCCATTCCAAGGGTCTGTAACGATGGGATTAGAAGAAGGCACTTTTGCTTATTATATGAGTAAACTTTATCATGCTTTATTGCCGGCATTGATTTTAGGTGTAATGTCTACGGCTGGATATGTACAATTCTTGCGTAACGATATGATTGAAAATGCACGTAAAGATTATGTCCGAACAGCACGTTCAAATGGGATTTCTGAAAATAAAATTTATAATAAACATATTTTAAGAAACTCAATTATCCCTATTGTGACATTCTTCGGTGGAGATGTGCTTTCTATTTTCGGCGGTGCCGTAATCATTGAAACGATTTTTTCATATCCAGGAATCGGTAAATTGCTGATTGAAGCAATCAGCGGTAAAGATTATCCTCTCATGATGGCGTTACTATTATTCTTCGCATTCTCAGGACTGCTTGCGAACTTAATCTCTGATATCACATATAGTATCGTCGACCCTAGAATTAAGAGCAACTAAGGAGGCGCAACAATGGCTAAAAAATCAAAAACTAAAAATGAGAGTTATTCACCTTTAAAAAGTGCATTGATTCATTTCACGCATAATAAATTAGCAATGACTGCACTTTTTGTGCTCATCGCGATATTTACGATTTCTATGTTATCTCCGCTTATCGCACCCTTTGATCCGAACGAGCAAAACCTTGTGAATATCAAAGGTGATATGTCTCCGGAACATTGGCTGGGCACTGATGCTGGAGGTCGAGATATTTTAAGTCGATTATTGTATTCAGGTTGTGTCTCAATGGTATTCGGGATTACAACAACAGCAGGGATTTTAATTATTGGTATCATTGTAGGTATGATATCTGGTTATTACGGCGGTAAAATCGACACAATTTTAATGCGTTTTACTGAATTTGTAATGTTGTTCCCATTCATTCCATTCGCAATCGTATTAAATGCGACTTTCAGCGATAAAATCAAAAATCCATACGGCTCAGCAATTATTCTGGCATCCGTTATCATAGTGCTGTCATGGGTCGGAATTGCGAGATTGACGCGCGGTAAAGTGATGCAAGAAAAAAAATGAATATTTCTTAGCTGCTGTATCTATTGGTACACCTGTATATAAAATTATGTTCAAACATTTATTACCGAACATTTTAAGTGTCATTATTGTACAAGCAACTTTATTATTTGCGGTACAAATTGTAGCTGAAGCAGGTTTGAGTTTCCTTGGTTTTGGTATTGCGAAAACAACACCGACATGGGGGAATATGCTTTCAGATGCACAAGAAGCGGATGTACTCAGCGGCAAACCTTGGATTTGGATGCCGCCGGCAATTATTATTACAATGACAATTTTATGTATCAACTTTGTGGGTGAAGGATTGAAAGATGCATTGAATCCTAAATCCAAACACTAAAATGAAGCCGGTCTTTGACTGGCTTTTTTTCTGTTTCAGACAAGATTCATTTTGCACTTTTAACGTAAACCATATATAATGAAATAATGATTAATCGGGGATATAGAAAGGATTTTGCGAAGTGAATGAAGAACAAAGAAAAGCGGGTTCTTTGGACGTAATTGCACACCGAAACAAGAAAGAGAAAGATTATAGTCAATACTTCGAAACAGTTTACCAGCCTCCTAGTTTAAAAGAAGCTAAAAAACGCGGTAAAGAAGAAGTGCATTATAATCGTGATTTCCAAATAGATGAGAAATATAAAAACATGGGTAAAGGCCGTACGTTCTTTATTAAAACGTATGGTTGCCAAATGAATGCGCACGACACTGAAGTAATGGCAGGTATTTTTGAAGCTTTAGGTTATACATTAGCAGATGAAATGTTAAAAGCAGATGTAATCTTGTTAAATACTTGTGCGATTCGTGAAAATGCGGAAAACAAAGTATTTAGTGAAATCGGTAATTTAAAACACTTGAAACGCGATCGTCCAGATTGCCTAATCGGTGTTTGCGGTTGTATGTCGCAAGAAGAATCAGTCGTGAATAAAATATTGAAGTCATTCCAAAATGTGGATATGATTTTCGGTACGCACAATATTCATAAATTACCAGAGATTTTAGAAGAAGCATATTTATCTAAAGCAATGGTCATTGATGTTTGGTCTAAAGAAGGCGATGTTATCGAGAACCTTCCGAAAGTCCGCGACGACTATTTCAAAGCATGGGTTAATATTATGTATGGCTGCGATAAGTTCTGTACATATTGTATTGTGCCGTTTACACGCGGTAAAGAGCGCAGTCGCCGTCCGCAAGATATTATTGATGAAGTGCGTGATTTAGCTCGCAGAGGCTATAAAGAAATTACTTTATTAGGTCAAAACGTCAACTCATACGGTAAAGACTTAAAAGACATGGATTATGGTTTAGGCGATTTATTTGAAGCGATTTCTAAAATCGATATTCCGCGTGTCCGTTTTACTACCAGCCACCCATGGGACTTTACAGATCATATGATTGAAGTAATTGCTAAGGGCGGCAATATCGTACCGCACATCCATTTACCTGTTCAATCTGGTAATGATGCTGTATTGAAAATTATGGGACGCAAATATACACGCGAAAGTTATTTAGATTTAGTACATCGTATTAAAGCTGCAATTCCTGATGTTGCATTAACAACTGATATTATTGTCGGCTATCCGAATGAAACAGAAGAACAATTCGAAGAAACATTATCATTATATGATGAAGTTGAATTCGAACATGCTTATACTTATCTTTATTCACAGCGTGATGGTACACCGGCTGCACGAATGAAAGATAACGTAGCAACAGACGTTAAAAAAGCACGCTTGCAGCGCTTAAATAAAAAAGTCGGTTATTATTCTGAACGTGCACTTAAAGCTTATGAAGGTCAAGTTGTGACTGTATTATGCGAAGGCAGCAGTAAGAAAGACGACACGGTATTAGCAGGTTACACTGATAAAAATAAATTAGTTAACTTTAAAGGACCTAAAGAAGTCATCGGCAAACTTGTTGATGTGAAAATCGACGAAGCGAAACAGTATTCACTAAACGGTACATTCTTGCATGTTCATGAAAGCAATGCGGTGAAAGCGTAATGTATGATAAAACGGCTATCATCGAAGAAGCTAAAAAACTGAGTGCGCAAATCAAAGCTTTGGATACTGTTAAAGATTACCAGCGTGTTGAAACACAAATTCATCGCAACCATCATATTGATGATTGGATGGCAGATTTAAAACAAAGACAAAAGCAATCTGTGAATTTGCAGAACTATGGCAAGATAGAAGCATATAAGCGAAGTGAAGCAGAGATAGCAGAGCTTGAAAAGAAAATCAATGCGTTGCCTATCGTCACAGAATTTCGCGAATCGCAAGCTGATGCGAATGATTTGCTGCAAATGATGATTAACACAATGGCTGATCGTTTGAACGCAGCGCACCACAAGCAGTAACTTTAAATCTAAGTGAAAGGGCGTTTGAGTTGTGAAGATAAGAAAACTTACTATAACTGCTATGTTCATCGCCATTAATGTTGTCTTAAGCAGTCTGATTATTATACCGCTCGGACCTATTAAAGCGGCACCGATTCAACATATGATTAATGTGTTATGTGCTGTATTTGTAGGACCGTGGTTCGGACTTGCTCAAGCATTTCTATCCTCAGTCATTCGCATGATGTTCGGTACAGGTTCAGCATTTGCATTTCCCGGCAGTATGATCGGTGTATTACTAGCGAGCTTGTTGTATCGTTACCGTAAACATTTGTTTATGGCCGCAATCGGCGAAGTCATCGGTACAGGTTTCATCGGCAGTTTTATGTGTATTCCTTTGGCTTTTGTCTTAGGACTGCAAGGGATTGCCATTAAACCTTTAATGGCCGCATTTATCGCATCAAGTGCTTTAGGTGCATCCATTAGTTATGTACTGCTTATGATTTTATTTAAAAAAGGCAAGCTGTCCAGATGGCTGCCGAAAGACTGATAAATACAACATCCCCATTCATTTCTTTAATTAAGAAGAGGATGGGGATGTTTCTTGTTGTTCTATTTTATTTAAACTTAGTAAGCTGTTTTGTTTTGAGATTGGTCTCTAAGTTTTACATATTGATCGATGTAGTTAGAGAAGGCACCATCAACATTGTTATTGATTAATTGTTGCATTTCAGGGACTGTATTGACAGTATAAGGGTGTACTAACAGATGATGGCGATGCATTTTTTCTACATTTGCTGCTGTAGCATCATGATATTCAGGGCCGACACCTTTAGCATATGATGCAATATAATCTAAGTCTTGATCTGTGTATGTGCCTAATTGTGCTTTATCTGTCAATTGAATCAACGGTACATTCGGATTGAGACGTTTCATTTTCAACAAGCTTTCTTGTGAGAAAGATTGTACGACGACTTGTTCGTTTTGAAGTTTATTCGGTGTCAATAATCCATGCTTATTTAAAGTTTGAAGCAATTTTTCTTCCATACCAGGATACACATCTGGTGATTTTGTTTCGATATAGTAGTTTGTGTTTTTGCCGTAACGGTCTAAGATTTCATCTAATGTAGGAATTTTAGCACCGCTGTATTTAGGGTCGGCATATTGAGGATTCGCAACATTGAATGAAGTACCGACATCCATTTGTTTCAATTGAGCAGTGGTGTAGTTTTTGACAGGTCCATGGAATTTACCGCCTGTTGTACGATCAACAGTTTCATCATGCATTGCGATTAAATTGCCATCTTTTGTCATCTGCAAATCTAGCTCTATGTAGTCTGCATTGAGTTCGTTTTTGGCTTTATCGTAAGCGAAGAAAGTATGTTCAGGTGCATAACCGCTTGCGCCGCGGTGTGCAATTGCGACATTTTTGTTAAGAATGTTTTGAGGTTTGTGCGATGTAGCTTTGTTAACGTTGCTGTGGCCGTTTGAAGCAGGACCGATACCGCCGCCTCCGCTAGCGAGTACTGCTTGAGAACCGGTTAATAAAGTAACTGATACTGCTAATGAAGTAATGACTGATTTTTTTAGTTTCATAGTGCGTAAATCTCTCCTTTTGTGAAATTAATTTCAATATATCAGAGAAAGGTGTATGACATTCTGATTTTTACGACAATTTAATAGTATTTAACTGATAATATATACTGAATTAATCTTTTTATTAGGAATTTAAAATTAGCCTTACAAAAAGCAGACACTCGTTTAACCACTTATAATTTGTTAAAATAGATGAGTTAAGAAAAGTGAAATGGATATGAAATTCTTATACAATCACTTATAATGAATAAACCTAAAATTAGAAGGAATGATTCAAAATCATGACAAATGTAACGCCGATGATGCAGCAATATTTAAAAATAAAATCTCAATATCAAGACTGCTTACTGTTTTTCAGATTAGGCGATTTTTATGAAATGTTTTATGAAGATGCGAAAGTGGCTTCTAGAGTATTAGAGATTACGCTGACAAAAAGGGATGCGAAAAAAGAAAATCCTATTCCAATGTGCGGAGTGCCTTACCACTCTGCAGAAAGTTATATTGAAACGTTAATAGAAAACGGATATAAAGTAGCCATTTGCGAACAAATGGAAGATCCGAAAGTTACAAAAGGTATGGTACGCCGAGAAGTAATCCGTGTAGTTACACCAGGAACAATTATGAACCAAGGCGGCGTGGACGAAAAACAAAACAACTATATTTTGAGCTTCATTCGAGAAGCGGACAACATTGCGTTAAGTTATTGTGATGTGTCGACGGGTGAATTAAAGGTGACGCATTTCAATGATGAAAGTATGCTGCTGAATGAGATTACAACGATTAATCCTAATGAGATTGTCACTGCTGAAGCAGTAGAAGCATCGTTGAAGCAGCAAATGTCATTGGCTACAGAAACATTAACGGTTGTGGATGACATCAGCAATGAAAATTATGCTGTGAACCAAGTAGAAGATACATTAATGCATCATACGGTACAAGTACTGTTAGATTATATCCACCATACGCAAAAGCGTAATTTAGAACATATTGAAGACGCAAAAGTATATGAAGCTGTCGATTATATGAAAATGGATTATTACGCTAAACGCAACTTAGAATTGACTGAAAGCATTCGTTTGAAATCTAAAAAAGGAACATTGTTATGGTTGATGGATCAAACGAAGACACCAATGGGTGCACGTCGCTTAAAACAATGGATTGACCGACCATTAATCTATAAACAAGCCATCAATGAACGCTTAGATGCTGTGTCGCAATTGATTGATCGTTTTATTGAACGCGATACACTGCGCAATTATTTAAACCAAGTGTATGATATTGAAAGATTAGTCGGACGTGTCAGTTACGGTAATGTGAATGCGCGTGATTTGATTCAGCTTAAACATTCAATTGCTGAGATACCGAATATCAAAGCATTATTAGATGCGTTTGATGACCAATTGCCAGAACAGTTCAGACAGTTGGAACCTTTAAACGATTTGCTAGAACTGTTGGAACATAGTCTTGTTGAGGAACCGCCGATTTCAGTGAAAGACGGAGGCTTGTTTAAACAGGGCTTTAATGAACAATTAGATGAATACTTAGAAGCATCAATCAACGGTAAACAATGGTTGGCACAGCTTCAAGCGAAAGAAAGAGAACGTACAGGTATTCGTTCGCTGAAAATCAGCTTTAACAAAGTATTCGGCTACTTTATAGAAATTACACGTGCAAACTTAAAAGGCTTTGAGCCTTCAGACTATGGTTATACACGTAAACAAACATTATCGAATGCAGAACGTTTTATTACGGATGAATTAAAAGAAAAAGAAGATTTGATTTTAGGGGCTGAAGATAAAGCAGTAGAACTTGAATATCAGCTTTTTGTGAAATTAAGAGAAGCGGTCAAAGTGTATACTGAGCGTCTTCAAAAACAAGCAAAATTAATTTCTGAAATTGATTGCCTGCAAAGCTTTGCGGAAATTGCTCAAAAATACAATTATGTCAGACCAAAATTCAGCGATGATAAAACATTAGACTTAGTTGATTCCCGCCACCCTGTAGTAGAGCGTGTCATGGATTATAATGATTATGTTCCTAATGATTGCCGCTTAGATGATGAACAGTTCATTTATTTGATTACAGGGCCGAATATGTCAGGTAAATCTACTTATATGCGCCAAATCGCAATTATCAGTATTATGGCGCAAATGGGCGCTTATGTACCATGCAGCGAAGCAGTACTGCCGATTTTTGATCAAATCTTTACACGTATCGGTGCTGCAGATGACTTAGTATCTGGTAAAAGTACCTTTATGGTTGAAATGCTGGAAGCACAAAAAGCTTTAACATATGCGACAGAAGACAGCTTGATTATTTTTGATGAGATTGGACGCGGCACATCAACTTTTGATGGGCTGGCTCTTGCGCAAGCAATGATTGAATATGTCGCACAAACATCTCATGCGAAGACGTTATTCTCGACACATTATCATGAGCTTACGACATTAGATCAGTCATTGGCATGTTTGAAAAATGTACATGTTGCCGCAAATGAATATAAAGGCGAACTTATCTTCTTGCATAAAGTAAAAGATGGCGCTGTAGATGACAGTTATGGTATTCAAGTCGCAAAACTTGCAGATTTGCCGGATCAAGTGATTGAACGTGCTCAGGTGATCTTAGATGCCTTTGAAGCGAACGATAAATCACAACCGCAAATTCCTAGTTATGAAGGTGCAGAAAAGAATGAAGCAGCAGTCTCTGAAACAAACCAATCTCAAGAAGATAAAAATGCACCAGAAGAACAGCAGCAACCCGGTTTCCAACAAGGAACATTTGATTTGTTTGATACTGTACCTAAAGAAAGCGAAGTCGAATTGGAATTAAAACAATTAAACATATCTAATATGACACCGCTTCAAGCACTCAACAAACTCAGCGAACTCCAAAACCAATTAAAATAGAGGTGAACAATCATGGGCAAAATAAAAGAATTACAGACTTCCCTCGCCAATAAAATCGCGGCAGGGGAGGTAGTTGAACGTCCGGGATCAGTCGTTAAAGAATTGTTGGAAAATGCCCTTGATGCCAAAGCAAGCGAAATTAATATTGAAGTTAAACAATCCGGAATCGAATCGATTCGTGTCGTCGATAACGGTACAGGTATCGAAGAAGATGACTTGCATCTAGTCTTTCATCGCCATGCGACTAGCAAGCTGAATGAAGACAGTGATTTATTCCATATCCGTACATTAGGTTTCAGAGGAGAAGCATTAGCCAGTATATCCTCTGTCGCAAAAGTCACATTGCGTACGTGCACAGATGGTCAAAACGGCCATGAAATCTATGCGGAAGATGGTGCGATTATCAATCAAAAACCTGCAAAAGCCAAACAAGGCACCGATATCTTAGTCGAGTCGTTATTTTATAATACGCCGGCACGATTGAAATATGTTAAGAGTCTGTATACAGAACTTGGAAAAATTACAGATATTGTCAATCGTATGGCGATGAGTCATCCAGATGTCCGCTTTACATTGGTATCTGACGGCAAAACATTAATCAAAACCAATGGCTCAGGACGTACTAATGAAGTCATGGTAGAAATATACGGCATGAAAGTTGCGAAAGATTTAGTGCATATTACAGGCGATACCAGCGACTATCATCTGGAAGGGTTCGTGGCCAAGCCTGAACATTCCCGCAGCAACAGACACTATATTTCTATTTTTATCAACGGACGTTATATCAAAAATTTCATCTTGAATAAGGCAATATTAGAAGGTTACCATACGTTGCTGACTATCGGACGCTATCCAATCTGCTATATCAATATTGAAATGGATCCGATACTTGTAGATGTCAACGTACATCCGACAAAATTAGAAGTCCGTTTATCAAAAGAAGAACAACTGTATCAATTGATTGTTGAAAAAATTCAAGATGCCTTTAAAGACAAAATTTTAATTCCGCATAATGATGAAAATAAACTGCATAAGAAAAATAAAGTATTGGAAACTTTTGAGCAGCAAAAACTGGACTTTGAAAAGCGCCAAGCTGAGCAGCAGGCTGATGACAATACAGAAGATAGTACAAATGAAAGTCAAAACGATAATGCAGCAACTGACCATAATGCAGGACAAAATGATTCGCACGTTGCAGAAACCAATGACAGTACAGATTATCAAAATGCGCAAAAAGCAGTTTTATCGGATATGGATGATTATGAGACTAATGATTTTGATACTGAGGCTGAAGATGATAATGAAAATGAAGCGGCACAAATACAAGATGTAAGAGAAACACAAAATGCACAACCGAAACACCGAGTGCCATATATGGAAGTAGTAGGTCAAGTGCATGGTACTTATATCATTGCGCAAAATGAAACAGGTATGTTTATGATTGATCAGCACGCAGCACAAGAACGTATTAAATACGAATACTTCAGAGATAAAATCGGTGAAGTTACGAATGAAGTACAAAATCTGTTGCTGCCGATGACATTCCACTTTTCTAAAGATGAACAAATGATTATTAATGAGTTTAAAGATGAATTGGATAAAGTCGGGGTACATTTAGAACCTTTCGGCAGTCATGATTATATCGTCAACAGCTATCCTGTGTGGTTCCCTAAAGAAGAAGCACAAGAGATTATTCAAGATATGGTGGAATATGTTTTAGAACATAAGAAAGTAGATATTAAAAAAATCAGAGAAGCAGCAGCAATTATGATGAGTTGCAAAAAGTCGATTAAAGCCAACCATTATTTAAGAAATCAAGAAATGGCCGACTTGATTGACCAATTGCGGGAAATGGAAGACCCGTTCACATGTCCGCACGGTCGCCCGATTATCATCAGCTTTTCAAACTATGAAATGGAACGTTTATTCAAGCGTATTCAGTAAAGGAGACATGAGCGTGAAGCCACATATTTTACCGGCAATTCGTGAGATGAGAGATTTAGAAAAGTTGGTGAAGACTGACTATAAAAGATGTGTATTGTTAGATGCCCATATCGGTCATTTGAAAAGTATTATGGACTTGTTGAAACAACATAAAATGCAGACGTACATTCATGTGGATTTGACAAGAGGTGTCGCACATGATGAATTCGGATGCGAATATTTGATTCAAAGCTTCAAACCTGAAGGAATAGTGTCAACGAAACCTAAAGTTATTAAAAAAGCGAAGACATTAAAGGTGACTACGATTTTACGTGTGTTTGTCATCGACAGCCATGCACTCAATCGCAGTATTGCTTTAATCAAGCAAGTACAGCCTGATTTTGTGGATGTACTGCCAGGTGTTGCCAGCAAGGTGATTCAAAAGGTTTACGATGAAACAAAGACACCAGTTATTGCCGGCGGGTTGATTGATCAGCCAGAAGAAGTAGCAGCAGCGGTATCGAGCGGTGCGGAATATGTTACAACCAGCAATAAAACATTATGGTAAATTGTTGCAAAAGTATTTTTGTGAAAATATGAATATTCATTGACAACGCTTTCATAAAAAGATATTCTGTTAATAAGTTAATATAAATTACGATAGAGATAGGAGACTTCTACATTCACGCGATAAATGTAGGAGTCTTTTTGTCTTCTTTTAAGGAGGAAGTTATATGAGTCCATATTTTGCGGAATTTTTGGGCACTGCCATTTTGATTTTATTCGGGGGCGGTGTAGTTGCGAACCTTAACCTTGTTAAATCAAAAGGTTTCGGCAGCGACTGGATTAATATTTCGCTTGGATGGGGGCTTGCTGTGACATTAGGGGTGTATGCAGTAGGCACATTTTCAGGCGCACATTTGAATCCGGCTGTAACGGTAGCTTTTGCTATGGATGGCGGTATAGAATGGTTTAAAGTACCAGGCTATATGATTTGCCAAACGTTAGGCGGTGTAGTCGGCGGTGCATTAGTTTGGCTGATGTATTTGCCGCATTGGAAAGCAACGGATGATCAAGGTGCTAAGCTAGCAGTATTTTGTACAGCACCAGGTATTAAAAATTATTATGCCAACTTTTTAAGTGAGATTATCGGTACCGCTGCTTTGACATTAGGTTTGATGTTTATCGGTATCAATAAATTTACAGATGGTTTGAACCCGATTATTGTAGGGGGCTTGATTGTTGCTATCGGTATCAGTTTAGGGGGACCTACGGGTTATGCGATTAATCCGGCACGTGACTTAGGCCCGAGAATTGCACATGCGCTTTTACCAATTGCAGGCAAAGGCAATTCACAATGGTCCTATGCGATTGTACCGGTATTAGGTCCGATTGCAGGCGGTATGTTAGGGGCTTGTATTTACAGAGCCGCATACAAAGGTTCATTCGATATGCTTTCAGTCGCAGCCATTGTCCTGACAGCAATCACTTTAGTTTTAGGTCTGGTATTGAACAAGGTTGATAAGAAAGACATCGAAACGATATATTAGAGATTAAGACAATTCGAGATTTATTTTTGGGGACAAAGCCATTTGCTTTGTAATTATCATGATTAAGGAGTTGTTCAAAATGGAACAATACATTTTATCAATAGACCAAGGTACAACAAGTACACGTGCCATTTTATTTAATAAAGAAGGGGAAATTGTTTCTACAGCGCAACGCGAATTCACACAGCATTTTCCAAATTTAGGCTGGGTAGAACACGATGCCAATGAGATTTGGACTTCTGTGTTATCAGTAATTGCGACGGTTTTAAATGATGATGATATTTATCCGAGACAAGTGGTAGGTATCGGGATTACCAACCAAAGGGAAACAACTGTAATTTGGGATAAAAATACAGGAAGACCGATTTATAATGCGATTGTGTGGCAATCCCGCCAAACACAAGATATCGTTCAATCTTTACGCGACCAAGGTTATGAAGATACTTTCCGCGAAAAAACAGGATTAGTGCTTGACCCTTACTTCTCTGGCACAAAAATCAAATGGATTTTAGATCATGTAGAGGGTGCAAGAGAGAAAGCAGAAAAAGGCGATTTATTATTCGGTACAATCGATTCATGGATTGTCTGGAAATTATCCGGCGGTGCTGCTCATGTTACAGACTATACGAATGCCAGCCGTACGCTGATTTATAATATTCATGACTTGAAATGGGACGATGAATTGTTGGAAATTCTGGATATTCCAAAACAAATCCTGCCTGAAGTACATGAGTCAAGCGAAATTTATGCCAAAACAAAAGACTATCACTTCTTTGGTCAAGAGGTACCGATTGCAGGGATTGCCGGCGACCAGCAATCTGCATTATTCGGACAAGCTTGTTTCGATCGAGGCAATGTGAAGAATACGTATGGTACAGGCGGCTTTATGCTGATGAATACGGGAAAAGAAGCGGTTCAATCTGATAATGGTTTATTAACAACTATCGCTTATGGATTAGACGGCGAAGTGCATTATGCTTTAGAAGGTTCAATCTTCGTGTCAGGCTCAGCAATTCAATGGTTGAGAGACGGGTTGAGAATGATTAACTCTGCGCCTGAATCAGAAAATTATGCGAACCGTATTGAATCTACGGATGGTGTTTATGTGGTGCCTGCCTTTGTAGGTTTAGGTACACCTTATTGGGATTCAAGTGCACGCGGTGCAGTCTTCGGCATTACACGCGGTACTGAAAAAGAACACTTTATCAGAGCAACTTTAGAATCCATCTGTTACCAAACACGTGATGTGGTTGAAGCGATGGTGCAAGACTCTGGTATTAACGTAGACAGTATCCGTGTAGACGGCGGTGCAGTGAAGAACAACTTCTTAATGCAATTTCAAGCAGATATTCAAAATATCACGGTAGAACGTCCTGAAATCAATGAAACCACAGCATTAGGTGCAGCTTATCTTGCAGGTTTGGCTGTTGGATTCTGGGACAGCAAAGAAGAAATCGCAAACCGTTGGAAATTAGAAAAAGCATTCGAACCGCAAATGGATGAAGACGAGCGCGAAAAATTATACAAAGGCTGGAAAAAAGCCGTTGAAGCAACGCAAGTATTCAAGTTAGACGATTAATTGCAAACTATGTTATACTATTTAATAAGTTAATATTTATGACTCGAGAATGAGAGAACTGTTCACACCATTATAAAATGTATGGGATAGGTCTCTCATTTTTTAATCTATTGGGTTGTAAAACTCACATTTCGACTTGTCTCATGCATTCATATCAGAATTTATTAGGAGGCGTTATCAATGAGTTTATCAACATTGAACAGAGAAGCAATCAAACAAAGATTAAAGAATCAAGAATATGACGTAGTGATTATCGGAGGCGGTATTACAGGTGCAGGTGTCGCTTTAGATGCGGCAGACCGCGGAATGAAAGTCGCACTTGTAGAAATGCAAGACTTTGCACAAGGTACAAGTTCTCGTTCGACTAAATTAGTCCATGGCGGTTTGCGTTATTTGAAACAGCTGCAAGTCGGGGTAGTAGCTGAAACAGGCCGCGAACGTGCGATTGTATATGAAAACGGTCCGCATGTTACAACACCTGAATGGATGCTGCTGCCGATGCATAAAGGCGGTACATTCGGCAAGTTCTCAACTTCTATCGGTTTAGCAATGTATGACCGATTAGCAGGAGTTAAAAAGTCTGAACGCAAGAAAATGTTAAACAAACAGCAATCATTAGAAAAAGAACCGCTTGTAAAACGAAAAGGTCTTAAAGGCGGCGGTTATTATGTTGAATATCGTACAGATGATGCACGCTTAACAATCGAAGTGATGAAACGTGCAGCTGAAAAAGGGGCAGATATTGTCAACTACACAAAATCAGTCAACTTTACGTACGATAATAAAGAACAAGTCAATGGTATCCAAGTGACAGATATGCTGTCAGATGAAGCATATACGATTCATGCGAAAAAAGTAATCAACGCAAGCGGTCCTTGGGTAGACGAGGTCAGAAGTGCGGATTACTCTAGAAATAATAAACAATTACGCTTAACAAAAGGGGTTCACATTGTTATTGATCAATCTAAATTCCCTTTACAACAAGCAGTTTACTTTGATACTGAAAAAGACGGCAGAATGATTTTCGCAATTCCTAGAGAAGGCAAAGCATATATCGGAACAACAGATACGTTTTATAACAATGACAAAACATCACCGCTGCCAACACAAGATGATCGCGACTACTTGATTGATGCAGTTAATTACATGTTCCCAGGACTTGATATTACAGATAAAGATATCGAATCATCATGGGCAGGTGTAAGACCGTTAATTTTAGAAGAAGGCAAAGATCCATCTGAAATTTCTCGTAAAGATGAAATTTGGGAAGGCAAATCAGGTCTGTTAACGATTGCCGGCGGTAAACTAACAGGCTACAGACACATGGCAAAAGGTATTGTTGACTTGCTTTCTAAACGCTTGCAGCAAGACTTCGGTTTGAAATTCGGTCCATGCAAAACGAAACATCTTACAATTTCAGGCGGCGATGTCGGCGGCAGCGCTAACTTCGAAAACTTTGTCGAACAAAAAACAGCCGAAGGTGCGAAGTATCAATTAGATGCTGAAACAGCTGAAGCAATTGCAAGACGTTACGGTTCAAATGCTGATGAACTGTACAAAATTGCACACACTGCACAATATCAAAATTCAGGCTTGCCGTTAGCAATTTATGCAGAATTGATTTACGGTATTCAAAATGAAATGGTATATAAACCGACGGATTTCTTAATCCGCAGAACAGGTATGTTATACTTTGATATTGAAGACGTATTAAAATATAAAGACGCAGTAGTAGAGGTACTGGCACAATTATTGAATTACGATACAGTACAACGTGCTTTATTTACAGAAGAATTGAATGAAGCAATTGATGAAGCAAGAACAGGAAATGATCAACCAGCTGAAAAATAATAGATAAAAATAAGAAATGGGTTGAAATTCCATCGAATTTCAGCCTATTTTTTAAGTGCGCTCGGCATGATTAGCAACTTGATGGTGAAAGTCCATTACAGGCTTGGCAGTAGGAACTGTTAGCGAAAGACAAGGGTGTCCATCGCGAGGTGGAATCTGAAGGAAGTCGGACGCAAACACTCGCATTGACGAATAGAAACATCATATCAAGGCTTATGCGAACGGATGAGTTTGCTTAACAAAACAAAGTCCGATACTGCCCGAATTCGTATGAGTAAATGATGCAATGACATGAGTGGAAAGTGGTTAATCTTACCCGAGGAGGTCTCATAAGCGATTCTTCGAATCGTAGTAACAACGAATTATGAGAAGTCAGCAGAAGTCATAGTAGGGAAAATGTACCGAAGGACTGAACAATATTAAATACAAAGTAAAGAATGGAGGTTATAGATTTACGAAGTACCGAAAACAATGCAAATTGGCAGTCTGTGGAAGATAAGTAGTGGAACGAAAAAGATAAGCAGATGTGTACAGTAAATCTTAGTTGATATGAAAGAAATGTATCGTGAGACTCCATCACTGATGGAACTTGTTGTAAGAAAGAACAACATAGAGAAAGCAATCAAGAAAGTTGTTAAAAATAATGGCTCTCCTGGAATCGATGGGATGAAGGTTAAAGAGTTACATGCTCACTTCAGAGAATTCTATCCACAGATAAAAGGAAAACTGCTTAACGGTACGTATAAACCGCAAGCAGTTAAGAAAGTAGCCATTCCAAAACCGAATGGCAAAAAGAGAATTCTTGGAATTCCCGTCGCAAGGGATAGAGTTATCCAACAAGCAATCAAACAAGTTATCGAACCGATGATAAATCGCCAGTTTTCGAAACATAGTCATGGGTTTAGACCAAATCATAGTACAGGTACTGCATTAAAACAATGTATCCAATACTATGAGGAGGGTTATCACACAGTCGTAGACTGTGACTTAAAACAATGTTTTGACACGTTGAACCATGACAAATTGATGTACTTGTTTGAACGCTTTATACAAGATAAAGCTATCTCTAAATTTATCCGCAAAAGTTTACAAAGCGGGTCTGCAGACCTGTCTGGCGAATACGCAGAAAGAAAGACAGGCGCCCCTCAAGGTGGGGTTATATCTCCCTTGTTGTGTAATATCTATTTGCATGAGCTGGATAAAGAATTAGAGAAGCGCGGACATCGTTTTGTGAGATACGCAGATGACTTCGTCATCTTTGTTAAATCAAAACGTGCCGGACAACGTGTTATGGAGAGTATCACAAACTTTATCGAAAAGGACCTGAAATTAACAGTGAATAAAGATAAAAGTAAGGTAGGCTCTCCCACACGTTTAAAGTTCTTGAGTTGTCTGATAACGAAAATAAATGGCACTTGTCGTTTCAGACCCACTATGGAAGCAAAAAGAAATTTAAAAGCCAAATTAAAGTGGGTCACAAGAAGAAATAGACCTGGCACATTTACTGAACATTATAACAGGAATCAACGCGATTACTAGAGGTTGGATAAACTATTTTGGCAGAGGTTTTGTTAAAGGATTTATCCGCGAAATGCAAGAGTGGTTGAACCATCGAATCAGACAACTTATTTTAAAGCGATGGAAGAAGGTCAAAACAAAATACAAAATGCTTCGAAAATACGGATTAGACCACAATGGTGCCATGCGTATTGCGAACTCAAGAAAGAAGTATTGGAGGTTTTCCAAAACGCATGAGGTTCATCATGCGCTTACAACAAATAGACTCTACAAGTGGGGTCTAGTACCACTAGCCCGACTCGCAGAGTCTGCTTACGCAAGATATTGAACCGCCGTGTACGGAACCGTACGCACGGTGGTGTGAGAGGACGAGTATTCAATTAATGATTACTCTCCTACTCGATTAAAAAGCATAATGAAAACGTTTTATTACATTAAATTGACATTTTAAGTCAACCAAATGTTATTGCCTTTTCTAAAAAGGGCTTGGTATGATTGTATATGTAATACATCACGAAACAACAACTTAGAACATGAATGAATTAAAATGCTTGGCGGAGGTGTAATAAATGTGTCCAAACACATTTAAAGTTACAGTCGAAGATGGAACAAATATCGAAGTGAAATTAGATAAAGCGAATAAAACGCGTATCGGTATTGTACATATTTTTCATGGGATGGCAGAACATATGGGGCGTTATGATGTATTTGTCGAATCGCTTAACCAGCAAGGTTATGATGTGATTCGCCATAATCATCGCGGTCACGGCAAGGATATCAATGAGAAAACAAGAGGACATTTTGACAGCGTCGCACAAGTCGCTTCAGATGCATATGAAATTGCTCAGACTTTATATCCAGAACGCCGAAACATGCCTTATATCGTGTTGGGCCATTCAATGGGATCGATTATTGCACGCAAGTATGTCGAAATGTTTCCAGACATCGCACAAGGTCTGATCTTAACAGGCACAGGGCAATTCCCCAAAATCAAAGCGAAACTCGCGGCTGCTGCGTTGAAATTAATCACGATTGTACTTGGGAAACGCACACGTCTTAAATGGTTAAACCGTCTTGCATTTAAGCCTTTCAATCGTCGTATCAAAGAAATACGCACAGAAAATGATTGGTTATCAACAAAGAGAGAGGAAGTTGATAAGTATTGCGCCGATCCGTACAGCGGATTTTCAGTTTCCAACCAAGTAATCTACAGCACATTGCATGAAATGCTTGTAACTAGTTCTCCAAAGGAAATTAAAAAGATGAATGCAGATTTGCCTGTTCTATTGATATCTGGTAAAGAGGATGCTTTCGGAGATTACGGAAAAGGTATCCGCAGATTAGGTGTAATGTTAAAGAAAAATGGCGTTAAGCACATTACAGTGCAGCTGTACCGCAATAAACGACATGAAATTCTTTTCGAAGATGATTATGTCCATACATGGAATAACATGTATGACTGGATTAAGAAAAATATCCTAAATAAATACAAATAGGGGGATTTATATGAGTAGTACAAAGCCATTGTTAGTGGTTATCGTTGGACCTACTGCTGTAGGAAAAACAGAATTAAGTATTGAGTTAGCTAAAGCGATAGACGGTGAAATCATCAGCGGGGATTCTATGCAAGTTTATAAAGGTATGGATATCGGAACAGCAAAAGCTACAGCTGATGAAATGCAGAATATCCCTCATTATTTAATTGACATCTTAAATCCAGACCAGTCATTTTCTGCATACGACTTTAAAGTACGTGCAGAAGCACAAATTAAAAAAATTATAAGTAAAGGCAAAATACCCATTATCGCTGGCGGCACAGGACTTTATATTCAATCATTGATTTATGATTATCCTTTTGACAAAGAAGAAATCTCACCAGAGAAAGCAGAAGAAGTGCGTCAAAAAATGACAGAACTCGAAACGCTTTCCAATGAACAGCTTCATAACTATTTAGCAAGTTTTGATGCGGCATCTTCAGAGGACATTCACCCTAATAATCGTAAAAGAGTATTGAGAGCGGTAGAATATTACTTGAAAACGAAAAAAAAATTAAGTAATCGTAAAAAAGTTCAACAATATACAGAAAATTATGATACATTATTAATAGGGGTAGAAACATCGCGCAAAACAATGTATCAACGCATAAATAATCGTGTTGATGTCATGATGAATGCAGGTTTATTAGAAGAAGTTCAGCAACTATTGGAACAAGGATATTCAAATTGCCAAAGCATGCAAGCAATAGGATATAAAGAATTGATTCCGGCTATCAATCAAGACATTACGATCGACCAAGCCGTTGATAAACTCAAACAACATTCTAGGAATTACGCAAAACGTCAAATGACTTGGTTCAAGAACAAAATGAATGTGCAATGGTTTGATAGAGAGAAAGAGCCGCTTCCAGTAATATTAGAAAGTATCTCTGCCCAAATAAAGAAAAGGAGCAATCAACAATGAGTAACACAACAACAATTCAAACAAACTTCTTAGAGGGCTTTAAAACAAGCAAAGAAGAATTAACGGTCTTTTTATTAAACGGTTTCCAAATGAAAGGAACAATCGTTGATTATGATGACAGCGTCGTTAATTTATATTCTCAAGGAAAAAACCACTTGATTTACAAACATGCAATCAGCACATTCACTCAAGAACCATCAGTTGTTGAATAATAAGAAAGTAGTTTGTAGTTAGAATAGACATCAGGAAACAACTTCACGTCATTGATCATTCTTACAGATGTGCATGCTTGTTGATAACTATCTAATAATCTATGATAAAAGGCAGCATCTAATGTTAAGCATTTCAACTTAACGTTAGGTAGTTGCTTTTTTAAATAATTAAGTAAAATAATAGAACGTATTTATTAGTATTTGTTAAATCACTAATAAATACGTTCTTATTCTTTGTTTTTTACAATAATGCTTCGATATCAGATTCAATCTGACTTGGGTTTTTCTGCGGAGAGAATCGGTTAACAACATTGCCATCTCTGTCAATTAAGAATTTGGTGAAATTCCATTTGATTTTACTGTTGAAAAAGCCGTCTTGCTGATCTGTTAAATATTGGTAGAGGGGATGTTGTTCCTCTCCGTTTACTTTAATTTTTTCATGCATCGGGAAGGTTACCCCGTAATTGATTTTGCAGTTTTGCATGGCTTCATGTCCGCTGCCCGGTTCTTGTTTGCCGAATTGGTTGCAAGGGAAGCCTAAAACGACAAATCCCTGTGATTGATAAGCTTCGTAAAGCTTTTGAAGGCCTTCGAATTGCGGCGTGAAACCGCATTGGCTGGCAGTGTTGACAATTAACATGACTTTACCTTTGTATTCATCAAGTTGATAAGGTTTTCCATCAACATCTTTCACTTCTATATCATAAATACTCATAATTTATTCACCTCACTAAATCCAAATTATCACATTCCGCCTAGATAGTCTTTAATTATGCACTATGATAAAATGAGGAAGATAACTCATATATTGAATGATTATTCAAATTAACAGTGAAACAATTTAAAGGAGGATATTCTATTTGCCTCAAGATAAAATATTTGATACAGAAGAAGTAATCGAAAAAGCCTTGCTTATCGGTGTCGATGCATACGATGAGAAAGAATTCGACTTCAGAGCAACAATGGATGAACTTAAAGCATTGGCAGAAACATGCCGCTTAGAAGTGCTGGGCGAAATTACACAACAAAAAGATCGTATTGAAGATAAATCCTATGTCGGCAAAGGCAAGCTGCAAGAAATTAAAGACTACGTCGAAATGTATGATGTCGATGTAGTAGTAGCCAACGATGAGTTGACGACTGCACAGTCTAAAAGCTTAAATGACAATTTGGGAGTAAAAATCATTGATAGAACGCAATTGATATTAGAAATCTTTGCGATGCGTGCGAGCAGTAAAGAAGGTAAGCTTCAAGTAGAATTAGCGCAGCTTGATTACTTGATGCCGCGCTTAATGGGACATGGTAAAAGCTTATCTCGTCTCGGCGGGGGAATCGGTACCAGAGGTCCGGGTGAAACGAAACTTGAGACAGACCGTCGTCATATCCGCCGTCGTATGAATGAAATCAAGCACCAATTGAAAACGGTAGTTGAACATCGTGAGCGCTACCGCAGCAAACGCAGACAAAATCATGTCTTCCAAGTCGCATTGGTAGGTTATACCAACGCAGGCAAATCAACATGGTTCAATATTCTTGCGGATGAATCCACATATGAAAAGGACTTATTGTTCGCAACCTTAGATCCGAAAACACGCCAAATCCAAATTAATGACGGTTATAATTTAATTATTTCAGATACCGTCGGCTTCATTCAGAAATTGCCGACAACACTGATTGCGGCCTTCAAATCTACACTCGAAGAAGCAAGAGATGCGGATTTACTGCTGCATGTTGTTGATGCAAGCAATGAAGATTACAGAACGCAGTATGATACGGTTAATCGTATTATCGGTGATTTAGACATGGATAAAATTCCGCAAGCAGTTATTTTCAATAAGAAAGATTTAAGTGAAGGTCCAGCACCTGCGTCTCAACTGCCGAACGTCTTTGTGTCAGCACGTAATGAAGAAGATGAAGCAGCAGTGCGCCGCCTATTGATTCAACAAGTTGAAAAGCAGATGGAGCCTTATCAAGAAACAGTACCTGCAGATGATGCAGATCGCTTGTACTTCTTAAAACGTCATACATTGATTCATTCATTAGTATTTAATGAATCAACAGAAAGTTATGATGTAGAGGGTTACAGAAGAAAAGCAGAAGAAAACGGAGAGAAGTAAGCATAAATGAACTTAGAACAAATCATTTCAGAAACAGAAGCAGAATTACAACCTTATTTTAAAGAAATAGAAGCGTGCGCTTATCGCAATCAAGCTAAAGTATTAGATGCTTTCCATGCGGTCAAAGCCTCTGAGTCAGATTTACAGGGGACGACAGGATACGGCTATGATGATATCGGACGCGACCATTTAGAAGCAATCTATGCGCATACTTTTAAAACTGAAGATGCATTAGTGCGACCGCAGATAATATCTGGTACACATGCGATTACACTTGCGCTGCAAGCCAATTTGAAATATGGAGATGAACTACTCTATATTACAGGCAGTCCTTATGATACGCTGCTTGAGGTGATTGGTGTAAATGGCAACGGCATCGGCAGTTTGAAAGAAAATGGTGTTATCTACAATGAAGTAGACCTGACAGTGGAAGGACAGATTGATACGGATGCAGTGATAAATGCGATGAGCGATAAAACTAAAATCGTCGCAATTCAACGTTCAAAAGGTTATGATCAACGTCCGTCTATTTCGGTAAGTGCTATCGGACAAGCGATTACAGCCATTAAAGCACAGTATCCAAATGTTATTGTGTTTGTGGATAATTGTTACGGCGAGTTTGTGGAAGATCAAGAACCAAGTGAAGTCGGGGCAGATTTAACAGCAGGTTCGCTGATTAAAAACCCGGGCGGCGGATTAGCACGTATCGGCGGTTATATCGTCGGCAGAACAGATGTTATCGAACGCTGCGGTTATCGTTTAACAGCACCAGGTATCGGTAAAGAAGCGGGCGCATCGCTCAACGAATTGCCGAGTATGTATCAAGGTTTCTTCTTAGCACCGCATGTCGTAAGCCAAAGTTTGAAAGGTGCTTTATTTACAAGCTTATTCTTAACTAAGCTGAATATGAATACAGTACCTGCTTTTGATACACCAAGAACAGATTTAATTCAAACAGTACAATTCGATACTGCAGAACAGATGATTCGTTTTTGCCAATGTATTCAAGCCGCATCGCCAATTAATGCACACTTCAGTCCAGAGCCGAGTTATATGCCTGGCTATGAAGATGATGTTATTATGGCTGCCGGCACATTTGTACAAGGGTCATCGATTGAACTTTCTGCAGATGGTCCTATCAGACCGCCTTATGAAGCATATGTACAAGGCGGATTAACTTATGAGCATGTGAAATTAGCGGTCACAAGAGCTGTGAAACAAATGAGTGAAGAAGGACTTATTTAATTTAATCAATTTTAACTGACGTTATTCAAAAGCGTCAGTTTTTATATGTTTGCGGACTGAAAGACTGGATTTCATATTATAATAGAGATAAAGAAGCGGTAAACAAGCATCAATAACAACAAGAGTATGGAGTGAAGAAGAATGCTTAAATATAAAACGTATTTGTTTATAATCTGTCTAGCCATGTTAGCAATTATCTCTAAAAGAATAGCACTGAACCCAGTGTTGTTTTACAGTGCCTTAGCACTTTATGTAGTATTAATCGCCTATTTATTCTATAAAATCGGCAAGCTTAAAAAGAACAAGAAATTAAGATAATAGGGACATGTATGATAAAAGAGGTAAATGGTATTTGAAATAGATAGGTGAGATTGTAAAAGAAAATAGAATTAAAAAAAGAGGCCGCATGGCCTCTTTTTAATATCCCAATGTTTAGCACCTTAGGCGCTTAGATTAATACAATTTCATGTATTGTTCGCGTTCCCATTCAGAAACTTGTGTTCTATAGTAATCCCATTCGATTGATTTAGAGTGGATGAATTGGCTATAGATGTGTGGTCCTAATGCGTTTTTAACAATTTTGTTTTCGCGCATTGCTTTTAAAGCAGTGTAAAGTGTTGAAGGAAGATCTTCAATACCGATTGCTTCACGTTGGTCACGGTTCATTTCATAGATGTTTTGGTTAACAGGATCAGTAACTTTAAGTTTGTTTTTGATACCGTCTAAACCAGCTTCTAAGATTGCGGCTAAAGCCATGTAAGGGTTAGCAGCAGGGTCAACTGAACGTACTTCAACACGAGTTGATAAACCGCGTGAAGTAGGGACACGTACTAATGGTGAACGGTTTTTACCGCTCCAAGCAATGTAGCAAGGTGCTTCGTATCCAGGTACTAAACGTTTGTATGAGTTAACAAGCGGGTTGCAGACAGCTGTGAAACCGCGAGCGTTTTTAAGGATACCTGCGATGAATTGGTAAGCTTCTTCAGTCATTTGATCTTGACCATTAGGATCGAAGAATGCATTTTCTTTACCTTTGAATAAAGAAACGTTGAAGTGCATACCGCTTCCGTTTACACCGAATAATGGTTTCGGCATAAATGTCGCATGCAAGTTATGTTTACGAGCGATTGTTTTAACTACTAATTTAAATGTTTGGATGTTATCACAAGCAGTGATTGCATCAGCGTATTTGAAGTCAATTTCATGTTGGCCAGGTGCTACTTCGTGGTGGCTGGCTTCAATGTCAAAGCCCATGTCTTCTAATTCTAATACGATATCGCGACGGCAATTTTCACCTAAGTCAGTTGGTGCTAAGTCGAAGTAACCGCCGTGGTCATTTAATTCTAGTGTTGGTTCGCCTTTTTCATCTAATTTGAATAAGAAGAATTCTGGTTCAGGTCCTAAGTTGAAATCAGTGAAGCCTAATTCTTCCATTTCTTTTAATACACGTTTCAAGTTAGTACGAGGGTCGCCAGCGAATGGTTTGCCGTCAGTACCGTAAACGTCACAGATTAAACGAGCAACTTTACCTTGACCAGCAGTCCAAGGGAAGATAACCCAAGTATCTAAGTCAGGGTGTAAATACATATCTGATTCTTCAATACGTACGAAACCTTCGATTGAAGATCCGTCGAACATCATTTCATTATCTAATACTTTTTCTAATTGACTTACAGGTACTTCAACATTTTTGATTGTTCCTAAAATGTCAGTGAATTGCAAGCGTAAATATCTTACGTTTTCTTCTGTAGCAAATCTGCGGATGTCTTCTTTTGTAAATGTACGTTTTGCCATGTTTATAAATCCTCCAGTGAATTATTTGATAAAGCGAGATAAGTCGCCTCGATTTATCGGGATAGCTTCTTGTTGCGGTTTCTGTGTTGCTTCGACGATAACATGTTTTCTAAGCGCTTTTTCATCCGTAGATAAATGCTGCTCATCTTGATGAATGATTTGTTTGATTGCTTTAAGGTTAAACCCTTTCTCTAAAAGGTGTTTGATTTCTAACAGGCGATCTAAATCATTCATTGAAAACATTCTTTTGTTACCGGGTGTTCTCTCTGGTTTAACGAGTCCATGTGATTCGTAATACCGTACCTGTCTTGGTGTTAGCTCAGTCAATTGATTTACGACACTCATAGAGAAGACGGCCATGTTTCTGCGTATTGCATCATTAGACATTCACCCATCACCTCTATTTTTGAACTTGTAATTAATTTAGCATAAATAAGACGAAATTACAAAAATATGTCAGGTTTTCTGACATTAGTCGTTAAACCTAGAAGTAGTAAGGGTTTGAAGCATGTTTTGAAATGTTTTTGATAGAGTTAAACACGAACATTTCAAAAAAAGTTCAAATTTTCGTTCCGATTTAAATCATTAAAGGAGCGGCGAAAGTCATAACCTTCGCCGCTTCGGTTAATCTTACTTCATTATAGTTGATTGATTTTTGCGACGACATCTTCATATTTAGAAAGGTATTTTTCATATTCCTCTGCTAAATGAGAAGTGTCTTCGCTTTATCCGCTTGCCAACTTCGCAAGCTCATCATAAAATTTTCGTGTTTCGCGTGCATAAGATTTAAATTCTAAAGTTTCGACATCATCGTGTGTAGATACAAAACTATCTACAGATTCTAATGTCGCAAAAATTTCGTTTACTAAAATGATTTGTGGTTTTGAAATATCTTTATGATTCGGGTTGATTGTGTTCTGGTACACATCATCAAAAGTTTCATTGATAAATTCTACTTTTTCATTCAAATAGCTTTTAACTTTTTGTTTGTTTGGCATTTATCACCACTCCTTAATAAAAGTAATACCTATATTGAGTGAGACATAAACATTTAATTTCATGTATTTTGAAAAATGGACAGTAGTAGTTTTAGTGCAGCTATGTACTTGTATCAGAAGGCGATATGTCAGTTTCTGTTAATAGTTTGTTGAAGAAGGTGTGAATCTTTCATTGTTCATGGTAAGTTCATTAATGATAAAATAGTTTAATATTAAAAGTTTATGTAAAAGTGATTCGAACCTGTATGTTAACGTTGGTTATCATGTTAGAATCAGGCATAGTGTTAGGAGTTGAGAAAATGATTGCCTTTTATATACCTGGGTTATTAGGTGATATTTTGATTGGTATCTTTATCATATTTACAATTTTAAATTTGATAGTTGCCTTCAATATCATCTTTATTAAAGATAGGTCTACAAGTTCTACTTGGGCATGGTTATTTATTTTGTTTATCGCACCGGTTTTAGGCTTCTTCTTATATATTTTCTTTGGAAGAGGCGTCTCAAAACGCAAACTGTATAAACATTATCGTAAGGACATTGAACAATTTGACGACATAATTAATGAACAACGCTATCAAGTCCAAGAAGGTAAAATACAAAGCGAGAATCCAGTGGTGAATCAGCATCACGATTTAGTTAATATGCTTTTAACAAGACAACCAGCATTTTTAACGGATGGCAATGATGCAGATATCTTCGTAGATGGTCATGAGCTATATGACAAGATGATTGAAGATATTCGACAAGCTAAGCACCATATTCATTTAGAATACTATGTATTTGAACTGGATGGGTTAGGACACCGTATTATTGATGCATTAGAAGAAAGACTTGAAGCAGGCGTGGAAGTGCTGCTGCTGTATGATGATATCGGTTCGAAAAAACTGACTATGAGACAATTTAAGCGTTTCAGATCATTAGGCGGACAAGTTGAAGCTTTCTTTGCGAATAAATTGCCATTGGTCAACTTCAGAATTAATAACCGCAATCACAGAAAAATCGTAGTTATTGATGGTCAAATCGGTTATGTCGGCGGCTTTAATGTCGGAGACGACTATCTCGGCTTGAATAAGAAGTTCGGCTACTGGAGAGATACGCATGTCAGAGTCGAAGGAAAAGCCGTAGATGCACTGCAGCTTCGTTTTATGCTGGATTGGAATTCTCAATCTAAAAGGGAGCGTCTTGAATATTTACCAGAGTACTTCCCGGTTAAAGAAGAAAACGGAGACGTCGCAATGCAGATTGCTTCTAGCGGTCCAGATGATAATTGGCATGAAATTGAATTCGGCTATACGAAAATGATTAATTCTGCTGAAAAATCGATTTACATGCAAAGCCCTTATTTCATACCGGATAATTCATACATTAATGCATTGAAAATGGCCGCAAACTCGGGTGTGGATGTGCATTTAATGATTCCGGATATGCCGGACCATCCGTTTGTTTATTGGGCCACTTTTTATCATGCGGCTGAATTGATTGATTCAGGTGTTAAAATTTATATGTATAACAATGGATTCATTCACTCGAAAATGATGGTCGTTGATGATCAAGTGGCGAGTGTGGGATCAGCGAATATGGACTTTAGAAGTTTTGAATTGAATTTTGAAATTAATGCGTTTATGTATAATGAAGACATAGCGGTTCAATTACGTGAAGCTTTCGAACATGATGTGACCTTGTCGACACAATTGACGGCAGCACGTTATGAAGAACGTTCATTTTGGATTAAGATGAAAGAAGGCTTCTCTAAATTAATCACGCCGATTTTATAACGAAGAACAATACCCTCGGAAGCGATGTACTTTTCCGAGGGTATTTTATATTACTTTTTCTTATTATGTTTTTCTCGATTCTGCTGAATAATAAATAAAATAAAACCGACGAATATACCCATGAATACACCGATAACAGCGGTCACTAATAATGGAAATTCGTATACATATTGCAAAATCAAGCCTACGATAATTGCAACGGCAACTGCGATGATTGTTACAATATTTTCTTTAATGGCTTGCATAGCGTGCCTCCTCAATTTATTCCTTATCTTCATCATATCAAATTTTTTGAATCTAGAGAATTGACGCCATTCATAAAAGATAGGTATGATAATCCGGTGAACAATTTTTTGAAGCAGGTGAAATTTTTGAAACGAAAATCGATGTCGACAATCATTGTAGTCGCAATAATTGCATTAGTAGTAATAGGGTTCCAATACTTTAATCATTCGGGACCATTCAAACAAAGCGGCAGTCAAAGTGCCTCCACGTCAATGGGTGATAAAGAAGCAGTTCAAGTGAAAAGAGTCATTGACGGCGACACTTTCATCGCAACAGATAAAGATAATAAAGAAATTAAAGTGCGTATGATAGGGATGGATACACCTGAAACTGTTAAACCGAATACGCCTGTTCAGCCATATGGCAAAGAAGCTTCTCAATATACAAAGCAAACATTGAATAACCAAAAAGTCTATTTAGAGTTCGATAAAGAACCAAAAGATCAATATGGCCGTTATTTAGCATATGTTTGGTTAGATAAAGACCGTATGTTTAATGAAGAATTGGTTAAAAAAGGATTAGCGAGAGAAAAATACTTTGCGCCGAACGGTAAATATCGAGATGTCTTTAAAAAGGCTGAACAACAAGCAAAACAGCAGCATTTGAATATTTGGAGTTAAAAATGGTTCTCCACCATTTGTGGTGGGTAAATAATTTAAAGAACTTAATTTTGATTGGAATTCTTCGAATTCTATCATTTAGACAACCATCCGATGTACGGGTCTGGTTGTCTTTTTCTTTTTGTTTTTAAATAAACTAAATACCAGCATTATACGGTTTCTTAAGTTATTAAAGCTTCTGTATCCATATGAAATTCGCTTAATTAACTTTATTTTATTGTTAATACCCTCTATTGCACCGTTATTTAATAAGGGATTGTAAATCGTATTTCGAAGTATTTCTTGGTGCTTTCTAAAAAATGTTACTACTTTCCATATGTTTTTACTGATTGAGTTTTTATCAACATCGTTCAAACGATTGATAAAATCTTTCCAATTACATAATTTTAAACTTTCGCGTAAATCATGTACTAGTTCGTATGAATTTTTTAACTTTTCATCTGTTTGAAGCATAAAATTCACTAGATCATAACCTTTTTTATAACATCTAAAGGAACCATCCCAAATACCATCCATCATGAAGAGTTTACGTTTGTCTGTTAAAAGAAGTCTCCATTTGTTCTTTAAAACAGGGTATTCCCTTCCTTCTTTGTCTTTATAACGATTCATTACTTCTCTGCGATAGAAGTTTAACTCTCTATTCATGTGCTGAACGATATGAAATCTATCAAAGATTATAGATGCATTAAAAAAGAGCTTTTTAAATAAGAATAAATAGGGTTCAAACATATCAATGGTAATTGTTTTAACTTTAAGTCTATTTTTTCGATCAAAGCGTTCAAAATAAGCTTTTAAATAACCCGAAGTTCTGTTTTCTAAGACATCTAGAAATTCATGTGTGTCATTGTTAATAAATATAAAACTCATTAAGCCAGTCACACTCTTTACACTTCTAAATTCATCCATTGCCAAATGTTCAGGTAGATTATCGAAAGGCTTGATAAGTAAAGTATTGACTGCTTTATTTCGAATACGACGTACTGTAGATGGAGAAACACAGTTGTCTTCTGCAGTATCTATTTCTGTTTTGACTTTCGTGGCTTCTTCAATTATTTTTTGATTCACATAATTAGAAATAAATCGTGTCTTATCTACGACATCAGTTTCAGCAGTAAAAGTTGTATTACACTCTAAACACTTAAAGCGCTGTTTTGCTAAGTTTAGATATGTATTATAGCCTTGAGTTTTAAGCAAGGTAATACGAGAAACTCGTTTACCATGCTTATGAATTTGTCCTTCATTTTTAATTCCGCAGCAAGGACAAGCCGAAGGCTTATACGTAAGTACAGCATTAACAACCGTAGACTTCTTTCCTTTTACTATTACATCAATATCTTGGCTAACAAATTTGATATTTTTATCTTTTATTCTTAGTATTTCTAATGTATCATTACACATAGGCGCACTTGTCTCCTTTAATTTGGGTTTGGTCACTTTAAATTATAGAGGCAATTGCGCTTTTTGTGTATCGAAAAAGGCGGGAAGTTTTACCTTCCCACCATAAAAGATGAAGAACCTTAAAAATACCCGGCATGCATTTTTCGCATGCCGGGTATTTAACATTATCTTTGATTTATATAATCTAAAATGATTTCGCAATCTTTCTCTGTAATTTCATGCTTAGATTGTGCGATGATGCCTTCAATTGCATCTTTAAGGTGATGCTTAGAAGTAGCAGTTGCGACATATTTTTGTCTTTCAGTCGGGCCGTCAATGATATTGACAGAACCGTCATTGAAGTAAACAAGACCTACACTAGAGATTTTTTTATTGAAGTTTTGTTCGTAGGCATCTTTTAATTCTTTAGAGTTTGTCGCTGCTGTTAAATAAGGATCGTAATCATAGAAATCGAATGTCACACTATTACTTTTGACTTTTTCAGTAAATGTGTAGATATCTTCACGTGTAGATTGGAACTGGCTTTGATATTGATCTGCAATATAATGTCCGACAATCTGATTGATATCTTCTACATTTGTATCTATTTCTTTTTCAGGTTCTGCACTGAAATGATAAAATGTTTTTTCTTTCCAATTTTTGACGTCGATATTTAACAACCCTTTGTTTGTAATCACAACATAGTCAAATGTGCGTAAGAAGTTGAATAAAGGATGTTTCACCGCAACATTGCCTGTTGAAACAATGTGGAAGAATTCAATCTTTCCTTCATCTTTAAAGCTTTGCATGACATTTTTTAATGCTTGCTTAGCTTTTCTTACACCATAGTGATGTTGTTGGGAGCCATCATTAATGATTTGGTTTCTTAATGATGTGATCTCAGAACGCAAGCTGTTGACTTTGCTTACCAGCTGGTTCTTAGAATAAATCTCTGTGTCTAGTCGATGCTGCATCAATCCTCTTGATATAATCAAAGCTATAACCAAGATGATGATAATCGCAACGAGCAGTAACGTTAAATACATATCAATCATTCCTTACTAAATAATGAGTCGTTAAAGTTATTCATACCCTAATAATCTAACTCTTATCGCTAAAAATCAATCATAAAGTCTTAAGATAGTATTAAGAAGGGATTATGACCATATTAAAAAAGATTCAGACAAACATGAAGGGAATGTGTCTGAATCTTTAAGGCGTAAATTTAACATAGGTTGTGTTTTGTTTAAAGAGTGCTTGGGAAAATAGTTAAATAACTAATTGAAAGCTACTCTACTGAGCCTTGCAAAACTGACATTTGTAATTCATTGAAGGATTCGAGCAGTTTTTCGGCTTGTTGTTCTTGCGCTTTAGTAATTGTTACAAATACTTGTCGTTCATCATCGGTACAGCGCTGTTTACCGAGAATGTTCATTTCTGTTAATGTGCTGAAGGATTTATGAATTTCCATCAAACTAAAATTCATTCCTTTTTTGACTTCAAGAAGGGGAATTGAACTTCTTTTATAGCTTAAGATATGCTGTAAAAACAGTAAATCATTAAAGCGTAAGTTAAATTCGTTCTTGAGTTCTTTGATTAGTTGTTTACGATGCAATTCATAATAGAAAATGGATTCTAAGGTCTGTCTTTGTATTGATTGCATTTTCTCACCTCTACGTTGTGTAATAAGTTCTTTCGCATACATTATTATAATAAAAAAGTTATACGATTGAAAGGGATTTTCTTTCTTTTAAGGTAAAATTTATGTTTTTAATTTTATTTATACCATTTACGCAATAAAAATAAATGATACAATTCCAATAGGATTAGTTGGTGTTATAAAAGGAGTTTGAACAAATTGTCGCCTAATTTTAAAGATAATAACCATTTAATGGAATTTTACAGCAGAATGCAATCTAATGCGGCGATTGCATTAGATAATCATCCAGTTTCATACTATTTAATGGAATTTCTTGAACAGCAAGATCAACATGTTTCTATCGTTACTTATTCTACTGATATTATGAAATTTGTGTGTCGAAACACACATTTCAATATTATCTTTGCGCCGGGCAAAGTCGATCAAGCGCAGCATATCATGACTGGCAATGCCCTGATAGAACAATTCAAGACGCTTCATATTCATTATTATTTTTGCCAAGCGAGTTACATAGATGAAGCGGATAAGCTGTACCAAAGCCATCCGGATGTTGCGGAGATACAAAAGGTATTAGTACAGCAAGCGGATGAAACATTCTTGATCAACTTTCCGGATTTAACGCAAACGCCGCATTTATATTGGCAAATCGGCAATCTCAAATAATTATAGACAAGAGAGAAGAGTCAAGCTAAAATGTATATGAATAGAGAGAAATAGGTTATACTAAATATTGTAAGCGCTTACTAGTAGGAGGTGTCAGAATGCAAAAATCTAATAATAAGGATTTAAATTTCTTGGTTGATAGATTAGTAGAAAATGCTAATAATGAGGTTAAGTTTTTTGGTGAAACAGCAAAACAATTATTTCTAAAGAACGAATTTATTATTCATGATACTGTTGATATTTGTGTTAAACGCAAAGATCTAACGAAAGCATTAAAATATATTCCGAATGATTATAGTATCCGGTATATAGATACATATGGGAATATCAAAGATAAATTAAGAGATACAAAATTTTCTCAACTTACACACCTAGAAGTAGAAATTCATCATCAAAAGATTATGACGATTTATATCTATGATGTGCAAAACGAAGAATGGATGTTCAGATTTAATCATAATATCCGCTTGCCTGAAAAACACATTTATTTCCACTCATTACAGTGGGGTGTAGATTACATTAAACCAGAAATCGTTCTGATGTATGAATTATTAAGACCTTCAGTACACGGTACAGACATTAATAATAAAACTGTGATAGATGCATTAAGCTATTATCAATTTGTAATGCTGCGTGTGGTAGTAGGCGAAGATAAACTGCATGATGCGATTCAAACGTCTTGAAACAATCATTAAAATAAGCGTGTTGCCTAAAATGACAACACGCTTATTTTTATAATTAATATTCTTTACTAAAAATTGTTAGTATTCAGATTATTTAATTTGTAGTTTTTCTTTTAAATGCTGGCAGCTGCCTTCATAAACAGCACGTACTGCTTCATCTGCATCATCAACACTGATACCGAACATCATTGAAATTTCAGATGCACCTTGGTTGATCATTTTCAAGTTGATTTCAGCCTTTGCAAGAGATGATGTAATCATATTAGCTGTACCGACTACTTGATTCATGCCTAAGCCTACAACCATTAAGACGGCTAAATCATTATCGATACCTAATTCATCTACATCACATTGTTTGCGGATTTCATTCAGCACTTTTGTCTCTTTGCCTCTGATTTGGTGTGTACGCATAATGATGCTGACGTTATCAATACCTGAAGGCATGTGGTCGAATGAAATATTGTTGTCTTCTAATACGGATAATACTTTGCGTGTAAAGCCGACTTGGCGGTTCATTAAATATTTGCGGATATTGATAACTGTGAAGCCTTTATCGCAGCTGATACCGCAAATCAGGTGATCTGGCTGGATTTCGCGATCGTGTCTGATATATGTACCTGGATCTTCTGGGCGGTTAGTATTCTTAATGACAACTGGAATACGTTCTTGCTGAACTGGAAGCAACGCTTCGTCATGGAAAACACTGAATCCTGCATATGAAAGTTCACGCATTTCGCGATAAGTCACTTCAGGCATAATTTCAGCATTTTTAATCAAGTTCGGGTTAGCACGGTAAATACCGGAAACATCTGTAAAGTTTTCGTAAATTGAGGCGCGCACACCGCGTGCTAAGATGGCACCTGTGATATCAGAACCGCCGCGCGGGAATGTCACGACATTGCCTTGTTTTGAGTAACCGAAGAAACCAGGAACGATGATTTTGCCTTCGATTTTTCTCAAATTGTAAATTTTATCATAAGATTCTTCTAAAATTTGGGCGAATTGAGGTGTGTTTGTCACAGTAATCCCTGCATCTAACGGAGAAACATACGTTGTTTTGATTCCTTGACTGTTATTGTATTGTGCGATTAATCGAGCGTTATAATCTTCACCGCAAGAGAGCAATGCATCTTTTAATCGAGGCGGATTGCTTTTGTTGTCAGCAATGCGTTGTTCAAGGATGGCATCGAATGTATCAAGAATTGCAGCATCCATGTTTAAGTCATGTACGATATCTGCATAACGTTCGATGATTTCTAGCTTTTTATTTTGATAATCTAAATTTGCTACGCTTTTTTCATATAGCCTAAGCAACAAGTCTGTTGTCTTAATATCTTCAGAATGTCTTTTACCAGGAGCGGAAACAACGACTATTTTTCTCTCGTCATCGCTATTGATGATGTTTAATACTTTCTGAATTTGGCTTGCTGAAGCGACGGAACTGCCGCCGAATTTAGCTACTTTCATATTTAATCAACCTTTCTTTAAATCTTAATAGATTACTGCTTTGTTTTTTTGGTAAAAAATGCTAAAATTTCAACATATTCCAAATTTTTTGAACTTTACAATTTTGATGAATGAATTTATACTAAACCATAATCAAGTATTTTTCAATAGTACAGGTGTTTTTTTAGAACGAACAAACGGAGGAATGTATTTATGAAGAAGTTAAACATCGCTTTGCTCGGTCTGGGAACAGTGGGCTCAGGAGTAGTTAAAATTATCGAAGAGAATCATCAACAGATAAAGGATACGATTCACAAAGATCTTCAAATCAAACATATTCTTGTCAGAGACAAAACAAAAAAACGTCCTTTAAATATCAGCAAGTATCATCTTACTGAAGATGTTGATGAAATTCTTAATGACGATGAAGTAGATATCGTGATTGAAGTTATGGGCGGAATCGAGCCGACTGTAGAATGGTTGAAACAATCATTGCAGCAGGGCAAGCATGTCATTACTGCAAATAAGGACTTATTAGCAGTGCATCTGCGTGAATTAGAAGATTTAGCAGAAGAAAACAAAGTAGCATTAAAATTCGAAGCCAGTGTTGCAGGCGGTATTCCTATCGTCAATGCTATCAACAACGGATTGAATGCGAATAATATCAGTAAATTCATGGGTATCTTGAATGGTACATCCAACTTTATTTTGACAAAGATGACACAAGAAGGCGCAAGCTTTGAAGAAGCATTAGACGAAGCACAGCGTTTAGGTTTTGCAGAAGCAGATCCGACGGACGATGTGGAAGGTGTAGATGCTGCACGTAAAGTTGTCATCGTTACTTACTTATCATTTAACAGAGTCATCAACTTAAAAGATGTAAAATTGACAGGTATTTCAGAAGTATCTGTAGATGACATTAATGCTGCTAAAGCATTAGGCTATAAAATCAAATTAATCGGTAAAGGTACTTTCGAAAACGGAGTTATCGAAACATCTGTTGCACCGACATTAATTGATGAAGCCCATCAATTGGCTTCTGTAGAAAATGAATACAACGCAATTTACGTTATTGGGGATTCAGTAGGAGAAACAATGTTCTATGGTAAGGGTGCAGGCAGCCTAGCTACCGGCAGTGCTGTAGTCAGCGATTTATTGAACGTTTCACTACAATTTGAATCTAATCTGCATACATTACCGCCGCATTTTGAATTAAAAACAGAACATGCGAAAGAAATGATTGATGCTGATGAACCGACAAAATTAAAAGAAAAAAGCAATTACTATATCGTATTAAAAACAAACGGCGCACCGGTTAAACGTGTTGAAGAAGAAGTGAAAGCACAGCTTCCGCTTCACAAATCACTCAATGTTATTGAAAGAAACGGCGACACAGCCGCTGTAGTCGTAAAAGGTACAGATGTGCCTGTTGAACAAATACTAGCACAAGGCAAATATCCAGTAGAAAAAGTTTATCCAGTAGAAGGGGTTTAATTAAATATGAAAAGATGGCAAGGTTTAGTACAAGAGTATAAAGAATATCTCCCAGTCAATGAAAATACACCGAATGTAACTTTAAATGAAGGCCATACGCCGTTGATTCATTGCGACACATTATCGGAAATGTTAGGTATTAATTTATTTGTTAAATTCGAAGGTGCCAATCCTACAGGTTCATTCAAAGACCGCGGTATGGTAATGGCAGTAACTAAAGCTAAAGAAGAAGGCAAAAAAGTAGTGATTTGCGCTTCTACAGGAAATACTTCAGCTGCAGCTGCAGCCTATGCGGCACGTTCTGGTTTAAAAGCAATCGTCGTAATTCCTGAAGGTAAAATTGCTTTAGGCAAATTGTCTCAAGCAGTAATGTACGGTGCGGAAATTGTTTCTATTGAAGGCAACTTCGATGAAGCACTTGAAATTGTAAAAGAAGTTGCCAGAGAAGGCGGCGATATCGAGTTAGTCAACTCAATCAATCCATATCGTATTGAAGGTCAAAAAACAGGTGCATTCGAAGTAGTCGATCAATTAGGCGGTAAAGCACCGGACGTATTAGCAATTCCAGTCGGAAATGCCGGCAACATTACTGCTTATTGGAAAGGTTTTAAAGAATTCAACGACAAACGTCAAACAGGCTTGCCTAAATTATTCGGCTTCCAAGCTGAAGGGGCATCACCGATTGTTCAAAATAAAGTCATCAAAAAACCTGAAACCGTTGCGACTGCAATTCGTATCGGAAACCCTGCAAGCTGGGATAAAGCTGTGACTGCATTAAAAGAATCAGACGGTTTAATCGATAGTGTGACAGATGAAGAAATTTTAGAAGCTTACCAATTATTAGCTTCTAAAGAAGGAGTATTCGCTGAACCTGCAAGTAATGCTTCAATTGCCGGTTTAATCAAACTGCACAGAGCAGGAAAATTACCGCAAGGCATTACAGTTACTGCTGTCTTAACAGGTAATGGATTAAAAGACCCTGATACAGCAATTTCATTATTAGATAATCCAATTCAATCATTACCAAATGATAAAGAAAGCATTATTAAATACATCAAAGGAGCAATGTATTAATGGGAGAAAGTTTAAAACTTAAAGTTCCCGCTTCTACTGCCAACTTAGGCGTAGGTTTTGATTCAATTGGTCTGGCATTAAATAAATTTTTGTACGTAGATGCTAAGCTGAGCGATGATGATGAGTGGCATTTTCATCATAAAGGCGATAATTTAAATGGTTTGCCTACAGATCGCAACCACTTAATCTATCAGGTCGTTCAGTTTTTAGAAAAAAAGTTTGATGTGCACGTTCCGCCGTTAAGCGTTACAATGCGCAGTGAAATACCATTAGCTCGAGGACTAGGGTCCTCGGCTTCTGCTTTAGTAGCAGGAATTTATTTAGCAGATTTCTTTGGACATCTGCAGCTGTCAGAGTTTGAGATGGTTGAAGCGGCAACAGAAATAGAAGGACATCCAGATAACGTAGCGCCGGTGATCTATGGAGGTATGATTGCAGGTTTTTATAACCATGACACGAAACAAACATTTATTTCGTCGATTGAGCCTCCTTATGTCAATTTAGTTATTACGATTCCAAAATATGAATTGAAAACACATGATTCAAGACAAGTGCTGCCGAAAACATTTGAGCATTCTCAAGCGGTGCAATACAGCGCCATCAGCAATACGATGCTGAGTGCTTTGATGCAGCATGATTATCAATTAGCCGGTATGCTGATGGAAATGGATGGGTTCCATGAACCTTATCGTCAGGATTTAATTCCGGAATTCAAACATGTGAAAGCAGTCGGCAGAGAATATCATTCTTATGCGACAGTTATCAGCGGGGCAGGTCCGACAATTTTAACACTGATTGATCCGTCAAAAAGCGGTAAATTAGTAAGACGTTTAAATAAAGAACTGCCAGATTGTGAATCAGAATTAATTTCAGTGAATAAAAGCGGGATTATAGTTGAAAAAGTCTATGAATAATGACAAAGTAATGTATAATTTGATGGGAATAGCTTGAAAGGAGCATGAAACATCAAATGCGTAAATATGAAATGATTGTAATGGATATGGATGATACTTTACTCAATTCTAAGAATGAAGTTAGTCCGATCACAGCAGACTATTTAATTCAGTTGCAAGAACAAGGCTACCGTGTAGTATTGGCCTCAGGACGTCCTACAGAAGGTATGCTTCCGATTGCAAGAGATTTAAAGCTGAATGAACATGAAAGCTATGTCATTAGCTTTAACGGCAGCCGTACGACACGTGTGCAAGACGGAGAACTGGAAGATGAAACAAGTGTATCTAAAGAAGATTTTGATAAAATTATTGATTTTTGCAGAGCACAAAATATCTTTGCTTTAACTTACCATTATGGTCATATTATTTATGACGGCACACATGAATACATGAATATCGAATCCGAGTTGACAGGATTGCCGATGCACAAAGTAGAGGATTTGAAAGACTTCATTCAAAACCCTGTAGCTAAAGTGCTGGGTGTAGATTATGTACCGCATGTAAATAAAATTATGAGTGAGTTAGGCGATTCATTCAGTTCGAAAATTGATGTAACAACAAGTAAGCCGTTCTTTATCGAATTCATTCCGCATGGTGTTTCTAAAGGCAATGCATTGCATGCATTATGCGAAAAAGAAGGAATTCCAATTTCGAAAACGATTGCGTTCGGAGACAGTATGAATGATTATTCTATGCTGAAAGAAGCGGGTTGTGCTGTTGCGATGGGTAATGCAAGAGATGAATTAAAAGAAATTGCTGATTTTGTGACGTTAGACAATAATTCAGACGGTATTGTCCATGCGCTAAAAGAATTACTATAAATGCAATAAAGGATACTATCGGGCAGATAGTATCCTTTATTTGCGTGCGTTTATTTTGCTGTGTGTGTCCATTCATGCATGCCGTGGTTGCGTTTAACCAATGCATAAATATTGTCTGCAGAGTAGTCTAGGTTAGTATAGACTGTGATGATAAAGGCAGATTGCCCAGTTTCAAATGGTTCGCTCAGATAGACATCTTTTAAGTGTTCAAACAGAGGTACCATTTGATCATGCTTTAAGCTTGGATATTCTCTTAAAGTACGTTTAACGAGTCTCCCATGTTTTTCTTCAAGAGATTGAACTACGATGACAAAGCGTTCATCTTCTTTTAATACATCGTCAAATAAATTTGTTTGTCCTACCAAGTTGCAACACCTCAATTTCTGATCTTCTTATTACTCTTATTATACTACATATCTATAGTCGGTAAAATCTTTAAAGAGAAAAGAATGAATAAAAAAACAGATTGGCAAAAGCCAATCTGTCAGTGTGAAATTATTATTTTACTTTATTAAATTCTTCGAAACTTCTTACATCCATTTCTTTTAATTTAACAGGTTTTGTTTTCTTAACGATTTTATGCACAATGAAAATAATGAAGAGTACGACAATTGGTGCGAAGTCTTTTATTAATCCTCCGACTTTCAAATGAACGATGTTGTCGAATGATCCGCCGACTAATAAGAAAACAAGTATTGATAAAACTAAAATAGGTCCAAACGGATACAATGGTGATTTATAAGGCAACCGTCCATTGACATCTATGCCTTGTGCTTTTAAACCGCTGCGCAATCGAATTTGAGAAAAGATTGCGGCTGCCCATACGAAAATAACAAGTTGTCCGATAATACCAAGCAATGCAAAGATAGCATTAGGATGGAAGTTCGCTAAAATAATAACTGCGACTACGATAATAAAGTTCGTCAAAATCGCAGCAATAGGCAATTTTGTTTTACCGTGCAAATAGCTTAAGAACTTCGGTGCTTGTCTGTCTGTGCTGAGTGAGAACAGCATACGGCTTGTTGAATAGATACCGGAGTTTGCGGCTGATAATAATGACGTTAAAATAACCGCATTGATTACAGATGCCGCAAAAGCGATGCCGACTCTGTCAAACACTATCGTAAATGGACTTTGTGTAACGGATTCGCTTTTGTTAAGTAATAACGGTTCATTATAAGGTAAAATTGCTGAAATGACCGCGATTGATAGTACATAGAATAATAAAATTCTCCAGAATACAGATTTAATTGCGCTTGGCATTGATTTTTTAGGATCATCTGATTCACCGGCTGTGACTGCGACGATTTCCGTTCCACCGACGGAGAATCCGGCTATCAACAGAACGCTTAAGAATCCAGCAATACCGCCTACAAATGGTGCTTCACCGATTGTGAAGTTTTTGAAACCATACGTATGGCCGCCAAGAATACCGAAAATAGTTAATATACCTACAACGATGAAAACGATAATCGTAACGACTTTAATCGCTGCCAACCAGAATTCCGCTTCACCGAAGGCTCTTACCGTGAAGATATTCAATAATAGTAAGAATGTAATAAATATTAAACTCCAAGTAAGTGGAGAGAAGAACTTGAATGTGTCCCAATAGTATAATACGTTTGATGCGATAATGACATCTACGCTTGTAACAAGTGTCCACATGATCCAGTATAACCAACCGACTGTAAAGCCAAGGGAAGGGTCAACGAATCGTGTTGAATAGGAACTGAAGGAACCTGATACAGGGTAAAAGGTTGCAAGTTCTCCGACTGATGACATTAAGAAATATAACATAACACCAATGATTAAATACGCTGCAATCGCACCGCCAGGTCCTGCTTGGGAAATGACACCGCCCATTGCGATAAAGAGACCTGTACCGATTGCACCCCCGATTGCAATCATTGATATATGGCGAGAACTGAGTCCTCGATTCATTTTGTTTTCATCCATATGCGTTACCTCTAATCTTTAAATTAAAATATATGTACTCTATTCTAATAGTTTTCTGACAACTAATCAATGGAATTTAGCACTTTAAAGCGAATATTTTTAAAAAATTCAGAAAATATGCACTCATTATTAGAAATAGGGTAAATACTTAGCTTTTGTACCATAGACAAATGTAAATGTGAGGTGTATATTGGAAACATTCAATAAAAAAAGTGAACGTTACCTTAAAAATAGGCAAGTTCACTATCGTAGTTTCAATACATTATTTAGTTTCGCGGTGTAATGTATATTTGTTCAATCTTGGGCAGTATTTTTTCATTTCGATACGTTCAGGATTGTTACGTTTGTTTTTAGTAGTAATATAATTACGATCGCCGCATTCTGTGCAAGCTAAAGTTACGTTTACGCGCAATGTAGACACCCTTTCTATTAAGTTATTAGCAATACTTACGCACTTAAATTTACCATAATCATGCATTTCGTGCAAGATTGTTTAAAAATAAGCAACATAAGCTCAATGTATTCTATTTTATAGAAAAACTTCCGATTAGTAAATAACTTTGCCTAAAAAATGAGCAAAAAGTATTGATAAAGCTCCAATTTGTGTTATGATATAAATCGTAATAATTACGATTATGAACTATTACTATAAAGAAAGGCAGGAACTTTAATGGCAAAAAAATCTAAAGTTGTTAAAGAACAAAAACGAGAAGAACTCGTTGCTAAATATTACGCTAAACGTCAAGAGTTAAAAGCTAAAGGTGACTACGAAGCATTAAGAAAATTACCAAGAGATTCATCACCAACTCGTTTAACTCGCAGATGTAAAGTTACTGGAAGACCACGTGGTGTAATGAGAAAATTCGAAATGTCACGTATTGCTTTCAGAGACCACGCACATAAAGGTCAAATTCCAGGCGTAAGAAAAGCAAGCTGGTAATTCGATAGTTTAACGACGATAACATTTAAGGTACACATTTCTTCATTGAAATGTGTTCTTTTTTTTGCAATTTTTCAATGATATGTTTTGCGGAATTTTATAATTATGTATATACTAAAAGTGTACATTTACATTGTTTTTGGGACACGACTATATTATAAGGAGTGATGTATTATGCTTAGAACAAGTAAGTTAAGTATTGCAACGCTTGTTATATCGACACTAGTCTTAGGAACTTCGGCAACACATGTCACGACGAATAATACAGATGCAAAAGCAGCAGAGCAAACTCAAAAATGGGGACATGGTGAAGGCGGTTCGGGTACTTTAGATGCTAATCGTAAAGCTGATACGACTCAATTGAGCAGTGTGACACCTTGGTACAATTATAATGGCTATACAACTTATGATGCTTCATTTACGCAAGATTATAATTTTGTTCGTGCTTTAAAATACGACAATGTCACAATTGATGGTTACAAAGTAAACCCTAATGCTGTGAATAATTTTGCTTATTCTAAACGTGTATATGATACTTCAGTACAGCTTAATACGAATAATCAAGTGGTACAGCTCACATTTTTTACTAAACCCAACAGTGTAACAAAAGCAGTGTTTAAACAAGCGCATCAATCCAATACGATTCTAAATGAAGGAAAATTAGGTAATGGCGATGGAACATATGTTAAATATGCGACACAAGCAGGGTCTTATACCGCATTCTTTGACCATAATGGTTATTTAAATGAAATTACAATCAGTAGTTAATTGCATGGTCAATAATATACTTGGAAAACCATTAAACTAACGATATTTTATGAATAATTTTAAGGGGTGCCTTCATATATTATGAGGTGCCTCTTTTCTATATAATATTTACATTTTTATTTTACAATGTTCTTAATGGCAAATTTATTTGTGAAGTAGTATGATGTATGTTGGACTTTTGATAATAAGCAAACAATAAGGGCAAGGTGTTATATATGAAAATATTTGACTACGAAGACGTACAGTTGATTCCTAATAAATGTATTGTAAAAAGCCGTTCAGAATGTGATACGACAGTTCAATTCGGCCCGCGTAAATTTAAAATGCCGGTTGTTCCAGCAAATATGCAGACAGTGATGAATGAAAAATTGGCTGAATGGTTTGCGGAAAATGATTACTTCTATATTATGCACCGTTTTGATGAAGCAGCAAGAATTCCTTTTATTAAAAAGATGCAAGATCAAGGATTATTTGCTTCTATCTCTGTAGGTGTGAAAGATAATGAATATGAATTTGTAAAAGAAATTGCAAAAGAAGGTTTAAAACCTGAATATATTACGATTGATATTGCACATGGCCATTCTGATCAAGTTATTAAAATGATTCGCCACTTGAAATCATATTTACCTGAATCATTTGTAATTGCAGGGAATGTAGGGACACCAGAAGGTGTCAGAGAATTAGAAAATGCCGGTGCAGATGCGACAAAAGTAGGTATCGGACCAGGACGTGTATGTATTACTAAAATCAAAACAGGATTTGGTACAGGCGGATGGCAACTTGCCGCAATCAATCATTGCAGTAAAGCAGCACGTAAACCAATTATTGCGGATGGTGGTATCAGAACTCATGGCGATATCGCTAAATCTATTCGTTTTGGTGCATCAATGGTTATGATCGGGTCATTATTTGCAGCGCATGAAGAATCACCAGGTGAAACTGTTGAGCTTGACGGCAAGTTATATAAAGAATATTTCGGCAGTGCTTCAGAATATCAAAAAGGCGAACGCAAAAATGTTGAAGGCAAAAAGATGTTTGTAGAACATAAAGGAACATTAGCAGATACGCTGAAAGAAATGCAGCAAGACTTGCAAAGTTCTATTTCATACGCCGGAGGCAATGATTTAGGTTCATTAAGAAAAGTAGATTATGTTATTGTTAGAAATTCTATTTTTAATGGTGACAGAGACTAAGATATTGCCTGGAGGTGTAGGCGATTAAAAGAGTATTTGGTTTTTCAATTGTTTTCTTGCTTTTGGCATTATGTATTCCTATAAAAGAAACATCTTTTATGATAGATTTGCAAAATCAGACTAAAGCTAAGATTCAAGCATTAGCCGCAAACGAAAGTATTTCTAAAGAGCCGCTTAAAGTTCCTGATAAGCAAGACTTTGCATTTAGGAACATACAAATGAATATGACACAATCAGAAGTTGAACAACAACTTGGAAAACCTGAACGTGTGACTTCAAATGAATATGGTTTGAAATGGTACGCTTACCACGATGATTATCAATCATTTGTCATGGTGAGTTATATCGACGGCAAAGTTAACGGTATCTACAGCAACCAGAATGTAATCTCTTCTAAGTCGAAGATTAAATACGGTTCACCTAAAACTGCTGTCAGAAGCCGTTTAGGCGATCCGATTACATCTATGACCAAAGGTAATTATAAATATCAAATCGAAAGCGATGAGTACGATACGTTCGATAAAGACGGTATTTATACGACAGTCTTTTATGATAAGCATGAAAATAATCAAGTAACAGGTATTATGCAAATCAGCAAAGAAATGGAAAATCGACTCACTAAACAATATGGTGCGCCATCCACTTCTTTAACATACGGCTTTGAAATGCAAAACTTTGATTTAGTAAATGCAGAACGTGTACAAAAAGGACTGTCAGTTCTGAAATACAGTGATGCTATTTCGAATACTGCGAGAAAACATAGTAAAGATATGGCAGATCATCATTACTTTGATCATACAAACCCTAAAGGAGAGTCTCCTTTTGATCGTATGAAAAAAGACGGCATTGATTATAACAGTGTAGGTGAAAACTTAGCGTACGGACATCAGAACAGTATCTTTGCACACGAAGGATTAATGAACTCAGAAGGACATAGAAAAAACATTTTACAGTCAGGATTTAAAAACTTAGGTGTGGGTGTCGACTTTAATGAAGACAGACAACCATTCTGGACTGAAAATTATACAAGTTAAGTAAATGTATTTTAAATAATAAAAGAACCGAAATAATGGATGAACTGTTAATCACATATTGTAACTGTGGTTAACAGTTTTTTTATGGAAAAATTATTGTTGATCTCATGTTGTGTCAGTATTATTAATAATGAATAAGCTGCTAAGGTAGTGTATATTGTAATTATAGTCGATGAAATAGTCATGTTTTATGTATTATAACTTAATTCAAAGGGGCGTTATTATGCATACATTAGTTATCATCACACATCCGGATATGAAGCACTCAGTAGTGAATCGTATGTGGAGAGATGCTGTGGTTAGTGAACAGATTGATATGGTTGAATTATATGAACTGTATCCTGACAGCAAAATAGATGTGTCGCGCGAACAAGAAAGGTTATTGAATTACGATACAATTGTGTTCCAATTTCCGCTCTATTGGTATAGCAGTCCTCCGTTATTAAAACAGTATCTGGATGAAGTGTTCTTATATAATTTTGCGTTTGGTCCAGAAGGAACGAAACTTCATAATAAAAAGTTTGCGATTGCAACGACAGTAGGCAGTTTAGAAGAAGATTATTCTAAAGAAGGTTCGAATGGATTTGCATTAGAAACATTGTTATCGCCATTCATTGCGACTTTTAATTATATAGGGGCTGAATATAAGGGTCACTTTGCACAGTATGGTACTGTAAATCATGCGAGTTATGATGATTTGCTCGAGGGGACCAAACAGTATATCGCATTCATAAAGTCTATTTAATAAATAAAATGCCGGAACTGAAATTTTCAATTCCGGCATTTTTTAAATTAAAATAGGTAGTTTCCGAATTCTAACGGTTCAATGTATTTACCGTCTTTATCAAAGACACGCATGTTGCCTCCAGAAATTTCATCAATAAGCAATACTTCGCCAGTTGCTTCATCGCGACCGAACTCTAATTTAATATCGTATAACTCTAAACCTTTTTGTGCGAGTTCATCTTTAATGATGTCAGAAATTTTAACTGTTAAATCAGCAATTTCATCATATTCGCCGGGTTTTAAAATATTTAGGGCTTCAAGAGCTGCTTTGTTGATAAGAGGATCTTGTCGTTCGTCATCTTTTAAAGTCATTTCAACATAACCGTTAAGCGGTGCACCGTCTTCAATATAGTCGCCATATCTGCGGATGAAAGAACCGACAGCACGATATCTGCAAATGACTTCTAACCCATTACCGAACACTGATACTTTTTTAACGCGCATTTGGCGTTCATCAAGGTCAAAATCAATATAATGAGTTGGAATACCCGCAGCGTTAATTTTTTCGAAGAAATAGCTTGTCATTTTCAATCCAGCTTTTCCTGAACCTTCGACAGTCAATCCTACTTGGTTTTCACCTGGATCAAACACTCCGTCTTTACCAGTCATATCATCTTTGAAGAATAAAACAACTTCACCATCTTTGTCTTGATATACATCTTTCGTTTTACCTTTGTATAGTAAGTCCATTTTCATTTCACTCCTAAAGTTATACTTATATTCATTATAAGAGAATTTTCGATTTATATAAATATCAAACTATGAAACCAGCAAGAAAATATTGATGAGATTAATTGCTTACTTTTCTTTTTGGTCTCTTTTAGCAGTATACAAAGCTTAATATGTTAAAGAAAGTAAAAACAAAATATAGAATAGCAAAAAAGCACGCCTTAATGTCTATAAGTTGAGGACACTAAGGCATGCTTATATTTAAAAAAGATTAGATTTATTCATTTAATCACGAACGATAATTAAGAAGAGATGATATGCCTATGAACAGAGGCGACAGCTTATAGTTCTCTAAATAGGCCGACAACTTTGCCTAATACTGTTACATGTTCAAGGTAAATCGGATCCATTATGCTGTTTTCAGGTTGCAGTCTATAACGGTGTTTTTCTTTATAGAATCGTTTTACTGTTGCTTCATCATCTTCAGTCATAGCAACAATAATGTCGCCGTTTTCTGCAATTGTCTGGCTTCTGACAATTACTTTATCTCCATCTAAAATACCTGCTTCAATCATACTGTCACCGACAACATTCAAAATAAATATGTCGCTGTTGTGCGTTGAAGTAAAGTGTTCTGGTAATGGGAAGTACTCTTCAACGTTTTCAACTGCTGTAATTGGAATGCCGGCAGTAACTTTACCGATGACAGGAACATGAATAGTACCTTCGATTTCTGCAGAATCTTCTATTTGATCGCTTACAATTTCAATTGCTCTTGGTTTTGTAGGGTCGCGTCGGATATAACCTTTGCTTTCCAAACGCGATAAGTGGCCATGAACTGTAGAGCTTGATGCTAATCCTACAGCTTCACCGATTTCTCTGACACTAGGCGGATAACCTTTTGTTTGAACTACTGATTTAATATATTCATAAATTTCGCTTTGACGCTTCGTAAGTTCAGTCATATATATGCACATCCTCTTCTAATTTGTTCTTATTATAGCATGTTAAAAATATCTTTACAAACATTTGTTCGTAAAAGTATTGACACCGAACAGTCGTTCTGATATTGTGTTTATACAAACAAATGTTCTAGGGGGTGTTCAATTATGATTAAGAAATATCAAACGAGTTTTTTACTATACACAGCAGTATTGTTAATGTCTTTCATGTTGGTTTCAGCGTTTTTAATCGGTGCAGAGCAGTCAGGGAATCAGGAACAAGTGTACGAAATGACGGATCATACACTTTCAGCTAAAACAGAACAAAAAGCCGAACAAGAACAGCGATATATAGAAAAAGACGAACAGAACAGCAAACCGATTGTCGCAGCTGTTCGATAAATAAATAGTAATTCATAAAATTGTCATATCATTTTCTTGTTATTCATTGTGTAAAAGCGACGCATTTGGGAAAAGTTAAACAAGCATATTCATTTTGTTTTAAACAATTATTTGCTAATATGAATAATCATCAGACTAATGGAGGTCAAGAATATGGCAGATCAACATAAAGAAACTATTAATAGAATTAATGAACTTTCTAAAAAGAAAAAAGCTGAAGGCTTAACTAAAGAAGAAGCAAAAGAAAGAGCAGAATTACATCAAAAATATTTGGAAACTTTCCGTGAAGGTTTCAAACAGCAAATTGAAAATACAAAAGTGTTAGATCCAGAAGGAAACGATGTAACACCTGAAAAATTAAAACAAGTACAACGTGAGCAAAATAAAAGAAAATAATTTAAATTATATTAAACTATGAGTAAGAGCTTTTAGAACAAAATACCTATGTTCTGAGAGCTCATTTTTTGTTATATTTGAAGATTTTTCATCATATTTTATTTGATAGCGATTTCATAAGAACAATCAATGTGAAAAGCCAAGAATATAATGTATAATGGCATAAAATCATGCTGTATAGAAAGGAAGTTATATTGATGTTCGATAAAAGAGACGACCTTGCAATTAATACAATCAGAGCATTAAGTATTGATGCAATTGAAAAAGCAAATTCTGGTCACCCTGGATTACCTATGGGTGCTGCACCAATGGCGTACACATTATGGACACGTCATTTGAATTTCAATCCTAATTCAAACGAATATTTCAACAGAGACAGATTTATTTTATCTGCAGGACATGGTTCAGCATTGCTTTACAGCTTGCTGCATGTATCTGGAAGCTTAGAATTAGAGGAATTAAAACAATTCAGACAATGGGATTCTAAAACACCAGGACACCCAGAGTTCAGACATACACAAGGTGTTGAAGTAACAACAGGTCCATTAGGACAAGGTTTAGCAATGTCAGTTGGTATGGCAATGGCTGAAAACCACTTAGCCGGCAAATTCAATAAACCGGACGCAGAAGTCGTTAACCATTACACTTATGTGTTAGCTTCTGATGGCGACTTAATGGAAGGTATTTCACATGAAGCGGCTTCATTAGCAGGCCACTTGCAATTAGATAAATTAATCGTACTTTACGATTCAAATGATATCTCATTAGACGGCGACTTAGATAAAGCTTTCTCAGAAGACATCAAAAAACGTTTTGAAGCATATGGTTGGAACCATATCTTAGTTAAAGACGGCAATGACTTAGACGAAATCAATAACGCAATTGAAAAAGCTAAAGAACAAAACGGACCAACAATGATTGAAGTGAAAACAGTGATTGGTTACGGTTCACCTAACAAATCAGGTACACATGGCGTACATGGTGCACCGCTTGGTGAAGATGAACGTACTTTAACTTTAGAAAATTATAAACTTGATCCTGAAAAACGTTTCTACGTTCCAGATGAAGTTTATGACGTATTCAATGAAACAATGTTGAAACGTGCAAATGAAAATGAAGATGCTTGGAAAGCATTAGTTGAAAAATATTCAAAAGAATATCCTGAGTTAGCGCAAGAATTCAAAGATGCAATTGCTGGTAAATTACCAGATAATTACGAAGCAAAATTACCTGAATTCGAAGTAGGTTCAGAAAGTGCAACACGTGCTGATTCTGGTGAAGTTATTCAAGCATTAAGCAAAGCTGTACCTTCATTCTTCGGCGGTTCAGCAGACTTAGCTGGTTCAAACAAATCTAACGTTAAAGATGCATCAGATTATGATCGCAATACACCAGAAGGTAAAAACATCTGGTTCGGTGTAAGAGAATTTGCGATGGCTGCTGCTGTTAACGGTATGGCTGCACACGGCGGTGTTAATCCTTACGGTGCAACATTCTTCGTATTCAGCGACTATTTAAAACCAGCATTAAGACTTTCAGCTATCATGGGTCTTAACTCAACATTCATCTTTACACACGATTCTATCGCTGTTGGTGAAGATGGTCCTACACACGAACCTATTGAACAGTTACCAGGTTTACGTGCAATCCCTAACATGAACGTTATCCGACCAGCAGACGGTAACGAAACTCGTGTTGCTTGGGAAGTTGCTTTAGAAAGCGAACAAACACCGACTTCATTAGTATTAACACGTCAAAACCTTCCAGTATTAGATGTTTCAAAAGAAACAGTTGAAGAAGGTGTACGTAAAGGTGCATATGTTGTTTACGAATCTGATGAAAACCCAGAATACCTTGTATTAGCTTCTGGTTCAGAAGTAAGCTTAGCAGTAGAAGCTGCTAAAACATTTGCGGATAACGGCAATTCAATTCGTGTCGTATCTATGCCGAACTGGCACGCATTCGAACAACAACCTAAATCTTACCAAGATGAAGTAATTCCTCCAACAATCACAAAACGTTTAGCAGTGGAAATGGCTTCTTCATTAGGTTGGCACAAATATGTCGGTTTACAAGGCGAAGTACTTGGAATCGATCGTTTCGGCGCAAGTGCACCAGGTGGTTTAGTTGTTGAAAAATACGGCTTCACTAAAGAAAACGTATTAAAATTATTAAACAATCTATAAAATTTTATAGTGCAATAAACGAAAGAGCTATTCCGGTAATTAAAACAGTTATTAATAATCATGTTTTAATGGAGCTTGGAATAGCTCTTTTTCTTGTGAATAGAGTCAGTCATAGTTAAAATACAACTTGAAATGATAAAGTTATTTTAGTAAAATGCTAAAGGATAAAGAAAGTGGGTGAGACAATGGCAACTTGGATAGCAATTCTATTAATCATTGCTGCACTAATCATCGGTTTAGTAGGTGGTTTCTTCTTAGCGAGAAAGTATATGATGGATTATCTTAAAAAGAACCCTCCGATTAACGAAGAGATGTTACGTATGATGATGATGCAAATGGGCCAAAAACCATCTCAAAAGAAAATCAATCAAATGATGACGATGATGAACAAAAACATGGATCAAAAAATGAAATAAAAGTATCTGTAATAAGAAAGCTGTGTGGGTTGAACATACGGCTTTCTTTTGTTTTATAGTAAAGCAAATACTGGAAGGATTTACATATTTTAATCATTTTGTATGGCATTTCGTATGTGCAATGATATACTATAAAATGATTTCTATGAATATACTTAATGACGAAAAGAAGGTGTCACTGTGTTATATCTTATATTTTCAATCGGTATAGCATTTTTAATGGGCGCTGCCGTAATCATAGTGAGAATGAAGGCGCAAAAGTTTCCAGTCAATGAGAAGAAACTCATTTTACCGCCAATATTTATGTCTACGGGTGCTTTAATGTTTGTTGTGCCTTATTTTAGATTAACAGGTATGGAAATCCTTGAATCTATGATTGTAGGGGTTTTATTTTCAACCGTACTGATTTGGACTTCTCGCTTTGAGGTGAAGGGCTCAAATATATATATGAAACGTTCAAAAGCGTTTCCGATTATTTTAATTACACTATTAATCATCAGAACTGTTATGAAAATTGTCATCAGCAGTCAGATTCATCCAGGTCAACTTGCCGGCATGTTCTTCTTGCTTGCCTTTTCAATGATTGTACCTTGGAGAATCGCGATGTTATTGAAATATAAAAAGTTGAAAAGAGAAATTGTAAGATAAAAGTGATAAACGATGTTTTTCAATAAAACTGAAAGGCGTCGTTTACTTTTTTTGGGGTAAAACAAAAAGAAGGAAAGGTGATTATAATGAAGTTAAAACATGTCTTAGGTATTATCGGAGCAATTATTGCAGGAATGATATATACATTCTCTCTTTTTCAAAAACTTTATAAAAAATAAACATTGTGCGCCTTTTCTCTATAATGAGAAAGGCGTTTCATATTACACTTTATGCAAGAGGTGATTCAATGAAAGTAATACATACTGCCGATTGGCATTTAGGCAAAATATTAAACGGACAGTCCTTTTTAGAAGATCAACGTTATATTCTGAATCGATTTATTGAAGCGATGAAACAAGAAGAACCAGATGCCATTGTGATTGCGGGTGATTTGTACGATAATTCTACGCCTAATAAAGACACAGTGAAATTATTAGAAGCAACTATAGCAGAGTTAAACCTGAAAATGCGCCTGCCTATAGTGATTATCAGCGGAAATCATGATGGCAGAACACGTTTGAATTACGGTTCGAATTGGTTTGAACACAGCAATCTATATATCCGTACCAGTCTTGAATCTATGTACGATCCGATAACAATCAACGGTGTTAATTTTTATACCTTGCCTTATGCGACGATAGGAGAGCTGCAGCATTTCTTTAAGGATGAAGACATTCAAACTTATGAACAAGGCATTGAATGCTGCTTAAGACGTATGTCTGAACAGCTGAATAAAGAACAAACGAATATTTTAGTCGGGCATCTCACAGTAGCAGGAGGAATTACTTCTGATTCCGAACGTCATTTATCAATTGGTACTGTAGAACAAGTTCCGCAAAACTTTATGAAGCAATTCGACTCTGTTATGTTAGGGCATTTGCATCATCCTTTCAGTATTCAATCTGACTTTGTCTTTTACAGCGGGTCATTATTGCAATACTCCTTCTCTGAAACGAATCAATCTAAAGGCTACCGTGCTGTAAATATAGACGACAGCGGAAATATTAAAATTACTTTTGTGCCGCTTCAACCATTACGTCAATTAGAAGTTATTCAAGGCACTTATGAAGATGCGATTCAAGAAAGACTAGAAGTAAAAAATAACAACAACTATATTCACTTCAACTTAACCAACTTATCCCATATCAATGACCCGATGCTGAATTTAAAACAAATTTATCCAAATGTCTTATCATTAACCAATGAATCGCAAACATTTACAAGTACGTACGAACAAAAAGAAATCAAGAAAATGACGGATCAAGAAATCATTGAAGACTTTTATTCTAATATGACTCAAAATAAATTAAGCGAAGTACAAGTGAATAAAATCAATACATTGTTAGATCGTATGATAGGAGGCGGCGAAGCATGAGACCATTAAAACTTCATTTGAAAAACTTCGGACCTTTCTTAGACGAAACGATTGATTTTACCGAACTTGAGGGCAATGAGCTGTTTTTAATCAGCGGTAAAACAGGATCAGGCAAATCAATGATTTTCGATGCTATTGTGTTTGCGTTATTCGATGAAGGTTCACTCGAAACCAGAAAAAGCAAAGACTTCAGAAGCCATTTTGCGGATGGAGATGCACCGATGGTAGTAGAGTTTACATTCCAACTAAAGGACAGAATTTTTAAAGTAATACGCCAACCTTCATTTATCAAAGAAGGGAACAAAACAGAAACCGGCGGCGATGCACGAATTTTTGAATGGGTCAACGATGATTTTGAATTAATTGAAAGCCGTGTGAAACAAGGCAAGACGTACCTTAAAGAATTATTAGGGGTAAATGCGAGCCAATTCAGACAGCTTTTCATTTTACCGCAAGGTGAATTTAAAAAATTCCTCTTCTCAAAAAGTTCGGAGAAGCAAACCATTTTACGTACGCTCTTTAATACTGTTCGTTTTGAACAGTTGCAAAAACAATTGTATGAAGAAATCAAAGAAGAAAAACATCAAATCGAATTGCGTTATCAAACAATTGACCAGCTTTGGAATGATGTAGAAGATTTCGATGACGCAGTACTGCAAGAGTTGAAAACAACACCAAGTATGCAGACAGATAAGCTTTTAACTTTGATGCCTCAATTTAAAGAAAAAGCGCAATCATTGTTAGAAACATTGAAAAAACAAAAAGAAGAAAAAGAACAGCAGTTCAATAAAGTTGAAAGTACTTATCGAAAAGCACAAGAACTCGATCAAGATATCGAAGCATTAAAAAAGGTTCAAGCAGAATATCATCAACTCAATGAAGATGCACAGCGTATTACACAATTAGAACAATTAGTGAAACAACTTAGAGAGGTAAGACCGCTGCATCAGATTTTGAAATCATTAGATACTGCACAGCAAAAGCATAATAAGCTCAATCAAAATGCTGAAGACTTAAAAGCAAAAATTAAAGAAAATGAAAATGCACTTCAAAGCGAGCAAGAAAAATTGGATACCTTACAAAAACAAGAAGCATCGTATGAAAAAGAAAAAGCATTTATCAGTGAAACACAATATTTCTATCGCAACTTAAAACAATTCACAGCAGCATATCAAGAAATTGAAGCAGTAAAAGAAAAGGTTGAAGATCATCAAAAAAACCTTGAAACAAAAGAAACAGAACTTGAGTCGATTCGTAAAGAAAGCAAAGATGAAAAGCCGGATTACGATCAAGTCAATCAATTAACTAAAGCACTGTTTGAACTGCAGAATGATATCAAAGAGACTAAACAGTACCAAACAGAAGTTGAGCAGTATGAAGGCAGAAAGCAAAAGAAACAGCAATTGGAAAAATCATTAACATCTAATCATCAAAAGCTTGAAGATTTAGAAGCGGAGATTAATCAATTCAATACACATCATTTAGAATTAGACAATCAAGAAGCAATGATTAAACAGCTGCAATCTATGTTAGAACCTGGAGATAAATGTCCGATTTGCGGAAATGAAATCGAATCGTTATCAGACCATGTAGATTATGAGCAGTTACGTGCGCATCGCGAACAATTAAATCAGCTTCAACAGCAAAGAGATGAAATCAAGTCTGAAGCAGCGGAATTAAAAACGAAAGCTGCGATTGAGCAGCAGGAAATCGAGAAGTTTGAACAACAAGACAGTGCAAAAGAAATCAAATCGATTCCTGAACTAGAGGAAAAATATCAAGCAGCTGAGACTAAAAAATCAGAGCAAGAAAAACGCAATAAAGCGATTGAAGCATTAAATCAAAAACAAACTAAAATCAATGAAGAAGTGCAATCACTGAAATTAGCACTGAAAGATAAACGTTCAGAACTTAGTCGATTAGAAGAGTTGATTCAAACATTCGAAACACAAACACAATATAAAACAACGCATGCATTCAAATTAGATTACGAAGAGAAAGAACAAAAAGCCAAAGCGTATGAAACTGCACTTGAAACACATACACAAAAATTGCGTGAGTTGCGTCAACAAGCAGAATTACTTCAGCATTCTCAGACAAATGTTCAAGAACAAATCAAAGAGAATGATACACATATGACAGAGCTGCAATCTCAATCAAAAGCAGAAATGAAAACGCTGGGAATAGCGTCGCCTGAAGCGGTCAAAGAAGTATTAGAACAAATGGATCGAAAAGATGAGATTGAGGCGGAAGTCGAGGCATTCCGTAAAAAACAAATTCAACTTTCAAGTCACATCGAAACGTTGCAAAAAAGAGTGAATCAGCAAGAAAAACCGGATTTAGAAACAATAGAAGCACAAGTCAACGAAGCGAAAACTCAATTAAATGAATATGTTCGTCTGGTTAACAACCATGAATTCAAAATGGAAACGAATGTAAAACAATTTAAAGAATTGAAACAAGAAATCACAACACTTCAACAAGAATTAGAAGAACAAGAAGAAATCTTCCGTCTGTCTGAAATACTATCTGGTAAAAACGATCAAAAATTGACGTTAGAGAACTATGTATTGATTCATTATTTGAATTTAATTATTCAAAATGCGAACCTGCGCTTTTATCAAATGACTAATAATCGCTATAAACTTGTCAGAAGCGAAGCTATCGGGAAAGGATACAGCGGCTTAGACATCGAAGTCTTTGATATGCATTCGAATAAGGCGCGTCCAATCGGAACATTGTCCGGCGGAGAATCTTTCCAAGCTGCTTTAGCATTGGCATTAGGGTTAAGTGAAGTAGTTCAGCAAGAATCAGGCGGTATTACGTTAGAATCTATCTTTATTGACGAAGGTTTCGGTACGCTTGATCAAGAAACATTAGAAACAGCACTCGATACATTGCTGAATATTAAAATATCAGGACGTATGGTCGGAATTATCTCTCATGTCAGCGAGCTTAAACAACGTATTCCGATTATCTTAGAAGTTCAATCAAACAATTATCAAAGTACAACTGAATTCAAGTTTCAATAAAAAAGCAATGCTGCAAAAATCTTGCGGCATTGCTTTTTCATGCTTCAATGTTGAACGGCTAAAACGTTGCAATAGCTTTTTATTTTTTCGGATGAACCGTTTTGTTTTTGAAGCAAGTCTCTGATTTCTGTCAGTAAAATAGTGTTTTCTTCTGGCTCTTCCTCAACTTCTTCTTTCTTAATCATAGTATTTGCGACTTTTACAAATAAGAATAATGCAAAGGCTACGATAATGAAGTCGATGATAGATTGAATAAATAAACCGTATTTAATTCCGAATGCTGACCAGTTTTTCGCAAAATCAACTGTACCGAAAATCAAACCGATTAAAGGCATGATAATGTATGTAACTAATGACGTTACAATTTTGTTGAATGCAGCACCCATTACTACAGCAACAGCTAAGTCTAATACATTCCCCTTGAATGCGAACTCTTTAAATTCTTTAAACATTTAGTTTCCTCCTAAATTTGCTAAGTTTAGTATACCGTAAGTGGTTGGCATAGCAAACCGTTTTTTTCGAAAAATCTTCACAAGTGTTTAAAAATACAACGAATGATACTAATAAATCTAATATTTTCCTTTTAAAATCAAGTTTTTGGGTATATTAAAGTAATGTGTTGTCTTACCAAACAATAGTTGTGAATTTTCAACAACTTATTTTTGGTATAAATTATTTTGTTGAGATTGTATAATCATTTTTTGTACATTTGATTATGCTTCATAGTTTTGTTATGCTAGTATTTGGTTTTTCGCGAATATGATATTTTGTTATAAAATATCTGTTGTATTTTTTGACAATAAAATATATAGAAAGGGAGTAATTGATTATGAATTCTTCTCAACACAGTAAGAATGGTAAGAAATTATCCCCGGTATTTATATACGGTTCGATATTAGTTCTGATCGTAGTACTTGCCGGTGCAATCTTTCCTAGCCAGTTTGACGCTGTAACAAATACAATCAAACTGTGGATTACTGATAAATTGGGTTGGTATTACTTAATTTTAACTACAATCATTGTATTCTTCTGTATTTTCCTTATCTTCAGCCCAATCGGAAAACTGAAGTTAGGGAAACCGAACGACAAACCGGAATTCAATACGATTTCTTGGTTTGCGATGCTATTTAGTGCTGGTATGGGTATCGGACTTGTTTTCTATGGTGCCGCAGAACCAATGGGACACTTTGCAGCACCGCCAGAAGCGGATCCTAAAACAGCAGAAGCTTATACAGAAGCATTACGATCTACTTTCTTCCACTGGGGCTTCCATGCCTGGGCAGTATATGGTGTTGTAGCATTAGCACTAGCATACGCTCAATTCAGAAAGGGAGAACCAGGTTTATTATCTAAGACTTTACGTCCTATTTTAGGCGATAGAGTAGACGGACCTATCGGTACAATCATTGACGTATTAGCAGTATTCGCTACTGTAGTCGGTGTAGCTGTATCACTAGGTATGGGTGCACTTCAAATCAATGGTGGTTTACATTACTTATTCGGTATTCCAAACAATGTTTGGGTACAAGGTATTATCATTGTGATTGTAACAGTTCTGTTCATCGCATCAGCATGGTCTGGTCTGAGCAGAGGTATCCAATATTTAAGTAACTTGAACATTGGTTTAGGTACAATCCTAATGATAGTTGCGTTAATTATCGGCCCTACAGTATTAATTTTAGATATGTTTACAAGCTCAACAGGCAGCTTGTTAAATACATTCTTATCTAACAGTTTTGATACTGCAGCATTAAATTCAGATAAACGTGAGTGGATGTCAGGCTGGACATTATATTATTGGGGCTGGTGGTTAAGCTGGAGTCCATTCGTAGGTGTGTTCATCGCACGTGTTTCTAAAGGACGTTCAATTCGTGAATTCATCTCAGGTGTACTTCTAGTACCAGCTATTGTAAGTTTCATCTGGTTCAGTGTGTTCGGTGTACTAGGTATTGAAACTGGTAAAAAACATAAAGAAATTTTCGATATGTCAGCTGAGACACAACTCTTCGCAGTGTTCAATCACTTGCCGTTAGGCTTTGTATTATCGATTGTTGCATTATTATTAATCGCATCATTCTTTATCACATCTGCCGACTCAGCAACATTCGTATTAGGTACGCAAACATCATTCGGTTCACTTAATCCATCTTCATATATTAAGATTTCATGGGGTATTGCACAATCATTAATCGCATTCATCTTGCTATTCTCAGGCGGGGATACTGGATTGAACTCACTTCAAAGTGCGGCGATTATCAGTGCATTGCCATTCTCCATTATCGTTATCATGATGATGATAGCCTTTTACAAAGATGCGAACCGAGAACGTAAATTCTTAGGCTTAACATTAACGCCGAATAAACACAGACTAGAAGAATATGTTAAATATTCTCAACAAGATTATGAAGAAGATATTTTAGAAAAACGCAAATCACGAAGAGAAATACAAAACTCAAACTCATAATTAAATTACGAAACGCTGTCTTTCATCATGAAGGGCAGCGTTTTTTTATACTTAACAGAAAACAGCGGATTAAATGAAAATAATTCTCAATCAATAAAAGATACTTATTACACGAACCTTATGTGATAAGCAATTCTTATACATACTGATTATAAAACAAAAACGGTGAACTTCTGATTTTTAATGAATATCAGTTGTATTCGCTATCATTCCCATATACAATCTAATTAAAGGCATAATATTGAATCAGGGGGGATTTACATGTCTTCTAACATTAAAGAGCAAGCAAAAAAATCGTTTACTTTAAACGACAAAACGTATACTTATTACGATTTGCAGACATTAGAAGAACAAGGTTTAACTAAAATCAACAAATTGCCATACTCAATTCGAGTATTGCTAGAATCAGTATTAAGACAAGAAGATGGCTTCGTAATCACTGATGATCACATTGAACAATTAGCAAAATTCGGTAATGGCGGCGATGGTGAAGTACCTTTCAAACCATCACGTGTTATTTTGCAAGACTTCACTGGTGTTCCAGCAGTTGTAGACTTAGCATCATTACGTAAAGCAATGGATGATGTGGGGGGAGATATCAACAAAATCAACCCAGAAGTACCTGTAGACTTAGTTATTGACCACTCAGTACAAGTTGACAGTTACGCAAATCCAGATGCATTGCGTCAAAACATGAAATTAGAATTCCACCGCAACTTCGAACGTTACCAATTCTTAAACTGGGCAACAAAAGCATTTGATAACTATAATGCAGTTCCGCCAGCAACTGGTATTGTTCACCAAGTTAACTTAGAGTATTTAGCAAACGTTGTACATGCTAGAGACGTAGACGGCGAAACAGTAGCATTCCCAGATACATTAGTAGGTACTGACTCTCATACAACTATGATTAACGGTTTAGGTGTATTAGGTTGGGGTGTCGGCGGTATCGAAGCTGAAGCAGGTATGCTTGGACAACCTTCATACTTCCCAATTCCAGAAGTTATCGGTGTGCGCTTAGAGAACCAATTACCTCAAGGTGCAACAGCTACTGACTTAGCTTTACGCGTAACTGAAGAATTACGTAAAAAAGGCGTTGTCGGCAAATTCGTAGAATTCTATGGTCCAGGTGTACAACACTTGCCATTAGCTGACCGTGCAACAATCGCAAACATGGCGCCTGAATATGGTGCAACATGCGGTTTCTTCCCGGTTGACGAAGAATCATTAAAATATTTACGCTTAACAGGCCGTTCTGAAGAACAAATCGAACTTGTTGAAGAATACTTAAAACAAAACCACATGTTCTTCGACGTTGAAAAAGAAGATCCTTCTTACACAGATGTTCTTGAATTAGACTTATCTACTGTAGAACCTTCTTTATCAGGTCCTAAACGTCCTCAAGACTTAATTAAATTAGGCGACATGAAAGAAGAATTCGAAAAAGCAGTAACAGCTCCGGCTGGCAACCAAGGTTTTGGATTCGATGAATCTGAATTCGATAAAGAAGCTACTATCGAATTTGAAGACGGCAGAACTGCTAAAATGACTACAGGCGACATCGCAATTGCGGCGATTACATCTTGTACAAACACATCTAACCCATACGTTATGTTAGGTGCTGGTTTAGTTGCGAAAAAAGCAGTAGAAAAAGGAATAAAAGTTCCTGAATTCGTGAAAACATCATTAGCGCCAGGTTCAAAAGTTGTAACTGGCTACTTAGCTGATTCAGGCTTGCAAGAGTACTTAGATGCATTAGGCTTCAACTTAGTAGGTTATGGTTGTACGACATGTATCGGTAACTCAGGTCCATTATTACCAGAAATCGAAAAAGCAATTTCAGGAGAAGACTTGCTTGTAACTTCAGTATTATCTGGTAACCGTAACTTCGAAGGTCGTATCCACCCATTAGTTAAAGGTAACTACTTAGCATCTCCGCCATTAGTTGTGGCATATGCTTTAGCAGGTACTGTAGATATCGACTTGCAAAATGATCCGTTAGGTCAAGATAAAGACGGCAATGACGTTTACTTAAACGACATCTGGCCATCAATCAAAGAAGTTGCAGATACTGTTGAAAGCACTGTAACACCTAAATTATTCCGTGAAGAATATTCAGATGTTTACACTAATAACGAAATGTGGAATGAAATTGAAACTACGGATCAACCATTATATGACTTTGATCCTAAATCAACTTATATCCAAAACCCAACATTCTTCCAAGGCTTATCTAAAGAACCAGGTAAGATTGAACCGCTTAAAGATTTACGCGTAATGGGTAAATTCGGCGACTCAGTAACAACTGACCACATTTCACCAGCAGGTGCAATCGGTAAAGATACACCAGCAGGCCAATACTTGCAAGAAAACGGAGTACCTATCAGAGAGTTCAACTCTTACGGTTCTCGTCGTGGTAACCACGAAGTAATGGTAAGAGGTACATTCGCAAACATCCGTATTAAAAACCAATTAGCGCCAGGTACTGAAGGCGGCTTCACAACATACTGGCCAACAGGTGAAGTAATGTCAATTTACGATGCAGCTATGAAGTACAAAGAAGACGGTACAGGTTTAGTTGTATTAGCAGGCAACGACTACGGTATGGGCTCATCTCGTGACTGGGCAGCAAAAGGTACAAACTTATTAGGTGTTAAAACTGTTATTGCTCAAAGCTATGAACGTATCCACCGTTCTAACTTAGTTATGATGGGTGTATTACCGCTTCAATTCCAAGACGGCGATTCAGCTGACAGCCTTGGATTAGATGGTACTGAAGAAATTTCAGTAGACATCGACGAATCAGTAAAACCACATGACAAAGTTAAAGTTACAGCTAAAAAATCAAACGGTGAAACAATCGAATTCGATGTTATCGCACGTTTCGATTCACAAGTTGAGTTAGACTACTACCGTCATGGCGGTATCTTACAACTTGTATTACGTAACAAATTAGCAACTGCATAAGGGGAAATCTACCCTTATCTCAATAGATAATAAGAGGCTGAGATGGTTTGAAACTGTCTTAGTCTCTTTATTTTGTGCTATGATATTATATGGAATGAGTAAAGAAAGTGTGGCGTTAAAATGATATACAGTATCACTGAGATAGAAGCAAGATACCAAGAAACAGACAAAATGGGATTCATTTACCATGGAAACTATGCGACGTGGTTTGAGGTTGCACGTACAGACTATATCAGCAAGTTAGGTTTTAGTTATGCGGATATGGAAGACAGAGGTATCATTTCTCCTGTAACACATTTGGATATGAAGTTTATCAAACCTGTAACTTATCCGGAGAAAGTAAAGATTAAAACTTGGGTGGAACGTTATTCGCGCTTACGCTCATTGTATAAGTATGAAATATACAATGAAAAAGGCGAAATTACGACAACAGGTACTACAGAATTAATCTGTATGACAGAAGATACGCATACACCGATTCGACTAGATCGTCATTTCCCTGATTGGCATGAAGTGTATCAAGAAGTAGAAAGACGCAATAAAGCCGGCGAACAGTTTGAAGTTGTCGACGGTCTTCAATAATTGAATGCAAAGATTAAAAAAACTGGGACATGCTCTACATGCCCCAGTTTATCTATGCTATTCTTGTTCAATATTTTGTTTGATAACAATTTCATCTTGCGCATCTACATCTATTGTTAATGTGATATCTTGATAATACCATAAGTCATTTTCAGTAATAATGATATTGACACCGTCGAAATTGTTTTCATATGCAATTTCTTCAGGTTGGTTTGCAAGCGAATCAATATTAAATGCAGGGCTGAAACCTTGCTTGATTTGCGGTGCGCCGCCATAGCGTACGATAAAATGGATAGCTTTGCCTTCTTGAGGTAAATCGAATTCATCTTTGAACCACGCGATTGCTTTATCTGTCAGGTTAAATTCCATGGTAAAACTCCTCTCATTATCAACAAAATATTAGATTGCAATAATTTTAGTGCAATAACTAATTATACATTAGAGTATAACCGGTATGAGATGTATATTAACAGTAATAATGCTTCAACAATCAAAAAATGTGTAGATGTATTTAATAAAGCAGTCACAAATGGCAAAAAATAAAAACCGGAACAAAAATGTCCCGGTTCAAGGCTGTTACATCCATTTGATTTTAGGCTCTTCACCTTTAAAAATTCTGACGATATTAGTACGATGTCTGACAATCAATAAGACTGCAACGATAATGCTGCCGCCTAATAAAATATAATCTTGGATAATTAATGATCCGATTACACAGCAGATTGCAGCGATAATACTCGATAATGAAACGTATTTCGTCAATTTTAAAGTAATAAAGAAAATAGCTGCTAAGACTAATAATAAGATAGGTGCAACACCTAAGACGACACCTGCACTTGTCGCAACGGCTTTACCGCCTTTAAATTTAAGAAATACAGGGAATACATGTCCGACAATGGCAAATACACCGACAACAAGACCATGCATAAAGAATTCAGTTACAGCGCCTGTTGCGTGTATCGGGAACCAAAGCGGAAAGAATACAACAATAAAGCCTTTAAATATATCTAAGAAGGTAACCGCAAAACCGGCAGGCTTTCCTAACACACGAAAGCTGTTTGTTGCACCGGTATTTCCGCTGCCATACTGTCTGATATCTTTTTTAAAAAACAATTTTCCTATAATAACACCGCTCGGGAATGAACCGACTAGGTATGCGAGCAGCAAAATTAGTACAATCATCATTGACCTGACACTTCCTTTGTTGATGATAACGTTATTTTACCACACTCCATATGATTGAAGTGTATTGTACGGTTATTTTTGCAATACAAATATAAATTTCAGTGTTGAAGCGATAATGTCCGCTTTTCATAGTAACAAAAACTTTTATTGAAGGAAATATTTTTTAGTAACGTTGTAAAATGTTATCATATTCAAATCAATTTCTGGCTTGCAATTTGGCTGATTTTAAGTAAGAATGTTTATTGTAATGTTTTATAAACGAACGTACGTTTGTAGGAGGCGAAGAATCGATTGGCAACAAATAAACGACAAAATTATTCGGACGATTCTATTCAAGTACTTGAAGGATTAGAAGCAGTTCGTAAAAGACCGGGAATGTATATTGGGTCAACCGATAAACGTGGTTTGCACCACTTAGTATATGAAATCGTAGATAACTCAGTCGATGAGGTATTGAACGGTTACGGTAATGAAATTAAAGTTACCATTAATAAAGATGATAGTATCACAATAGAAGATAATGGACGCGGTATGCCGACAGGTATCCATAAATCCGGAAAACCTACAGTTGAAGTAATCTTTACTATTCTTCATGCCGGAGGCAAATTCGGACAAGGCGGCTATAAAACATCAGGCGGTCTGCATGGTGTTGGTGCCTCTGTAGTGAACGCATTAAGTGAATGGCTTGTTGTTGAAATCTACAGAGACGGCTATATTTATGAGCAGCGCTTTGCGAACGGCGGATTGCCGGCAACAGGACTTGAAAAGAAAGGGAAGACACGTAAGAAAGGTACCAAAGTTACTTTCAAACCGGATCCTGAAATCTTCAAGTCTACGACTGCGTTCAATTTCGATACTTTAAGCGAGCGATTGCAAGAATCAGCCTTCCTTTTAAAAGATTTGAAAATCACTTTAACAGACTTGCGCTCTGGAAAAGAACGAGAAGAAGTCTATCATTATGAAGAAGGTATTAAAGAATTTGTAAGTTACGTCAATGAAGGCAAAGAAGTGCTGCATGACGTTACAACATTTTCTGGTGAAGCAAACGGTATTGAAGTGGATGTAGCTTTCCAATACAATGATCAATATTCTGAAAGTATCTTAAGCTTTGTGAATAACGTACGTACCAAAGACGGCGGAACACATGAAGTCGGATTCAAAACAGCAATGACGCGTGTGTTCAATGATTATGCACGTCGAATTGGTGAATTGAAAGCGAAAGATAAAAATTTAGACGGTAATGATATCAGAGAAGGTTTAACAGCGATTATTTCAGTACGTATCCCTGAAGAACTTCTGCAATTCGAAGGACAAACGAAATCTAAGTTAGGTACTGCAGAAGCAAGAAGTGCTGTAGATTCTGTCATCGCTGAGAAATTACCTTACTATTTAGAAGAAAAAGGTCAACTATCGAAATCATTAGTTAAAAAAGCAGTTAAAGCGCAACAAGCCAGAGAAGCAGCGCGCAAAGCACGTGAAGATGCACGTTCAGGCAAGAAGAATAAACGCAAAGATACATTGCTTTCTGGTAAATTGACACCTGCACAAAGCAAGAATACTGAGAAGAAAGAACTCTATCTTGTAGAGGGCGACTCAGCAGGCGGTTCTGCTAAACTCGGCCGTGACCGCAAATATCAAGCTATCTTGCCTTTGCGCGGGAAAGTTATCAATACAGAAAAAGCACGTTTGGATGATATCTTCAAAAACGAAGAAATCAATACGATTATCCACACAATCGGTGCGGGTGTAGGAACTGAATTCAAACTTGAAGACAGCAACTACAACCGTGTGATCATTATGACCGATGCGGATACTGATGGTGCGCATATCCAAGTCCTATTACTGACATTCTTCTTCAAATACATGAAGCCGCTTGTACAAGCAGGACGTGTCTTTATTGCTTTACCGCCTTTATATAAACTTGAAAAAGGCAAAGGCAAATCGAAAAAAGTTGAATATGCGTGGACAGATGAAGAACTTGAAAAACTTCAAAAGCAATTAGGCAAAGGTTTCAGTCTGCAGCGTTATAAAGGTTTAGGTGAAATGAACCCTGATCAGTTATGGGAGACAACAATGAATCCTGAGACAAGAACTTTAATTCGTGTTCAAGTCGAAGATGAAGTGCGTTCTTCTAAACGTGTAACGACATTGATGGGTGATAAAGTTGCACCGCGTCGTGAATGGATTGAACGCCACGTTGAATTCGGTATGCAAGAAGATCAAAGTATCTTGGAAAACGATGAAATCCAAATCTTAGATCAAGAAGAATATGATGAGGAGGAAGCAAATTGAGCGAAATCATCCAAGACCTTTCGTTAGAAGATGTTATAGGCGACCGCTTCGGCCGCTATAGTAAATACATCATTCAAGAACGTGCATTGCCTGATGTCAGAGACGGCTTGAAACCTGTACAGCGCCGTATCCTTTATGCAATGTATTCAAGCGGCAACACATACGACAAAAACTTCCGTAAAAGTGCTAAAACTGTCGGTGATGTAATCGGACAATTCCACCCTCACGGCGATACATCTGTATATGATGCGATGGTACGTCTGAGTCAAGATTGGAAATTGCGTCATGTCTTAATCGAAATGCACGGCAACAACGGTAGTATTGATAATGATCCGCCGGCAGCAATGCGTTATACAGAAGCAAAGTTAAGCCAGTTATCTGAAGAATTGCTGCGCGATATCAATAAAGAAACCGTATCATTTGTACCGAACTACGATGATACAACAACCGAACCGATGGTATTGCCTGCACGTTTCCCTAATTTATTAGTGAACGGTTCAACAGGTATCTCTGCAGGTTATGCAACAGATATTCCGCCGCATAACTTAGGAGAAGTGATTCAAGCTACATTGAAATTCATTGATAATCCGGATATTACAGTGCGCCAATTGATGAAATACATCAAAGGCCCTGACTTCCCGACAGGCGGTATTATCCAAGGTGTTGACGGCATTAGAAAAGCTTACGAATCAGGCAAAGGCAGAATCGTAGTGCGTTCAACAGTGGATACTGAAACACTGAGAAACGGCCGCCAAGAACTTGTGGTTACTGAAATTCCTTATGAAGTGAATAAAAGTTCATTAGTTAAGAAAATCGATGAATTGCGTGCAGATAAAAAAGTCGATGGTATTGTCGAAGTACGCGATGAAACAGACCGTACTGGTTTGCGTATTGCGATTGAATTGAAAAAAGATGTCAACAGCGAAGCTATTTTAAACTTCTTATATAAAAATACAGACTTGCAGATTTCATATAACTTCAATATGGTTGCTATCAGTGAAGGCCGACCTAAGCTGATGGGTATCAGAGCAATTATCGACAGTTATCTGAACCATCAAATCGAAGTCGTAACAAAACGTACACGCTATGACTTGTTCCATGCTGAAAAACGCATGCATATTGTTGAAGGTTTGATGAAAGCTTTATCTGTCCTTGATGAAGTGATTGCGATTATCCGAGGATCTAAAAATAAACGTGATGCCAAAGATAATTTAGTCGCTGAATTTGATTTTACCGAAGAACAAGCAGAAGCAATTGTAACCTTGCAATTATATCGATTAACTAACACAGATATTGTTGCGCTAGAAGGCGAACACAGCGAACTTGAAGAACAAATCAAAGGATTGCGCAATATTTTGGATAACCATGATGCATTGCTGAATGTAATCAAAGATGAATTAAAAGAGATTCGTCAGCGCTTTAAATCAGAACGTCTTTCTCGTATCGAAGCAGAAATCTCAGAAATCAAAATTTCTAAAGAAGTGATTGTACCAAGTGAGGAAACTATCTTGAGTTTATCTAAAGATGGTTATATCAAACGTACATCCATTCGAAGCTTTAATGCGAACAAAGTAGAGGAAGTCGGACTCAAAGACGGCGATTCAATGCTGCGCTATATCGAAACCAATACCCAGCATATTGCGCTGGTCTTTACGAACCAAGGCCGTTATCTTTACTTGCCGGTGCATAAGCTGTCAGATATCAAATGGAAAGACTTAGGTCAGCACATTTCGCAGCTTGTACCGCTTGAAAATGATGAGCATGTCATAGATGTGTTTACAGAACCGGACTTTAAGCAAGAAGCGGATTATATTATTGCGACACGCAACGGTATGATCAAAAAGAGTGAGTTAGGCTTATTCAAGACAACACGTTTCAATAAACCGCTCATAGCAATGAAACTTAAAGACAACGATGAAGTGATTAATGTCATGCGTATCGAACAACCGCAGAATGTGACGATTATTACACATACAGGTATGTCATTAACTTATTCTACAGATGAGTTATCAAGTACCGGTTTGCGTGCTGCAGGTGTGAAATCAATCAATCTTAAAGATGATGATTATGTTGTGATGACACAATTGATTCAACCGAAAGATACGATTATCATGGCGACACAACGCGGTGCAGTCAAACGCATCAGCTATCAAGTATTAACTGAAGCCAAACGTGCACAACGCGGTATCAAGTTATTAAAAGAACTGAAAAGCAAACCGCATCGCATCGTAGGTGCTGATGTTGTCACAAATCAAATGTCAGAGTTTACATTGTATTCTAAGACACAAACTTATACAGACAAAGTTAATGCGATTCATCTGACAGAACAATATACGAATGGTTCATTTGTTGTGGATATAGATGAATTCGGTGAAGTACAAGCGATGACTATCGCGCAATACGCAATCGAAGAAGCATAAAATAAAAGTTATCAAAGCTGTGCTGCAGAAGTGTTTTGAACACTTTTTCTGCCGCAGCTTTTTTATGATTGCTAAGTGTTTTCAAAAAAATATAGTCAGACAATTGTTAAGATGATAAAATATAAGGTAGAGTGAATGAATAACAAGTGGTTGCGGATTCTTTTTGAATTTGAACCTCTTGGTATTTTTTTATTTAAACTGAGTGGAGATGAATGTATCATGCGTTATATTCCATTCATATGTATCTGACTACATAAATATTAAACAAGATATGAGGTAATTAAATGAAAGATTTTGATAGTTTAGTGCCTGGCTGGTTTAAAACATTTATCGGTGTTGGGAATGACTTGATATGGTCTCAATACCTGATTGGTTTATTATTAACAGCAGGCCTGTTTTTTACAATCAGTTCGAGGTTTGTGCAATTTACGTCATTTAGAGAGATGCTGCGCGCATTAGTTGAGAAACCAGAAACTTTAGAAAACGGCGAAAAAGGGATTTCTCCTTTCCAAGCTTTTGCGATCAGTGCAGGTTCTCGTGTAGGAACAGGGAACATTGCAGGGGTTGCGACAGCAATTGTACTAGGCGGACCGGGCGCAGTCTTTTGGATGTGGGTCATTGCATCTATCGGTGCGGCCAGTGCATTTGTAGAATCAGTATTAGCACAAGTATATAAGGTTCCAGATAAAGAAGGCGGATACCGCGGAGGCCCTGCTTATTATATGACAAAAGGGCTCAACCAAAAATGGTTAGGTGTAGTCTTTGCGATTTTAATTACAGTCACATTCGCATTTGTATTTAATACTGTACAAGCGAATACTATTGCCGAATCATTAAGCACACAATATAACATCAGTCCTGTCATTACAGGAATTGTCTTAGCTGTAATCACGGGTATTATTATTTTCGGCGGTGTAAGAAGTATAGCGACTTTATCTTCTTTAATCGTTCCGATTATGGCGATCATCTACATTGGTGTCGTACTGGTTATTTTAGTGATGAACTATGACCAAATCATTCCGATGATTATGACAATCTTCAAGAGTGCATTCGGTGTTGAACAAGCAACAGGCGGTGCAGTAGGTGCTGCAATTTTGCAAGGGATTAAACGTGGTTTATTCTCAAACGAAGCAGGTATGGGTTCTGCGTCGAACGCAGCCGCAACAGCTGCAGTACCGCACCCTGTAAAACAAGGCTTATTACAATCTTTAGGTGTATTCTTTGATACAATTTTAGTTTGTACAGCTACAGCTATCGTTATTTTATTATACGGCGGTTTGAAATTCGGTGAAGGTGCACCTCAAGGTGTAGCCGTAACACAATCAGCATTGAACGAACACTTAGGCAGTGCCGGCGGTATTTTCTTATCGATTGCGATTACATTATTCGCATTCTCTTCTGTTATCGGCAACTATTACTATGGACAATCTAATATTGAATTCTTATCTTACAACAAAACAATTCTATTCATCTTCAGATGTCTTGTTGTAGTATTAGTTTTCTTTGGTGCAGTGATTAAAACAGAAACAGTTTGGAGTACAGCCGATGTATTCATGGGCTTAATGGCCATTGTCAATATTGTTTCGATTATCGCACTTTCCAATATTGCACTTGCCGTAATGAAGGATTATCAAATTCAGCGTAAAGCTGGTAAGAAACCTATCTTCAAACCAGAGAATCTTGAAATCAATTTATTCGGTATTGAATGTTGGGGCGATCCGGCAAAACAATTAACGCGTAAAAAATAATACAAATCATTCAATTCCCTTATCCCATGCGATGAAGTATTGGCGATAAGGGGATTTTTTTGATAAATAATGAATGAAAACGCATGATTTTCAAAAAGGTTAACAAGTTGATTAAACGTTGTGGTAAAATAGTCTCTAATTCAGCACAAATCCTAATAGAAAAAGGCTATAATAAGAGAGACACAGTATTGAGGAGAAAAGGTGGTCATCATGAGCAGCTACGTGATAGAGAAAACACTGAATAATAACGTGATTATTTGTAGAGATGAAACTCACCAAAATGAAGTGGTGCTTATCGGTAAAGGCATCGGTTTCAATAAGAAAAAAGGAATGCGGCTGTCAGATACAGCAACGATAGAAAAAGTTTATAAGCTGGAGCATAAAACAGAACAAGAGCATTATAAAGCATTGGTTGAAATGGCAGACGATGATTTATTGCAATCGATTATTGAAGCGATTGATATTATCACTAAAGCAGATCGCACTGTAGATGATAATGATTTGGTCATTGCGCTGACAGACCATATTTTATTTGCGTATAAAAGAATCAAGCAGCAGCAATTTATTAAAAATCCTTTCTTGATTGAAACCAAACAATTGTATCCAGAATCTTATCAGATTGCGGTGCAAGTAATTGAACACTTGAATGACTTATTGGATATAGATTTTCCAGAAGATGAAATCGGCTTTATTGCATTGCATATTGCAAGCAGCAAAGATGATTTAACGTTAAAAGAAGTGCGTTTAACGAATGAAATCATTAATAAAAGTGTACAGATTATGGAACATGATTTAGGGTACAAAGTAGATACGCAATCGATACAGTACCAGCGCTTTATCCGTCATATTCAATTCTTAATCAGACGGCTTCAAAAAGGAGAAACCATCCAAGTTAAAGAAGACTTCGGAAACATGTTGAAAGCGCATTATCCTGTGTGCTATAATATAGCTGTTAAAATCATTAAGATGATGCAGCAGCATCTTGAAGTTCCGGTATATGAAGCGGAGCTTTCGTATCTGACGTTGCATGTCTATCATTTTGCAAATAATAATCAGAATCATAACGTGTAACTAATTCGATTAGGCATGAGTCATAAAAGTTGGATACTTTCCAGCTTTTGTTACTCATGCCTTTTTTATTTGCTGTTGTGTTGATGCATGATCTTTACAATTCAATTTTATAATTTTGGGAGGAAACTTTTATGTGGAAAAAGTTTTTCGGTCAATTGCAGCGTATTGGTAAAGCTTTAATGCTTCCTGTAGCAATCTTGCCTGCTGCAGGTTTGCTGTTAGCATTAGGGAATGCCTTTCAAGGCGATGCATTACAAAGCTTGCTGCCTTTCATTAAAGCAGAAGGTGTACAAAATGTCGCTAAAATGATGGAAGGTGCCGGCGGGATTATCTTTGATAACTTAGCCATTATCTTTGCGCTCGGTGTAGCCATAGGGTTAGCCGGCGGAGATGGTGTAGCAGCCATCGCAGCATTTGTAGGATTCATTGTTTTAAATAAAACAATGGGTATGTTTTTAAATGTGACACCTGAATTAGCAACAAAAGCTGATAAAGGTTTTGCGACAGTATTAGGAATTCCGACACTGCAAACGGGTGTGTTCGGGGGTATCATCATCGGGGCACTCGCCGCCTGGTGTTACAACAAGTTCTATAATATTTCGTTGCCGAGTTATTTAGGATTCTTTGCAGGGAAACGTTTCGTGCCGATTATGATGGCAACATGTTCATTCATTTTAGCGTTCCCGATGGCGATTATTTGGCCATATGTACAAGGCGGATTAAACAGCTTCAGTGAAGGCTTGCTTGCTTCAAATACTGGATTAGCTGTCTTCTTATTCGGTTTCATCAAGCGTTTATTAATTCCATTTGGTCTGCACCATATTTTCCATGCGCCATTCTGGTTTGAATTCGGCGCATACAAAAATGCGGCAGGTCAGATTATTCACGGTGACCAACGTATCTTTATCGAACAAATTCGTGATAACGTACCGTTAACTGCAGGTAAATTCATGCAAGGGGAATTCCCTGTTATGATGTTTGGTTTACCAGCAGCAGCACTTGCGATTTATCAAACAGCGAAGAAAGAGAATAAAAAAGTCGTTGCAGGTTTAATGTTATCTGGTGCATTGACTTCATTCTTAACAGGTATCACTGAACCATTAGAATTCTCATTCTTATTCGTAGCACCTTTATTATTCTTTATTCATGCAGTATTAGATGGTCTATCATTCTTAGTGCTATACATCCTTGATGTGCATTTAGGTTATACATTCTCTGGCGGATTCATCGACTTCTTCTTACTCGGTATCTTGCCGAACAAAACACAATGGTGGCTAGTCATTCCGGTCGGTTTAATCTATGCGGCAATCTACTATGTGATCTTCCGCTTCTTAATCCAAAAATTAAACCTTAAAACACCAGGCCGCGAAGACAAAGAAATGCAGTCATCTACAGTATCAACGAATGAATTGCCTTTCAAAGTATTAGAAGCGATGGGCGGAGAACCAAACATCAAACATTTAGATGCTTGTATTACACGTTTGCGTGTTGAAGTCAATGACAAAGCTAAAGTCGATGTACAAGGCTTAAAAGACTTAGGTGCATCAGGTGTGCTTGAAGTCGGCAACAACATGCAAGCAATCTTCGGACCGAAATCAGATCAAATCAAACACAATATGCAGCAAATTATGGATGGTAAAATCACTTCTCCTGAAGAAACAACAGTTTCAGAAGAAGGCGACACTACAACAACAAAAATTGCTGAATCCGGCGATACAGTGATTTACGCACCGATTACAGGTGAATTAAAGCCGATTACTGAAGTACCAGACAAAGTCTTCTCTGAAAAAATGATGGGTGACGGTATTGCCATCTTACCTGAAACTGGTGAAGTCTTTGCACCATTTGACGGTGTTGTCAAAATGGTCTTCCCGACAAAACATGCATTAGGTCTGGAATCAAAAGACGGTACAGAATTATTGATCCACTTTGGTTTAGAAACCGTAAAATTAGAAGGCAAAGGTTTCGATATTTTAGTAAAAGAAAATGAAGAAATCGTATTGGGACAACCTTTAATGAAAGTGGATTTAGATTATATTAAAGAAAATGCAGAAAGTACAATTACACCAATCGTCGTAACAAACTTGAACAATAAAACATTAGATGTTGTAGAGTATGGTAAAATTAACCACGGCGATAAAGCAGTTTTAATCAAATGATAGACATCAACGAACCAGCATCCAAGAGAAAAATAACATAGCGTTATAGTTATAAGCGTGAACAAGGAAGCAGGAAACTGTTGCTTGTTCGCGCTTTTTTTACATCAAGGAGGTCATCATGAAACAATTATTCAAAAAGTTTTTCGGACAATTGCAGCGTATAGGCAAAGCCTTAATGCTGCCGGTCGCAATTTACCTGCAGCCGGGATTTTGCTCGCATTCGGTAATGCGATGCATAATGAACAAATCCTGCATTATGCACCATGGATGGGGAGCCATTATATTCAATTAATCAGTCAAATCATGGAAGTCTCAGGACAAGTCATTTTTGATAACTTGCCGCTGCTCTTTGCGATGGGGACAGCACTTGGTTTAGCAGGCGGCGATGGTGTGGCAGGTATTGCGGCATTAGTCGGTTATTTAATTATGAATGCTACGATGGGTAAAGTTGTGGGAGTCACAATTGACGATATTTATTCATATGCTGAAGGGGCAAAAACATTAGGCCAATCAGCTAAAGATCCTGCCCATGCTTTGATTTTAGGTATTCCGACATTGCAAACGGGTGTATTCGGCGGGATTATTATCGGTGCACTTGCTGCATGGTGTTATAACCGCTTCTACAATATTCAGCTTCCTCAATTTTTAGGATTCTTTGCTGGGAAGCGTTTCGTACCGATTATTACTTCGCTCGTCGCAATTGTAACAGGGATTGTATTAAGCTTTGTTTGGCCGCCGGTTCAAGACGGTTTGAATGCTTTATCGAATTTCTTATTAGGCAAGAACTTAGCATTAACGACATTTATCTTCGGTATTATTGAACGCTCATTGATTCCATTTGGGCTGCATCATATTTTCTATGCACCGTTTTGGTTTGAGTTCGGACATTATACGAATGAAGCGGGCAATTTGATTCGCGGAGACCAACGTATTTGGATGGCGCAATATCAAGATGGCGTGCATTTTACTGCAGGTGCCTTTACTACAGGTAAATATCCGTTCATGATGTTCGGATTGCCGGCTGCTGCATTTGCAATTTACCGCCAAGCAAAACCAAGCCGCAAGAAAGTTGTCGGCGGACTTATGTTATCAGCAGGTTTGACAGCATTCTTAACTGGTATTACAGAACCATTAGAATTCTCATTCTTATTTGTTGCTCCGATTTTATATGTAGCACATGTTATTTTAGCAGGTTCATCGTTCTTAATTATGCATTTGCTAGGTGTTAAAATCGGTATGACATTCTCTGGAGGATTCATTGATTATATCTTATACGGACTACTCTCATGGGATCGTTCGAATGCATTGCTTGTTATTCCGGTAGGCCTTTGTTATGCAGTAGTTTATTACTTCTTATTCACATTCTTAATTAAGAAAATAAATTTAAAAACACCAGGGCGTGAAGAAGAAGTGGAAACAGAAAATGTTTCTGTCAGCGAATTGCCGTTTAAAGTGTTAGAAGCGATGGGCGGCAAAGCCAATATCAAACATTTAGATGCTTGTATTACGCGTTTACGTGTAGAAGTTAATGACAAAGCAGAGGTGGATGTTGCAGAACTGAAAAAACTCGGTGCATCCGGTGTACTTGAAGTCGGCAATAATATGCAGGCAATCTTCGGACCTAAATCTGATCAAATCAAACACGAAATGAAACAGATTATGGAAGGTAATGTAACCGCACCGAAACCAGCAGCTGCAACAGAAGATGAAAATCAAGCAGCAAAAGCTGTTTCAGCAAACAGCGGTGCTTTAGTGTATGCGCCGATGACCGGTAAAGTATTGGAATTATCGGAAGTTCCGGATAAAGTGTTTGCGGATAAAATGATGGGTGACGGTATTGCGATTTTACCTGAATCCGGTGAAGTCTTTGCGCCGTTTGACGGTGAAGTTAAAATGGTCTTTCCGACAAAACATGCAATCGGATTAGAATCAAAAGACGGTATCGAGTTATTGATTCACTTTGGTATTGATACTGTGAAATTAGAAGGCAAAGGCTTTGAAATTTTAGTGAACCAAAACGATAAAATCGTACTGGGCCAACCTTTAATGAAAGTAGATTTAGATTATATTAAAGCCAACGCAAAAAGCACAATCACACCTATCATTGCGACAAATCTGAATCAGCAAAATATTAAAGTCTTGCATCTTGGTCAAGTAGAACACGGCACTGCTGTTGCAGAAATTAAATCATAATTGTATTTTGAAACTGATAAATCATAAATTCTATGTTTATCAGTTTCTTTTTAGCTTGCTTTGGGTATTGAGTTACATTGAAGCAATGCTGCAATAAAAAGTATCTTTTTTTAGTAAATAGCGATAAAATATGGTTAATTAACTACAAGGATTGGTGAATTATATGGCAAATAACGATAAACCCCATCGCTTTTCATTAAGCGAAACAAGGTTTATGAAATTTATGGGAGGCAAGAATCTGTTATTTGGCCTAATCATGCTGATATTGATTGGTGTGGCAATTTTTATTTTTGATAAGGTCTCATACATATTCCAGCCTTTTATAATTATCTTCAACACAATTGCAGCACCTGTCATTTTAGGATTGATTTTGTTTTACTTATTAGATCCTGTTATTCGATTTATGGAACGTTATAACATCCCAAGACTTTGGGGGATTATTATTCTGTTTTGTTTGGTGGCTGCAGTCATTACGTTAGTCGTGAATTTATTGATTCCGGTCATCAGCGACCAAATCAAAAGCTTTGCGCACAACTTCCCAAGATATACAGATAAGTTCAATGAGCTGGTTACGCAAGTTTCAAGCTGGTCTAACTTGCCTGGCGTTTCGAACTTCTATACGCAGATACAAGATCAATTAGATAAAATTGCGAAAAAAGTACCGGGTATGGTTTCAAGTTTCTTTGATGATTTCGGAACGAAAATTATGTCGATTATTGATACGGTTGTCAACATCGGTGTCGTTATCGTTACAACACCATTCGTGTTATTCTTCTTCTTAAAAGACGGCCACCGTTTCAAAGAAAATGCGACAAAAGCAATTCCGCCGAAATACCGTAAAGATTTTCATGAAATCATTGAAAGTATGAGCATGCAAGTTGGTTCTTATATCCAAGGACAAATGATTGTATCATTTTGTATCGGGGTCTTGCTCTTTATCGGCTACTCGATTATCGGTTTGGATTACAGTTTAGTCTTAGCATGTATTGCAGCTGTAACGAGTGTCGTACCGTATTTAGGACCTACGATTGCGATTTCTCCTGCTATTATTATGGCATTGATTACATCGCCGATTATGCTGATCAAACTGATTGTCGTATGGACAGCAGTGCAATTTATCGAAGGACACTTTATCTCTCCGAACGTTATGGGTAAAACATTGAAAATCCACCCATTAACCATTATCTTCGTGTTGTTATGTGCAGGTAATCTTTTAGGTATTGTAGGGGTTATCTTAGCCATTCCGGGTTATGCAGTTATCAAAGTATTGGTTATGCATTTATTCGGAATGTACAAACGCAGATACAACCGCTACTACGGTCAAGATTCCGGTCCGTATGAAGTGGCAGACGAAGAATGGGCAGATAATCCGAACAATGAAATCAAATAAGTACAAGGTTAAGGCATGACACTTTTGTTAGGTGTGATGCCTTAATTTTTTGTCACATGCACAAGGATATGTGGTAATATTTACATATATTATAAAAGATTTCATGACTGATTGTGCTATCAGAATAAATAGAATCGAGTGGAAATATGTCGAAAAGAATGAAAAGCAGATTAATCACAGGTGCTAAAGCAGTGTTTGCGGCAGTGCTTTTTATCATAGTTGTGATGACGTTATATCGAGAACTCTCAACTATTAACTTTAAGAAATTGTTTATGCTCTTTGAAAAATTAAACCGCGTGGAACTGACAAGCTTGCTTGTGGTTGGCGGACTATCCATTTTACTGTTGAGTTTTTATGATGTGGTAATGGTACGTACATTAAAACTGAAAATGCCGATGATGAAAGTCATGCGTGTCAGCTATATTATCAATGCTTTGAATTCGATTATCGGGTTCGGAGGATTTATCGGTGCGGGTGTGCGTGTATCGGTATATAAACAATACACAAAAGACACTAAGACTTTGCTGCACTATATTTCATTAGTGCTGCTGTCGATGCTGACAGGCTTAAGTTTATTATCTATTTTAGTTGTGACACATGTCTTTAATGCCAAGCATTTGCTGGATGACTATCCGGTGGTACATGTCTTGTTATATGTTGTGGCGTGCTTCTTGCCTGTGTTTGTATTTGTGACGATTAAAAAGCCAGTACAGCAATCACATCGTTTTACAGGTGTCTATTTGACGATTGTTTCAAGTATTGAATGGCTTGCTGCGAGTATGGTTTTGTATTTTGCATTGCGTATCGTTGATTTGAATGTGGAATTCACTTCATTTGTCGGCATCTTTATTATTGCAGCAATTGCGGGTTTGATCAGTTTCATTCCTGGGGGCTTTGGTGCATTTGATGTCGTGATATTAGTCGGTTTGAAACATTTGAATCTGCCGGAAGAAAAGATTGTTTTAGCCTTGATGCTGTATCGTTTCGCTTATTATATTGTACCGGTTGTCATTGCGTTGATTTTATCAATGTTTGAATTCGGGACTTCAGCCAAACGCTACCTTGAACAATCGAAATATTATACCCCTGCAAAAGAAGTGACATCGTTCTTGTTTTCTTATCAAAAGATGATCACGCAAAAGATTCCGTCATTGTCTTTAGCAGTACTCGTTATGTTTACAAGTATGATGTTCTTATTAAACAATGTCAGTATCATTTATGACGGACTCTATGACCCGAATCACATGTTTTATTATATTGTGGTAACGATTCATACTAGTGCATGTTTGATTTTAATGCTGAATGTACGCGGTATTTTCAAACAAAGCCGACGTGCGATTTTATTTGCGATGATTTCTGTTATTTTAATTTTTATGATTACGGTTTATACCAATACGTCGTTTTTATTAATTACATGGCTGATCATTGTCTTTGGTTTATTGGTTTATGCGTTCTTAAAAGCACAAGTGCTCAAACGTCCGATTCGTTTGCGCCACTTGATGTCAATGCTGATTATTTCGGTTGTGATGTTAACGTTGAATCATTTTGTCATTGCTTTTGTATTAGAAGCAGTCGATGCGTACCGCATTGAGGTCGACAACTCGATGCTGCGCTATTATTTATGGCTGACGATTTTAGCAGTGATTGTTATTGTGACATTTATCGTATGGCTGTTTGAACAAGCATATAAAAAAGTGAAACCTGATAATGATATTGCACAATGCGAAGCGATTATCGAACAATACGGCGGCAACTATTTAAGTCATTTGCTGCATAGCGGAGATAAACAAGTGTTTATGGATGAATCAGAAGAGGCTTTTATTATGTATCGTCTGAAAGCCAATTGCTTAGTTGTGCTAGGTGATCCGATTGGTAATAAAAACCGCTTTAACGCCTTGTTAGAAGCGTTGTATCATTACGCCCGATACGTTGGGTATGAAATTATTTTCTATCAAGCTACAGACCGTTATATGCCGCTGTATCATGATTTCGGGAACCAGTTCTTTAAGCTTGGGGAAGAAGCGGTCATCGATTTAAGCACGTTTACAACTTCAGGCAAAAAACGCAGAGGTTTTCGTGCTACGTTAAATAAAGTCGAAGAACAAAACATCAGTTTTGAAATTATCGAACCGCCGTTTAATCAAGATTTGCTGAAAGCGTTAGAACAAGTCAGTGATGCGTGGCTGGACGGCAAAAATGAAATGCATTTTTCAGTCGGGCGTTTTACACATGATTATTTAGAGAAGGCACCCGTCGGTATTTTAAGAGAGGCGGACGGTCGAATTATTGCTTTTTGCAGCTTAATGCCGATTCATAATGATGAAGCTATTTCTGTCGATTTGATCCGCTGGCTGCCGGAAGTAGATTTACCGCTGATGGATGCGTTATATCTGCATATGCTACTGTGGAGCAAGGAACAGGGGTATCAAGCTTTTAATATGGGTATGGCGACTTTATCTAATGTGGGTCAAAATGAATACTCGTATTGGAATGAACGTTTAGCAGGAAAAGTATTTGATAACTTTAATACATTGTATCGTTTCAGCGGTTTAAGAAGATATAAAGAGAAATTCAAACCGAATTGGGAACCGCGCTTTTTAGTATATTCGCGTCATAGTTCGTTATGGCAAGGAATGTACAAAGTTTTATGGGTAATTCGCTCCAAACATTAATTGTATAACTGTATTCAAGGCTGAGGCAGCGTATTCGTTGTCTCAGCTTTTTTACATGCATGTAAATTTTGTTGACGAAATATTATTTCTAAAGCCAAAATTCAGAAAAATAAGAATAGTCTATTGACATTACGCTGTATTAGTTCTATACTACTGAATAAATTAATAAAACTTATCCAGAATGGTGGAGGGACTGGCCCAACGATACCAGGCAACCTATTTAAGTTAGGTGCTAATTCCAGCAGGTGAAGACCTGAAAGATAAGCCCAGCGAGTCTATCTTTTTCAGGTAGGCTCATTTTTTATATATTCAAGGAGGAAATGAACATGACAAATGATTTTAAATTCGAAACGTTGCAATTACACGCAGGACAAGAGGTAGATCAATCTTCGCATTCGAGAGCGGTACCGATTTATCAAACGACTTCATTTACATTTGACGATACACAACACGCAGCTAACTTATTTGGTTTAAAAGAACTTGGTAATATCTATTCTCGTTTAACTAACCCTACTGTAGCAGTATTTGAAACACGTGTTGCTGAACTTGAAGGCGGGGTTGCAGGGATTGCGGTAGCATCAGGTATGGCTGCGATTACTTATGCAATTCAAACTGTAGCAGATGCTGGCGACCACATCGTAGCAAGCTCTACTTTATACGGCGGTACACATACATTATTTGCACATACTTTACCTAAATTCGGTATCGATGTTTCTATCGTTGACAGCAAAAACTTTGATGAAGTGAAAAACGCAATCAAAGATAATACAAAAGCGTTATACATTGAAACTGTAGGGAACCCTGAAGGTAACGTTGAAGACATTGAAAAATTAGCTGATATTGCACATGAAGCAGGTATTCCATTAATCGTAGATAACACATTCGCTTCTCCATACTTAATCAATCCGATTAAATACGGTGCAAACATTGTGGTGCATTCTGCAACTAAATTTATCGGCGGTCATGGTACTTCTATGGGCGGTGTCGTTGTAGACGGCGGTAACTTCGACTGGACACAAAATGACAAATTCCCTGGTTTAACTGAGCCTGATCCTTCTTACCATGATTTAGTATTCACTGAAGCTTTCGGCCCAGCTGCATTAGCTTTCAAAATCAGAACAACTTTACTTCGCGATACAGGTGCAGCGTTATCTCCGTTTAATGCTTTCTTATTATTGCAAGGTTTAGAAACATTATCATTAAGAGTAGAACGTCATGTTGAAAACGCAGAAAAAGTAGCGAAATTCTTAGAAGGCCACGAAAAAGTAGAATGGGTTAAATATGCAGGCTTGCCTTCAAGCGAATATTACGACTTAAAACAAAAATACCTTCCAAAAGGCGCAAGCTCAATCTTTACATTCGGCGTTAAAGGCGGCTATGAAGCAGGTATTAAATTTATCGAATCATTAGAATTATTCTCTTTACTTGCGAACGTTGGGGATGCGAAATCATTAGTCATTCACCCAGCTTCAACAACACATGCGCAATTAAATGAAGAGGATCAATTAAAAGCAGGTATTACACCTGAAACTATCCGTGTATCTATTGGACTTGAACATATTGATGACATCATCAATGACTTAGAAAAAGGATTAGACGCGATTTAAGATGCTCTTTACTGATGGAATTCCTATTCTGCCTGTATTAAAGCAGGAACACATCGATTTTGAAGATAAACGGATAACTAATGGTTTGAATTTATTGATTGTTAACCTTATGCCTATGAAACAAGATGCTGAAAGACAGTTGTTAAGATTGCTTGGGCAGACGTGTCACGACATTAATGTCGACTTTATCTATCCGGTTACTCATCAACCTAAATCTTCTTCGAATCGACATGCTGAGCAGTATTATAAGGAATTTGATGAGATTAAAGATAATTATTATGATGGTTTTATAATGACAGGTGCACCTGTAGAACATCTTGATTTTTCTGCTGTAGATTATATAGAGGAACTCAAAGAGATTTACGATTGGTCGAATACCCATGTCAAACAGCGTTTATTTATATGCTGGGGCGCACAGTTTGCGTTGAACTACCGTTACGGCATTCATAAACGGATGTTTAATGAAAAACTGACTGGGATTTATCGTTATCAAATCTTACAGGCGCATCCTGCGTTGTTTGAAATTCCAGAGTATATTATTCCGCAATCTAGGAGTTCTTATATGGATCCTGCTGAATTGATGGAAGAAGCGGACTTAGATGTTATTACTTACAGTCCGTATACGGGTGTTGATTTCATTTCAAATAAAGACCAATCGGATTTGTATATCGGCGGCCATTTTGAATATGAAAGCAATACGTTGTTAAATGAGTTTATACGAGATAGTGAGAAGAATGCAGCTTCTGCCGCAAAACCTAAAAACTATTTCAGAGGAGATTCATTAGAACCGCTTCCTGCACATTGGATTCCTTATGGTCAGCAGCTCTTTCAAAACTGGACGGATATGATGGAACAGTGCCGTTTTCCAGTGAAGGAAAAAGAAGCGGATATTCTTGATAAGTAACTTGTCTTTGCAAGCTGAATAAATAAAAAAACAATGCGCGAGCACATCCTAAGGATGCATAGCTTGCGCATTGTTTTTATGATACATACAATCTGTTATTGTTCTCTTTGACGTTTAATTGCTTCACGCTGTGCAGCTTCTTCTGCATAACGTTCTGGGTTCTTTTTATAAAAGTCTTGGTGATATGCTTCTGCTTCATAAAACGGCATTACCAGCAGGACTTTTGTTGCGACCGCTTTATCTTTATCAATTGTTGATTTTAATGATTCAATATATTGATTTGCGGTTTCACGCTGGTCTTCATTGGTATAGAATATAGCTGTACGGTATTGCGAACCGCGATCTTGATATTGTCCTTCAGCGTCTGTCGGATCAATCACGGAAAAGAAGATTTCTAATAATTTATGATAAGACATCAGTGCGACGTCGTATTCTATTTTAACAGTTTCTAAATGACCGGTAGTTCCGCTTTTGACTTGTTCGTACGTAGGATGGTCAACATTGCCTCCCATGTAACCTGACGTGACTGTTTCAATGCCGTCAAACGTATCAAAGGGTTTGACCATACACCAAAAACACCCTCCGGCAAAATAAGCTGTATTGATATTCATGCAATCTATCCTTTCTATTTCTGGGACCTTAGTACCATTTGCTAGGTAAATACTTGATTTTTAAAAGGAAATTATATAACTTTAGTATGTATTAATTATATTACATAGGCTGTTAATTTTGAAGATATAAGGTTGATGAAAATGACAAAAGAAACAAACAATGACAATTACAAACGTAGCAGCGGGGAACAACCTCTGCCGAAACGTACAAAGAAAAGAATGCGTAAGTTGCCTTTTGTGATTTTAGGCATCTTGATAATTTTTATTATCTTGATTGTATATGCGGTTTCGGGATATAGAAGCGGTATTAATTACGCGAAAAAGCACAATCCGAATATGAAAGTGGAAAAATTTAACGGTCCTGTCAAAAATGATAGTAAAATTTCTATTTTATTATTAGGGGCAGACAAATCAGACGGCGGTAAATCGAGAACAGACTCTATTATGGTTGCACAATACGATTACATCCATAAGAAAATGAAAGTAGTGTCTGTGATGCGTGATACTTATGCGAAGATTCCAGGCTACAGAGATTATAAAATCAATGCGGCTTATTCACTAGGGGGACCAGAGTTATTGCGTAAAGCATTAGTCGAAAACTATGGTATTAATCCTGAGTATTATGCGGTAGTTGATTTTAAAGGCTTTGAAAAAATGATTGATGAGCTGGCACCTGATGGTATTCCGATTGATGTCGAAAAGGATATGTCAGAACTCATCGGCGTATCGCTTAAGAAAGGGCACCATAATTTAAACGGTAAAGAACTGTTAGGTTATGCACGCTTTCGTCATGATGCTGAAGGGGACTTCGGCCGTGTCAGAAGACAGCAGCAAGTGATTCAAGCATTAAAACAGGAAATGACAAAACCAGGGGCTGTTTTCAAATTGCCGAAAGTTGCAGGTATTTTACGCGGTTACTTGAATACGGATATTCCTGACTCTGCTTTAATTCAAACGGGTGTCAACTTTGGTATTCGCGGTGATAAAGATGTTAAAACATTAACGGTTCCGATGAAAGGCACATACCAAGATATTCAAACAGCTGAAAGCGGCAGTGCACTTGAAGTGGATAAGCCAGCGAATAAAAAAGCGATTCAAGAGTTTTTAAATGATAACAAAGACCATAAGAAAGATTCGGACAAACAGCAGCAATAAGTTAGGTTCGGATACAAAAGATGGCAGGAATGTAGAGATAGAGTGAAAAGGATAGAATGAAAATAATAGAATAAAGATTAAGAGAAGCGGTTAATCCAATGAGGGTTAGCCGCTTCTCTTCGTTTCATGTATTATTGATCAGATTTTCTGACGCCGCCTACACCATAGTGGTTAGGTTTCATTTCTTCTAATACAACGCTGATTGCGTTACGGTCAGCATTTGTAGTTTTTTCAACTGCATCTGTGACTGCTTTAACTAAAGCTTTAAGTTGTTCGTCTGTACGACCTTCAATTAATTTAATATTTACGATTGGCATAAGAACGCCTCCTTGTGATAGATATAACCTTATTATACCACTAAAGTTAATAGGTGATGAACGATAAGACGAAACAGAACATTTGTTCTTATAATTGTTGAATAAGAACAAATGTTCGTATATACTTAAAGTATCACATAACGGGGGTGATGATATGTATGATTATCATTTACTAGAGGACAGGGATATTTTATGTATAGATCAAAAGAGTTTCTTTGCGAGTGTATCTTGTATTTCAAAAGGTTTAGATCCATTAAAGACAAAATTAGCAGTAGTAGCAGATACAAAACGTCAAGGTTCAGTGGTACTCGCTGCAACACCGCCGCTGAAAGCCATCGGGATTACTACAGGTTCGCGTTTATTTGAGATTCCGCATCGCAATGATATTTATATCATCAATCCAAGTATGCGCAAGTATTTAGATGTATCTATTATGATTTCTAAAATTGCATTGCAGTATGTGCCGCCAGAAGATTTGCATCAATACAGTATCGATGAATTTTTTATGGATGTAACAGATAGTTATCATCGCTTCAGCAGTACAGTACAATCGTTTTGTATTAAGCTGATGAAAGAAATTTATGATAAGACACAAATCTATTGCACAGTCGGGATAGGGTCGAATATGCTGCTGAGTAAAATTGCGATGGATATTGAAGCTAAACATAATCCAGATCGTATTGCGGAATGGCGTTACCAAAATGTTCCTGATAAATTATGGAAAATACAACCGCTTCATAAATTTTGGGGCATCAATACGCGCACAGAGAAAAAATTGAATAAGCGCGGTATTTTTACGATTGGAGATTTAGCACATTATCCATACCAATATTTAAAAAGAGATTTTGGGATTAAGGGCATTGATCTGCATTTGCATGCACACGGAATTGATCAAAGCAAAATGCGTGAGAAGTACAAAACAACTAATCCATCGATATGCAAGAGCCAGATTTTAATGCGCGACTACAGCTATGAAGATGCCAAAGTCGTTATGCAAGAGTTGATTGAAGATGTGGCAATGCGGGTGAGATTGCGTAAAATGCGCGCAAGAACAATTCATTTTTCATTCGGTTATAAAGATGGCGGAGGTGTGCATAAGCAATTTACATTGCAAGAACCGACGAATTTAGAAAAAGAAATTTGGACCACATTAGAGAAGTGGGCTGACCAATTATGCGATCAAACGTTATTGTATCGTACACTCAGTGTTTCGTTGACGCAATTTGTACCTGAAGGTATTCAGCAATTGAATTTATTTGTGGATGAGTATGAAAGAAAACGCAATGAAGCTCTTGCGAAAACAATTGATCGCTTGCAGCAGAAATATGGAAAAGGTATTGTTTCAAAAGCCATTTCTTATACGGATGCAGGAACTAAGTATGGTCGTTTAGGCCTGATGGCAGGTCATAAAATGTAAATAAGCATTAAAAAAGGCTCTGTAACCATCTACAGAACCTTTTGATGCTTATTAAAGACTATACGTATCAAATTCATGCAACGCTTCAATTCCCAGTTCGCGATCTTTAGGTGTTTTAAAGCTGATACGCAAAGCACCGTAAATATCTTCACGGACTTCTACAATATTTATGTTACTTATAGAAATATTATGTAAACTCAGAATAGAGGTTACTTTGCTGATCATACCAGGTTTGTCAGGGATGTCTACGTAAAGTTCGTAGGAACTAGCAACTGCGCCTGGTTTCTTAGCGGGCAGATGATTTCTGTAATCACGAGCATTTTCGAAAAATTGATAAATCCCTTCAGTATCATCGTTTTGTATTTGTGTAACAAGGTGAGACAGCTGGTTGTTCCATTGTTGAATGCCGGCAAGAATAAAGTCTTTATTTTCGTGCATGATATCGCTCCACATTTCAGGGCTGCTGCTGGCTATACGTGTAATATCACGGAAACCGCCTGCTGCAAGCTGTTTAATCAGCGGAGAATCTTGATCGTAATTCAGGCTTAAGTTCACAAGCAGCGCCGCAGCAATATGCGGAATATGGCTGACAATACTTGTCACAAAATCGTGTTCTTCTGGTGAAGTTGCGATGATTTTTGCACGTGTAGCTTGTAGCAAATCTTGAATTACTTTTGATGCGTGATCATTTTCTTTTTCAGAATGTACCAAAATATAATACGCATTTTCAAACAGGTTCTTTTTCGCATTTAAGATACCTGATTTATGACTGCCGGCCATAGGATGACCGCCGATTAAATGAATCTGTTTGGCATCTAATAACGGCTTTTCAAAGGCTTGAATCGTTCCTTTGGTACTTCCGGTATCTGTGACGATGAGTCCAGGCTGAGTAGGAATATCTGTAAGTGTTTTGAGATATTTTACCGTTTGTTGGACAGGTGTGGCATAAATAATAATATCTGCTTGTTGAACAGCTGCTTCATAATCTACTGCTTTTTCATCAATAATTCCAATCGAAAGTGCTTTATCAAGTTGACTTAGGTTAGAATCATAAGCAATAATACGTGCATCGTTTTGCGCATACTTTAAATTTGAAGCTAAGCTTCCGCCGATTAGTCCTAAACCAACAAAAAGGATATTTTTAGTCAAAAGACTCACCTCTGTCTAAATTTTCAGAATAGAAACATTATAGAGTGTATTTTCAAATGACGCAAGGTATTAAAGGAATAGATTTTGATTTTCTATTTAGGAAAAATATAGGTACAATAAAGACAAGGAGGGGATTTTAATGGCACAAAAAATTTTTGAAACGATTAAAACATTAACTGAAATTCCAAGTCCGTCAGGCGACGCGTACAAAGCGATTGATTATGTGGGAGAGTTTGCGGAGAACTTAGGTTATCCTACATATGTGACGAATAAAGGGGCATTAATGATTACCGTACAAGGTGACAATGATGTAGAGCATCGTTGTATTACTGCCCATGTAGACACTTTAGGTGCAATGGTAAAAGAAGTGAAAGAGGATGGCCGATTAGGTATTGAACTAATCGGGGGCTATGCTTTCAACGCAATAGAAGGCGAATATTGTACTATTCATACAGACTCAGGCAAAGATTATACAGGAACGATTTGTCTTCACGAAACATCTGTACATGTATACAAAGACAATCATACGATTCCGCGTGATAAAGAACATATGGAAGTCAGAATTGATGCTGTGACAAGAAATGATGAAGAGACACGTCAATTAGGTATTGAAGTAGGGGACTTTATCAGTTTAGATCCTAGAACGGTATTTACAGCTAATGACTTTATTAAATCACGTCATTTAGATGATAAAGCAAGTGTTGCGATGATTATGGACTTTTTAGAAAAACTGAAAGAAAACGGTAAAACATTGCCGTATACTACGCATTTCTTTATTTCTAACAATGAAGAAATAGGTTATGGTGCCAATGCTTCTATCCCAGGCAAAGTCAAAGAGTATATTGCATTTGATATGGGCGCATTAGGAGATGGCCAAACTTCTGATGAGTATACCGTTTCTATTTGTGCAAAAGATGCTTCAGGACCTTATCATAAAAAATTGAGACAGCATTTAACACAATTAGCGCAAAGCAACGAGATTCCGTATAAAGTCGATATTTATCCTTATTACGGTTCAGATGCTTCAGCAGCATTGCGTTCAGGTGCAGATATCAAACACGGATTGTTTGGGGCAGGTATTGAATCTTCGCATGCATTGGAACGTACACATATTGATTCGATCAAAGCGACACAACGCTTGTTAGAGGCATATCTCTTCTCAGATATGGTTGAAGATTAAAACCAAAAATATAGTGTTGTTTAACTTTTGTGTTGACATCGCTGAAAATGCAGTGTATAATTCAAAGTACATTGCGAACGATGTTAAAAGTAAACGTAGCTTATATGAAATGTAGCAAACAGAAAACTGATGGTTGATGCAAATCAGTACAGCGTATCAAGTGAATTGGGACTTTTAGCAAGCATGAACACAATTTAATTTTTATCAATAAGAACATGTCTATGTTGAACTAAGGTGGCACCACGGTAACGCGTCCTTACAGGAGTAAAGCGTTATTGTGGTGTCTTTTATTAATTTGGAAGAGACAGAGAAATACAGTGATAAGACAAAAGGTAGTAGTTAAGCAGAGTGAGCAGATTCAGAAAGTTAGTGGTAGATGCAAACTAACCTCGCTGTTTAATGAATTGGGTTTTGTTTGAAGCTGCCAATCAAATAAAAGCATGAGTGAGCAATCTTATGGATTGCTAACAAAGGTGGTACCGCGCCAAAAGCGTCCTTGTTACAACAAACAAGGGCGCTTTTTATTATGGGAGGAGCGATAAGAAAAATGGATGTAGTTTATGAAAGACTGAATGCTGATATTACCCCTGAAGCATTAGCACAATTGAAAGCACATAAAATCATCTTGGAAAGTGCAAGCCAAAATAAAACGAAAGGACGTTATTCAGTCGTGGCACTGGATATTTATGGAGAAGTGATTTTAACAGAGGATCAATTAGAAATTAAAACACCTTTTGATACAACCATCACTTCCAACCATCCGTACCAAAAGCTGAAAGACTTTGTACAAAGTTATTATTCAGAGGTAGAAGATGAACAGTTGAAAGACTTGCCGTTTATTTCAGGGTTTATAGGCTATTGCAGCTTTGACTTGGTCCGACACGAGTTTCCGGTATTAAAAAGAAGTGCTGTTAAAGATAAACCAGAACAAAACGATGTGCATCTGTACATGATAGAAGATGTTTACGTATTTGATCACTACAAAGAATATTTGTATGTCATCTCAACGAACTTATTCTCAAAAGAAAATAAAATAGCCATCGAAGATAAGGTTAAAAAGCAAGTGGAGGCACTTCAAAACATAAAATTATATCAACCGGATACATCTTTTGTGCCGATTCAAAAAGAAATAATTCCGAATATTCCTGATAATCAGTTTATTCAAACTATTTCGAAATTTAAACAGTTAATCACAGAAGGGGATATGTTCCAAGTTGTACCTTCAAGAATTTATCGATACCAACATGGATTCGGCGATAAATTACATGCGCTGTCTTATCAGCTGTACCGTAAATTAAAACGACAAAATCCAAGTCCGTATATGTATTACTTGAATATTGATGAACCGATTATAGTAGGCAGTTCACCTGAAAGCTTTGTGAAAGTCAAAGGCAGTGAAGTTGTGACTAATCCGATTGCCGGAACTATTAAAAGAGGCAAAACACCGGAAGAAGACGAAGCTAATGCCAAACAACTGCTGAGCGATGAAAAAGAATTAAGCGAACATAGTATGTTAGTTGATTTAGGCAGAAATGATATCCATCGTGTCAGTCAAACAGGTACATCAAAAATCGAACGCCTGATGGAAATCGAAAAGTACGAACATGTGATGCACATTGTTAGTGTAGTGACTGGTCAGTTAAAAGAGAAAATATCGCCGATGGATATTATCGCAAGTCTTTTACCAACAGGTACGGTATCTGGTGCACCTAAGTTGAGAGCGATAGAAAGAATTTACGAAGCACATCCATATAAACGCGGTGTATACAGCGGAGGGGTCGGCTACATTAACTGCAATCACGATTTAGACTTTGCCTTAGCCATTCGAACAATGTTGATTGATGAAACATATGTTGATGTAGAAGCAGGATGCGGCGTTGTTTATGATTCCATCCCTGAAAAAGAACTAGAAGAAACACGTTTGAAAGCTAAAAGCTTACTGGAGGTTACACCATGATATTGATTGTAGATAATTATGATTCATTCACTTATAACTTAGTAAACATTGTGGCAGGATACACAGATGTTGTTGTGAAATATCCGGATGATCCTACTGTTTATGACTTGCATCCTGATGCGGTGATTATCTCTCCAGGACCGGGACATCCAGAAGATACAGATGATTTATCGCGTATTATCGACCATTATCATGATTTGCCGATTTTAGGTATTTGTCTTGGTGCGCAGGCTTTAACGTGTTATTACAAAGGCAAAGTGATTCAAGGTGCTAGTGTATTGCATGGAAAAGTCGATACGATGCATCAAACACATGAATCTATTTTATACGAGGGTGTACCAAAAGATTTGAAAATCATGCGTTATCATTCACTAGTCAGCGACCCAGTTACATTTCCGAAAGATTTAATCATTACGGGAGAGACAACAGATTGCATTCAGTCTTATGAACATAAAACTTATCCGCATTACGGCATACAATACCACCCAGAATCGTTTGCGACTGAACAAGGCGCAACCATTATTCATAACTTTATTAAATTAGTAGAGAAAGGGGCTAGCAGCCATGACACTTATTCAAAAAATTCAACAGCACAGTAGTTTAACACAACAAGATATCCATGAATTTATTCAAACCTTAATCCATCCTGATATTGATCAAGATACCAAAGCTGAATTACTGCGTGAATATACTGCCCGCCCCTTGAATCAAACTGAAGTGACTTATTTAGTTCAAGCGATGATACAAACGATGTATCCCATTCAACCGGTTTATCCTGGTGCGATGTGTGTATGTGGAACAGGCGGTGATAAATCTAATAGTTTCAACATTTCTACAACAACCGCATTTGTGGTTGCCTCAGCAGGCGTTAAGGTATTAAAACATGGTAACCGAAGCATTACATCCGCTTCCGGCAGCACCGATTTACTCAACAAAATGGGTATCGCAGGCACACAAGTTATAGATGCTGAAGCGAAAATGGATGAAATAGGTTTAGCTTTTTTAAATGCGACTGATACTTATCCAGTGATGAAACATATTCAACCTATCCGAAAAATGCTGGAAGGTCCGACAATCTTCAATATTTTAGGACCAATGATTCATCCATTCAAATTAGATTATCAAGTTGTTGGTGTATACAACCCAGATTTTGTAAAAACAATGGCACAAACACTTTATGACTTAGGCAGAAAACGCGCAATCGTATTACATGGCGCAAATGGAATGGACGAGGCGACTTTATCAGGTGAAAACTTAATTTACGAAGTTAACCGAGATACAGGCATTACCTCTTATCATTTAAGTGCACAGGATGTGGGGTTAACACCTGCAAGCAATGACACATTAAGAGGCGGTACACCATCAGAAAATCTAGAAATTACACTCAATATTCTGAGCGGCAAAGATCATTCCAGCAAGCGCGATGTTGTGGTACTTAATGCAGGGATTGCTTTGTATACAGCAGAAAAAGCAGACTCGATTCAAGAAGGTGTCAAACTTGCACAACAACTCATAGACGAAGGAAAAGCCTTCGAACAATATAAAAAGACTGGGGGACAAGTGTATGACTATATTGGATGACATCGTAGCATATAAAAAAGAATTGTTGGCAGAAGGCTATTATGAAGACTTATTAAGAACATTGCCTGAAACAGATGTACGTTATAAAAAGAAGTTAAGCGAACGATTATCTGAACGAAGCCATCTCTCAGTCATTGCGGAAATCAAGTCTAAAAGTCCATCTGTTAAGAAATTGCCGGAAAGAAATTTAACACAGCAAGTGAAAGACTACGAAACTTATGGTGCACAGGCGATTTCAATTTTAACAGACGAATATTATTTCGGCGGCAGTTACGAACGTCTTAATCGACTGACACAGCAAACAACACTGCCTGTACTTTGTAAGGACTTCATGATTGAACCGATTCAAATCGATGTGGCACATCGAGCAGGTGCTTCAATGATTTTATTAATCGTCAACATCTTAGATGATCAGCAAATGCATGAACTTTATCAATATGCAAAAGCGTTGGATTTAGATGTTTTAGTAGAAGTCCACAGTAAACAAGAATTGGAAAGAGCTTACCAATTAGCACCAGAAATCATTGGTGTAAACAATAGAGATTTAACACGTTTCGTAACAGATGTAGAACATACAAATGAAATTTTGGCAGATAAAAGAGAAGGTTTCTATTATATATCTGAAAGCGGCATCCATACACAATCCGATGTAGAAAAAGTTGTCGGTTCTGGTATTGATGGTGTACTTATCGGTGAATCGCTGATGAAATGTGATGACCTTTCGCAATTTTTACCTAGTCTGCAGCTAAAAAAGGAGCAGTAAAATGTTCTTAAAGTACTGCGGATTTCAAAATCAAAAAGATGTTGAACAGGCGATAAAAAATGATATAGATGCAATCGGCTTTATTCATTATTTAAAAAGCAAACGTCATCAAAGAATCAGTGAAATTGCACAAATGACAAAAATCATACCTGATTCGATTCATAAAGCGGCAGTCGTTGTGAATCCGACAAAAGCCATTGTCTCGCGATTAATCAATGAAACCAGTATAGATACCATTCAATTTCACGGCCATGAAGATACTGCACTGTTGCGATGGTGCAGTACTCATTATCCTAACATCCAGATTTATAAGGCATTGCCGGCAGATGGAAAGTTAGCAGATGCGATTGAAACTTATCGGCTATATACTGATTTATTTATTATTGATACCCCTTCGATTCATTACGGCGGTACAGGTCAAACGTTCGATTGGAATCAATTGAAACAATTGCCGGATGTTCCTTACTTGGTTGCTGGCGGTATGGATTTAGAAAAGATTCAAGCATTCGAACAACTTGGAATCAAAGCAGCAGGATATGACATCGCAAGCGGAATTGAACAAGCTGGTCAAAAGGATGCACAAGCAATGAAAACAATATCAAATTATATTGAGGAGAGAGATAAAAATGACGCATAATACAACACAACCTATTCAAACAGAAGCAGATGCACTTGGATTTTTCGGGAGTTACGGCGGCCGTTATGTTCCAGAAACATTAATGCCGGCTATTCAAGAACTTAGACAAGCTTACGAAGCAGCAAAAGAGGATCCGACTTTCCAAGAAGAGTTGGACGGTTATTTAAAAGATTATGTAGGGCGTGCAACACCATTAACTTTTGCTGAGTCTTATACAGAACAATTAGGCGGCGCAAAAATCTATTTAAAGCGTGAAGATTTAAACCATACAGGTGCACATAAAATCAACAACGCATTAGGCCAAGCGCTATTAGCCAAACGTATGGGCAAAAAGAAATTAGTTGCTGAAACAGGAGCTGGCCAACATGGTGTAGCCAGTGCAACAGTCGCAGCACTCTTCGATATGGAACTCGTTGTCTTTATGGGAGAAGAAGATATCAGAAGACAAGCTTTAAATGTCTTTAGAATGGAGTTGTTAGGCGCAAAAGTTGTATCCGTGACAGAAGGTCAAGGTACACTTTCTGATGCGGTTAACAAGGCGCTGCAATATTGGGTCAGTCATGTGGATGATACGCACTATTTATTGGGTTCAGCATTAGGTCCTGATCCATTCCCAACTATGGTACGTGATTTCCAAAGTGTTATCGGAAACGAAATTAAAACACAAATTTTAGAAAAAGAAGGGCGATTGCCTGATGCCGTTGTCGCATGTGTAGGCGGCGGTTCAAACGCAATTGGCACATTTTATCCATTTGTCCAAGATAAAGATGTGAAATTATATGGTGTTGAAGCTGCTGGTGCAGGAGCATCAACAAGCAAACATGCGTTAGCTATCGGTAAAGGTTCAGTCGGTGTATTGCATGGTACAAAAATGTATCTGCTTCAAGATGAAGAAGGGCAAATCGGTTTAGCACACTCTATTTCTGCAGGTTTGGATTATCCGGGTATCGGACCTGAACATTGCTACTATCATGATATTGGACGTGCAGAATATCCGAATGCTTCTGATGAAGAAGCGATGGAAGCTTTAATCCGCTTTACAAAAGCAGAAGGGATTATTCCAGCGATTGAAAGTGCACATGCCTTGAGTTATGTAGAAAAATTAGCACCTAAAATGGATAAAGACGAGATAATCGTTGTAACAATTTCAGGCCGCGGAGACAAAGATATGGATACAATCCGCACTTATATGCAAGAAAGAGGTGGAGACCATGAGTAAATTATTTATACCCTATATTATGGGAAACAAAGATTTCATAGCTAACTTAAAAGTTCTGCAAGCAGAAGGAGCGGATATTGTAGAAATCGGTCTGCCATTCTCTGATCCGGTCGCAGATGGTCCGACTATTATGGAAGCTGGGCAACAGGCAATCAAAGAAGGTATGAGTGCGCGTAAAATATTAAAAGCATTAACAGCACATAAAGAGGAATTGACTAATTCTCGTTATGTTTTAATGACATATTATAATGTTATTCTTCATTATGGAGAGGCACAATTTCTTCAAGACTGCGAAGCAGCAGGGGTTTATGGTTTAATCATACCAGATTTACCTTTTGAATTAGCTGAACAGTTTAAACAACGTTTTGAAAACCGAAAAGTAAAAATCATTTCACTTATAGCGATGACCGCTTCAAACGACCGTATTCAACACATCGCAGAACACGCAGAAGGATTCATTTACACTGTAACGATGAATGCGACAACAGGAGATAATGGCGGTTTCCATCCTGAGTTGAAAAATAAAATTGCATTAATTAAAGAACAAGCGGATGTCCCGGTAGTCGCAGGGTTCGGTATCAGAACCAAAGCACAGGTTGCTGAAGTTGCCGGATTTGCTGATGGTGTGGTCATCGGCAGTGAAATTGTGAAACGATTTGCCGAAGATGATATTGCATCGATTAGACAATATCTTCAAGGAATCAGAGCTGCACTTAATGAAAGTGAAGAGAAAGCCGAATTAAAATAAATGCAAATGTATCAGAGTCAGAAATGACTCTGATTTGCTTTGTGTACAGGGGTTTTGATAACTATCTAAGGGGAGAGCATGTTATGATAGTAAAGCAAGGAGATTTAGGGAACGTTATTTTAAACTATCCAGAATAGTTGTAAGAAAGTACTATCTTACTTAACATACATAATAAAGAAACAGATACAGAGGTTTCAATTTTAGTTTTCGTTTTGGGTATTGTATAATAATGAAGATTGAAATTAGAAATTAGAAGCAAAATAAAAGATAGAGAATACAAATTAGGAGTTATTGAAATTATGAAGTTTACCAATCTAACTACAGCTGAATTTGGAGAATTTACAGATAAAATGACTTATAGCCATTTTACACAAATGGTCGGCAATTATGAGTTAAAAGTTGCAGAAGGTACTGAAACACACTTAGTAGGTGTTAAAGATAATGATGACAATGTTATCGCAGCATGTTTACTCACAGCTGTGCCAGTGATGAAGTTCTTTAAATATTTCTATTCAAACCGCGGCCCGGTCATTGATTATGAAAATAAAGAATTAGTTCATTACTTCTTTAGAGAACTTAAAAAATATGTGAAACAATATAATGCGTTGTATTTGCGTGTCGATCCATATTTACCTTATCAATACCGCAATCATGATGGGGAAATTACAGGGAATGCAGGAAATGATTGGATTTTCGATAAAATGGCGCAACTCGGTTACGAACACCAAGGCTTTACAACAGGATTCGATCCGATCATTCAAATTCGTTTCCACTCAGTATTAGATTTAAAAGACAAAACACCGCAAGACGTATTAAAAGGCATGGACAGCTTGCGTAAGCGTAATACTAAAAAAGTAAAACGCAACGGTGTCAAAGTACGTTTCTTAGGGGAAGATGAAATGCATATTTTCCGTAAGTTTATGGAAGATACTGCAGAAGCGAAAGATTTCGATGATCGTGAAGATGACTTCTATTACCATCGTTTAAAACATTATAAAGACCGTGTGCTTGTACCGCTAGCTTATATTGATTTCGAGGAATATATTAATGAGTTGAATTCTGAAGAGAAGAATTTAGAAAAAGAAATCAATAAAGCGGAGAAAGATTTAAATAAAAATCCTGATAATCAAAAAGCAGCACGTAAAAAAGAAAACTTGGAACAACAGTTGAAAGCACATCATCAAAAAGTTGCTGAAGCACGCGACTTGCAGCAGAAACATGGTAATGAATTACCGATTTCAGCAGGCTTCTTTATTATCAATCCATTTGAAGTAGTGTATTACGCAGGCGGAACATCTAATGAATACCGTCATTTTGCAGGCAGCTATGCAGTGCAATGGGAAATGATTAATTATGCGATTCAACACGGTATCAACCGCTATAATTTCTACGGTATCAGCGGTCATTTCACAGAATATGCTGAAGATGCAGGAGTAGTTAAGTTCAAAAAAGGATTTAACGCAGATGTGATTGAGTATGTAGGAGACTTTATTGCACCTATTAATAAGCCAATGTACAAACTCTATACAACATTGAAGAAAATCAAAGATAGATAAACATAAGGTAGAAGGGAAATAAAGAAATGAAATTTACAGAGTTGACAGTTAAAGAATATGACAATTTTGTGCAGAATCCATCACTCGAAAGTCATTATTTCCAAACAAAGGAAAACATCGGAACTAGAGAGGCAGATGGTTTCGAAGTTGTGTTACTTGGAATTAAAGACACTGACAATCGTGTCGTAGTAGCAAGTTTATTTTCTAAAATTCCAACAATGGGTAGTTACGTATATTATTCCAACCGCGGACCTGTGATGGATTACAGTGATTTAGGTTTGGTTGAGTTTTACTTGCGCGAGTTAGAGAAGTACTTGCGCCAGCATCAATGCTTATACGTTAAAATAGACCCTTATTGGATTTATCAAATCTATGATAAAGATGTTAATCCGCTGCCGGACAGTACTAAAAATGATGCGATTGTGAACTTGTTCAAATCACATGGTTATCACCACCATGGCTTTACAACAAAATACGATACATCAAGCCAAGTACGTTGGATGGGGGTTTTAGACTTAAAAGATGAAACACCAGCATCGCTTAAGAAACAATTCGACAGCCAACGTAAACGTAACATTAATAAAGCTATTAATTATGGCGTTAAAGTGAGATTCTTAGGTGAAGACGAATTAGATAAATTCCTTAAACTTTACCGTGAAACAGAAGAGCGTGCAGGCTTTGTTTCTAAAACAGACGAGTACTTTAAAAACTTTATTGAACATTACGGTGATAAAGTACTTATTCCATTAGCTTATATTGATTTAGATGAGTATATTACATCATTACAAGAATCACTCAATGACAAAGAAGGTCGTCGTGATCAAATGATGGCGAAAGAAAATAAGTCAGATAAGCAATTGAAGAAAATCTCTGAGTTAGACAAACAAATCGAACATGACCAAAAAGAATTGCTTAAAGCAAGCGAATTACGTCAAACAGACGGCTCTGTATTAGACTTAGCTGCTGGGGTATACTTTGCGAATGCTTATGAAGTGAACTACTTCTCAGGCGGTTCTTCAGAGAAATATAACCAATACATGGGACCTTATATGATGCATTGGTATATGATTAATTACTGCTTCGAACATGGTTATGATCGTTATAACTTCTATGGTTTATCTGGAGACTTCACTGAAGATAGTGAAGACTATGGTGTATATCGTTTCAAACGCGGTTTCAATGTTCAAATCGAAGAATTAATCGGAGATTTCTATAAACCAATCCAAAAAGTAAAATACTGGATTTTCAATACATTGAATAATATCCGCCAAAAAGTAAAAAAATAGTTAGTAAGGATTAGAGTACTAACTAAAGTTAATTAAAAAGCGTGCTTTCTTCAAAATTATGAGGAAAGCACGCTTTTATTATGATTAAATTAGTGTGCAAATGCATCGAAGATATAGTTCAGTCCGATTAAGAGGAAAGTGATACCCACAAAGAATGCGATGATATAAGCGCCTATGAATGGGTTGAACAGCAAGATGATACCTGCGATAATACCAATGATATTAACGAGTATTGAGAAAAAGTGATATACGTTATTCGTTTGCTCTGCCGGTGTCACAGTGAAGATACCTAATATAGAAGCAAAGATAAACCAGAATGCAAGCATGTACACGATCGCGACTTGGCCGACATCAGTAAAAACTATGAACAAAATACCGAAAATAATATTTAGAATACCAAGTATCATTAACCATCCGCTAGAAACCCCAACAAAGGATTTAGTTAAACGTCTGAAGAATAATTCTGCAATCCCATTAAAAATGAAGAAAATACCAAATAACCAAGTGATGACTGCTAAATTTTTCATAGGGAAGCTTACGCTTAAAATACCAATTAATGAGAATAATAAGCCGATGATTACACTTGACCATCTAATGTGATTTGTAGACAAATTCTAACACCTCTTTCATGAAATATATACAATAGTATATAACCTTTAGCGAAAAATTGTGTGTTTAACGCTTATAAATAGATATAAAAAGGTGATAATCAACAAAATAAATGAATTGTATAATAGAAGGGTGTTTAAAGTAATTATAAATGGAATATATTTTACTGAAAAAGGGAGAAATATTACTAAAATTTGACACTCCCATAGCTAAAGCAGTGGGATTCTTTAGTGCAAAACGTACGCATCTATTTCTAGTTTGTACTTGCCTAAAGCTGAGGGTATGCCAATACCCCATCCTAGTTCATAATATGATGTTGGCCAATTTTTCTAATTTGATGATTTCTATATTGTGTTGACAGGAATTTTAATACCTAAATCAACACCCATGACTTTAATGCCTAAGTGGTAGTTTAAAAAGGTGTTTCAACTGCAATTTGTGCGACATAGTCAGTTCCTTTTCGGGTGATACGCAACGTTTCTAATTTACTGGCTTTTTCAATTATATTTCTTTCGTAGTCCGAAATGTGAGCTTTAATTTCAATTATTTGAGTCTTTCCCTTTATAATAAATGGAACGCTTATACTTGTATGATTAATTGTATAGTTTTGGTTATTCCATACAATAATAGGTCTTTTTGAAACAGGTATCTTTTGATATTGTGTTTTCTTAGCTTGTTTAAAAACTGACTTAGCATCTCTAATTGCTTGATTCTTGACACTGTTGTTTAAAGGTACATGAATATGCTTGGCGGTTTTCATTGTTTGTGTCTGTACTTCAACCATTTCAGCAACGAGTGTATTAACGGTATCAATATATAAGCGTGATGATTGTTTGATTAATTCTAGTTGTTTTTTGTTAGGATCTAAAATGATTTTAACTATTAATGCTTGGCTCAAAGTTGTCACCTTTTTTCTTTAGTTTTATACAAAATGTTTGATTGTTTCGCTAGAAACATTTCCTGCCATTAATAATGGAAGAGAAAATATGCGACTTTAAATAAGTATATAATGGAGAAAAAACATTATATGAAATAAGTTAACACACCGAGTACGACCAAAATCATGCTGAGCATTGTTGTGATAAGCCATTTGAATTGAGTATTCGAATTTTTTTGGAAATCATCAAATTTAGTTTCAAGCTTAGTCATTCTACCGTCTAATGTATTAAATTTATAGTCAAACTTTCTATCAAGTGTGTTAAAACGTTCATCGATCTTAGCATCAAGTGTGTTAAAGCGTTCATCTATTTTAGTATCCAGTGATTGATGAATATCATTTACTTTTGCGTCTAATGCATCAATTTTTTCATTTAAATTCATAAATTGACTATCAATACGCTTTTCAAATTTAGGATTATGATTTTTTATTACCAGCTCAGATTAAGTATTAGCATGTTTATAACGAGTGAGGTTGCTGAGATAATTGTGAATCAGGTTCTAGAATTCAATTGAACATATAAATGAATCGCTAATGGTAACTAAAACATTGCAAGTCAGTAATGTATAACAGATGTCGAAAATAGGCATAAAATCGAGAGAGCTCTATGTAAATCTTATTTTCGTTCTTTTAGTTTACATAATATATATTATAGGAAGTTATGTATTGAGCAGAAGAAGTGCCTTTTACCTATACTCTCTTATATATGTTTGTATAAATTTTGCTGCGGTTTGTAATTCATATACTGCAGCTTTGTTACGTGATTCAGTTTTAGAAATTATAGTTCTGACTTCTGAACCAAAATACGTATTTTATGTATTTCATTTCGTACATATCGGACATATTTACAGTTATGAAGTTTAACGATAATAATTATAGGCATAATTTGAGTTGAATATTAGAAGTTGTATATAGAGATTAGTATCTGAGATTTTAGTTTACATAATCCAAAATATTAAAATAAAATATCCGGATGGCCTTTTGCCTCCGGATATATGTGAACTATGACTTAGTTTTCATCATAAGCTTGGATAAGTTCTTTTGTATATGCATGACGTGTTGACGCAAATAAATCTTGTGTATTAAAATCATCTACAATATGACCATTTTGCAATACAATCATGCGATCAGCAATCTGATTCAGCATGGCGATATCATGAGAAATAATCACCATTGTAGTTTGCTGCTGCTGGTGAATAGCTTTTAATTGTGAAATGAGCTTTTGTTCAGCAACTACATCTAAGCTCGATGTAATTTCATCGCAAATCAATACATCTGGCTGCAACATAACTGTTCTAAGGACGTTAAAACGCTGTAATTGTCCCCCGCTGACTTGATCTGGATAACGCTCTAACAGTCTTTGTTCGAGATTTAATTGTTTCATCAACGGCAATACTATCGCATCAAAGGAGGATTCAGCGTGTGCATAGTATTTTAAAGGTTCTTTCAATGATGTTCTGAGTGTTAACTTCGGATTGAAGCTTTGTGTGGCTTGTTGGAAAATCGGTAAAACACGTTCAGTATTCACATCAATGACGCCTTGATCAGGCCGCAAATCGCCAAGGATTAAATTCATTAATGTGGATTTTCCTGAACCTGATTCACCAATTACTCCGATTAGTTCGCCCTTTTGAATATTTAAACTGATATTGTGCAAGACATTTTGTTTATCATACGCAAAACTTAGATGCTTAATTTTGATCATGCACTTCATCCTTTCTGACTAAACGGCTTCTCGCATTTAATAGTTGTTGTGTATAAGGATGTGTCTGCCCTTCTCTGAAATGCTTCAAAGCACCGCTTTCAATAATCGTACCGTTTCTTATTACATTAATAGTATCCGCATACTGTATGACATGGGTTAAGTTATGTGTAATCAACAGTAACGTGGTATCGTGTTCCTCTGCCAGATGTTTAATCAACTTCATAATACGTTGTCCATTCAACACATCTAGTGATGCGACAGGTTCATCAGCAATAATAAAATCCGGTTCTAACATTAAGACACTGGCAATATATAGACGTTCCAGCTGTCCGCCTGATAACATAAAACGGTATTTTGACAGTATTTCTGTATGCTCTAAATTGACCCAGCTTAACGCTTTTTTGATTTGACTGAGTGCTTCTTTTTTAGAGACTTTATAATGCGTGCGATAAATTGCGACGAGTTGTTTGCCGAGTAATGTATGTTGTGTAAAGCTGTGTGCGTAATCTTGTGAGATATAACCGATTTTATGGCCTAATAAATGTTTAAATGCAGTGACAGGTTCGCCTTTAAATAGAAACTGATCATAACTGACATGCAGATTCGGTGGAGTTTGACCAATCAATGTACTTGCGGTCAAACTTTTACCCGAACCGCTTTCTCCAATCAACACATTCACTTGCCCTTCATTGACAGTAAGATTTAACTGATTAATCAATGTGTGTTGTAAGTTGTCGGTGATATTCAAATTTTTAATTTCCATTAATGGTTCAGCCATGAATATCCCTTCTTTCTGCTATTCTGTCACGTAATGCATCGCCTGCCAAATTGAATAATAAAATAGTAATTGAAATCAGTGCAGCAGGTGCTAATAACATAATCGGATGTTCCGTAAAGAAATCTCTGCCTGCAGCTAACATAGCACCCCATTCTGGTGAAGGCGGTTGTGCACCTAAACCTAAGAATGATAAAGATGAAATATAGAGAATGATTTTACCGATATCTACTATCATTAAGACAAATAATGAAGGCACAACTTGCGGTAACAAGTGTTTGAAAATAATGATATAACTAGGCGTATGGAAATAACGCGCCAATTTGATATAGTTCTTATTCATCTCAGTATTGACAATTGCACGTGTAACACGTGTATAAGTCATCCAATTAATCATAGTGATTGCTATAACCAAATTCCAAATACTTGGTTTAAAGAAACTGGCAAATGCGATCATTAGCACAAAGTCAGGTATACCTAATCCAATATCGATGATGCGCATAATAATCGTATCTATCCAGCCTTTGCGATAGCCGGCAATCAAACCTAATGGGACACCGATAAGTACAATCATGCAAATTGTAAGTAACGTAATAGCCAATGTATAGCGCGCACCGATTACAAGACGTGCAAATAAATCTCTGCCATAATCATCTGTACCTAAGAGGTGCTTCAAACTTGGTCCTTCTAAAGCTTCATTTAAATGTACAGTCAATGCTTGGTTTGTTGTAACAGTAAACTGCAAGATGATAAGCAATATTAAATAGGCGCCAAAAACATAAAAGATGCTGTTCTTTTTCGTTAATTTCATAATTGCTTCACGCGCCTTTCTGCTTTCTTCTTCCATAACGGCTTGTGTTTTAAATGCTGATAACGCTGTGTCGGATCTAAGAATAAAATAATGATGTCTGCTATCGTATTACCGATGACGACAAAAGCACCTATCATCAATACAGCACCTTGTACAACCGGGTAATCTCTAGAACGAATACTTTCTACTAAAAAGTAACCGATGCCGGGAATATCAAAAAGGTTTTCAATAACAACGGAACTGCCGATCAATCCGCCAATCGACATCCCTATAATTGAAATAACCGGGATTAAAGCAGGTTTGAATATGTCTTTAAATAAAATATAGCTTTCAGACATTCCCCTGGCACGAGAAGCTTTTACTTCTCTGCTTCTATATAAATCAATCAGTGTCGAACGCATCAATCTTATGTGATAAGCACTCATTCCTATGCTTAATGCAATAATCGGCATGATATAACCTGCAAGTGTATCAATACCGGCTGCAGGAAGGATTTCAAGTTTCTGTGCGAATACATAAATGAACAACATCCCTAAGAAAAATGACGGGATACTGACAAACGCTGAAGTTACAACACGAATCACACGATCAATCCATGTACGGTAATATACCGCAGCTAATGTCCCTAACGTTAATGATAGTACGAGTGTAATAAATAACGTCCCAAATGCGATTACCGATGTCGGCGGTGTAAAGTAAATCAATTCACTCAGTACAGGTTCTTGTGTCTGTATACTTGTGCCGAAGTCTAGATGAAGGATATGTGAAAACCATGTCCACCATTGCACAAGTAAAGGCTGATTCAATCCGAGTTGTGCTTTAGTTTGTTCGATTTGCTCAGATGAGACATTCGCAACATCTAAATGCAGCAGTTTATTCACCGGATCGCCTGGAGACAATTTCATCAAAATAAACGTAATAGTAGAAAGGACAAACAATACTAAGATCATTTGTCCTATTCTAGATAGAATTTGTTTAATTATCATTCTTGCTTATCCACCTTTTCATCTATTAAGTAGATGTCTTCTGGTGAAACTTTCACATGTTCGACTTTTTGATTCATAGCGCTGATTTGGTCGTTATAAGTGATATAACTATTCGGAATATCTTGTTTTGAGACTTTCAGTATTTCATTTGTTAAACGGTCGCGTTCACTTTTATCTACAGTATGATTCAACTGTTCGATTAATTGATCTACTTGTGCGTTATGGTAAGCCCCTTTATTTACAGCTCCGTCTTTTTTGTAGGCCATATTAAAGAAGTAGCCGCTGTCTCCTCGTGGGTATGTGCCGAAACTATACATCGAAGCATCCCAGTCTTTTTTGTTTTGCAAGAAGCCTTCTATATCATCTACGTTTTGTATCTTGATGTTGATATGTGCTTGTTTTGCATCAGATTGAATCACTTGCAGGATTTTTGTTAATTCTGGACGTCCTGAATAGGATGATACACGCAAGGTTAATGGTTTTTTATCAGAGTAGCCTGCTTTTTCCATTAATTTTTTAGCTTTTTCAATATCTTGCGATGGTACAGATTGGTCTTGAATGAAGTCTAAGTTGGTATTGAATGGTCCATTTGCTGGTTTGGCATAATTATGTGCAACCTTTTGAGTGATTTGTTTACGGTCAATCACTGCATCAAGTGCAGCTCGAACGTCTTTCGTCATTTTCTTGCTTGTATGGTTATAAAGCAAGAAAGAAGTTCTGTAGCCGGATGCAGTTTCAAGTTTTGCTTTATCTGATTTTTTCACAGAATTGATTTTATCTGTAGGCACATCTTTAGTCAGATCTGTTCTGCCAGATAATACATGGTCAGTACGTGCACTGCCGTCTTCATTGAATGTGACTTTGATTTGCTTAAGTTTCGGCTTGCCATGCCAGTAATTTTTATTTTGACTTAAGCTGATTTGCTGCGTACGTTTAAAGTCTTTAATGGCATAAGGACCTGTACCTACAGGCGTTTGTTTGATGTCTGTATCTGCTTTTGTATCATAGATAGCTGTATAGGGACTTGCGAGTTCTGAAACAAGTTCCGGATAAGCTTCTTTCGTTTGAATTGTAACTTCTTGCCCATGAGCTTGAATAGATTTTATCGGCAATGTCGCTTTCAGCAGCTCACTCTTTTTCAAGCCTTGTTCTAAGCTGCTTTTGACAGCTTCCCCTGTCAGCTTGTGCCCATTTTGGAATTTAATATTATCTTTTAAAGTCAACTTCAATGTGTCATCAGAGGGTTGTTCATATGATTTTACTAAAAGCGGTTGGATTTCCCCTTTAGCTGAAGTTTTAAATAAGGTTTCAGCTGCCCCTACTGTAACTGGAACATCAGTATCATAAGGTGCGAGTGTAGTAGTTTTTAATGGAAGTTCTACATTTAATTGTTCCGTATTCGAAGCGGAATGTCCTCCGCCGTTGCTGCATCCTGAGAGCAGCAGTGCGCCGACGGCTACTGAAGAAAATAACTTTTTCATGGCGACATCTCAGATGAAATCATGATATGTAATAGACTTGCGCTATTTACTGAGATGCTGTTCACTTCCTTTCTCTCTCTATGTTAATTTACTGCTCAATTATAATACTTCATCAATAATTTTGAAAGTAAGTTAGTTGTTACTGTATAAGAATATAAAATAAAACAAGCCTGTTATGAACCAGACTTGTTAAAGAATACAAATAGTTATTTATTTCTGCGGGATCTATGAACACGCGAATCTCTCTCTTCTTGCTCGCGCAGTTCCTTCTGCATGCGTTTTTCTAATCTGCGGCGTCTGAAATCGCGTGTGAAATACCAAATCAAGAAACTTTCAATCAAACTGATAATGGCCATAAATGCAGCATAGCCTAATAACGGCTGATAAGTAATCTTAGTAAAGTTTGGTATAAAGAATGCAAGTACGCCCAGTACAATAAAGGTTAAGACTGCAGGTGCTACCCATTTGCCTAAAGCTAATCCGCCGAAAGCAGTAATGATGAGTACCAGTGCAATCGTTATCCATAGAAAGTTCGGCATATCAAAAATCGTCATAATCTAACTCCTCTCAATTCAATCGAATGAGAATTCAATCGTCTATCTTATTATTATTGTACAGTAAAGTGTTAAGAACGTGAATTAAAAGACAATGGGCACCAGATGCGTTCATATCTTGCTTGTTGTATACTTTATTATATAAACTTATATCAAATATTATTTGCAGGGGGAATTCTATATGAGTCAAGGATTACCATTAAGAAAAGATGTTCCTAAGCAAGAGAAATGGGATTTATCCGATCTGTTTGAGAATGACGAAGCATTCTATCAAACACTAGACAAAGTCTTACAAGCAACAGCATCATTTAATGAATCTTACGAAAATCAGCTATCTTCAGTCGAGCAAGTGAAAGCAGCTTTGCCTGAATTTGTGGAGCTTTTAGTTCAAATCGATCGTTTAGGCAATTATGCAGAAATGCGTTTAAGTGTGGATACTACTGATACTGATGGACAAAAGCTCAGTGCGAAACTCAGCACTTCATACGGTAAAATTGCAAGTCAGCTTGCATTTGTGGAATCAGAGATTTTAGCGTTATCTGATGAACAGCTCGATACATTAATAGCAGAAACACCTTATCCGCATTACCTTACAAAATTAAAACATCGCAAACCTTATCAACTCTCTTATGAAGTTGAAAAAACACTAGCTTCATTATCACCGACATTCAGTGCGGCTTATGATATGTACGGTATTACTAAAATGCTGGATATTCATTTCGAACCGTTTGAAGTAGATGGTCAAACTTATCCGTTGGACTACCCTACTTTCGAAAATGAATATGAAGATAATCCGAATACAAAATTCAGACGTAAAAGCTTCAAATACTTCAGCGATGCATTGCGTAAATATCAAAATACAACAGCAGCAATTTATAATACACATGTACAACAAGAGAAAATTGAAGCGGACTTAAGAGGTTACGATTCAGTTATTGATTATTTATTAGAAGAACAAGAAGTAACAAGAGAAATGTATGACCGTCAAATCGATGTCATCATGAGTGATTTAGCACCGGTGATGCAGCGCTATGCCAAATTGCTTCAAAAAGTACATGGCTTTGACCATATGAAATTTGAAGACTTGAAAGTATCGATTGACCCTGATTTTGAACCTGAAATATCAATCGAAGATTCTAAGCAGTATATTTATAATGCATTAGGTATTTTAGGCGACGATTATCTTAAAATGGTACAAGCAGCTTATGAAGACCGCTGGATTGATTTTGCTCAAAATAAAGGCAAAGAAACAGGCGCATATTGTGCCAGTCCATTTGCTTCTCATAGTTATGTCTTTATTTCATGGACAGGCAAAATGAATGAAACCTTTGTGCTTGCACATGAATTAGGACATGCTGGCCACTTTAATCTTGCACAGCAGCACCAAAACTTCTTAGAGTCAGAAGCTTCTATGTACTTTGTAGAAGCACCTTCTACAACAAATGAAATGCTAATGTCGAATTACCTCTTTAAAAACAGCGATGATCCGAAATTCAAACGCTGGGTAATCGGATCTATCATTTCCAGAACGTATTATCATAATATGGTTACACACTTATTAGAAGCCGCATATCAAAGAGAAGTTTACCGTTTAGTGGATCAAGGCGAATCATTAACAGCACCTGTGTTAAATGAAATTACTCGCAAAGTCTATCAAGACTTCTTCGGAGATGCTGTGGAAATTTCTGAAGGTGCAGAATTAACTTGGATGCGTCAGCCGCATTACTACATGGGCCTTTATTCTTACACATATTCAGCTGGTTTAACTATCGGTACAGTGATGTCTCAACGTATTAAAAATGAAGGCCAACCGGCAGTTGAAGATTGGTTGAATACACTTAAAGCAGGCGGAAGTTTATCACCGGTTGATTTAGCGAAAACAGCAGGCATCGACATTACTACAGATGCGCCGCTGCGTGAAACAATCAGTTATATCAGCAGTCTCGTAGATGAATTAGAATCTTTAACAAAAGAAAGGCTCTATGTCAAATTCGGTTGATGCATAAAATTTGAAATCAAATATTATAGTTACCATAAACTATGTCGCTCAGCTAGTATTGCTTTAATTCCTATGGAATTTAGTATTACTAACTGAGCATTTTTTATTTTAAGCTGCTTTAGGCAATGGGGTATGGAAGCGATGTTTTTTCTTAGCTAATAGCTTGAATTTGATTAGAATTCTATTTCTGAAGTTATAGAAATTTCTGTATCCATAAGCGATTCTTTTTAGTACTTTAATGTTGTTATTTATAGCTTCTATAGGGCCGTTTGAGCGACCAGGATGATTTAATGCATTCATAATTTCTGGTAAAAAATTTCTAAAGCTTTTAAGTACTCTTTTAAGTCCGCCATCAGTATTTCTATCCTTAAGGTATTTAAGAATTTGATGAGTTAATTTATGATTTTCATTGGTCTTTATTGATGTACGAAGCGCATTTACTTTGTCATAGACATCCTTTAACTCTGGGCTTTCACCCAAAATAAAATTTATCATTGATTTTTCTGATTCTAATCCAGGGAAAAGCTTGTTATCTTTATAAAGCGTACTATTCAAGGATTCGGAAGGTTTAAGAATAAGCTTCCAATAATGTTTAAGTTTTCTATAGTATTTGCCATCCTTATGTCTTTTTTCATTCATTATCCTGATACGAACTCTATTGAGTTCTCTATTTAATGCTTGAACAAGGTGAAATCGATCTAAAATGATTTTCGCATTTGGAAATAACTGCTTAAATAAAGAAATATATGGGCTGTACATATCGGTTGTAACTGTTTCAACTCTTTTTCTTACTTCTCTATCAAACCGGATAAAATAAGCAAATAATGCACGCTTTCTACGATCAGGTAAAATATCTACGATTTGATGCGTATCACCATCACAAAATATAAAACTCATTTTACCTACTACATTTTTAACACTTTTGAATTCATCCACCATGATATGTTTGGGCAGTTCATTAAATGGACCTAACTTAACACTATTTGCAGTTTTATTAATATAACGTATTACAGAAGCAGAACTAACATCGTTATCGTAAGCAATGCCTTTGCAAGACCTATTCTCATGGCTTTGATACAGAATATGCAGCGCTAATTTATTACAGAAATTATGATGTTTTTTCACAAAATTCGTCTTTGCTACAAATGATGAATGGCATGAACGACAAAAGAACCTTTGTTTTTTGAGCTCTAAATAACTGGGACTACCTTGAATCTTCATAAGCTTTATCATCGTTTTTCTTTTACCATTCTTTACTATTCTATGGTTTTCATTTACTGCTCCGCAGTTTTCACAACAATCTGGTGTGTATGTCAAAGTGCCTTTAAATAGTAAAGTTCTTACCAAGTTAAAGTAAACTTCCTGAACATCATCAGAAAAAGTAATATTTTTCCCTTTATAATCAAGTATTTTTGCTATACAATGTGTCATAAGCGCAATTCCTCTCTTTATTTGTGTTGGTAACTTAAATATTAGGGGGTTGCGCCCTTTTTATGCAAAAAATTCGATTGAGAAATAACCGCTAGGTTATCTCATCAACCGAATTTATTATAGAGCCAAAAGAAATTGAACACGCATAAGCATAAATGATTTGTTGAATAGAATATAAGCATAAAAGAACAGGGATACTGCCGGAGTAAGCAGTATCCCTGTTTGTATTTGAAAGTTGTTTATTTTTAGACGTAAGATTCGTAAGTTTCGCCTGTAATATAGTAATAAATATTTTCAGCGATATTTGCGATATGATCTCCCATGCGTTCTAAGTGTCTTGCTGCTAAATGTGCTTGACCAGCAACGAATGGATCATTATCAATCAGATAAGTCGTATTGACGATATCTTTATAAAGGTCGTCAATATCTTTATCTCTTTCAATGATTTCTAGGATGAGTGTAACATCCTTATTTTTAAATGCTGTGTTTAAATCTTTTAACATGAGTAAAGCTAAGTCACCCATTGTTTTCAGACGTGTCAAAATGTAATGGTCAGTGATTTTAACACGTTTGCGGATTCTCGCAATGCTTGTTGCATTATCTCCGATTCGCTCGAATTCTGATGCAATTTTAAGTGCTGCAATCATCATTCTTAAATCTGTTGCAATAGGTTGTTGTTTCGTAATCAGCATAATTACTTTTTCGTTAATTTCATCTTCTAATTGGTTAATATCTAAGTCACGTTTAATGATTTGACGTGCGAAATTGCGATCATCTTTGTTTAATGATTGCACTGCACTGTCGATACTGTAGTAGACTTTAATACCAAGATTTTGCAAATCTTGGATTAAGTCTTTTAACTGCTCTTCGTAATGCTGACGAATAACAGTCATTAACCGAAACGTCCTGAGATATAGTCTTCTGTTTGTTTGTCAGAAGGATTAGAGAAAAGCTTGTCAGTATCATCATATTCATTAACGTAACCATTTAAGAAGAATGCTGTTTTGTCTGAAATACGTGCTGCTTGTTGCATGTTATGCGTTACCATGATGATTGAGTATTGTTCTTTTAATTCTTGAACTAATTCTTCAACTTTTAAAGTTGAGATCGGGTCAAGTGCTGATGTTGGTTCATCCATTAAGATAACATCAGGCTCAATAGCTAAACATCTAGCGATACATACACGTTGTTGCTGACCACCTGATAAACCATATGCGTTTTGGTGTAATCTGTCTTTTAATTCATCCCAAATTGCTGCGCCGCGTAATGATTTTTCTACGATTTCATCTAAGATTTTTTTGTCTTTGATTCCGTGGATTTTCGGACCGTAAGTGATGTTGTCATAGATTGATTTAGGGAATGGGTTCGGATGTTGGAACACCATACCTACGTTAGTACGTAATTTTTCAACAGATTGTTTGCTGCTGAAAATATCGTTGCCGCGGTAAAGGATTTTACCAGCAGTTTTTACAACCGGTACAAGTTCAACCATTCTGTTTAATGTTTTAATGTAAGTAGATTTACCGCAACCTGAAGGTCCGATAATTGCAGTTACATTGTTTTCTAAAATATCTAAGTTGATATTTTTTAATGCGTGGTTGTCGCCATACCATAAATCTAAATTTTGTGTAGAGTACACGATTTCTTTAGATTGCTGAGCAATACCTGAATCGTGCGGCTTAACATTTGCTGAGACACTAATGTGGTTGTCATTTTCATGTCCTTGCAACTCTTTGCTAAGTTCTGCCTTGTCTTGTCCTTGTTTTTTGTCTTGAACTTTATCCATGTTTCAAAACTCCTTTGCTAAAAATATTCGTGAGCTTTATAAGTGTTGACTTAATATTTTTTACTGAATTTATTTCTTAAGAAGATAGCTAATCCGTTCATTGCTAGAAGCAATACAAGTAATACGATGATACCTGCTGATGCAACGTGCTGGAATTCTTCTTGCGGTAATTTTGCCCAGTTGTAAATTTGAATCGGCATTGCTTGGAAATGATCGAAAATACTGCTTGGTAATTTTAATAAGATTGTTGGAATACCGATTAAGATTAATGGTGCTGTTTCACCTAATGCACGTGAAAGAGATAAGATGAATCCTGTTAAGATACCAGGTAAAGCAGCTGGTAATACAATTCTGTAAATTGTTTGCCATTTGTTGCCGCCAAGTCCATAACTTGCTTCACGTACTGATTTAGGTACTGCACGAATTGCCTCTTGGCTTGATACGATAATAACCGGCAAGATCAGTAATGACATTGTCAATGCTGCCGCAATTACTGAATTTCCTAGTGATAATGCGTCAATTCCCATACCACGTACGAAGATAGTAAGACCTAATAAACCGAATACGACTGAAGGTACACCTGCTAAGTTTGAAATACTGATTTTCACAAAGCTTGTGAAAGCATTGTCTTTCGCATACTCTTCAAGATAAATCGCTGTACCTACACCTAAAATGATAGAGATAGGAATAATTGTAATCATTAACCATAATGTACCGATTAATGCACCTTTAATACCTGCCATTGATGGCATTGAAGATGAGAAGTTCGTAAAGAATGTCGGTGTCAAGTATGGTAAACCTTTATATAAAGTGTTGACTAATAAGGCTGCTAGCACGACTAATCCGATAAGTGTACAAGCAAAGAATGCCCATTTCAGTACTTTGTTTGTAGTTAAACGAGATGATAGTTTCTTTTCAACTTGTTGTTGATTGACAAGCGCTCTGCTATTTCCTGTGCTATTTGTAGTTGTTGTACTCGCCATCTTAATACTCCTCTCTGAAACGTTTTGAAATCCATTGAGAGATTAAATTCATTACTAGTGTGAAGAGGAAGAGTGTGAACCCTACTGCATAAATACTGTAATAAATATCAGAACCGAACGTAGCATCACCTGTTGCTACTTGTACGATATAACCTGTCATTGTTTGGATTGAACCAGTTAAATTGAATGTTGAATCTGGTGTAGAACCTGCGGCTAATGATACGATCATTGTTTCACCGATAGCTCTTGAAATCGCTAATACGATTGAAGCAACAATACCAGAGATAGCTGCCGGTAATACGACTTTTGTTGATACTTCGAATTTTGTTGCGCCTAAACCTAACGCACCTTCACGGATTTTGTTCGGTACAGAAGCCATTGCATCTTCACTTAAACTTGTGATTAACGGGATAATCATAACCCCTACCACAATTCCTGGTGAAATAGAGTTGAAGCTTCCGAGTTCTGGGAAAATCGAACGTAACAATGGTGTTACGAAAGTCAATGCGAAGAAACCGAATACGATTGTCGGAATCCCTGCTAAAATTTCAAGAACTGGTTTAATGATTTTACGCATTCTGTCTGTTGCATACTCGCTAAGGTAAATCGCTGCGCCTAATCCGATCGGTACTGCAAACAATGTTGCAATCACTGTAATTTTCAAAGTACCTAAGATTAATGCCCAAATACCATATTTAGGACTACTTGAGAATGGGTTCCATTCTTTAGTGAATAAGAATTCTGTGATTGAGACGCGTGTGAAAAATGTAATTGTTTCTGTTAATAGTGTGAAGAGAATACCAATCGTTGTTAAAATCGATATGACTGCGATAATCGCTAAAATAATAGGAACGAATTTATCACTGAAGCCTTTTTTGTTTTTTTGATTATTGGCAATCATCTCTCTCACATTTTGTTGAGATTTCATAATCCTTTCTTCCTTCCCTTGGAAAATAATAAGTTATTCTAAATTAAATTGTGTGTCAGTATTTTTAAACAAGTACACCCGAGACACAGCTCGGGCGGACAAGTGCATATTGAGTGTAAGATATAAAATCTTACTGCTTATTGATGTTCAACTTGAGTAGTGCTGTGAATTATTTAGTTGATTCTTCTAATTTTTTAAGTTGCTCATCATAAGTTTTTTCAGGTAATGCTACGTAACCAGCTTTTTCTGCTGATTTACCTTTATCTTCTAATACGAATTTAATGAATGTGCTGAATGCTTTGTTGTCTTTTAATTTTTTATCGCTAGTGTAGATGTATAAGTCACGGCTTAGAGCGTAAGATCCATCTTGGATAGTTTTCTTAGTCGGCTCGATTGATTTACCGTCTTTACCTTTGATTTTAACTTCTTTTAATGAGTCTTTGTTTTGTTCGTAGAAGTTGTAACCGAAGTAACCAACACCGTTTTTATTGTTTTTAACTGATTGTACGATTACGTTAGTATCAGCATTTTTCTCAGCTTTGATATCTTGTTTGTTCATAACTTCTTCACTGAAGAAATCGTAAGTACCATGTGATTGGTCTGGTGAGAATGCTTTGATTTCTTTTGCAGGGAATTTAGGGTTTACATCTTTCCAAGTTTTAGCTTGACCAGAATAGATTTTTTTCAATTCATCTACAGTTAATTCTTTAACGAAGTCGTTGTCTTTGTTAACTGCGATTGTTACGCCGTCTTTAGCAATTTTCCATTCTGTGTACTTGATACTTTTCTCTTCTAATTTCTTTTTCTCTTCAGGTTTGATTGGTCTAGATGCATTTGAGAAATCAGTTTCGCCAGCGATGAATTTTTCAAAACCGCCGCCAGTACCAGAAGTACTTGATGAAACTGTAACGTTCGGATATTTTTGAGCAAATTTCTCATTTAAAATTTCAATAATTGGTCCTACAGTTGAAGAACCGTCGCCTTTTACTTCGCCTTTTACTTCTTTGTCCTTGCTTCCGCCACCGTCGCTGCTTCCGCCGTTACCACCGTTGCCACATGCGCCTAATAATAATGAAGCTCCAATTACTGTAGTACCTAAAACTTGCCATTTTTTCATGATAAGAAATCCTCCTAAAAATAAACATTTGAGCGTTAAGAGTTGTGTGTGCTCAAGCTGTATGTAATTACTTTCAACACCTATATTACATATGGATTGTTAATTACAAATAGAGGAATTGTAAATAAATCATTAATGCGAACGGACTTTAAATTTACAATCTTTACAAAGTTAACAAATGGCTTATAAACCTTGTCACAACAACGTTTTAATATTTCGTTAATATTACTTTCATAAATACTCAACGTGAATTTCACGAAAATTTTTTCGAAAAAATTTGAGCTTTCTTCGAAATTATCTTGATAAGATCCATTTATATCGCAGAAGATATGATTTTGAGGGCTTTTTTTACAGGGGTATTACAACAAAAAAGAAAAAACTAGGATACGATTACCCTAGTTTTTAACATCTTACATATTTTATTGTTCTTCTGAATGGGCTATTGCTTCGCCTTTTTTCGTTAAGCTGATTTTGCCTGTTTCAATATCAATGATTTTCTTCTTATATAAATGACCGATAGCACGTTTGAATGCACCTTTGCTCATATTGAAAACTTCTGTGATAGCTTCAGGGCTGGATTTATCCCAAAACGGCAGCTCGCCATCATATTCTACTAATAAGTCAAAGATGACTTGGCCATCGTCATCTAAGCGTTCATGTGCAAACGGCAAGAATGATCCGTTCAGTTCGCCTTTTTCATTGTGTCCGATGATTCGAACTTCAACAGCTTCCCCTAATCTCGGTTCTGCTTTTCTTTCGCTTTCGTGTACGAAAATTTTGTATCCGTCTTTAGAAAGTAAGAAACTTCCTATTTTTAATACACGGTACGGTCTTGCTTCTACCATTTGGTTTTGCATTGAGTCATCATGAATCGGTGTATACATTTGGCTGACGATAGTTTCTGATGCAAGTCGAGCAAACATTTGCTTTTCACTGTCAATTCTTAGTGTTGCTAAAACATAGTCGCCGTTTTGAGGCCATAATGATTTTACTTTTGGAAGGTCTTCCCAAGGAATTAATACTTCTCTAGGCAATCCTGCATCTACCTTTGCGCCGTCGCGGTCTGTTTTTAATACTTTGACATAGTCATATTTTGTAGTTGTGATATCCGGCATGTTTTGTGTCGCAAATAAATCGCCGGAACGGTTAGGATAAATGAAGAAACTGTATTCCTCACCTATTTCTAATTCATCTTCTTCATTTACTTCTGATTGATTCAGTTTTACTTCTTCGCCATTCGGGCCTTCTAATTGGTAAGTTGAACCGTTCAAACCTGCTACTTTGAGAAATTCAATTGATCCAATAATATCGTTATCTTTTAAAGCCATAATAACTCCTTCCACTTTCTGTATTAGAAACATTATAACATGCCAGCCTTTTGTATAGACAGAAGTTCTATCGATTCCTTGTATAATAGAAGAAAATGAGTAAATAAACGCCTTATATCGAAAGGAAAGCGTTAATGTGGTATAATTCATGCGTTAGAAATATCTATTAATGGAGGAAATTCATGTTACAAGTTACTGATGTAAGTTTGCGATTTGGCGATCGTAAATTGTTTGAAGATGTAAATATCAAATTTACAGAAGGTAATTGCTATGGTTTGATTGGTGCAAACGGTGCAGGTAAATCTACTTTCTTAAAAATTCTATCTGGTGAATTAGATTCACAAACTGGCCATGTTTCTATGGGTAAAAATGAAAGACTTGCGATCTTAAAACAAGATCACTTTGCTTATGAAGATGAACGCGTATTAGATGTAGTTATTAAAGGTCACGAGCGTTTATTCGAAGTGATGAAAGAAAAAGACGAAATTTATATGAAACCAGACTTCAGTGATGAAGATGGTATTCGCGCAGCAGAACTCGAAGGCGAATTCGCAGAAATGAATGGTTGGAATGCTGAAGCAGATGCAGCTACCCTGCTTTCAGGTTTAGGTATTCCAGCAGACTTGCATGATAAAAAGATGTCTGAGTTAGAAAACAATCAAAAAGTTAAAGTTTTGCTTGCACAAAGTTTATTCGGCGACCCGGATGTGTTATTACTCGATGAGCCTACCAACGGTTTAGACATTCCGGCAATCAGCTGGTTAGAAGACTTCTTAATCAACTTTGAAAATACAGTTATCGTTGTTTCTCACGACCGTCACTTCCTAAACAATGTGTGTACACATATTGCTGACTTAGACTTCGGCAAAATCAAAGTTTATGTCGGAAACTACGACTTCTGGTATCAATCAAGTCAGCTTGCTCAAAAAATGGCGCAAGAACAAAACAAGAAAAAAGAAGAAAAAATCAAAGAACTGCAAGACTTCATTGCACGTTTCTCTGCCAATGCTTCTAAATCTAAACAAGCGACAAGCCGTAAGAAACAATTAGAAAAAATCGAGTTAGATGATATTCAACCATCATCACGTCGTTACCCATTCGTTAAGTTCACGCCAGAACGCGAAATCGGTAATGATTTATTATTCGTTGAAAATGTATCAAAAACAATTGATGGTGAAAAAGTATTAGATAATATTTCATTCACTATGAATCCTAATGATAAAGCAGTACTTGTCGGCGACAGCGAAATTGCGAAAACAACATTGCTGAAAATTTTAGCTGGCGAAATGGAACCAGATGAAGGTACTGTTAAATGGGGTGTGACAACATCTCAAACTTACTTCCCTAAAGACAGCTCTGAATACTTCGAGGGTGTAAATCTGTCTTTAGTAGATTGGCTGCGTCAATATGCACCTGAAGATGAACAGACTGAAACATTCTTACGCGGTTTCTTAGGCCGTATGTTATTCAGCGGCGAAGAAGTTAAGAAAAAAGCAAATGTGCTTTCAGGTGGAGAGAAAGTACGCTGTATGTTAAGTAAAATGATGCTTTCAAGTGCTAACGTATTGTTAATGGATGAGCCGACAAACCACTTAGACTTAGAAAGTATTACAGCAGTCAATGATGGATTTAAATCATTTAAAGGTTCAATCATCTTCACATCTCATGACTTTGAGTTTATCAACACAATCGCAAATCGTGTGATCGACTTAAATCCAAAAGGCGCTGTTTCTAAAGAAATCAGTTATGAAGAATACTTGAAAGAAACTGGTGTATTAAACTAAATTTCAGTTTAAATTTAATTTTGGGAGTTAAAGTATGGCTTTAACTCCCCTTTTTATGTTTAAAGCAGATAGAACTGTCTATTTATACTGTATAACAGTTGATTTGATAACAGACAATGAAAGTATCAAAGTATAAATTACACTTAATTAGTAAACAAGTTCAGAATTTAGGTTTTTTTCTGTAAATTTCCAAAAATCTTAAATTTCTGGTTTACATCCCTATTGGAACTATGTATAATATGATACATACTAATTAATTGAATAGTTTTTTGATGAGGCGCATCAATCATCAGTAATTGCTTTAAAGACTGTCTGTCGCAGTTGGCAATGAAAGGGTGAGATGCCGAAATGATCATAAATGCAGAGTTATGATTGTTGGACTTTCAGGTTAAGAGCTAAGGGTCTGTCATTATTATCAAATAATGGAGTGCATCACTTGTATATAAATTATCAAGCAAGTTCGCATTCCGGACTTGCTTTTTTTATATATGTGATTCTCCCCTGATAATTGAGGAGGATAAGTATAGAATGAAGAGAAGTGTTTTAAAATTCGGCGGTTCGTCTGTCAGTGATTTTACGAAAATTAAAAATATTGCTGAAATGCTGAAAGAAAGAATAAATAATGACGAACAATTAATTGTCGTGGTCAGTGCAATGGGAAAAACAACTGACCAATTAATGGAAAATGTAGCTGCGCTTACCAGTGCACCGAAACAACAAGAGCTCGCCCTCTTATTAACCACTGGTGAACAGCAAACGGTTTCCTATTTGTCTATGGTACTCAATGATATTGGGGTGAATGCCAGAGCAATGACAGGTTATCAAGCCGGAATTAAAACAGTTGGACATCATCTGAAAAGTAAGATTGCAGAAATCAATCCAGAGACTTTTGATAAGGCATTTGAAACGAATGATGTTTTAGTTGTAGCAGGATTCCAAGGCATCAATGATGAATTCGAACTGACAACTTTAGGCAGAGGCGGATCTGATACAACAGCTGTTGCGCTTGCTGCAGCAAATGATACACCGTGCGAAATTTATACAGATGTAGACGGTGTGTATGCTACCGACCCTCGAATTTATAAAGATGCTAAGCGGTTAAGCTTTGTTTCTTACGAAGAAATGATGGAAATGAGTGCACTTGGTGCTGGGGTTTTAGAAACACGAAGTGTGGAATTAGCCAATAATTACAACATTCCATTGTATTTAGGAAGAACTTTATCAAATGTGGAAGGAACGTGGATTATGTCACAAACAGAATTATTAGAGAAAAAAGCAGTAACAGGTGTAGCGTTGGATAGAAACATGATGCATGTCACTATCAGCTATCCCCTATCAGACAATCAACTATTAACGGACTTGTTTACAGAATTAGAAGTGGGTCAAGTCAACGTTGATATGATTTCGCAAATTGTAAATGTTGAAGGCTTGCAGCTTTCATTCACAATTAAAGATACAGATTTAACGCAAATCCAAAGTATTTTTGATAAATTGTCAGAAAGTTACCAAGCTTTAGACTTCAAATTAAATGATGCTTACGCTAAAATTTCATTGATTGGGTCAGGAATGAGAGATATATCTGGCGTTGCATCTAAAGCTTTCATCAGTTTGATTAATGCAAAGATTCCATTTTATCAGACGACAACATCTGAAATCAGTATTTCATATGTTATTGATGCTGAAAATGGAGAACGTGGAGTTAAAGAACTTTATGAAACATTTGATATTTAATCAATTCGATCGCATCTAGAATCAGAAGTACGAGAAGGATTAACAGAGCCTTCCTTAAATAATAATATGGAGTGAATTAAATATGACAAAATTAGCAATCGCAGGAGCAACAGGATTAGTTGGTAGTAAAATGTTAGAAACAGTTGACCGTAAAAATATTCCATTTGATGAACTTGTATTATTTTCTTCAGCAAGATCTGCTGGTAAAGAAATCGAGTTCCAAGGTAAAACATATACTGTTCAAGAATTAACAGAAGAAGCGGCAAAAGAACATTATGATTATGTATTAATGAGTGCCGGCGGCGCAACAAGCGAACACTTCTCCCCTATTTTTGAAGAAGCAGGCGCTATCGTTATCGATAACTCAAGCCAATGGAGAATGCATGATGATGTAGATTTAGTTGTACCTGAAGTGAACGCACCTAAATTCACTAGAGGCATCATCGCTAACCCGAACTGCTCAACAATCCAATCTGTCGTACCTTTAAAACCATTACAAGACAAATTCGGTTTAAAACGTGTTGCTTATACAACATATCAAGCAGTATCAGGTTCAGGTTATGCAGGTAAAGATGACTTGTTGAACGGTGAAAAAGGAGAAGCACCAAAAACTTATCCTCACCCTATTTATAACAACGTATTACCGCATATCGATGTGTTCTTAGAAAATGGTTATACAAAAGAAGAACAAAAAATGATTGATGAAACACGTAAAATTTTAAACTTGCCTGATTTAAAAGTAACAGCAACTTGTGTGCGTGTACCTGTATTAGACAGCCACAGTGTTGAAATGGACGTTACTTTAGATAAACCAGCGACAGTAAAAGAAATCCAAGAATTATTCGATAATGATGATCGTGTCGTACTTATCGATAATCCGGAAAACAATGAATATCCTTTAGCAATCAATTCAACTGGTAAAGATGAAGTGTTTGTCGGACGTATCCGTCAAGATGATTCATTAGATAACACATTCCATATTTGGGTAACATCAGATAACTTGCTTAAAGGTGCAGCATTGAACACAGTACAAATTCTAGAACAAGTTTTATCAATGAAAGGAGTTTCTTAATATGAGTCGTTTATTTGAAGGAGTCGGAGTAGCATTAACTACCCCATTCACAGATAACGAAGTGGATTATGAAGCATTAGAACAACATGTACAATATTTATTAGACAACAATATCCAAGCTATCGTGGTAAATGGTACCACTGCAGAGAACCCTACATTAACACAAGATGAAAAAGAACAAGTATTGAAAGCTGTAATCAAACAAGTTGATGGCAAAGCAGCAATTATTGCTGGGACAGGTACAAACTCTACACAAAAATCTTTAGATGCATCATTACGTGCAAAAGAATTAGGTGCAGACGGTATCATGTTAATCACACCTTACTATAATAAAACAAGCCAACGCGGCTTAATTGCACATTTCACTACTATCGCAAATGCAGTAGAACTACCGGTTGTCTTATATAATGTACCATCAAGAACGAATATGACAATTGAAGTCGAAACAATGGTTGAACTTGCGAAAAACCCTTACATTGTAGCACTAAAAGATGCGACAAATGATTTCGACTATCACCGTGCATTAAAAGAACGTTTAGATTTATCAGAGTTCACACTTTACAGCGGTAACGATGATAACGTAGTACGTTATTATGCAGAAGGCGGTCATGGTGTCATTTCTGTAGTTGCGAATGTGATTCCAGGCGATTTCCAAGCTTTATATGAAAAAGCTAAACGCGGCGAAGCAATCGACAAAGACTTTGAACCGATCAGCCGTTTATTAAATGCATTGTCAGTAGACGTCAACCCTATTCCAATCAAAGCATTGACTGCGGTTGAAGGTTTCGGAAAATATGAAGTGCGTTTGCCTTTAGTAACACTTGAAGAATCTGATCGCAAACAACTTGAAACAGCTTATGCCAAATATAAAGCGGGTGAACTTTAATGAAAATTTTATTAATCGGATATGGTGCGATGAACCAACGTGTAGCTAGATTAGCTGAAGAGCAAGGTCATGAAATTACAGGGATTATTGTTCCTGATCCAGACAGCAATTATCCCTACCCTGCTTTCAATCAAATCAGCGAAGCAAAAGATGCTGAAGTCGCAATCGACTTTTCTAATCCGGAATTATTATTACCTTTATTAGATCAAGACTTCAAATTACCGGTTGTTGTTGCGACAACAGGCGAAAAAGAAAAAATCATTGCGAAATTAAAAGAACTTAGTGAAAATATGCCGGTATTCTTCAGTGCGAATATGAGTTACGGCATTCATGTGATGACGAAATTATTAGAATTAGCCGTACCTTTATTACAAGGCTATGATATTGAATTAATTGAAGCACATCATAATAAAAAAGTAGATGCACCAAGCGGTACATTGATTAAATTATTAGATGTTATTAAAGAAGTAAAAGACGAAGTCAATCCTGTATATGACCGTTCACAAACGACTGAACGAAGAAAACCGGAAGATATCGGTATCAGTGCAGTCCGCGGCGGTACAATTGTCGGGGAACATGAAGTATTATTTGCAGGTGTCGACGAAACCATCGAATTAACTCACCGTGCGCAATCTAAAGATATCTTTGCGAACGGCGCAATTAAAGCAGCAGAACGATTGGTTACAAAATCAAATGGGTATTATACATTTGACAATTTAAATAATTAATTAAACAGAGGAGATGAACCAGTAATGGCAAAAGATTTAACGGCAGAAGAAATTATTCAATATATTAGTGATGCGAAGAAATCAACACCACTAAAAGTATATATTAACGGTGCTTTAGGACAAGTGAGCTACCCTGAATCATTCAAAGTATTCGGCAGCGAAAATTCAAAAGTGATTTTCTGTGAAGCTGACGATTGGGATAAATTCTATGAAGAAAATAAAAACTATATTGAAGATGTAGAAATTGAAATGGATCGCCGCAATTCAGCAATTCCATTAAAAGATTTACGCAATACAAATGCACGTATCGAACCAGGTGCATTCATCCGTGAACAAGCAATTATCGAAGACGGCGCTGTTGTTATGATGGGTGCGACAATCAATATCGGTGCAGTTGTCGGCGAAGGTACTATGATTGATATGAACGCAACATTAGGCGGCAGAGCTACAACAGGTAAAAATGTACACGTAGGTGCAGGTGCAGTACTTGCTGGTGTAATCGAACCTCCAAGTGCATCCCCTGTCGTTATCGAAGATAATGTATTAATCGGTGCCAATGCCGTAATTTTAGAAGGCGTACGTGTCGGTGAAGGTGCAATTGTTGCGGCTGGCGCAATTGTAACGCAAGATGTACCAGCAGGCGCAGTTGTAGCAGGTACACCTGCCAAAGTCATTAAACAAACATCTGAAGTTGAAGATTCAAAACGCGAAATCGTATCAGCTTTACGTAAATTAAATGACTAATTCGGACAAGCGCAAAATATAAGAGAAAATGAATTTTAAAAGGCGTATTGTGTGCGTTCGTCAAAGCATCACATACGCCTTTTATACATATTATGAGTATTAAAAAGGAATGATATTATGACACAAAGTGAATTAGAATTTGTAACTGAACATCGTCGCCATTTGCATCAAAACCCAGAATTAAGTTTAGAAGAACATGAAACAACTGCACATCTTATTGCTTTCTTAGAGTCTATCGGTGTTCCTTATGAAAGACCGTTAGAAACCGGTGTAATTGCTTACCTTCAAGGCAACGGTGATCATACGGTTGCTTTCAGAGCAGATATTGATGCCTTGCCGATCCAAGAGGAAAATGAAGTTGCATTCAAAAGCAGTAAAGCAAATGTTATGCATGCGTGCGGCCATGATGGACATACTACTGCCCTAATGTTGTTCGTTAGACGCTGTAAAGCTTTATATGATGAAGGCAAATTACCGCAAAATGTTGTCTTTATTTTCCAACCAGCTGAAGAAACTGGTGCCGGTGCCAATCGATTAATCAAAGCCGGTGCGTTTGATAACTACCCGATTGAAGCGGTATTCGGTATTCATGTGATGCCTTTCAATGATGAAGGTACTGTGACAATTTTGAATGAAGAAATTACAGCAAGTGCAACAGAGTATCGTTTCTTCTTAAAAGGACAATCCAGTCATGTTGCAAATAAAGAACAAGGCAAATCATGCGGAGAAGCTTTAACACATGTATTAAATCAAGTCGGTCAAATTCAGCAATACCACTTAAACGGTTTGCAACGCAATATTGTGCATATGGGAAGATTCAATGCTGGCGAAGCCATTAATACTGTACCAAGCAACGGTTATTTAGAAGGTACAATCCGTACGTATGATACGAATGATTTGCAAGCAGTTATGGATCAAATGACTAAAATAGCACAAAGTGTCCAATTATTATTCGGTGTTAACTGTGAAGTGAAATTCGAGGAAGGTTATCCCCCTACTTATAATGACCCTAGCTTGCATGATGGTGTAGTACGTGCACTTAAAGCAGCAGACTTTAATGTGGTTGAAATGGATAAACCTTATTTATTCGGTGAAGACTTCAGCTTCTACAGCCAAATTGCGCCAAGTTATTTTGCATTTGTAGGAATTAGAAATGAAGCCAAAGATTGGGTACATGGTCTTCATACACCGAAACTTAACTTTGATGAAGGACAATTAATCAGAATTGCAGATTACTATGAAAATCTATTATTCCAATATAACAAGGAGGTCACTTCATGACAGCGATTTGGTCAGTCAATCGTCAACGGTTTATAGACAACGCAAAACGTGTCAAAAACAACCATAATTTAATGGCCGTAGTGAAAAATAATGCGTATAACTATGGTTTGGAATTTTCAGTGGAAGCTTTTTTAGAAGTCGGAATTAATACTTTCAGTACCACTTCACTTGTGGAAGCTGTACGAATTAGAAAAATAGCACCTGAAGCGACTATATTCTTAATGAATGCAGTCTATGATTTTGATACAGTACGCGACAATAAAATCCATATGACGCTTCCCTCTTTGGCATATTATTACGAACATAAGCGCGATTTAGCTGGGATTCATGTGCATCTGGAATTTGAAAATCTATTGCATCGATCAGGTCTTAAAACATTAGATGAAATAAAAGAAGTGTTGAATGATCATACGGCAAATAACAGCAATGACAAAATGATTATCAGCGGCCTATGGACTCATTTCGGTTATGCGGACGAATTCGATGTGCCGGAATACAACATAGAAAAAGAAGCATGGGTCAATGTAGTAGATACATTGTTATCTGAAGGTCATCACTTTGATTTAATCCATGCACAAAACAGCGCTGCTTATTATCGTGAAGGCCAAACCTTATTGGAACATCATACTCATGCGCGTGTCGGTATTGCACTCTATGGTTCAAGACCTTACAGCAGTTTATCTGAATCAGATATTACACAAGCTTTAACGGTTAAGGGCAATGTGATTCAAGTTCGAGATGTCAATAAAGGCGAATATTGCGGTTATAGTTTTGCTTATGAAGTTGAACAAGACCATACTCAACTTGCAGTTGTGGATATGGGTTACGGTGATGGTGTACTTAGAACGAGAGCCAAACATGAAGCAATCATCAATAATAAACGCTACCCTATTAAAGCATTAATGATGAGTCATATGTTTGTTGCGGTTGACGACAACGTTACTGCACAAGATGAAGTGATACTATATAATGAAGATATGCGTATCGATGAATATACGTTTAAAGGTGTAGGCGCGAACTCTGAACAGCTGAGTGCGCTGAACCATGATTCTTTGATAAAGGAGATCAGATAAGATGGTTGTAGAATATAAAAACGGTAAATTAACGATGGGCGGAACAAGCTTGGAAATGATTGCACAAAGCTTTGGGACACCTACCATTGTTTATGATGAAGACCAAATCCGCAATCAAATGCGCAGATATAAAAATGCATTTGAAGAAAGCGGAATTGATTATAATATCTCTTATGCTTCAAAAGCATTCACTTGCCTTCAAATGGTAAAACTTGTTCAAGAAGAAGGTTTAAGTTTAGACGTCGTATCTGAAGGAGAACTATATACAGCTTTAGAAGCGGGCTATGACCCAGCAAACATCCACTTCCATGGGAACAATAAAACAAAACATGAAATTCAATATGCGTTAGAGAGCAAAATCGGTTACTTTGTGATTGATTCTTTAGACGAAATCGAATTAATTCAAAAATACGCATCTGATTCTGTAGATGTTGTTTTACGTGTTAACCCAGGTGTTGAAGCACATACACATGAATTTATTCAAACAGGTCAAGAAGACAGTAAATTTGGTCTATCAATCAGATACGGTCTTGCGGATCAAGCGATTGAAAAGATTCAAGCAACTTCAAAATTGAACCTTAAAGGTATCCACTTCCATATCGGATCTCAAATTGAAGGTACGGAAGCAATGATTGAAACAGCTAAAATTGTAATTAACTGGTTAAAAGGTTTGAATTTAGAAGTAGATTTATTAAACATCGGCGGCGGCTTCGGCATCCGTTATGTTGAAGGAGATGTCAGCTTCCCTATTGAATCAGGCATCAAATCAATTACAGATGCGCTGAAAGATATTGCGAAAGAAGCGGATTACCCACTGCCAACTATCGGTATTGAGCCGGGACGCTCAATTGTGGGAGAAGCAGGTGTAACACTTTATGAAGTCGGAACAATCAAAGAAATTCCTGGTGTTAATAAATATGTATCAATTGACGGCGGTATGAGCGATCATATTCGTACAGCTCTATATGGCGCAAAATATGAAGCGTTACTTGTGAACCGCGAGGAAGAAGCTAACGATACTGTAACGATTTCAGGTAAATTATGTGAATCTGGCGATATTATTGCACGTGATATCAAACTTCCTGAATCAGTACATCGCGGAGATTACTTAGCGATTTTATCTACAGGTGCTTATCACTACTCAATGTCATCTAACTATAACCAAATGCAGAAACCTTCTGTATTCTTTATTAAAGATGGTAAAGCAAGAGAAGTTATCAAACGTCAATCATTACGTCAATTAATCATCAATGACACAAAAGTTAAATAAACCTCACTATTAATAAATATGTATAAAGCAAAAACGAACTGATTATTGTCAGTTCGTTTTTTGATGCCTCATTCCCTATTTAATTTTTTGAATTACGACGTTTCAATAATAAAGCACTGCCGACTGCCGCTAGAGATAAACCGAATAATACGATACTAGATGTCAGTGTTGACTCCCCTGTTTTTGGTAATTCTTTTTTCTCTTGTTTCTTTTTAGAAACGTGATTTGTTTGGACTTTATTGTTAGAAGAATCGCTTTTAGCTGTAATTGTTTGTTTAGTATTGACAGACACATCAGCTTTCTTACCTGTAAGAGATGAGTCAACTCCAGCTTTTGGATGCACTGTTTTTCCAACTTTATTAGAAATACTAACCTTTTTATCAATATTAGTCTGAGTTTGTTTTTGTTTTGTTGGTTCTTTTTGTTTTTTAAGTTCAGTTGTATTGCCTGTTTGTCCTGCTTTTGTCACTGGCGTTGAGACATAACTTGGTTCTAATACTGATGAAACATGACCTACAAGATCTTTCGTTTTTGAATCTGCAACATCACAAGAAGTTTTATTTACTGTAACTGGTGTTGTTACTGAAGTAGAAGGTGTTGGCGTAAATTCTAAAAGTTGTGAAGAATAATCCGTGTTGTCTTCAATTTCAGTTACTTGATTAGTTTGGTTCAGTAATTCAGTAGAATAATCAGTATTATCTTCAGCCTCAGTTTCAGGTGTACTTACAGGTGCTTTTGAATCAGACACTGGTGTAAATCCTAATAGTTGTGAAGAGTAATCCGTGTTATCTTCAATTTCAGTTACTTGATTAGTTTGGTTCAGTAATTCAGTAGAATAATCGGTATTATCTTCAACTTCAGTTTCAGGTGTATTTACGGGTGCTTTTGAATCAGTCACTGGTGTAAATTCTAAAAGTTGTGAAGAGTAATCTGTGTTGTCTTCAATTTCAGTTACTTGATTAGTTTGGTTCAATAATTCAGTAGAATAATCAGTATTATCTTCAACTTCAGCTTCAGGTGTACTTACAGGCACTTTTGTATCTGTAGATGGTTGAGTGTTTTGTGTTGTTTCAGTTGGTGTGAACTCTAATAACTGTGAAGAATAATCTGTTTGATCTTCTTCTGATAAAGGCTGGTTTGTGTTGTTAGGTAATTCTGGTGTTACTGGTTGAACTTCAGGTGTTTTCTCCACTGGTTTATAGAAGCCGCTATCTACATAATCGTTATTCGCATCTGAAATGTTAATTTCAGTGACGCTGCCGTTAGAGTCATTATCTGCTTCGCCTTGTCCTGTTTTAGTAGGCACAAAGCCAACAGGTGTCGTAAAGGCAACTTTATATTTTCCGTTAGGTATTTGAGAAAATTTATAATTACCTTTTGCGTCTGTCACAGTAGTCAAAGTAGAGTTGTCTGGGTTTGTAAGTGTCACTTGTATGTCTTTTAAGCTTGGTTCATCTTTATCTTGAATACCGTTTTCGTTTAAATCATTCCATACAAAATCTCCTAATTCATAGACAGCTACTGGTGTCGGCGTATCTTTTAAATACCCCATATCAATCGTTAGATTATCTGCATTATCAATTGTGACTTCTACAGGTGTACCGTTAGAGTCTTTTGTTTCATCTTCACCTGCTTGAACTTGTGTCGGTGTATAGCCTTCAGGCACATCGAATTCGACTTGGTAAGTGCCGTTATTAACGTTATCAAACTGATAGTGTCCATTACTATCTGTCACAGTAGATGCGACTACTTTACCATCTTTTGTCAAATCGACTTTAACATGAGCGAGACCAAGTTCAGTATCCCCTTGAATGCCATCTTGATCAGCATCTACCCATGCTAAATGACCGATTTTAAATGATGTCGGTAATTGATAAAAACCACTGTCCACAAAGGCGTTATTCGCATCTTGGATCAGAACATCGGCGTTTACACCGTTGGAATCTACATCAATATCGCCTTGTCCTGTTTTAGTAGGTACAAAACCTGCTGGTGTCGCAAAGGCAATTTTATAGTTGCCGTTCGGCAAATCAGTAAATGTGTAGTTGCCCTTTTCATTAGTTGTGGTTGTTAAATTCGTGTTATCCGGATTTGTAAGTGTCACTTGTACGTCTTTTAAACCAGGTTCGTCTTTATCTTGAATACCATTTTGGTTTAAATCATTCCAAACGAAATCACCCATGTTATATTTTGCTACGGGTACAGGTTCGTCTTCTAAATAACCGAAATCAATGGAAAGATCATCTGAATTATTAATTGTGACTTCTGCTGGTCCGCCATTGGAATCTTTTGTTGCATCTTCACCTGCTTGTACTTGCGTTGGTGTGTAGCCGTCTGGTGTTTCATAATTTAATTCATAAGTACCATTTGCGACATTTGAAAAAAGATATTTACCATTCGCATCTGTAGTTGTTGACGCAATAGTTTGGCCATTTTGTGTTAAATCTATTTTGAGATTGGCTAGAGGTTGTTCAGTATCACCTTGGATACCGTCTCCATCTGTATCTACCCAAGCATAATCTCCGATTTTAAAATTCGTTTGCGAAGTTGATGCAGGATTAGTTTGTGTTGACGGAGTTTCTGCACCAGCAGTTTGAGGTGCAGTTGGTGCGGCTTGTGTTTGTGAATTTGAGATAGTTGGCGCAGGTGTATCTCCTTCAGCTGCTTCTGCGTGATGACTGATACCTAAATAAACACCTGTTCCGATTAAAATTGAGGCTGTTCCCATAGTGAATTTGCGAATTGAGTAATAGTGATTGTGTGTGTTCTTCTTCATAGATGTGCTCCTTCTGTGCTGTATGATGTGTGTGCAGTCTATATATAGTAAGTAGAATATAGCACAGAAAAGTATGTGGAAATTTTAATTTACTAAAATTTAAAAATAAATTTACATTAGGAGTTTCGTAGTTTAGCGAGGATAAAACAAGAAAAAACACTTTACAGAAGTAAAGTGTTTTAAATAGTCAATAAATTTAATCTATTTATTATAGTTTAACAACGTTTGCAGCTTGAGGACCGCGGTCGCCTTCAACTACTTCAAATTCAACTGATTGACCTTCTTCTAATGATTTGTAACCTTCTTGGTTAATAGCTGAGAAGTGTACGAATACGTCGTTTTCTCCTTCAACTTCGATAAAACCGAATCCTTTTTCAGCGTTGAACCATTTAACTGTACCTTGTTTCATAATTTGTGAAACCTCCAAGACTAAAATTCAATATGCATTATTCGCATATTACAAAAAATACTTACAAATAATTAGAGTACTGTAAAACCACAAAAGCAATTCGGAGCTATCTCAATAATTCTAATCACTTCTCAACAGTCTTATGTATAAGCTGCAGGTGGATAAATAACTGTTTTATTGACTCAACAAATTATAAATTGTACGATACCACCCTTACAGATCTTGCAAAAGTAATGCTATCAGTATGTTTATATATATATGTTTGAGCTAAATATTCTTTGCAATATGGAATAAAACTATTGCTTAAAACCAATTATAGTGCATTCGCCCTATCATTGCAATACAAATAGTAAAAATTAATTACTCAATAATTGGAAGGTCGTAATAAACTTCGTTATTATTTAATACGATAAAGCTATAAAATATTTGCATATCTTCATCGCAATCTTCGCAAAATCTCATATCGCAATTATTATAAAATGCATAAATATTATATTTACCTTTAGTGAAATTATCAAATTTCATTTTAGACAAACAAACTAAATCTTTATATTTTTCGAGCATATCCTCATAGTTCTCAAAATGATATTGTTCGCAAATTTTTTCACGCCAGTCATCGAACAACCACCATCCCTCATAGTCAGCTCTGATCATATTGACTGTCCACACGTTAAAATCCCCTTTATTGAATAATTGTTCCTTTATATTTTCAACTATTTCCATGAGAATTTCAAGGAATGTGTTTCGTTCTATAGAATGCTGTAAATGTAGTAAATATTAGGATTTTACGTTGAAAATTCGTATAATATAACAAAGAGGTGATCTTATGCAACGTAGAAAAATTCAAGTTTTTGGGCAAGTTCAAGGTGTCGGATTCCGTTATTTTACAGAACGCCTAGCTCAAAAATATCAAATATCAGGGACTGTACAAAATGTTGAACAGTATGTAGAGGTCTATGCACAAGGTGAGGAACAAAACCTTGAACAATTTACCCAAGCTGTAATTGAGGGTGCTTCCCCTGCTTCCAAAGTTTCGGATTATAAAATAGAACAACTAGATACAGATTCATCTTTGAAAGGATTTAGAACTATTTAAAAAGGAAGATGTAAATTGAGATATTATATTTCTCGAATTTATGGAACACTCGTAGGCGTTCCAGCTGCAATTGTCGCTTGGCTCACAAGTATCTATGCATTCGATATACTTTTTGTATATGATTTGGGAATCGGTGTCGCAACATTTTTTGCACTCTACTTCCCCACTCAATTTTTAACATCAAAAAAATATTTACAAGAAATAGGATTAACACGCAGAGATTTCAGGTTTGTGCGCCACCAATTGAATAATGCACAAACAAAAGTGAGAAAGCTGTTAAAATCTTTTATCAATGTACGTTCAATTAAAGATTTTAAACAAGTGAATGAAATTCATAGATTAGCAAGAACGATATATTTCACAGTAAGACAGCAGCCTCAAAAATTCTTCATTGTAGATAGCTTTTTTTATTCTCATTTAGATAATGCTTTAAATTTAATCGAAAGCTATACAAGATTAGCTAAAATGCCTGCTAAATCTAAAGAAGAGAAACAAAAGCTGGAACAAACGCGTATTACACTAGATGAAGTAAAGCGTAATTTAGTTGCGGATTTGAAGCGTCTTAATGAAGAAGATTACACGCGACTTGATGTTGAAATGGAAATGAATAAGATAGAACAGCAACGCAAACTCGAATGGAAGGAGCATGATTAATGGCTAATGAGATGCCTAAACAGCCTGAATTACAAGGACAAGTATCAAATGATACTACTTTAATGGAAGCAAATAAAGATTTTACACCGGAACAACAAAAGAAAATACATGAGCTTGCCAACCAGATTGAACCGATGAACTATGATTCTTTAATGAAATTCGGTTCTAATGCACAATCAAGCATGTCATCGTTCTCGCATAAAATGCTGAGCGAAGTGAAATCTAAAGATACCGGCACTATCGGAGATACTTTAAATCAATTAATGGCGAAGTTAAAAGAAGTACAGCCGGATGATTTTAAACAAGAAAAAGATTCGTTCCTAAAGAAAATCTTTAAAAGAGCCAAAGCTTCCGCAAATGAAATATTCTCTAGAATGCAATCTGTAGGATCGCAAGTAGATCGCATTTCTGTAGAATTAAAAAATCATAAAGACAGTTTGAACCGAGATATCCAGTTATTAAATGGATTATACGATCAAAACAAAGACTACTTTGATGAACTTAATTTATATATTGCGGCTGCTCAAGAAAAGAAAAAAGAAATACTAGATAATGAATTGCCCGCAAAACGCAATCAAGCATATGAATCTGGCAACCAAATGGATATTCAAGAAGTTGCGGATTTAGAACAATTTGCGGATCGTTTAGATAAACGTATCTATGACTTGCAGCTGTCGCGACAAATTTCCTTGCAGACTGCACCGCAAATCCGTATGATTCAAAATGTGAACCAAACTTTAGCTGAAAAAATTCAAAGTTCTATTTTGACAAGTATTCCATTATGGAAGAACCAAATGGCTATTGCGTTAACGTTAATGCGTCAACGACAAGCGATGTCAGCACAAAGAGCAGTAACAGATACTACCAATGATTTGCTGACAGCGAACTCTGAACTATTAAAACAAAATGCAATAGATACTGCAGTTGAAAATGAACGCGGTATTGTTGATATTGAAACATTGAAATCAACGCATGAAAATATTATTGAAACCGTTGAACAAACATTGCAAATTCAAGCTGAAGGTCGTGAAAAACGCCAGCAAGCTGAACAAGAGCTGCAACACTTAGAAGCTGACATGAAAGATAGATTATTAACAATGAAAGATAATAAAGTTCAATAACACCTTTGATAAAACGATTATCTGCCCTGCTTTGCAAAGCAGTAAAGGATAGTCGTTTTTTTACCTTGTTTTTAGAATTTATATTTATTAACCTTTAATTCAGGGTATCAAAGAGTGAAGTCCATTCATGAGATTCAGTCAAAGGAGTAGATTATATGACACAACACTTTCATAAAGGTGTTCTTTTTTACCATAAAGCTGCTGGTCAAGGCAATTTATATAAAGAGCTCGGCCAAGTAGTAGAAAATATTACGAAAATGTGTGATGAACTCACAATTAAATTAAGTAAAGAAGAAGGAGATATTCAAAAGTTTTGCGATGAAATCCGCGAAGAAAATAATGGATCATACGATGTCTTTTTCATTTTAGGCGGAGACGGCACTGTGAACGAATTAGTTAACGGTGTAGTTTTAAATGATTTAGATATTCCTATCGGCATTATTCCAGGCGGCACATTTAATGATTTTGCTAAAACATTAAATTTATCACCTAAACCAGCCCCAGCATCTGCAGAACTTTTAGATGCACAAGTAAAATCATTTGATGTGTTAGACATCAATGGGCACATTGCATTAAACTTTGCTGGTATTGGTATGATGGTTCAAAACTCTGAAAACGTTGATTCTAACAAGAAGAAAGTTCTTGGCAAATTGAGTTATGTATTTACCACAATCAAAGTGATTGCTGATCCGGATACATACCATTATACAGTAGAAGCAAACGGTGAATCGTATACGGGCGAAACTTCAATGATACTCATAGCAAACGGTAATTTTGTTGGAGGCAGCCGTATACCACTGGAAGACCTCTCCCCTTGTGATGGTAAAATGAATATCTTCTTATTCAAAAACCACAATATGAGTATGATTAAAGATTTCTTCCAAGTGAAAGACAGTATGAATTGGAATGATATTACTGAAAACATCACATTAGTTTCTGCAGATGAAGCAACACTGAAAACAGAACCGAACACTAAATTAGATATAGATGGAGAAATATTATTTGAAACACCTGCAGAAATTAAAGTGTTAAAAGAAAAAGTGAAGTTATTGTACGTGGATATCGAAAACCAAGAATCATAAAGAGTGATTTGCGGGATATTTCACTAAGTAAATTGAATTAATTGAGTATGTATATAGGAAAAAGGTCTCAAACAAAAATTCGAGACCTTTTTTAAATGCTTATTCTTTTTCGTAAACAATCGGTGATTGTTTTTTGAATCCTAAGCTGATTAAATAGCCGATAATAACTGAAATAATCGCGATTGGGAACCATTCTAAGCTGTTTTTAGCTAATGGTAAATTTGACCATGCATCAAATGCAATCCATTTTTTCGCTACAGCAACACTGATTAATGAAGTAATCGTAATCACTGTAATTGTAAATTGCTGAACGATTGGTTTCATTGGAACGAATCGTGCCATTAAAATTAATAATACCGTTGTGATACCGATTGGATATAAAATCATTAGTACTGGGATTGAAAGTTGGATAACTTGGTTAAGACCTAAGTTAGCAAGTACTAAACTGATTAATGTAAATCCAATTACGTATGCTTTGTATGAAATTTTAGGAATAATACTATTGAAGTATTGGCTTACTGCTACTACAAGTCCGCAAGCAGTTGTTAAACATGCAAGTGCAACGATAATACCTAATAAGTATTTACCGAACTCTCCATAACCAGTACCAGCAATTGTTGTTAATAAATAAGTACCGATGTTTTGGTTATGATCTGCTAAATCTTTAAGTTTCTCTGGTGAAACGACCATATGGTTTCCGATATAACCTAAAGAGATATAGATGAACATTAAACCAGCAGCCGCAATTACCCCTGCCATTGCTGTTTGTTTGAAAATCGTATTAGCATGTGTGATACCTGTAGCTTTAACTGCATTAACAACAATCATTGAGAATGCAATTGCCGCAATGGCATCCATTGTAAGATAACCTTGGGTAAACCCTTGTGAGAAACCTGATAATGTTGATGTATATGCCTCTGTACCATTACTTGACGGGTTGCCGCCGAAGTCCATAAATCCTTTAATAATCATAGCTACAATTGTAATTAATAATGCAGGTGTTAATAATGAACCGATACGATCCACCATTTTACCTGGTGTTAAACAAAGGTATAATACTACCGCAAAATAAATTACTGAGAAAATAAATAATGCAATAGGACTGTTCGTATTGATAATCGGTGTAACTGTCATCTCAAATGAAGTAGATGCAGTACGCGGAATCGCAAATAACGGTCCGATCGTTAAGTAAATAGCAACTAAGAATACCACTGAGAAAACTGGTGATATTTTGTTGAATGCGCCGATGTAACCTTGTTTATCCAAAGCGCCTACAACTACCCCTAATAACGGTAACCCGATTCCCGTTAAGACAAATGCCAGAATAGCCGGCCAGAAATAGTGCCCGCTATCTAAACCTAAATTTGGTGGGAAGATGAGGTTTCCTGCGCCAAAGAAGATGGCAAACAAAGTAAACCCGATAATCCATGTGTTTTTATTCATATTGATGTGCTCCTTCTATTACAATAAATCTTAAACATTGCTTTATTTTAGCATAACGTAAAAGGAAATGCTATATAAAATTTCAGAAAATTTAAAAAGTATCGCGCAAATGATGTCATTTTTTCGAAAAATATGCTGTATGACTTAATTGAAATACAATAAAACGCATACAATTAACAATTAAAAATACCATTGCTAGTTGTACGCGTATATTTTTTAAACAGATTTCAATAATAATTTCTTGAGCAGCGGTGAAAGTTGACTTGGCAAGTTTTCAACACCTTCTACAAATAATGCAAATTGTCCATAGATATTATGAATCGTACGTTCAATGTCTTCGGTAATTTCTTCTTGGCTTAAAAAGACATTGAAAACTTCAATGCCGTATTTTCTTGCTTCCTCTACTGCTTCATACGTATCAATGATACCGTCTTGATCATAGTTATAAGCAGAAGGTTCGCCATCAGAAAATATAATTAAGAAGCGCTGATGGTGCGGTCTGTTCAATAAGCGTTCGCTTGCAAGCCGAATTGCGACACCATCCCTGTTATCATCTTGCGGTGTTAATTCCATAATTCTAGGGCTGTCTTTGGAACCGGTAGAATAATTATAATCGATAATTTCGTCGATGATATTAGGTTGTGTTTTATCATCTGCTTCAAATGCATCTTCATTGAATGCTAAAACTTCATGTTTCACATTCAGCGATTTTAATGTTTCATGGAAAAGTACGACACCTTTAATCGTTTCATCCATTTTATCAATCATGCTTGCTGAAGCATCTACCAGCAATGTAAATGTCGCATCGAACGAACGGCTTAAATCTTGTTTTTTATAGAACATTTTATATTGGTCATCAATAAACCAATTAATCAAGTCACGCTGCAAGCGTCCTTTAGTAAGATTATGGCGTTCATCGATTTGTTCGCGATCGATAGTTTTTTGAATGATTTGTTTTAAATCTTTAATTTCGTATTGAACTTCCTGATGTACTGAATGATAGTTCGCTCTATCTTCATCAGTGATTTCCGGTGAATGCCACTGTACTTCTACATTTTCATTGATACCTTTCAAGGCAAATGGCTGTGCTGCTGCGCCGGTTTGTCCGCCCTCTTTGTTATCAATCGTATCGTTAGAGCCTTTGCCTTTTTTCGTCATCATATCTGTCATATCATCTGATGCATCACCTTCACGTGCAGTGTCATTATCACTGACAGCTTCACTGTTTTCACCTTCATGCAGTTCCATTTCTAAATAGGCGCCGCCTTCTGATTTTGAATCTTGTGCTTTTGTTTCAGCTTCTGCAGTTTCGATGTCATCCTCTTCTTCACTGTTATCTTTACCATCTACATTCGCTGCATCTACACGTTTTAAATCTTCGAATGTTTGTTCCTGCAACGCTTTATAGACGTTACGCGGTATATAGTAATATTCATTGAGCATGTCTTCTTCTAGAAGATCATCAAGCTGATACATAATTCTTTCAGCTAAAAATTTATTATCTTCAGTTGTATAGTTCATAAAGAAGTTCGGAAGATACATATACATACTTTGAATGATAGGATCTAAATCAGGACGGATACTTGGAACTTCATAAAAGTTTTCTGTCAGCAATGATTGTTCTAAATATAAGAAAATCAAATCGGTATATGTTGTTTTGGTGCGATATACATTGATTTGCGATTCTGTATAGTTTAATCTGACACGCTTACGCATTTCAATCGCACTTTTCATACTAGGACGGATATTTGTAATTGCATTAAGTACACGCATATCCTCTAATAATTTGAATACTTGTCTGAAGAAACTTGGGTGTTTGAATTCATTGTTATCCAGTACTTCATTCACAATAAATTGATCCATTAACCGATAACCGTATGTCGCAAGCAAGACATCTGTTTTTAAACCAGTGATTTCAATTTGGCTTGGACGATGTGTCCAAAAGACACTGGCAATCAGTTCATTTTCAATCGGATCGTAATAAGGGAATTTTTGAATTTTGACATGCGTCTGGTTATTTTTTAGAAGAAGACGTGCCAAGTCTTGCAGCATCATCACTTTTTTAGCATCTAAAATTTCATCATTAAATTTGATAAAACGATTGCTCATATTTATCCCTCACTAAAAGTTCAATTCTATCGCATTGATAATTGCTTGCTGTTCGCGTTCGTCTTCTAATTTATCAATGATTGCACGTTGGATGGCACGTTCAATCGGCATGACTGTTGCCAAATCGCTCATGTCGATTAATGCACGGATACTTGCTGCTTCTTCAGAAATTTGACCTTGTTTTGTCATCGTGCGCAAGTCTTCATTGAAAGCTGCAATTTTAGAAATTAATGTGTCATCATCCAAACGGCTTTGTTCTTTAATGACTGTTTTTAATGTTTCACCGTCAATGTAGTCGACTTGAATGACTACGAAGCGGTTTTTCAATGCCTCGTTCATCGGTAATGTACCAACATAGCCTTCGTTAATAGCCGCGATGACATTAAATCCGGGTTTTGCTTTGATGACTTCACCAGTAAAAGGATTCGTTAAACTGCGGCGGTAATCGAGTACCCCGTTTAAAATCGGTAATGTTTCTGGCTTAGCCATATTGATTTCATCAATATATAAGATATGGCCTTCTTTCATTGCTTTGATGACAGGGCCATCAATAAAAACGATTTCTTGTGTGCCGTCTTCACTCGTTTGGATTGTTTTGAAACCAAGCAAACTCTCAGCATCTAAATCGACTGAACAATTGACTTGATACATTGGAATATTGATTTCCTCGCTCAACGATTCAGCGAGTTTTGTTTTCCCTGAACCAGTAGGTCCTTTTAATAATATATTTTTATTTAAACGCATCATGGCATATGCATCGCCAAACACTGTTTTATCAGCGTTAATATATTGATGTTGTTCCATTAAAATTCTCCTTTTCATAAACATCAAAAAATAGACCGGGGCACCATAAGTGCCCAAGCCTGTTAATGTCTATTTAATTAAATGTCTTTTTATACTTCTTTAAAGTAATCTTTATAGTAGCCGCCTACTTTACCTGAGTTATCAATGATTTGATAATATTCTTCAGTTTCGTTAACAACGTCATATTGTTTCCCTACTGTAAGCATATCAGATACTGTGAATTTTTTCGCATCAGTATGCAATACCTCTACTTTTTTAATTGGTTCTTTTTCTTTCCATTCTTCATGTAACATAAATTTCAATCCTTTCTATATGTCCTATGCTTTTTCTAAAGTCAAGATGAATGGTAGACCGCTGTTTTCAGTAATTCGCACAGACTCAGAATCTTTTTGTTCTAATGTTTGATATCGAATACCGATAATTTCCAGCTGCTGAACAGCATTGCGGTAAGCTTGTTTAGAATCTGTACTGAATTCGATTTGTTCGACAGAACCGTATTCAGCCATATCAATCGGTTCGCCCGCTTGGAAAATATGTAATTCTCCGCCTAAACCGCCTTCTCCGATTCGAAAGACTTGTACTTTAAAGTCAGCATCTGTTGTTGGTGTATATTCAGCAAAATGATCCAGACCGAATACTTTTGATAATATCGATGCAGTCAATAATACTTCATTGACTTGTACGATGACTGGTCCTAACCCTTGAATTTGATGCAAAGGATTAACAGTACTGTCATCTGTAGGCATACCTAATGGTACCCCGCTATTGCGTTCATTCGAATAAATATCAAAAAACTGCCCGTTACCGTCTTTGAACTCGAAATGCTTATGATCATTCATTTCTATAACTTCGCCGAATTGAATTTCATTTTGACTTAAAATAGACTGATATTCTTCTAAACCTAAATCAGTCGGTGTTCTCAAACCGATACTTAATACATGGTTGGCATCAGTAGTATAATTTGGTACTTCAATAAAGTGTACTCTCGTACCTGGACTTAAATCCGCATCTCCGAAACGCACCGCATTTTTTGAGCCTTGTCTTTCGTAATTAAGTCCTAAAATATTATGAAATAAATGAATTGTCTGTTCTAGATTTTGAGTACCTACTGTAACACTTCGCAATCCTGCCATTTTACCCACACCTTCTTTTCAGATTTCTCATTCATTATAACTTAAATGGAACGATTTTTGTATGATGAAGTACCTATTGAATAACTTCCTTCAAATTAAGGTATAGTAATAGTATAAACGATTAGAAATTGCATTTTTAATCTGGAAAGATGGAATCAAAGGAGATGATTTAAAATGCTTAATTTCTGGATACTTTTTGCGCTCACAGTATTAATTGCTGCTTATTCAGGTATTAACTACTTTACAGGCACGTTTAAAGAAAATGCGAAGCTTAAGAAGCAGCACTTCGGATTGATATGTATCGTGTTTGTAGTCTTAGCAATTATTGAACTTATCGTAATGAATATGATTTAAATGTTTATAAGAAAGCATCAGCAACGTTATGGTTTTGCTGATGCTTTTTCTTTTTTATAAATTAATAGATTACATATTGTGAAACTGATCCGTAGAACATTTGGAGTACGATTTAGAATTATATATATGTAAAAAAATACAACGACGTCAAACGCCGTTGTACTAAGGTATATAGTGTGTTTTAAACTTTCAATTATGATTCTAAAAGTAAATCTTCTCGGTTCCTAGGTGTTAAATATACTATTGTTATACATATTTAAAAGGCTGCTATATCAAGTGTTGAGCACAATTTTTTACATGAAATACTTGCATAACTTGCATGAATACCCATGCATATAATAAAGTTTGGGTTTTCCTCAGAAAACGGATTTTAATATGAGCATATGAAAATAATTATAAGTACACGTATTAACTACACTTGTAAAATCATAGTCTTTTTTGAAATGTTTAAAGTTTTGAGTTGCCTGTTGTATACATTTCTTTTTCTTTTTTTGTTATTGGTCTTGCTTCTTTGCTCGGACCATTGGGTGTTTTTATAGCAAATCTGTTGTTTAATTTAGCATAATCACGACCATCTTTTTTTATTCTTTGCGCCATGCTAGGTTGTCTTTTTGTTTGTTGTTTTCTATACGCTGCAATAAATTGATTTAATTCTTCTTTATTCATATCCTAACACCTCGTTTTAATGTCCCAATGTTGGGACATTTACCTTTGATACTTACACCGATGATAACCTAACATACTGAAAAAGTTCCATACCAGAAATGTTCATATAATATTATCAAATCTATTTAATTTAGTGTTGTGAAAAAAGTTGCTTTACTATAGTTTCGGGGCTATTTTGGGGCTTTGCTTAGTTTGTAGAATAAAAAATACAACGACGTTAAACGCCGTCGTATCAACATTTATAGTGTGTTTTAAACTTTCAATTATGATTCTAAAAGTAAATCCTCAGGGCTTTCAATAAGCTCTTTGATTGTTTTTAAGAATCCAACTGCTTCTTTACCATCAATGATTCTGTGGTCATAGCTTAATGCAATGTACATCATTGGACGGTTTTCGATCGTATCTTTATCGATTGCGATTGGACGAGTGATAATTGAGTGCATTCCTAAGATTGCAGCTTGGCTTCCGTTAATGATTGGAGTAGACATCATTGAACCGAAGATACCGCCGTTTGTGATTGTGAATGAACCGTTCATTAAGTCGCCAAGTGATAATTTGTTATCACGTGCTTTCACTGCTAAATCAGCGATTGAGCTTTCGATTTCCGCAAAGTTTTTCTTATCGCAGTCACGAACGAATGGCACGATTAAACCGTTATCTGTAGATACCGCAATACCGATATCGTAGAATTGTTTAGTAATCATATCTTGACCATCGATTTCAGCGTTGACTGCTGGATATTTTTTCAATGCTGCTACAGCTGCTTTTGTGAAGAATGACATGAAGCCTAATTTAGTACCGTCATGGTCTTTAATGAATTGTTCTTTTTTACGTTTACGCAAGTTCATTACGTTTGTCATGTCTACTTCGTTGAATGTTGTAAGCATTGCTGTGTTATTAGATACTTCTAATAATTTTTTCGCAGCAGTTTGCTTACGGCGTGACATTTTTTCACGAATCACTGGTTTTGAAGGTGTGCTGTTTTGTTGTTTAGCAGGTGCTTCAGATTTTGTTTCAGATTTTTGGCTTGATTGACCGCCTTGTTGTTTGCGATCTACATCGCCTTTACGAACAACGTCATTGCCTTTAGAAGCAACTTCAGCTAAGTCGATACCTTTTTCACGTGCATATTTGCGCGCTGATGGTGTTGCGTTGACACGTTGATCGCTTGAGCTGCTGTCTTTGTCAGATTTTGCTGGTGCTTCTTTTTCTTCAGACTTGCTTTCTGATTTTTCTTCAGATTTAGGTGTTTCTTCTTGTTTGTCGTCAGATGAACTTGATGATGGACTTCCGCTGCCTTCCCCTACAGTTGCGATTGCTTGTCCTACTTCAACAGTGTCGCCAGGTTCAGCTAAATGTTCTTGAAGAACACCTGCTTCTTCTGATACAACTTCAACGTTGACTTTATCTGTTTCTAATTCAACAACAGCTTCACCTTTATCTACTGAATCACCAGGATTTTTCAACCATTCAGCTATTGTACCTTCCGTAATAGATTCTGCTAACTCTGGAACTACGATCTCAGACATACTATTTTCCCCCTAATTTTTGTTAAGACTCTCTTCGATAATAGATTTTTGAACAAGTTTATGATTTTCTCCGTCACCTTCAGCTGGCGCAGAACGTTTGATTCGACCGCTGTATTGTAATTCGTATTTATCGCTTGCTAAATCGCTTAAGTAAGGATATACGAATGACCAAGCACCTTGGTTTTGCGGTTCTTCTTGAACCCATGCAATTGTTTCTAAGTTTGTCAATTGATCAATGATTGCTTGTACTTCTTCAACAGGGAAAGGATATAATCTCTCAACTGCGATAAGAAGAATTGAATCATCAGGTTCTTTTTGCAAACGCTCTTTCAAATCAATAAACATTTTACCTGAAGCTAAAATTACTTTTTTAACTTTGTCTGCTTCATATTCTTCTGGCAAGATAGGTTCGAAATGACCATCTGTAAACTTATCGATTGTATCAGAAACTGTTTTGTTTCTTAATAAGCTTTTCGGTGACATTACTACTAACGGACGCATAGCGTCAGTGTCCAGACTTGCGGCTTGTGAACGAAGCAAGTGGAAGTAGTTGCTTGAGCTTGATAAGTTTACTACTGTCGCGTTGTTTTCAGCAGATAGCTGCAAGAAGCGCTCTAATCTTGCTGAAGAGTGTTCTGGTCCTTGACCTTCATAAGAGTGCGGCAAGAACAATGTTAAACCAGAACGCTCGCCCCATTTTGCGTTACTGCTGAATAAGAAGTTATCGAAAATCATTTGGGCCATATTTGCGAAGTCGCCGTATTGGGCCTCCCAAATATTCATAGTACCCTTGTTTTCAACATTATAACCGTATTCAAAGCCGACTACTGCTGCTTCAGATAGTGGTGAGTTATGCACATCGAAAGATGCTCTTTGGTTAGGAACATGTTGTAATGGAATATATTCATCGCCATTATCAGGATTATGCAATACAGCATGTCTGTGACTGAATGTACCGCGTTCGCTGTCTTGACCTGTTAAGCGGATTGGTGTGCCGTCTTGCATGATTGTCGCAAATGCAAGTTGTTCCGCTTGTGCCCAGTCAACTAAACCATCCTCTTTTTCAAATGGTTCTCTGCGTTTCTCTAAAACTTTGTTAAGTTTTTTCAAGACTTCAAAACCAGTTGGATAGCTTAATAATGCATCGTTAATTGATTTTAATTCATCAACATCAAATTCACGATCATCCGGTTGCAATGGTAAATCTAAACTATCAGGTTTAGACATGTCTTTTGTAGTTGTTTTATCATTTTTATCGATTTTATCATGTGCTGCACGTAATTCTTTTTGTACATCATCTAAGATAGCGTTCATTTCATCTTTAGAAATGATACCTTCATCAACAAGCTGTTCACCATAAATATGATCGACAGTCGGATGCTTGCGGATGTTATGATATGGCATCGGGTTAGTGATAGATGGTTCATCCATTTCGTTATGACCGTAACGACGATAGCCGACTAAATCGATAACAACATCTTTATGGAATTCTTTTCTGAAGTCCATAGCGATATCAATTGCTTCGATAGTTGCTTCTACATTATCCGCATTGACGTGCATAATCGGCACATCGTACCCTTTTGCGACATCTGTAGAATAAGTTGTAGAACGGCCGTCTGTCGGTTCAGTAGTGAAACCGATACGGTTGTTTGTGATTAAGTGCAATGAACCGCCAGTTGAGTAACCATCAAGGTTGCCAAGGTTCATTGTTTCAAAGTTAATACCTTGTCCAGGGTAAGCTGCGTCACCATGGATTAAAATCGGCATTGATTTTTTGAAATCAGTTTGTACTTTTCCGCCTTGGTGACGGTCATCTTGTACAGAACGTGTTTTACCTAATACAACAGGTGAAACAATTTCTAAGTGACTCGGGTTGTTCGCAAGTGAAATGCGTTGTTTTGTACCGTAAGAGTCAGTTGTTTTTGTTCCGCCTAAGTGATATTTCACATCACTTGTCCATGCTGAACCAGATGTTAATTCTAAACTTCCATCTTCTGGCAAGAATTTCATCGGATCTGTATGCATGAATTCAGAAATCATCATTTCATACGGTTTTTCAAGCACATGCGTCAACACGTTTAAACGTCCGCGGTGTGCCATACCGATTTGAATATTTTGAATTTCTTCTTTAGCTGCACGTTTCAATGTTTGCTGCAACATAGGAACAAGTGTATCGACACCTTCAATAGAAAATCGCTTTGCCCCTACAAAGTTTTTATGAAGATATTTCTCGAATCCTTCTACGTGTGCTAAAGTTTTAAACAGTTCAAGTTTTTGGCTTTTATTAATATTTGCTTTATATGGCGTTTCAATACGTCGTTTGAGCCAAGCGCGCTCAGTATTGTTGTTGATGTGTGTGTATTCAAATGCAATTGGTCCTTTGTAACGTTTCTCCATGCGTTTGATTGCTTCGTACGCATTGTCATAAATATCAGAAAAATGGTCTGATACGATGCCTGGAGAAATGTTTTCTAAATCTTCTTTTGTCAAGTTGAAATCCTCAATCGTAAGTCTAGGAACGTGTTTGCGTTCTGGACGATTGACGGGATAAATATCAGCCTGCAGATGTCCGTATTGTCTGATGTTGTCAATTAAACGCATAACTTGTTTAATTGTCATATCATCTGAACTTGATGAAGGTGCTGCAGCCACCTCTCTGTTGTCATTATTAATTGTGCTGAATAGAACTTGTAAATCTTCAGAGACAGAAGTTGGATCTTGTAGATATTGATCATATAAATCTATGATTACCCCTAAATTAGCTCCGAAATTTACAGGTGCTTCACTAACCTGTGTATATTTCGTCATATTACTCCCTCCACAATATATTGAAACGCTTACAAATAAATAATATCATTAAATGTTCACAAATTAAAGGGAGAAAGCCGAATTGATAACATGAAAAAGAGCCGATATGACGGCTCTTTGTACACATATATAACCATAAATAGAAGATGGAACGAATAAAGTAGAATTCCTTTTTAAATGTAATTATACGTTGAAAGTGATTCTGAACGTTGTATAAGCATCTACTTCACTCTCAACTTGAATCGTTCCGCCGTATAAATTAACTATATTTCGTGCAATAGAAAGACCTAATCCATTACCGCCGCGTTGGCGTGATCGTGATTTGTCTACTCTATAAAATCTATCGAAAATGTAATCTAAGTCCTGTTTTGGAATACCAGAACCATGGTCTGTAATTTCAATCGTTGCTTGTCTGTTTTTCAATTCAGTACAAATGTTAATCGTTTTTTCACGCGTATCATATTTAATTGCGTTATCTAAGAAAATTAACAGCACTTGTTCCAGTTGGTAACGATTCATTTCCAATACAATCGGTTTGCTGGAAGGCTTGAAAGTAAAGTTATATTCAGGATGCAGATGTCTGAGTGATTTTAATCTCGAGGCAATTTCATCATTAACATCGACTGGTTCGACATCTAAAGCATCTTTATACGTTGATTCTTTTGTTAAAAGTAATAACTCTTCTACTAATTTCGTAATACGATTCATTTCTTCGATGGTAATGTTCAATGATTCCTCTAAAACAGCCGGATCCTTTTTCCCCCATCGTTTGATAAGGTTAAGGTGACCTTGAATGATTTGAAGCGGTGTTCTCAATTCATGAGAAGCATCTTCTACGAATTGGCGTTGTTGATCAAACAGCTCTTCAATTTGAATCATCATATCATTGAAGGTATCAATTAAGTCTGTAGTTTCATCGTATTCTGTCGGCAATTCCAGTTTTTCTTGGAAACCATCTCGACGTATTTTTCTCATTTTATTTGCCATAATCGTGATAGGTTTTGCGATTTGGGCTGAGAAAATGTAACTGATGGTTGCGGTAATGATTATTGCGATAATACCGAATAAAACAGAAAGTATAATCAATGAATGCATGACACTGTTATAACTTGATAATGAATGAATGATTATTGAGTAACCCTGAAACTTTTCAGTGTCTATAGGATGCGAAACTACTAAGAAATCATCATTTTTGATGCGTTTGACATAAACGCTGTGATAACTGGAAGGTTCCACAGACTTAGTATCCTTGATATATTCGCTCATAGTCGAAGTTTCAGTCAATACTTCTTTATCATTATCATAAAGAATGACTTTTTGGAAGTTGCCTAATGATGCATTTAAGTCTAAAGGTTTAATGTCATCCAGAGATTTGGTTGCTAATAAAGCCGCAATATTATCTGCACTTTTTTCAGCATCATTAATTTCGCTGTCTCTTAACGTAATACTTAGAAAATAAATGATAACTAAGCTGAAGATGAAGACAATTAAGAAGGTAATACTTGTAGTGACCAGCATCCATTGTGTTTTTAATTTCCGCTGCTTCATTGTCTAATCACATATCCTACACCGCGAACGGTTTCGATTACCTTTTCTTTACCGAAAGGTTTTAATTTATTTCTTAAATAGCGGATATAGACATCAACAACATTTGTTTCTACCTCACTATCATAACCCCAGACATGATCAAGAATTTGTTCACGCTGCATCACATGATTCAAATTCTCAGACAACAGCTGCAGCAAATCATACTCAGTTTTTGTTAACTCCAGTTCTTGACCATCAATAGTGACGCGAAAAGCCTCTTTATTGATTTCAATTCCTTTAATTGTAATGATATCTTTTTCAGGTTGACGTCTGAGTGTTGCACGAATACGTGCTAATAATTCTTCTATATCAAAAGGCTTTACAATATAATCATCAGCACCATAATCTAATCCGGCAACTTTATCATATGTATCGCCTTTAGCAGTAATGATAATAATAGGTGTAGATTTGACGGCTCTTATTCTTTTGCAGATTTCTAATCCATCCATATGCGGCAGCATCAAATCCAGCAAATACAGATCATAATCTTTATTCAAAGCGGTTTCTAATCCAGTTGCCCCATCATTTTCAATATCCACTTCATAATTCTCATGTACTAATTCTAATTCAATAAAACGAGCTAAATTCTGCTCATCTTCTACGATTAATATTTTTGTCATAGTTAGCACCTCAGTTTTGATTTTATCACATACAGACAGAGAAAGAACTGTTTAAAGATACAATTCACAGAATCAGATTTTGTGACAATTTTGTGCGCTGTTTAAAGAGAATGAAAAAATCTGCATTTTCTAATTGACAACCATTCTCACTCATGTATAATAGTAATTGAAAATGATTATCAATACCAAATGAGACATCCCCCCACACATTTCGTTCTTATTGTATTGGTCATTTTCGTATTATCCCCTTTTATATATGCCCGTAAATACTACGTTATCAGATACGATAGCGTGACATACTTACCGATTCTGCTAGAGATGCAGAATCGGTTATTTTTTATTTCTTCATTATTTCTCACTGCAAAAAAAGAGACCAGGCTGCCCTGATCTCATCTTTATTAATATTAAACTGATTTGAATTTGCCTTTGAAAAATAATGATACACCTAAAATGCAAATCACACCTGCTGTGACACCTGCAATGACATCTGTCGGATAATGTACACCTAAATAAATTCTAGACATACAAATCATCGCAATCATGAAAATGCAGAAGGATGTCATGACAATGCGCGGTTTGCCATCAAGATAGTGACTTGATAAAGCAATCAAGCTGCCGAAGAATGAAGTTGAACCCATTGCATGGCCGCTTGGGAAACTGTAACCGCCGATTTCCACTAGACGTAATTTAGTTGGACGTTCTCTATCAAATGTGTTTTTCATAATCGTATTAGAGATACTTGATACAGCCATGACGATTGCGAAGAATAATGCTTCAATCTGCATTTTGCGCAGCAGCAAAATTGCTACGACACATAATGAAAGGCAAATCATTGACCATACTTCGCCAATCCATGTTGCACCCATGAATATACTTGTTGTAATTACGCTGTGTGATGCATAGATAAAATCATAAACTTCTGTATCAATCCAATTCCCGATTCTATTTTGATGAAAAGCAGCAATCACGCTGAATATCAATGTAAATACTAGAATCAGTGAAATTCTCTTTGCTCGGCTCAAATCAGCTTTCCCTCGTTTCCTTTTGGTTTGTATCCTTAAGAATCTTATCTAATAAATCCTCTTTAGTAAATAATTGGTGGTAGTTAGACATTTGCTTTTCAATGTCTGAACGGTTGGATTCGATTTCATGCAAGGCATCCATAAATTTTTGTTGTGTTGCCTCATCTTCAGGTAATGTCTGTGCATAACCTTTTTCTTGGAAGTATTTAGCGTTATCAATCTGATCGCCGCGTGATTGGTCTAAGCCTAAAGGAATCAGCAACATTGGGATATTCAATGTTAAAAATTCATAAATGGCATTTGCACCTGCACGACTGACAACTATGTCTGTTATCGCAAGCAAATCAGTTAATTCGCTTGTAACGAATTCAAATTGACGGTAGCCTTCTTTATCGATTGTTGAATCTAATAAGCCTTTGCCTGTTAAATGAATGATTTGATATTCTTTCAATAATTCATCTAAGTTGCGGCGGATTAAATCATTAATCGTTTTACTTCCTAAACTGCCGCCCATTACCAAGAGTACTTTTTTATCATTATTAAATCCTGTAAGTTGGTAACCTTGTTCTTTATTACCCGATTTTAAGTCATCTCTAACAGTTGCGCCTACAAAATCTGCTTTGGATTTCGGAAGATATTTCAATGTATCTTCGAATGTAGTATAGATTCTATCCGCAAATTTCAGAGAAATTTTATTCGCTAAACCAGGAGTAATATCTGATTCATGAATAATGACAGGGATATTTAAAGAACGTGCCGCTAATACTACAGGCACAGATACGAAGCCGCCTTTAGAAAAGAGTAAATCCGGTTTTTCTTTTTTCAACACTTTACGTGCATCAAGTATGCCTTTAAGGACTTTGAACACGTCTTTCAAGTTTTCAAAAGAAAGATATCTGCGCAGTTTACCGCTTGAGATTGGAAAATAGGATGTGTGCGGTAATTGCGATGCAATCATATCTTTTTCAATTCCGTTTTTAGAGCCGACATAAAAAGTTTGGTAGCCTCTATCATCAGCGATAGGAATCAAACTTAAATTAACTGAAACATGTCCTACTGTTCCGCCGCCGGTAAATGCAATTTTCGTCATGGTTAATACCTCTCTATTCTTCTTCTAAAATTCTGTAATAAGCATAGAATGCATCCTCTTTATCATAAGGATGATAATCTAAAGTAGCTTCTCCTACTTTGTGGAATCCGAATTTTTTAAATAAGTTTTGAGCACGATGATTGATAGCGTAAGTGTCAGTTAATAATACGTGAACATCATGATCGAGCGCTCGTTCAACAGCAAAGTTGAACAATGCTGTTGCGGCACCTTTATAGTCTTTGGAACCGGCGAGTCTGTGAATGACATAACCGCCGGTTCTATCTATCGGCCATTCAAGTTCATCATACCATTTTGACTGGTTTTGGTCGATAACAATATAACCATAAATCTTATCGTTTTCTTCAAGAACAAACAAAGAATTGTTTTGGATATCTTCTTCAAAATGTTCAATGAGCGGGTAGTGTTCATCCCATTGCGGGTTGTTGTCTTTCTTCATAATTTCTTTTGCATCTTCTGTTAAAGCAGAAATCGCATTTAAATCATTATGTGTTGCAGTTCGAATCATAATTTGAACCCCTTTATTTTAGTTTTTTGAGTAACGTATCTAACATTTCATCTTCTTTGTTTGATTTATCCACTAGTTTTTCAGTGAATTTTTGGTTAGTTTCTATATCAAACGTACCGTTGACTGATAAATCATTTTCTTTTTGGAATTCCTCTACAGCTGATTTCAACTGAGCATCAAAATCTTTGTTTTCATCGCCGGCTTTATAGCCTAAAGCATTCAAGCCGATTTTGATAGATTTAACATTTTTATCATTGTCGCCTTCTTTAAACACTTTATCATCTGGAATGACACTCAGTGATTGATACTTAGGAGATGCAATTTTAACATCAGGCTGGATACCTTTTCCATGAATATATGTGCCATGCGGCGTTAACCATTTCATTTCAGTGTATTTCAATAAAGAGCCGTCTGAATATTCTTTGGTTGTTTGCACAATACCTTTACCAAATGTTTTTTCTCCGTAAACTTTGGCTTTGTTGTAATCTTTCATTGCACCTGTAAAGACTTCTGATGCACTTGCAGAACCTTCATTTACTAAGATTGAGACTTCCATGTCTTTGGCTTCTTTTAAAGCATCTGTCGGTGTATCTACAGACTCGATTGTTTTGCCTTTTTGAAGTTTTACGGCAGGTTTGTTTTTATCGATAAAGATATTTGCCATCTTCACAGCTTCATTCAATAAACCGCCAGGGTTGTTACGCAAGTCTATTACAATCTTTTTGACACCTTGTTTATGTGCTTTCATAATATTTGTTTTTAATTCTGCAGCGGTATTTTCTTGGAATTTATTGATGGTAAATACGCCGACATCGCCTTCTTTTTTATATTCGACACTTTTAACATGAATTTTTTCACGTTTGATTGTAATGTCGCGTTCTTGATGTGCACGTTCAACGGTCAATGTTACTTTTGTACCTTCTTTACCTCTGACCATTTTCACAACTTCAGTTAAAGACTTGCCTTTAATCAATTTGTCGTCGACTTTAGTGACCACGTCTTTTGGTTGAAGACCAGCACGTTCAGCCGGTGAACCTTTCATCGGGCTGGTTACGCTGATTTCTTTGTTGCGCTGCTGCATTTCTGCGCCGATACCGACAAAGTCGCCTGAAACATCTTCGTTAAAGGATTTTGTTTCTTCTGTTGTCATATATTGCGAATAAGGGTCTTTAAGCTCTTTCACCATTCCGTTGATTGCGGCTTCAGAAAGCTTCTCAGGATCTTGTTTTTTATAATAGTCATTCGCTAAAGTTTGGTATGTACTTTCGACCTTGCTGAATGATTTTCTTTGTTCTTTATCTAAACCTGAAAATTTATGGGAGATTGCAATGGTCGCAAAAACCGTCAATAGAATCGTCAAAATAAATGCTAAGATACTGAATGTAATCAGTTTCCATCTTTTAATTGTAAAGAACTTGGGTGTTTTCTTGGTTTGATGCTCATCCGAAGATTGAGGTGTTTCATCATTATGGTCTGTCACGCTGATACGCTCCTTCCTTACTATACATAGCTGTATAGAATGTATCATTCTGCTGATTTGAAGAATGAAACGATAATTTATTTTATCAAATTCAGGCGTTTCATCAACTAATATAGATTTATAATCGCAAAAAAGGTTGGTGCACTTCACACCAACCTTGAGTCAAATATTTAAAATTTTAACCATTCCTGGTATTCTTCAAATAAATCATCAAAGACATACATCGGCAAACTGATAGAAGCTTCAGTTTCAATATAGTCAGACAATGTATGAAAATCCGATTCATGTTTTGGAAAAGCTAAATCATCAAAAATCTGTTCAGCCAGCCGACCTTTATCATCTGGTCTGCCGCGCACTGTCAGTGCAAATTGATAGAATGAATAATCTTTCATTAAGCCATAGTCACATCAATTACTTTAGTTTCATTTTTAACTAATTGATCTTGTGCATGAATATCAATGTTTTCAGCTTGATCAGTGTTAGTGATAATAATCGGTGAGATAACAGATTTCGCATTTTGTGAAATATAATCTAAATCAAATTCAACTAACGGATCTCCGACACTTACAGTATCTCCGCTTTCAACTAGAACTTTGAAACCTTCACCGTTCAATTGAACTGTATCTAAACCGATATGAATTAATAATTCCAAACCGTTATCTGCTTTTAAACCTAAAGCATGGCTTGTTGGGAAGACATTATCGACTTTACCGTTAATCGGTGATACAACAACACCTTCGCTTGGATTGATGCCGAAGCCTTCACCCATCATTTTTTGAGCAAAAACTGGGTCTGGAATGTCTTCGATATTTACATACTCGCCTGAAATCGGCGCATAAATTTCAATGTCTTTTTCTACTGGATTATCTTTACCAAAAAGTTTTTTAAACATAATTTATTTCTCTCCTTGATCCTTGAAATGTGGAATCAAATCACCATATCCAAGTTCTTCTAATTTATCATATGGAATAAATTGAACTGCTGCTGAATTAATACAGTATCTTAAACCGCCTGTTTCTTTCGGACCATCGTTAAAGACATGGCCTAAGTGGCTGTCGCTGCCTTCAGAACGTACTTCAGTTCGAACCATACCGAAAGATTTATCGACAAGTTCAATAACATCATCATCAGACAATGCTTTTGAAAAACTTGGCCAGCCGCAATCAGATTCGAATTTCTCTTCTGAAGTGAAAAGCGGTTTGCCAGACAGCTTGTCTACATATATACCCTTTTCGAAATGATTCCAATACTCGTTTTGGAAAGGAGGTTCAGTTCCGTTTTCTTGTGTAACAAGATACTCTAAATCGTTTAATTCATTTTTGTTTTTCTTTAGCAATTTAATCCCCCCAATGTCTTTCTATAAAGTCCTTGCGTCCAGAGCCTTTTTGATATTGCTCATAATGCATTGGATTCTTCTTATAGTAGTCTTGGTGATATTCTTCAGCCGGATAAAAGTTTTTATAAGGCTTAACCGGTGTAATGACGGGCTTATCAAAAATCATTTGTTCATTCAATTCTTGAATTTTAGATAATGCTGCTTTTTTCTGTTCTTCATCATGGTAGAAAATGACCGGTTGGTAACTTTCGCCGCGATCGAAGAATTGACCGCCATTATCCGTTGGGTCAAATGTTTTGAAATAAACATCTAATATATTTTCAAAAGAAGTCACGTTTTCGTCATATTCGATTTGAACAGCTTCAACATGACCTGTTTGATTCGTACATACTTGTTCATAAGTTGGGTTTTCTACGTGGCCGCCGCTGTATCCTGACACAATATTTTTGATTCCAGGATATGATGTGAAAGGTTTTACCATACACCAGAAACAGCCGCCGGCTAATGTTGCATATGCCAAAATATTACCTCCATTCGGCGTCTTGTCAATTTTAAAATTATCATGATTGCATAGGATTTTCTATTAATCTGCTTTGACAAAAGGATGTTTCAAGCTGTATTGTTTACGATTCTCTTAATACAACAAATCCAATGGCACCTTGTCCTGTATGTGTTGAAATCACAGGTGTTGTGATATTGATTTCAAATTCAGGGTTATTTTCATCAATTGTAAACTGTTGTTTGACTTTTTCTACAAAATCTAACGCATTCGCATGAGATATGCCGATCTTTTTAATGGAGTGCTGATCGATAAATGATGCTAATTCCTTTTTAATCATTTGAATACATGACTTTTGTGTTCGTGCATTATGCAGGATTTTAATACGTCCGTCTTCTAAAATACCGACGGGTTTCAAACGCATCATATTCCCAATCATACCTTTTGCTTTACCGATACGCCCGCCTTTGATTAATTGATTTAATTGTCCAATCACGACAAAGAGTTTAATGTTGCTTTGCAAATGGTGAAGTTTATCCAATATTTCTTCTGTTGATAACCCTTCATTATTCCATTCGACAATATGCTCCAGCTGAAAGCCTAAACCGAAAGAAATAGATTTAGAGTCGATAACAGTTACTTTAGAATCTGTCATTTGGCTGGCTTGATAAGCAGTTTGGAATGTTCCGCTGAGGCCTGAAGTCATATGGATACTAATAATTTCAGAGCCGTCTTTGCCCAGTTCATCGTACATCTCGATGAACTTGCCGATCGGAGGCTGGCTTGTTTTAATATCAGCGTCTTCTTCAATCAGTTCGATGACTCTTTCAGAAGAAATATCTTGCTGATCTACATATGAAACACCATCGATAGTCAGGTTTAAAGGAATTACATGTATATCGTTTGCTTCTAAATAAGATTGAGGCAAATCTGATGTTGAGTCTGTTACAATTTTTTTACGCATGCCGATAACCTCCTATTGCTTTTTGCGAACTAAATGCAGAAATGTATGCGGAATCGTATTTTTCTCATCTAGTTCTCCTTTAACTGCAGATTCTACTTCCCAATCTTCGAATGTATAAGGCGGGAAGAATGTATCTCCTTGGTATTTGTCCTCGATTACCGTGATATACATATCGTCTACTTTATCGATAAACTCTTCAAATAAAGTTTGACCGCCGAATACAAAGACATGTCCCGGCAAATCGAAAATATCATCAAAATGATGAATCACATCTACACCTTCAGGATTAAAAGATTCGTTGCTTGTCAGCACTACGTTGCGTCTGTTTGGAAGCGGTTTGCCGATAGATTCATAAGTTTTGCGTCCCATTACTAACGTATTGCCTGTACTTAATTTTTTTACGTGCTTTAAATCATTAGGCAAATGCCAAGGTAATTGGTTGTCTTTGCCGATAACTCTATTTTGATCATGTGCAACAAGAATAGATAATGTCATGTAATTATCCCCTTTCAAATCGTCTTTTTATATTTAAACTGCAATCGGCGCTTTAATACCAGGGTGAGATTGGTAATCGATAATTTCCAAGTCCTCATATTCAATATCGAATAGAGAACGGTCTGAATTAATCTTAAGTTCAGGCGGTGCATAACTATCTCGGCTCAATTGTTTTTGAATTGCATCAATGTGATTTGAATAAATATGTGCATCACCGAATGTATGCACAAACTCTCCCACTTCAAGTCCGCATTCTTTAGCTATCAAATGTGTCAGCAAACTGTAGCTTGCGATATTAAAAGGTACACCTAAGAATATGTCTGCGCTGCGTTGATACAATTGACAGCTTAGTTTGCCGTCTTGTACATAGAATTGGAACATTGTATGACAAGGCGGTAAAGCCATTGTGTCGATTTCAGATGGATTCCAAGCAGATACAATGTGGCGTCTTGATGTAGGATTGTTTTTAATCTGTTCTATTACTGTCGCTAATTGGTCATAATGCTTGCCGTCAGCACCTACCCAATCTCGCCATTGTTTACCATATACATTCCCTAAATCACCGTGTTTTTCCGCAAATGTATCATCATTTAAAATACGTGATTTGAATTTTTCCATTTCTTCTTGGTACAACGCATTGAATTCTGGATCTTGCAAGGCGCGATGACCGAAGTTCGTCATATCTGGACCTTGATAGTCTTCTGATGCAACATATTTTTCAAATGCCCATTCATTCCAAATGTTATTATTATATTCTAGTAAGTATTTGATATTTGTATCGCCTTTAATAAACCAAATCAGCTCCGTTGCGACTAACTTAAAAGATACTTTTTTAGTCGTAAGCAGCGGAAAGCCTTTACTTAAATCAAAACGCAATTGATGACCGAATTTAGAAATAGTTCCTGTGTGCGTACGATCATCGCGTTCGTTACCGATGGCTAAAATTTCTTCGCATAAATCATGATAAGCTTTATCGAATGGATTCATATACGCGACCTCCTTTTTAATATGTATCACTTTATAAAAAAATGGGACAATTGATGAGCATGCATATCCTACCCATCAAAAATTGTCCCGTACCTCCTATTTAATCAATCAAATAGAAATTAATAATTAACAATTCTCATCGAACATGTCTTTAATATCCATACAAATATCTTGGATGTCGCGACCTTCGATATATTCACGCGGCATAAAGTGTTTTAATTCTGTGCCTTTAAATAAAGCATAAGACGGACTTGAAGGTACTTGTTGTATAAATTCTCTCATTTCTTGTGTTGCTTCTTTATCTTGACCAGCAAAAACAGTTACTTTATGGTCTGGTTTCTTATCATTTTGTTCTGCTACTGCTACAGCTGCAGGACGCGCTAAACCAGCTGCGCAACCGCAAGTCGAATTAATCACTACAAAAGTAGTTTCATCTGCACCGACATTATTCATATAATTGTCTACTGCTTCTACAGTTTCTAAACTTTCAAAATCATTTTGTGTTAACTCATTACGCATACCTTGTGCGAGTTCTTTCATATATGCTTCATATGGATTCATAATATACACTCCTATATCAATTATAGTTTATTTTACATGAAAAATTCCGAAATGTAATCTATTTCAACTGAATCGATTATTTATTGCGGTTTGCGATTTGTTTCCAAACAGAGCCTAATGCTTCATCGCCTTTTTCAATTCTGGAAATCGCCATTTGAATTTGAAGTTTTACCTCATAAGCGTCGTCATCCTCGTGTGCTTTCAATGCAGGAAGCTGTGCTTCTCCGCCTTCATCAAACATAAACATTGCTGCGCGCCAGCGTACAATTTTTTGAGGATCATCTAAAGCTTTTTCCATTTCCGGCAATGCAGCTTTAAAGCCTAAATCGCTTAAACCATCGCCTGCAGTTCGGCGTACACCTGGATTTTTATCTTGTAAACCTTGATACATATAAGGTAACACAGATTCATCTTCTACCATACTTGCAAGTACGATTGCTTCTCGTCGTATCGGTACTTTTGAGTGCGCTAATGCTGTTTCTAATAATGGATAGTCTTCTTTTGTCGGTGTTGGGAAGGATTTCAGCATTCTCAGTTGTGCTTTCCAATCTTCCGCTTGATTAAATTCATCCACAGTAACGTGCTGATATTTAGTTTCAGGCACTACAATATCTGTTTCCAGTGCTTCTTGTTTCATAGCGTCCAATTTGTCTTGAGGGTACATTGCGATGATTTCTTCTTCGACAGCTTCCATTACTTCTGCCACATCGCCGTAACGTGTGCCTAAGTCTTCCCATTTGCGCATAAAGACCACGTTGTCATCGTCTTTTTGTGCAGCAAGCATGGTATCTACAAAGTTTGCCGGCAATTGTTTGCGCTGTTCGTCGTCAGTTGTTGTCAATTTGATTTGATAAGGAATACCTTTGAATTTTAAGACCTCAGCTTTAACTTCACCGAAATGTTCGTCTGGTTTTGGTTCATCTGCCGATGCAGTATCCTCATCGCCTAGTGCAGCGGTAATATTCGGCAATACCGTTTCCCAATCTGCTTTAGGCTGTTTGTCGATGGCCAGGAAATCAATCACGTAAAAAATGGATTTGACACCTTCTACCTCTAATAAACGATTGATAAAATCAGGTTGCCCTTCTTTTACTTTTGTATATGTGGAGGATTGATTGTCCTCTCTTTGTTTACTAAGTACCACCTTCATGGTATTCGGACTTGGTGTGGGTTCGACACGAACGATTTCCATCAAAATAACCTCCAATTATTGTAATTCATTACCAAACTGCTTGATTTGTTTCCCTACTGAACATTCACCGATACAAAAATGATGGGCATATGTTTTGCCCTTAGTTTTACGATTATATTGTTTGAGATCGCAATTTTTGCAGTAAGTGTTCAGCAAATCATCAATTGAATCAAGCGCTCGTTTTTCTGATTTTGAAAAAATAATCGTCACTCCCTTTTCAAATTAATACCACCCTAAATGGTTTTAAGGACGATTAATTTAGCATCATTATATCATGCGAGCGGTATGAGTTCATCTCTCCGATTTCGATTGTAATTCAATCGCCATTGCATTTAAGAGATAAATTATATAGAATATATTAGTTGAGTTGCGGTTTCTAAACACCCGCTTTAACAAAATTTAGGAGGTTTAATCATGTTTTACAATGAAATATTAGGTGTTATTGCCTTTTTAGTAAAATTCACTTTAATGGTTGCGATGTACCGTCTGTTCGGCAAACAAGGTTTGATTGCTTGGGTCGCTATCGGGACAGTTATTGCAAATATTCAAGTAATCAAAACGGTAGATATCTTCACGATTTCTGCGACATTAGGTAATGTGATGTTCGCATCGATTTATCTTGCTACGGATATTTTGAATGATATCTACGGACGCAAAGTAGCTAAGCGTGCAGTATGGATGGGCTTTTCATCTTCGCTGGTTATGATTATCTTGATGCAGTTGTCGCTGCACTTTGTTCCGGCACCTGAAGATATGGCGCAAAAAGCCTTGAGTACGATTTTTAATATTGTGCCGAGAATCGCTTTAGGTTCGATTATCGCATATATTATAGGTCAGCACTTTGATGTCTTTATCTTCAATGCGATTAAAAAAGTATTCCATTCAGATCGCACATTTGCACTGAGAGCGTACGGCAGTACAATTTTAAGTTCCATTATCGATACAGCATTATTTGTAAGTATCGCATTTATCGGTCTTTTACCTGGCGGTGCAGTATTTGAAATCTTTATTACGACTTATTTCTTGAAACTGCTTGCGACATTATTTAATGTACCATTTGGCTATTGGGCCAAATCCATGTATCGTAAAGGTAAGATACAATCAAAAGATGAAGGCTACTAAGTATTTATATACATTTAAATTATTGAGATAAGGATGGAAATGCGTATGGCTAAAATTTATTTTGATGCGGCAGTGAAAGGTAATCCTGGACCAGCATCTATTGCAGTTGTCATTATCGAAGAGAATGAACGTCAAATCTTTACGCATGATATCGCACCTACTGATAATCATTCAGCAGAATGGCAAGCGTTTAATTATGCATTAGACTGTGCTTTGAAAATGAATGTCTCGACGGCATTGATTTCAACAGACTCTAAATTAATTACAGATAGTTTAGATAAGGGCTTTGCGAAAAATGCGAAGTTTAAAGGTTATTTGGTAAAAGCAGCTCAAAAGATGAAAGATTTTGATTTATGTCTGATAGACTGGATTCCTAGAGCTCAAAATAAAGAAGCTAATCATCATGCGCAGCAAGCTTTATATCAACAATTAAAATAGCAGATATAATAAGAAAGACGGGAATGAACTTTGACTATAATAGTCGCGGTGCATTCCCGTCTTTTTTTAAAATGGCATAAACTCTCGTTCGATAAATTTTTTAGATACTCTTAAGTCGTGTTCATCCAGTACATTAAAGACATCGATAAAATCTAAGTCATAATGCATTTGATTAAAGAGTGACGGAACATCCAGCGGTACACTGGTATGAATTTGTGCAAGTTGTTTAGAAAGTTTTAAATCATCTAATTGACTCACGATTTTCTTTTGCTGTGCTGGCGTCAGTTCATTGATATGTTCAATGACATTTTCTACAGATTGATATTTCAAAATCAATTTATGCGCAGTCTTTTCTCCGATACCTTTGACCCCTGGATAGCCGTCTGCGCTGTCGCCCATAAATGCTTTGATGTCGATGAGTTGAAGCGGATCTAATTGATATTCTTCTTGATAGCGTTTCAAATCATATCGGTTATAAATGTTAAAGCCTTTTTTCGTTAACCATACTTCAACATTAGCATTAATACATTGCAGGATATCTTTATCACCTGTCACGATATAAATTTCATTGTCGTGTGACAATTCATGACTTAAAGTGCCGATGACATCATCAGCTTCATAATTTTTCGCTCCAATGTTTAAGAATCCCAACGCATTTGAAACATCTTTAACAAGATCAAATTGCGGTATCAATTCATCTGGCGGTGCAGGACGATGTTTTTTATATTCTGTAAACATTTCATTTCTGAAAGTATGCTGTCCCATATCCCAGCAAACTGCAATGTGCGAAGGATTAATTGTGTCGATTGCCGAGAAGATGTGGCGCACGAATCCTTGGACACCATTTGTAGGCACACCGTTAGAATCTCTCATAAATTGATGATGAATGCTTGTAGCATGGAAATGGCGGAATAATAACGCCATTCCATCTACGAGCAATACTTTGTTTGTCATACTACTTCCTCTTTCTGCATTAAATAATTTGTTTTAACTGTTCATTCGCTTGATTGATTTGAGAAATCAAGCTGCTGTCGATTTTAACTTCAAGCAATGTTTGTGCTTGTTGATGAATTTCGTTTGAAATCTCATCCAATTGCTTATCAGCAGTTTTGCCCATTTCAGACACTTGCTGTTCTAACTCTTGGCGCAATCTGCTGATATTGCTTTGTAATAAATCCACAGTCTCGTAAGTAATTTGTTCTTGCAATTCTTTTTGTGATTTTAATTGCAATAAACGTTTTTTCGTTAACTTCTTAGGCAGATTGTCATACATTTTGGTGAAATCAATGTGCATTGTAGTAATCGCATCTTTATCCATTTCGATACTGAAATGCGGATGCAATAAAATATGCAATTGATTTAACTGTTTGACGATTGGCGCAAACTGATCTTCCAACTGCTTATTGAAGAACTTTTTAATCCGTTCAGCGATCAATGTTTGTTCCATATATAATCTGCCATGTACTTGTTCTAAATAAGTTTGTACAGCATCGCGCTTTTCTTGATCGAAGTCTTTGTTTTTAGTCATTTGTGCATTAAACACTGTACGTACTTCATCGAAGAGTTGAATTTTCAAACGTTCATTCAAGTGGTAGACTTGGTCTTCTACTTCGTTATAAACATGTTGTTTCGTTGTTTTAAGCGTTGTACTTGGAATCGCCCCTTTTTGTTCGATTTTACGAATTTCTTGCTGGCGGGCTTCCATTTCTGCTCTGTTGTTTTGATAGTCTTCAGACATTTGCGTAAAGGATGCACTGATTTGTTCTAATTGTGCTTTCATTTGCTGCTGAAGTACTACTTTTGATTCGACTTCCGCAAAATAATCTAAGCTTTCTTTAAGTTGATTTAACCCTTCATCGCCTTCTTTTAAAGCACGGCGGCTAGAAACAGAATAAAGCTTAGCAGGCATGTTGACTTGATTTAGTGCATCCGCAACATAGTCTTCTACAGCTTCTAAGTCTTCTGTTGATTCAGCTAAATCAACCGCATTGATAATCATCTTGAATGTTTGATTTTCATTTAATTGGTTCATTTCCTTCATGTATTCGATAAAGGCTTTATCATTATCTGTAAATGAATGGTTAAAGTAGCTTACATATAAAATCAAATCAGATGATGTTAAAATCTTTTCAGTCTCATTAGAGTGGCGCTGGTTGTTGGAATATAATCCTAAAGAGTCGACAATGATTTTGTTTTTCAGCCAATCTATAGGCAAGTTCAGATGTACCGTTTCTACAAAGGCCGCATATTCATCTTGTGCACTCCATTTTTTCACTTCATCTTGATCAATCGCATGTTTATATCCGTCTTTAATCATATCTTGATATAAATCAAGCTGACCTTTTACTGCGTTCACAAATGCAAGCTGTTCTTTCTTCAATGCATTTTTCAATGCAGTGGTATCAGTTGCTTTGAAATCATCTAAGCTGTCAAAATGGAACTTTTGCGATTCTACAAGCTGATTTAATTCAGCTAAAAGCTGAGGTGCTTGTTTTAAAGTAATGGCAGTGGAATCTCCATAAGAGAGTTCAGTCGTTGCGGCAGTTGTCGGATTAGGCGAACTTACTAAATAATTGTCGCCGAGCAGCGCATTAATCAAGCTGCTTTTACCAGCACTGAAAGTACCAAAGACACCGATTTTAACAATCTGCTGATCCATACGATCAATGGCTGATTTCAATTCTTCTTTGGTTTGATTGAACAACGGTACAGGTTCAATAATGTCTATACCTTGTTTAATCGTTGCAATATCGATATCAGAAGTCAGTTCTGAAGTTTGATGAACTTTTTGCGTTTGTTTTTCGGGCTGTTCTAATTCAGCTTTGCTGTAAGTCACTTCAGTGCGGTCAATCAGTTTATCTAAAGAGTCGTCTAAGTGAATGTAATAGTGCTGATAGTTTCTTGTCACAAGCGATTCTCGTAATTTACGCAGTTCGATATATTTTTCATAATCATTTTGATCAGTTTCTTCTTCATCATCGATGTGCTGCGTTTCTGCGTTTTCAATTGCACGTTTTAACAAAGGTTCTGATTCTTTTTTGATGAATCGGTGAATTGCTTTTACAACGTCATCGCAGAAGTTTAATACATAAGCATTAGAGATGCTCATTTGCTCTTGGTATAAATCAGTCACTAAAGCAGCAGGTATTTGATAATGCTGATTCAAAATAGCTTGGTTGACGTCTGTTTGATTGATAAAACGAGTCAAGAAAGACATGTCTTCGCGCATCGGCTGGCGTATCTGCTGATTGACAATATCTTGCAGCGCATCCATCACATTTTGAAGGCGCTCTTCCCTTGCCTCTTCAGTTTTCTTTTTCTTATTAAATAATCCGCCCACTTTGAATGTTTTAACTTGGCTTTCTAAGTAGAGGCGTATTTTTTCACGCATTTCATGCGGCATTAAATAAGCATTTTCTAAAATAGTTTTACGCTGATAATCTAAATAATTATAAAGTTTATCAGGGTCATTTAAAAGTTGTGCCTCTTCACTTACAGATTGGTTTTGCTGGAAGTTTAAATATACTTGATCAAATTGTTCCGCATCTATATCAAGGTTTGCTAGAATATCTTGCATTTCTGATTGGATATAAGACTTTTGGTCTTCCGTAATATATTGCGTAATCCGCTCAATATAATCCTCCATAGATTCACGATTGTTATCTTGCTCGATTAAGAAATCAGAAAGTGCATCAATTTGATTTTCTGGATGTTCATATTTAGATACATAGAAAGTTTTCAGTAATTCTAAATCCCATTCTGAAACGGCATTTTCAATGTTTTGTTTAAATGTTTCAAATGATAACTCTTCATCGTTATGTTTATCAATTTGGTTTATCACAAATACAACTGGAATACCTGCATGGTTCAAGCGTTTCATGAATTGGAAATTCATTGCTGATTGAACGTGGTTGTAGTCTACAGTATAAAAGACAATGTTGCTGGTAAACATAAATTGTTCTGTAGATGCTTGGTGCAATGCAACATTGGAATCCACACCAGGTGTATCTTGCAGAGTAAATCCTTTTTTAAACTTATCTGACTCAAAACGAATTTCAACAGACTCTACATCCCCATTTTGTCTGTTTAACTTTTTTACTTCTTCATAATTATCTAATCGTGTATATTTTTGACCTTCTAGATTAGCTATAATCTCATTTTTGTCCGCAACACTTACGATTGCGGTATTACTTGTTGTCGGCACTGGTGAACTCGGCAAAATTTCTTGTTCTAATAATAAATTGATCAGTGTCGATTTGCCTGCTGAGAAGTGACCGACGAAAGTTAATGTATATTGATCTAAGTAGACTTTTTTAATCACTTGATTAATGACATGAACCAAATCTTGGTGATTAGATTTTTCTACTTCTTTTTTTAATTTATATAAAATATCTAATTGGTTGCTGCTCGTCATAGACTATGTACCCCTTTATAAATAACGTTGACTTAATTGTATACTAAATAGCGGTTACTCTAAAGGATTAAAACTGATGAGAGGATATAAAAAAAGATGCATCAAACTCATACTTAAACAAGTTTGATGCATAATTGATTATAGTCCTGGATTATTTGCACGTTTAATTTGTATGTAGCGAGAAATGCTATATACAATAATACCTGCCCAAATAAAGATAAATGTAACGAACTGATTAGTATCAAATGGTTCGTTATACACAAAGACACCTAAAATAAAGATTAATGTCGGACCTACATATTGAATGAATCCCATGAGTGATAAAGGAATTCTGCGTGCCCCTGCTGAGAATGAAATTAACGGAATGGCTGTAATAGCCCCTGAGAATAACAGCCAAAATGTCGGCATGTTGATGCCGATTGTTGTTTGGTGTGTCAACCATAAGTATCCGATGTATACGAATGCTGCCGGTGTTGTGACGATACATTCAAATGTAATACTGCTTAAAGCATCGATAGGTACGATTTTCTTTAATAGTCCGTAAAAACCGAATGACAATGCAAGAATGATAGAAACGATTGGGAATTCTCCAATCTTAACCGTCATATAAATCACACCAATCAGCGCCAGCAAAATTGCAACCCATTCCATTTTGTTGAACTTCTCTTTTAAGAAAATCATTGCGAGCACAATACTCACAAGCGGATTGATATAATAACCTAGACTAGTTTGCAGCACATGGTGGTTATTTACGGCCCAGATAAAGGTACCCCAGTTCAGTGTAATAATATAACCTGCCGCAATGAGTGCCCATAATTGTTTTGTTGTTAATGCTTTGATGCTGCTGATAAACTGATCTTTTTTACCAATCGCAACGATTAAGACAACCATGAATATCATGGAAAGCACGATTCGATAAGCCAGTACCTCAAAAGGACTGATATCACCAAGCATCGACCAATAAATAGGTAATGTTCCCCAAAGTATATACGCTATAAGGGAATACAATATCCCGCGTTTGAATTCATTGTTCAATGATATTCACCCCTATTCAATTTTTATTTCTTTTTCTTAGCCCAATATTGGTAATACGTACATTCAATATAACCATTAAAAAGCTTTCTGCGTTTCGTAGCTTTTTGTTGTGTTAAGTATTCGAATTCTTTGTTGCTTGTTAAAATGTATTCCGATAAATTCGGATGCTGACGCATTAATTTACCAAGATAACGATACATTTCCTCTACTTCTTCTCTATCGCCGATACGTTCACCGTATGGCGGGTTGCCGATTAAAGCAATAGGGTCTTCAGTATGGATATCTAATGTATTAACATCTTTGACACCAAATTGAATGACTTCGCTTAAACCTACCTCTTCCGCATTGCGTTTTGCGATATCAACCATATCTGAATCGATATCATAAGCATATACTTCAACAGCTTTGTCATAGTCTGCTTGCTGATCAGCTTCATCACGCAATTGGTCATATAAGTTATCCGGCATAATGTCCCATTGTTCTGATACAAATGAACGGTTAAAGCCTGGCGCAATATTTTGAGCGATTAAGCATGCTTCTATCGCAATTGTTCCTGAACCGCAGAAAGGATCAATCAATGGAGTGCTGCCGTTCCAGTTCGCTAAACGAATTAACGCCGCTGCTAAAGTTTCTTTAATCGGTGCTTCACCTTGCGCCATTCTGTATCCGCGCTTATTCAAACCTGATCCTGAAGTGTCGATAGTTAAAAGCACTTCATCTTTATGGATGGCTACTTCAAGCGGATATTTGCTGCCGGTTTCTTCTAACCAGCCTTTATGCGCATATGCGTCTTTCAAGCGTTCGACGATTGCTTTTTTTACAATGGCCTGCACATCAGGCACACTGTGCAATGTGGATTTGACACTGCGGCCTTGTACAGGGAAATTCCCATCTTCTGTAATGATTGTTTCCCAAGGGAGTGCCTTTGTTTGTTCGAATAGTTCTTCGAAGGTTGTCGCTTTAAAACGCCCCATTACTAAACGGACTCTGTCAGATGTACGGAGCCACAAATTGCTTTTAGCGATGGCAGTTTCATCGCCTTCAAAGAAAATTCTTCCGTTTTCTACTTGTGTCTCATATCCGAGTTCGTTGACTTCTTTGGCAACGACAGCTTCGAGGCCCATTGGACAAACGGCTAATAATTGATACATATGTGTTGACCTTCCTTCTATTGGTTTTGTGTACTACATTATTGTAGCAAATTTTGAAGCGGTTATATATGCGAGAAAATACAATACAAATTAAAAAAGCTCTCCAACTTGGAGAGCTAGCCTAGTGATGATATTTCTATAAGCCATGTTCTGTACCTTGGTACTCATAACGTGCACTAGTAGGCACTGGTACGCAGGTGGTAACCATCTGTCTGAAATAAAGCTTTTCGTTAGTTTATTTCCTCATTTATACGTTGAATTCCGCTAAACAAGTGCTCCTACCAAATTTGGATTGCTCACTCGAGGGGTTTACCGCGTTCCACCTTTTACATTTCTGTAAAAGCTCCGTCACTGTGGCACTTTCAAGCTACTCTAGTCATATCTTAGCGACTTAGACTATTTCACTGCCGTCTTATAGCCTTGACTTATTGTTTCATCAAGCACGAACACTACAATCATCTCAGATTGTGCGAGCATGGACTTTCCTCTATATTGCTATAGCGATTACCCGAAATATCACTTCTTAAAATTATAGCATGGTTCTTTATCAATGGTAAAGTTAATCTGTAAAATAGAAATTATTCAGATTTCAGAAGCTTTGATCCATTAAGTTACTTGCCGAATACAGCTTTTTCTAAATTAGAAATACGTTTTAAAATATCTACATTGCTTGTATTCGCATTCGAAGAAAAGTTTTTGTTTTCTTGCGGTCTAGAAGTTGCGACACGTAAACGCAATTCTTCAAGTTCTTTTTTCAACTTATGGTTTTCTTCATTTAGTTTAATGACTTCATTGTTCATGTCGGCCATTTTTTGATAGTCTGCGATGATGTCATCTAAAAATGCATCTACTTCTTCCCTTCTATATCCACGTGCAAGGGTTTTTTCGAAATCTTTTTCATAAATATCTTTTGCTGATAGTTTTAAAGATACATCTGCCATTTTTTCTCCACCTCATTCGAAACTTTCTTCTTCAGACCACTGTATATCACTGATGAATGTATTGATTTCATCAAACGTTACAACATCATAAGTATAGTTTGTTTGTTCTGCAAAATCAACTAGCATACGTTTAAAGAACTTCGGGCTTGCTTCTTGCTCTTCATCGTAGATGAGAATTGTGATATCTGTGTGGTCAAGCATAAAACGATCAGTTTGTTTAAATTGAAACGGACCTTCATAAGGTGCATGATGTACAGTCTCATGAAAATCACTATTTTCAATGATTTGTTGATACTTTAATTGGTTTTGTTCATTCCATCGCTCAGTATGATTTTGAAACGGTGCAATGACGCCTAATTTTAAATCTGGGTATTCGGATTTTAATTCAATGACAACTTCGGCTGTCCAAAATTCAATACCCAATTGCCCTTGTATTAATACCCATTCCAAGCCTTCTTCAATCAGAGATTTCAATTTATTTTTTAAGAATAATTTGAGATATTTTACCTCTGGTGCATCATCTTTGAAAATGTTCAGTTCATAGGATTTGTATCCCGTCACATAAGCAGTTTTAACCATAGTACTTTTCACAATCCTTAATATAGTTCAAGTCATAATTTACACTTTTCAACTTCTCCATAAACATCTTTCTGCTTGTTTTAGAATAATGACATTCTACTGAAAGTTTTTCAATGTTTTCCTTCAACATTTCATATTTCAGTTTATTCATATAAGGAAGCGCCACAATGTGTTCAGCTTGGCCGTCCAATTGAAAGAGTATTTCATCTATATGTGATACAAATGGAACAACATCTTCTTTAAATGCATAGCACTTGCCGTTTTTGGCTGTTTGATATCTTTGCTCCATTTCTTGGGTGAGCTTTATCAATTTTTCAATATTTATATCCATTCCAAACCACCCTTTCATTTATAAAATAGCACAGATTATGATGTTCGTCATTTTGAAAATCCCTGAAAAATCCGCACTGCAAGGGAGTTTCGGATTGTTTATTGCCGCAAATAACGTTAAAATAAGTGACATATACACAAAGGGTAATATCTATCATTCTGTTAAGTATATTCTTAAGACAATTAAATGTCATAAAGAATATAAATAAGCGCGCAGAGTTTGCATATACCTGTAATTTGTGTATAATAGTTACGGTTTTATAAACCAGTTGGTGTGGTGAAATAAATGAATTATCCAAATGGTAAACCATTTAATAGAAATACGACTAAAGTTGGACGCACAAACATGCCGCAGTCAAGTAAAATCAAGTATGGCGGACGTGGAATGACTTTAGAAAAGGAAATTGAATTATCAAACGATTACTACCTTTCTACAGGTAAAGCAGTAATACACAAAAAACCGACACCCGTTCAAATCGTCAATGTTTCTTACCCTAGACGCAGCAAAGCTGTGATAAAAGAAGCATATTTCCGCACCCCATCTACAACTGATTACAACGGTATTTATAATGGCCGTTATATTGATTTTGAAGCGAAAGAAACACAAAGTACCACATCTTTTCCATTAAAGAATATACATGAGCATCAAGTAAATCATATGAAGGCAGTATATGAGCAAAAAGGTATTGTTTTTCTCATTATACGTTTTAAAAAGCTTGATGAAGTCTATATATTGCCTTATAGTGCTTTTAAAGTATTTTGGAAAAGACATGTGAACAACATCAGAAAATCGATTACAGTTGAAGAAATAAGAAAAAATGGTTACCATATTCCTTATCAGTATCAACCACGTTTGAATTATCTCAAAGCCGTTGATAAGTTGATATTAGATGAAAGTGAGGACCGCGTATGACGGAAAGAAAAAGGACTTCTCATTCTAATAATGGAAAGTCCGGTAAAAAACAGAATAAAAGTATTAAAAGGACAATTATTAAGATTATCGGCTTCGCAGTAATTGCATTTATTGTCTTAGCATTAGTTGGTGTTTTATTATTTGCCTATTATGCTTGGAAAGCACCGGCTTTTTCTGATGCAAAATTGAAAGATCCGATTCCAGCTAAAATATATGATAAAGATGGGAAGCTGGTTAAAACGCTTGATAATGGTCAAAGACGTGCGCATGTTGATTTGAAGGATGTTCCTCAAAACATGAAAGATGCCGTTTTAGCTACCGAAGATAACCGTTTCTACAAGCATGGCGCTTTAGACTATAAACGTTTATTCGGTGCTGTTGGTAAAAATATTACCGGCGGTTTCGGTTCGCAAGGTGCATCAACTTTAACACAACAAGTTGTTAAACGTTCGTTCTTGACTGACCAAAAGTCAATTGGCCGTAAAGCGCAAGAAGCTTACTTATCTTACCGTTTAGAGCAGGAATACAGCAAAGATGAGATTTTCCAAATCTACTTAAACAAAATTTACTACTCTGATGGTGTTTACGGGGTTAAAGCTGCAGCTAAATACTACTTCAACAAAGACTTGAAGGACTTGAATTTAGCTGAAGAAGCGTACTTAGCAGGATTACCTCAAGTACCTAACTTATACAATGTGTATGACAACCCTAAAAGAGCAGAGGATCGTAAAGACACTGTATTATACTTAATGAATTATCATAAGCGTATCAGTGATAAACAAATGAAAGAAGCTCAGAATACGCCGATTGAAAAGAATCTTGTAAAACGCAGTGCGGATGATCGTGCAATTAAACCAGATACTAAAGATCCAGAGTACAACTCATATATCAACTTTATTAAATCTGAATTAATGGCACATCCGGAATTCAAAGATAAAAATCTTGCGGATTTATTAAACAGCGGTATCAAGATTTATACAAACATGGATTCTAGTGTTCAAAAAGCATTGCAAAACCGTATCGACAATGGTAATTATTACAAAAATGATGACCAGCAAGTCGGTTCAACAATTGTTGATAGTAAGAGCGGTGCACTCGTTGCGATTTCAGGCGGCAGACACTTCAAAGATGTTGTCGACCGCAACCAAGCAACAGATGCCCACCCTACTGGTTCTTCATTGAAACCATTCCTAGCTTACGGTCCGGCAATTGAAAATATGCAATGGGCAACGAACCATGAACTTCAAGATGAAGCAGCATACATGGTAGACGGTACAACATTCAGAAACTATGATACGAAGAGTCATGGTAATGTATCGCTTTATGATGCGTTAAGACAAAGTTTCAACATTCCAGCATTGAAAGCTTGGCAGCAAACAAAACAAAATGCCGGCCAAGATGCACCTAAGAAATTTGCGAAACAAGTCGGATTAGAATACCAAGGTGAAATTGGCCCATCAGAAGTTCTAGGTGGTTCATCATCTGAATTCTCACCTACTGATTTAGCTTCAGCATTTGCTGCTTTAGCAAACGGCGGTGAATATAACCAAGCACACGGTATTTCTAAAGTTGTCGACCAAGAAGGCGATACTACAGAGTTCGACCATAAACACCACAGAGCTATGCATGATTACACTGCATACATGCTTTCAGAAGTATTGAAAGGTACATTCGAAGCATGGGGTTCTGCTTATGGACATGGCGTTTCAGGTGTTAACTTAGCTGCCAAAACTGGTACAGGTACTTACGGCGGAGAAACTTACCAACAATACAACCTTCCTGATAATGCAGCGAAAGATGTTTGGATTAACGGTTTCACTCCAAGATACTCTATGTCAGTTTGGATGGGCTTCAGCAAAGTAAAACAATATGGTGAAAACTCATTCGTTGGACACAATGAACAAGAATATCCGCAATTCTTGCTTGAAGATGTAATGTCAGATATTAGTCCTCGTGACGGTCAAGACTTTACTAGACCTGATTCAGTTGCAGGCTCAAGCAAATCTGATTTATCTGTTGTCAACCACCCTGATGGCAATACAACTAGCCGTAAAGTCAACGGCAATGGTTCTACTCAAGGCGGAAGCAGCAGTAACAGCAGCAGCCAACAACAAGGCAGCAACAGTTCAAATCAAAATTTAGGCAATAACAACAGCCAACAACAAGGCAATAGCAATCAACAAAATAACAATCAAAATGGAAATGCATTATCAAGATTCTTTAATCTCAATGCCATTTTCAATGATAAAGTTTCATAAATGAAATAAAGGTGCAGCAGCTCAAGATTTTGAGCGCTGCACCTTTTTCTATACCAAGAAAGCCTCCAACGATACTTATAAGGTTGGAGGCTTTAATATTATCATTAATTCAATTCTATCGTTTTTGATGAGATTGTCTTGCTTTATATGCCGCATTCATTTTAATCAGTTCGCTGACTAATGTTTTCATTTGGCGATAACCCATAAAATGATGTTTGCGTTGATGGATATAATCGAAGCGTTCTTTAAAATTGATAGGCACAACAGCATAATTATCGAGCTGATCAAATGCGATAGTATCTATATTGTTGATGTCGACAAAGTAACGTTCGATCAATGCTAAATATTGATCAAGCAGTGCTTTGCCTTCATCAGAAGTGAGCTGCTTATTTTTTGCTAGGGCATCAATTTTTACTTCTAATGCTTCGAAATCAGCTTTTGTTATCACAATATCACTCCCTATGCTTTTGCTTCTTTTCTTAATTTTTCGCGGTAGCGCTTTTGTCCTTCTCTGCAATCATCAAATAATGGACAGACATCACATTTAGGTGCTCTTGCCAGGCAATGATAGCGTCCGAAGAAAATCAGCTGATGATGGCTTTTATTCCAACGGTCTTTAGGAATGACTGAACAAAGTCTCTCCTCTACTTCTTTAACACTGTCTTTCCAGCGGCAAATTCCTAATCTTTTTGAGACACGTTCAACATGCGTATCGACCGCGAGTGCAGGTACACCGAATGCGACGCTCAAAACAACATTAGCAGTTTTTCTGCCTACCCCTGCTAAACTTTCTAAATCAGCACGGTTATTTGGAATCTGGCCATCAAATTTATCTAATAACGATTGGCTGAGCTTTTTGATGTTTTTGGCTTTATTTCTATAAAGACCGATAGACCGGATATCTTGTTCTAGTTCTTCTAAACTGACATCCAGATAATCTTGCGGTGTTTTGTATTTTTGGAATAAGTGTTTTGTGACTTTGTTGACTAAGACATCTGTACATTGCGCAGACAGCAGTACAGCAATTGTAAGCTCAAAGGCATTATCATGTTTCAATTCGATTTCCGCATCTGGAAACATGTCATCAATCACATCTATCATAGCCAATGCTTTTTTCTTGCTTAACATTATGAATCCTCCTGATTTAACCAATCGAATTTAGGTATCTTCTTAACAGCATGTTTCATTTGAGGGGTATGATATTGACTGCTGATCTTTTTAGAATCTTCCACAGTTTTGACATTGTTTTTCTTCCAATTCAATAAAATGCGATCAATGTATTTGAAACTCATTTTTTCTTGGCTTAAAGCTTCATTTACTGCAGCTTGAATCACATATATTTCATGATGATCGACATCGATCCATTGATTCAATGTATCGATTTCTATTGGAGAGAGCGGACGTCCGAATGCATTTTCAATCATATTGAATAATGTTTTGAAAGCTTCTTGGTCAGTCAGTTCTTCTTTTTTCGCTTCTTGCGATTTCAATACATCGCTGAATGCTTGATAAAATCCATCTAAATTCATAAATTCCGCAAAACGGCCCTCTTCATCTTTTTGAACAGTTAAATCTAACATATTCAATTGAATTAAACGCTGGATAACCGCAGTTACTTCGCGTTCTTTGAGCGTCGTGCCTTTGCTTAAGTATTCAATAGACGGTTGCTTATTTGAATGTTCATATTCATAAATCAGTTTGATTAAGATGACAAGGTCGCTTTCAGACAGACCCATCTCAGTATAATGATCCAGCAGTTCCCTTCTTATAACGACTGGGCGTTTGCGCAGCAATTCTATATTCAAAGTGAACACCCCTTCTTTTTGTGCGTACCTATTGAAAGGCCCAGTCATACTGTATGCATATGACTGGACCTCATTTATTGTTTATTGAAATGCATAAGTCTTATGGATATAAACGGTTAAGCAAACGTGGGAATGGTGCTGTTTCTCTGACGTGTTCTACACCAGAAATCCAAGCCACTGTTCTTTCTAAGCCTAAACCGAATCCGCTGTGCGGTACAGAGCCATAACGACGCAAGTCTAAATAATAGTTGTAGCTTTCTCTATCTAAACCATGTTCATCAATGCGTGATTCTAATAACTCTAAATCATTAATACGTTCAGATCCGCCGATGATTTCGCCGTAACCTTCAGGCGCAATTAAGTCTGCGCATAATACTGTATCTTCGTTTTCTGGGTTCGGCTGCATATAGAATGGTTTGATTTTTGTTGGGTAATTTGTGATAAATACTGGTAAATCATAATGGTTGGCGATTGCTGTTTCGTGCGGTGCACCGAAATCTTCGCCCCATTCGATATCATCGAAACCTTGTTCTTTTAGATATTCAATCGCATCATCGTATGAAATTCTTGGGAATGGTGCTTTAACTTTTTCAAGTTTTGAAGTATCTCTGCCTAAAGTTTTAAGTTCGATTTCGCAATTTTTAAGTACAGATTGAACAACGTGTGTTACGTATTGTTCTTGTACTTCTAAGCTGTCCGCATGGTTATAGAACGCCATTTCGCCTTCAATCATCCAGAACTCGATTAAATGACGGCGTGTTTTAGATTTCTCTGCGCGGAATGTTGGACCGAATGAGAAAACTTTGCCGTAAGCCATAGCCGCAGCTTCTAAATATAATTGACCACTTTGTGATAAGAATGCATCTTCATCAAAGTATTTAGTATGGAAAAGCTCGCTTGTGCCTTCCGGTGCACTTGCTGTTAAGATCGGAGGATCGATTTTAACGAATCCGCTATCATGGAAGAATTCATATGTTGAACGGATAATTTCATTACGGATTTGCATAACCGCATGCTGCTTTTTAGAACGCAGCCATAAATGACGATGATCCATTAAGAATTCAGTACCGTGATTTTTAGGTGTAATCGGATAATCATGTGCTTCTTGAATGACATCAATAGATTGCACTTGCATTTCATAACCTAAATCTGAACGGTTATCTTCAGTAATTGTTCCAGTAATATATAAAGATGACTCTTGATTAAGGTTTTTAGCTGTAGCGAATGTATCTTCATCAACTTCTGATTTCACTACAACACCTTGCATAAATCCTGTTCCGTCACGTAATTGCAAGAATGCAATTTTACCGCTAGAACGTTTGTTTTGAAGCCAAGCGCCGATAGTGACTTCTTGACCAATGTAGTTCTTTGCTTCTTTAATTGTAGTCTTCATTATTCAAACTCCTATACTTCTTTTTGACATTTATTAGCGCATTCATCATTACTCATATGCATGAGTTGATTGTTTACTTTTAACCCGTTTACATTTTATCAAATAAATGGGGTTTGTTCTAGTTGATACGCCCTATTCTGTCTTTAATCTTTTTAAATTTTTATTGAACTTCTGCAAGTTGCCGATTTGCTGATTAAATGCTTTTAACGTCTGCATAAAGAAATGCTGGTAATTGCTTTTGACTAAGCGGTCATCAAAGGACACGATAATACCTCTGTCGTTCTCATTGCGAATGAGACGTCCGAGCCCTTGTCTGAACCTGATAACAGCATCAGGCAATACATAATCTTTAAACGTAGAAACAAATTCAGAATCCATTAACCAATATTTAGTATTGTTTTGATTCATGAACGGCAACTTAGCAATCATAACACATTTGATGCCTTCGCCTTGGAAGTCGAATCCTTCAAAGAAGGTACCAGTACCAAGCAGAATGGCTTTATCAAAACTATTGAATTGCTGTGCAATCTTATAATTTTGGCTGTTATTCTGCTGAGATAAAATGATGTAATCTTCAAAATCAGGCAGATCGTTTAATAATTCCTGGACATGGTACATCATTTTATAGCTGGTAAATAAGACCAGGCACTTCGATTGTGTGGTATTGACGTATTCCGTAATATAGCTGACAATCGCATGTTCATATTTTTCAACATCGCGATAATGATACGGTTCAACATCATTAGGTATAAAGATAGTTGCTTTGTTATTATTTTCTACTACTTCATCAATGATATACGTATTAAACGCCGCATCTTGATTGAACCATTTCTTATAGGCTTCGAAAGAACCATTGAACGTTAAAGTTCCTGAAATAAAGGTTAAGGCATTGAATTTATCTAAAATTTGATGCGAGAGAATGTCTTTCACTTTATAGTCTTTCACATAAATTGTGATGGTCGATTTTTGCTCTAAATTTTTTATAGATAAGAAACAAGTATGATCTTCCTTCAGACTTTGTTCAATTGCACGGAAATGGTCATTGATATAAAGCAGATGCTTTCGGATTGATTTAATCGTTTTATGGCTCATACCGTTGAAATATTCTAAAGTTAAATTTAATTTATGAATAATCTGATGGATATCCTTAAGAATCGGACCTTTATCAAATTGATTCACAAAATGAATTTTATGGTTATCATCATCATGGATGGTAGAATCATGAATAATATCAAAAATTGTCGTGAATAACGTTTCATTCAATTCATGAATATCATTCATAGCTGATTTCAAGCCGAAAACGTCAATCGGCGGTATATCCAATTTTTCTAAAATACGCTTTTGTTCAAGGTTGTCTACCGCTTTTAACAGTTTCTCATTTTCTGTTTTGCCGATTAAACCTAGCTGATATTTGATATCTGAATAGCTCAATTCATTTGTAACTTGATCTAAGGCATAATCTGGCAGACGGTGTGCTTCATCGATAATACAATCCTCAAACAGCTGATAAATACTATTTTCTTGAGAGGCATGAATGAGATGCGCATGGTTAGTGATACCGATTTGTATATTTTGAGCATTGCGTTTCAAGAAATTATAGTAATGAATATCATGACGAACCGGAACATAAGTCTCTGCTTTTTGTTCTAAATACATTTTTTGTCCGCCTTTTAAATTCAGCTCTTGGATATCTCCTGTTTCGGTTTGAGTAATCCAAATCAGCAGCTGCATCTTCAATAGTGTTACGTCATAATTTTGCGTTTCATCTTTTAAGATTTGACTGATGAGTCCAAGAGAAATGTAATCTCTCTTGCTTTTAATAATTGCCGCATTGATACGATAACCCAAGACTTTCTCAAGTGTAGGGATTTCATGTTCTAATAATTGATTTTGAAGCAGCTTTGTATTTGTTGAAATCATGACATGCTGCTTGGTTTCAATATTGTACATTAAAGCCGCAATTAAATAAGCAATGGATTTCCCTGAACCGAGCGGTGCTTCAATTAATGCTTTTTCATTATGCATCAACTGTTCTAATATAATTTCAGTCAGATAGAGCTGCTGCGGTCGATAAGTGAAACCTAATGCATCAATGACTTGTTTATAAAAGTCTTTTGTTGATCCTTCAAAATCTATTTGCGGTGCTTTGAAATCAACCTGCTTTCTGTAAATAATCTGCTCGAACTGCGCAAACTCTTTATCTAGTCCTTCATCTTTTCGCTTGCGTACCATTTCGAAAATGACATCATGCAGTTGATATTTTAAGTCTTTGCTTAAGTAATACAATTGTTTCAATGTATCTGTCGGAAGACTGTAAAGCACATTGAAAGCTTTAATCATCAATTTAGCAGTAGTTGCGGCATCTTCATCGGCACGGTGTGCATTATTTAAAGGTATACCGTGATTTTCAGCAAGTTCGCTTAATTGGTAGCTTTTATCTGTCGGAAAAGCCACTTTGAATAATTCGACAGTATCAATGGCTTTTCTAGGGTGATAAGTGATATTGCATTTTCTGAATGCATTTTTTAAAAAGTTCAAATCAAAGGCTACGTTGTGTGCGACAAAGACACAGTCTTTCAAAACATCATAGATTTCATCTGCTATTTCATGAAAATATGGTGCTTGTGTCAGCATGGTATCTTCAATAGAAGTCAGTGCCTGTATGAAAGGCGGAATTTCTAAGTCTGTTTTAATTAAAGAGTGGTAGGAACCTACAATTTCAAAGTTTCTTACAAATGTAATCCCGATTTGGATGATTTCATCATAATCCTTTTGGTTGCCGGTTGTTTCTAAATCTACCACTGCATAATTGGTTTGACTCACTTTATCGCCTCCTTCCTATAAATCAATATCAGCACTCATTAAGCGGTGTGGTTTGCCCTCTTCATCAACGACTTGCAAAAAGCCGTCTTTATCAATATCCAATGCTTGACCAGTAAATACTGTGTCGTTCTCTGTGAACTTCAACGTGCGTTGCCAAATATTTGAATGTGTTCTGTATTCTTCTCTGATGTCTTCAAACGGCACTGTCAGAAATTGTATATAGCGTTTTTTCATATTGCCCAGCAATACGTCTAAAAACTGATAACGATCGATTTTTTGATCCGCATGGTTCAATATACTTGTCGCACGATGTGCAATTTCTTTTGGAAACTCATCTGATTTTTGGTTCATATTAATACCTATTCCACAAATAACAGCTTCAATACCATCACTGTTCGCAGACATTTCTGTTAAGAAACCGCAGACCTTTTTACTGCCGATATAAATGTCGTTAGGCCATTTGATTTCGACTTTGTCGTTGGAAAAAGGTTGAATACTTTCTCTTATTGCTAAGGCCATAAACAAATTAAAAGTCGTAATTAAAGAGAAAGGTACATTCGGACGAAAGACTGCGCTCATCCATAGCCCTTTTCCTTTTTCTGAATCCCAGAAGCGGTTAAAACGACCGCGCCCTTTAGTTTGTTCATTGCTTAACACAATAATTGAATCTTGATTGCCGACAAGTTCTTGTTTTGCTGCTAGTTGTGTTGAATCGATGGTATCGAAAACCAATGTTTTCTTAAAAAAGCCTTGTTCATCAACAATTTGTTCTACAATACCAGGATACCAAGTGTCTGCCAGTTGTTCTAACTGATGACCTCTATGGTTGACTGAATTGATGACGCAGCCTTCTGCTTTAAGCTGATCAATGATTTTTTTGACTGCAGTTCGAGAAATCTGCAGCTGCTCTGCAATCATTTGACCAGAAATATATTCAGGCTGATGATCATATAAAATTTTTACAACATCTTGACTGTATTTAGACATTTGTTTTCACCCATTTTATGATTTCGCTTTGTTCATTGGACAGTTCATTATTAATAATGGCACATTCTATCGCTCTGAGTGCTTCTTTTAACCATGGACCGCCTTTACGATTTAATGTTTCTAAAATAATTTTACCATTGATTGCTATATCGGTTCTTTGATAAATCGGAAGATTTTCGTAGATTGCCTCTATCGTTTTTTGATTAAATATCAGCGGATGGCTTAATGGAATATCATTCTTCTCTAATGTAGCTTGCATGGTTAGTATATAAGATAAAACAGACAAACCATAATCATACACAAGTACACGTAATTGTTTTTTGCCATTAAGTGTACCTAACTGTTCAAAGAGTTGAACATAACGTTGAATTTGTTTCTTGCGGTCGTTGCTGATTTTCAGCTTAGCCAGTGCACCGTTTACTTCTGGCTGTTTGAATAATAAGATTGCTATCAACAATTCCAATGTTAACGGTTCATCAATCTCGACTTGTGTCATATCATAGTCTTTGAAAAACGGTACATATTTGAAGAAGTCTAATGCCAGCAGCATTGGATACACTTCAGCCGCATCTTTACCTTCTAATAACTTAACAAGCTCGACGATGATACGTTCAATTGATAGATAACCTGTATCCGGCATTTTATTTTTCATTGCTTCATACGTATGTCCTTCAATTTCAAAGCCTAATTGGGATTTGAATCGCAATCCGCGCAAGATACGCAGTGCATCTTCATTAAAGCGTTCATTTGCTTCGCCAACCGTGACAATACGCTGTTTTTGAATATCTTCATAGCCGCCGAAATAATCTCTGATATTAAAATCAGTATCCATCGCAATCGCATTCATCGTAAAGTCTCTGCGTTCTACATCTTTATATAAATCGCGGACAAAGAAGACTTCGTCCGGGCGTCGATGGTCTTTATATTCGCCTTCAGCTCGATAAGTTGTTACTTCATAATTTTCATGGTTGAATACCACATTAATCGTGCCGTGTTCTTTCCCAATCGGAATCGTATGTTCAAAAATAGTTTCGATTTCATCTGGATCCGCACTCGTAGTGATATCGATATCATGAATAGGACGGCCCATCAAATAATCTCTGACTGAACCTCCGATATAATAGGCTTCATAACCATGACTTTTTATTTGATTTAAAATTGGCGCTGCTTTTAAAAATAAATCTTTATTCATGTTTTCCCTCTAACATCTGCTTATAGTAGTATTCATATTGATCTGCGATATGTTCTGAATTGAAACGCTCTGCGATATCTTCTAGCATCTGTGTACGCAAACGTTGATATAATGCATCATTTGTAAGCAACTCAATCGCATATTCGCTAGCCTTGTCGCTATCTCCGATATCGACAATAAAGCCTGTTTCTTCGTGTTTAATCACTTCTTTTATACCGCCTGCTGTTGAACCGATAGGCACAACACCGGTTTTCATTGCTTCAAGCAAAGTCAAACCGAAACTTTCTTTTTCGCTGAGCAGCAGCACCAAGTCTGACATTTGATAGAACTGATTGACAAATTCCTGTTTGCCTAAGAACAATACATCAGCTTCAATGTCTAGCTTTCTCACAAGACGTTTCATTTCCATCAGTTCCGGCCCGTCGCCTAACAATAATAATTTCGATGGTATTTGATCATGGACCTTTTTAAATGTTTCAACGATGGTATCTATACGTTTTACTTGTCTGAAGTTAGAAACGTGAATCAATACTTTCTCATCAGGACTGATACCGTAAACTTCTCTTAAAGCATCGTTGCGCTGAGTCGGAAAATCTATTTCTCTGACAAAGTTATAGATGGGTACGATTTCCTTTTTAGTACCGATGATTTCTTGTGTTTGCTTTGCGAGTGATTGACTGACACTTGTCACAACATCACTATTTTCAATACCGAATTTAATCGCATCCTTAAGCGAATGGTCATACCCTAATACTGTAATATCAGTACCATGCAATGTCGTCATAATTTTAACGTCTTTGCCAGACATTTGACGGCCTAAAATACCGCAAATCGCATGCGGTACAGCATAATGCATATGCAAAATGTCTAAGTCATATTCTTTAATGACAGAAGCAATTTTAGTGCTTAAACTGATATCATACGGCGGGTATTGAAAGACAGCATATTGATTAACTTCTACTTGGTGGAAAGTAATATTCGGAAGCGGCTTTCTGATACGAAATGGCAAGTTTGAAGTGATAAAGTGGACATCGTTTCCCCTTTCAGCAAGGAGTATCCCAAGTTCAGTCGCAATAACGCCCGAACCTCCCATAGAAGGATAACATGTAATTCCTATCTTCATTTCAAACCGACTCTCCTTTATCTCTCTATTTTGTTTTTATTTACGTTCAAATCGATCTTTATCTCGATGATTAAATTTATCCATTGTTTCATTAAAGCTTTCTGTCATATCGATATCTAATGAATTTGCGATACACAGTAAAACAAAAAGGTTATCGCCGAGTTCTGCTTTAATTGTATTTTCGGCTTCTGTTGATTTCTTTTTCTTTTCTCCATACACATGATTGATTTCTCGTGCAAGTTCGCCTACTTCTTCAGTAAGGCGTGCTAAATTCGCAAGCGGCGAGAAATAACCGACTTTGAATTGTCCTATATATGCGTCTACTTCTTTTTGCATTTCTAACATTGTTTTCATGCGTTTTCATCTCCTTACATCTTATCTCTTAGTATATCTTATATTTTTTTATTATGCATTTTAAGTGCAATCGGCAAAATGAAAAAGCCTTGCTGAAATCAGCAAGGCCTCAAACTGTATAAGTGCTTATTAATCACTAGAGCGTGCAATTAAGATGAATCTTAATAGTTCGGCAACTGCAACTGCTGTAGAAGCTACATATGTCATTGCGGCTGCACTTAACACTTTTCGTGCGTGTTTATATTCTTTGTCGTTAACGATATTCAAATCTTTAATGTTATTAATTGCTCTCTTACTTGCGTCAAACTCTACCGGCAAGGTTATGATTGAGAATAAGACTGCGAATGCCATTAAGAAAATACCGATCCATAATGCAGTTGAACCGATTGCCATCTGCATAGATGTCAATACGATACCTGCCATAATTAAAATATAAGACAAGCTGCTGCCGATATTTGCTAATGGGAATAAAGCATGTCTGAATCTTAAATAGAAATAACCTTGAGCATCTTGAATCGCATGTCCTACTTCGTGTGCTGCGATGGCTGTACCAGCAACACTTGGACGATTGTAGTTCGCAGGAGATAAACGAATTACTTTTTTAGATGGGTCGTAGTGGTCTGATAAGAAACCTTCGCCTTCTAAAACTTCAACGTCATTTATACCATTGGCATGTAATATTTCTTCAGCCACTTCTCGTCCTGTTTTACCGCTTGTTGATCGAACTTGTGAATACTTTTCATAAGTTGATTTGACTTTGTGTTGTGCCCAAAGCGGTAAAATCATTAATATCGCAAAATAAATTATCATACTTACTAAAGACAAAATTCTCACTCCTTTATAACATTATTTTACTGAGAACGTAAACTTTGGTCAAACAATTTGTGCTGTATTAACGACTTTAAATAAAAGTATAAAATTAAGCTTAATATACTTAACAAGAACGCAATATATGCTACTAGTTCTATGTGCGAAGCAATGAATGGATAGTACGGAAACTGCATAAAGACATAGTCGATCAAGTCATTATGGAAAATCCAAACCATTGAAACGACACCGCCTAGCAAAGTAACTTTAAATCTAGGGTAAAATAACAATGCTTGCAATGCCATAATACCATGAGAAAGCAGCAGCATCATCCCGCTGATTGTGACTTCATTGTATTGATAAAATAATATCAAATTCATAATGACAGCCCAGACTCCGTATTTAATAAGTGTTGTAAAAGCAAGCGCTTCAATGATTGCATTATTTTTATTAAAGAGCATTAACACTAATGCAAAACATAAAAAGAGTGAAGCCGTGGGACTGTCAGGTACAAATATTAAGAATTGCCAAGGTGTCTCACTAAGCTGGCTGCCATACCATATGTATCCGTAAATGGTACCTAAAGCATTACATACCAAAGCTAATAAAAGAAATGGGCGTGAATAAACAGCCCATTTCCACCACTGTAAAAGACTCATCAGATTCATTCCTTCGTTGGAAAATTATAGGACTTTGTTTTAATCGTATTTAATAAGTGAGATAGTCTGTAAAAGTATTCTGAGTCATTGATCTGCAGACTCAAATCAATCGTATTTTGTAAATGATTAATCAACGACAGTTCTGCTTGCGGAGTCATTGTCACTGCATACAAGTCGCTTAAATGCGATGTATAATCTGGTGATGAAAGCAGTTGAGAAAGCAGGACTTCGTCAATTCTGGCATCTCTTTTAGGTAAATGAATCTTAATATCAAAAGATGGCCGTTCATAGGCAATCACATGGAAAATTTCGTTGGTATTATACAAACGTTTGTGGTTTTGCGTAAATTGAATACCGATTTCATCGCTTTCTGTCACTGCGATTTCTAAAGTTGCATGACTAGTGATAGGTGTATCTACAAAATAAATACTTTCAAGGCGCTGAATATCAGACTTGATTAAGTTCAGCACCCAAACACTGATTCTTGATTTAAACGCATAGTTGAATAACAAGTAATCTATTAAATTATTCTTTTTCAGATTCAAACTTTCAAAGTCTATCATGTACTTTTCACCAACGTATTAAAAAGATTGTAAACGTTCAGCTTCTTGTTGCCACTCATCATTATTAGGATCTAATTCCATTAATTTCGGCAGCAATGCTTTAGCTTGTTCGACTTGTCCAGTTTCGATGAGGAAGAAATAATAGTCTCCTAAGAAATCTGGATTATTTTCAAATGTCGGATAAGCTAAGTCGAAGAAATGCTGTGCTTCTTTGTCGCGTTCTTCTTCACCCATGGCATAAGCTAAGTTCCACATAAATCTTGGGTCTAAGTCATCTTCATTTGCATATTTTAATAAACCGATAATAGATTCAGCATCATCTTTTGTACGGTATAAACTGCTGAGTTCAATCAGCGGTTCTTGGTAAGAATTATCAATTTCTAGGGCTTTCAGCATTAATTGAACCCCTTGTTCTTGATCACCTTGATCGATTTCGATTTTACCTGTAGACAGCATCAGTTCTTTGTAGAATTCGTTCAGTCTTAAACCTTCATGCCCTACTTCAATCGCTGATTTATAATCTCTTTGCTGCAAGTAGAGCTGCTGCAAGTAGAAATAGCCTTGAATATAATCCGGATCTTTATCCATCAACACACGCATGATTTTAACAGCTTCTTGAATCAAATCATTTTTTTCATAAGCAAGTGCTTTTTTCATGTAATCTTCTGGTGTCATATCTTGTTCATGGATTTCATCGAACAATTGAATTGCATCATCATAGTTGCCGCTTTGCAATGCACTGTCTGCTAAACGAGCATACAAATTAACACCGTTAACCATGTACTCTCCTGTTTCAAGTACTGTTTCATACTCTGCAGAAGCACGTAAATATTGACCGTCAAAATACATAAGTTCAGCTAATGCGAAGTGCAGCACTGGATCGTTAGGTTCTAATTCGATTGCTTCTTGTACTTTATCGATTGCGACTTCTAGCATATTAATTTGCTGATATAAATCTGCTTCTAACATTAAGCGTTCTGTTGTTAAGTCTGCTTGGTTTAAATGTTCTAAAGCCTCATCTGTTTTATCTTCAGAAATGAGCCCTTCTATAAAGTAAATCAACAGTTCCGGTTCGTTAGGAAATTTATGATACAACGCTCTGAATACTTCTAACCCTTGCGGCGTCAATCCGTAATTATACAGTGTTTCTCCAAGCATGAACAAAGTATCATCGTCAGCAGAGGTAATTGCATTTTCTACCCTGCTGTCTAAGTTATCTATCTTTTGTAGATGAATATCATCAATTAATTTCTGTGTGTCTTCCATAATATTATCCTTTCTGAGCAATTGATTTTAACAATGGCAAGAATTCTGGGAATGATGTATTGACTGCATCGAAGTTATGAATTGAAATCGTGTCATCACTCAACAATGAAGCAATGGCTAAAGTCATACCGATACGATGGTCTGTATAAGAACTGACTTCTGCAGGTCGTTCAAATGTTGACGGATGAATGACAAAACCATCATTTGTCGAATGTACTTCAAAGCCGAGCAAGCCTAATTCATTAGATGTTGTTTCAATACGGTCAGTCTCTTTGTATTTTAACTCTTCTGCATCTCTAATTACGCTAGAACCCTGTGCTTGTGTACACAGCAATGCAATGATAGGTATTTCATCAATCGCACGTGTTACTAACGCATCAGCCATATTTAACGGCTTCAAATCAGGTGTATAGCGTACACGCAGCGATGCAGTCGGTTCAGCACCGTTCTTTTCGTTGAAGATTTCAATATTTGCATCCATTGCTTTCACGACATCTATGATACCAGAACGTGTCTCATTCATACCTACATTATGAATTGTAACATCACTATCAGGTGTTATTAAGGCAGCAACGATAAAGAACGCTGCAGATGAAATATCACCTGGAACTTGGAAATCTGCTGGTTGAATGTCTTGAATTGCATTCGGAACTGTTTCAATGCGCATGCCTTCTGTTTTAATAGGAATATGGTAATGTTCAAACATAGTTTCTGTATGATTGCGTGTCATTCCGATTTCTTCAATTACAGATGGTTCATCAGAGAATAAGCTGGCAAATAAAATCGCACTTTTCACTTGTGCACTAGCAACCGGCATTTTATATTGAATACCTTTAATTTGCCCTTTTTTAATAATTAAAGGTGTGTAATTGCCTTCTACACCGTGTATATCAGCACCCATTTCAGTCAATGGATCAATTACTCGGTTCATAGGACGGTTGCCGATAGAAGCATCGCCTGAAAGTACACTTTCGATGCCTAATCCGGAAAGCAACCCGGCAAGCAGACGTGTTGTAGTACCTGAGTTGCCTGTATAAAGTGCTTGGTGCGGTGTAGTAAAGTTTTGGTAGCCGGGAGATTCTACGATGACTTGATCGTCGCTGATTTCAAATCGAACGCCTAATAAGCGGAAGATGTGAATGGTGCGGAGACAGTCTTCAGCGAGAAGCGGTTTATATATTGTTGATTTGCCTTCTGCTAAAGCACTCAACATGATCGCACGATGAGTCATGGATTTGTCGCCCGGCACTTCGATTTCACCGCGCAAAGGCCCTTGTACATTAATTAATTCGGTTTTACTCATTTATCTTCACTCACTTTATTATGTTTTGTAGTTGTGTAAAGGCTTCAGCAAGCACATCGTTATCAACATGATGTACGACCGGATTGCCGATAGAAGACAATAACACCATTTGAATGCCGTTTTTATCATTCTTTTTATCTTTTAACATTAATTCTAATAAAGGCTCAAAGTCAGCGTTTAGTACGACTTCCAATGGATAATCCAGTTGTTTGAAATAATCTTTAAAGTGTTGGATATCGTAATTTGTATGGAGCAAGAGGTTTGAAATAATGAATTGATATAAAATACCTATCATCACTGCATGACCATGTGCTATTTTCTCATGATACTCAATCGCATGTCCAAACGTATGGCCGAGATTTAAGAATTTGCGTTTGCCTTGTTCATGCTCATCAGCCACAACAATATTTAATTTAGTTTCAATTCCTTTAAGCAAAAAGTCATCTAAGTGATGCAATGCTGCTAAGCTTGATCGGTCAGGAAAATTCAATTCGATATCATTCAGCGCTGCTTGTCCGTTTAATAATGCATGTTTATAAACTTCTGCATAGCCGCTGGTGATTTCGGTATAAGGCAAAGAAGTGAGAAAGTCTAAATCATAGATAACCGCTGAAGGGCGATAAAAAGCCCCTACTAGATTTTTACCTTGCGGTGTATTAATCCCTACTTTGCCTCCTACACTTGAGTCATGCGCTAAAATTGTCGTTGGGACTTGAATAAAATCAACGCCGCGTAATAATGTCGCAGCCACAAACCCTGAAAAGTCTCCTGTTACACCGCCGCCGATTGCGACGATACAAGTGTTGCGCGTAATTCCTTTTTCTAATAACTGTTCTAAAACGCTTTGGTAGACTTCAAAGGATTTAGATTGTTCACTGCCTTCAATACGAATAACATGTGTAATTTGTTCAGGCACAATAGATGAAAGTGCCTGATTTAATTTATTCGGATGCGCGTGTTCTACGTTCTTATCGATAATAAATACAACATCGCGATAATTTGTTAGAAAATGATTTAATTCTGTTAATGCATTGTGTTGGATAATAATCGGATAATTATCCTCTTTATAAGTTGTCATTAGTTGCATACGTATCACCTTAGATTTTAAAATTCAATGTTGCGTTGTCTGCGTTCTGCGACTTGTTCTTTGAGCTGTTCCATATAATTGGATTGGAACTCTTCCAGCAATGCTTTAGTCAATTCAAATGCGACTGCATGTTCACATACAATACTTGCTGCGGGTACTGCACAGCTGTCTGAACGTTCTATTGTTGCTTTGAAAGGTTCTTTCGTCTCAATATCAACTGATGCAAGCGGCTTATATAAAGTAGGAATAGGTTTCATAACGCCATTCACTACAATCGGCATACCATTACTCATACCGCCTTCTAATCCGCCTAAATGATTGGATGAGCGTGTATAGCCGTTCGTTTCATCATAGAGAATAGGATCTTGGATTTGGCTGCCTGGTTTTTCAGCTGCTTTAAACCCTTCACCGAAACTTACGCCTTTGAATGCGTTAATGCCGACTACACCTTGTGCGACTCTGCCATCGAGTTTTCGATCATAATGGACATAACTGCCGACACCTACAGGCATATTATCCACAATTACTTGAACGACACCGCCTAGCGAATCTCCATCCTTTTTAGCTTGATCGATTAAATCTCTGATTGCTTGTGCTTTTTCTTCATTAATAACACGAACGTCATTATTGTCTTCATGTGATTTAATCGTTTCTAAATCGTATGCTTCATCATCTTTGATACCGCCGATTTCAACAACACGGCTGAAGATATCGATATCTAATTGTTTCAGCAAGATTTTGCATAGTGCACCTACAGCAACGCGAGCAGCTGTTTCTCTAGCAGATGAACGTTCTAATACATTTCTTAAATCACGATGATTGTATTTAATTCCGCCTACAAGATCAGCATGTCCGGGACGTGGTTTAGAGATGGTGCGTTTCATCTGTTCTTGTTCTTCTTCAGAAATAGGAGCAACACCCATAATATTTCTCCAGTGTGTAAAATCATCATTTGTTACCACAATCGTAATCGGACTGCCTAATGTATAACCATTTCTTACACCAGAAACAATTTCAACAGCGTCTTTTTCAATTTTCATGCGGCGTCCGCGGCCATATCCGCCTTGACGCTTAAACATTTCAACATTAATGTCTTCAGCTGTAACAGCTAAATTTGCCGGAACACCTTCTACAATAACAGTCAGTTGCGGCCCATGGGATTCTCCAGAGGTTAAAAATCTCATTATGCAATCACTCCATTTCATATTGTTACTCTTAAGTATACCTATTATCATAGCACACGTGAAATAAGGACAGAAACAATTAAAACGTATAATTGTTAAAATTTTCAGAAATTAATGGAACGCAAAAACAAACCAGACTGAAATTGCGCGTTTCAATCTGGCCTGCTTTGGATGAAATGAATTTTTCAAATGTATACTTTATATAAATTTATTCGTATAACCATTCTTCATTGTTGGCTGTATAAACACTTAATTCGTTAGGTTCGAACCATAAGCTGATTTCTCTTTTAGCTGATTCAACTGAATCTGAACCGTGGATAACGTTACGGCCTACAGTTAAACCTAAATCGCCTCTGATTGTACCAGGTGCTGCTTCAGTTGGATTTGTTTTACCAATCATATTTCTTGTAACTTCTACTACATTTTCACCTTCTACTACCATCGCAAAGACAGGTGCTGAAGTGATAAATGATACAAGACCTTCGTAGAATGGTTTACCAGCATGTTCACCATAATGTGTTTCTGCTAATTCTTTGGAAACAGTCATGAATTTACCGCCAACTAGTTTTAATCCTTTTTTCTCTAAACGTGTGATGATTTCACCAACGATATTACGTTGAACACCATCAGGTTTAATCATTAGAAAAGTTCTTTCCATTTCGCAAATCCTCCTGAATTATATGTGTATTTGGTTGAATGTAATTAAATACATTCTAAGTTTAACAGTTTGTTTAAGCGCTTTCAATATTTTGGAATTGTTTTTTATATATTTCTGGATTCCATTCTTTTAATCAACTTTTTAAACCATGTTGTTGCGCCGTTTACTTCAAGTTCATCTAATAAATGAATTGCTTTTTGAAGGTACTGCCTGCTGATTTGTTTCGCAGCATCTATATTAGATGACTGTCTGATATAATCAACGCAGTAAACAAAATCCTCTTTAGGGCTATTTGGGTTAAGTGCGTCAACTTTCGCTTTGAATTCCGGATTTTCTCTCATCTCAAGCAACACCGGCAAAGTAATGTGGCCGTTCATTAAATCACTGCCTACAGGTTTGCCTAATTGCTTTTCAGTACTCGTAAAATCAAGAATATCATCGACAATTTGGAAACTCATCCCAATATAGTGGCCGATGCGCTTAAGTTTATTAGCTGTTTTATGATCAGCATGTGCAGACAAGGCACCTAGCTCTGTTGCGAGTTGGATTAATAAGGCTGTTTTACGATTAATACGTCTTAAATAATTAGTGATGGATTGCTCTGTGTTAAATTGGTCTTGGAATTGGAATAATTCTCCGCGGCATACATCCACAATCGCATGGGATAAAATCATATGTATTCTTTTATCTTCAATCGATGAAATATTATTTAAGGCTAAGGCAAGCAAATAGTTGCCGGTTAAAATTGCAGTATCTTGGTCCCATTTTTTACTGATAGTTAAACGTCCTCTGCGTTTATCGCTTCTATCAATGACATCATCGTGGACTAATGTCGCCATATGAATTAATTCTAAAGAAACAGCAATTTTATAAGTGTCTTCATTCCTAGGAGAAATACCGTATTCACTGCTCAAAATGACAAAAGACGGGCGCACACGCTTGCCGCCTGATAACAATAAATGGTGTGACGCCTCTTCTAATACAGCATTATCACTTTTAATAGTCTGTTTAAGTGCTTTTTCAATTTTTTTGATTTCTTTATTAATGTTCAACTTCTCCACATTAATCACCTTTTGCTGTTTCTTTTTCCTTATACCCTAAGTGCATTGCAGCTACGCCGCCTGTAAAACTTTTCACTTCAATATCTCTGAAGCCTGCTAATTGGAACAATGCTTTTAGTTCATCGCGATCAGGGAAGTTAAAAGCAGATTGCTGCAGCCATTCGTACTCCTCTTTTGATTTAGCGAAAAATTTGCCGAATACAGGCATAACAAATTTAAAGTAAAGCTGGTAGAGTTGTTTAAACACAGGAATAGTCGGTTGGCTCGTTTCAAGACATACCACCATACCGCCTGGTTTAAGTACGCGATTCATTTCTTTCAAAGCAATGACATAATCCGGAATGTTGCGCAATCCGAAACCGATTGTGACATAATCGAATTCATTGTCGTCAAATGGCAATTCCATAGCATCACCTTGAACGAGTTGAATATTCGCCATGTTTTTAGTTTTTTCTTCTCCGACTTTCAGCATGTTTTCACTGAAATCAAGTCCGATAACTTCACCAGTAGGTCCGACAGCTTTACTTAGTGCAATTGTCCAATCTGCCGTACCGCAGCATACGTCTAATGCTTTGCTTCCTGGTTTAACGTTCATAGATTTCATAACACGTTTACGCCATACTTTGTGTTGTTCAAAGCTGATAATATTGTTCAATCTATCATACTTCGTTGAAATGTTTTGAAAGACTTTATGTACTTTTTCTTTATCTGCTTTATTTTTAGCCATATTAATTACCTCTACTTTGCTTTATATTACTATTCAGCGCTTTAAAAACAGCCTCAAGTTCTTTTTCGCTATAATCTTTCAAATAAGCAGGATGATGCTCTGAAGCATATTGAATTAATGATTCAGCGATTCCGCCTAATTCAGCACGTGGATGGAAGTGTTGAATAGTAATCATAGAAAAAATGGTTTCAATATATAATATTGCATCTTCTATTGCATCAACATCGAGTGTTCTATAATGCAATGAAGTTTTATATTCATTTACTTTAATGATTGCGTCGCTCATTGCTTCTAAATATTGTGAATCATTTATAGCAGCCGTTAAAGTATAAAAATGCGCACTGATTAAGTCCCCTATCAAAATCGCATGCTTTGACAGACTGCTTCCTGTAATTGAATCCAGATGATTCATAGATGTATCGATTGCGAGGCATGCTAATTTTGCTTCTGGCAAAATATCTTGATCATCAAGTACATGAGCCAATTGATGGTTATACTGAATTGGTTCATGACTATGTATACCATTAAGTTTGCGATCTATTTGGTTTTTTAATGTACTTAATGTTGAATCCATGTCTGCACCTCACGTTATTAATCAATAATCATCTTAACATTATATATACAAAAATAAAATCACTTTATTTCAACTGCTTGCTAGATTCACCAATTTTATTGATAAAAGCAATTAAAATTATAATTTTACAACATAAAAAGAAAAGCCCTGAAAAAGGGCTTTTCTGTTAAGTATTGAATTCATTATTTAACTGCATCTTTTAAAGCTTTACCAGCTTTGAATGCTGGAACTTTGCTTGCTGGGATGTCGATTTCTTTACCAGTTTGCGGGTTGCGACCTTTACGGGCAGCACGTTCGCGAACTTCAAAGTTACCGAAACCGATCAATTGTACTTTTTCACCTTTAGATAGTGAGTTTTGAATTGATTCGAATACAGCATCAACTGCTAAGCCAGCTTCTTTTTTAGTTAATTCTGCTTGTTCTGCAACAGCGTTAATTAAGTCTGTTTTGTTCATTATGAGTCACCTCCCAAGGGTTTGCTAATGATAACTTAATATCATTATGCTATGACTTTAACACAACGACTCTTACTATCGCAATTATTTATGAGCATAAAACCGCGATTTATAAGGTTTTTTAGCTAATATGGTGTAAATATACTATAATAGTAAATTAATTTAATCTCTATTCAGATTTTTTGTCTCTGTCCATTAATAATTTAAGGCTTTTTTCTAATGGAACATTTTCGAATAATACACCGTACAACGCTGATGTGATAGGCATATCAATGTTTTTCTTCTTAGCTAAATGGTAAACAGATTCAGTTGTATAGAAACCTTCTGCAACCATATTCATTTCTGAAAGAGCTTCATCAACTGTTTTGCCTTTGCCGATTTTATAACCGAGTGTATAGTTTCTTGAATGTGTTGACGTACACGTAACAATTAAATCACCGATTCCGCCTAGGCCTAAGAAAGTCATAGGGTCAGCCCCTAGCGCTTCGCCTAAACGGCTGATCTCAGCGAGTCCGCGAGTCATCAATGCAGCTTTCGCGTTGTCTCCAAAGCCCATACCGGCAACAATACCGCTTGCTACTGCGATAATATTCTTCAATGCACCGCCAAGTTCAACGCCCACTAAATCATCATTCGTATAGACACGTAAATATTCATTCATAAATAAATCTTGAATGCGTTTGCTGACATTCGGGTCTTTTGACGATGCAGCAACTGTTGTAGGCTGTTGAATTACGACTTCCTCAGCATGGCTTGGGCCTGATAATACACCGATTCCGCCATTATGCTCAGGTGATAATGAATCTTCTATCAATTCTGATACACGTTCGAATGTTGAATTTTCAATACCTTTCGCAACATGTATAAATGTTTTCTTGCCTGTTAATTTCTCATCGATTTGCTTAACCACTTCTCTGACTGCTTTTGTAGGCAACGCAATCAGATACGTATCTGAAAACTGAACGGCTTCGTCCATGTCTGATGTTGCTTTAATTGCAGCGTTCAATTTTGCTTCGTTCAAATAGCGTGAATTTGTGTGATAAGTATTGATTTCTTCAATGCTTTGTTTATTTTTTCCCCACATTAAGACATCATGACCGTTTTGCGCGAGAACATTCGCTAATGCTGTACCAAAACTGCCCATACCAAAAACGGCAACCTTACTCATTTCATTCATCCTTTCAATTCTAATTTCTCTTTCTTGGAATTATTTTAATCGGAGTACCTTCGAATCCGAATGCATCTCTGATTTGGTTTTCTAAATAACGTTTATAAGAGAAGTGCATCAACTCTTCATCATTAACAAATACAACAAATGTCGGCGGCTCGATCGCAACTTGTGTTGCATAGAAGACTTTTAATCTGCGGCCTTTGTCTGTAGGTGTCGGGTTCATCGAAATTGCGTCTGTAATGACTTCGTTCAATGTTGAACTTTGTACACGTTTCTTATGGTTTTGGCTGGCTTCATTGATTAATGGGAACAATGTGCGCAAGCGTTGTTTCTCTTTTGCTGAAACAAATGCAATCGGCGCATAATCTAAGAATTGGAAGTTTTTGCGAACTTCGTCTTGGAATTTTTTCATAGTTTTGCTGTCTTTTTCTAATGTATCCCATTTGTTGACTACAATAACGATGGCTTTACCTTCTTCGTGCGCATAGCCTGCCACACGCTTATCTTGCTCGATGATGCCTTCTTCAGCATCTAATACTACAAGTACTACATTTGAGCGTTCAATCGCCTTTAAAGCACGTAAAACAGAGTATTTCTCTGTTGATTCATACACTTTCCCTTTTTTACGCATACCAGCTGTATCAATCAATACATAATCTTGATCTTCATATGAATATTCAGTGTCAATCGCATCACGTGTCGTGCCTGCAATATTAGAAACAATGACACGGTCTTCTCCTAATATGGCATTAACGAGACTGGATTTTCCGACATTAGGACGTCCGATTAAAGATAAACGGATTGTATCTTCGTCGTATGGGTCTTCCCCTTCTTCTTTAAAGTGTTTTGCGACTTCGTCTAATAAATCCCCTAAACCAAGTCCGTGAGAACCAGAAATCGGGAAAGGTTCCCCAAATCCTAGTGCATAAAAGTCGTAGATATCTGCTCTCATTTCAGGATTATCTACTTTGTTGACTGCTAATACTACTGGTTTATTTGTTTTATACAGCATTTGTGCTATCATTTCATCCGTTTGCGTTAAACCTTCCCTTTGGTTCACCATGAAAATGATAACGTCAGCTTCATCAATTGCGACTTCAGCTTGTACTCTGATTTGTGTTTGGAATGGTGCGTCAGATAATTCAATACCACCAGTATCGATGATGTTGAAGTCATGCGTTAACCATTCGCCGCTTGAATAAATGCGGTCTCTTGTTACGCCGGGTGTATCTTCTACGATTGATACACGTTCGCCGACGATTCTATTGAATATTGTAGATTTACCGACGTTCGGTCGACCTACAATCGCAATAACAGGTTTAGTCATAAGCTAACTTCCTCTCTTTAATATATCTAATTAATTTTATCACATGGCCGATTTAAAGCAAAAGATATTTAGAAATAAAAAAGCCAAGGCAGCAATACGTGAGCATATTGTCACCTACTGCAGCCTTGGCTGGCTTAAACATTACTTATTAAAATTTAAGATTTTTTAATTTGTCGCCGAACATTTCACCTAATGTTGGGTTATCGTTGTCTTCATCATCATTATGATTTGAAGTCGTATTTTCAACATTTTCTTCTGTTTCGTTATCGTCGATTTGCAGTACTTCCTCTTCTGGAACAGCTGCTTTGATTGAAAGTGAGATTCTTTCGTTTTCTTCATCGACGCTCAATACTTTAACTGTAACCGTTTGGTTAGGTTCAAGTACTTCGCTAGGTGTTGCAATGTGTTTGCGACTGATTTCTGAAATGTGAACAAGTCCTTGTACGCCAGCAGCGATTTCAACGAATGCACCAAAGTCAGTTAATCTTACTACAAGGCCTTCAATTACTGAATCCGCATGGATTTCGCCTTTAATGCTTTCGAATGGACTTGGTAACGTATCTTTAATAGAAAGTGAGATTCTTTCTGAATCTTGTTCTACAGATTTAACTTTAACGTTAACTTTTTGTCCAACAGATACTACGTCTTCAGGTTTATCAACGTGTTCGTGTGAAAGTTCAGAAACGTGAACTAATCCATCAACACCGCCGATATCTACGAAAGCACCGAAGTTAGTTAAACGTGCAATTGTACCTTCAATTACATCGCCTTCATTAAGTGAAGCAAGCAATTCTGCTTTTTTAGCTTCATTACGTTCTTGTTCTACTGCTTTTCGGCTAAGGATGACGCGGTTATTTTCAGGATCAAGTTCTTCAACACGCAGTTCAAGTACTTGTCCATCAAAACTTGAAAAGTCTTCAATGAAATCAGTAGAAATTAACGAAGCTGGAACAAACCCTCTTTGTCCTACATCTACAACTAAGCCGCCTTTAACGACTTCAGTTACTTTAGCTTCAATAATTTCATTATTTTCTTGTTTCTCTCTTAAATATTCATAAGACTTCTCTTGCTCTAATTGACGAATTGAAAGGATATAAGCACCTGTTTCATTTTCTACCTTAGTCACATAAGCTTCTACAGCATCTCCCTCTTTAACAACCTCGCTTGGGCTGTCAATATGATGCGTAGATAATTGACTAATCGGTACAATACCGCTAAATTTGCCACCGTCGACATCAACAATCACTTGTTTATCTTCGACTTTTTGGACTTGTCCAGAGATTTTATCTCCTTCTTTAATTTCATTAATCATTGATTCATTGAATTCTTCAGTCATCTTGTATGCCTCCTTGTACACTACATAATTATAACATCTTACAAACTGACAGAATTGTCAAGAAATTCACCTCTATTAACTAAATGGGTAATTTCTCATTCCCCTGCAGTTAATGAAACATTATCGCTTATGTACAAATGTACATATTTATTCTCATTATGATATATACCACAAAAATTCATTTATTATTCACAGCATGACACAATATTTTTATTCTGTTTCAACTGTCATTGTTTAATAATGAATTCTTATAATTGAGTAAATATAATTTACAAACGAATAACAAAGCACTTAGATCGAGATGATTATTTATTTTTGACATCTTCAATCAATTGATTGATTACATCAGCAACTTCTTCGATAGATTTTCCGGTTGTGTTTACAGTAATAGCATCTTCTGCTTTGCGCAATGGAGAGATTTCACGTGCCATATCGTAATCGTCGCGTGCTTTTATTTCTTTTTTAAGTTGATCTAATGAGGAAGGAATTCCGCTTTCTTCATTTTCTTTTTGTCTGCGTTCAGCACGCTCATCTACAGAAGCAATCATATAGACTTTTAAATCAGCGTCCGGCAAGACAACTGTACCAATATCGCGTCCATCCATAACAATGCCTTTTTTCGCAGCTAATTGTTGTTGGACTTCTACAGCAAATGTTCTTACAGGTTCTTTAGATGCCACATAAGATACATTTTGTGTAACATCATTTGAACGTAAATAGTCTGTGATATCATTATCATTTAATAATACACGTTGACCTTTGTCATCGTCATAAACCAATTTTAAAGTTATATCTTCAATAAGAGATTGAAAGTCCTCTGGTTTACCCTCTTGTAAATATTTATAGGTAATTGCACGATACATAGCACCTGTATCTACATAAATCATAGAATGGCTTTCAGCTACCTTTCGTGCAATCGTACTCTTGCCAGCAGCTGCTGGACCATCAATAGCTATATTTATTAAAATCATATTTAGAAAACCTTCCCTTGTCGTTTTTTCACTTTTATTTTATCATAAAAACGTATTATAGAGATAGGAGCGATGACATTGAAAAAGATTCTGGTTATGCATACCGGTGGTACCATCAGTATGTCTGAAGACGAAAGCAACAAAGTAGTAACAAATGAACAAAATCCGATTTCCAAACATCATGACGTAATTTCACGTTATGCCGATGTAACGGAAATTAATCCGATTAACTTGCCTTCACCGCATGTAACAATAGCAGATGTGGTGAAATTAAGAGATATTATCGAAGAAGCAAGCCGCAACAATGAGTATGATGGTTTTGTTATTACGCATGGTACAGATACGTTAGAAGAAACTGCGTATTTATTAGATCTCGTTACACAAACAAATAAACCTATCGCAATTACAGGTGCGATGCGCTCCTCTAATGAAATTGGATCGGATGGTTTATATAATTTTATTTCTGCACTGCGTACAGCAGCTTCAGATGATTCAGCGGACAAAGGTGTCATGGTTGTATTTAATGATGAAATCCATACAGCGCGCAACGTGACTAAGACACACACATCCAATACCAATACGTTCCAAAGTCCGAACCATGGTCCATTAGGTGTCTTAACGAAAACAAGTGTTCAATTCCACCATAAACCGTACCATCATCAAATCTTGGAAAAAGTTGATCCGAAATTGAATGTTCCTATCATTAAGGCATATATGGATATGCCAAGCGACATTTTCTATTTTTACAGCGAAAAAAATGTTGATGGTATTGTCGTAGAAGCTTTAGGCCAAGGCAACTTGCCGCCTACTACATTAGATGGTTTAATGGCTTGCTTAGATAAAGGTATACCAGTGATTTTAGTATCAAGATCTTTCAATGGTATCGTAGGTCCTATTTATGCATATGATGGCGGAGGTTATGATTTAGCACAACGCGGCGTCATTTTCTCTAACGGCTTGAATGGACAAAAAGCACGTTTGAAATTGTTAGTTGCGATGAGTAATAACTTTGATAAAGAAACATTGAAAACTTATTTTGATGCACAAGTTTAAAAAAATAAAAACAATTATAATGAAACCGAGATGCGTAAAATCGCATCTCGGTTTTTATAGTTGAATGATAATTATATTTTAAGATTCTAAAGGTGTTTGTTTTTTAGCAATGATGTTTTGTGCAATAATACCGCCGTGGAACTTGCCGTTTTCAATGAAAATTGTATTAGCATCGTTACCCGCCGCAATTACACCTGCGATATAACAATTTTCGACATTTGTTTCGTATGTTTCTTTATCATAAACAGGTGCTGTACCAAATTCATTAGTGTTAATATCAATGCCGATCGTTTGCAAGAAATCATAGTCCGGATGATAACCAATCATCGCAAAGACGTAATCATTAGGAAGTGTATATGTTTCGCCTTCTTTTTCGAACGTTACGCTATCTTCATCGATTTTAGTGACATTCGCATTGAAGTGCATATCGATTTTTTCATGACGTACTAATGATTCAAAGTTCGGCAAAATCCAAGGTTTGATTGCGCCTGAATAATCTGCACCGCGATAAAGCACTGTTACATGAGCGCCAGCTTTTTCTAATTCAAGTGCAGCGTCCACAGCTGAGTTTTTACCTCCGATAATTACTACATTTTGATCGAAATATGGATGTGCTTCTTTAAAGTAATGGAATACTTTAGGTAATTTCGCACCTTCAACTTCCAATTCGTTATGTTGGCCGTAATAGCCTGTTGCTACTGTTAAGAAACGGCATTGATACGTATCTTTAGTTGTAGTAATTAAAAAGCGTTTACCCATTTTTTTAACCGTGAGGACCTCTTCAAATGCGTGCACATCAAGCTGATGGTATTTCACAACTTCTCTGTAATAAACCAATGCTTGATTTCTTCTTGGTTTGTACTCTTCTACAATAAAAGGTACATCTCCGATACTTAATTTATCACTAGAAGAGAAAAAGGTTTGATGCGTAGGATAATTGTAAATCGATTCAACTACGTTGCCTTTTTCAATAACCAATGTTTCAATCCCTTTTTTCTTTTGTTCAATTGCTGCACTTAAACCGCACGGCCCGCCGCCAATGATTATACTTTCTACAGTTTGCATAGTTTTGTCCTCCTTTTTCACACCTCTAATATTATATCAGTCATACAGAATATTAAAAGGAATTAAGCTGTTTTCTTTATATTCAATGAAATGAAAAATGCTTTATAAAGCGACATAGAAAAACCTCACCGCAAATAAAAATTTTGCAGTGAGGTCATATTTGTTATTGAGGAATCACAAGTTGTTGTCCATTAGAGATATTATTGCTGTTTAAGCCATTAGCACGTTTGATTTTTTCAACATTTTCTGGTGTACCTTCACCGTAATAGCGAATTGCAATTCGGTATAAGTTTTCTTTACCATATACGGTATGTGTTTGACCGCCTTGGTTTTGTTGCTGTTGTTGTGCTTGTTGATTTTGTGCTTGGCCGTTTTGGTTATATTGATTGTTTTGATCATATTGACCTTGTCCAGCATTTTGTTGGTTTTGTGCATCATAGGCACTTTGGTCTTGTGCATCAGAACCATCTGAATCTGATGATGCACTATCACCTGAACTATTTGCTTTGTCTTCCTCTTTTTTGTTTTTATCTTTGTCTGCTGCTGCTTTATCTTTATCGCTGTCTTTTGCTTTGTCTTTATCTTTGTTTGATTGTTGTGCTACTTTTTGATCATCTTGAGCTTTGTCGCTGCCTTGATTAGTCAGTGCCATACCGCCGAAGATAGCAATTGCGGCTAATAGCAAGAGACCTAACAGCAATGGAAGTAATTTCTTCATGCCGCCGCCCTTTTTCTTAGGCTGTTCATTGTGACCGTTATTTGCGCCGTTGCCAGTACCGCCGCCATTGCCTGAACCGGCATGCGCTGATTTGCTTGCTGCGGCACCTCCGACTGCACCTGCAGCCCCAGCAGCCGCTGCTTTCTTGCCAGTATTGCCTTTATTATCTTTTTGATCTTTGTGCTTTTCAGATTCTTTTTTATCAGAGTGTTTTTGAGCAGCTTTACCTGCTGCAGCACCGCCAACAACACCAGCAGCCCCGGCAGTTGCCGCTTTTTTACCAGAATTATCTTTTTTATCATGGTCTTTAGCATCAGAGCGTTCAGCATCTTGGTGTTCTTTTCTGTCGTTTTCTTTTTTGTCAGAGTGGCTTTGAGCAGCTTTACCAGCAGCTGCACCGCCTGCAACACCTGCAGCCCCAGCAGCTGCCGCTTTTTTACCGGAATTGTCATGAGATGGTTTATCTTTTTGAGGTTCTTGGTGTCGATGTTCCTCATTTTTTACCGGTTCGTCAGCTTTTGTTTCTTTCTTATCGTGGTTTTGCTGTAATTTCTTACCGATAATACCGCCGCCGACACTGCCAGCCGCCGCACCGCCTGCTTTTTTCTTATTGTTTTTATTAGTTTTTACTGTTTCAGACACATGACCTTGCCCATTTTGTTTAGAATCAGCTTGTGCTTTTTCCTCTTCTTTATGTAGGTCTTCGTTTGTATCTTGACGTTCTTCACGTTGATGCGTTGCTGTTGAACGACGTCTTTGACGTCTTCTGTGTGCATTTCTTGGCGGGAAATGTTGTTCCTGCTTTTCTTTTAAGTTTTCTTCTTGATGATTTGCTTCTTCGTCAATTGACTTGTCTAAATGACCAGAGTTTTTATGTGATGGTTTAGGATCAATTGATTGACGGTTGCGCTCAAAATCATCTTTAAAATTGTTATTTGACAACGCCATCATCCTTTCTTTATTAAAAAAATATTAATTTTACATATGTAGTATTCATACCCCAAATAAGAAGGGCAAAAACACACCTTACAACCTAATTATAACTTGCAATACATACTTAGCAAAGCAATTTATACTTGTATGAGACACTGATATACATAAGAAAATATAAATATAATGCTTAGAATGTAGGTTTGCGAGATAATTGTCAAACAATACCCTAAATCAAGGTAGAACCTACTATTTCTTCACACTAACATGTAAATGAAATTTAAAGTTTAAATTTATATGAAGATTTGATTGAGTTTTTCTAAATAATCCATTTTTCTCGCGACTTTCTTTTTATTCGGAACATGGATGGATTCAACTGTTTGATCATTATCGCAGCAATGTTCAATTTCAGATACGGATTCCCCGAAATAAGACATGAGGTAATTACGTCGGCAGGTCTTTAAGTTTTTATACCCCATCATCTTAAGCAATCCTTCTTGTTTGCGATTTGCGGACACTTTGAAAATTGCTTGTATTTCTTCTTGGTTATAGCGAGAAGCTAAAATTTTAATGATTTGCTGCTTTTCAGGCGGTAACTCAACACCTGCAAACATTGCAGCAACATCGTCATCTGTAATTACATCCGCAAACAATATCGTTTCTAACAAGAAATAATCATCAGGTTGATACAGACTGATAGCTTGGCTGAGTTGTCCATCACGACCTGCCCTGCCGATTTCTTGAATGTAACTTGAAGGACTGACAGGCAGATGATAATGAATAATAGTGCGGATATCTGGTTTATTTATCCCCATCCCAAATGCGCTTGTCGCTACAATAATCGGAATTTTATTTTGTATGAATTGCTGCTGGACAGTTTGACGTTCTTGATATGATAAATCGCCATGATAGATACCCGTTAAATAGCCTTCATCGTAAATCATCTGTGCAAGTTCTCGGCATTTTTTCTTAGAAGATACGTAAATAATAGTCGGACCGGTTGTTTGTATCGCGGCTTTCAGACATTCATTTTTTTGTGCATCATTATCAAAATTGATATGCGACAACATAATATTGTCTCTGCTCATCTTTGTTTTAACAACATCAAACTCAGATTGCACAATGGATTCAATATCTTCTTTTAAATGCAAAGGTGCAGTTGCTGTCAGTGCTAAGACTGTTGCTTTCTTGAAACGTTTTGTAATTTCACCAATCAATGCATAATGCGGTCTGAAATCATAACCCCACTCAGTAATGCAATGTGCTTCATCTAAAACAATCATACCTAGATTGATGGAAGTAATCCATTTGATATTATCTTGATGGAGTATAAATTCGGGACTCAAAAAGATGAACTTAGAATGCTTCAAACGCTTTAAGTTTTTCTGCTTTTCTTCAAAACTCATCCCTGAATGGATATAACTGACTGAACGCTCTCCATTTTTTCTCATCTGCATGACTTGATCATCCATAAGAGAGATTAAAGGTGAAATAATTAAAGTCGGTTGTTGCTTAATATACGTCGGCAATTGGTAGCATAAACTTTTACCGCTGCCTGTAGGCAAAATACCTAACGTATTTTTATGGTCCAGTACATTTTGAATAATTGCTTGTTGCCCTTCTTTAAAAGCATCAAATCCGAACCATTGTTTCAAAGCTTTATTTAACACGTCTTTTCCCTCCTGGCGATTAAGACTATCGCTAATTTGATTTCAAAATAACTCATTTTCGGAAACTCAGCTTTAAACGTTCGCAAGCGTTCATTGCTATGTTGTTTAAAGAAAGATTGGAAAGCTTGAAATTGATCCTCTTTTAAGTAAGCATCGTAATCCGATAAATAACCTTTGATATAAAGTTCTAATATATGGTCTTCTATCGTATTGACTTTTACCCCTTCTTTTTGTGCAATCTCATCAAAGGTCAATCCGGATTGTACGAGTTTAAAGGTATCTTTTGTATTTAATGAGAGTGAAGGCAGTATAATCATTTGAGACAATAACGGAAAAGTCGATGTATCTTCTAACAAATGCATCATTTCTACGAGGTCATTCATTTTGATGATTGCTAAGTCAGACATATTAATGTCTTCGATTAAACTGACTTGCTGATTGGTGTACATGATTTCGTCATAGCCTTGCAAGAAATAATGCAGTACAGATTGTGTTTGGGTTTGATTAAGCAGATCAAACAGCAGGTAAACTTCATTTTTGAATTGATCATCCAATGTTTGGTGCTGAATTTTATAAAATAATGATTTTGCTCGATCTTGAACTTTACTGACTTGAGAAACGGGTATAAATTCAAGTGTGTGATGATGTTTGAATGAAATGGTTTGAATCAGTAATTGCAGTACTTGGAAAGTATTTTGAATACTATCAAACGTATACCGTGTAGATATTTTCAAAGGAATTTTGGTATCAGATGTCTCTATTTCATCAAAGATTCGTTCGAATGATGTATATTTTAAATCTGGCTGACTATGATATAATGATAAAAGTTGTTGGCTACACCCATCAAAATATGTTTGATGTGTTTTAGCACCAATGAGTATATTGTAGATACTTTTATGTGTTTTATAATGGAATGTATGATTTTTTATGTATTGAATTATTTCTTTCAAATCAATCATCACCTATGACCTATAGTATTGAAAAAAGATAAACTGGTGTTAAAATATAAATTACCCTATCAGTGTAGCATTTTTAAAGAAGGAGGCGAAGTAAATTGGCTAAATATACGATTGTAGATATGGATACATGTATTGCGTGCGGCGCATGCGGTGCAGCGGCACCTGATATTTACGACTATGATGACGAAGGTATTGCATATGTCATCTTAGACGATAATGAAGGAACTACACCGGTTCCTGAAGAACTTTATGAGGATTTAGAAGACGCAGACGAAGGTTGCCCTACAGACTCTATTAAAATTGCAGATGAACCATTTGATGGTGATGCTTTAAAATTCGAATAAATTTTCAATCGTTTTACCAGTTTGGTAATCTTCGCTAAAAATAGATTGAAAGTTGAAGACTTGTTAAGTGTTCAACATTATGAAAATACCCCCCGGGGAAAATGTTTCCCGGGGGCTTTAATATATCAATTAATATCTTAAGGCATTTTTTAATCGTTTGAACAGCAACAGGAATATCACTGATACCGCAATACCCTTGATGATGTTAAATGGAATAATACCTGAAACGATGATGATTTTTAAGTTCCTTACAACATCGCCTAAATTCATAATCATTCCGTATAACGGTAATAAAACAAAATAATTTAAAATACTTAATACAATCGTCATTGCGACAATACCAGCACAAAGTCCGATGATAATACTGTATCGGCTTTTCACTGCTTTGCTTACATAATACGCAACGAGTAATAAACTCACTGCCGCCGCAAAGTTTGCAACAGGACCTATCGGATCGCCCATATTGAATAAGAAGTTCAATAAGTTCTTGATAAGTTCTACAATAATTCCGGCTACCGGACCGAAAATAAATGTTGCTAATAATGCAGGTACATCACTAAAGTCTAATGTGAGGTATGGAGGCAGAAACGGTAATGGAAATTTGATAAACATCAAAATAAAAGCAACTGCACTCAACATACTGATAACGATAAAACGTTTGTTCTTTTGTTGATTCATAAGGACTCCTTCCATTCATCTACGTGAATAGGAGGATTTTATTGCACAACAAATAAACCCTCCATCTTCTCCCATCCAGACTATACTGTCGGCTCTAGAATCTCACTAGATCAGCCATATTTATCACAGAGATAAATACAGGTCGCAGGCTTTATTTACTGCCGGTTGGGACTTTCACCCGACCCCGAAGATGAATTTCATTTATATTTTATTTTTCCTATTTATTGTATCCGATTTATCTCACAATTTCAATCTGATTGCATAACTAAGGATAAGCAATCAAAAACCTTGGAGGAATCTCCAAGGTTTAAGCTGTCTATTGTGTTTTAGGCGGTTTCGGCAATTTGATAATAAATGTAGTACCTTTGCCCAATTCGCTTGTAAGACTGATGGTACCATCTTGCGCTTCAACAATCATGCGGCTGATGAATAAGCCTAAGCCTGTTCCCTCTTTACCGCGTTTTCTGGATGCATCTACTTTATAAAAGCGATCAAAGACTAATTCAACATGCTCTGGCGCAATACCGCTGCCGGTATCTTCAATATACAAGATATCATAGTCTTCATCTTCGTCTGTAGTGATGGTAATAGAATCTCCTGGTGCTGTATAACGTGTCGCATTGTCTACAAGATTAGTCAGTACTTGTTCCATACGATCTTCGTCATAATACCATAACTGATGATTGGTATTTGGTGCCAATTCAATTGCAATGTCTAATTCTTCAGCTTGCTGACGGTATTTCAAATGCATGCGTTCTAATAATTGGCTGATCGGTTGAACTTCCTTATGCACAGACAATCCTTCAGCATCCATTCTGGCAACATTTAACAATTCATTAACTAATCTGTTTAAACGCTGTGTTTCATCTAACACAATCGAAAGTGATTCTTTGATTTCTTCAGGTTCAGAAACGACGCCATCGACAATCGATTCTGTATAGCCTTGTAATAACGCAATCGGTGTTCTTAATTCATGGGATACTGTCGCAATAAAGTCTTTTTTCATTTGGTCGAGCTGATGTTCATTGGTCATGTCTCGAATGATTGCTACAATACCGCTGCTTCCGTTAGGCTGGAACTGATCAATATAACTCATTATGACCACGTAATAACGGTTATTCACTTCATACTCTCTGAATTGGTTTTCTTTTTCTTCAAAGGTTTGATTGATTTGATCGATGAAGGCAGCTTTGTTTTCTCCTTCTAGATCTTTTTCCATCTGCTCTGCTAATTGGTTGGATAGAATGATTTTTCTATCTTCATTAATTGCAAGTACACCTTCGACCATAGAATTGATGAGACTTTCTCTAATGTTTTTCGAAGCTGAAATTTCGTTGATATGACGTTGAATTTCACTGCTCATTAAGTTGAATGAATGGGCAAGTTCGCCGATTTCATCTTTCGTATTAATCGTATTGACTAATGAATAGTTGCCTTGTGATACGCCAGTGGCTTGTGTTCTGAGCTGACGCAGCGGCTTAGTAATACGAGATGATAAAAAGAATGCGAATACCGTTGTGATGATTAAGAAAATTACAGCTGTTACTAAAATAATAATCGTAATCACATTGTTGGTATCATCAATGCTTTTTAGGTCTTGGTAGATAAACACACCGCCGCTTTGATTGTTTTCATCAATTTTCGCAGGGTACCCCACTAAAACGTAAGTATGTTTTTTGCCGTTAACTTTTAGTTCTATATGTTTTGAAGCTTTTTTATGTTCGCTGAATACATGATTCAAACCACTGTCTTTTTTAATAACATCCATCATTTTATCTTTAAGTTTAGAATGCGAATTATAATATTCATCATGTTTATTTTTCATGATAATCAACCCGCTCGGGCCTTCTATCAGTGTTTTGCTATGTTTGATCGCAAGTGATTTATTATCAGATTCCTCTAATAAATTACTGATACGATGCGCATCATTTACTAAAGATTGTTCAGTATCTTGCGTATAATATTGCTGAATAAATGTTATTAAAGCAGCACTGAGTAAAATTAAAACTGTCGTTACTATTAAAATAATAGTTAACCACAGTTTAATTACGACATTATTGAGTCGTTTCATCGTCGGTATTAACCTCGAATTTATAACCTACGCCCCATACAGTTTGTATCATATGCGCAGCATCTGATGAGACACGGTTTAATTTTTCTCTGAGGCGTTTGACGTGAGTATCTACAGTACGCAAGTCCCCATAGAACTCGTAATGCCAAACGTCTTTTAACAATTGTTCGCGATCGAATACTTTATTCGGTGTTTTGGCTAAGAAAATTAAGAGTTCGTATTCTTTTGGTGTCAAGTTGACTTGTGTTCCGTCTGCAAGGACACGGTGTGCATCATTATCAATCACCAAATGTTTAAACTCTATTAAATCTCTTGCATGCGGTTCGTTTTGATCTGATGTTGCTGTCAATGTACGTCTTAAAAGTGCTTTAACTCTCAAAACAACTTCTCTTGGAGAGAATGGTTTAACGATATAATCATCTGCACCAGACTCGAAACCTTCAACACGGTTAGTTTCTTCGCCTTTTGCAGTCAGCATAATGATTGGCGTTTCTTTGTACTCTCTTAAGCGGTTCGCAACTTCAATTCCATCGATTTCGGGAAGCATCAAGTCTAACAAGATACAAGCATAATCATTATTCAAGGCTAAGTCCAAAGCCTCTTTGCCGTCTCGAGCTTCTTCGATATCAAAAGATTCTCGTTCTAAATACAATTTTAACAATCTTCGAATTCTTTCTTCGTCATCAACGACAAGAATTTTTGTCATAGATATTGTACCTCCCATAAAAAATCCAATTAAAATGAGTTATACAAGCAAATCAATACTAAAGCGCAAGTTATAAAACCAACGGAAATTCTGTCTGGTTAATTCCAACCGCCTTACAGTGCGCTTACTCCTATTTGATTCGCTTGATATACTCCATTCATCATCGTCTTATAGTTTTGTTTTAAATAAAGAAACACTATTAATAGATGATTTTTTCACTTCAAGGCATATTATAACATAAGCATATATCAACAAGTTAATTGTAACCTTGGGAATAAAAATAGATTAACATAATACGTGCATAATTTCACAAACTTTTTGATTTATGCTTGTATTCTAGCCATTTGCGGCTAAATTACGTAATTTTTTCACTTCATGCGGCGTAAGTACTCTGCCTTCTCCAGCATTCAAGCCTTTCAATGTTAATCCGCCAAGTTCGATTCTCGTTAATTTCGTTACTTCATAGCCGAAATGTTCAAACATACGGCGTACTTGTCGGTTACGGCCTTCTGAAATTGTAATCTCAACCAATGTAGTATTCTTTTCTTTGTTTTGGTTCTTGATTTTTACTTCTGCCGGATGTGTTTTGCCGTCTTCTAATTGGATACCTTTTTCTAATTGTTTCACTTCATCGCGCATTAAATAGCCTTTTAATTTAGCGACATATTTCTTTTTGATTTTGTAGCGCGGATGTGTCATCAAGTTTGTAAATTCTCCGTCATTCGTCAGTATCAGCAAACCTGAAGTATCATAGTCCAATCGCCCTACCGGATAGATACGCGTTTCTAAATCTTCGAAGTAATCCGTGACTACCTTTCTTCCGCGATCATCTGAAACACTTGTGATAACTTGTGCAGGTTTATAGAATAAAATATAAAGTTTATCTTCTTGTTCTAATTTTACCCCTTCTACTTCTACACTGTCTGAAGGTTTGACTTTAGTACCTAATTCCGTCACAGTTTCCCCGTTGACTTGCACCTTTCCTTCAACGATTAATGTCTCTGCTTTTCTTCTAGACGTATAGCCGCTGTTCGCAATACGCTTTTGTACTCTCTCTAATTCGTTACTCATTATTATCTCCTTTTTGGTTAATTAAATTATTGAAGAATGATTCGATTTCTTCCTCTTCTTCTTCTGTCGTAGGTAATTCATCGATATTTTTCATGCCGAATACATTTAAAAATAACGGTGTAGTATAAAGCTGCTGGCTTCTTGAACTCTCTTCGTCTTTCGCTTCTACTAAGCCTCGTGCAATAAGTGTTTTTGCAGCGCCGTCAGAGTTGATACCTCTGATGATTTCAATGTCGTTTCGCGTTACAGGCTGGTTATAAGCGATAATAGATAAAACTTCCATAGCTGCTTGAGACAACTTCATTTTTGACTGCTGTTTTACTAACTGTTCAATATAGCTTGAAATTTCTTGTTTGGTTGTCAGAACATAAGTGGACCCATATTGATGAATCATCAGCCCAGGTGATTCATAGGAAGCCACTAGCGTTTCTAATGTTTCTTCTGAGACGTCCAGGATTTCTTGTAATTGTTTTGATTCCAGGCCTTCATCACCTGCCGTATACAATAATCCTTCTAATATTCCGTTTTGCTTAAGCGCCATAATTTACACCTCGCGTAATATTAATATCTGAGAAATCCTTTTCTTGTTTGATTTGAATGATACCTGATTTAGACAATTCTAAAATGGCGAGGAAATGCGTGACCACATGCTCTGTTGTTTCATTGAATGTAAACAAACTGAAAAAGTTGAAAGAAGCGGCATGTGATAATTTTTCAGATACTTGCATCGTTGCTTGTTCAATCGTGAAAGTTTCCTTTTGGATAGTGACTTGTCTTGGTGTATTGAAAGAAGCTCTTGTTTTAATGCGTTGATAAGCCATAATCAGTTCTGTTAAATCAATAGTATTGTTTTCATCCCATAATTCTGTTGATTCTAAATGGCTTAAATCTGTAGGATGCTTACTATAATATTGTTCGCGCTGTGTTTTCATTTCATTCAGAAAAGTTGTGTATTCTTTATAGTTTTGATATTCAATCAGACGCCCTACTAATTCTTCACGCGGGTCATCTATTGCTTCGTCAGATAAATCCGGTTGTTGCGGCAGCAGCATTTTGCTTTTGATCATTAACAGCTCAGATGCGACAACAAGATACTCGCTCGCAATATTGATTTCTAATTCTTTCATTGCATGAATATAATTCATGTATTGTTCTGTTAATGATTTCATCGGAATATCATAAATATCGATTTCATATTTATGAATTAAGTGCAGCAGCAAATCAAGCGGCCCGTTAAAAGCATCTAATTTAACTTCGTACATTCAGCAGTATCTCCTTTAATTGCAAGTCGCGTATGTCATTCAGTACAATATTATACATGATTCATTTCAATAATTAAACGAGAAACAAGGAGCGCAAAAAAGATGAAACATGCACTTATCGACTTTTATTATCAATTTCATACTAAGCAGCACTATTTTCTATGCCACGATATTTTAGAAGAAGCATGGAAAGCACAAAACCATTATTCAAAAACAGATGCTGTGGTGAGCTTGATTTTATGTGCAACAGGCTGCTACCACTATAGACGTGCAAATTATAAAGGCGCACATACACTCTTTCAACGCGCATATCGTGTTGCGCATTTAAATCGTTATGTATTATCAGACCTCGGTTTAAAGGGCAGTGATTATATGCGTTTGCTGAAAGATTATGCACAAGCAGCACAACAGCAATTACCGTTTGAACCTATGGAACTGCCTGTGCTTCATGCATTCACAGAAGCGATCCAAGCAGTCTATACAGATTACACTATGATGCAGCAAGTGAGTACGCTGCCTTATATATGCGATCATCATTTATTGCGCGACAGACATGAAGTTGAAAATGCGCGATTAGAAGCTTTGAAACTAAAACAGCTGAAAGACAAAAAATAAGCATGAACCAAAATCTGTTTTCGGTTCATGCACGCGGATGAAATTCATTATACATTTTTCTGATTTGCGATTTAGAAACATGTGTATACAACTGTGTAGTAGAAATGTCAGAATGCCCTAACATTTCTTGTACTGCTCTTAAATCCGCGCCGTTTTCTAGCAAATGCGTCGCAAATGAATGACGCAATGAGTGCGGTGTTAACTTTTTAGTGATATTAGCTTGCACACCATATTGCTTAATCAGTTTCCATATACCTTGTCTTGAAAGCGGTTTGCCGTGCATATTTAAAAAGAGTGTATCCGTTACTGTTTGTTTTAATAACTGAGGTCGAACCGTTTCGATATATGTTTTTAAATAATCTATCACTGTTTCTCCTAACGGTATAATACGTTCTTTGCTGCCTTTACCAAAGACTCTGACGAAGCCCATGATTAAATTGACATCCTCGACTCTGACATGGATTAATTCAGTGACACGCATACCTGTCGCATACAGCAATTCAAGTATGGTTCTGTCCCGATAACCGTTGTTTTTGCTTAAATTCGGTGTTTCAAGCAATGCAAGGACATCATCCACATCTAATACATCCGGTAAGCGGCGTTCATATTTAGGTGTTTCAATCAAGACAGTAGGATCTTTTGCTGCATAACGTTCCCTTAAAGCAAATTGATGGAAACTGCGTACAGTAGAGATGAAGCGGGCAATCGATTTTGCTGAATGCCCATCATCATGCAAGTAGCCTAAACACTGTTGAATGGTTTCCCTATCAATAAAGTCGATATTACTGACTTTTTTCAGCTCCAGGTAAGTTTTATATTTGTTTAAGTCGCGGCGATAGGCACCTATCGTATTTGCGCTTAAACCTTTCTCAATTTGGATGAACTTTAAATATTCTTCAATGATATTATCAAAATTCGTTTCCAATACAGTCCACCTTCTATCTTAACCTAGCTATTTTTCTTCTTTTGCTGGCATTCTCGGCAAATGCCATGGAATGTAAGCCGATGATCCAAAATTTTAAATTGGAATTCAGATTCAACACGCTCTTCGACTTTCGGTAATAAATCTTCAACGATTTCCTCTACCTTACCGCATTCCATACAAACAAGATGATGGTGAAAGTGTTTTTCTCCCTCTTTTTTCAAATCAAAGCGTGAAACACCATCACCGAAATTAATCTTATCAACAATTTTCAGTTCAGCTAAAAGTTCTAAAGTTCTGTAAACCGTTGCTAATCCGATTTCAGGTGCTTTATCTTTTACTTTCAAATATACATCTTCAGCACTTAAATGATCTTCCTCATTTTCAATCAGAACTCTTAATGTTGCTTCACGTTGCGGAGTTAATTTATAAGATGATTTTTGTAACTGCTGCTTCACGCGTTTTAAACGTTCTTCCACGGAAGCCTCACTCCTCTACTAATAATTATAATCATTTTAAAGTAAAACAATGACTTAACTATAAATTACCAGTAATTGAGTGAAAATGCAACACATTCTCATTTGTTATTTAGAATGATTATAAACTGATAATAGGTGCTGCAATGTAATTAAAGTTTTGGCATCTTCTATTTGTTGATTTTGTACTAAATCCTTGATTTCATCTATTGTCAGCTCCACTTGTTCAACAAATTCATCCGGGTCTAATTGGACCTTTCCTTTTGATAAATTGTCAGTGAAGTAGATTGCGATTTTCTCATTTGCAAACCCAGGAGAAGTATAAATGTCCGCAATTTGTTTCAAATCATGAGCGATATATCCAGTTTCTTCTTCTAATTCTCGATAAGCCGCTGATTTCGGTTCTTCCCCCTCTTCTAGTTTGCCAGCAGGGATTTCTAATAATACCTTTTCAATCGGTTTGCGGAATTGTTTTACCAAGACCACTTTATTTTCAGGTGTCAAAGCACAAACTGCTACTGCACCTGTGTGATTGACAATTTCACGTTTTGAAGTCTCCCCATTAGGTAATAGTACTTCATCTACATCAACATCAATAATTTTGCCTTTGTAGATAGATTGTTTGTGTAAAGTCTTTTCTGTAAAATCCATTTTAATCACGTTCCTTTTAACTATAGTGAAAGACTGATAAACTAGCAGTGTTAGACAATTAAAGTGTATCGAAAGGAGTCGCAACATGCAAAAGAATGTTTTGAAAAGCGGTTTAGAGATTTCTGAATTAGGTCTGGGATGTATGAGTCTTGGTACTGAGAAGAAACACGCACAAGAAATTATAGAACGTGCTATTGATTTAGGGATTACTTATTTTGATACAGCGGATATGTATGACAAAGGTATCAATGAGAAATTGGTCGGAGAAATTTTGAAACCGTATCAAAACTCCGAAGATATCGTGATCGGTACAAAAGTGGGCAACCACTTAAAAGATGATGGTACAACATTTTGGGATCCATCGAAAAAGCATATTAAAGAAAGCGTGAAAAGTTCTCTTAAAAACTTAGGTGTGGATCAAATTGATTTATATCAATTACATGGCGGAACAATCGATGATCCGTTAGATGAAACAATCAGCGCTTTTGATGAATTGAAACAAGAAGGTATTATTCGTGCCTATGGTATTTCATCGATTCGTCCTAATGTCATCAATTATTATTTAGAACATAGTCAAATCGAAACATGGATGGCACAATTCAACTTAATTGATAACCGTCCAGAAGATTTGATACAAAAAGCCCATCAAAAAGGTGTTAAATTATTAGCGCGCGGCCCTCTCTTTAAAGGCCTGTTAACTTCTAAAAGCAATACAGCTTTAGATCAGAAGTTTGAAGATGGTATTTTCGACTATAGTTATCAAGAACTCGGCAGTACTATTGCTTCGCTAAAAGAAATTGAAAACAATTTATCTGCACTCACATTCAACTATCTGCTTTCACAAGATGTATTAGGGTCTATTATTGCAGGTGCAAGCAGTGTTGAACAGCTTGAAGAAAATGTGAAGAACTATCAAACACAAGTTGATTTAAACAGATTGCATGCAGCAAGAGAGCGTGTTAAAGACCTGCATTATACAAATCATTTAAACTAAATCAACAGATAAACTAAAATTTATAAAAACGGCTTATGGCAATGCTTGAAATCAAAGTTAGGGTTGATTTTATAGCAGTAATACCATAAGCCGTTTTTATTTCTATTTATTTGCCTTTATTGCTGAAGAGGTTGGGTGCTGTTTTTTCGAAGAATCGCGGATTTACTTGATAACACTTTAATAAGTAATAGAGCCATTTAGGACGATTCAGCTCTGCTTTTTTATGTGTCATTGCATGAATGACTTCTTGTGCTAATTGATTTGGGTCCAACATCCATTTATCAACTTGTGCAGCATATTTCAATGTAGGGTCTGCTTTTGCATGAAAAGGAGTGCGAATGGGACCTGCATTCACGACCAGTACATGATAATTTGGATTTTCAAGCCGCAATGTATTTAAGACTTGATTAAATCCTGCTTTGCTGGCTGCATAATGACCGCTGGAAGTTTGCGTTGAAAATGCGGCTAAACTGCTGATGCCTACGATGTAAGGATGAGGATTGAAATAAGGCTTTAGCTGTTGCAGCAGCAAGTTGAAATGTATCAGGTTGATATGATAAGTTTCTAACATTTCATTTTCAGTATGCTCTAGTATCGGCTTAAAGTAACCCAGCCCTGCACTATGAATCACACCATCTATCGGTTGCTTGAAAGCTAGCTGTTTTATATCCTCCGGCTGTGCCAAATCGCATATTTGATAATCAAGTAAATGTGTATTGGTCGGAAAATGCGTATTATGATATTTTTGCTCATCTCTTATTAATAAGGTGACTTGTGCGCCCTTTTTTAACAATTGTTGGGTAATGGCATAGCCTAAGCCACTGGTCCCTCCAGTGACGACAAAATGCTTTTTGATAAGATGTTCCATTTCTATCCTCCTAATATCTATAAATAATGTTTAAAAACGGGTAATTAAGTTAAAAGTTACATTGTTGTGCAAAATGATTGATATTGCTATGATTGGTATATCAATTATCAAAAATATAGGGAGTGCTAATCAAAATATGAAAATTGTATTTTATGGTTCAGGCAACATGGCGCATGCCATTTTCTCAGGAATCATTGCATCAAAAGTAATTGATCCAAATAATATCTATATCACAAACCGTTCAAACGAAGAAGTGTTAAAAGGTTATGCTGATGAATTAGGCGTTAACTATAGTTATGATGACGCATCTTTACTTGCGGATGCTGACTTTGTATTTTTAGGAACTAAGCCCTATGATTTTGATGCCTTAGCAGATAGAATCCGTCCATATATTGCAGACGAGAATAAGTTCATTTCAATTATGGCGGGTATCTCGATTCAGTATATCAGAAAACAACTAGAACATGATAATCCGATTGCACGTATTATGCCGAATACGAATGCACAAGTCGGTCATTCTGTAACAGGTATCAGTTTCTCTGATAATTATGCTTCAGAAGATCGTCAGCAAGTGATTGATATTGTGCATGCATTCGGTTCAGAAATAGAAGTACAAGAAGATGCGCTGCATCAAGTGACAGCAGTGACTGGAAGCGGACCAGCGTTCTTGTATCATGTGTTTGAACAGTATGTTGAAGCGGGTGTCAAGCTTGGATTAGATAAAGAAGAAGTTGAAGAATCTATCCGTAATTTAATTATCGGCACAGGTAAAATGATAGAACGTTCTGATTTAAGTATGGAGCAATTAAGACAAAACGTGACATCTAAAGGCGGAACAACACAAGCTGGTTTAGATGCTTTATCACAACATGACATCGAAGGCATCTTTGAAGATTGCTTCAATGCTGCTGTTAAAAGAAGTAAAGACTTATCAAATGAAGACTAATGATAAAACAAATGCTGAGACATTGGGTGTATCCCCTGCCTCAGCATTTTTTATACTTCAAACGCATCAAAGTCTCGTACAAATTTAAATTTTAAATGCGGATATTGTTCTTGAAGTTCTGCATAAATCACATCTATATCTGATAAGTTATAGCGATTGCTGATATGGTTCAGCAAAGCTTGCTTAGCATTGCTGTTTTCAAGCAAGCGCAGCACTTGTGTAATATGAGTGTGATGATGGCTTTCTGCTAATGAAAGGTCTCCATCGATATATGTAGCTTCATGAACGAGTACATCTACATCATTAGCAAGGATATACTCATTATCGCAAGGCATAGTATCTCCGAAGATTGCAATTTTCGGCCCGACTTTGTCCTCGCCTTTAAATTGTTTTGAATCATATACTTGGTCATTAAACGTAAATGTTTCATTATCTTTTACTTCTTGATATTGAGGACCAGGTTCCATACCGATGGCTTTCAAAGCACTGACATCTATTTTCCCTGGTGTTGTCGGTGCTTCGATTCGATAACCGAATGACGGTACGCCATGGTTAAGTGCATAAGCACTGACTGTAAATCCTTCATGATGATAGTGCAGCTGATCATCAATTTCTATGAAGGTTACCGGATAGTTTAATTTGGATAATGATGCACGCAATGTCATTTCTACGTAATTTTTGATACCTCTTGGTCCGATAATTGTTAAAGGTTTATCTTCTCCGCCTTGGAAAGAACGGCTGGTCAATAAACCTGGCAAGCCGAATATATGATCTCCATGCATATGGGAGATAAAAATATGATTGATTTTACCGAGTTTAATGGAATGGTGCAAAATTTGATGCTGTGTACCTTCACCGACATCAAAAAGCCAAATTGAATTTGAATACGGTTCTAAATTGAGCGCTATTGCTTGTGTATTGCGTTCTTTCGTTGGCAACGCCGCTCCAGTTCCCAAAAATGTAATTTCCATCATAACGCTCCTCTCTCTACACGCTAGTGTACCATATATAGAACGGCAATCACGAAGAAATTTAAGCAAATATGTGTTACAACCAGGCACCATAGTCTATAATAATAGCATATCTATTAAAGAATTGAGGTTTTGAATCTTGAGTACTAAAAGAAAGCATATACCATGTTTGATTACAATTTTTGGAGCAACAGGTGATTTAAGCCACCGTAAGCTCTTCCCTTCACTATTTCATTTATACCAACAGGATAACCTTGATGAACATGTTGCAATCATTGGTATTGGCCGTCGTGACTATTCAAATGATGAATTTCGCAATCAGGTGAAATCATCTATTCAAGCTCATGTAAAAGATACAAAACACCTTGATCAATTTATGGACCATGTATTTTACTTTAAGCATGATGTCAGTGATGAACAAAGCTATGATGATTTGCTCAAATTCAGCAACCAGCTTGATTCAGAATTCGGTTTGCAAGGCAATCGTTTATTCTATCTTGCAATGGCGCCTAACTTCTTCGGTTTAGTGACGGATTACTTAAAATCTTCAGGCCTTACTAAAACAAGAGGCTTTAAACGTTTAGTGATTGAAAAACCGTTCGGCAGTGACTTGGCATCTGCTGAGAAGTTGAATAAACAAATAAGAAAATCATTCAAAGAAAACGAAATCTATCGTATCGATCACTATCTTGGTAAAGATATGGTTCAAAATATCGAAGTGTTGCGTTTTGCGAATGCGATGTTTGAGCCATTATGGAACAATAAATACATTTCTAACATTCAAGTGACTTCTTCAGAAGTATTAGGTGTTGAAGACCGCGGCGGATATTATGAATCCAGCGGTGCGTTAAAAGATATGTTCCAAAACCATATGCTTCAAATGGTCGCATTGCTGGCGATGGAACCGCCTATCAGTTTGAATAGTGCTGATATCAGAGCGGAAAAAGTTAAAGTGTTGAAGTCGCTGCATCCGTTAGATTCTGAAGCGGTGCGTACAAACTTCGTCCGCGGCCAATATGATGCCGGAGAAATTAACGGCCAGCAAGTTAAAAGTTATCGTGAAGAAGATCGTGTCAGCGAAGACTCAATCACCCCTACTTTTGTTTCAGGCAAAGTTATGATTGATAACTTCCGCTGGGCTGGCGTACCATTCTATATCCGTACAGGTAAAAGAATGAAACGCAAATCTATTCAAGTGGTCGTTGAATTTAAAGAAGTACCAATGAACTTATACTATGAAAAAGATAAACATTTAGATTCTAACTTGCTTGTGATTAACATCCAACCTAATGAAGGGGTATCTATCCACTTAAATGCGAAGAAAAACGTACAAGGCATTGAAACTGAACCGGTACAACTTTCTTACTCTATGAGTGCACAAGATAAAATGAATACTGTTGATGCATATGAAAACTTATTATTCGACTGCCTCAAAGGCGATGCAACAAACTTTACACATTGGGAAGAGTTAAAATCAACATGGAAATATGTAGATGCCATTCAAGAAGAATGGGATCAAGTAACGCCAGATTTCCCTAACTATAAATCTGGTACGAACGGTCCGCTCAAAAGTGAATTATTACTTAGCCGTGACGGCTTCCATTGGTGGGACGATATTTACTAATAATATGTAATTTAAAGTGTTTAATGACAAGATAGTGTCGCTATATGACGCTGTCTTGTCTTTTTTAGCCCTTTTTTATAGGAATCTGATAAAAAAATACGGTATAATATTAAACAATAGTTATTTTAGGAGTGAGCACTTTGGACGTTATCAAGCAAATACAACAGGCGATTGTTTATATCGAGGATAGGATTCTTGAGCCTTTTCATTTGCAAGATTTAAGTGATTACGTTGGTCTTTCTCCAATGCATCTAGATCAGTCCTTTAAGATGATTGTCGGCTTATCTCCTAGTGAGTATGCAGAAGCGAGAAAATTAACGAAGGCGGCAGAAGATGTCATTGTGGGTGCCTATCGTTTAGTTGATATAGCAAAGAAATATCATTATCAAGACACCAATGATTTTGCGAATGCATTCAGTGATTATCATGGAATCTCTCCTATTCAAGCTAAATTAAAACAAGATGAATTAAAAATGCAGGAACGTTTGTATTTAAGAATTTCTACAACGGATCGTCCGCCGTATACTTATCGTTTAGAAACATCAGAGGACTATGCATTAGTAGGTTATGCAAGATTTATCAATACAGAGGAATTGAGCAATCCTTTCCTCGTAGCAGACTATTTAGAAGATTTATTGCATGACGGCAGAATTAAAGAGTTGCAACGCTATAATGATGTAAGCCCGCACGAGTTGTTTATCGTGAAATGTCCTTTAGACAATGGTGCTGAAATATTTGCGGGCGTCCCAAGCGAACGTTATCCTGCGCATATGGAAAGCAGATTTTTGCCTTCAAGACAGTATGCAAAATTTAATTTGCAAGGTGAAATCGATTTTGCGGTGAATGAAGCATGGCATTATATTGAAACTAGATTACAGCTGACAATGCCTTATGAGACTGATAGCTTATATGTAGAAATTTATCCGTTTGATATCTCATTTGATGATCCATTTACTAAAATGCAGTTATGGCTGCCGATTGACCCTGATGATCAATAATACTTTATCTGATTTAAACTATCATGTGAAACGTTAATAATTCGAAATTAAACACAAGAAAAGCCGCCAACCACTGGCGGCTTTTTACATGCACGATGTGCTGATTAAAATATTGAATTATTTTTCTTCTGCCCAATGTGTATGGAAAGTACCCTCTTGGTCTTTACGTTGATAAGTGTGGGCACCGAAGTAGTCACGTTGTGCTTGAATCAAGTTAGCTGGTAAGTTCTCTGAACGATAGCTGTCGAAGTAGTTGATACTTGCAGCGAATCCTGGTGTAGGTACACCGTTTGCAACACTTTCAGCAACAACATCGCGAAGTGCTGATTGATAATTTGTAACGATATCTTTAAAGTAAGGATCTAATAATAAGTTTTGCAACTCTGGATTATTGTCGTAAGCTTCTTTGATTTTTTGTAAGAATTGTGCACGGATGATACAACCTGCTCTCCAGATCATAGCTAAATCGCCAAGCTGTAAATTCCAGTTGCGTTCTTCGCTTGCTTTACGCATTTGTGCAAAGCCTTGTGCATAAGAACAGATTTTACTCATGTATAAAGCTTTACGGATTTTTTCTAAGAATTCTTCTTTATCGCCTTCGAATTTTGGAGAAGGTCCTGTTAATTCTTTAGAAGCCGCTACACGTTCTTCTTTCATTGAAGAGATGAAACGACCAAATACAGATTCAGTAATAATTGTTAAAGGTACACCTAGTTCAAGTGCGTTAATAGATGTCCATTTACCTGTACCTTTTTGACCTGCTTTATCCATCACTTTTTCTACCAATGGTGAACCGTCTTCGTCTAATTTGTTGAAGATTTCACCTGTGATTTCAATTAGATAGCTTTCAAGCTCTCCAGCGTTCCAATCTTTAAATGTTTGAGCGATTTCTGTATGAGACATGTGTAATGCATCTTTCATTAATGCATAGCTTTCTGCGATTAATTGCATGTCTGCATATTCAATACCATTGTGTACCATTTTTACATAGTGGCCAGCACCGTCTGGACCGATGTAAGTTACACATGGTGCACCATCGTCTGCTTTAGCAGCGATTGCTTCTAAAATATCAGCGACTTTATCATATGCTTCTTTTTGGCCGCCAGGCATAATTGAAGGGCCTGTTAATGCGCCTACTTCACCGCCTGATACACCTGTACCGATAAAGTTAATGCCGCTTTCTGCTAATGCTTTGTTTCGGCGGATAGTATCTTCGTAGTTTGTATTACCGCCATCAATTAAAATATCGCCGTCATCTAATAATGGTAATAATCCTTCGATTGTCGCATCTGTTGCTGGACCTGCTTTTACCATTAATAAAATTTTGCGAGGACGTTCTAATGAATTTACGAACTCTTCTAAAGAATAAGTGGGGTGAATGTTCTTACCTTTAGATTCTTCGACCATTGTATCTGTTTTTTCTTTTGAACGGTTATATACAGATACTGTATAGCCACGAGATTCAATATTCCAAGCTAAGTTTTTACCCATTACGGCTAAACCGACTACACCAATTTGTTGCGTCATATTACTTACCTCTCTTTGTTAAAATTTTCTATCTTATTGTATCACAATTAGCATTTCTGCTCACATAATCAAGCTTGTAACTATGCACTGACAAGTTCAACGATTTTTACAAGCTGTTGTGCTAATAAATTCAATGATTTGATTTCCATACGTTCTTCAGTTGTGTGAATGTTTTCATAACCGATACCGATAATGACTGTAGGAATACCTAAAGCATTGATGATATTCCCGTCAGAACCGCCGCCGGCAATGACTGTATTACCGCTTAAGCCTAGACTTTCAGCACTTTCTATGGCATAGCGTGTTACTTTTGCATCTTCAGCAACTTTAAAGCCTTGGTAGCTTTTTGTAGTTTCAATATCTGCTGAACATCCGTAAGCTTTTGCTGTTTCTGTAAACACATTTTTCATATGCTCGATTTGTGCTTCGATTTTTTCATTGGAATGTGATCTTGCTTCAGCATGCAATGTCACTTCATCCGCAACGATATTTGTTGCTGAACCGCCAGTAAAACTGCCGATATTAGCAGTAGTTTCCTCGTCTACTTGGCCTAATTTCATTTTGCTTACAGCTTTAGCAGCGATATTAATCGCACTAACCCCTTTGTTCGGCGTACTGGCATGCGCTTTTTTACCATGGATGACCGCACTGATTTTCATTTGAGTCGGTGCACCCAATACAGTCGTACCAATTGGCGCACTTGCATCGACTGCATATCCGAATTCAGCATCCAGAAGTTTTGGATCTAAAGCTTTAGCACCTAATAATCCTGATTCTTCTCCTACTGTGATGACAAATTGAATTTGCCCATGCGGAATATTATTTTCTTGGATAACATGGATAAGCTCGAATATAGCAGCAAGACCTGCTTTGTCATCTGCGCCTAATACAGTCGTACCATCTGAATAAATGTATCCGTCATCTTTAACAATCGGTTTTACATTAATACCTGGAACTACTGTATCCATGTGGCTGGTAAAGTAGATTTTTTGGGTGTTCGATTGGTTTTCTGTCGCATCTAAGGTACAAATTAAATTATTTGCGCCTAAATCAGGTTGATCACCTGCATGGTCTTCTTCTACTTTAAGACCTAAGTCTTCCAATTTTTTCTTTAGAATCGGTTGAATTATCTCTTCGTGTCCAGTCTCTGAATCGATTTGGACTAATTCTAAAAAAGTATTAAGTAAGCGTTGTTCATTAATCATGTCATAACCCCTTTCGCATATATCTATAGTGTATATCAACAATCATATTCAGAAAACTTATATGTTTCAAAACATAGGTTAAATTCATGATATAATAATTTATAAACTGTACATTGAAAAGGCTGCCATTTTGATTTAGAATAATGTACTATATTTATTAATACTTAGAAAGCTTATGTTGGAGGAGAATAACGTGTTTAAAGGAAAAGTTTCAAAAGTAGTTATTATTGTCATGTTAATTGCTGTTATTGTAGCGTTGATTTTATCAAGTTTAGCACCATTAATGCAGTAGCATTAAAAACAGAGTATGACCATATATTCATGAGCGAATATAAGGTCATACTCTGTTTTTATATTTCATCATATAATTTCAATGAACCAAAGTGAGATTTGATTTGCAAATAGCGTTCTAGTTCATTCACAATTTGTATTTCATTGGCTCTATTGATTAATGCCTCTTTTGATTGCGGCAACGCTTGGTCATATAAGTCTAAGTGAAGCTCATACAGCGAGTATAAACGCATTGCAGTATAATCGTTGCTGTTCACATTTTTAGCTATTTCCGCAAATAGATTGCCTAAACGGCGCACCATCTTATCTTCAAATTTGATATTTTTAAGAAGTTGTTCGATACGTTCGATAATTTCAAGTTGTTCCTCACGCATATCAAAATAATGATAATATGAGTTTTCATTTCTGACATAATGATTTTTAACATCTCTGAACGCATACGATTTCGCCTTTTGTATCTCTTTCTCTATTTCATTTAACGGCACATTTAAGTTAAAGTCAGTGTCATAGCAAACTTTGCTGAATGAATAGAAAGTTTCAGTGAATTGCTTTTCAATTGTATGCTTATATTTCTTTAATTGTTTCTCAAGACTCGGCATTATCAAGTTCATAATAAATGCAATACCTAAGCCGACGATAAGCAACAGTATTTCATTAATGAATAAATGCAAGTCGATGACCTTGGCATTGAAGACATGAAGCAAGATAACGCAGCTGGTAATAATGCCTTCTTGAACTTTCAGCATTACAGTCAGCGGTATGAAAAACAATACAATCAAACCTAAAACAATTGCATTTTGTCCTAACAAACTAAAGGCAAAAGAACCAATGATTAGTATAAGAACACAGGATACAAAACGGGATACAATTGCTTGAAGGGAATGGACTTTCGTATGTTTTATACATAAAACAACTAAAATGGCACTTGAAGAAAAATTATCTAAACCAATTAATTTGGCAATAATAATTCCAAGTGCCATTCCCACAGCAGTTTTTATCGTTCTAAATCCTATTTTATATGGATTAAAACGCATCATCTGCCTACCCTCTTATCGCTCTTCGCAATATTTTTCGAATAAGTTTTGAAGTTGCGTAATTACATCCATGATGTCATGTCCTTCGATTTGATGACGTTCTACCATCTCAGTAATTTTACCATCTTTAATAAGTGCGAATGATGGGCTTGAAGGTGCATATCCTTCAAAGTATTCTCTCGCGCGTTGTGTTGCTTCTTTATCTTGACCAGCAAATACAGAAACTAGACGATCAGGCAATTTATCGAAATGCAATGCATGTTCTGCAGCTGGACGTGCAATACCGCCTGCACAACCGCATACTGAGTTAATCATTACAAGTGAAGTACCATCTTGTTTAAGTACTGAATCTACATCTTCTGGCGTTGTAAGCTGCTCATAACCAGCATTTTCTATTTCTTTACGTGCTTGTTCAACTACATCGTTCATATATAAATCAAAATTCAAATCCATAATGAAATCACCTTTCAGTTCATGATAACGTTCTATTTTATTCTACTAATTAATTTAATAGAGTTCAACATGCCTGTTCGTTCATCTGAAACGTCATTAATAGATAGAGGTATGTTCAATTGTAAATTGTTCTACTCTATTTTTAATTGTATTCATAAATCGACCGGCTTGGAGACCATCTAAAATACGATGATCAATAGAAATACATAAGTTGACCATATTGCGGATTGCAATCATATCATCAATAACCACAGGTTTTTTAACAATTGATTCTACTTGCAGAATAGCTGCTTGCGGGTGATTGATAATACCCATTGAAGACACAGAGCCAAACGTACCTGTATTATTTACAGTAAATGTTCCGCCTTGCATATCAGCTTGTGTCAATTTATTATTACGTGCTTTAGTTGCTAATTCATTAATTTCACGTGCAATGCCTTTGATAGATTTTTCATCAGCATTATGAATCACTGGTGTGAATAATTTATCTTCTACTGCAACCGCAATAGAAATGTTAATGGCATTATGCACTTTGATTTCAGAACCTTGCCAGCTGCTGTTAAGCATTGGGAATTCTTTTAAAGCTTCAGCCACTGCTTTCACAAAGAATGCAAAGAATGTTAAGTTGTAACCTTCTTTTGCTTTAAATTGTGCTTTATGATGATTTCTTGTTTTCACCAAGTTTGTAGCATCAGCTTCAACCATCATCCAAGCATGCGGAATTTCAGTCACACTTTCAACCATATGTTTTGCAATGGCTTTTCTTACGCCGTTGACTGGAATAGATTCTCCAGCAAGATCATCAGAAACAGTGTTTGAAGGCGCATTTACAGCTGTTGCTGCACTTTCTAATGCTGCAGTGCTGTCTTGAACATTCGATTGCTCTAACATCAAGTCAGGGTTGCTAATAACATGTTCAATATCTTTCTTAGTCACACGACCTTCAAAGCCAGTCCCTTTTACTTGTGTTAAATCGATTTGATGTTCTGATGCCAATTTGAAGACTACAGGAGAATATCTGCCGTTATTTAATGGCTGATTTTCATTTTTTGTAGCTGACGCTGGTTGTGGTTGTTCTGCCTTTGCAGGTGCTTCTTCTTTAGCGGGTGTTTCTGATGGTATGTCATTATTTGATTCATCAGAAGCATTCGCTTCACCCTCAGCTTCAATTTCGCAAATAGGTGTCCCAACACTGATAGTTTCACCAGCTTCAACTAAGATTTTAGTAATTGTACCAGCTTCTGTAGATGGTACTTCTGCTGTTACTTTATCTGTAATGACTTCGCAAATAGGTTCATATTCTTCTATTTTGTCGCCGACTTCGACTAACCATTGTTCAATGGTACCTTCATGTACACTCTCTCCGAGTTTCGGCATTTTGATTTCCATGTCATAGGCCTCCTATAATTAAAAACGTGCTAATTCAAGCATTTTTTCTTTGATTTTATCCGGATTCATCATGAATTCATCTTCTAATGGCGGTGAAAACGGCATTGCTGGAACATCAGGACCAGCGAGACGCATAATCGGTGCATCTAAATCAAATAAGCAGTTTTCTGCGATAATCGCTGACACTTCTGACATAATGCTGCCTTCTAAATTATCTTCAGTTACTAATAAAATCTTGCCAGTACGTTTTGCACGTTCAATAATAGTTGATTTATCTAATGGATAAACAGTACGTAAATCTACTACTTCAACATCAATGCCCTCTTCAGCTAAAACATCTGCTGCTTGCAAACTGTAATTTACACATAAGCCGTAAGTAAAGACCGTAATATCGCTGCCTTCACGTTTAACATCAGCTTTGCCGATCGGCACTGTATAATATTCTTCCGGTACTTCTTCTTTTAATAAACGGTATGCTTTTTTGTGTTCGAAATACAAGACAGGGTCATTAGATTCTACTGATGCTAAAAGCAAACCTTTCGCATCATAAGGTGTAGAAGGAATAACAATCGTCAAACCTGGTGTCGATGCAAAAACACTTTCGATACTTTGCGAATGGTATAAGGCACCATGAATACCGCCGCCAAAAGGAGCACGGATTGTAACTGGCGCTTGCCAATCATTATTAGAACGGTAGCGCATTTTGGCTGCTTCACTCATTATTTGGTTAGTAGCTGGTAATATATATTCTGCAAATTGAATTTCAGCAATCGGATGTTTGCCTAACATAGAGGCGCCAATCGCTGTACCGACAATATTGGATTCAGCTAAAGGTGTATCAATCACACGTTCAATGCCGAATTTTTCCTGCAAGCCTAACGTAACGCCGAAAACGCCGCCTTTTTTACCTACGTCTTCGCCTAATACAAATACATTCGGATCTTTTTCCATAGCTTGATATATAGCTTGTTGGATTGCTGATAAATAAGTGATTTTTGCCATTATTCAAGCCCTCCTTCTTCGTAAACATGCGTATATGTTTCACTTGGGTCTGGATATGGTGAAGCTTCAGCTTCTTTAGTCGCTTTGTTTACAATCGCTTTATTTTCTTTTTCTACTTCAGCAAACCATTCGTCATTTGCAATGCCTAAATCAAGCAAGTGGGCTTTGAATTTGATATTGCAATCCAATGATTTCAAACCTTCTCTGATTTCTGGACTTCTGTATTGGTCATCGTCATCAGAAGAATGTGCTGTCATACGTGTACACATCGCTTCAAGCAATGTTGAACCTTCACCGTTAAGTGCTCTTTCTCGTGCTTCGTGCATGGCTTTATACATTGCAATCGGATCATTTCCATCAACACGTTCGCCATGAATGCCATAGCCTAATGCACGATCAGATAACTTCTCAGCCGCATACTGCAAGTGAGTAGGCACTGAAATCGCATATTCATTATTTTCAATGACACAAATAAATGGTAACTTTTGAACACCGGCAAAGTTCAATCCTTCATGAAAATCACCTTGGTTGGAAGTACCTTCGCCTAATGTTGCCATTGCAATATTAGGTTTTTTATCCATTTTAAGCGCTAATGCAGCACCGACACCTTGCAAGACTTGTGTGCCGACAGGTGAACTTTGTGATAGAATATCGACTTCTCTTTTACTGTAGTGAGAAGGCATTTGTTTACCGCCTGAATTAATATCGCCTTGTTTGCCGAAAGCAGACATCATTGTTTCAGCCGGTGTAATACCTAAATAAGTAATTAACGCTAAATCTCTATAATAAGGGGCTGAAACATCCCCTTTTTCCATAGCGAATGCCATACCGATTTGTGCTGCTTCTTGTCCTTGACAGCTGATAACGAAAGGAATTTTTCCTGCGCGGTTTAATAGCCACATTCTTTCGTCTATTTTGCGACCCAAATCCATCCATTTATACATCTCTTTTAAATCATTTTCGGTAAGACCGGCAGATTTATAATCAATCATCTTTCTTCCTCCTTTAATTAAGCGTGGACAGAGCGTTGTGCTGCTTTTAGTCCTGCTTCCATCAATACTTCAGATAATGAAGGATGTGCATGTGTTGTGAGACCTAATTCTAAAGTAGAACCATTCATAAATTGGAGCAGCGCTGCTTCATTAATTAATTCTGTAACATGCGGTCCAATCATACTTAGACCTAAAACAGTATCTGTTTCTTGATCTACGACAAGTTCGCAGAATCCGTCTTGTTGTTCAGCATCTTCAATCACAGCTTTGCCGATAGCTTTAAACGGTACTTTAAAACTGCGTGCTTTTTTATAATCAGCTGCTTTTGCCTGATCGATATTCATCCCTATTGAAGCAATTTCTGGATAAGTATAAATACATTTTGGAATCGCATTATAATCAACAGGGATAACTGTATCATCAAACATCGCTTCAACAGCAGTAGTACCTTCTTTAGAACCTGCGTGTGCAAGTTGTAATTTGCCAATACAATCGCCTGCAGCATAGATGTGTTGTTCTTGTGTTTGCTGCTGTTCATTCACTTCAATGAAGCCCTTTTCATCCAACTTGATTTTCGTATTATTCAAACCGATATCATCAGTGTTCGGTTTGCGGCCGACAGCAAGCAATATTTTATCAACAGTTAATGACTCATTTTCCAATTCTATGCTTGCTGAGTCTTCATTGATAGTGATATTCTCTTCTGACAGCTGAACGTTTTCATATATACTTACACCTCTATTTTCAAGATGCTTTTTCAGTGTCTTAGTAACAGTTTTGTTTTCATTCGGTAAAATACGCTCGCCTGCTTCAATAACTGTTACTTTCGTACCGAAGTCATTCAGTAATGAAGCAAACTCCATACCGATGACACCGCCGCCGATAATTGCAACCGACTCAGGCAGTTCTGTCATTTTCAAGATATCATTGCTTGATAACACAACATTATGGTCGAATGGTAAAAATGGTAACTCTGCAGGTCTTGATCCTGTTGCAATTAATACATAATCATTTGGAATTAATTCTGAATTGCCATCTGCATATTCTACAGAAATAGTACCAGGTTGCGGTGAGAATATAGATGAGCCTAGTATTCTTCCTGTACCGTTATAAATATCTATATGATTATGCTGCATCAGATGTTTGACGCCTGTATGCATTTGCGCAACAATTTCATCTTTTCGTTCATATACTTTTTCGTAATTCAATTGGAATTGAGCTGTATCAACACCATACAAGGCCGCATTTTTAACAGTATGTAATACTTCAGCTGACTTAAGCAATGCTTTTGTCGGAATACATCCTTTATGCAGACATGTGCCTCCAAGTAATTGATTTTCAACAATTGCGACTTTCTTTCCAAGCTGTGAAGCACGAATTCCTGCTACATAACCCGCAGTTCCACCGCCAAGAATGACTAAATCATATTGTTCTTCTGCCATAATTGAACTCCTAACTATATTGTTTTACTGATTCTTGTAGATTTACAGTTTCATATACCCTATTTGCAAGCGACTCCATTTCCAATTCACCTGGATAAACTTTGACAGGTGCAATCCAATTGGTATATTCAGCAATTTTATTGGTAATCAAACTGCTGTAAGCAATACCGCCTGTCAAAATGATTTGATCTGTTCGACCTTTGAAAATGACAGCTCTTTCACCGATTGCTTTAGCAATTTGGTATATCATTGTATCTAATATTAAACGCACTTCTTCTGAATCCTGCTCATAACGTTTAACAAGGGCTTGGATATTATTTGTTTCATATAAACTCATAATTCCAGTTTGTTTGCTGATAAAGTGATTTAATTCCTCAGGCGAATAATGATGTGTATGACCAAATTGATAGAGTAGGTCATTTGGTATACTGCCAGCCCTTTCTGGACTCAAGGGTCCTTCAGCGTACAAGCCTTCATTGACATCTGCAACTTTCCCTTGCAAGTGTGCACCAATCGTTATGCCGCCTCCCATATGTGCAACAATAACATTGACTTCATCATACTTTTTATTTTGAGATTGCGCAAATTTGCGCGCAACAGCTTTTTGATTCAACGCATGAAATACACTTCTGCGATGAATGCCTTTAATCCCCGTCATTCTAGCAATATCGACGAGTTCATCAACGACAACCGGATCAACAATATAAACAGGCACATCTAAAGTATGACCTAAATTATAACCGATAATAACGCTTAAATTAGAGGCATGGACACCATATTTAAAATGTCTTAAATCATCATACATTGCTTTGTTTACAGCATAAGTTCCTCCGGCAATCGGTTTCAGCAAACCGCCTCGGCAAGCAATGGCATCGATACTGTTTAAGCCTGGCGTTGAAGCTTCGATAAATGCTTTAATAGCTTCAATTCTATAAGGCTCTTGCTCTAACAACGGCTTTTGTGTAATTGTGATGTCGTGCTGTATAGTTTCTATAGCAGCACATTGCTTATTTTTGAAGAAAGCAATTTTAGATGATGTGCTCCCTAAGTTGATAACAAGAATATTGGTCATAAGTTCCACCTGCTTTGATTTGAATCTTCGATGTTGAATACTTGTTGTTTTTTAAAAAACTACCCTTTATATTTTACCTTATTCAAGTAATATTTTTAAAGTAATCTTAATAGGAAAGTACTAACTTGTTACTAACTTTGAGTTAATTTTCATGAAAAAAAGTTCTCCTCCCAATATGAAGAAGAACTAAAACGCTTTATTTATTTAAGTGTATGCAATGCTAAAATAGCTGAATTCACTTTATTTTGTACTGAATCTGCTCTTGAAGTCAGTACAATCGGAAATTTAGAACCTAAAATTAAATTCGCTGTTTGTGCATTCGCAAAATAAGTAAACGCTTTATATAAAGCATTCCCTACATCAATATGCGGTACTATCAGTGCATCAATATCTCCAGCAATATCAGAATCGATATTTTTCTCGATAGCACTTTCTTTATCAATGGCATTATCAAATGCGAACGGGCCATCTACTTTTAGATAGTCATCTTCTTTAAAATGCGCTGCAATTTCAGCAGCATCAATAGAAGATGGAATTTTAGAAGTTGGATGTTCTACTGACGATAACAAACCGACATTAAGTGAAGCATAGCCGATTTTTTTAGCGAAAATCTCTATGTTTTCAATCATTTGAATACGCTCATCGATACTTGGGTGAACATTTAAAGCTACGTCGCTCAGTATCAGCATTTTGTGATAAGAAGGAATATCAAAACATGCCACATGATTTAAGAAATGCTGCTTATCCATAAATGACTTATTCTTCAGCACAAAAGATAAAATTTCAGATGAAGTGATGTCGCCTTTCATCAAAACATGTGTTACTTGCTGATTTAAATCATCTGCACACTTTTGAAATACATCTTCCCGCTCTTGAAACGTTCTTAAATGAATACGGTTTAAAAACGCACTATCAATATTAAAAGAGCGAATTAATTCTGTCGGATCTTTTACACCATATAGTGTGACATGACAATTAGTTTGTTCTAAAATCTCAATAATTGATGCAATCGTCTTTTCATCATTTGCGAACAAGACACCGATATTACCTTCTAATGCATTAGCGTTTGAAATTAATGCTTCAAATTGCATAGCTAGATTCCTCCCATTTTATGTTCACTGCGCACCATGATTTTGTTCTATCATTTCTTTCGCATTTTCTCTGGTTAATTGTGTAACATTGGCACCTGAAATCATTCTGGCTACTTCATCAATGCGATTTTCACCTGTCAATTCTTCAACGCTTGTTGTTGTTCTGTCTTCTTGTGATGCTTTGCTGATTAATAAGTGATGATCGCTCATAGACGCAACTTGCGGCAAGTGAGAAATACAAATAACTTGAATATACTTAGAAATGTCTCGCATTTTTTCAGCCATTTTTTGTGCCGCAATACCAGAAACGCCTGAGTCTACCTCATCAAATAAAATTGCTGTTTGTCCTCTGGATTTCACAAAGATACTTTTTAACGCCAGCATGATACGAGATAATTCGCCGCCTGAAGCGATTTTAGCTAAACTTTTAAGCGGTTCGCCTTTATTCGGGCTGATAAGAATTTCTATTTTTTCAATACCCTCTGCACTAGGTTCTTCTAACGGTTTGAATGAAATTTCTAAATTTGCATCATTCATTTGGAGATTTTGAATCTCATCTACAATGTGGTCTCTTAATTCTCTTGCGACCAAGCGTCTTTCTTTAGAAAGTGCTTTACCCTCTTCAAGCAGTTGCGCATGCAATTGAGAAATTTCATCTTTTAGATTTGCAGTGCTTTGTTCATAGTTCTCGATTTTATTAATCTCATCGTTCAGTTTTTCTTGATACTGCATCAATTGGCTGATATCTTTGCCATATTTACGTTTTAAATTGTTAAGCAGGTTCATACGTGATTCGAGTTCATTTAAATATTGTTCATCAAATTCCGTATTGGATAGTTCATCATACAATTCATGTTTGGCATCTTCCAAAGTATAATAAAATTGATCGACTTGTTCTTTTAATGCTGTGAACTTTTTAGGAATAATTTCATCAATTCTTTGAAGCTGTTGGCTTAATTCATATAAACGGTCTGGAATGGCTTGTTCATCTGTTAAAGTTACATGCGCTGCATTAAGCGCTAAGCTTAAATTTTCTGAATTCTGAATACGTTTTATATCTGCTTCTAACTGTTCGATTTCTCCTTCTTGAAGGTTGGCTTCAGCTAACTCTTCAGCTTGGAATTTCATCAAGTCTAATCTTTGAAGCAATGCTTGGTCAGCAGATTCTAATTCATCTAATTCATGTGTCTTAGCTTTATAATTTTGATACGTTGTCTGGTATTGATTAAGCACCGACTCGTATTTGCCATCTGCATATGAATCCACTAATTGCAGATGATATTTTTGTTTTAACAAAGATTGTGTTTCATGTTGTCCGTGAATATCTAGCAATTCTTGCATAATCAGACGCAAGTCATGCAAAGTAACAGTTTGGTTATTCACTTTGCATAGACTCTTGCCTGAACTGAATATTTCTCTCTTAACGATCAGGAAATCTTCATCCGCATCAATTTCTAATGTCTTAAGCGTATCAATGACTGCTGGATTGTTATCAATATCGAAAATTCCTTCAATCGTTGCTTTCTTTTCGCCATGACGAACAAAGTCTGAAGATGCACGCATACCTATTAATTGTCCGATTGCATCTATGATGATAGATTTACCTGCACCAGTCTCCCCGCTTAAAACGGTTAGCCCATCGCCAAAATTAATTTCTAATTCATCAATGATAGCAAACTGTTTAATTGTTAATGTTTGTAACATGGCTCATCGCTTCCTTATAACAGATTAAAAATACGTGTCTTAATTTCATTTGCTGATGCTTCATCATGGCAAATGAGTAAGCATGTATCGTCACCGCAAATTGTACCGAGTACTTCGTCCCAGTCGATTTGGTCTAAAATAGCACCGATAGATTGTGCGTTGCCGGGTAAAGTTTTAAGTACTAATAAGTTGCCTGTTCCTTCGATATTGACGAAAGAATCCATCAAATAACGCCCTAATTTTTCAAAGGGATGATATTTTCTGTCGTTTGGCAAACTGTAAATATATTGTCCTGTCGGAGCAGGTACTTTGATTAATTGCAACTCTTTAATATCTCTTGATACTGTTGCTTGTGTTACATTTAAATCGAATTGGTTCAAACGTTTTACTAATTCATCTTGAGTTTCAACCTGTTCAGTGGATATGATTTCTCTGATTTTTATATGTCTTACTGATTTTTTAGCCACTACTTTCACACCTCAAATTACGAATATTTATACAATCATAGTATCACATGTTTAAAGAAATTGCTTTGATTTTCTTTAAATTACTATGCAATAAAAATGAATAGCGTGCATAATTATAAAATATTGTAAATAGAAATAAGCTAAGCTTAAATGGGAAAATTTAAGGCTCAGCTTATTTTGTTTAGTGATCTCTTTTATAAAATAACTGTGTTAATTTTTCTAATTCAGTTGTATCGTATTGCTTTGCAGCAAGCTGTTTTAGGCATTTTTCAGCTTCTTCTACATGATACTGCAAGCGTTGTTCAGTGTTTTTTAGACCTAATAATGTAACATAAGTACTTTTATGATTTTTTTCATCACTGCCTACAGGTTTGCCGAGTTTTTCAGCATCACCGTAAACATCTAATAAATCATCTTTGATTTGGAAAATCAAACCAAGATGACCGCTGTAAGTATCTAAAATTTGAGAGACATCAGCGTCTGTTTTAGCAATCGTCGCTGCAGCATTAATCGCAAAAGATAATAAAGCACCTGTTTTTTCACGATGGATATGCTGTAAAGTCTCTAAATCAATCTTTTTATTTTCGCTTTCCATATCTAATGTTTGTCCGCCGACCATGCCTAGGTGGCCGCTTGCATCAGATAGTTGTGCGACTAATGTTATTCGAGTTTCAGCATCAATAGATGTGTCTTTACTAATTAAATTGAATGCTTTCGTAAGCAAAGCATCACCTGCTAATAATGCTTTCCAATCACCATATACTTTATGATTCGTTAATTTTCCACGGCGATAGTCGTCATTGTCCATTGAAGGCAGATCATCATGAATGAGTGAATAAGTATGAACCATTTCTAATGCTAATGCTGTTTGTACACCTTTATCATAAGAATGGTCAGCATTCAACATTTTCAAAGTTTCTAATAAAAGGACAGGACGAATACGTTTACCGCCTGCTTCCAAAGAATAACGCATACTTTCTTCCAGGTTTGTTCCGAGCGGAGAATCAGGTATCATTTTTAATAATTGTTTATTAATCATTTCTATCATATTATTTATCATCACTTTCAGCTGAAACTTCAGTTTCTTCTCCCTCATCATTCTTCATGAGTTCATTCACTTTTTTCTCAGCATTTTTTAACGTTTCGTCGCAAGCTGCTGAAAGTTTCATGCCTCTTTGATAAAGATTTAAAGCATCTTCTAAAGAGACAGCTTCATTATCCAACTTTTTAACAATGCCTTCTAATTCTTCCATCATATTTTCGAAACTCTGATTATTGCTCATCTTTATTACACCTAACTTTCTTAACTATCGCATCAACTTCGCCATCTTTCATCGTTAAGCTGATATTATCATTAGTTTTTAATGCTTGTGTACTTGTAATCACTTGATCATCTTTATTAACAATCGTATATCCGCGCAGCATAGTATTTGTCGGGCTCAGGTTGTTTAAACTTTCTAAGCGCTGCGCTAAATTAGATTTAGCATTATGAAGAATATTTTGAATCGCTTTATTCATCGTATCGTCTAATTGTGTTTTATATGTTTTTGATTGTTGCGCCAATTGCTGCAAATCTCTGATGTTAATACGGTTATTCAGCAAATCTAAGCGTTGACGCAGACTTGTCAGCTGATTGTTCATACTGATATTAAGTTGACGCTCTAAATCATCACGTCTTTGTATTTGTTGATCATACAATAAAGAAGGTTGTTTAAACTTATAGTATGAAGCTACATGTTCTAAGTGTTTTTTCTGATTGTTGATTAATTGCACAATATGGCGTGACAGATTCAACTCCATCTGTTTGATATATTGGCTTAACTCCACTTGGTCTGGTGTAGCTATAACTGCAGCTTGTGTCGGTGTAGCAGCTCTCACATCTGCCACAAAATCGCTGAGTGTAAAGTCTGTTTCATGGCCTACAGCTGATATAACAGGTGTTTTATTATTGAAGATGGCTCTGACAACTTCTTCTTCGTTAAAGTTCCATAAATCTTCAATTGAACCGCCGCCGCGGCCTAAAATAATTACATCAGCCCCTAATGTATCTGCATATTCTAATTTTTCAACGATATCCTTTTTAGCCTGATCCCCTTGTACTAATGTGCTGATTTGAATTTGTTCAACAAGCGGGAAACGACTGTTAATTGTAGAATGGATATCTCTGATAGCTGCACCGGTACTGGCAGTTAAGACAGCTATTTTCTTAGGAAACTTAGGAATCGGTTTTTTATGTTCCATATTGAATAAGCCTTGTTTTGTCAGATCCTTTTTCAATGCTTCTAAACGCTGATACAAATTACCTACACCATCTAAATGCATTTTATTTACATAGATTTGATAATTGCCTCGACGTTCATAAACAGAAACACGTGCCTCAATCAAGACTTCATCCCCCTCTTTTGGAGAAAAGTCTAATTTGCTTGCTTGTGCTTTGAACATCATCGCATTGACGACACTGTTATTATCTTTAAGATTAAAATATAAGTGTCCGCTGCTGTGCTTTTTAAAGTTCGACAATTCTCCTTTTAACAGCACAGATTGCAAATGCGGATCTTGATCAAATTTATATTTAATATATTTGGTTAAGGCTGTAACACTTAAATAATCGGACATTCTTATCACTCTATCCTATTGATTTAAATTACTCAACACGCCGTTAATAAAGCGATAGTGATCATCGTCGCTGAATTGTTTCGCAAGCTCGACTGCTTCATTGATGACCACTTTTGGCGGTGTATCGCTATGCTTAAGTTCAAAAGCTGCTATTCTTAGTATAATGCGATCGGTTTTTAATAATCGAGATACTTTCCAGTCTTTAAGATTTTCTTGAATTTGTTCATCTAGTACGCTTTCATGGTCTTTAACGCCTGAAACCAGCCAATGAATAAAATCAAATTCCAAGTCTGGATAATCATCTTTAATAAAGTTAATGGCTTCGTCTATAGATAAATCTGTATTTTTCATTTCAAGTTGGAATAGTGCTTGAAATGCTTGGCTTCTTGATTCTTTACGACTCATTTAGAGTTGCTCCTTTTTTATCTTATTTCTTATTACTTTTCAACCTCGATATGTGTAATATGAACGTTGACTTGTTTAGGAACTATAGTTGTCATGTTGCTGAGTGAATTGAAAATTGTCTCTTGAATTTTCAATGCAGTTTTAGAAATGTTTATACCATATTTAAACTCACAGAATACATCTATATAAATTCCATCTTCTTTTGTATCTAATTTGATACCCTTAGTCAGATTTTTTCGGTTCAGTTTTTCTGGAGATGCATTTTTTAATTCGGCAAAGTGTCCAGCAAGCCCTTCAATTTCAGATGTTGCAATGCTTGCAATTGAAATTAAGACTTCAGGTGAAATTTCAATTCTTCCTAGCTGTGAATGTGTATTTTCTGATACCTTAACCATATATTAGCCTCCTAATCAAAGTTAGTCTTCATTCATAATGTTATTTTGTTCTAAGAACTTGGTGCTGTATTGTCCGCTGTTGAAAATATCATTTTCCAATAGACGGATATGGAAAGGAATAGTTGTATCAATACCAAGTACTAAAAACTCGCTTAATGCTCGTAAGCCGGCCATGATTGTTTGTTCACGTGTAGGTTCATGCACAATCAGTTTAGCAACCATAGAATCATAGTAAGGCGGAATTGTATAGTTTGTATAGCAAGCAGATTCGATACGAACACCAAAGCCGCCAGGTGCTAAATATTGTGTGATTTTACCAGGTGATGGCATGAAGTTTTTATAAGGGTTTTCCGCATTAATACGAAATTCCATAGCATGGCCATTGATTTTTATATCTTCTTGCTTAAACGGCAAGGGTTCTCCCATTGCTACTTGAAGTTGAAGTTTGACTAAATCAACACCTGTGACCATTTCAGTAACTGGGTGCTCAACTTGGATTCTTGTGTTCATTTCCATGAAGTAATACTCATCTGTATCTAAATCATAGATATATTCAATCGTTCCGGCATTTTCATAATTTACAGCTTTAGCCGCTCTGATTGATGCTTGCCCCATTTCATGACGTTTTTCTTCTGTTAGAATCGGAGAAGGTGCTTCTTCGACAAGTTTCTGCATTCTTCTTTGAATCGTACAGTCGCGTTCCCCTAGTTGTATAACGTTGCCATACTGATCCCCGATAATTTGAAATTCGATGTGACGGAAATTTTCTATGAATTTTTCTAAATATAGTCCGCCATTGCCGAATGCTGTTTCAGCCTCTTGCTGTGTCATTTTATAACCATTTTCTAATTCTTTCTCATCACGTGCAACACGAATCCCTTTACCGCCGCCGCCGGCAGTAGCTTTGATAATAACTGGATATCCGATTTCCTCAGCTGTTTTCTTAGCATCTTCAATTGATTCTACAAGTCCATCGCTGCCTGGTACGACCGGTACATTCGCATTAATCATTTCATCTTTTGCGACGTCTTTAATACCCATTTTTTGAATAGACTCATAGCTTGGTCCGACAAATTTAAGTTGGCAAGCTTCGCATAATTCCGCAAAATCACCGTTTTCAGCTAAAAAGCCGTATCCAGGATGCACTGCATCACAACCTGTTGAAGTTGCGATAGATAAAATGTTTGGAATGTTTAAATAAGAATCCTTAGATTGTGTAGGACCTACACAGTATGCTTCATCAGCAATTTGAGTATGTAATGCGTCTTTATCCCCTTCAGAATAAATTGCTACTGTGTGCAATCCTAAATCCTTACATGCTCTAATGATTCGAACCGCGATTTCTCCGCGGTTGGCGATTAATACCTTTTTCATAATTATTTCACCTTGAACAACGGTTGGCCATACTCTACCATTTGTCCGTCTTCAACTAAGATTTCAGTAATTTCCCCAGATACTTCAGCTTGAATTTCATTAAATAATTTCATCGCTTCTAATATACATACTGTAGAATCATTTGAAACTGTGTCCCCAACTTTGACATATGCTTCTTCTTCTGGTGATGGCGATTTATAGAAAGTTCCCACCATAGGTGCATTAATTGTTTTGCCTTGATCCGCATCTGAATTAGCAGCAGCTGATGTTTCGCTGGCAGCTGATTCATTTTGAACAGGTGCAGGTGCAGCTGTTTGTTGTGGGAAAGCTTGCTGCGAAATCTGAGGTGTAATAATTTCTCTTTCTTTTTCTTTCTTCAAATTAATGATACTTCCCTTATTGTCCTCTATATTAATTTCAGTAAGATTTGAATTATCTAGTATTTCGATTAATTCCTTGATTTCTTTAAAATTCATAGTACTGCTCCTTCAGATTGTTTTTACTCTTCTTGTATATTTTACTTGAGTGAAATTATCAATTCAAGCATATCACTGCAACTTTAACTAAGTATATCGGTATGAAAATGACGATTAAATAAAAAGAAGCCCTTTTCTTAAACCTCCTCAACGTGATAAAACCAATGTTTCATTTAGAAACCATTTAATTTCTGTTGTTGAGTTAGGATATAAGAAAAGGGTGATAAATTATTAAGCTCTTGAAACGTAGCTGCCGTCGCTAGTGTTGATAACTAGGACATCTCCTTCGTTTACGAATAGAGGTACGTTAAGTGTGTAGCCTGTTTCGACAGTAGCAGATTTAGTGGCACCAGTTGCTGTATCACCTTTAATACCTGGCTCAGTTTCTGTAACTGCAAGCTCAACTGTTTTCGGAAGTTCAACACCGATTGTTTCGCCTTCATAAGTTTGGATTTGTACTTCCATGTTTGCTTTTAAGTATTTTAATTCATCTTCTAAATAATCTCCAGATAGTTCTGTTTGTTCGAAAGTTTGGTTGTCCATGAATACGTGTGAATCGCCATCCGCATATAAATATTGCATACGGTGGTTTTCAATCATAGCTTGTTCAACTTTTTCACCAGCACGGAATGTTTTCTCTTGAATCGCACCAGTTCTTAAATTTCTTAATTTAGAACGAACGAACGCAGAACCTTTTCCGGGTTTTACGTGTTGGAAATCAATAACTTTCCAAATACCATTATCTACAGATATTGTTAAACCTGTTTTAAAATCATTAACCGAAATCATCCAGTTTCCTCCTCATATAGGCTTTCATTATAAAATAATAAGGTCTTTTGTGCATTTAGTAAAGACTTCATTGCCATTTTCTGTAATTAGAATGTCATCTTCAATTCTGATGCCGCCTAGTCCTTCTATATAGATACCCGGTTCTACCGTCACGCAATTATTTGGTGTTAATACATAGTCGGATTGTTTGGCTAACATAGGTTGTTCATGGATTTCTAAGCCGATACCATGGCCTGTAGAATGACCGAAGTTGTCGCCGTATCCATAGCTTGCGATGATATCGCGTGCAATAGCGTCAGCTTCTTTTCCAGTCATGCCTGCTTTGATTTGATCTACTGCAGCTTGTTGTGCTTCCAAAACGATATTGTAAGCTTCTACAAGTTTCGGATCAGGTTGGCCGATTGCAAAAGTACGTGTGATATCTGAGACATATCCATTATAATATGCTCCGAAGTCCAATGTGATAAGGTCGCCCTCTTCAATGACTTTATCACTTGCTACACCATGAGGGAGCGCACCTCTGTAACCAGAAGCTACAATCGTATCGAAAGATGGACCGCTGGCACCTAAACGAAGCATTTTGCTTTCTAATTCAGCTTTTAATTCTTGTTCTGTCATCCCTGCTTTTGCAATAGTTAGAATATATTCATAAGTTTCATCTACGATTTGTGCAGCTTTTTGGATTGTGTCGATTTCGTATTGTTCTTTGACCGCTCTGATATCCTCAATAGCGTTGCCGATACTTTGATATTCAACGTTAGAATCATTTAGTAGTTGGAAAGTATCGTAACTTACAATATGGCCTTCAAACCCTGCTTTTTTAACATTAAGTTTATCCAATACAGTTTTAACTTCTTCTACAAGCCCAGCAGAACGATTTACAATTTCAAAATCAGATGCTTGTTGTGTGGCTTGATCAATATAACGGAAGTCCGTAATCAGAATGTTTTCTTTCGGTGTGATGACTAATGCACCGCTTGTACCTGTAAAACCTGATAAATAGCGGCGGTTGTAATCTGATAATACAACCAATGCATCTAGATTGTTTTGAGATAAAAGTTCAATTACTTTTTCATTTTTTGACATTTGTATTCCTCCTATGTAAATTCATTTAGGTAGTTAATTTGGAGATTAACAAAATCATTCATTTACGTATAAACAAAGTTTATCACAAAGATACCGGAACTATAAGGTTTTATACTTGATTACACGCTTTATTGAGATGAAAATTAAAAAGTAATAGACATGAAACGGTATTATAAGAATACCAGTTCTAAATATGATAAAATAATGCTATATTATTTGCTTATGAATTAGGAGAAGGTTATGAAAAAAGTATTTTTGACTATTTTTAGTGCTGCACTGCTTTTATCAGGTTGTGGCAGTCAGAATTTGGGACCATTAGAAAAGAAAACAACTAAATTACGTGATGAAAATCATCAACTAAAATTAGACAATCAAGAGTTGGAACAGAAAATCAGTGATTTAAAAAACAAAGAAAAACAATTAGGTGCAGATAAAAAGAATACAAAAGCAGCAGCAGAGAATAATTCAAAAACTAAGAACGCACATGCGACATCTGCATATTATCAGCAAGTTACGGACACTCTGAAGGATTATCATAAAATCGAAGGCGATGTTCATAAAAATAAGCGTAAAGAAGCAGTTGTCAGCAAATTGGATAAAATCGTAACTGACTTACAAAGTGCGCATGATAAGTATAAACTTGAACGTGAAAGCAGCAACTTGTCTGATAAAGATAAATCTGATGACAAGAACATCGAAACTTTAAACAAAGATCTTGTTAAAGCATTTAAAAATATCAGAGATGGTTATTCTGCAAAAGACAGTAAGAAATTAAAACAAGGACAACAAGAACTCTCACAAGTTAAGATTAGTAATTCTAATTCGTAAAGCATAGTACATTGAAAGGTGAAAATATGCGTAAAGGACTATTTTATATTATTTTATTTATAGCGTTAATCGGTTTGATTTTGAATTTAGACGCTATGCTATTTTCTTTAGTAAGAACTATCATTAGTTTAGCTATCATCGCAGCAATTGCTTATTTGATTTACTTCTTTTTCTTCTTAACAAAGGATCAAAGAAAGTATAAAATTGCTAAATGGAAATATAGAAGACGTAATAAGTAAATTTAAAGCCCCTGAACAATAGATTTTTTGTTCAGGGGTTCATTTTATTTGCGGTAAGTCCATTCTTCAGATTTATATTTTTCCGCAAGTTCATCAATTTCTTGTTTTTGTTTTTCGTTAAGTTCTAAAGGTTTGAAGTTGATATTCAATCCTTTTTGGAAGCCTTTTTCAAAAGCAGTTTCCATTTCTTCTAATGTGACTGTTTTATCTGAAATGTCATTGATTGCTACTGCTTTATCGATAAATGCTTGTTTCATTTTGTCTTTTAAGCGGTCGTTTTTAAATATAAACATATCAAACAAATCATCAATATCTATATCTTTCAAAATGGAACCATGCTGCAAGATAACACCTTTTTGTCTTGTTTGTGCACTGCCGGCAATTTTTCTGCCTTCTACTACTAATTCATACCAGCTCGGAGCATCGAAACAAACTGAACTTCTAGGCTGTTTTAATTTTTCTCTTTCTTCTTTGCTTCTCGGTACCGCAAAGTAAGCATCAAAGCCTAAGAGTTTAAAGCCTTCTAATAATCCTTGAGAGATGACTCTGTATGCCTCTGTAACGGTGTTAGGCATGTTTGGATGAGATTCTGGTACAATCACACTATAAGTAAGTTCTTTGTCATGCAACACGCCTCTGCCGCCTGTTTGGCGACGCACAAGGCCATAACCTTTTTCTTTCACTTTTACTATATCAATTTCCTTTTTAAGTCTTTGGAAATAACCGATAGAAAGTGTAGCAGGATCCCAAGTATAAAATCTGATTACAGGATCAATTTCCCCTCTTGAAACAAAATTTAATAACGCTTCGTCCATTGCCATATTATAGAATGGATCATGACTGCCTGAATTAATAAAATTCCATGTTTCTGTCAATTTTAAAATCTCCAATCACCTTAGAATTACTCGTATGTATGTATAGTACCATACTACAGAGTATATTTGATTCAAATTAATTTGCTAAATGAAAACTTTCGATACCTTCAATCTCTTTTATTTATGAATATCTTAATAAAAGACAAACTCCTTTCAAATTTGAGAAAAACTTTTTGATAATTGAATGAAACAGTCTTATAATTGTAGTATCGGTAAAAATAGGAGGAAGCATGATGAATAGCTTTTGGATAATCATTTTAGCTGTTTTAGTTATTATTGCTTTATATATGTTAGTCCAATTTTTCATCAATCGAAGAGCTGTGACAGAATTGAACCAAGATGAGTTCCACAAAGGTCTGCGCAAAGCTCAAGTTATTGATGTACGTGAAAAAGTTGACTATGACTACGGTCACATCATCGGTGCCAGAAACATTCCAATGACACTATTTAGTCAACGATTTAAAGGTCTTAGAAAGGACCAGCCTATTTATTTATGTGATGCGAACGGAGTAGCAAGCTACAGAGCAGCACGTATTTTAAGAAAAAATGGATATAGAGATATTTATATGCTTAAAGGCGGTTACAAAAAATGGACCGGAAAAGTTAAAGCAAAAAAATAGCATCAATCAAAAATAGCGGCGATGACGTAAAGTCATTGCCGTATTTTTATATGAAAAATCCTCCGCTATCAAATAACGGAGGATTCTCTATTTATAGATTAAAGTTTTTCTTCATGCAAGTTTTCGAATTTCAATACCGGATGTCTTGCTGCTTTTGTTTCGTCAAGTCTGTCGATAACAGTACTGTGAGGTGCTTCAAGTACTTTATCCGGATCTTCTTTCGCTTCATTAGCAATTTGAATTAAAGCGTCGCAGAAGTGATCTAATGTTTCTTTAGATTCTGTTTCTGTCGGCTCAATCATCATGCCTTCTTCAACGTTAAGCGGGAAGTAGATTGTAGGCGGATGTACGCCGAAGTCTAATAGACGTTTCGCCATATCTAACGTACGGACACCGTCTTTCTTCTGTTTAGATCCGCTTAATACGAATTCGTGTTTACAGTATTGAGAATATGGAATTTCGAATGCATCTTTAAGACGTGCTTTAATGTAGTTGGCATTAAGCACAGCTGCTTCAGATACTTCTTTAAGACCAACATTACCCATAGTTCTGATATACGTGTAAGCACGTAGGTAGATACCGAAGTTACCATAGAATGGTTTAACACGGCCGATAGAGTTTTCAATATCATTATCATATTTATAAGTGTCTCCATCTTTAACTACCATTGGTTTTGGCAAGAAGCTTGCTAGTTCTTTCTTAACTCCAACAGGACCTGAACCAGGACCACCGCCGCCGTGCGGACCAGTGAATGTTTTGTGTAAGTTTAAGTGAACTGCGTCAAAGCCCATGTCGCCTGGTCTTACTTTATCCATAATAGCGTTTAAGTTAGCACCATCATAGTATAATAAACCGCCGGCATCGTGAACAATTTTACCGATTTCCATGATATTGTGTTCGAAAATACCAAGTGTGTTCGGGTTTGTTAACATGATTGCTGCTGTGTTTTCGTTAACAAGACGTTTCAAGTCTTCTACGTCGACTTCTCCGTTTTCGTTTGATTTTACAGTTACTGATTTGAAACCAGCAAAAGCAGCTGACGCTGGGTTAGTACCATGCGCTGAGTCAGGTACGATTACTTCGTTACGGTGACCTTCGCCGTTTTTCTCATGATAAGCTTTGAAAATCATAAGTGCTGTCCATTCACCATGTGCACCTGCAGCTGGTTGCAACGTAACTTCGTCCATACCAGTAATTTCTTTAAGTTCTTCTTGTAAACTGTGAATGATTTCAAGAGAACCTTGGATTTCTGATTCTGGTTGTAATGGATGTGCTTCCGCAAATCCAGGAATACGAGCAACTTTCTCGTTGATTTTAGGGTTGTACTTCATAGTACAAGAACCTAAAGGATAGAATCCTGTATCTACACCGAAGTTTTTATTAGATAACTCAGTATAGTGTCTTACTAAGTCTAACTCTGCAACTTCAGGGAATTCTGCTTTATTTTTACGGATGAATTTATCATCTAAAATATCTTTAATCTCAATATTGTCAATCTCTTTTTCTGGAAGAGAATATGCGTATCTTCCTGCTCTTGAACGTTCGAAAATTAATGGACTTGATTTACTAACCATTAATCTCACCCACTTTCTCAACAAAAGTATCAATTTCGGCTTTTGTTCTTAATTCAGTTACTGCAACTAACATTGCTTGTCCTAAATCGTCGTTTACTTCAGATAAATCGAAACCGCCGATAATGCCTTCATCTAATAATTTTTCGTTAACTTCTTTAACAGGTTTATTCAACTTGATAACGAATTCGTTATAAGATGTACCTGGTAATACTTCTACGCCTGCTTTTTCAAACGATTGCTTAGCATAGTTAGCTTTTTCAAAGTTTTGTTCAGCAATATCTTGAATACCTTGTTTACCAAGCGCTGACATTGCGATAGATGAAGCTAGTGCGTTTAATGCTTGGTTTGAACATATGTTTGATGTTGCTTTATCACGTCGGATATGCTGCTCACGTGCTTGTAAAGTTAATACGAAACCGCGGTTGCCGTGATCATCGTTTGTTTGACCTACTAAGCGACCTGGGATTTTACGCATTAATTTTTTAGTTGTAGCAAAGTATCCGCAATGCGGTCCGCCGAATTGGCTAGGGATACCGAATGGTTGTGTATCACCTACAACGATATCTGCACCGAATTCACCTGGAGGTGTTAACAAGCCAAGTGAAAGTGGGTTTGCATAGACGATGAATAACGTCTTTTTGCTCTTAATAAATGATTGGATTTTTTCTAAGTCTTCAATAGAACCATAGAAGTTTGGATATTGAACAGCAACTGCAGCTGTATCTTCATCAACAGCAGCTTCTAATTTTACTAAATCAGTGATTGTGCCGTCTAAGTCTACTTCTACGATTTCATAGTCGTTTCTTACTTTAGAATAAGTGTGAAGTACTTGAAGTGCTTGATAATGCAACCCTTTAGATACTACGATTTTATTCTTTTTAGATTGACTGAATGCTAAGATACATGCTTCAGCAAATGCTGTAATTCCATCGTACATAGAAGAGTTTGCTACATCCATACCAGTTAATTCACAAATTAATGTTTGGAATTCAAAGATAGCTTGAAGTTCACCTTGTGAAATTTCTGGTTGGTACGGTGTATAAGCTGTATAGAACTCTGAACGTGAAATCATAGCATCTACAACAGCTGGTGCATAATGGTCATAAACCCCTGCACCTAAGAAAGAAGTATGATCTTCTTTAGTTGTATTTTTGTTAGCAATTCTGCTTAAACGTTTGAACAGAGAAGTTTCATCTTCTCCGCTTGGAATATCAAGTTCTCTATCTAATAAAATTTCTTTTGGCACATCTCCGAATAATTCTTCAATTGAGCTTGCACCAATTGTCTCTAACATTTCTTTTTTATCTTTTTCAGTTAATGGTATATAACGATGACTCACCACTGCCACCCCTTCATTAAATTATTTACTGATTTGATTTTTCTTAACGATTTTAGCTTTAACTTGACGTTTTCTTACTTGTACGATGACTTCTTTACCCATTTCGAATTCATCGCGGTCAATCATAGCTAATGCAATTCCTTTTCCAGTAGCTGGAGATTGTGTACCTGAAGTAACTTGCCCTATTTTGTTACCATCTAAATCTAGTACATCATAACCAGTTCTTGGAATACCTTTTTCAATCATTTCTAAACCAACTGATCTTACTTTAGAACCATTTTCTTTTTGGTCTTTCAATACTTCTTTACCAATGAAATCAGCTTCGATTAATGGTTTAGCTGCAAAAGCAATACCGCCTTCATATGGTGTAATATCTTCAGATAAATCTTGACCATGTAAAGGAAGACCAGCTTCTAAACGTAATGTGTCACGTGCACCAAGGCCTGCAGGTTTCAATTCTTCATTTTCTAAAAGGCCGTCCCAAATTGCTACAACGTCTTTTGAGTCGCAGTAAATTTCGAAACCGTCTTCACCTGTGTAACCTGATTGTGACAAGATTACATTTTTACCAAAGATTTTGACATCTTTTTTAAATTCGAATGGTTTCATTTCAGAAACATCAACGTCTACTAAGCTAGCAACATAGTCGCGTGCTTTTGGACCTTGGACAGCAAGTTGTCCGTATTGATCAGAAACATTTTCTACTGATACATCAAATTTATCTGAGTGAGACTTAATCCATTCATAGTCTTTATCAGTGTTAGCTGCGTTAACCACTAATAAGAACTTATTATCATCTAATTTATAAGTGATTAAGTCGTCAATGATACCGCCTTTTTCATTACAAAGTGCAGTATATTGGGCTTTGCTATCAGTTAACTGATCTGTATCGTTAGAAAGCACATATTGAATGAATTCTGAAGCGTCTTTTCCTTCAATTAAAATTTCGCCCATGTGGCTGACATCAAAGATTCCCATAACTTCCCTAACTGCGTTATGTTCTTCTTTGATACTTGAAAATTGAACAGGCATAGCCCATCCGCCGAATTCAACAATTTTAGCATCGCTTTCTAGGAAACGATCGTATAATGGTGTCTTTTTTAAATCATTTGACATCTTGCAACCCCCTATATGTGATTAAATATTAAAAACAGGATAGCAAACTAAATTGCCACCCTGTAGTTACCTTCAGGAACGCGTCGCAGTATTATCCTTTTGCCTGAGAGATTCGATATGAAATCTTGCACCTTCGGCGATGAATTAATCTTACTTTCTTCTCAGAAAGTGAAATCATTCATTCTCTCCAATACTGGTCATTCGCAATTTAAAATGTTCATCAATTCTTGATGTAGTAAATCTAAGTCCTTGTTTGTATCCATTCTGCTGAATGCGATTTCATTATATCGTGAAACCCTTGATAAATACAACCTTTTTAATTCGGCGAATGCTTTATTTGCCGCATTAGGTCGATTAGCATCATTTTTAATTCTATCAAAAATTAGATTAATGTCTGTATCTAACCAAATAACATTTTTACATTTTGATAATAACTCAAGGGATTCCGGTCGTTCAATGATGCCGCCTCCAGTTGAAATTATATCATATTGCTCAATTGCTTCCTGTAAATATTGAGTTTCAAGCTCTCTGAATCCAGACTCGCCTTGTGAGGCAAATATTTCTGGAATCGTTTGATTGGTACGCTGCTCAATCAAATGATCTAAGTCGACAAAGCTGCTGTTGGTCTGGTTTGCAGTATATTGGCCTAAGGTTGTCTTTCCAGTCCCCATAAAGCCTATGAATATTAATGGCACTTTATCTTCTAGATTGAATTTCATATTTATCATCCTTCTCAACTAATTGCTCTAGCTGTTGTTCATAGTTAACGTTAAGGTTGTTCAGTGTCTTTAATTTTAAGCTATATTGATAACTATAGGAAGTAATTATGATGATAAAAACCATAAATATCATTGAAATAAACGGCAGCATGTACCCTTTAGGTTTAGAGGATAAGAACTTTATAATACTTTTCTCGGTTTTCGACAAGTGTTAATTCCACCTTAATATATTGATTGTTAATCTTTGTAAACTTACAGCTGCTGATATTTCCGATTAATGTTACATTACCGTGCTGATTGATATTTTTATACAGCTTATGACTATTGAATATATAGTAAATTTGTTTATCTCTTTTATCAATTTTCATTCGTCTTTTTTCAATGTATATTTCATTGATTGGAACGCCATTCAGTTCACGAGTGATATCTTGTGCAAAAAATTCGTAATTGATAAGGGACGTATCATTGATTTGTACATTCAATTTTTGAATGGCTTGAAATAACGGTGGAACCAGACTCATCGTTAATGAAAAGATAAATAATGAAAACGTCATTTCAATAAAAGTAAAAGCTTTAATTTTTCTTCTGCTCAATATCAAAACAATAGCGATTGTGTGTTGTAGTGCTTTGAATACATAATTTTTGATTAATGTTAGTAACTTCATAGTGTTCAATTTGGATGCCTTGGTTGATTTCATCTCTGTTAAAATGGTTGATTACCGTAATTAAAGTACGATACATATCTGCTTTATCGATTTCTTTTTGGTAATACGCATGCTGGTTGATTAGGATCGGCAAGAAAATAAGTAAAATAGTGGTTATTAAAGAAAAGGAAGTCAGTGCATCCAATAAAAATGAAGCAGTCATCGTTGAACATTTAATTTTGTTTTTCAATACGCAGACTTCCTTTCTCAATATGGAAAATGAAACGAAACAATGTATTGTTAATACGAATATATACGGAGCCAAAACGATTAAACTCACCATCAGAATCAATGATGACATTATCCATATTTCTGTTATTTTCAATAATGCCATTCGCTATTTGGATATACTTGGCTTGATGGTCAGTATTGACGACTTTAATTTGATTGCTGCCTCTATTAAAAATCAACATAATGCTGCTACGCTCTTTGATAGCTTGTGATTTTAAATATGTGATTTGAGCAGCTAAATTTTTAGCGGATAATTCATTTTCGACACTGCTTAGATGACTCGCACTTTGCACCTTAAGACTTAAGAATGTCAAAATACTTATCATAGCAAGAACTAGCAATGTTTCTAGCATAGTAAAAGCTTTCATGGCTATTCATTAACTTTAGCTTCGCCATCACTGATAGATATTGTCTTGCCGGATTTGCATGTTTTTTGTCCTTCTTTTAAGAAACCTTCACTTACAAGCTCATCGATGGATGATGGCGCTCTGTTTTTATTCAAACTGAACGCTTCAATTTGGCTATTCACCATTTTTTGCTGTGCTTCGCACCCTGTATCTTGCACATGTTTAGATTGTTTTGCGATATTTGGAATGATTAAAATTAATAGGACGCTTATAACTAAAAGGACTAACATCATTTCTAGTAATGTAAAAGCTTTAAAATGACGCTGTTTTAATTTTGATAATAATTTTTTCATAGAAACCGCCTTTTCTTTTATTTAATAGATTGAAGCATGTCAAACATTGGAAGCATGATAACTAAATAAAGTGAGATAATCAGAAATCCAAGCAGTAAAAATATCACTGGTTGAATGACCTTAATTTGCTTATTCATTTGATTTTCGATTTGACTGAGTAGTATTTCTGTATAAATAGAGAGCTCTATATCTGTTTTACCGCTCTTTTCTCCTTGTTCGATAAATTGAATCAACTCAGTTTGAAAACAGCCGACAGAAGCAAGTATTTCTGGCAGTTTCATGCCCTCTTCTATCTTTTTAATCATCGTTTCTCCAAGGTATTTTAAAAATATATCGATATTTTGTTCTGTATAAATTAAAGAGATCTGCCGAAGCACAATACCATTTCTATAAAACAAAGCTAATTCATTGGCAATTTGGTAGGTTTTGAATAATTTATAGCAGGTGTTGATAAGCGGAAGTCTAGAAATAAATTTAATTTTTTGAGGGATGCTCAATTTCTTGATGTATAGGTGGATTATAATAGTTAAACAGCCAACACTTCCTGAAAATGTTAGAAATATATGAGGAAAGTGCTGAATGATGAAATTGAGAGATTTTAAAAGCGGGGATAGTTGAATATCCATTGTCGTATAGATTTGTTGGAACTCCGGCAAGATAAAATAATTGATACCGAACAACATACACATAAATATACCGATTAAGATAAGAGGATATTGTATTGTTTTAATAAAACGCTGCTTAGCTTCTGCTTTTCGTTTTAAGAAAGCGTGGGACTCAGTCAGGTTCTCTGATAACCTGCCGAATCTTTCCGCAAAATAAATCTGAGTTACAATCGTTTGGGGATAGTTCAAAAAGGATAGAATTCGGTGACAGTTTTCACCATTTCTTAAGAGGTTCAGAATAGTCTCAGCTGTGTTCTTTTGTTTATATTTTATATGCATATTTAAAAAAGAGAATGCTTCTAATAGTGTAAACCCATGGTTAAGCAAGATATTAAGCCTGAACAATAAAATCAACTGATCTTTTTCTGTAAGCAGCTTTTTCTTTTTCAAATTGTAATTAAGTATAGCGTTTAAATACTTCCTCACAGATAACCCCCTCTTTATTCATACGACAAAGTACTTTACTTAACTTGATAAAGCTTTTAGGCATTGTATGATTGTTTTTGAAAAAGTACTGGATATCAGATTAATACATGGTTTCATATGCTAATTCTCGAAACCCCGATTGATTTGTCACTAAACGTTGATTAGAAATGAGCGCTATTGCTTGCTGTGCTTCTTGGGGTGTAATTCCCATTTCCAGCAGTCTGAGCAATGCGCCTTCACAATCATTTGCGTGTAGTGTTGAAAGTACTAAATGACCGCTTAATGAAGCTTGTATGACACATTTTGCAATATGTGCATCTCTGATTTCACCGATTAAGATGATGTCTGGATCACATCTTAAGATGGCTTTAAATGAGTTTTCATAATTGATGCCCGCTTTTTCATTAACAGAAATCTGTGTAATGCCAGAAATACGTTTTTCAACTGGATCTTCAACAGTAATAATATTAAGGTTCAAGGTCTCTTTCGCAAAAGTCACCATTTCATACATCATTGTGCTTTTACCTGATCCGGTTGGTCCTGTAAAAAGAATCAGTCCCTGCTTCTTATTCATCAAGTGATGAAAGTGTTTAGGTCCTTCGCTCTCATATTCATTAGTGAAATATTGCGGTGAGACCCTGATAACGCAGCTTTCCATCCCTAATGAAAGCGGCAATGTCGAAACTCTTAAATTGTATAGTGTTTTGAGTTTGAATGTTGTTTGGCCGCTTTGTGCTTGATGGAAAGTCGATACATCTAACCCTGATAGAAATTTCATAAAATTAAGCAGTCGTTTATAAGTAGCAGTTTCAATCATTTCATAATCAGATAAGATATCATTCATTCTGAATTTGATTGTTACTGCATTTTCTATCGGAATAAAATGAATGTCTGAAACACGATGTGAGATTGCATCCGTTAAAATTTTCTCGAACAATTTTTCATAAAAAATCACCTCCTACATAGATAAACGCAGGAGGTGTTTCATTTACTCTATTAAATTTTAGCCATGTAAAAATGGATTTAATTGTTCGTCTTCAACTGTTGTAGATGGACCATGTCCAGGATATAGCGGAAGATCATCTTGAATCGTAAAGATTTTATCTTGAATTGAATCCACAAGCGTTTCATAATCACCACGATATAAATCTGTTCGCCCGATACCATTGTTGAATAAAGTATCGCCTACTACCGCAAATTCATCAAACACGTATGTCAAGCTGCCTGGTGAATGTCCCGGCGTATGCATTACTTTTACGTTAAAGCCTTCTATTGTATGTTCACCCTCATCTAAAGCAGTTGGTTGTGCTTTGCTTACGACTGGTTTTAATCCATATTGGCTGAACTTTTGCGAACCGTTTTTCTCAGGTTCTGTAAGAAAGTCGAATTCTTCTTTGTATAAATACACGGGAACATTATATTTCTCAAGAACTTCATCTAATGCACCGATATGGTCGAAATGTGCATGTGTTAGAATAATTGCTTTCAAAGGCTTATCAATGGATTCAAGCTTTGAAATGATTTGATGACCATCACTTGATGGATCGACTAGCAATACGCCGTCTTGACCTTCAATAAAGTACGTATTTGTATCCGCAATTCCTAAAGCTAAAGATGAAATATTCATTATTGCTCACCACGTTTTTTGTCTAATTGTTTTTGAACAGAGACCAATTTATCGTTCATCTTTCTAGACTTGTCACGACGGTCATCTATTCTTATATTTGTACATACCCTTTCAATGCCTTCATCAAAAGGTAATTCATGAATCGCTTGTACCACTGTGAATAAATCTTTTAATTCGCCTTCTATCAGTGTGTTCATTGGTGTAAGTTGATAATCAATCAATCCTTGTTCTTTATATTCTTCTAATTTTGTTTGGATATCAGCGATATATTTACTCACGCTAGGTCCTTCTGTACCTACCGGAATCACAACTACATCTACAATTGCCACTATTCAACACGCTCCTCATCAATAACATATGTTTTAATTAATCCTGCAGCACCTGTGATACCTGCATCATTGCCTAATTGTGCTTTAACAATTTCAGTACCGTTTTGTGCTGGTGTAAATGTTAGGTTTCTGTATTCTGTTTTGATATTTTCAATTAAAATATCGCCAGCATCAGACATACCTCCACCTAAAATAATATATTTTGGATTGCTCATGACACTGATAATACTGCAGGCATAAGCAATGTAATTAGCGACACGTTCTGTAATGAATAAGCAGAATAAATCACCTTGTTTGGATGCATCGAAAACGTCTTTCGCTGTTACTCTATCTTCTTTTATCAATTCTAAGATTGAGGATTTAATTGTAAGTTTCGGATGGTAGAATTTTACTAGATTCACAACACCTGTCGCAGATGCTACAGTTTCTAAACATCCATACTTGCCGCAGTTACATGCGAAACGTTGATCAAAGTCTACTCTGAAATGACCGATTTCAGCACCAGAACCATTATGACCATGCACAAGTTTGCCGTTTGAGATAATACCTCCGCCGACACCAGTTCCTAATGTAATCGCAACAACATCGTCAGCATCATGACCAGCACCTTTGTGTTTTTCGCCTAATGCAGCTGCGTTGGCATCATTATCGACGAAGATAGGGAAATTCACGAATTGCGATAGAATTTCTCTAACATTTACATCACCTGGCCAGTTAAGGTTGACTGCGCCGTGAACAACACCAGTTTCGAAGTCTACTGGGCCTGGCACACCAACGCCGAATCCTATAACATCTTCCATTTTTAATTCCAACTCGTTCATTTTTTGTACAAACGAACTATAAATCGATTTTAATAGTACTACACCTGTAGTATCACTAATATCAGTTTGAATCGACCACTTTGTAATTCTTTCAAGATCTTTGTCGAAAATTCCTAGTTTACATGTTGTTCCACCGACATCGGCTGCCAATATTAAATTTCTCATTACTTATTCATCCTTCTTTGATTGATAATTAAAATACATTTGATAAATGCATCCTTTGAGATAAGTTGATACTCATAAAGTTCTCTTATTTCTTGTTCCATCATTTCATACATGTCGCTTTTATTCTTAAAGTAAACTATAAACCCAAATTGTTTAAGCAATTGTTGAACATCATAAAAACTATCTATTTTTCGATTCATTTTGTTTTTCCAACTCTTTTTTTAAATACTTATATTTTTCATTATCAGGTTCGGATTTCACTGCTTTTTTAATGTGTCGTAATGCAGATTTATCGTCACCTAATGAACGATTTGCAATTGCAAGTTCATAATTCAGTATACCGGATTCAGGGTAATGTTTTAATCCGCGCTCCCATGTTGAAATACCTTCAGATTTTGAGTCCTTAGTAGCTTTGAGCAAGCCGCTGAGGTAATAAGTTTCATCATCAGCATACCCTTTATCCATTGTATGCTTGATAAGTGCTTCAGCTTTATTATAATTACCATTGCTCATCTCATCACTTATTAATTTATCATAAATGTTATCTTCCTTAATAGTGAATGTTCTTATTAACAGAATCAAAAGCAGTAATATTGCTGTACCTAATAAAATCCAAAACATTTTACGATCACGATTGAAATAGTAACTGATAAATGTTGCTAATGCGCCGCCGACAAATCCGCCAATATGTGCATAAATGTTCACGTTAGCTATAAACAATGAAACCACGGTTAAGATGGCTAAAACAAAAATCAGCTGCATCAGCATTTTAGAAGTATATGTTTTGCTGATATACATTATCGCAAATAAACTGCCGATTAAACCGAATATTGCTCCGCTTGCACCTACTGAGATAGAGTTGGTATCTATTGCTAAAGAAACAATATTGCCGAAAATCCCTGAAATAAAGTAAATACCAAGCATTTTCCAGTGACCGACGATGGCTTCTACTAATTTACCAAAGATAAAGAGCGAAAGCATATTCATTAATATATGTTCAAAATTAAAATGTATGAACATGGAAGTGATAAGTCGATAAATCTCTCCATGTACCACATTGAAATGAACTAATCCGCCCCAATCTAGTAAACTTCTGCTCGAAAATGCATTTACAATTAAGAACATAAACAACCATACAATTATATTAATTGCAATCAGTGAATATGTAACAGGCGCAAATTTCATCATGTATTTTTCTAAAGGATTATTGCTGTGCAAACGCCGCTTGTAATAAAGCGATGTTTTCTCGTTATCTCTGGTATAGAGTTTTGTTAATAATGGATTCGGCAACACTTTCAGTAATTCTTTTTGGTTCCGAATAACATTAAAGCGCATTCGTATCGGATGTATTTCACTGAGATTTTCATAGGTGAACATTTTCTCTGTAAGATAATTGAAAGTTACATCTTGAGGTTTGAAACCTGTATATGCAGCAATCTCTTCTTGATGTTCTAATACTCTGCTTTTATCAAAACGAAGTTCTTGTGTACTGCTTACACCTGTTTTGATAATTACTAACTTTTTCTTGTTTTTATTGGACAACCAAACTTCTGTTTCATTTTCATTTGTATGTGCAATTTGGTAGTTCAAATACTTTACATAAAAATATATTAATTTCCAAAATTGTTTTTCTATATTCATGGTGCCTCCAATTTATCTAGTTTCAGCAATGATAAGTCGATCTACGACTTCATCATGTGCTTCTTCTGTAAATGAATCGTTCATTTGTACATCATAAACCAAACTTAATGTTTGAGTTCGATGACGGCTTAACAATTTATCGAAATAACCGCCGCCGTATCCGATTCTATATCCTTCATGATTAAAAACGACGCCAGGTACAACGAGTAGATCCAAGTCGTTTGTTTTTTCTGTGTCTGCATCTACATATTGGATGCCTTTTTCATCTGTTTTCAGTTGTGAAAAATCAGTTAGATTTTGAAAAGTCATTGACTTGTTCTGATAATCGGTAGCGGGCACAAATGCTTTTTTATCTTGGCGTATAATTTCTTCTATAATCGGCTTTGTATTCACTTCATGATCCATAGAAAGTACGATACCGATGGTTTGTGCCGCTTTAAATTCATCTGTATTAAAAAGCTGATCAGCTAACCATTGGTCTGCTTTCTCTTTATTTTGATTATCAATTGACTGCATTTTTTGCAATGTTGATTTCCTTAATTCAGATTTCTTCATAGTTACACCCCGATTTGTCTATATAGTGATATGTTTATTATAACGTTTCTATATTGAAGTGTCATTAGACCCGTATGTTGTTTGCTAATGAAAATGCCGATGACCTAGATTGCAGGCCATCGGCATTATTTTATGATTTAGATGATTTCTTTTCTTTTTCGAAATAATAATTAATAATATCTCTGCCTAAGTCTCCGCCTTGCAACCAAGGTTCTGGGACAGGCTGGTTCGTATACACAATTGAAAATGCTAGCTTAGGATTATCCTTTGGTGCGTAACCTACATAAGTTGAGTTAACTCTTGGCTTACCGTCTTGGAACACTTCGGCAGTACCTGTTTTCCCAGCAGATGGAACAACGGTATTATGGAAACTTTGATAACCTGTACCTGGTTCCTTATTAAATGCCATATCAAACCCTTTTTGAACTTGTTTGATTTCATCTGGTGAGTTGTTCAGGCGATTTAAGACATTGCCGCGAATTTTGTGTTTAACTGGTCCTAACGTATCTTTGTCAGTTGCTTTTCTGATTTCTAAGCCGACATGCGGTGTGATTCTGTAACCATTATTAGCAATAGTAGACACATATTGTGATAATTGCATCGGTGAATACGTATCATATTGTCCGATTGCAAGATCTAAATAGTTACCGCTGTTAGTGTTCAGTTTTTCAATTTGCCCTGCTACTTCATTAGGAAGATCGATACCGGTTTTAACACCTAAACCAACTTGATTTAGACCTTTTCTCAATTTTTGACCCGCATCAGTAATATCTGTTGGAAGTCCCATATTGAAATGGTATGGATCTTTAGCAAGTTTCAATGCAGTTTTGAACATATAAACGTTTGATGAATGCATTAACGCTTCTTTATCGTTGATATCAACTTTACCGTTTTGGTTAAAGTAAGAACGCTTAGTGAGCCCGCCTTGGAAATGCAGCGGTTCATCTATCATATGTTCTCCGACATGTATTGCTTTATTTTGATACCCAGTAAGCAATGTACCGCCTTTAACTGATGAACCTACAGTATATTGCGATGTGAAGTTACCGATAGTGTAATCAGTTAATTCGCCTTTCGGTTTTATCTGCTTGCCGGCCATAGCTAAAATATCTCCGTTATTAGGGTCTTGAACAACCACTAATGCATTGTCCATGTTTTTAGCGCCTTCGCCTCTTAATTTAGTGATTTGCTTTTCTAAAGCTTCTTCTACTTTTTTCTGCAAATCAATATCGATGGACAGCACTAAATCATCCCCGCGGGAACCAGGATTAATGACTTCAGTATCTGTAATTTCTCCAGATTTATCAGTTGTGTATTTCATTTCTTTCTTTTTGCCTCGAAGAATACTTTCATACTGATATTCTAAGTAAGATTTTCCTACACGATCATTTCTAGAATAGCCTCTAGAAAGATAATCATCTGTTAATTCTTTAGGAATACCTTCTTCTGAGGTAGACACACTACCGAATAAATCTCTCAGCAAATCACCATAAGGATATTTGCGATCCCAATCCATAGAAGTATTGACACCAGGAAGCTTGGACAGCTGTTGAGAAACTGAAGCATATTCTTTATCGCTGACATCATCTTTCTTAATCGTTTGAGGGTTCAATGTTGAACCTGACATCATTTCACGATAAATCGCTAGAACTTGTAAATCTTTATCAGATAATTCATCAAGTTGTTTACCTTTGATTTTATTGTGTAATTCTTCGTCGTATTGTTCTTGTGTGATTTCCCCGTTACTCAGCATCTTATCTTCTTTTTTCATTAAATCTTCAGCTTTTTTAGGGTGTAATTGAATCCAAAAGTCTTGTTTATCTCTTTTGGTAATTCGATCAGTCTTCATATCTATTAATTTAGATAAACGTTCAGCTACTTTTAATATATCTTTTTGCGAAGTCTTTCTACCTCTTGTATATGTAATAGACTTTTTAGAAGCATTATCAACAAGAATTTTTCCGTTACGGTCTAAAATTCTTCCTCTAGGCACAGATTCATTGACCGTAATATTTTCATCATTTTTAATGAGCTGCTTATAATGAGAACCTTGTGCGATTTGTAAGTAACCCAACCTTAAAACAATGATTAAAAATACTACAACTACGAGACCGAAGAAAAATCCAATCCTTTTATCCATAAGATTTCTAGTTTTTTCATCATTCGTTTTTTCCTTTATTCTTTTTAACAATACAACCAACCTCAATTCAACAGTTCTCTAAACAAATGATATATGAAAACGGAACTTTTTTCTATAATTTGCATAGAAATCACAGTATAAATTTAAGAATTTAATAAAAGCCGTTGCAAGGATTCTATGTAAAATTAAAAAGCAGCAATTGGTATTGACCAATTGCTGCTAAAGTTGATATTCAACGTATCATGTTATAACTCGAACTTATTTAGTTGCTGCGTTATATAATTCGTCAACTTTTTCCCAGTTTACAACGTTCCAGAATGCATTGATATAGTCTGGACGTTTGTTTTGATATTTAAGGTAATAAGCATGTTCCCAAACATCTAAACCAAGGATAGGAGTTTTGCCTTCAGTTACTGGGTTGTCTTGGTTTGCTGTAGTAACGATTTCTAATTTACCGTCTTTATCTACTACTAACCAAGCCCATCCTGAACCAAATTGTCCAGCAGCTTTTTTAGCAAATTCATCTTTGAATTCGTCTAAAGAACCCCATTGTTCTTTAATTTTATCAACTACTGTACCTTTCTCTTCAGAGTTAGGTGTAAGAATTTGCCAGAATAATGAGTGGTTTAAGTGACCGCCGCCATTATTACGTACTGCAGTTTGAATGTCAGATGGTACACTATCTAAATTAGCAACAATTTCTTCGATTGATTTGTTTTCTAAATCAGTACCTTCGATTGCTGCGTTTAATTTTGTAACATAAGTGTTATGGTGTTTGTCATGGTGAATTTCCATAGTTTCTTTATCGATGTGTGGTTCCAATGCATCAAACTCATATGGTAAATTTGGTAATTCAAAAGCCATAAATAATCATCCTCCTAAATTGTTTTCAACACTACTATATCAATTCGTTAGATACCTTACAATTTTTCTGCTTATAAGAAAATGTAAAAATCTAGAATATGACTGTTTCCTCTATATCTATATCCTGAAGAAGATTATTTAAACATATTGAGTTGGTATATTTATTAATTTTAAATTCATTATTGACATTTTTCGCATACACCATAAACTTCGAGTTTGTGTGTATGGATCAGCACGTTAGGAAGTTGTGCTTTAATAGCATCCATCGGACAATAATCAATCACTTTAGTATCTCCGCAAACTTCGCAAATAAAGTGATGGTGATGATAGTGTGTACATGCGATTCTGAATTTCATTTCCCCATCCAACTCAGTGTTTTCGATAATACCTAAATCTTTAAACAAATATAAATTTCTATAGATTGTATCAAAAGAAATACCAGGGAATGCTGCATCCATTCTTTGTTGAATCGTTTTTGCACTTACATACTTGTCTTCTTTAACAAAAATATCGATAATCATTTTTCGTTTATCTGTATATTTGTGACCTTCGTCTTTTAATAATTTTATAGCATCTGTTGTATTCATTTAACTTACTCCTTTTTTAAATCTAGAGCGCATATATTGAATAGCCATAACGATTACTAATAGTAATACTAATAATACTACGATGACACCGCCTGGAGATAAATTTAGGTAAAATGCGATTACTAATCCGCCGATGACTGCAATTTCTCCAATGATAATGCTATAGAGAATAAGCTGCTTGAATCCTTTTGTTATTCTCATTGCAATGGCTACTGGAAGAGTCATAAGTGCACTTACAAGTAAAATTCCGACCACTCTCATTGATGCAGAAATTACCATTGCTACAATAATGATAAATAAGAATTGTATCCATCTTGGAACGCCGATTACCTTACTATATTCTTCATCGAACGATAAAATAAAGAGCTCTTTATAAAATAGTAGAATGAACAATGTAACAATGACTGCAATAGTCAGCACTGTTACCATATCACTTAATGAAACTGCACTGATTGAACCGAATAATAATCCAACTAATTCTTGGTTGAAACCATCAGCTAAAGAAATAAATATTGCACTTAAACCTATACCTGCGCTCATAATAATAGGTATAGCAATTTCTTGATAATTTTGATAAGACGTTCTTAACTTTTCAATTAACAAAGCACCAATGACTGCGAAAGCGATACCGCCCCACATTGGATTAGCATACATAAATATCGGAGACAGAGTTGCTAAGAACATTTCAAATGAGATACCGCCTAATGTTACGTGGCTTAAAGCATCGGCAATCAGCGATAAACGTCTGACAACTATGAATGCACCGATAAATGGTGCGATAAATCCGATTAAAATCCCGCTTATTAAAGAGTATCTCATAAAATCAAAATTCATTAATGCTTCAATCATTAGTTACAGCACTCCCTTTCATGTTGATGATCCACGAATTTTACAGGATAGCCGTATATTTTTGAAATTTCTACTTGATCTAATGATTTGAATTCTTGTGCCGGTCCGTGGAAGTGCAAATGTTTATTGAGACAAGCTACTTTAGTAGCAGTATCAACAACTACACCAATATCATGTGTTACTAAAATAATTGTAACACCTTCTTGTTTCAACTGTTCTAACGTGTTGTAGAATTCATTTACATGCTTAGCATCAATTCCGTTTGTCGGTTCATCTAATATTAAAACAGATGGATCGGATATGAGTGCCCTTGCAATTAAAACACGTTGCTGCTGTCCCCCTGATAATTCTGCGATGTTCTTATTGAGCAAGTATTCAATGTTTAACCTTTTAAGGATGCTTTTCACTTTATCAACATCTTTTCTGTTAAACCATTGAAAGAGTCGTTTTTGTTTCGTTAATCCACTAAGTACTACTTCTTTTACACTTGCTGGAAATCCTGAATTAAATGCTTTTGCTTTTTGAGAGACATAACTGATTTTTAATTCAGATACCTTGCGCTGATACTTAATGCCATCAATAAACATTTCTCCACTTTGCATCGGCAGCAAGCCTAGCATTAATTTTAAAATTGTGGACTTCCCTGCTCCATTGGGTCCCACAATAGCTAAGAAATCGCCTTTGTAAATCTTTATATTAATATTTTCGAGTACTTGTTTTGTACCAAAAGAGTAATTTATATTTTTCAATTCAAAAACTGGGGTAGACATATCTTCACCTCGTAATAAATATAACCTTATCTTCATATTATGTAAATTGTAATGCTTACGATTAAGAATATAACAAAAAATTAAAAGACAAAGCTGACTTTGTCTTTTAATCGCACCGCATTACACTCGGTGTTAGGATTCATTCATAATAATTTGTTTTAAATCTGGGTTGAATGTTTGATTTTCAAGCATTTCAATTTCATGCTTATATGGCGGCTTTTTATTTTTCTTATCTTCGCCGACAAATGGTGTTTCTAGTATTTTAGGAATGTTTTCAAAGACCTCATGATGCACGATGTAATTTAATGCATCAAAGCCGATATGACCAAAACCAATATTTTCGTGACGGTCTTTATGTGCGCCTACTTCATTTTTACTGTCATTTACATGCAAGACTTTGATACGATCTAATCCGATGATTTTATCGAATTCTTCTAGTACCCCATCAAAGTCGTGTTTGACATCATAACCTGCGTCATGTGTATGGCAAGTATCAAAACAAATAGAAAGGCGTTCATTGTGATTAACACCATCAATAATCTGAGCAAGCTCTTCAAACGTTCTGCCTACTTCAGAACCTTTGCCTGCCATAGTTTCTAGAGCGATACGTACATCATTTTCATTTGTGAGTACTTCGTTCAAGCCTTCGATAATTCTTTTAATACCAGCTTCAGAACCAGCTCCTACATGAGAGCCTGGATGCAATACGATATCTTTTGCACCGATTGCTTCTGTACGCTCAATCTCTTTTTGTAAAAACTCAACACCTAACTCAAAGACATGCGGTTTTTGAGTATTTGCGATGTTAATAATGTAAGGTGCATGTACAACAATATTAGATAGTCCGTATTGTTTCATTGCCTCTTTTCCAGCTTCGATATTTAATTCTGAAATAGGTTTTCTTCTCGTGTTTTGAGGTGCACCTGTATAAATCATAAACGTTTTTTCATTTAATCTATGTGCTTCTTCAGCAGAACCTAATAACATTTTCTTACCATTCATCGGTACGTGAGACCCTATTAACAATCTTTCCACCTATCCTTTACTTGTTTTTACGCTGCTCTCTGTTTTTGCGCTTGCTGTATTGTTTACGTTCTTGACGTTTTGCTTGCTCAAGTTTTCTTTTGAACTTCTTCTTATAACCTGGTTTAACTTTTTTCTTATTGCCGCGTCTGATTTTCTGTTTGACTTGTGTAGTCAAGTGATCATCTTTATTTTGTCTTGTTTTACGCGTATTGTGTGCTTTGATTTCAACTAACTCGCCGTTTTTGATATCGACATCTTTAAAGTGATAGCCTTTTTTCTCGATTTCTGCGATTAAATCCTCTTCATCAGGTGTATAAAGTGTAAATGCTTCGCCTTTATACTGTCCTCTGCCTGTACGGCCCACACGGTGTGTGAAGAAATCAATATCTTTAGGCACATCATAGTTAATAACATGACTGACACCTTCAATATCGATACCGCGAGAAGCTAAATCACTGGCAATCACAAATTGGAAGTCTAAATTACGAATACGTTTCATTTGCTGTTTTCTTTCACGTGGACTTAATCCGCCATGAATCATACCGATTTTCAGACCATCAGCGGTTAACGCTTCCGCAAGTTCATCCGCATTTTCTCGGCTATTACAGAAAATCAGGCAAAGATATGGATTAACAATATCAATCAAAGCTTTTGTTTTATCTAGTTTTGACGCACCTTTTGTCGGGATTAAATAGAAGTCGATGTTTTTCTTGTTTTGTGTTTTACTATCAACTTCGATTAATTCAGGCTGGTTCAAGTATTTATTTAAGAAAGGATGTAATGACTTCGGAATCGTTGCACTGAACACTGCAATATGCGCATTTTCATCCAAGCGTGCTGCAATATGGTCTACGTCCTCAATTAAACCTAAATCAATCATTAAATCTGCTTCATCAACAACGAGGTAATGTGCAAGATGTGCATGCAAAGTGCCATCTTTAGATAAGTCATTGATTCTAGTCGGTGTACCGATAACGAGTTGCGGTTGAATATTACAGCGCTGTTTATCTCTTTCGAAATCTGTACCGCCGATAAATAATGATACTTTCACATCATCTTTAAATTGAGCAAGATGCTGTGCAGCATTAAATAGCTGTTGCGCCAATTCTCTTGTCGGTGCTACTACAATTACTTGCGGCTCTTGCACCGTTGGATCGATGCCTTCCATAAGCGGTAAAAGGAATGCATGTGATTTACCAGTACCAGTTTGAGACTGACCGATAATGTTGTTCCCTTTCAAAATTTTAGGTATTACTCTTTGTTGGATTTCAGTTGGCTGATTAAAATTCAAGTCTTTTACAGCGTCAATTAATTGTGAACTAAGCTCAAATTGGTTAAACGGATGTTCTACGGCCATTAAAATCCCTCCTTTTCTTTGATTTATACATAATTAAACGGATCAGTGTTTAAATGTGATGCTTCGATATTGTCAACTTTGCCTTCTAGCCATTGATCCAGCAATGCTTTTAATCCATCTCTCATCACATATTCACTATAATGATTAATATCAATTAAATGATAACCATCGATTTCTGCATCTAAGGCATCGTGGTGTTTAATATCTCCTGTAATAAAGACATCTGCACCTTTTTGGTGTGCGTATTGTTCATAACCGATACCAGAACCGCCAATCACAGCAGCTTTTGAAATTAATGCATTAGGATTGCCTGTGAATCTGACACTTGGAATATCCAATTGTGTTTTAATAGCTGAAGCTAATGCTTTTAATGTAGTTTGTTCAGGCAAGTCGCCAATCATACCCAAACCTCGGTTCAATGATTTTGTTAAAGGTATAAAATCATAAACAGGTGTCTCATATGGATGCAGTGCATTGATGAAATGTTCTGCTTTAGCGCGTTCGTTATTTTGAATCATAAATTCAACTTTGACTTCTTCTACCGTCTCAATGTCATTAAGTTGTCCAATATGAGGATTAGCACCATCTACAGGTTTAAATTGTCCATCGCCCTTAGTTGAGAAGAAGCAATATTCATAATCTCCCTCAGAAGCAAACCCTTGGTCATTCATTTTATCTTTAAACTCAACTACATTTTCCTCAGGGATAAATACTTGAACTTTATAATAGCTTTCTGTTTGGGGTTCTAAGATTTCTGCATTTTTAATACCGATTCGTTTTGAAAGCATTGCGTTGACACCATATTGGTATACATCTAAATTTGTGTGCAGTGCTATCAGTTGAATATTGTTTTGAATTAAACGTCGGATGATTGTACCATAACCGCCTTCGTTAATATTTTTAACACCTTTAAAGATAAGCGGATGGTGTGCAATAATTGTATTAATATTTTTTTCAATCGCTTCATCTACTACATCAAATGTGCAGTCCAATGTTGTTAAAATGCCATTGACTTCTTGATTGGTATCTCCGATTAATAAACCTACATTATCCCATGATTCCGCAGAAGCAAAAGGTACATGCTGGTTAATAATAGAAAGTAATTCTGAAGTTTTCATTATAACACCTCTTGAATGAGTTTAATTTCACGATCAATTTGTTCTAAACGGTCTTTATGTTTATATTCATCTAAATGCTTTTTGATATTCTCTAAAGCATCTAATTCTCGTTGCCAATGCTTTGTAAATACTGCAGTTTTATTCTCCAATAGTTTCGGGCCGAACTTCAATGCATATTCATCCATCGATTGTGGCCCATATTCAGCAATCACAATTTCATAAATATGCCCTTTTTCTTCCATAATTTCTTCTTCAACAATATGATACTCTAATTGCATTAATGTTTTTCTTAAAGCTGACGTTTGAATATTGCTTTGCAAAGCTAAGCGCGGATGGTTACCAAGCTTTTCACTGCCTTTATCTAAAATATCAGCGATTAACGGACCGCCCATTCCGCAAATTGTTATCGTGTCGATATCATTATTTATTTCTAATACATTTAATCCATTACCAAGTTTAACATCAATTACTTTTTCCATGCCATATTTTTTAACATTCTCTTGCGCGGCTTGAAATGGACCTTTAACAACTTCTCCGGCTATTGCAGAAGCGCATAATGCGTTTTGTATAGCGTATATCGGCAAATAGGCATGGTCTGAACCGATATCAGCTAATGTACTGCCTGTGATATATTTACTTACTGCTGTTAATCTTTGGTTTAATACAATCATGTTTGTACCTCTCTAACATAAAAAGCGAGACAACAAGCAATAAATTCGATTGACTGTAGGTGAATTCCATACTTCCTGGCCTTCGTCAGCCAAACATTTTCAGCTTATTGTCTCGCTATTTTCACTTAATTAGTCCATAAAGTCTTTAAGGCGTTTGCTACGGCTTGGATGTCTTAACTTTCTAAGCGCTTTAGCTTCGATTTGACGAATACGTTCTCTTGTAACACCAAAGACTTTACCTACTTCTTCGAGTGTTCTTGTACGTCCGTCATCAAGACCGAAACGTAATCTTAATACATTTTCTTCACGGTCAGTTAATGTATCTAATACATCTTCTAATTGTTCTTTTAATAACTCATAAGCTGCATGATCAGATGGACTTTGTACTTCTTGGTCTTCAATGAAGTCGCCTAAGTGGCTGTCGTCTTCTTCACCAATCGGTGTTTCTAATGATACAGGCTCTTGAGCTATTTTTAAGATTTCACGTACTTTTTCAGGCGGTAAGTCCATCTCTTCTCCGATTTCTTCAGGTGCTGGGTCACGACCTAAGTCTTGAAGCAATTGACGTTGAACACGGATTAATTTATTAATTGTTTCAACCATATGCACCGGAATTCTGATTGTACGAGCTTGGTCGGCAATAGCACGTGTGATGGCTTGACGAATCCACCATGTCGCATAAGTAGAGAATTTGAACCCTTTGCTGAAGTCGAATTTCTCTACTGCTTTGATTAAGCCCATATTACCTTCTTGAATAAGGTCTAAGAATAACATTCCGCGACCTACATATCTTTTGGCAATACTTACAACTAAACGTAAGTTGGCTTCTGCTAAGCGTGCTTTTGCAACTTCATCGCCTTGCTCGATTCTTTTCGCAAGTTCGATTTCCTCTTGTGCATTTAAAAGGTCTACTCTTCCGATTTCTTTTAAATACATGCGGACCGGATCATTAATTTTAACACCTGGAGGGGCACTTAAATCGTTAGGATTCAATTTTTCGTCTGTATCAGAACTATCCTTTTCGTTAACTAGGTTGATATCATTATCATTTAATTGATCAAAAAATTCGTCCATTTGATCTGAATCCATATCGAAATTCTGAAGTTTTTCAGCAATTTCTTCATGGCTTAAATGACCTTCTTTTTTCCCTTTTTCTAATAATTGTTTTTTTACATCTTCCAAAGTTAATGTCGGATCGATGGTTTGTTTTTTAACTACTTTTACTTGGTTTTCAGACATAAAAAGGCCTCCCAAAATTAATATACGCACACAACACGTTAACCTAGGTCAACGCTATTAATGATTCTTATAGTTTTTATTTTAATTCATTCGTTTTTGATTTAATGCTACAATTTTTTGCAAATAATATTTTTGCAATTCTTTATCGCCGATTCTTGTAGCTTCACGCAATTTTTCATTGAGTGATTCAGCTGATTCATTATTGCGGCTGTTAATAATGATTTGAATATATTCATCAAGCTCATGTTCATAGGGATTGTTGTTAAGTAAGAGATTGTCTAACGCTATTAATGTTTCACGATCTGTCTCCCCATCGCTATACAATAATGCAGTGCTTAAGTCATAATATTCGTTCTCAGTATAATAGTCATGCAAAATATTAAATATACGCTTAAATTGTTGGTTTGTAAAGTCATCTGCTTCGACTTGTTTACTATATTCAAGAAATACGTCTTTATTGAACATAAAATGTTTCAATAATTTACGCTCTGCATCTTCTTGTTTAGTGAATTTCTGCTGCTTGAATACAGGCGGTGCAGACGGAACTTGCTGAAATGTTTGATGATTATGCTTTACCACTTCATTATTTAGACTATCAAAACTAACTTTAAACAATTCAGAAACGTCTTGCAATACTTTTTTCTGTAAAATCCCTGACGGCATTAAAGAAATATCATCTGTTATTTCTTTTAAATATTTTTCGTAGGCCATATCATTATGTGCAATTTCATCTTTGAATAAGTTGACCTTATACAAGACAAATACACGTTTTTCATGGTCGATATATTTATTGAATGCATCTTCCCCGTATTTAGTAATATACTCATCCGGATCCATTTTAGATGGCAGCTGAATGACAAAGACATTGAGTCCTTGTTCAAGTAATTGCTGACCTGTTTTCAAAGTTGCTTCTTGTCCGGCAAAGTCGCCGTCAAATAACAAAGTCACATTAGATGTAAGCTTTTTAATAAATGCAATGTGCTCTTGAGAAATTTGAGTTCCCATACTCGCAACAACTTGTTTAACCCCTGCACTATCAGCTTTAATGACATCCATGAAACCTTCGAGCAAAATAAGTTCGTTCTTTTGTCTAATTACTCTTCGTGCTTTATCGATGTTATACAATAATTTGCGTTTTTGGAAAATAGGTGTTTCAGGACTATTCAAGTATTTAGGTTCTTGATTTTTATATGTTCGTCCTGAGTAGCCTACTGTTCTGCCTTGCGCATTTTGTAAAGGAAACATGATTCTATCTCTAAATCGGTCATAATAACTGAAGTTTTCTTCATTCCGAGAAAGTAAGCCAGCTTCATACGCTAACTCAATATCATATCCTTTCTTTTGTAAAAAATCATGACAAAAATGAGAGTTGTCAGGCGCAAAACCGATTTTTCTATCTCTTAAAAGCTGTTCTGAAAATCCTCTTGATTTCAAATATTCAAGCGGCTTCTCGCCTTCTACAGTTTTCATTAAGACATAATGATAATATTCTTGCATGAGTTCATGCATTTTAATCATCATTAAATCATCTGAAGCAATCTGGTTTTGTTCATTTGAATTGCCGACATCTACTTTTATATTTACCCGTTCCCCAAGCTCTTTAACAGCCTCGACAAACGAAATGCCTTCGATTTCTTGTGTGAACTGGAAGACGTTGCCGCCTTTTTTACAACCGAAGCAATGGCAGATCTGCTTATCTTCAGAAACAGTAAATGAAGGTGTTTTTTCATCATGAAAAGGACACAAACCGATATAATTGCGTCCCCTTTTTTCTAATTTCACATATTCACTTACAAGATCCAGAATATCTGTTTTGTATTTTATTTCATTTATTACTGATTGCTCTATTCGCACACTAACCACCTATATACATTAGTCATACTATTATATCATTTTCTATAAAAATTAAAAGTTATTCGCTCATTTTTAAAAAATACGCTGATAGTGCAGTATCAGCGTATTCGGCAGTTTATTTATTCATTTTGTTTTGTTCAATGATATACATGATGTCATTTGCTGTTTCTTCGATAGCTTTGTCAGAAACATCAATGACAGGACAGCCGATTTTTTCAACAACCTTATCGAAGTAATCGAGCTCTTCTTGGATACGTTGGCCTGTCGCATATCTTGCAGAATCGCCTAATCCTAATTGTTTTAAACGTTCTTTTCTAATAATATTCAGCTTTTCTTCACTGATTTTTAAAGCAATACATTTTTTTGGATCGACTTCAAACAAAGCTTCTGGAGGATTAATCTCCGGAACAATCGGTATGTTCATCACTTTATAACGTTTGTGTGCTAAAAATTGCGATAAAGGTGTTTTAGAAGTACGAGAAATACCAATTAATATTATATCTGCTTTTGGCAATCCTTTAGGGTCTTTGCCATCGTCATATTTAACCGCAAATTCAATCGCTTCTATTTTCTTGAAATATGCTTCATCAAGTTTATGGACAATGCCCGGTTCATAATAAGGTTTTTCATCGATTTCTTCAGTTAAAATGTTCATTAGCGGTCCCATAATATCAACATGCTTGATTTCATGCTCCGCAAGTTGATTTTCCATATATTCTTTAATATCGGGTTTGACTAATGTGAAGACTACAATATTCAGTTCATTCTCTTTTGCGACTTCAATGACTTCATCCACATTTTCATTGGTTTCAATATATGGATAACGTACGACTTCACTTTGAAATCTTTTGGAATTAAATTGAGAAACACAAGCTTTTGCAACTTGTTCGGCTGTTTCTCCTACCGAATCAGATGCAATTATTATTTTTATCTTTTGCATGAAATCCTTCTCCTACTCATCAAAAATTGATACAAATAGCTTTGTAATCGTAGTTTTTGAAATACGTCCAATTACTTCTAACTTACCATTCTCTTTACCACGAACGATTGGTAAAGAATCAATTTCTTTTTCTATCATAAGCTGTGCAGCTAATACGACTAAGTCGTTTTCCAGGACGTGTGTTAAATTCGGCATTCTTGTCATAATGACGCTGACTGGCATAGTATGTATATCTTCACCAATCATAGATGCTCTGAGTAAGTCTTTTCTTGAACACACACCAATAAAATCATTATTGCTGTTGACTATAAATAATGTACTCACATCCTCAAGGAATATGGTACAAATTGCTTCGTAAACAGAAATGTCGCCTTTTAAAATAATCGGTAATGATTGATAGTCCTTAACAACATATTGGCGCAGTTTTTCTGTTAATAATTGATTTGTTGTCTTACCAGAATAAAAGTAACCTACTCTAGGTCTAGCTTCGAGAAACCCAGACATTGTTAAAATTGCTAAGTCAGGTCTTAACGTCGCTCTCGTTAAACTTAGTTGTTCGGCAATCTTCTCCCCAGTAATCGGCCCGTTATGCTTCACTATTTCTATAATCTCGCTTTGCCTGTTACTCAGTTCTATATGTCTTCACCCCTTCACACTTACAATTCATATTATAACTGTAATCGAATTGCTCTACAAATGTATGTAAACACTTGCCTTTAATTTTGTGATGCATTAGAATTAAATTTGAAGCGAGTTAAGGATGGTGCGAGCTTAACAATAAAATTGGCCTAAAAACTTATATAAACTAAGCGAGTGTCTTCACTAATTTGGGTGGAACCGCGGGTTATTTTTATGATTATGAATTATGAAATATTAAACTCGTCCCAAGATTTCGGAATTTATTTTCCGTTATCTTGGGACGAGTTTTTTATTATTAAAGAGGAGTGTTTTTTTATGGCAAAAGATATGGATTCAGTAGTACAACTGGCTAAACACAGAGGTTTTGTATTCCCAGGCAGTGAAATTTATGGTGGTTTATCAAACACTTGGGACTATGGTCCATTAGGTGTTGAATTAAAAAATAATATTAAACGTGCTTGGTGGAAAAAATTCATTTCACAATCACCATATAACGTAGGTTTAGATGCTGCGATCTTGATGAAGCCTAGAACTTGGGAAGCATCAGGTCACTTAGGCAACTTCAACGATCCGATGATCGATAACAAAGACAGTAAAATTCGTTACCGTGCAGATAAATTAATCGAAGATTATGTGCAAAACGAAAAAGGCGACGAAAACTTCATCGCAGACGGTTTAAGCTTTGATGAAATGAAACGTATTATCGATGAAGAAGGCATCAAAGATCCTGTAAGCGGTACTGCAAACTGGACAGATATCCGTCAATTCAACTTAATGTTCAAAACTTTCCAAGGTGTAACTGAAGACTCAACTAACGAAATCTTCTTACGTCCGGAAACTGCACAAGGTATCTTTGTTAACTACAAAAACGTACAACGTTCTATGCGTAAAAAATTACCATTCGGTATCGGTCAAATCGGTAAATCATTCCGTAACGAAATCACACCGGGTAACTTCATTTTCAGAACACGTGAATTCGAACAAATGGAATTAGAATTCTTCTGCAAACCTGGTGAAGAAATCGAATGGCAAAATTACTGGAAAACATTTGCGGAAAAATGGTTATTAGACCTTGGTCTTCAAAATGAAAACCTTCGTTTAAGAGACCATGATGAAGATGAATTATCTCACTATTCAAATGCGACAACTGATATTGAATACAAATTCCCATTCGGTTGGGGCGAACTTTGGGGTATCGCAAGCCGTACAGATTACGACTTGAAACAACATAGTGAGTATTCAGGAGATGACTTTAAATATCATGATCCTGAAACAAATGAAAAATTCATCCCATATTGTATTGAACCATCACTTGGTGCTGACCGTGTTACATTAGCATTCTTATGCGATGCTTATGACCGTGAAGGTGTTGAAGGCAGTAAAGACGAACGTACTGTATTACACTTCCACCCTGCCCTAGCACCATACAAAGCAGCTATTTTACCATTAAGCAAAAAATTATCTGAGGAAGCTATTAAAGTTTACGAACAATTAAGTGAAGACTTTACAGTAGACTTTGATGAATCTCAATCAATCGGTAAACGTTACCGTCGTCAAGATGAAATCGGTACACCTTACTGTATTACATTTGACTTCGATTCATTAGAAGACAAACAAGTTACTGTTCGTGAACGTGACACTATGGAACAAGTCCGTATGCCTATCTCAGAATTGAATGATTTCTTAGCTGAAAAAGTTAAATTCTAATTGTATCTATAGACTATAACAAGCGTATCGCTGATTTGCGATACGCTTGTTATTTTTTATTATGAGATTCTAAACGATGCAGCTGGTTAATCAGCTTTTGACTTTTAAAGAAAACACCTGCATATTCTCTATACAACATAATCAAAAGTTCAGACATCTCATCTACAATCGTTTGATGAATCTTTAAAGCATTCATTTTATCTATCGGCAGCTTTTGCAATACATCTAACAAATAGAACGTTTTGTTAGATATAGGAATTGCACGTTCATCTTTATCAAAGTTTTCTTGTGCAATGACCCCATGAAACTTAAAGCTATAGCCGCTTAAAACAGATTGATCGGTATTACCGTTTAACACATCCTGATTGAATGCAATTGTAAAACCAAACTCCGGCATTTTCTTCAATAAGACAATAACAGACATGAGTTGCGAACTATAGCCTTGTGCAATCCTATCAAGACAGAAGTCCAATAATTGAAAGTTGAACTTTGATACTTGTTCTTCCTCCATGGATTTATCAATGACCTCAGTACACAATGCAGCATAGCTGCTTTCATAAATGTCTAAGCGTAATTGATAATTCTGACTGATGACATCCACGGAATTCAAAATACCTAATCCTCTTAATTTCGCATAGATAAATAATCCGTAAACAAACATTTGTGTATTGGCCTGCATACCTGTGCGGCTTTTTTTAGCACGTTTGACCATAAGCGGAATTTTTGCGCCGCTTTCACTTAAAATCGTAATGATTTTATCAGATTCTCCATAATCAACCGTCTTAATAATTATTCCTTTTTGTTTCACTAACATAAAAGGTACCACCGACCTTCTATTATTAATCTTGATCTTCGATATAGCCCATTTGACGGATAAAGTTGACTTTGTTTCTCCAATCTTTTTGGACCTTTACCCATAAATCCAGATATACTTTTGAGCCGAGAAGATGTTCAATATCTAATCGTGCACGTTTACCGATTTCTTTCAGCTTTTTACCGCCTTTGCCGATAACAATCCCTTTTTGAGAGTCGCGTTCAACAAAGATTGTGGCTTCAATGCGTACTTTATCTTCAGATTCTTTAGCCATTCTATCGACATTGACACCAATAGAGTGCGGAATTTCTTCACTTGTTAAATGTAAGATCTTCTCTCTGATTAATTCGCTTACTACAAATTGTTCCGGGTGATCTGAAATCTGGCCATCAGGATAGTACTGCGGACCTTCTGGTAAATATGATTTAAGTACATCGATAAAGTGTTCGACATTAAGTCCTTCAAGTGCAGACATTGGAACTGTCTCTGAAAATTCCATATGTTCTTGATAACTTTCGATAATCGGCATAATTTCATCTGGGTGGACCAAATCGATTTTATTAATTACTAAAAATACAGGTGTCTTAACATTTTTCAGCATTTCCATAATATATTCGTCGCCTCTGCCGATCTTTTCATCCGCATTTACCATGAAGATAACAGAGTCGACTTCTGACAAAGTATTTTTAGCAACTTTCATCATATAATCGCCTAATTTATGTTTTGGTTTATGAATACCTGGTGTATCCACAAAAATAATTTGGGCATCATCTTCTGTCATAACACCCTGTATTTTATTTCTTGTTGTTTGTGCTTTATCTGACATAATTGCAATTTTATGTCCTAGCACTCTATTCATAAACGTAGATTTACCTACGTTAGGTCTGCCGATAATAGAGACAAATCCTGATTTGTGTTCTGTCATAAATTCAAATCCTTTCCTGAAAAACCTAGTGGGAGTAGTTCGCTGATAGTAGTTTCAATCATGTCGCCTTTATGATTGGTTAAATAAATCGGCATATCATCATCGCATAATTCTTTGATTACTTGTCGACATGCCCCGCAAGGCGAAGAAGGCGATTCAGCATCTACCGTTACTGTGATAGACTCAAAATCACCTGGTCGATAGCCTTGGCTGATTGCGGCAACTAAACTGGAACGCTCAGCACAGATTGCTTCTCCATATGCCGCGTTTTCTACATTAGCGCCATAAAATTCTTTACCATCTTTCGTTTTTAAATAAGCGCCTACTTTAAAGTTGCTGTAAGGTGCATAGGCACGACTTTGTGCTTCTCTGACTTTGTTAAAATGATTTTGACTATAAGCCATATTTTCTATCTCCTTTATATTAGACTTAGAATGTAAGGGATAAAAATAATCAGACCTATAATAGCTGCAGCTATTGAAGCTAAAAGTACACTTAAAGCAGCAATATCTTTAGCGTGCTTGGCATAGAGTTGATATTCATCCGTTACAAGATCCACAACATATTCAATTGCTGTATTGATTGCTTCAAACGCTAAAACCATAAAAATAGAGAGGATAACTGCGATCCATTCGATACGATTAATCTTAAAAAAGAAAGCCGCAATTACCACGATAAAGGCAATCATTACATGCCATACGAAATTGCGGTCCTTTTTTAAAATCGTGACAAGTCCTTCTATCGGATATATAAACCGTTTCATTGTTAATCTCTCGTTAAGCCGTAAGCATCTAGAATTGATTTTTGTCTGCCGAACATTTCTTTTTCTTCTTCTTCATTCATATGATCATATCCTAATAAATGCAAAAAGCCATGAAGTGCTAAAAAACCAAGTTCTCTTTCAAAAGAATGACCATATTGTTCTGCTTGTGTCTTAGCGACATCAGCACAAATCACGATATCGCCCAAAACACGCGGAATATCCAAACCTTCGATTTCAGGTTCATCTTCCTCTAACGCAAAAGAAATAACATCCGTAACTTTATCTTTATCTCTATAGTCGCGGTTGATTTGTTGAATCTCTGCTTGATCTACAAATGTAACAGAAAGTTCCGCATCATCTTCTATGTTTTCTTGTTCTTTTGCAAAATTAAGCAAGCTTTCTATTTGTTCATACCATTCTTCTTTTACTTCATCAGTATGGTCAGAAAAATCGATTGTAAACATAGCGGATTATTCATCTCCTTCGTAACGGCTGATAATCTTGCTTACCAATGGATGGCGTACTACGTCGCTTTGATCTAACGTTTGGACACTGATGCCTTTAACACTTGATAGTCTATTAACTGCCTGTTTCAACCCGCTTTTAACGCCTTTTGGCAAGTCGACTTGTGTCATGTCGCCTGTCACTACCATTTGAGAGCCGAATCCTAAACGTGTTAAAAACATTTTCATTTGCGCATGTGTAGTATTTTGCGCTTCATCTAAAATAACAAATGCATCATCAAGTGTACGTCCGCGCATATATGCGAGCGGTGCAACTTCAATAATGCCTCTTTCTATAAATCGTGCAGTTTGTTCTGGCCCTAATACAGTATGAAGACCATCATAAAGCGGTCTTAAATAAGGATCTACTTTTTCCTTTAAGTCACCCGGTAAGAAACCTAATGATTCGCCGGCTTCTACTGCCGGACGTGTGAGTACAATTCTTTTTACATTACCTTGTCGCAATTCTTTAGCAGCATAGACCACAGCTAAGAAAGTTTTACCTGTACCTGCAGGTCCGATGCCGAACACTAAATCATTATGCTTCATCGCATTTAAATAAAGACGTTGCCCCATTGTTTTAGCACGAATGGTTTTACCGTAAGCATCTTTAGTGATGGCTTCATCGTATAAATCAACAAGATGTTGAATTGAGCCTCTCTCTGCCATTTTAATTGCTGCTTCCACATCTTTAAGATTAATCGATACGCCTTGATCAATTACTTTTAAAAGGTTTTTAATTACAGCTTCTGCTTTTTCTATTTCTTCTTGTTGCTGCCCTTTTACAGCTATCTCTTGCCCCCTTGCATGAACAATGACATTAAACGCTTCTTCAATTGCTTGCAAGTGTTCATCATTATTACCGATTAAAGCTTGGGCTTGATGCATATCGTCAATAACTATTATTCCTGGCATACATTAACTCCTTTTCACATATATCGCTGTCAAACAGCGTGTTCATTTTAATTAAGATGCAGAATATTATTGTCAACGGAAACTACGGACTTAGTTAATAATTTCCACATATTCATAGTTTCATTATATCATGTTCTAACGTTTTATTAAGGCTCTATGTCAAATTCGGTTGATGCATAAAATTTGAAATCAAATATTATAGTTACCATAAACTATGTCGCTCAGCTAGTATTGCTTTAATTCCTATGGAATTTAGTATTACTAACTGAGCATTTTTTATTTTAAGCTGCTTTAGGCAATGGGGTATGGAAGCGATGTTTTTTCTTAGCTAATAGCTTGAATTTGATTAGAATTCTATTTCTGAAGTTATAGAAATTTCTGTATCCATAAGCGATTCTTTTTAGTACTTTAATGTTGTTATTTATAGCTTCTATAGGGCCGTTTGAGCGACCAGGATGATTTAATGCATTCATAATTTCTGGTAAAAAATTTCTAAAGCTTTTAAGTACTCTTTTAAGTCCGCCATCAGTATTTCTATCCTTAAGGTATTTAAGAATTTGATGAGTTAATTTATGATTTTCATTGGTCTTTATTGATGTACGAAGCGCATTTACTTTGTCATAGACATCCTTTAACTCTGGGCTTTCACCCAAAATAAAATTTATCATTGATTTTTCTGATTCTAATCCAGGGAAAAGCTTGTTATCTTTATAAAGCGTACTATTCAAGGATTCGGAAGGTTTAAGAATAAGCTTCCAATAATGTTTAAGTTTTCTATAGTATTTGCCATCCTTATGTCTTTTTTCATTCATTATCCTGATACGAACTCTATTGAGTTCTCTATTTAATGCTTGAACAAGGTGAAATCGATCTAAAATGATTTTCGCATTTGGAAATAACTGCTTAAATAAAGAAATATATGGGCTGTACATATCGGTTGTAACTGTTTCAACTCTTTTTCTTACTTCTCTATCAAACCGGATAAAATAAGCAAATAATGCACGCTTTCTACGATCAGGTAAAATATCTACGATTTGATGCGTATCACCATCACAAAATATAAAACTCATTTTACCTACTACATTTTTAACACTTTTGAATTCATCCACCATGATATGTTTGGGCAGTTCATTAAATGGACCTAACTTAACACTATTTGCAGTTTTATTAATATAACGTATTACAGAAGCAGAACTAACATTGTTATCGTAAGCAATGCCTTTGCAAGATCTATTCTCATGGCTTTGATACAGAATATGCAGTGCTAATTTATTACAGAAATTATGATGCTTTTTCACAAAATTCGTCTTTGCTACAAATGATGAATGGCATGAACGACAAAAGAACCTTTGTTTTTTAAGCTCTAAATAACTGGGACTACCTTGAATCTTCATAAGCTTTATCATCGTTTTTCTTTTACCATTCTTTACTATTCTATGGTTTTCATTTACTGCTCCGCAGTTTTCACAACAATCTGGTGTGTATGTCAAAGTGCCTTTAAATAGTAAAGTTCTTACCAAGTTAAAGTAAACTTCCTGAACATCATCAGAAAAAGTAATATTTTTCCCTTTATAATCAAGTATTTTTGCTATACAATGTGTCATAAGCGCAATTCCTCTCTTTATTTGTGTTGGTAACTTAAATATTAGGGGGTTGCGCCCTTTTTATGCAAAAAATTCGATTGAGAAATAACCGCTAGGTTATCTCATCAACCGAATTTATTATAGAGCCTTTATTAATCCAATAATGTTCATGAGACAGAAACAAAAAAGAAATCGGACTTGCAATTTTCATCGCAAGCCCGATTTCTTTTTTATTGAAGTTGTTTCGGTTTTTTTAATATTTCAGACCAAATCATACCGTTTAAGACTTCATCATCGTTAAATCGTAAATCATCATTGTTTTGTCCTCGATGCTGACTGAATTTATTAGCGAAAAGCTGTTTAAGACGTTCTCGCTTTGCACGTTCAGATAAGTATTTATCCGCAATGATTTCTTGTGCACGACGTTCGAGAATTGCCATTTGCTTTTCTTTGTTTCTGTCCATTTCAGAACGAAGGTCACTTAATTCACTATCTAAAGTATTATTAAGTGCTTGTTTTAATTCTTGTTCTTTTTCTTGCTGGTTCAGTCTCTTATTGGAAGATGATTCAGTTTTTCTTTGACGCGTCTCTTGGGTTCTCGTTTGAGCAGGTTCTGATTGTCTAGGAGATGAATTACGTTTTGAAGGTTGTGTTTCTGCTTCAAATTGTTTTTCCATCTCTTCGAACTTATCACCTAACTGTTCTAAGAAGCCTTTATGAGGCTTTCGCTCAGTTGTAGGCTGTCTTCTAGGTGATTTAGGTTGGTTTTGTTGACGTTTTTTATGATTTTTATCATTGATTGCACTGATTAATGAAATAACAATACTGATGATAAAAATTATAAGACCGATACTCATTTAATCACCTCTTTAATTATCTGGTGACTCATTATCGTCAGGTTGTGTACGTTTATTGATTGATTCACGCATTCCTGTATCTGCTTCTATATTTTTCAAGTTATAGTAATCTTTAACACCAATATTGCCTTTTCTTAGTGCTTCAGACATTGCTAACGGTACTTCAGATTCAGCTTCCACAACTTTAGCACGCATTTCTTGAACACGAGCTTTCATTTCTTGTTCAGAAGCTACTGCCATAGCACGACGTTCTTCAGCTTTCGCTTGAGCAATGTTCTTATCAGCCAATGCTTGTTCAGTTTGCAAGTCAGCACCGATGTTTTTACCGATATCTACATCAGCGATGTCGATTGATAGAATTTCGAATGCTGTCCCAGAATCCAAACCTTTGCTGAGAACTGTTTTAGAAATGTTATCTGGATTTTCAAGAACGACTGTATGATGTTCACTTGAACCGATTGTTGAAACAATACCTTCGCCGACACGGGCAATAATTGTTTCCTCGCCGGCACCGCCGACTAAACGAGAAATATTAGCACGTACTGTGATTCTTGCTTTCGCTTTTACTTCGATACCGTTCATTGCGACACCTGTAATAAATGGTGTTTCAATAACTTTAGGGTTAACAGACATTTGTACTGCTTCAAGTACATCACGACCTGCTAAGTCGATAGCTGCCCCTCTTTCAAATGGCAAGTTGATATCTGCACGCTGCGCAGCAATGTTTGCATCTACAACGCGGTCAACATTACCGCCGGCTAAGTAGTGAGATTCTAATTGATTAGTTGTTAAATTCAAACCAGCTTTGTGTGCTTTAATTAATGGTGCAATAACTTTACGCGGTGATACACGTCTTAAGCGCATACCGATTAATGTACCGATATTTACTTTTACACCAGCTGCTATTGCAGAGATCCATAAACCGATTGGTACAAATGAAAATAAGATTAATAAAGCGATTACTGCAATAACAATGATGATTATTAATGGTATTAACATGTAATGTGCCTCCTAGTGTTATGTGTTTTTAATTTCTCTTACAACTACTCTCGAACCTTCAACTACTGTTACTTTGACTTTCACATCTCTTTGAATAAATGTTCCATCAGATACTGCATCGATACGTTCATCGTTAAGTGAAATAATACCGGCAGGACGTAATTCAGTTAAAGTGACAGCAGTTTGTCCTACTAAATTAGAGCGGTCATCATGTGAAGTGTAGCCAGCTTCAGATGTAGTGGAATCCCTTAATATTACTTTTTCAAACAACGAAATCTTCTTATTGTATCCTTTCACTAAAATCACCCATTCTATAATAGTCAGAATCAAAGCAATAACTACGTTGATCAGCATCCATAAAATATTATCACCGAGCATAATAATACTGATTGTAATCAGAATTATCCCGATGATTCCTATAATGGCACCCACAACGAAAAATTCTATTATAAGCAGTATAACACCTATAATGAATAAACCAATGGATATTAGTGAAACTTCACCTTGGATTAAATAACCTAGAAATAGAATTAATAAAGCGATGGACGCAATAATCCCCATAAAATTGATGCGTTTAGAATAGAGTTGATAAAGAAAACCTAAAAAGATAATACAAGTCAAAATTAATGATATTAACGGACTTGTGATGACATCGCTGATTTGATGTAATAAGGGATCAGAATTAGTCTGAAATACTGAAATATTATGTAGGATTTCAGCCTGATGTGACATAGATTCACCTCGCTCTCAGTTTTATTATACATTATTGCTTTAGGTAATTATAGGAATATTGATACATTTTAATGCGCAAAGAGATAGATATGATTATTTTTATTAAATAAAAGAAAAAACCCCAAGTTTTACAATAAGTAAAACCTGGAGTCTATAAACTGCTTAATATAATAATTAATTGTTTGTTGAGGGAGTCAACAGACTTAATAATTATTTGAATTTACGTTTACGTGCAGCTTCTGATTTCTTTTTACGTTTAACACTTGGTTTTTCGTAAAATTCACGTTTACGTACTTCTTGAATTGTACCGCTTTTAGAAACTGAGCGTTTGAAACGGCGTAATGCATCTTCAAGTGATTCGTTTTTACGGACTACTGTTTTAGACATCTGTATTTCCCTCCCTCCAAATAACAACGGAACTTTAAAATTCATTCACATGGTTGAGTGTAAACCATGCAATCATAATTATAATATAACTGATTGTTGCGGTCAATTAGAATAATTAATTTTTTGTACATTATACGATAGCTGAGAATTCACTGCTGTTTGTCGCATGATCAATTACGCGTGTAACATAGCCTTTATTTAAAGGATAGCCGACTTCAGTAATTTTAACTCTCACTAATTCGCCGATTAATGATTCATCGCCTTCAAATTGTACTTTCATATAGTTATCTGCATAACCTACTAATGTACCAGGTTCGTCACCTGTTTCTTCAGGAATGACTTCAAGTACTTTTTGATCAAAGTGAGATGCGTATTCTTTTGCTAATTGATTACTTAATTCAATCAATTTATGGACACGTTCGTTTTTAACACTTTCATCAATTTGTCCATCCATTCTAGCTGCAGGTGTACCTGTACGAGCAGAATATGGGAATACATGAAGTTCAGAGAAATGATGATCAAGAATAAAGTCGTAAGTTTCTTGGAATTCTTCTTCTGTTTCGCCTGGGAATCCAACAATCACATCACTGGTTACTGCTAAACCAGGCAATGCTTCATGTAATTTCATCAAGCGTTCAGAGAAATGCGCCATTGAGTATTTACGTCTCATTCTTTTTAGAACTGAATCTGAACCTGATTGCAATGGTACGTGCAAGTGACGTACAACTTTGTTTGAATTTGAAATAACATCAATGACTTCATCAGTTAATTGACTTGCTTCAATTGATGAAATTCTGATTCTTTCTAGTCCATCTACTGCTTCAAGGTCACGCAGTAATTGAGCTAAATTATAATCTTTCAAGTCTTGACCGTATCCGCCGGTATGAATACCTGTTAATACAATCTCTTTATAACCAGAGTTGACTAATGTAGTTGCTTGTTCTACAACTTTCTCCGGATCTCTTGAACGCATTAAACCACGCGCCCATGGAATAATACAGAATGTACAGAAGTTGTTGCAGCCTTCTTGGATTTTAAGTGAAGCACGTGTTCTGTCTGTAAAGTAAGGCACTTCCAACTCTTCATATTTACGGTTTTTCATAATGTTGCCGACACCGTTGATTGGTTGACGTTCTGCTTTAAATTCTTCGATATAACCAAGTAATTTCGTACGGTCTTGTGTTCCTACTACAACATCTACACCTGGAATATCCATAATTTCCGCAGATGAAGTTTGTGCATAACAGCCTGTTACGCATACGACTGCATCTGGATTTTTTCTAATTGCTCTTCTAATAACTTGTCTGCTTTTTTTATCGCCTGTATTTGTGACTGTACATGTATTTATAACAAAGACATCGGCATTTGTATCGAATTCAACACGATCATAGCCGGCATCTTTAAATAATTGCCAAATTGCTTCAGTTTCATAATGGTTTACTTTACAACCTAAAGTATGAAAAGCTACTGTTGACATTTATTTTCACCCCATTAATTCTTTTTCATAACTAATTGCACTAAGCGCATACAATGGAGCTGTTTCTGCTCTTAAAATCCGATGACCTAAGCCCACTATGTATCCATTGTTTTTGAACAATTCAACTTCCTCAGGACTTAAACCGCCTTCTGGTCCAAAAATAATTAATACACGATCTCCACTGCCAAATTGCTTCAGAGCACGTTTGAATTCACTCATTTCGCCTTCTTTGGCAACGTCTTCGTAAGCGACTAGTACATAATCATATTTATCTATATTAACATAAACTCCCTTTAAATTCGATACAAATTCTATTGTAGGGATAACAAGACGATAACTTTGTTCTGCTGCTTCTTTAACAATTTTGTTCCAACGCACCATTTTCTTATCAACTTTGCTTTGGTTTAATTTCACAACTGAGCGGTCCATTTGTACAGCGATAAAATGAGAGGCACCAAGCTCTGTAGATTTTTGAAGCAGCCATTCATATTTATCTGCCTTTATCAATCCGCTGCAAATAGTAACTTCAACCGGCAATTCAGTATCGTTCGGTTGTGCTTCTTCCAATTCGACTTCAATTTCTGTGTCATCGATTGAAGTAATGATGCATGTATAAACTTTTAAATTTTCGAAAGTAATTATGATTTTGTCGCCGATTTGATGACGCATAACATTCGTTATATGGTGTATATCTTCTTTATCAGTAATAAAAAAACGCTGATCTTCATCAGCGTTTTGATTTAAAAAATATCTTTGCATATTAATTGCTCGCTTTCTCGCCAACGATACAAACCCAACCGTTGTCGTGATTAATAGAAATGATATTAAAACCTGTACGCTTCATATGATTGATAATTTCATCGCTTTTCTCTTCGATGATACCAGATGTGATAAATAAACCATCATCATTTAAAGTATTATAAGCGTCATCTATCATTTCTTCAATAATATGCGCTAATATATTTGCAATAACAACATCATAGTGATGTGTTTCACCTTGTAATAAATTGCCTGTTGCTGTTTCAATTTGATCTACGCAGCCATTTTTTTCAAAGTTTTCTTTTGCTACTTTGATAGCGAGTTCATCTAAATCCAAAGCTTTTATCTTTTTAACGCCAAGCAGAGAGCAAGCAATGCTTAAAATACCAGAGCCTGTACCTACATCTATCACTGAATGATCAGGTGTCACATATTTTTCTATCGCTTTTAAACACATGCTTGTCGTTGGATGATCTCCTGTCCCGAAAGCCATGCCTGGATCTAATTCTATCAACAGCTCATCAGCATCTGTTTTATCGTATTGTTCCCAACTTGGAACAATTGTAAATCTATCAGAGGCTTTGAAAGGATGGAAATAATTCTTCCATTCATTAGCCCAATCTTGTTCTTGAATTGTTTTTTCATCAAAACTGAAGATATTTTTATCTAAATCATCCAAATTGTTCAATTCATTTAAAATATCTTGTTTTAATTGCTCTGAGTAATCCAATTCATTAAAGTATGCTTTTATTCTAACGCCGCTAGTCGGATAGTCTTCTGGGTTCAACTCATAAATCTCTCCGAATTTATCCGCTAAATTACCTTTCAAGTCATTAGAATCTTCTATAGCAACGCCATTTGACCCAAAGTTTTCTAGTATATTGGACGCAGCATCTTGGACTTCATGATTCACAACAATTGAAATTTCCATCCAGTTCATCGCATTTAATCTCCTTTAAAGAATCTGCGTGCGCGTTCTTTGAAGTTTGATGGTTGTTCTTCAATTTCTTCACCGCTGATTTCCGCAAATTCTCTCATTAATGATTTTTGTTTTTCGTTTAATTTCGTTGGAGTTACAACGTTGATATTAACGAATAAATCACCATGTCCATAACCGTGAACATTTTTAACACCTTTGTCTTTCATGCGGAATTGCTTACCATCTTGTGTACCTTCCGGCACAGTAAGCATAACATGACCATTAAGTGTAGGTACTTTGATTTCATCACCAAGTGCTGCTTGAGGGAAGCTGATTTTCAAGTTGTAGAAGATGTCATCGCCTTCACGAATGAATTTATCAGAAGGTTGAACTCTGAATACAACATATAAATCACCTTGAGGTCCGCCATTATGCCCCGGTGCACCTTCGCCTGCTAAACGGATTTGCTGATCATTGTCTACACCTTCAGGTACTTTGACTTTAAGTTTAACATTTTTAGTTTCAGTACCTTTACCGTGACATGTAGGACATGGCTCTTCAATTTCTTCACCTGTACCATTACATACTGGACAAACTTTTTCTGTACGTACACGGCCTAGTATTGTATTTTGTTCAACTGATACATGTCCTGTACCATTACAGTAATGACAAGTTTTCTTTTTAGAACCTGGTTTTGCACCTGATCCGCCGCAAGTTTCACATTTTACTTCTTTTCTGATTGAAATTTCTTTTTCAGTACCGAAAACTGCTTCTTCGAAAGAAATTGTCATTGTATATTGTAAATCATCGCCTTTACGGGGTGCGTTAGGATCTCTTTGAGCACCTCCGCCGCCGAAGAATGAACTGAAAATATCTTCGAAACCGCCGCCGAATCCGCTGAAGTCTTGTCCGCCGAAGCCTTGGCTGCCGAATCCGCCTTGCGGTCCATCATGGCCGAACTGATCATAGTTTGCACGTTTGTTCTCATCACTTAAGACTTCATATGCTTCAGTGACCTCTTTGAACTTGTCTTCTGCGCCTTCTTCTTTATTAATATCTGGATGATATTTTTTGGATAATTTACGGTAGGCTTTTTTGATTTCGTCTTTTGACGCATCTTTGCTGACACCTAAGACTTCATAGTAGTCTCTTTTTGCCACTGTAATCTCTCCTATCTTTTCTGCTAGTATAGATTTTATTTACCTTTTAAAGTATAGTTCGTTAAATAATAAAAAGTCAAAGCCAATGTACAATTGACTTTGACTTAAATTTTAATTCAAGAAGCCGCCTTCTTCTATTATTTAGTTATAGCAGCTTTCAAACATATACGATTTCAAATATTATTTGTTATCGTCTTTTTTATCATCATCTTTAACTTCAGTGAAGTCAGCATCTTCAACATCGCTGTTGTTGCCGCCTTGATCACCTTGTTGTTGTTGCTGAGCTTCTTGAGCTTGTTGGTAAACTTTCATTGATAAATCTTGAACTACTTTTTCAAGGTCTTCTTTTTTAGATTTAATATCATCTAAATCGTCACCTTCAAGCGCTTTTTTCAAGTCTTCTTTTTTGTCTTCAGCTTGTTTTTTGTCGTCTTCAGAAATGTTGCCGCCTAAGTCTTTCAATGTTTTTTCAACTTGGAAGACTAAGCTGTCAGCTTCGTTGCGTAAGTCACTTTCTTCACGACGTTTTTTGTCAGCTTCAGCATTTTGTTCAGCATCTTTTACCATTTGATCGATTTCATCGTCAGATAATGAAGAGCTTGATTCGATTGTGATATTTTGTTCTTTATTAGTACCTAAGTCTTTAGCTGTTACATTAACGATACCGTTTTTATCAATGTCGAATGTTACTTCGATTTGAGGTACACCGCGTGGAGCTGGTGGAATATCAGTTAATGAGAAGCGTCCTAATGTTTTGTTGTCTGAAGCCATTGGACGTTCACCTTGTAATACGTGAATGTCTACAGCTGGTTGGTTATCTGCAGCAGTTGAATAAACTTGAGATTTAGATGTTGGGATTGTTGTATTACGTTCAATAAGTGTATTCATACGGCCGCCCATGATTTCGATACCTAATGATAATGGTGTAACGTCTAATAATACAACGTCTTTAACGTCACCTGAGATAACGCCGCCTTGGATTGCTGCACCCATAGCAACTACTTCGTCAGGGTTAACACTTTTGTTTGGTTCTTTGCCGATTTCTTTTTTAACAGCTTCTTGAACTGCAGGAATACGAGTAGAACCACCAACTAAGATAACTTCATCGATATCTTTGCTTGTTAAACCAGCATCGCTTAATGCTTGACGAGTCGGTTCCATTGTACGACGTACTAAATCATCAGAAAGTTCTTCGAATTTAGAACGCGTAAGTGTGATTTCTAAGTGTAATGGACCGCTTTCTCCAGCAGAAATGAATGGTAATGAGATTTGAGTTTGAGATACACCTGATAAGTCTTTTTTAGCTTTTTCAGCTGCATCTTTCAAACGTTGCAATGCCATTTTATCTTGAGATAAGTCGATTCCGTTTTCTTTTTTGAATTCTTCTACTAAATAGTCAATGATTACTTGGTCGAAATCGTCACCGCCGAGTTTGTTGTCGCCAGCAGTAGAAAGTACTTCGAATACGCCGTCGCCTAATTCAAGGATAGATACGTCGAAAGTACCGCCGCCAAGGTCGAATACTAAGACTTTTTCGTCTTGTTCAGTTTTATCTAAACCATAAGCTAATGCAGCTGCTGTTGGTTCGTTGATAATACGTTCAACTTCTAAACCAGCAATTTTACCAGCATCTTTAGTTGCTTGACGTTCAGCGTCGTTGAAATATGCAGGTACTGTGATAACTGCTTTATCAACTTTGTCGCCTAAATAGCTTTCAGCAGTGCTTTTTAGGTTTTGAAGAATCATTGCTGAAATTTCTTGTGGTGTATATGATTTTCCATCAACGTCTACTTTGTGTTCAGTACCCATTTCACGTTTGATAGATTGAATTGTGTTAGGGTTTGTAATTGCTTGTCGTTTAGCAACTTCACCTACTTGAGTTTCACCATTTTTAAATGCAACAACTGATGGAGTTGTACGTGCACCTTCTGGATTTTGAATAACTTTTGGTTCGTCGCCTTCTAAAACAGACACGCAAGAATTTGTTGTACCTAAGTCAATACCGATAATTTTACCCATAACTAATAATTCCTCCTAATTACATTTGTTGTTTTATTTAATCAGTTATTTTTATTGGTTTACTTTTACCATTGAAGGGCGTAATACACGATCCTTCAATTTATAACCCATTTGAAGCTCTTGTGTAACAGCGCCTGATTCGTATGAATCATCATTATCTTGCATTACAGCTTGATGGAAGTTTGGATCGAATTGTTCGCCAAGTGCTTGAATTTTTTCAAGACCATTTTCTTCCAATGCGCGTAATAAGCTTTCATAAACCATTTGTACCCCTTTTTGAAGAGATTTAAATGATTCATCGTCGCCTTCGATTTGCAACGCGCGTTCGATGTTATCGATTGTCGGCAAGATATCTGTTAAAACACTTTGAGATTGGTAAGTTTTTAAAGTTTGATTTTCATTTTGAATACGTCTTTTGTAGTTTTCAAACTCTGCATAAAGACGTAAATATTTTTCTTCTTGTTCATTTAACTCATCTTTAAGTTGTTGGATTTCATTCTCTTGTTGATTCTCTTCTGAATCATTTTGAACGTCTTCATTATTCTCTGTTGTTTGAGTCTGTTCTTCAGTATTTGAATCTACTGCTGTTTCTTCATTTTCAGCAACTTCTTCATTGTTTACTGATTGATCTTTTTCTGCCATTTTCCGTCCTCCAATACGTTTCAACACTATATTTTGTATAGTAATTGAATTACATTTTGATAACGCATAGCGGTTGGTCCAATAACAGCTATGTGCCCTTTAAGATGCTCATCAATATGATAATCACTCATCACAATGGAAATATCTTCTAATCTATTATCAATTTCTTGACCGATTTTAACATCGATACCAGAGTGATTACCTTCTTCGAACAGTTTCAATATCTTATTGGACTCTAAATATTGAAGAATTTGTTGTATTGAATTCACATTCTGTTCATTTAATGTATCAATTAAAATAGATTTTCCGCCAAGGTAAATGTCGTTTTGACTATCATTTACTCTTTGGTAAAGCAAATCTGTTAATTGATGAACCGTTGAGATATCATTGGATTGTTCAAATGTTTTATCTTCAAAGCCTTTGTTATTATAAATTTCTTTGATGTAGTTGGCAATTTGGATTAAACGCGATTTAGAAATTTTCTCATCTATGGCCAATTGAATGTGCTCTACATCACCTGTTTCGAACACAATTACCATAATAACCAAATTTGCGGTCGCATTAAACAAATGAACATCGCTGATTAAATCTTTTGATTGATTCGGTTTCATTACCAACGTAGTATACTGGGTAAATAATGACAATTCATTTGCATAAACACTTAATGCAGCAGATAAATTGAAATTATATTCCATTAATAATTTGTTTAAACGCTGGTTGTGCGATTCTTTAAGAGGAGAAGTATTTTCCAACAGCTGGTCTACGTAATATCTAAAACCTTTCACTGACGGCGACCTGCCAGATGAAGCATGAGACTTCTCTACTAAACCAATTGATTCCAATTGTTTCATTTCATTTCTAATAGTAGCAGGACTGACATTTACGTTGTGCCGCTCTATAATCGTTTTAGATCCAACAGGTAAACCATAATCTACATAATCTTCAACAATGGCATTTAAAATGCTCAATTGTCTATCTGTAATCATGTTTCCACCTCATTAGCACTCTCTTCTTCCAAGTGCTAATTATAATTTATCAAATTGGTCAAAGTAAGTCAATGTTAAAGCATTGGACTGTAAAAAAAGTTAATCAATAAGAAATGCTTCGAAGACTTCATTGCCGATTACTTTCCCTCTGTCGGTTAAAGCAACATGATTCTCATCATTAATAATCAGTTCTTTTTTGCTTAAATCTGTTAATGCTTTCTCATAAACTTGATTGATATCAGTTTGGAATTTTTCTTTGAAAACTGTTTTATCTACGCCTTGATTCATACGTAAACCTAAAAACATTTGCTCTTCCATTTGTTCATTACGCGTTGGTGTTGTCTGATGAAGTATTGGGCGTTCATTATTTTGTATTTTCTTAATGTAGTGATTGACTGGATTAACATTCGAATATCTTACCCCATTCACGTAACCGCTGGCGCCTGCACCAAAGCCGTAATACCCTTCGTTTTTCCAATATACTTTATTATGTTCAGATTCATGGCCGATCTGACTGAAGTTTGAAATTTCATATTGATGCATTGAAGATTGATTAATTTTACTCAGAAGCAATTGATACATTTCTTCACCTAAGTCTTCATTGGGTAATTTTAATTTTCCTTTACGATATAGGTTATAAAATTGAGTCTTAGGTTCCAAAATTAAACCATAGCTTGAAATGTGATTGATATCCATGGACAGTGCAATATCCAAGCTTTTTTCAAACTGCTCTATCGTTTGACCTGGCAAATGATACATTAAATCTAAACTGATTGAATCAATGTTGTATTGATTTGCCAAATCCACAGCATTATAAATATCGTTTGTTTGATGTGTACGTCCAAGTACTTTTAATAAATCTTGATCAAACGTCTGTACCCCCATCGATATTCTATTGACACCATAATCCTTTAATAATTTGATTTTTGAAGGTGTAAGTTCATCAGGGTTCGCTTCAAACGTATATTCATTTGAGATATTAAAATGTGTATTGATGGCTTGCAGCAATCTTTCTAATTGTTTATTACTTAAAGCTGTGGGTGTACCGCCTCCGACAAACATCGTTTTCAAATTTCTATTATTGGCAGTTTTAAACTCTTCAATCAAGCAGTCTAAATAGTCATCGACAGGTTGATTATGAATGAAATATTTATTGAAATCACAGTAAGTACAAATTCTGACACAAAAAGGGATATGAATATATGCACTTTCTACTTTCATGGTTTCGCCTCTCTTTTAGGAATGAAATTCAAAATAAAAAGCTGGGACGTTCGAGTGTCCCAACCTTTATTAATCTTCATCCATTTTTAGTACAGCTAAGAATGCATCCTGAGGAATCTCTACGTTACCTACAGCTTTCATTTTAGCTTTACCTTCTTTTTGTTTTTCTAATAATTTACGTTTACGGCTGATATCCCCGCCGTAACATTTTGCAAGTACGTTTTTACCCATTGATTTAATGTTTGTACGTGCAATAATTTTATGACCAACTGCTGCTTGAACAGGCACCTCGAATTGTTGACGCGGAATTAAAGTTTTTAATCTTTCAACTAAAGCTTTACCGCGTTCATACGCGAAGTCTTTGTGAACGATAAAGCTTAATGCGTCCACTTTATCTCCGTTAAGCAAGATATCCATCTTAACAAGATTACTTTCTTTATAACCAATCAATTCGTAATCAAATGATGCATAACCTTTAGTGTTTGATTTTAATTGGTCGAAGAAGTCGAATACAACTTCTGATAATGGAATATCATAAATAATATTTACTCGAATATCATCTAAATAATCCATATTGATAAATTGACCGCGTTTACTTTGGCAAAGTTCCATTACAGCACCGACATAATCACTAGGTACCATCATAGTTGCTTTAACGTATGGTTCGTAAATTTTTTCAATTTGATCACGCTCAGGCATTTGAGCAGGGTTATCAACAATTTTTTTGTCTCCATTTTTCAAGACACATTCATAAATAACAGATGGTGCCGTAGCAATAAGCTCAATACCGAATTCTCTTTCGATACGCTCTTGGATAATTTCCATGTGCAGCATACCTAAGAAACCTGTACGGAACCCAAATCCTAATGCTTGTGATGTTTCAGGTTCGAATTCTAAAGAAGCATCGTTTAATTGAAGTTTCTCTAATGCTTCTCTTAGGTCGTTATAATTCTTATTATCAATCGGGAAGAGTCCGCAGAATACCATCGGATTCATTTTCTTATAACCTTTTAAAGGTTCTGCGGCTGGTCGCTCAGCGTGTGTAATAGTATCCCCTACACGTGAGTCGTCTACATTTTTAATGCTGGCAATAATGTAACCAACATCTCCGACAGTTAATTCTTCAACAGGCAATTGTTTCGGTGTATTGATACCTACTTCTGTAACTTCGAATTCTTTGCCTGTAGCCATCATTTTAATTTTATCTCCAACTTTTACAACACCGTCGATAATACGGATAGATGAAATGACACCGCGATATGCATCGTATTCAGAGTCGAAAATCAATGCTTTTAATGGAGCTTCAGGATCACCTTGCGGAGGCGGAACAACTTCAACAATTTTTTCTAAGATATCTTCAATACCGATGTTGGATTTAGCACTTGCTAAAACCACTTCATCTTGGTCTAAACCAATGACATCTTCTAATTCTTGTTTAACTCTTTCTGGTTCTGCAGCCGGCAAATCGATTTTGTTTACGACAGGAAGCAATTCTAAGTCGTTATCTAATGCAAGATACACGTTAGCTAAAGTTTGTGCTTCAATACCTTGAGCAGCATCTACTACTAATATTGCCCCTTCACAAGCTGCTAGAGAACGTGATACCTCATAAGTAAAGTCGACGTGTCCTGGTGTATCGATAAGATGAAAAATATAACTGTTGCCGTCGTTTGCTTCATATTTCAATCGAACTGCGTTTAATTTAATCGTAATACCGCGTTCTCTTTCCAAATCCATTGAGTCTAATAATTGCGCATGCATCTCTCTTGTTTCTACACTTTTTGTATTTTCTAAAATTCTATCAGCCAAAGTTGACTTCCCATGGTCAATGTGGGCAATGATAGAAAAGTTTCTAATATTTTCTTGTCGGTTTAACCGTTCTTGATTATTCATTCTATCTACTCGCTTTCATAATATTCAATAGAGCATTATGTATGATATTCTTTGATATAATAACGTGTTTGCCCCATAATTGCAACTAATGGCAATTTATTGTACATTTATTGTCAGACTCTATTTTACTGTAAATCTGCGCTTGTTAAAAGCCTCTTTAAAAATAAATGATTGCAGTTTAATAGTACATTTGATAAAATATTTCTTGTTGTAATCAAATATTTATTTGATGAGCATAGATCACTATAGGAGGTGACATTCGATGCCAAATATTAAATCTGCTATTAAACGTGTTAAAACAACTAACAAAGCTGAAGCACAAAACATTTCTCAAAAAAATGCTATGCGTACTGCAGTTAAACGTGCGAAAACAGCTATCGCTGAAAACGCTGATAACAAAGAAGAATTAGTACGTATCGCTGTGAAAAAAGTTGATAAAGCAGCACAAGCTAACTTAATCCACTCAAATAAAGCTGACCGCGTAAAATCACAATTGATGGTTGCAGCTAAATAATGAAAAAGTTCAAGCTCTTGGCTTGAACTTTTTTTATATGGACAAAATAAAAAGTTCCAATATCAATTGTTTATCCATATAAGAAGATTTAAGTTTGTAGTCAGTTTCAGCACATGCATTCATGATTTGCATTAAATGTCTTAAATCATATTGTCTTGATGCTCTTAAAGCTAATTTAACTCTGAATGGATGTACACTGACTGTTTTAGCAATCTGTTGTTGAGAATACCCTTTTTTCGCTAAAATTTTACATTGGTAGTACAATCTGAAATTACTTGCTATTAATGCCAATAACTTGATTGGCTCTTCTTTCATGGTGATTAAATCATTCACCAAATTTACAGCTTCTGGTTTCTTACCTTGTTGAATATAATCAGTTAATAGAAATACATTTTGTTCTAAACTTCTATTTACAATCGTTTCAACATCCTGCTTTGTAATTGTAGGTCGATCCCCTAAATATAAAATGATTTTATCCAACTCTTGCTTTACCAAATTGAAATTAATACCTGTTAAATCAATAAAAAGGTTTAACGCATCTTGCTTAATGTCTTTATATTGTTCATTCAAGGATGTTTTAATCCAATTTTTCAATTCTTCTTCAGACATTTGCTCTATTTTAATCAGCTTTGAATGTTTTTTTAAAGTTTTCACAAGCTTCTTACGCTCGTCTAATTTTTGGTTATATACTTCAAATATTACAAGTGAGGGTCCATCGAACTTTTCAATAAATTCTTGCAGCTGCTCTAGATTGTGCGTTACATCTTTACTGCCCTTTTCACCAGTAAATACATAAGCATTTTTAATCACAACTGCTTTTTCATCTGAGAAAAAAGGTAAAGTCATTGCTTCTTCAATACATACACTGATTTCTGTTTCGTTTAAATTAAAACTTGCAAAGTTAAAGTCATCTTTATCTGTTTGCAAATATTGTTGTGTAAGCTCATTTGTCTTTTTATCAATTAGCTCAGGTACTTCACCGTAAATTGTAATAATATTATTTTCCACAACTGGCACCTCTCAAAATTAGCATACTTTAGTATTATAGCATTTGTATTAATATGACACCATTCCTATTGATTTTGCGTGATGACTTCTATATTGTGATCTAAATTAAAAGTCACTTCACCATTTATTTGAGTGTCGTAAATCATTGAACGGACGTCTTTTAAACGTTTTAATATAGTTTTATTCGGTAGTTTATACACATTGTTTTTGCCGCTGGAAATTATACTGTAAGTGGGATGTACTGTATTGATGTACGTAACACTGTTACTCGTTTGGCTGCCATGATGGCCCACCTTTAAAATATCAATTTTAGGTAATTTGTATTTTTGCAGTAACAGATTTTCGTTTTTAGCAGTAGCATCCCCTGTCGTTAAAATGTTATATTTTTTGGTTTGAATTAATGCAATGATTGAATGATCATTTAAGTCTTTGCTTTGTGTTAAGGCAGTATCATAAAATGTAATTTTATTTTCACCTAAACGTATAGATTTTATTGTATTAACGTCTATTAATTGCGTCTTGTTTTGATGACATAATCCATGAAGCTGCATTAAAGAAGAAACAGGAAAACTTTTAAAGTTAACAATCAAATTTTTAACGTGCACGTGAGTCATTACATAATGAAGCTCTCCAATATGATCTGCGTGCGGATGTGTCACTATGACATAATCAAGTGTCGAGATTCCCCTTCTTCTTAATGTAGGCAAAATATGAAACTTGCTGATGGAATGAGAATCATTTGAATCATTGGAGTTAAAATCAAACAATTGATTTTCATTTTGTGCTTTTCCTCCTGTATCGATTAAAATACGATCTCGATGGCGTGTTTCAAATAAAAATGCATCTCCTTGTCCCACATTCAGTGCAGTGAATCTAGTGTGTGGGATAGATGCAATGTACGTGAGAACAACACTGCCTGCCACAAACAAAATCAGAGCTGCTTTAATCTTAGTATTGGTTGTTAACACCAGCAAGATAATCAGCCAAACGAGTGTCATTACAATGAGAAAACTATTCATCTCCCCTATGAACCAGCGAAATCGCACTAAGTACTTGAACAAAGGAATAAGTAATTGATCATGAATGGCATATAATTTAACTATTAGCAAATTAAGTAACGTATTCGACGGGAGCCACTGATAATAAAAATAAGTAAAAATAGCAAGCGGAAATAAAATGAACGAATAAAAAGGAATAAATATAAAGTTGGAAACAAATCCAATCCATTGAATTTGGTTGAAATGATAAGCGCTAATCAAAAAAGAACCGAATTGTGCAATCAAGGTCATGATAAACATGGTAAATAAAGCGGATTTATTTTTAAGTGCTGGTGAGGATAATAATATAAAACATGTAATTAAAAATGAAAATTGAAAGCCGATATCTAATACAATATCAGGGTTAACGATGCATAGAAATAAAAATACAGTACATAAGATATCAATTAGAGAATGGTAAAACTTTTTTGGAAGTATCATTACTAAGCTCATACATAAAATGGCGCGTAACGCACTTGGCGCAAAATCAGTATAGTAAGCAAATAACAATAATACTGTAATAATAATAAACTTGATAAAGATAAGAGGAATAGAGAGTCTATTAAACACAAAATAGAAAATCGAGGCAATGACCACAACATGAGAGCTGCTTACAGCGAGCAAATGATAAATACCAAGTTCCTTATCAGTTTCTAATTCACTTGGACTAATAAAACTTACATCACCAGTAATCATCGCAAATGTATTTTGCCAATGCGGAGAATAGAGTTTGAGACGATGAAGAGAATAAAACTTATGTTGTGCTATTAATGATTCCAAAGAATGGGATTTTACCGGCTTACATGATGCATAGTTTATTTTCTTTACGATTAAAGATATTGCATCATTAAAGTCCGGATCAACTTTAAATTGGCCTTCTATATAGCAGTCTACATAAGCAGTCATCCCCTTTAATTTGTTTATTTCCGCAGGATTTTTTGGAAAGTAAGTCAATTTTACGAGAAAATCTCGAATTTTAACCTTTGATTCTGCATATTTTTCCTTCTTTATTTGCAAATGTTGAAGCATTAAATGACCTTTAAAAGGTTTTGAAGTCTTAAACCACATTAATTTTTGGGATTTATTTGAAATATGGCTAGAAAAAATCGTATAACTTATTATGGGTTGACATAATATAACTATAGTTAATAATATTGGAAGCTTTCTTTTTGTAATTATGAATAATAATAAGCCAGCAAGCATGTAAGCAAGCGGCTTATTATAAATCAATAAGATGCCGTCTAAAAATGCAAGTGCAATATATATCAAATATCTATCACTTCTTAGTTAAAAATTCTGCAACTTGATCAGCATCAAATGGTATCTTTTTATATTCAATTCCTGATTGTTTAAGCAGTTGAATTGCGTAATCGTGGTTGTGATAATCTTTAGCGTAGTAAATTTGTTTAATACCAGCTTGAATAATGGATTTAGTGCAATTCAAGCACGGGAAATGTGTTACATAGATTGTTGCCCCTTCTGTAGAAACCCCTTGTTTCGCACATTGCAATAAGGCATTCATTTCTGCATGAATTGTTCTGATACAATGACCATCTTCCATTAAGCAGCCTTCATCAATACAGTGTACTTCGCCTGCTACAGAGCCGTTATAACCTCCTGCAATGATTCTATTATCTTTTACAATTGTTGCACCGACAGAGAGTCTAGTGCACGTAGAACGAAGTGAAAGCAAATGACTTTGCGCCATAAAGTACTCTTCCCATTTTATTCTGTCCACGTTTTGCACCTCCATTGTTATATAACAATACTATTTTATTACAAAAAGGCATTTTAATAAATCATTATCTCTAAACTGTGAAATAATCCTTTAGCTTTTCAAATGATTTTTCACCTATGCCTTTAACGTTTTTTTAATTGATCTACACTATTAAATGAACCTTTTGATTCTCTGTACTCTATTATCGCTTTTGCTTTAGATGGCCCTAATCCGTTAACAGTAGTCAATTCGCTTTCTTTAGCACTATTCAAGTTAACCTTAGCCTGAGGACTCCCAGATTGCTTGGATGAAGCTGCAGCGTTTGTGCTTGTAGTATTTGAGACTGTTTGTCCTTTTTCAGGTACGACTATCATTTTTTGTTCGGTAAGCTTTTCCGAAAGATTTATCAGGGTCAAATCAGCTTTGGAGGTTATTTTTGCTTTATCCAGTACATCTTTAACTCTTTGGTTATCTTTCATCTCGTAAATGTTAGGATGCTCTACCGCTCCTTTGACATCCACTACAATATTTTTAACTTTTCCACCATTCGTTTTAATAGGTTCAGAGGTGTCTTTTCCTTTTTCAGAAGTACTATTGCTGCCTTTTTGATACTCATGCGCAGGTTTATCAGCAGCTTTGGCTTCTATTGGTGCATTTTCTTCTTTAGGATGGATAAATAAGAAGATACCCAACAGCAGCAACATTCCAATTACTGCTAACCAGGTGTATTGCTTATATTGCTCATAATAATGTATTAATTGGTCAAACATAAAAAATTCACTCCTTTATATAACAAACGTTTCAAGGAGTGAATTTACTTTATTTTTTTACAATGAAGAATAAACGATCGCTTTGCTCATCTTGATTCTCAACATCAAAATCATAGAAGGTTGAAATCGACTTAAAGCCGGCATTTTCCAACATATCAATATAGTCCTCACGCAGATACGTTCTTTGATAATGTTCTTCATCAAAACGATGATAACTGCCATCATTTTGAAGCTCAAAGAATGTCATATAATGCCAAACACTAAAGGGTTCCTCGCCTTTAACAGCGTCCCATCCTAAGAAGATATGTTCTGTCTCGTCAATATAACTATGATTTGCAAATAAGGTCTCCATTTTGTAAGTGGAATGCACATCAAAGATGAAAGTTCCATCGTCATTCAAATGCTCGTATACATGATTAAAAGTTGCTGCAACTTGATCTTTTTCAGCAATATAATTCAATGAATCGCATAAGATTGTAATGACGTCATAAGTTTGACCTAAATCAAAATCAGTCATATCGCCTTCTATCCATCTGATATTCGATGCTTTTTTTGATGCAACAGCTAGCATATCACTGCTTAAATCCATACCAGTAACATGCTTAAAATCTGTTAATAAATGCGTTAAGCTGCCGGTTCCGCAACCGATATCCAAAATAGAATCTCGTTTTGAAGCAGCTTGCTGTATAATAGCTAACCATTGTTCATAAGGTTGATCTTGTGTTAATTCATCATAGTATTGACTAAAACCTTGGTACTGAACCATTTAGTAAGCTTCCTCATAGGTTTTCATCGGTGCATCTCTATAGAGCTTTTCAATGTTGTAATAACTGCGCTCGTCTTTATGGAAGATGTGGACAATAATACCAGATAAATCCAGTAATACCCATCTTGCTTCGCTCAGGCCTTCAAAGACAGTAATATCTACGCCTGCTTTGTCAGCCGCTTCTTTAACAGCTCTCCCAATCGCCTGTACTTGTCTCTCGTTATTACCATGACAAATCACAAAGTAATCTGCCATATCATTGATGCCCTCTAAATTAAGAGAAATCACTTCTTCTGCTTTTTTACTCTCAACAGCTTCTACCGCCAAATCTAAAATTTGTTCTGTTTGCATTTAATCATCCTTTATTCTTTCATCACTGAAATTGTAGTAATTTAAACAATCAATCGTCGCTTTGTACACAGAGATATCATTGCCAATTAAAAATAAAACGGTTCTTTTAGAAATTTCATAAATAGTTTTATCTAAGTTGCCCGGCTGTTCTGCCATCTCTCTTATGTCTTCTACACCAGGTATAGTTCTTTTCGGCTCAATATAGTCCGCAATGAAAACAATTTTTTCTGTTTTCGACATTTGCGCACGCCCTGTCGTATGGAAGTGAATCGCATCTAAAACTTCTTGGTCATCGATACCATACTTCTCTTTCATAATAACCGCACAGACTGGGCCATGTAAAATTTCTGAACCATAACTTAATAAATCCTGATCTAAGTTATATTGTCCTACAATCTGGTACATAGAACTTAAATCATCATATTTTGCATAGTCATGCAAAACACCTGCAAGTTCTGCCTTTTCTACATCCCCTTTGTGTATTTGTGCTAAATGCTTAGCAGTTTCTGCTACACGCAAAGAGTGCTTATAACGTTTTTTAGGCAGCTTTTCTTCTACAAGTTTTACCGCTTCATTAATTTTCATATAATCGCTCCTTCCTGATATAGGATTCCACTTCTGCAGGAACCAGCACTTGAATAGATTCACCTTCAGCAACACGTGTTCTGATCATAGACGAGCTGATATCTATTCGAGGAATGTTCACTGCTATCATGTCATTAGAAACATATTGAACTGCTTTGTCTCTGTTCACAACGACAAACGTCACAATTTGTTTCAATGCATCAATTTTATACCATTTATCTAGTTGATCGTACTGATCAGTACCAATCACAAAATAGAGTTCTGAATCTGGATGTGCCGATTTAATCGCTTGCAGCGTATCATACGTATAACTTTGGCCTTCTCGTTCTATCTCATCTAAGCAGATTTCTCCAAAGCCTAATTGCGTGATTGCTGCCTTTAACATCGCAATACGGTGTTTAGTATTTAATTCAGTGCGATGTGCTTTTAACGGCGACATATAACTCGGCAAAAAGAGAAAGCGATCAGGTTTCAATTGGTGATAAACTTCGCTTGCTGCAACCATATGCGCAATATGAATCGGATTGAATTGGCCGCCGTATAAGACAATTTTATTTGTCATATTATGGGAGTTCAATCTGTTTGTTTTCTTCAGATTCTTTATACAACACAATCATAGATCCGATTACTTGTACCAATTCACTTTGCGTCGCTTCACTGACTGCTTGTGCTAATTCGCTTTTATCATCCATGTTATTTTGCAAGATATGAATCTTGATAAGTTCTCTATTCTCTAAAATTTCATTCAGCTGCTCAATCATATTATCATTTAATCCCGCTTTGCCGATTTGGAAAGTTGGGTTAACATGATGTGCTTTGCTTCTTAAAAATCTTTTTTGTTTACCTGTCAGCATTTAATTTCTCCTTTTTAATTGTTCAATCACTGTACTTTTCATTACTTCAATATCCGCTTCTGCCCCGCTCCATATTTTAAAACTCTCAGCACCTTGATTCACAAACATATCCAACCCATTATAGATAGGATTGCCTTTTGCTTCTGCTAAAGCAAGTATCGGTGTTTTCTCTGGTATATACACGATATCACTTACTAAAGTATCAGGTGCTAACTGATCTAATGAAATCACAACATCTTGGTTATGATTCATCCCAGCGGGCGTTGTATTAATCACAATATCAAATTGTTCTAAATTTGCTTCTACTTCTTTGAGCGTATACTGTTCGACCTCTAAATCCCAAGTATCGAAACGTTTCATCGTACGATTGGCAACTGTCAGCGGCTTGTTCGCAATTTCACTCAGTGCAGCTGCTAATCCTTTGCTTGCACCGCCGGCACCAATCAATAAAATCTTCGCATGCTCTAAATCTGGATACACACGTTTTAAGCCTTTAACATAGCCGATGCCGTCTGTGTTATACCCTGTCCATTTGCCATCTTGTATTTTAACTGTATTAATTGCACCTATCTTAGAAGCATGTGTATCGATTTCATCAAGATAAGGAATAATACTTTCCTTATGCGGAATCGTAATATTAAAGCCGTCCAATTGCTTTTCGCTGATTATTTCTTTAATCAGATGAAAATGCTTGGGCGGAATATTCAATGCTTCATAAGTGTCATCACGCCCTAATGCTTTAAAGTTGGCATTATGCATGATGGGAGATAATGAGTGGTCGATAGGGTGACCGATAACCGCAAATTTCATAATTATCACCTGCTACATGATAGAATTTCTTAGCACTACGTCTACAGACTTCGGTACTCTGACAATGACTTTCGCGCCAGGACCGATAGTAATAAATCCTAAGCCCGCTATCATGATATCTCTTTTCTCTTTACCCGTTTCTAAGCGGACTGCTTTCATATCATTTAAATCAAAGTCATCACGATTGCCTGGAGGTGTTAATAAGTCTCCAAGCTGTGTACGCCATAAATCATTTGCTTTTTCAGTTTTAGTACGATGAATATGCAGCTGATTAGAGAAGTAGCATACTAAAGGACGTTTGCCGCCTGAGACATAATCAATGCGTGCAAGTCCTCCAAAGAATAATGTTTGACCTTCATTCAATTGATAAACACATTGTTTAATTTCTTTATTCGGCATAATCTGTTTTAATTCTTTTTCTGATACATAATGTGTCATTTGATGGTCTTGGATAATACCTGGTGTATCGTACATAAATGACGTATCGTCTAATGGGATATCAATTAAATCCAATGTTGTACCTGGGAACCTTGATGTCGTAACGACATTCTTTTCCCCTACGCTTTGTTCGATTAATTTGTTGATTAAAGTAGATTTGCCGACATTCGTTGTACCGACAATATAGACATCATCATTGCTGCGATGTTTTTGAATCGCTTCTAGCAAGTCATTGATAGCATAGCCTTTTTCAGCTGAAATCAAAACAACCTCTTCTGCTTCTAAACCATATTTGCGTGCTGATTTCTTCAACCATTCTTTAACACGGCGTTTATTGATTTGTTTCGGCAGCAAATCCACTTTGTTAGCAGCTAAGATGACTTTCTTGTTGCCGACAATACGTTTTAATGCATTGATAAATGAACCTTCAAAGTCGAAGACATCTACAACATTAACAACGAGTCCCTTTTTATCTGCTAAATTATTCAGCAAGTCTAAGAAGTCTTCGCTATCCATACCGACATCTTGGATTTCGTTATAATTTTTCAATCTGAAACAACGCTGGCAGATTACATCTTCTTTATGCAGATTATGCGCAGGGACATAACCGGGTTTTTTCGGATCGTCAGCTTGAAGTTCAGCGCCGCATCCGATACATTTGCTCGTTTCTGTCAATCAATTTTCCTCCCACTTAATATAGCCTTTTCTTTTATATCTGTTGAGCAGACGTCTTTCGATAATACGATTGAATTTCGTCACAAAGCCGTCTGTTTTCTTAACAGGTACTACCATTACTGTATACATACCGCGGCGGTTGCCTCCGAATACATCCGTCAGCATTTGATCGCCGATGACCACTGTTTCTTCTGGTTTTAACCCCATACGGTCTGCCGCATGTTTAAATGCTTTGCCCATCGGTTTTCTTGCTTCGAAAATGTAATTGACTTTTAACGGTTGGCAGAAGCTTGATACTCTGTTTTGGTGGTTATTAGACACTACTGTGACTTTAATGCCTTTTTCATTAAGCATATTAAACCAATGAATCACAGCAGGTGTCGGATCTGCAACATCCCAACCGACTAATGTGTTATCTAAATCAGTAATGACACCTTTAATACCGTTATCTGCTAACTTATCAAAATCAATTTCATGTATAGACTGCACATAGGCATTCGGCATAAAGTTTTTACTTAAGATTCCCATACAACAATTCACCTTATCCTTATAAAGATTTCAACATTTGTAATACAATTTCACTTGATGATTTCGCTGCTTTTCCAATAAATTCATCAAACGTTACGTTAGCTTCGCCATTTGCTAAATCAGACACTGCTCTTGTCACAATAAACGGCACTTTGAATTGGTAGCAAGTCTGTGCAATTGCTGTTGCTTCCATTTCTACTGCCATAGCTTCAGGGAAATGTGCTTTAATATGTTCGCGCTGTTTGACTTCGCCAATAAAACTATCGCCGCTGACAATAAGACCTAAGCGGCCTGTCAGCTGCTGCTTCTCGATGACAGCTTGTGCAAGTTCAGCCAAATCATTATCTGCTTCATACGCTAACGGCATATTTGGAATCTGACCTAATTCGTATCCGAAAGCACGTGCATCTGCATCATGATACGTTGCTTTTGTACCTATTAGTACATCTCCGATATTCAATGAATGATCAAGTGCACCTGCTGAACCTGTATTTAAAATAGCTTCCGGTGAAAATTCGTTAATCAGCAATGCTGTTGAAATACTGGCATTGACTTTGCCGATACCGCTGAGTGTCAGGACAACATCTTTATTGTTGAGCTGACCTTTATAAAACTTAACATGGGCAATTGTAATTTCTTCGAGATGTGTGATGTTATCTCTTAAAATCATAATCTCTTCTTCCATTGCGCCAATGATACCAATCATCGTCATTTCCCCTTTCAAATTAACTATCAGTGATATTTTATCATAATTTGCCAGTCGCAACGACCAATCGCATTGCAACAAAGCTTCAACCCACAAAAAAAGGTTGGCGCTTTACTTTTGCTTATTGAAAGTGTGTTTCAAACAGAAAAAGTATCGCCAACCGTCATCATTTTATTAAGCAATCCAAACACGATTACTTTATTTCATAATTATTGTGATTGAATATTAGTAATTTTAACTTTCATTTCTGCACCGTTTGGTAGTGGTACACGCACTTCGTCGTCTAAATGTTTTCCGATTAAACTTTTAGCGATTGGTGATTCGTTAGAAATTTTGCCGTTGAAAGCATCCGCTTCAGCAGAACCGACAATTTGGTAAACTTCTTCTTCACCATCAGGAATCTCTACAAATGTAACAGTTTTCCCGATTTGAACAACATTGTTGTCGCCTGTATCTTCAATGATCAGCGCATTGCGGATCATATGTTCAATACGTTGGATATCTTGTTCGATGAAACCTTGTTCATCTTTAGCTGCATCGTACTCAGAGTTCTCTGAAAGGTCGCCGAAAGAACGTGCAACTTTGATTTTTTCTACAACTTCAGGACGTTTAACCGTCTTTAACTCTTCAAGTTCTTGTTCTAGCTTTTCAAAACCTTCTTGGGTCATTGGATATTGTTTTTGGTTTTCCATATTGTCATCTTCCTTTACTCAAGTGTTCCTATTGATTTTTTATTAAAGATTGGATTTTTGTTGTCATTATGTCGATAGCGACTTTATTGCTGCCGCCTTCAGGGATAATAATATCCGCATACTTTTTCGTCGGTTCTATGAATTGATTGTGCATCGGACGCACGACTGTCATGTATTGTTCAATGACAGACTCCATAGAACGACCGCGTTCTTTTGTATCGCGCATCAAGCGTCTTAAGATACGCAAATCCGCATCTGTATCGACATAAATCTTAACATCCATTAAATCACGTAATGTTTTGTTTTCAAGTGCAAATATTCCTTCTACGATAATAACATCTTTTGGTTGAAATGCAATGGTTTCAGCGCTTCTCGTATGATTGACATAATCATATGTCGGAACCTCTACAGGAATGCCGTTGCGCAAATCAATCAAGTTTTGAATCAATAAATCATTGTCGAACGCAAACGGATGATCATAATTCGTTTTCAAGCGTTCTTCGAATGTAAGATGCGATTGGTCTTTATAATAGTAGTCTTGTGCAATTAATGCAACACTATGACCTTCTAAATTATGAAGAATTTCATTCGTAACTGATGTTTTGCCTGAACCAGATCCGCCTGCAATGCCTATAATCGTTGTTGCTTTCATTATCCGATTTCCTTTCGCATCATGTTGTTTGGATAAATATCATGGTCTACTTTAAACTGAACGATTTGGAGCGGATGGCGCGCAGCATCTAATTCATTGCCTTCTTCATCATAAATCGCTTCAACCACTTGTGTGAAACCATCAATTTCAGGGCCGAAGAACTCAATTTCTTGTCCTGGTTTGAAGTGGTTGCGTTGCTGTACCGTCGCAATTTTAGTTTCTTTGTCATAATCTAAGACTAAACCGCAGAAATCATACGGTGTCTTTTTATTAGATTCATTGCCGAACATTTGCTGTTGATAACCTGGTGTACCTTCAAAGAATGATGAAGCAGTGTCTCTGTTGGCACATTTGTCCAGCTCAATCAGCCATTCAGGTTTGATTTTAAAGTTATCCGGATCTTCAGCATAAGCATCAATGACTTTGCGGTAGACAGATACAACCGTCGCAATGTAGTGAATAGATTTCATACGGCCTTCGATTTTCAATGAATCGATGCCGATATCCATCATATTCGGGATAGATTCGATTAATTTCAAGTCTTTAGGACTCATCGCAAACGGTACAACTTTGCCTTCTTTGTAGTATAAATCCAAGTCGCCGTTTTCTTCTACTTCTAATAAATCATAATCCCAGCGGCAGCTTTGGCAGCAACCTCCGCGGTTTGAGTCTCTGGCAGTCATATGGTTGCTTAATGTACAGCGGCCTGAATAGGCAATACACATTGCACCGTGGATAAAGGCTTCGATTTCGATATCCACTTTTTCTTTCATTTCTTTCATTTCCATCGCACCGGTTTCACGTGCTAATACTACACGGTCCAAACCTTCTTCTTTCCAATATTCAACTGCTTTATAGTTGCTTAAAGATTGTTGAGTTGATAAATGGATTTCTAAGCGCGGTGCTACGCTTTTGCATGTTTCAATGATTAACGGGTCCGCTACGATAATGCCTGTTGCACCTGTAGCTTCTAGATTTTTCAAATACGTTTCTAATCCTTCCATGTTTTCATCATGGGCAATGATGTTAGTCGTAACATAGATTTTAGCACCGTATTTTGCTGCAAATTCAACGCCTTCTTTAATCTCTTCCATTGTGAAATTATCAGCATTTGAACGCAAACCGTACTCTTGACCGCCTAAAAATACAGCATCTGCACCGTAATGTACTGCAATTTTCAGTTTTTCTAAGTTGCCGGCTGGTGCCAATAATTCAGGTTTTTTCACTTGGCGTTTAGATTTTGTTTTCATTTCTTTAACTTGAGTAACCAAGATAATTCCTCCTTAATATACGGTATGCTTGAATAAGAAACCTTCGTCAAATGGTCGATGTGCTGGTTGAATTTTTTCAATCGCATCGAGCAAGAAGAATTTCTGATCTTCATAAGATTCCGGATCATCATTATATAAATCAATAGCTTCTCTGTATTGTTCTGTACATTCGTTAATATATTCTTCAGAATGCAAGACACCATCTATTTTAATACTGTCGATACCCGCTTCAAACAGCGGCTCTAACTCTTCAATCAAACAAATGTCGTTCGGAGACATAATATGTGTGCCGTTATAATCTTCAAAGACCGGATATTGATTTTCTCGTTCTTCATCATACAGCAACAAATCATTTTCTGTCTCTTCATCACGCTGAATCTTCATTTGACGCTCTTGGAATGTAAAATAGTTGCCGAGCAGCATACGTTTAGATTGGAACATACAAGTCATACCATGTACTTGTACTTCAATTTCAACATCTGCATTTTCTTTGATATGCAAAATTTCTTCTAAGCTTAATTCGCGTGCTAATACTGCTCTTTTAGCACCGCGTTTACCCCAGTAGTTGCATTGGAAGTAATTGGTAACTAATGTTTCAGCGTCCCAGTTCAAAGGAATAGGGTTCGCTTGTTCTTTTACATACATCACAACTGCAGGGTCGCCGAAGATAATTCTGTCTACTTTGATTTCATGCAAGAATTGAATATAGTCTTCTAAAGCATTGAGGTGATAATTATGAAAAATACCATTCACAGCAGCATATGCTTTTTTGCCGTGTGCATGAATCATTTCAACTGCTTCTTTCATTGCTTCTCTGTCAAATTCGCCTGCTAAACGCAAACCGAACTTTTGTTCGCCAATCACAAATGCATCAGCGCCTCTGTAAATTAAAGTTTCAATATGATCTACCGACTTCGGTGTCACTAATAATTCTGTCATTTCGACTCTCCTTTTACAGCTATTGCTAAGCCGTCTTCTATATCTAAAAAGTTAGTGTGATACGCTTCGTTATCATTTAACCAAGTGTTGAATTTTTGTATTTTCTTAACCATCTGTCTGACATTTCTGCTTCTTACTACATCAATATCAGCCACAAAATCGTGATATAAAATATTATCAATCACGACGAGACCGCCTGTTTTGAGCAGCGGCGTATACAATTCAAAGAACTTCTTCGTTTGTGCTTTGGCCGCATCGATGAAGATCATATCTAATTTTCGATCAGCTACTGCATCAAATGCTTCTCTGGCATCTTCGAAAATGATTTCGATTTGTTCTTGATAGCCGTAGTCTGCAATATTTTGTTTCGCTTGCTGATACATATCGTCATTTCGCTCAATCGTAGTAATACGGATATCAGGATCGACTGACGCAAAATGCATTGCACTGTATCCGATTGCAGTACCAATTTCTAAGATATGTTTGGGCTGATGAATACGTATCAATTGTTTAACCATATCTAATGATAAAGGATGAATAATCGGCACCTCATGTTCTATTGCATAGGGTCTGAGCGCTTCTAACTTGTGCGGATGCTTTTGTGATAAAGCGACTAAATAACTTTCATTTTTACTCATGTTTCTCTTCCTTTATCCATACTGAGTGCTGGTTCAATAAAAATAAATCAGTCGTTTTTTGACTGATTCTTATCTTATTTAACACTGCACTTTTCATAAATTAACTTTACATATTTTACCATATATCTTGTTGAATATTAAGTACTCAAAGTGAATATCTGCTAATAAATTTTCAAACTTATACCTTAGTTAAAAAACTTCTATGTTGATAGTGGAGTGCATAGAAAAAGCGGAGGTAGCTCCTCCGCTTCAAACTACTCATTTATTCCATTTCAGTGTTCACGATTTCTTCAATCATGTCCCACTCTTCCTCTGTTTCAACTGGTAAGAATTTACCACCGTCGCCAGAATCATCTGGTACGTTAATCATAGGAATCAATTCGATCATGTCATCATCGTCTGAAGTATCGCCTTCTTCAGCTAAAATAACATATTCTTTTTCAAATCCAGGATGATAGAATTCTAAGACTTTGCGATATAATACTTCATTACCGTCTTCATCGTATAATGTTAATAATTCCTCATCGTTATTGATTTGTAATTCTGCATCTTGATTATGATTTTGTTCTGACATAAATAACTCTCCTTTTACGGTAAATTAAAGTGAATCTAAATAACCTTGCAAGATAAAAACAGCAGCCATTTTATCAATCACTTGACTCCGTTTTTTTCTGGAAACATCCGCTTCCAGCAATGACCTTTCAGCAGCCATTGTACTAAGGCGTTCATCCCACATTACCACATTAATATCCGGTAATGCTTCTAGCAGTGCTTCTTTGTATTTTATCGAAGCTTCGCCTCTAAATCCAATAGAATTATTCATGTTTTTCGGCAAACCTATGACGACAGTATCTGCGTCTTCTTTTTTGATGATTTCTGCCAATCGGTCTATACCTAATTCATTTTCTTCTTCATTGATTCGGAGTGTATCTAAGCCTTGAGCAGTCCAACCCATTAAATCGCTGACAGCAACGCCGACTGTTTTGCTGCCGACATCTAATCCGATAATTTTATGTTTTAACATAAATTAATCTTGATCAGATACTTTCAAGTAGTAAGAAACAAGTTCTTCCATAATGTCGTCGCGATCAATTCTTCTGATTTGATTTCTCGCTTCATTGTGGCGTGGAATGTATGCCGGATCACCTGACAGCAAGTAACCTACAATTTGGTTTACTGGATTGTAACCACGTTCTTCAAGCGTATTATACACATTTGTCAGCACGGATTTAACATCATCTTTTGGCACTTCGTCAATATTAAAACGCATCGTTTTGTCGAAATTATTCATATCATTACACACTCCTTAAACTATAGTAGGCTGATACATCTCTATTCTACATGAGAGTGCAAGGAGATTATAGAGATTTAATATAGTTTTTAATGAATTGTAATGACTCTGTTATCTTGCTAGGGTCGCTGCCGCCGCCTTGGGCCATATCTGGGCGTCCGCCGCCTTTGCCTCCGACAATCGGAGCCATTTCTTTAATAATGTCGCCTGCTTTGACTTTATCTGTTTCTGATTTAGGCACTGTCGCAACTAATGCAACTTTGCCGCCGACATCACTTGCTAAGATAATCACTGCATCTTGCAATTTAGATTTGAAGTCATCCATGGTTTGTCTTAAGCCTTTTGCATTATCAGCATCTACTTGCAATGCTAACACTTTAAGACCATTGATGTCTTCGACTTGGTCATCGATATTGCCCATTTTAAGTGCTGTAATTTCTTGATTGCGCTGTTCTAGTTGTTTATGCAATTGTTTTTCACTGTCGATCACATGTGCAACTTTTTCAGCAACTTGATCATCAGATTTCGCTTTCACTTGATCTTTAACTGTATTGAATTTATCTTGAATGTCTTCAAGATATAAGAATGCTGCTTTGCCTGTTAAAGCTTCAATACGTCTTACACCAGCACCTGTACCCGATTCGCTGACGATTTTAAACAATCCGATTTCAGATGTGTTTTTAACATGAATACCGCCGCATAATTCGATTGAGAATGGTGCCATATCTACAACGCGTACGATATCGCCGTATTTTTCTCCGAATAACGCCATTGCACCTGATGCTTTTGCTTCTTCAATCGGCATTTCTTTAATTGTAACATTGATGCCTTTCCAAATTTCTTCATTCACACGGCGTTCGATTTTTTCTAATTCTTCTTTTGTCACTGGACCAAAGTGAGAGAAGTCAAAACGCAAACGTTCGCCTTCAACTAATGAACCAGCTTGGTTAACATGATCGCCTAATACTTCTTTCAGCGCAGCATGCAATAAGTGTGTTGCACTGTGGTTTTTTGTAATGTCTCGGCGTTCTTCATGATTAACGGATGCTTCTACTTCAGCACCTGCTGTGACTTGACCGAATTGGACTACACCTTTGTGCAGATTTTGACCGTTCGGTGCTTTTGTGACTTCTGTTACTTCGATTTCAAAGCTGTCGTTGCCGACTGTACCATTATCCGCAACTTGTCCGCCGCTGACAGCGTAGAATGGTGTTTGTTTCAACACAAAGTAAACAGTTTCTCCAGCTTCTGCTTGTTCCACTTTTTCACCGTTATAAATCAAGTCAGTAAGTGTTGTGTGCTGATCCATAACATCATAACCAACAAACTCGCTTTCAGTAGTGATGTTTTTAAGTACTTCGCTTTGAATTTGCATAGATTGTGAGTTTTGACGTGCTTGACGTGCACGGTCTCTTTGCTGCTGCATTTCTTGTTCGAAGGTTGCCATATCGACTGTTAAGCCTTCTTTTTGTGCGATTTCTTCTGTTAATTCGATTGGGAAACCGTATGTGTCATAAAGTTTGAAAGCATCTTTACCGTTGATGACTTTATCGCCTTGTTTAGCAGTCTTAGTCAATTCATTTAAAATGTTCAAACCTTCTTCCAATGTTTCGTGGAAGCGTTCTTCTTCTGATTTGATGACACGTTTGATGAAGTCTGCTTTTTGTTTTACTTCTGGATAATACGGTTCCATAATATCTGCCACTGTATCAACAAGTTCATACATAAATGGTTTGTTGATGTCTAATGACTGGCTGAAACGTACTGCACGGCGTAATAAACGACGCAATACATAGCCGCGGCCTTCGTTAGCAGGCAATGCACCATCACCGATCGCAAAAGCAATCGTTCTGATATGGTCAGAAATAACTTTGAAAGCAACATCTTGTGCTTCTTTTTCTTGATATTTTTTATCAGAAATACGTTCTACTTCTTCAATAATCGGCATAAATAAGTCAGTTTCATAGTTCGTACGTACATTTTGAGCAATAGAAGCCATACGCTCTAAGCCCATGCCGGTATCAATGTTTTTATTAGGAAGCGGTGTATACGTATGATCTTTGTTATGGTTGAACTCACTGAATACTAAGTTCCATACTTCTAAATAACGTTCATTTTCGCCGCCTGGATACATTTCTTCAGCAGGGTCTTCTTTGCCGTATTCTGGTCCGCGGTCATAGAAAATCTCTGTGTTCGGACCTGATGGGCCTTCCCCGATATCCCAGAAGTTGCCTTCAATACGAATAATACGGCTTTCATCTAATCCGATGACATCATGCCATAAATCATATGCTTCTATATCTTCAGGGTGAATCGTTACATATAATTTTTCAGGTTCCATACCCATCCAGCGATCGCTTGTTAAGAATTCCCAAGCAAACTCAATTGCTTCTCGTTTAAAGTAATCGCCGATAGAGAAGTTGCCTAACATTTCAAAGAATGTATGGTGGCGTGCTGTAAAGCCGACATTTTCAATATCGTTGGTACGAATCGCTTTTTGAGAGTTGACGATACGCGGTTTTTTCGGGATTTCACGACCGTCAAAATATTTTTTAAGTGTCGCAACACCTGAGTTGATCCAAAGTAAAGAATCATCATCAATCGGTACTAACGGTGCAGAAGGTTCTACCATATGTCCTTGTTCTTTAAAGAAATCAATATAATTTTGTCTGATTTCACTTGCTTTTAGCTGTTTCATAAATAACCTCACTCCTAATTGTGCATTGTTGTTCAATTTCCGTATCACGCATGCTTAGAACGCAAAATAAAATGCATCCATCCACAAAGGGACGAATGCATCGCGGTACCACCCTAGTTATGCGATTATCAACGAATCACATCACTCAATGTTTTATACGGACTGACATAAAGTAGCGTTCAGCAAGCTATGCGATACCTTTCACCTGCCGGTATCTCTCTTCACCATAGTCTTTGCTTACTCGGCTTTATGCGAATTAATTTTATTTTAGTCTGACACATCCAAAAAGTCAACTAAATCTCATAGCTTCACGATTATTTAGATTGATTAAATGTATAAGGTGTTACATCGCCGACACCTATCATCGGATCAATGTCATAGATTGTCTCCTCTGTCAGAGCAACAACTTTGTGTCCTGCTGGTGCAGATGATTCGCTTTTTTCTTCACTAGTTGAATCATCTATATCTGAAGCTGTATCTTCATCACCTTCAGTACCGAAGTAATCTCTCAACAGTTGTGCAAGACGCGTCATACGGACTTGACCATATGTCTTCATACCGATATCAAATGCTTGGCTGTCTCCGAGAAAGACGAGTGATTGCTTAGCACGTGTCAATCCTGTATAAATAATCGGACGCTGCAGCATACGATAATATTGTTTAACAATCGGCATGATGACAATCGGGAATTCAGAACCTTGCGCTTTATGAATCGATGTACAATAAGCATGTGTTAATTCCATCATATCTTGTTTGGTAAATGTAATCTCATTGCCTTCAAAATCAACGACCAAAATATCTTTATTCAATTCATTTTCTCTCGCCCAGAAGATACCGATAATCACACCGATATCGCCGTTAAAGATATTATCGTTCGGACGATTAACCAGCTGCAGTACTTTATCGCCCTTTCTAAAGACCGCTTCACCGAACTCAATCTCTCTCGCATCGTCTTCTTTAGGATTCAATATATCTTGCAGCACTTTATTCAGTCGTTTGATGCCCGCACTGCCGCGATACATCGGTGCAAGTACTTGAATATCGCTCATATCATACCCTTTTTTAACTGCAGAGCTGACTACTTTATTGACAACATCCGGAATTTGTTCTGCTGTACATGGAATAAAGCTTCTATCGTGAAAACGCTGTGTAATATCAATCGGCTGTCCTAATTTCATCTTATGTGCCAATTCGATAATACTCGATCCGTCTTGCTGACGATAGACTTCCGTTAAATTGACACGCGGAATCACTTTAGCATCAATTAAATCTTTAAATACTTGTCCAGGTCCGACAGACGGTAATTGGTCTTCATCGCCGACTAAGATAATTTGAGCATCAATCGGTACCGCATTTAAAAATTGATGGAAGAGCCATGTATCGACCATCGACATTTCATCAATAATAATCAATTTTGCGGTGATTTCATTTTCTAGAACATCTTCAGGTTTTGTATCTTGGCTCCAGCCGATCAAACGATGAATGGTCATCGCTTCTAAACCTGTAGATTCTTGAAGCCGTTTGGCTGCTCTGCCTGTCGGTGCAGCGAGTGCAACAGGATAATCATCTTCATCATAGTCGCCATAATCGAGCGATAAACCGTGTATCTCCGCATATAATTCAACAATACCTTTAATAACAGTTGTTTTTCCTGTCCCAGGACCGCCGGTTAACAACATCACCTTGGAATTAATTGCTGTCTCAAGCGCTTCTTTTTGTGACGTTGCATAATTCACATCGTTCATTTCTTCGATTTCACCGATATGCATCTGCAAATCAGATTGTTCGATATCTATCAGCTTCGTTTGATGAGATTGAATGCGATATAAATTTTGAACACTTTTCATTTCAGAATAATACAAACTTGGGACAGATAACGTTTCATCCGCTTCAATCAACTTGCTTTCTTCTGTAAGCTCTGTAATCATCTGTTCTAACAAGTCAGGTTCAATCTGTTCATTGTAACTGCCGCTGAGCATTGCAAGCGAAGTTTCGATAACATAGTCTTTAGGCAAGTAGGTATGCCCTTGTTTGATACATTCTTCTTCAATCGTATACAGCACCCCTGCTTTGAGACGCTCAGGTGCATCAAAAGCAATACCCAAATTTTTAGCTAAAGTGTCTGCTTTATTAAAGCCGACCCCGCGTACATCATAAACCAAGTCATACGGATTTTTTTCTATCGTTGAAATTGTATCGCTTTGATATACCTGATAGATACTCATCGCAAGTTTAGGACCGAACCCTAAATCATGAAGGCGAATCATAATTTTTTCAACTTCTTGATTACTGTATATCTGATCAGCAATTTGTTCTTGCTTTTTCTTCGATAAGTTAGGGACATCTTTTAATACGGTTTTATCATCTAAGATTTTATTAATCGTATTTTCTCCTAAAGTTGCAACAATATTTTCTGCAGTTTTCTTACCGATACCTTTGAACAAATCGCTGGATAGATAACTGACAATAGCATCTTTGGTTTGCGGCACTTCTTTTTCGAAGGTTTCAGCTTTCAGCTGTTTGCCGTACTTAGGATGCGTGACAGCTTGCCCTTTGAATGTGTAGACATCTCCTTCAGCAATTTCAGGAAAGAACCCTACAATCGTAGGCATCGCATCAAAGTCTTCATTGGTTTCAATCGGTTCTACTTTTAATACCGTATAAAAATTGTCTTTGTTTTGAAACAGGATGGCTTCCACTGTTCCTTTGACCATTGAATAATCAAATAATGTAGGGTCCTTCAAAGGTTATTCCTCCTCTTCTTTAAGCTGACTGAATGTTTTAATCGCATGCTGGCTTAATAAATGTTTCGGATCAATCTCTACGGCTTTCTCAAAATAAGGTAAAGCTTGGTCCGTATCTTCAGTATGCATGAATCCTGCTAAACCTCTGTTATATAATGCATCGGTATGTTTCGGATTGATTTTTAGTACTTTATCTAGTTGTGTGATGCCTTGTTCAAACATCTCCATATGACAGAGCACCAAACCATATTGGAATTGGATTTCTTCGTCTTGATTTTGATCTAATTCAGCTGCGCGCATTAAAAACGGCAAAGCAGATTTAAAGTCGCCTAATTGGTTGAATGACATGCCGATCATATAATTGGTATCTGCTTCATTAACACCAGTTTGGAGCGCTTGATGATACAGCTTGATAGCATCGTTATAACTTTCAGCATTGTAATACACATTGGCTAAGTTATAATAAATCGCACCGTTGTCCGGATCGATTGTTAAGGCTTTTTGGAAAAATTTTTCAGCTTTTTCCACTTCTCCAGCTTCCGCAAGTAATATACCGGAGTTGATATAATTTTCAATGGCTTCTGGATGTGCATCTATATTTTCAAAAAGGGCTTTTAAAGCCGCTTCGAATTGTCCATCTTTAATCAACTGATAAATTTCTATTTGTTTCATGCTTTGTCCTCATTTCTTTCATATTCAACTCTTTATTTTATCAGAAATTACCGCAACTATGTAAAAAAGAGACGAGGAATTTCTCCTTGTCTCTTCAAGCAAGTTAAACTACGTATGTGAGTTGTCCTTCATTTTTATAAACATCATCGATTGTAGCGCCGCCTAAGCAGACTTCACCGTCATATAATACGACTGCTTGTCCAGGTGTAATCGCACGGACTGGTTCTTCGAAATCTACACGGATTTGATTGTCTGCGATTTGTGTCACTGTGACTTTCGTATCTTTTTGGCGGTATCTGAATTTTGCTGTACATTCATAGCCTTCGCTTAAATCGATAGGATTAACTAACGATACATCAGATGCGATTAAATAATCACTGTATAATGCATCATGATGGAAACCTTGTTCAACATATAAAATGTTTTGGTCTAAGTTTTTGCCTACAACAAACCATGGATCGCCGTCTCCGCCGATTCCTAAGCCATGGCGCTGTCCGATTGTATAATACATTAAACCGCTGTGTGTGCCCATTTTCTTGCCGTTGAGCGTACGCATATCACCTGATTGTGCAGGCAGGTAATTAGATAAGAAATCTTTGAAATTGCGTTCACCGATAAAGCAGATACCTGTTGAATCTTTTTTCTTTGCGGTTGCTAAATCTTGTTCTAAGGCAATTTGTCTGACTTCTGATTTTTCCATGCCGCCTAACGGGAACATTACTTTAGATAATTGTTCATTTGTTAATTGGTTTAGGAAGTAGGTTTGGTCTTTGTTATTATCCACACCTCTTAACATTTCCACTGTTCCGTCGTCATTGCGTCTGACTCTCGCATAATGACCGGTAGCCACATAATCAGCGCCTAATTTCATTGCATGGTTTAAAAATGCTTTGAATTTGATTTCTTTATTGCACATTACATCAGGGTTAGGTGTGCGTCCTTTTTTATATTCATCCAGGAAGTAAGTAAAGACTTTATCCCAGTATTCTTTTTCAAAATTGACCGCATAGTAAGGTATACCGATTTGGTTGCACACAGCAATGACATCATTATAATCTTCAGTTGCTGTACATACGCCGTTTTCGTCAGTATCATCCCAGTTTTTCATGAAGATACCGATAGCGTCGTAACCTTGCTCTTTAAGCAGATAAGCAGTGACTGAACTGTCAACGCCGCCTGACATACCTACTACTACACGTGTATCTTGGTTGCTCACGTTTTATTCCTCCTTAAATTTGTGATAAATCTTGTGAATTTCTGCTACGATATATTTGATTTCACGCTCAGTTGTCAGTTCGTTGAAGCTGAAGCGGATAGATTGTTTTGTGCGATTATCATCTTCGCCGTACATTGCTGCTAAGACATGAGACGGCAATGTTGAACCTGCTGTACATGCTGAACCTGATGATACAGCAATATTGGCTAAGTCAAGCAGCGTCAGCATTGTTTCTACATCGATAAACGGGAAGTATAAATTTAAAATATGCCCCGTTGTATCTGTCATTGATCCATTGACTTCAAATGGAATGCTGCGTTCTTGAAGATTCACTAAAAACTGCTCTTTCAAACTCATTAAATGCACATTGTTTGCATCTCGATTTTCAGCCGCAAGTTTCAATGCTTCTGCCATACCTGCTATTTGCGGTACATTTTCAGTTCCTGCACGACGCTTGGTTTCTTGTTCGCCGCCAAGTTGTGAATATTGAATCGGTGTATTCGGTTTAACCAATAAGACACCTACACCTTTAGGACCTCCGAATTTATGTGCAGTCATACTCATTGTATCGATATCGAAGTCATCGAATTCAATCGGCAAATGTTCAATTGCCTGAACTGCATCGACATGTAATAATGCACCACGGCTTTTGACTATTTCTTCAATGTCATACATCGGCTGTACAGTCCCTACTTCATTATTAACGAACATAATAGATACTAGAATCGTATCGTCTCGCATAACCGATTTTAATTGCTCTAAATCTACAAGGCCTTCTTTGTCTACATCAAGATATGTGACTTCAAAGCCTTCTTTTTCCAGCTGTTCGAATACATGCAATATAGAATGATGTTCGATTTTTGATGTAATTAAATGTTTGCCTTTATGCTGATTAGCGTAAGCCAAGCCCTTGATTGCAGTGTTGTTGGATTCTGTTGCACCGCTTGTAAAAATTACTTCATTCGGGTTTGCGCTTAATAACTTTGCAATTGTTCTTCTTGATTCATCTAAATATTGTCTGGCATCTCTACCTACATGATGGATGGACGAAGGATTGCCGTAATGCTTTGCATACAAGTCCATCATCTTCTCTATAACCTCTGGTTTAACAGGAGTTGTTGCTGCATAATCTGCATATACTTCCATTTTGTCAGACACTTCCTCACAATTTTATCAATGTTCCAATTCTAGCACCATCACTACAAATTTTCTAGTACTCTGTTCAACAATTATTATAACATGCAAAAAGTGTGGTTAAGCAATAAAATTCTTTCTCTATTTCGCCCTTGTTATAATTAAGTTACGAGTTTTAAAGAGGAGGTCATTTTTTGAGTAATATAAAAGTATCAGCTTTAAATTTAGTGCCGATTAAAGACGGTCAAGATGAAAAGCAAGCCATTGATAATATGATAGACTTAGCACAAAATCTTGATCAACTCGGCTTTGAACGCTATTGGATTGCTGAACATCATAATGCACCGAATTTAGTCAGTTCAGCAACAGCGTTATTAATTCAGCATACATTAGAATATACACAAAACATCCGTGTCGGTTCAGGCGGTATTATGCTTCCGAACCACGCACCTTTAGTTGTGGCTGAGCAATTCGGAACATTAGAAACAATGTTCCCTAACCGTGTCGATTTGGGTCTAGGCCGTGCACCTGGTACAGATATGATGACAGCTAGCGCTTTGCGCCGCGATCAGCATAACGGGGTATTTGCATTCCCTGAAGAAGTTGTACAGCTTCAAAAATATTTCGGACCTGAAAATCAGCAAGGTTATGTGAGAGCTTATCCGGCTGTCGGTAAAGAAGTACCGCTATATGTATTAGGTTCATCTACAGATTCAGCACATTTAGCAGCAAGAATGGGCTTGCCTTATGTATTTGCCGGTCATTTTGCGCCTCAGCAAATGAGAGAAGCTATGGCAATCTACAAAGAATTATTCGAGCCATCTGATGTATTAGACAAACCTTATATGATTGTTTGTTTAAATGCGATTGTAGCTGAAACAGATGAAGAAGCGAAGAAACTTGCTACAACATTAGCACAAGTGGCAGTCAGTATCGCAAGAGGCAGAATGGAACCGCTGCAGCCGCCTACTGATGATTTAGCATCACTGTTAACACCTAACGAACTGAAAATGGCAGAAAGCCGAGCAAAATCTTCATTAATCGGTTCTGAAGCAACAGTGAAAGCACAACTTGAAAACTTTATCGATATTTACGGAGATATTGATGAATTAATGGCAATCAGTTATGTTTACGATCAAGATAAACAAATTGATTCATTCAAACGTATTCAAAAAGTTGTCTCTGAAATCAACAATAAATTATAACCGCTTAATTTAATAAACGGCATAAATAATGGGTGGAACGCAATGTTGTACGTTCCACCCATTTTATCGTTGATAATACAATTTATTTATCGTTTAATTTATCTTTAACTTTGTCAGCAGCGTCTTTTGCTTTATCTGCTGCTTCATCAACTTTTTCGTTGACTTTGCCTGAAGCTTTATCTGCTTTGCCTTCATTTTCTAATTCTTTGTTGTTTGTAGCGTTGCCTACTGTTTCTTTTACATTACCTTTAGCTTGTTCTAATTTGCTTTCGCCTTTGTTTGTCATCATTTATTCCTCCATTCGAAGTATAATTGATTTATATTTTGTTTTACCACAATGAAAATGTCGGCAAACATAAATTAGAGCAAAAAAGCAGCCGAATACAAAAGTGTATCAGCTGCTTTTCTAGTCCTTGTTAAATGTAGAACATGTAGTTATTAAGTTTATCATTGTCTTTAAACTCAGCAAGATATTTTAATGTTGTACCATCGAGCACTTCTCTTACCGCATCTCTCATGCGCAGCCATAGTTCTTTTTGCGCTGGCGGTTCTGAATCTATACTTTCGACAAAGGAAATCGGACCTTCTAGGAGTCGAATAATGTCACCAGCTTTGATTTCATCAGCTGGAACACGAAGTTGGTATCCACCTTTAGCACCACGTACACTTCGAATCAATCCCGCATTTCTTAACGGCCCCACTAATTGTTCTAAGTATAGATCACTAAGATTATTTTCTTCTGCAATTGTTTTTAACGATACGCAACCTTGCCCTTCTCTCTTAGCAAGAGAAATCATCAAGGTTAAGCCGTATCTCCCTTTTGTAGAAATTTTCATTTTATTACCTCGCTTAATCCGATTTTGTTTTATTCAATTCTAGCATTTTTTACGTTAATATAGTAATAGAAAGGTGTGACTCAATATTGAATAATGAACCTTTAGCATCTAGAATGCGTCCGCAAAACCTAGATGAAATCATATCACAACAACACTTGGTGGGTCCAAAAGGAATCATTAGAAGAATGGTTGAATCCAAACGTTTAACTTCTATGATATTCTATGGACCGCCTGGTATTGGAAAGACGAGTATTGCTAAAGCAATAGCAGGCTCAACTGAATATAAATTCAGACAGTTAAACGCTGTTACTAATACTAAGAAAGACATGCAAATGGTTGTTGAAGAAGCGAAAATGTCTGGTCAAGTCATCTTGTTATTAGATGAGATTCATCGCTTAGACAAAGCTAAACAAGATTTCTTGCTGCCGCATTTAGAGAACGGCAAAATTGTCTTAATCGGCGCAACAACATCAAATCCTTATCATGCAATCAATCCAGCGATACGTTCTCGTGCACAGATTTTCGAACTCTATCCTTTAGATGAAAATGATGTCAAGATTGCATTAGAACGTGCACTTTCTGAAGAAGACAGAGGTTTAGCAAAATACAATGCTGAACTGGATGAAGATGCTATGTTGTACTTCTCAACACAAAGTCATGGCGATGTCCGCAGTGCATTGAATGCTTTGGAACTCGCTGTGCTGAGCGCAAAACCGCAAGAGGATGGTACCATCCATGTCACGCTTGAAGATGCGAAAGACTGTATGCAAAAAGGCAGCTTTGTCTCAGACAAAGACGGCGATATGCATTATGATGTCATGAGTGCATTTCAAAAGTCGATTCGCGGCAGCGATACTGATGCAGCGCTTCATTATTTAGCCAGATTGATAGAAGCCGGTGATTTGCCGACTATCGCAAGACGATTGCTTGTTATCAGTTATGAAGATGTCGGATTAGCTTCACCTGGTGCAGGACAAAGAACACTTGCTGCGATTGAATCTGCTGAACGCTTAGGCTTTCCTGAAGCACGTATTCCGTTAAGCCAAGCAGTGATCGAATTATGCTTGTCACCGAAATCAAATTCAGGTATTACGGCCATCGATGCGGCATTATCTGACATTAAAAAGGGACATGTCGGACAAATTCCAAGCCATCTTAAAGATGGTCATTATGCCGGTGCTAAAGAGCTTGGACGTGCCATCGGCTATCAATATCCGCACAACTCAGAAAATGGTTTTATTCCGCAGCAGTACTTGCCGGATAAACTTAAAAACAAACATTATTATAAGCCGAAAACAACTTCAAAAGCTGAGCAGCAATTCAAACAAATCTATGATAATATTTCCAAACAACAACACAAATCTTAAACAGGTTGATATCAGAATCGTAATACATGATTACGATTCTTTATCAGCCTTATATTTTTGTTTGCCGTCTTTAATTCGTGTTACAGGAATATCTTTAAGTACGTCATTAATGACATAACTTGCACAAATCAAACCTACCACACTTGGTACAAAAGCATTTGATGATGGCGGTATTTGTCCTTTTCTTGTTGCCGCATTTTTATCGCCTACAGTTTCCTTCACATCTTCTCTGATTACAATCGGACTTTCATCAGAGAATACTACAGGTACGCCCTTTTTAATCCCGTCTTTTTTCAGCTTTTGTCTAATGATTTTCGCAATCGGATCTGTATGTGTTTTTGAAATATCTGCAATTTGGAAGCGTGTAGGATCTGTCTTATTTGCAGCACCCATACTAGAAATCAATTTGATACCACGTTTTAAGCATTCTTCCATTAAGTGAACTTTGTAAATAATTGTATCGCTTGCATCAATGATATAGTCAATATCATAGTCATTGAACAGCGCTTCATATGTATCTTCGTTATAGAACATATGTAATGAAGTCACTTTACAATCTGGGTTAATCAACTTAATACGTTCTTCCATTAATGATACTTTGCTTTGGCCGATTGTTGTCGTCAATGCATGCAGCTGACGGTTAACATTTGTGATATCGACATCATCTTTATCGATCAAAATGATATGGCCGATATTTGTTCTTGCTAATGCTTCAGCAGCAAAAGAACCAACACCCCCAACGCCTAAAACAGCAACTGTTTGTTCTTTTAATAAATCCAGTCCTTCTTTACCATAAGCCAATTCATTACGTGAAAATTGATGCTTCATTCTACTTCTTACTCCTTTTGTATTACTTAACTAACATTGAACCATTATAACAAACTTTTGCAAGTTCATTTCTTAACATTTTCTAAACTTTTATAAAAAAAATACGCAGGACCGAAGTCCTACGTACGATAGAATCCGTTGTACCGTAGTTGTTAGCGCTTGATCATTTTGGCCTGCTAATTACAGGTGGGTGCCCTGTTTCTTGTTTTGCACGTCCTCCTTTAGAGGCGTGTGCGCTGCAAGAAAACCTATTGGGCTCCCTGATCAAAGAGTGTTAGGTCAAAATACATACAGCAAACTACGAGTATTTCAGACGACTATCTTATAATTAAATATTACCACATTATTTCCAATTTGCAAATTTAAAAGCCATTGAAATGGAAATATTTTATTAGTGACGAATACGTAAGGCTAACTCTTCAAGTTGTTTGTCAGATACTTCACTTGGTGCTTGTGTCATTAATGATACAGCTGATGCTGTTTTAGGGAATGCGATTGTGTCGCGCAAGTTTGTACGTCCTGTCAATAACATTACAAAACGGTCTAAACCTAATGCGATACCGCCATGTGGCGGTGCACCATATTTGAATGCATCAAGCAAGAAGCCGAATTGATCTTGTGCTTCTTCTTTTGTGAATCCAAGCACTTCAAACATTTTAGATTGAATGTCGCCGTTATGAATTCTGATTGAACCGCCGCCAAGTTCATAACCGTTTAATACGATATCATATGCTTTTGCTTGAGCATTTTCTGGTTCTGAGTCTAATTTTTCCAAGTCTTCATCTTTAGGAGATGTGAATGGATGGTGTGCTGCCACATAACGTTTTTCATCTTCGTCATATTCTAATAACGGCCAATCTGTTACCCATAAGAAGTTTAATTTGTCTTCGTCGATTAAACCTAACTCATGTGCAAGTTTCACACGCAATGCACCTAAACTTTGTGCTACAACACTTGGTTTGTCAGCAACGAATAATACTAAATCCCCTGCTTTTGCGCCTGTTAATGATTTTAATTTTTCAACATCTGCATCTTCGAAGAATCTTGCAATTGGGCCGCTTAAGCCGTCTTCAACAACTTTAACCCATGCTAGTCCTTTAGCACCGTAGATATTAACAAATTCTGTTAATTTATCAATGTCTTTACGTGTATATTTGTCTGAAGCACCTTCTGCTACCAAGGCTTTAACTTCTCCGCCTTTTTCAACTGTATCTTTGAAAACTTTGAAGTCCATTGTTTGACCAAGTTCGGATACATCTAATAATTCCATATCGAAACGTGTATCTGGTTTATCAGAACCGTAACGTGCCATTGCTTCTGCATAAGTCATGCGTGGGAATTGTTCAGTCAATTCGATGCCTTTCACGTCTTTTACGACTTTTTTAAGCATGTCTTCGCCCATTTCCATAACATCTTCTTGATCCACGAAACTCATTTCGATATCGACTTGTGTAAATTCCGGCTGTCTGTCTGCACGCAAGTCTTCGTCACGGAAACATTTAACGATTTGATAGTATTTGTCGAATCCGCTGATCATCAATAATTGTTTGAATAATTGCGGAGATTGCGGCAAGGCATAGAATTTTCCTTCATGCACACGAGAAGGAACTAAGTAGTCGCGAGCACCTTCAGGTGTTGATTTTGTTAAGAATGGTGTTTCAATATCTAAGAAACCTTCGTTATCAAGATATTCATGAATTGAACGTGTAATATGGTGACGCATTTTGATTGTTTGCGCCAACTCTTGTCTTCTTAAATCTAAATAACGATATTTCAAACGAATATTTTCGTCAACTTGTTGTGAATCATCGTTGATTGAAAACGGAGGTGTTTGTGCTTTATTGATAATGTTGATTTTATCTACTTGCACTTCAACATTACCTGTTTTGATTTTATTATTGACTGTTTCAGGATCACGCTTAGTGACAGTACCTTCAACTTCGATGACATATTCTGAACGGATAGATTCTGCAATTTCTAATGCTTCTTTAGAAAAATCAGGGTTGAATACGATTTGTACATAACCTTCGCGGTCACGCAAGTCTACGAAAATCAATCCGCCTAAGTCTCTGCGGTTATGCACCCATCCTTTCAATGTTACGTGCTGTCCTAAAAAGTCTTCAGTTACAAGACCACAATAAGTTGTTCTTTTACTCATTTTCATACTCTCCTCTTATTTTGCTTTCTTTTCTTCGAAATACGATACTAAATTTGTTAACTGAATACTTTCAGTTTCGCCGCTTTCCATATGTTTAATATCGATTTTTCCATCTTCAAGTTCTTGCTCACCGATAACAATGGTATATTCTGCACCGACACGGTTTGCTTGTTTCATTTGACCTTTGATTTTACGTTTCAAATAGTCTTTATCTGCTTTAATACCGTGATGACGCAAGTCGTTTAATAATTTAACGGCATAGCGATCTGCTTTGTCGCCCATTGTTACGACGAATAAGTCAAGATGATCTTCGTCTTCGATTTCGATACCTTCTTCTTCAAGTGCAAGCAATAAACGTTCAATACTTAAAGCAAAACCGATACCTGTTTGTTTAGGTCCGTCTAACAATTCAAGCAGACCATTGTATCTTCCGCCGCCGCATAACGTTGTGATTGCACCGTCGTAATCTGGACTATCAATCATCAATTCGAATGCTGTGTGTGTATAGTAGTCTAATCCGCGTACAAGATTTGGATCTTCTACATACGGAATGCCTAATTCATCTAAATAACTTTTCACTTGTTCGTAATATGTTTTAGATTCTTCGTTAAGATATTCTGTAATACGCGGTGCTGTTTTAACCGCTTCTTTATCTCTATCGACTTTACAGTCAAGAATACGCATTGGATTTGTATACAAACGTGATTGACAATCACTGCAGAATGTATCGATAACAGGTTCGAAGTGTTCGATTAATGCTTGGTTGTATTCTTTGCGTGATTCAAAATCACCGACACTGTTAATCACTAATTTCAAGTGTTTTAAGCCGAATGATTGATAAATATGCATCACCATAGCAAGTATTTCAGCATCAACACTTGGGTCTTGTGCACCAATCGCTTCTACACCGAATTGGTTGAATTGGCGATAACGTCCTTTTTGTTTACGTTCGTATCTGAACATAGGTCCGTTATAATACAATTTAATCGGCTGGTTCGGGTCGCCTTGCATTTTATTTTCAATATATGAACGCACAACTGCAGCTGTACCTTCAGGTCTTAATGTAATACTTCTGTCGCCTTTATCTTTAAATGTATACATTTCTTTTTGAACGACATCTGTAGAGTCGCCGACACCTCTCGCAAATAAATCTGTGCTTTCGAAAATCGGTGTACGGATTTCTTTATAATTATAAAGTTCCATTAACTCGTCTAATTTTGATTCAATATATCTCCATTTTCTGCTTTGATCAGGCAGTATATCTTGTGTACCGCGCGGTATATTTATCATCTCGTCACTTCCTTTTAGAAATAAAAACCCCCTGCATGATATCACTATCACACAAGGGACGAATTTTCCGTGTTGCCACCCTAATTGAGCCGAAAAAATCAGCTCCACTTTAAACATTTAACGTATGTCTTACGGAAGTACAACAGCAAGTATTGCACTTCACCTCTTCTTGTGTTCAATATTGACACCCTTACTCTGCATAATCTTTCAGCCAAGGATTATTTCTCTTTTGCCATTTCGTAATGTCTATTCAAGAATCATAACGGTTTTAATTATTTTATTCAGATACTATCATAACGATTTTTAGCATTGATTGCAACTATTTAAGATGAAAAGTACATACGCAGACCGTCAACAATTGCTTGTTCCAATACTTGTCGGTGCAATTTATCGCGAATCATCATTTCATCTGTCGGATTGCTGATATAGCCTAATTCAATCAATACTGCCGGCAGTTTCGACTGTCTCAGTACTTGATAATTTTCTTGTCTTGCACCTTTAGGCGATAACAATCCTTTTTTCTGTATACTCATGCTCAAAGCTTCCGCAAGGTCTTCTTGCTGCTTCTTAAACCAGTATACTGTCACACCATTAGCTTCAGGTGATTTCAATGCATCATTATGTAAGCTGATAAATGCGTCGCCTTTGAAATTTCTGTCTTTCAATTTGACGTATTCATCTTTATCTCTTGTCATTTTGACTTTAGCGCCTTCTTGTTCTAATTTCTTTTTAAGTTCTAAACCTGTTTTCAAGGTGTAAACTTTTTCAAGTGAATTATATTTGGTTGAACTGGAAGCACCCTGGTCTCCTCCGCCATGACCAGGATCCAGTACAATCACTTTGCCTTTTAACGGCTTAGCATTCGGATCATTATCCGGAGGAATATCTAAATCCGTATGCCAGCCGGCAACCCAACCTTTATCTTTGCCGTCTTTTGTTTCTACATAAAGCCATTTGCCTCTTTTATCAATTTGATGAAAGGTTTGGCCTTTCTCAGCTGGAAAAATTTCAGGATAGACTGCGTTAGGTCCGGTTCTTAATTCTGCATCTTCTTTCATTGTGACACTATCATCATGTTTATATTGATAATTCGCTACCAATATGATGATAAAGACCAAAATGATAATTAGAATCAGGGCAATCAGCACGGGAATAGGTTTCAGTCTATTCTTTTTAAACCACCGTTCAATTCGGTTCATATCACTTTGCCGTCCTGACTTTCATAGATAATAGTTACAGGACCGTCATTTGCGATATCCACCAACATATCTGTTCCGAATTCACCTGTCTTCACTTCAAGATCGAATTGTCGTAACTCGTCATTTAAAGCTTCATACAAACGATTCGCTTCATCAGGAGCTTTTGAATTTGTAAATCCGGGTCTGTTGCCTTTCTTAACATCCGCATAAAGCGTGAATTGAGAAATCGACAATACAGAACCTCCGATTTTCTGTACATTCAAATTCATTTTTCCTTGTTCATCTTCAAATATTCTTGCATTTGCAATCTTTTTTGCTACTGCTTTCACATCTGCTTCTGTAGAATCTTGTCCGACACCGACCAATAAACATAAACCTTTCCCGATAGATGCGTTGATCGAGTCATTTGTTACAGATGCTTGTTTAACACGTTGTACTACTACTCTCATATAATAAACACCTCAGTTAGTTCCAGACTCTTGTAACTGTATAAACATCTCCTAGTTGTTTGATACGCTCAACAACTTTGAAGACTTCATTGACATTTTTAACCATAACACTCAAGTTAATGATAGCATTTTTCTCTACGTCAGATTTACCAGAAACCTTAACTAAATTACTATCAGTTGCATTCACTGCCTGCAATACTTCATTAAGCAGGCCGTTACGGTCATAAGCGGTTACTTCTAAATCAACTTGATAACGTTGTGTGGAGTCTTTAGATTTTACCCACTCCACATTGATTAAACGTTCTGTTTCGTTTTTAATGTTCGGACAATCGGTTCTGTGCACTTTAATACCATGTCCTTTAGTAATATAACCGACAATATCGTCTCCAGGTATAGGATTGCAGCATTTAGACAATTTAATCAATACGTTTTCTATACCTTCAACATACACGCCGCTGTCAGTCGTAATATTATCTTTAATCGGTACTGATTTTGTGACTTCTTGTGCTTCATTCAATGCACGCTGCTTATCAAGAATACGTTGTTTCTCAGTTAATTTGTTGACGATTTGAGAAGATGTCACACCGCCGAAACCGACTGCTGCGAATAAATCATCTTCGTTTGAGAAGTTGTATTTTTGATTCACAATTTCAATATTAGATTCAGTTAAAACATCTTCTGTTTTGAAACCTTGTTCCTTGATTTCAGCTTCTACCATGAATTTACCTTTTTCAATGTTAGAAGAACGATCTTGTTTCTTGAAGAAGCTTTTAATCTTGCTTTTTGCACTGGATGAGCGCACAATTTTCAACCAATCGCGACTCGGTCCATACGAATGTTTACTCGTACGGATTTCAACGATATCGCCGGTTTGCAGTACATAATCAATCGGTTCGATTTTACCATTGACTTTCGCACCGATCATTTTATTGCCGACTTCACTATGCACAGCATAAGCAAAATCAATCGGCACTGCACCATACGGCAGTTCGATAACATCACTTTGCGGTGTGAAGGCGTATACTTTATCACTTTGCAGATCAAACTTCAATGATTCCATAAATTCTTGAGCATCATTTGCTGTTTTATCCGCTTCAGCCAAATCTTTCAGCCATGATAATTTTTTAGCATAACCTGAATTATCTTCTGTTACTTTTTTGCCTTCTTTGTAAGCCCAGTGTGCCGCAACCCCGTGTTCTGCTATTTCATGCATTTCATGCGTTCTGATTTGAATCTCCAACGGGTCGCCGTTCGGACCGACTACTGTCGTATGCAAGGATTGATACATGTTTTGTTTCGGCATGGCAATATAATCTTTAAATCTGCCTGGCATAGGTTTCCATAACGTATGTACCAAACCTAAGACCGCATAACAATCTTTAATCGAATCCACAATAATGCGGACTGCTAATAAGTCGAAAATCTGATCGAACTGTTTCTTTTGTTTCATCATTTTGCGATAAATACTGTAGATATGCTTCGGACGGCCATTAATTTCGCCTTCAATATGCATTTTATCCATCTCAGCACGAATACGTTCAATCGCATTCTTAATATACGCTTCACGCTCACTGCGCTTTTTCTTCATGAGATTAACAATACGGAAGTACTGTACGCCGTCAATATAGCGCAGCGCGATATCTTCAAGTTCCCATTTAATGGTATTAATCCCTAAACGGTGTGCAAGCGGTGCATAAATTTCTAATGTTTCTTTAGAAATTCTGATTTGCTTTTCTCTCGGCATTGCTTTTAATGTTCGCATATTATGCAGTCTGTCGGCTAATTTTACTAAGATGACCCGAACATCTTTTGCGATCGCAATAAACAATTTACGATGGTTTTCAGCTTGTTGTTCTTCTTTAGAGCGATACTTCACTTTCTTTAACTTAGTAACCCCTTCGACAATCATGGCTACTTCATCATTAAACATTGCTTTTACGTCATCAAATGTGTAAGGCGTATCCTCGATAACATCATGTAAAAAGCCCGCAACAATGGTCGGACCATCCAGATGCATTTCAGTTAAGATTCCAGCCACTTGAATGGGATGCATAATATATGGCAGACCATTTTTTCTGAATTGTCCTTGGTGTGCTTCATAAGCAATATGATAACTCTTAAGGACATGTTCATATTCTTCTTTACTTAAATAAGACTTTGCTTTGTACAGGACCTCGTCTGCACTGTACGGATATTCATTATTCACATTAGACACCCCCACATATTCATTTTTCATATAAATGTTATGTTTCAAGTATAAAGAGGCATACCGCATAGAATTCAGATGAATTTTATTTAAGTATTTTGAAAATGATGATAGGTTACCACTCCTATCTCATAAACAATTGACCTCATTCTTTAACCGCGACCTACATTTATATTAAATAATATATCTATTCTACTATACATTGACAGATAATTGAACCTCTATACGAACCACATTGTTTAAACATTCACAATTATCCTGCAATATACAGCGAACCTTTCTTTATACGGAATTAATATTTATTTTAAAAATAAAAGTCTGATATTGCAAATAAATAAATGTATCGCCTGCCAAACGAAAGCAAGCGATACATTCTATTATTCATCGTATGAAATTAAACTTAATACTTCATAATCTTTTATTTTTTCAATACCATGCAAGTATTTCAATTCGATAATGAATGCAATACCAGCTACAATGCCGCCTAATTCTTCAACAAGTTTGATTGTTGCTTCAATTGTTCCGCCAGTTGCTAGCAAGTCATCAGTAATTAAGACACGTTGACCTGGTTTGATTGCGTCTTTATGCATTGTAAGAACGTTAGTGCCATACTCTAAGTCATATTCGTATTTAATGACCTCACGCGGTAATTTGCCCTCTTTTCTTACAGGTGCAAAACCAATTCCCATAGAGTAAGCTACCGGACATCCGATAATGAAACCGCGGGCTTCTGGTCCGACTACGATATCAACTTCTTTTTCTTTAGCAAAGTTGACGATTTGATCTGTAGCGTAGCCATAAGCTTCACCGTTATCCATAATTGTTGTGATGTCTTTAAAGTTTACGCCCTCTTTCGGCCAATCTTGTACCTCTGAAACATATTGTTTTAAATCCATTTCTATATATCCTCCTAATTACTTAGCTAGCTGTGCTTTAATCCAATTTTTAACTTTTGAAAAATCATCATACAATAAGAATTTTTCAACATCCATCCGCTTTTGTCTAGCTTGGTAAAGCTTGCTGGATGTTATGTCCTTTTTAACCACATTCTGGTTCACTTTGATTATACCATGATTATCCTCAATGAAATCCAATTCATTGAATACTTTGAGGATAAAAATGAGCAATGGCGGCTTGATTTTCAGAAATTCGCATAGCTGCATGCCGTCTTGCTGAAGATTGACTTCATTCTTAGCCATCAGTGCTTTATAGCAAGCTTTAAAATGATTCATACTCGGCATGCCGTCAAAGTAAATCGACTGCTTATGTTTTAATTCTAAAATAATCTGGCTCTCTTGCATGGAGTTCAGTGTTGTCTCCATTGTTTCTAAATTCAACGGCAATTCTTTAAACACATAGCGTTCATATGGTCTATCAATCATATCCCCATAATAATATTGATGTTCATGCGTCTTAGTTTGCTGTGCATTGATAATTTCTGCTGTAGAGGCTTCATCATGCATTTCATGCTGACGGGCTTTGCCTCTGAAATCAAGAATTTGAAGTGCTTCTGAAGCCATATCCTGCACCATGAACTGCGGTGATTGATTGCCGTTCCATTCATTAATTTGAAGCGCACCAATCATATTCAACGGTTCATACGGTTCAAGCTGATTCGCATATTCGCCGTGCTGCCAATAAAGTGCTTGCAGTTTTGAATCCCCTAAAGTCATTTTTAAATGCTTGCCTTCTTGTCCGATACCTTTTGCTTGTTTGACAACAACATTATCAAGTTCGAACAACGGACTTGTAAAATCAGTACCGAACGGTCTCAGTTTTTGAATATCTGCGATATTTTTAACTGTGATGTCCGATTCTGTCAATACTAAATCCACTTTCTTTCTTGGTGTTAAATCTTCTGTGTGCGCAATTTCTTCCATATGCTGATTCAGCGCTGCTTTCAAAGGTTCAATACTTTCAATCGGAAGTGTCATACCTGCTGCCATGTGGTGGCCGCCGAATTTCGAAATCAAACTGCGTTCTTTATCTAGTATTTCATACATTGATACTTGCTCGATACTTCGTGCTGAACCTTTCGCAAAGTCTTGTGCAGTATCGATATTTAAAATAATTGTCGGTAAGCCGTATGTTTCTACGATACGTGAAGCAACGATACCTAAAACACCTTCATGCCAGCCTTCTTTAGCAAGAATTAAGAAACGATTTTTGGCATCGACTTCTGCTTGTGCCATCTCTAAGGCTTCTTCCGCAATTTCTTGAACGATATCTTTTCGTTCTTGATTAAAGTGTTCAACTTGTTCAGCTAAGAACTCAGCTTCATCTGCACTTTCGCACATTAATAATTCTGCAGCTAATCCTGCATCATCCAAACGGCCGACCGCATTTAATCTCGGACCGATAATAAAGCCGATAGTTTCTTCAGTAATCACGTCGCTATGACCTGCTTGATTCAATAAAGCTGTGATTGAATCAAACGGCTGATCGTTCATAACTTTCAAACCTTGTTGAACGATGGCACGATTTTCATCTGTTAATGAGACTAAATCCGCTACAGTACCGATAGCTGCTAAAGCAGTAAAAGATGGTGATGGATGATCCAGCAATGCTTGTGCAATTTTCAAAGCTACACCGGCACCGCTTAAATATTTGAACGGATAATCAAATTCAGGATGCATTGGATGTACGATTGCGTAGGCATCCGGCAAAGTTTCGCCGATTTCATGGTGATCGGTCACAATCACATCGATACCCAATGATTTTGCGACTTCCATTTCATGATGGCCTTGAATGCCGTTATCGACTGTAATTATTAAATCGATACCTTCATCAGCCGCATTTTTAAATGCTGCTTCGTTCGGGCCATAACCTTCTGTGAATCGATTCGGTATGTACCAGCCGACTTCAGCTCCCAATTCACGCAAAGCCGTAACTAAAATAGAAGTAGACGTAACACCATCCGCATCATAATCTCCATAAACCAAAATGCGCTCTTTTTTGTCGAGAGCATGATTGATTCTATCAACAGTCTTCTGCATATCACTTAATAAAAACGGATCATGTTTCAACTGAGATGGTACAAGCAGGTTTTGAATCTCCTCTTGTGCAACAATACCTTTGCTTTGCAGTACTTTTTGCACAATCGGCGTTAATTTCAATGATTGTACAACTTCAGGTGCGATTTCCATATTATTTTGTTGTAAGTCCCATTTATACTTAGCTTTAATCATAGAACGACTTCCCTCTTTTCCACATGTCATTATACAGAAGAACCAAAAAAATAAAAAGCAACTTCTACTGAAATACTGTTTTTCTTTTACACGAAAAAACTCCCAGACTGAAAAAGTCTGAGAGTTAATACCGAAATCAAATTAAACAAGGATTTTATCTTCGTTTTTACGTTTTTCACGATAAACCACAAGTTTTTGATTTGGTGCTTTTTTAAGCTGTCTTTTCTTCATCATGCCCCATAACGGAACGGCAATGAAGATAGATGAGAATACCCCAGAAACTAAACCGATTAATAATGCCAATGCAAAGTTAAAGATACTTGATGCACCAAAGATTAATAATGCGACAACAACAATTACAACAGTCAATACTGTATTGATGGAACGTGTCATTGTTTGTCGGATAGAACGGTTTACAATTTTATCAATTTGTTCTGGTTTGGTAATAACTTTCATCTTATGCAAGTTCTCACGTACACGGTCGAATGTAACGATAGTATCGTTGATAGAGTAACCGATAATGGTTAACACTGCAGCGATAAATGTTACATCGACTTCGATTCTGAAGAGACTAAACACTGCGACAATCATAAACGCGTCATGCAGCAATGCAATGATGGATGAAAGACCCATACGCCATTCGAATCGTAATGAAATGTAAATAATCATACCGATCGATGCGTAAATCAGAGATAATAATGCGTTTTTCGCAATCTCTTGTCCGATTACAGGCGATACTGTGTTAACAGTCGGATCGTTGCCGAATTCTTTTTTCATCATTGATTTAACTTTAGCCACTTCATTTTTCGATAAATCTTCTTTGAATTGAACTGATGCACTGTCGTTATTGCCTGATAGTGCAACTCTGTCTGGTTTCAGACCTGCATCTTCAATCTTTTTAGTGACTTCTTGTTGTGTGATTTTGTGATCTGCTTTCATATCAACACGTGTACCGCTGGTAAAGTCGATACCTAGGTTCAGTTTGAAGATAAACAGAATCACGATACCTGCAACGATAACCACACCGCTTGCCCAGAACAATGGTTTAGCAAGCTTCATAAAGTTCCAGTGGTCATAAGGTGTTTTCAATTGATACACATCGATACCTTCGTTGATATCATGTCTATGTTTTTTATTAACACCGAATAATCCAAAGCTTTTCTTGAAGTAATTTGATTGTACAAGCAGTGATAATAAAATACGTGTTAAGAATACTGCTGTTACGAAACTCATAAGAATCGCAAGTAATAACATTGTTGCGAAACCTTTAACTGCACTTTCACCGAAGAAGAACAGTACAGCTGCGGCTAAGACAGTTGTTAAGTTCGCATCTAAAATAGTGATGAAGGAACTCTTATTAGCTTTATGGAACGCTTGTTTCAACGTTCGTCCGATTCTTAATTCATCTTTAATACGTTCATACATGATAATGTTCGCATCGACTGCCATACCGACACCTAAAACGAGTGCGGCTAAACCTGGTAATGTAAGCACACCATGAATGAAGTTGAATGCAACAAGTGTTAAATAAATATATGTTGTCAACGTAATCACGGCAATGATACCCGGCAATCTGTAGAATCCTACCATGAATAAATAAATAATGCCTACACCTAATAATGATCCGAAGATTGTTTTATCAAGTGCGTCTTGACCAAATTGTGCACCTACTGAGTTAGAGTAGATTTCTTTTAATTGAACCGGTAATGAACCAGAGTTCAATAAGTCCGCAATTTGTTTGGCTTTTTGTACGCCTTCTTCACCGTTGAATCCGCCGGAAATCTCTACGCTGTCTGAGTTGATTGGTTGATCAACTGAAGCGGCTGATACGTATTTCGGATCTTTTTTATCTTTTTCTTTTTGGTAACTGTCGCCTTTTTCAAAGTCCAACCAAACAACCATTACGTTTTCTTTGCGTTTTGAAATCTCTTCAGTTACTTTTTTGAACTTTTTGCTGTCTTTCAATTTAAACGTAACTGCCGGCTGATTTGTATTCTGCTTGAATTCTTGTTTCGCAGAACCTTGAACTAAATCCTTACCTGTTAATTTAACATTGTCATCAGAGTCTCGAATTGTTAAATTCGCTTGTGAAGATAAAATATCCCTTGCCTCATTTTGGTTTTTAACACCCGCTAATTGTACACGGATACGGTTATTATCTTCCACTGTAATTTTAGGTTCAGATACCCCTAAAACGTTAACCCTGTTTTCTAATGTCTTGGCTGTGGCTTGTACAGCCTTATCGTCTATCTTATCACCCTTTTGCAATGGATTTACTTGGTAAAGTACCTCAAATCCACCTTGAAGGTCCAAGCCTAAACGAACATCTTTAATTACACTCTTATATGTAGCTCCCATGCCTGCAAATAGCAAAACAACAAGTAACAAGAATGCAATTATTCTACTGTTTTTCTTCACATGAACACCTCATTATTTACTTATGTAAATAGCATACTTGATTTTTCAAACCAACTGCAAGCCAAAACTGCACTGCATAATGTGAATTGTTTTGACATACAATCTATTTGAATGAACCTTTATAGCTTACTACATCCTTCCTTCACTTTCAAAACAGACCGCATTCAAATTCATGCATATTTCAACTTAATTTATAATGCGATTTAATTACGGTTGAACTATACAGAATCCTATTAACTCGTATTCCAATAATGAATTATACACGCTCTAACACTAATTTAAAACTATTTTTCAAGGAAGTGAAGTATTTCAAATGAACAAAAACATCCCGTACAAATCCTCTAAGGATCTATACGGGATGTGATGTTGTTAATCTATGTACAGGAATTGCTTGATTAAAAAACCTATACTTTGTTAACGCAATATGCGATTAGTCTGGATTAACTTGTTTAACAGCACCTTTTTCAAAAGTGATTTGAGTGCCTTTGTCGTTAACTGAAATCACAACTGTTGTTTCATCAACTGCGCGAACCACACCTTTGATTCCGCCGATTGTTGTAACGTGTTGTCCTGATTCCAAACGATTCACCATTTCGCGGTGTTCTTTTTGACGCTTTTGTTGTGGTCTGATCATGAAGAACCACATTAAAGCTAGTAATGCAATAGGTAAAATAAGACCGGTTAAATTCACAAACATTCTCCTTTAATTAAAAGTTTTTAGGATTTTCTTCATTCAATCCATATTGTTCGAAGAATTCCTCTTTAAAATCTAAAAGACGATCTTCCCGAATGGCCTGTCTGATATCCTCCATTAATTTTAACAGAAAATACAAATTATGGTAAGTAGTTAGGCGTATACCGAAAGTTTCTTCTTCTTTTATCAAGTGGCGAAGATACGCTCTAGAATAATTGCGGCATGTATAGCAATCGCAATTTTCGTCCAATGGACCTAAATCTTCCGCATACTTAGCATTTTTAATTACGACACGGCCATTTGAAGTCATACATGTACCATTTCTGGCAATACGTGTAGGCAAGACACAATCAAACATGTCCATACCTCTGATACTGCATTCAATTAATGCATCAGGAGAACCTACACCCATTAAATAGCGCGGTTTATCTTTCGGCATAAATTGTTCTGTATGTTCAACCATATCATACATGACTGGTTTAGGCTCACCCACAGATAATCCGCCGATAGCGTAACCTGGAAAATCAAGTTTGACTAATTCTTCAGCACTTTGCTGACGCAAGTCTTTATATTCTCCGCCTTGGATAATACCGAATAATGCTTGATCCTCAGTACGCTGATGCGCTGCTATGCATCGTGCAGCCCATCTTGTTGTGCGTTCGATAGAATCTTTAACATATTCGTATTCTGCCGGCATCGGAGGACATTCATCAAAAGCCATCATAATATCTGATCCTAAATCATTTTGAATTTCCATTGATTTTTCAGGACTTAAAAAGAGTTTAGAACCATTTTTATGATGTCTGAAGTGTACGCCTTCTTCTGTGATTTTACGCAGATTGCTTAAACTGAAGACTTGGAAACCGCCTGAATCTGTAAGAATCGGACCATCCCAGTTCATAAATTTATGCAGGCCGCCAGCACGTTTGATAATTTCACTGCCCGGTTGAAGCCATAAATGGTATGTGTTTCCTAAAATGATTTCTGCGTTGATCGCACGCAAGTCTTCTGGACTCATTGTTTTTACTGTGGCTTTTGTTCCAACTGGCATAAACATCGGTGTTTCGAAAGAACCGTGCGGTGTATGCACAATTCCTAACCTCGCACCAGATTGTTTACATGTTTTAATATGTTCATAAGTTACTGCAGGCATAACTTTTTCACGACTCCCTTAAATAATTAACATAGCATCGCCGAAACTGAAGAAACGATATTTCATCTCAACAGCGGTTTGATATGCATTTAAAATGTATTGTTTTGAACTGAATGCGGAAACCAGCATGACAAGTGTTGATTTAGGCAAATGGAAATTCGTAATTAAACCATCAATAGCTTTGAATTCAAAGCCTGGATAAATAAATATATCTGTCCAACCGCTTTTTGCTGCGAATTGGTCATGGTCTCTGCGTATCGTTTCAAGTGTTCTTGTCGAAGTTGTACCCACAGAGATAATTCGTTTTCCTTGTGCCTTAGTTTCATTCAATAAATCCGCTGTTGCTTGCGACATTTGATAGTACTCGCTATGCATTTTATGATCGTCGATGTTTTCCACACTGACAGGTCTGAAAGTGCCTAATCCGACATGTAGCGTTACAAATGCAAGGTTCACTTGTTTTTCTTTCAGCTGTTCTAATAATGCGTCTGTAAAATGCAGACCTGCTGTTGGTGCAGCTGCAGAACCCGCTGCTTTAGCATACACTGTTTGATAGCGATCAGGATCATCTAAGCGCTCTTTGATGTATGGCGGCAAAGGCATTTCTCCAAGCTCATCCAAACGTTCTTGCAAAATACCTTCATACGATAAACGCATGATACGTCCGCCTTGTTCTAATTCTTTTATACATTCAGCAATAATTTTGCCTTCGCCGAATGATAATTTTTGTCCGACTTTAATTCGCTTGGCAGGTTTTAGCAATACTTCCCAATCATCGCCTTCTATTTGTGTCAGCATCAGCATTTCAATTTTTGCTTTTGTATCTTCTTTTATTCCGAATAAACGTGCAGGCATCACTTTCGTATCATTTAATACCAATGTGTCGCCTGGGTTGATATATTCTAAAATATCTTTAAAGTGACGATGTTCAATTTCGCCATTCGTTTTATGCAGCACTAACAAACGACTAGTATCTCTGTTTTTTAAAGGCGTTTGTGCAATCAATGATTCTGGCAAATGGTAATCAAATTCTTCAATATTCAAAATCGTCCCTCTTTCCATGTTCTGTACCAAAGTGTTCGTAAGCTAGGGGTGTTGCTTTTCTGCCTCTAGGCGTACGTTCTAAAAACCCTTTTTGAATCAAGAAAGGTTCATAGACATCTTCAATAGTAATACGTTCTTCTCCGATTGAAACTGCAATAGTGTCTAAACCGACAGGTCCGCCGTTATATTGGTTGATAATACAACGCATCATTTTATGGTCAATATAATCTAAACCATAGTCATCTACCTGCAAGAGCTGTAAAGCACGTTTTGTCGTTTCAATATAAATTTTGTCATCTTCATTTACTTGTTGGAAATCACGGACACGTTTTAATAATCGATTCGCAATACGCGGTGTACCACGGCTGCGTTTAGCAAGTTCAACTGCACTTTCTTCATCGATTTCAGTATCCAAGACATCTGCTGTTCTTTTAATAATATCTTTGAGTTCATTTTCTTTATAAAACTCTAAACGCAGATGGACACCAAAGCGATCGCGAAGCGGACCAGTTAAACTTCCGGCTCTCGTAGTGGCTCCAACCAGTGTAAACGGAGGCAAATCAATGCGGATACTTCTCGCTTCCTCGCCTTTTCCGATAACAATATCTAAATAAAAGTCCTCCATTGCAGGATAAAGCACTTCTTCTACTACACTGCTCAAGCGATGGATTTCATCAATAAATAAGACATCGCCCGGCTGCAAGCCATTGAGTATGGCTGCTAAGTCGCCTGGGCGTTCAATTGCAGGACCGGTTACTGTTCTGATATTGACACCCATTTCATTCGCAATAATATTAGACAGTGTCGTTTTACCGAGTCCAGGGGGACCGAATAATAAGACATGGTCTAATGGCTCTTCACGCATTTTAGCTGCTTTGATAAAAACTTCTAAATTGGCTTTAATTGAAGCTTGGCCAATATATTGTCTTAGTAAATGCGGTCTTAATGATAATTCAAATGAATATTCATCATCATGCACGGACTGATCTACCATTCTGTCATCCATTTTGTCCCCTCCTTATTACAAATTTATGAAATAAGCAGTTTCAAACCTGCTTTGACTGCATCGTCTACAGACTCGAAATGTTCTGCATTGAGTTTCTTTTCAACTTTATTCAATTCACGCTTAGAATAGCCTAAGGCATCTAAAGCAAGCAATGCTTCTTCGACAACAGGGTCATTGCCTGACACTGTACTGTCCAGCTGCGTTAATAAAGTACTTGCACTTTCTTCGGTAATTTTAACTTTGCCTTTCAAATCTAAAATAATTTGTCTGGCTGTCTTTTTACCGATGCCCGGAAACTTCGTTAAATACGCTTCGTTTTCATTTTCAATTCCGATTTTAACTTCGTTCGGGGTACTGGCAGCTAAAATTGCTAAAGCTGATTTAGGACCGATACCCGTTACTTTATTCAGACTTAAAAACATTTCTTTTTCTTCTTCAGAAACAAATCCGTAAAGTAATTGCGCATCTTCTCTTACTACTAAGGAAGTATAAATAACAACTTCCTTTTGATAAGACGATTGAAAACGATAAGAGTTCGGTGTTTGAATCTCATAACCGACACCATTCGTTTCAACCACAACATGTGTTGGAAAAAGCTGCGTCAATTGCCCTTTTATATATGCATACATGCCGTCACTTCCTTACATGGACATACTTATAATTTCTACTTTATATACATTTTCTATATTTCTCAACGCATAAATCACATCTTCCATTGAGGCTTGACTGCCAGCTGAATTCAAAGAAAGTGTAATGGTTGCTTTATCTTCCATAGGAATACTTTGATGAATCGTTAATATCGACATTTGGATTTGAGATATCGTATTGAGAACTTGCGCAAGCATACCTACCTTGTCATACACATAAAGAATAATCGTAAACTCTTTGCTTTCCTCCATCTTTTCATCAATGGGGAAAATAGTATCTTTGTACTTATAAAACGCACTGCGGGATAAACCGAACTTTTTCACTGCTTCATAGATAGATAAGTGCGGATTGTCCTTTAATGCGTCTTTAATCTGTAATGTTTTGATTACAGATTCAGGCAGTACATCTTCTCGTATCAGATAGAACTTCTTAACTTGTTTATCGTTCACTTAGACACCTCTATTCAACGAATTCAAATTCTCCGCCTAAAATTCTGACGATATCTCCATTTTTCGCTCCGCGTTCTCGTAATGCATCATCAATACCCATCGAACGCATTTGACGTGCAAAGCGTCTGACTGCAGGATCACTGTTAAAGTCAGTCATCTTGAACATTCTTTCAATTGCCTTGCCGCTGACAACATAAGCTGCATCATCATCACGTGTGATCGTAAATGTATCTTGTGATGGTGTATGTTTATAAAGTACACGGTTTACACCTAATGCTTCATCATCTTCTTTAGAGAAGTCTACATCTTTGTACTCTTCTAATTTATCAGCTACCGCATAGAGCAACTGATCGATATTGTCGCGTGTGTATGCTGAAACTGGAATAATTTCAATATCTTTACCGACAGATGCTTTGAATAATTCTAAGTTATCTTCTGAATCTGGCAAATCCATTTTGTTCGCAACAACAATCTGCGGACGATCTTCCAATCGCTGACCGTAAGATTTCAATTCGTTATTAATCGTTTCATAGTCTTCTAACGGGTCTCTGCCTTCAGAACCGCTCATATCGATAACATGTACAATAACTTTTGTTCTTTCGACATGTCGCAAGAATTGATGGCCTAAACCGACACCTTCAGAAGCCCCTTCGATTAATCCTGGTAAGTCTGCCAAAACAAAGCTTCTGCCATCCGGTGTTGAAACCACACCCAAATTAGGTTTGATAGTAGTAAAGTGATAAGCACCGATTTTTGGTTTAGCTTTTGACACTGTAGAAAGCAATGTAGATTTACCGACACTTGGGAAACCGACAAGTCCTACATCCGCTAATAATTTCAATTCTAATGTAACTTCAATTTCTTCGCCCGGTTCGCCATTTTCACTGAAATCAGGCGCAGGGTTTCTTGGTGTCGCAAAACGAGAGTTGCCTCGTCCGCCGCGACCGCCTTTGGCAATGACTGCACGTTGGCCGTTTTCAACTAAATCTGCAAGGACTTCACCTGTTTCAACTTCTTTGATAATAGTGCCTGGCGGTACTTTAAGTACTAAATCCTCCGCATTTCTGCCGTGCATGTTGCTGCCTTGACCGCCTTCGCCGCGTTTCGCTTTAAATTGGCGTTGGTATCTGAAGTCAAGCAATGTTCTTAATCCTTCATCTACTTCGAATATCACTGATGCACCGCGACCGCCATCTCCGCCTGCTGGTCCTCCGAATGGAACATATTTCTCTCTTCTGTATGCTGTAATGCCGTTACCGCCGTCACCAGCTTTTAATAGTATTTTCACTTGATCGACAAACATGTTTCTCACCTCTTTTTTATATGTTTTCTAATGCAATATCTAGAATATTATATCATTATTTATGTACCCAGAGAAATAAAGACAAAAATAAAACACCAGAAGTTAAACTTCTGGTGTTGCGTCAACAAAATTACTCAGCTGCAGCGTAAACTGAAACTTGTTTTTTGTTACGGCCTTTGCGTTCAAATTTAACAACGCCGTCAATTTTAGCGAATAATGTGTCATCGCCGCCGCGACCTACATTTTCACCAGCGTAAATTTTAGTTCCGCGTTGACGGAATAAAATAGAACCGCCTGTTACGAATTGTCCGTCAGCACGTTTAGCGCCAAGACGTTTAGATTCAGAGTCACGTCCGTTTTTAGTAGAACTTACCCCTTTTTTCGATGCGAAGAATTGTAAGTTTAATTTTAACATCTGGATACACCTCACTTATAATTTAATTTTATATTATCTTGGTATTCGTCTTCAATAGTTTGAAGCGAAACGAGCATTGCTTGCAAAATTAATTGTGCTTGATCATCGTTTACGTTTACACTTCGGATGTGGAAATAACCTCCATCATCGTCGTAATCAATATCGGGTCTTTCAGATGTTAATCCAAGAATGGCATTTACACTTCCAAATAAGACAGCTGAAGCTCCAGCACAGACAATATCATGACCATACTCGCCATGTTCAGCATGACCATCCATGATGACATCTGTAACTTGACCTTCATCGTTAAACGAAACGTCTATATTTATCATGATTAAGCGTTGATTTTGTCGATTGTTAATTTAGTGTATGGTTGACGATGGCCTTTTTTACGTTTATAGTCTTTACGACGTTTGTAAGTAAATACAGTGATTTTCTTACCGCGACCTTGTTTGTTTACTGTAGCTGTTACAGTAGCACCTTCTACTGTTGGAGCACCAACTTTAACTGAGTCTCCGCCTACAAATAAAACTTTGTCAAAAGTGAAAGCGTCACCTTCATTTACGTCTAATTTTTCAACGTAGATTTCTTGACCTTCTTCTACTTTAATTTGTTTACCGCCTGTTTCGATAATAGCAAACATACTTTGCACCTCCTATAAAATAAGTCACGCCATATATAGGTGATACACATAGTATTCTTAAACCTATATTTGAGCGGTTGTATGTAGCTATAAACTACTCAACTGCTAAAGCTTACCATCCTTATGCTTTCCTGTCAATTGACAAATCTAATTTTTTTACAATTTTTCTAATCAAGCTGAAAATAATAATTAACAGTAATAAATTGATGAAAGCAGTAGGCAGCATTCTGAATAAAATAAACTCGCCTAAATTAAATCGAATCAACCCAAGAAGTCCATATATAATAACTTGATAGATTTCAAAAATGATTGTGAATATCCAAACACCCAAGAAAATCATTGTATGATCGCGGTAATAAACTTTAAAGAAAAAGTCCATTAAAATCACGAATAATAAATAACCAAAAGTGTTCAGACCATAAATCGTACCGTAATACAAATCAGTTGTTAACCCGAAAATAATTGCAAGTACCACTGCAATGCTTGGTTTCTTATATATTGTAATCATCAGCAAGTACATCAAAAGCAGATGCGGTACAAAGATAATACTCTTACCGGAAATCTGCATCGGGATGACTAATGCGATGAGCGCATCAAGATAAAACAATACCGCCCCTATCAAAAAATAACAAAATGCACGCATTATTCATCACCGCTTTCGTCAGGAAGTGTTTGAGGATCGCGTTGTGCGACATAGACATGACCTAAATCACTTAAATCAGCCGCTGTTTTCACTCTCACTTCTTTAGAAAGACCGTATTGATCGTTTTCGACTTTTGTAACTTCTCCAATATATAAGTTGCTCGGCAATTGTTCAGCAAGTCCGCTTGTTACGACTTTATCGCCTTTGGCAATTTTGTCTTTGTTGTCTATATCGCTGATCACTAATTCATTTGTTTTAGTATCATAGTGATTGATAAGACCGAAAACTTTGTTTGAATTATGTTGAATATTGACTGCTAATTTACCATTTCTTGATGATGTAGAAAGCAAATCGACTTGAGATGAAAACTGATTGACTTTCGAAACTCTGCCGACTAAACCTTTCGTCGTAATCACTGCTTGGTTTTGTTTGACACCCGCTTTTTTACCTTTGTCGATAATCGCTTTATTCATCCATTGATCTGGATTTCTGGCAATTACCGTAGCACTCAAAGGTTCATATTTGGATATGTCTTTAATATCAAGCTCTTTGCGGAAATCTTTGTTTTCTGCTTTTAAACGTTCGTTTTCCGCTTCTAATTGCTTAATTTTATTTTTATCTTCCTCAGATGATTTCCCATCGAATAAGCCGCTGATTGAACCAGTCACCATATGTAATGGGTAAGATAGTACGCGTTGCGGAACTGAAACAGTATCACCGACATATTGTTCCACCGGAGACTGGTGATGTGATCTGATCGATAACCCTATTAATGATATAAATAGAATCAGGGAACAGAAAATAACAATCAGTTTGTTATTTTTAAAAAACTTGGACAACCTGAACACCTCTATTAACTCAATTTTTCATATCTCATTTTATTTTATATTACTCTGTTAGTTATATAAAGTACGAACCCCCTATTTTATAACTCACTTTACAAAATAAAAGAGCATCAACAAATTCAAATCAATTTGCTGATACTCCAAAGTGTTTTTTACTCTATTATTATTTCAAAAATCAGCTTTTAATGTTAATTCCCTGCATTCCTAACGTGAATCATTTCTTCTGGCTGCTGTTGTCTTTCTCGTCTTCTTTATACAGTGTTTCTTCTTTTCTCCACTGTTCGAATAGTTTTTGTGCTTTTGATTGTTCGTCAGCTTTCTTACCATTCGCTTGTTTACTCATTGCAAACACCAAACCTCTCTTTTTAATGATTCAACACAAGGTTAACGCAAGACAGGCATATTTTCAAGATTCTTAACTGTTGAAGTGCTTTTACTTAAAAGCCGAAACCGGCTGCATCTGTATATTTTGCTGCATCGCTCTCAAATCCTGCTGCAATTCGATTTCAGTCGCATAGATTCGTATTTCTTTCGAACCGAAGCGATACATAATAAATTGATTCCCGCGCTGTCCGATTAAATATTTATCGTTATATCCCATTCTGCTGATTCCGCTGACGTCCATAAATTCTTGTTTGTCCAGCATGCCGAAGATATTTTTAGTCTGACTTGCAGGCATGTTATTTAATAAATCGTTCTTTTCAACAACGTAACGCTGACCTGGTTTGAAGTCTTCAACAGGTACGTTGCCTCCATGATAAGAGGAATACGTCGTTTTGTTGCTGATAGGATTCCACTCTTGTTCCTTTAAGAACGGTGCGTATTTCAATGCAAAAAATACGATAACAATAATACATACAACAGCGATGATATTTTTTATAATGTTGAAGAGAAAACGCATGCTCACACCGCCTCATTATTATTGTCTTTATTTTAGCCGAAAATACAACTGTTTGCATCAGACTAGAGAATGACTTCAAAAGTCTATCCCAGGACTGATGCATCGTCTGATAGTTTCGGTTAAAATGTAATTAAAGGAGTGGCGACCATGTCAATTTTAACAATAATATTAATAGTACTGCTTATTGGACTGCTCTTTAGAGTGGGCATTTCATTATTGCGTTTTATTATAAAATTAGCGATATTAGCATTAGTAATTTATCTCGCTTATCAAGGCGTTGTTTGGTTGAATGATTACTTCCAGCTGCATCTCTTTTAAGCGAAATAGATAATCTCCCCGATTATACATAAAAGGTATAGTCGGGTTTTATTATGCATCAAAATATCCCTTTTCCACCATACTCAAATACTTAGCATCTCCAATAATGATATGATCGAGCACTTCTATTCCAAGGACTCTGCCGCACTCCTGCAAACGTTGTGTTGTTCGTATATCTTCTTTAGAAGGCGTAACATCTCCAGAAGGATGATTATGTACGACAATAATCGCATTACTCGACCATTTAATTGCAGCTTTAAATACTTCCCTTGGATGAACAACAGACGAGTTCAATGTCCCTACAAATATCACTTCATGACGAATAACTATATTTTTCGAGTTCAAAACTAAAACTTCGAACTGCTCATGCTTTAAATGCATCATCCTAGACATAAAATAGTCCGCCGCATCTTGCGGTGAATTGATTTTCACTTTCTCTTTTTGATCCGGCGCATTCATGCGTTCTCCTAATTCAAAGGCAGCTTTTAAAATCACAGCTTTATACAAACCAATCCCTTTAACTTTTGTCATATCGTCTAATGACAATAGCTTCAAATCTTTGAGGTTCGTCGTTAAATGCAGTAAGTCCTGAGCAAGTTCCACACTGGACTTTCCTTTAGTGCCTGTATTTATTAATATTGCCAGTAATTCTGATTCAGACAATTTGTCTGCCCCTTTGGTCACCAGCTTTTCTCTGGGTTTATCACAATCTGGTAATTGTTTAATATTCAATTTTCATGCTCCTATCAGTTAAAGTTGAAAAAATATAAAAGGTCTGCGTAAAAGACAGAGGTTGATACAAAAGAAAAAAATATAAAAGGAATTAACGGTATGTGAAGGATACGTTTCTTACACAACAAACATATTAAAATAATACAACCGCCAATAATAAATGTGATGCAGAAAAAAAAGAAAAAAAAGAGATACGGAACTGTAAGACTGATGACAGAAAATAGAAAGATATCACCGTACCCTATTGCATAACGCGATACAAAGAACAACAAATGCAGCAAGCCTACAATAAAAAAGTTGAAAACATAAATCTGAGGTGCAAGCGTGAGTGCGATAATGAAAGTGATAAGGAGATAATGCAGAGGAATTGTTTGTGTTTGAATGTCATATAATGCAGCCGCAAGCAATAATAAATAAAGCGCTGTAAACAACTCTTGAGGCAATAGGACAACATGATAACTTAACAGCAATACAGGAATACATGCCAAGATCTCACCTGCTAAATAAAGGATGGATAACTGTGCATGGCAATACCTGCATCTCCCCCTTAATAAAAGGAAACTTGCAACTGGAATCAAATCATACCATTGAATCGGCTGCCTGCAATGTTCGCATTGAGAGCGCTGTTTAAAATACCTGATACTTAATTGTCTTACATGACACAATTGAAATAAGAAGCTTTCTAAAACAAGACTTATTAATGATGATAAAAGAAGCGTCAGGTGCTTCACCCACTTTCTGAAATAATACCTTATTATACGCTCCTGTTTGCGATTTAACAAATATAATTATTTTTAAATCAAATATGATAATTATGTATCGTTTTAAGTTACAAAAAACGTTTTTTACCCCTCTATATAATAAAAAAAGCCTTCCTGCACAATCTCTGCTTGAGACTGAAAAGGAAGGCTATCAATAATTATTTATTTTTCGAAATCAACTTTTGCTTTAACTTCACTGATGAAATATAGACTGCCTGTGATAACTAATGTATCACCTTCATAATTTTCAATGAACGTATTGTAATCATCGATAAGAATAGGATTAAAGTTTTCCGCTTCTTGCGCAATCTCTTCTTTTGGTTTCGCACGATAGAAATCAAAATCCGTGATATACACTTGATTTGCAATCTCGCTTAAATCCTCAAGCATATGATGAATCGGTTTGCCGCTGACTGCAGAGAACAAGATATCTACTTTATCTTTATGATAATAGTTTTTAATTGTATCTACTAACGCATCGATACTTTCATTGTTATGCGCTCCGTCAATAATCACAAGCGGCTCGGCTTTCACTTGTTCGATACGTCCAGTCCAGCTGACATTTTCCATCGCTTTAATCATTTTATTAAAGTCTAAATGAATTTGTCCTTCTTCAAACAAAATTATCAAAGCAGTAATTGCAAGTGCCGCATTTTCTTTTTGATGCTCTCCCAGCATATGCAATGCAATGTTTTCGAGTTCATAGTCCTTGAAGCGGTATGTGAACTCATCTTCTTGAGAAACAACAGAAATATCTTTATCCAACTCATAGGCAGGTGCTTGCTGCTTTTCAGCATATGTGCCGAGATATTTCAATGCTTCTTCATTTTTCACTGCATAAATAAAAGGTGTTTTCGGCTTCACGATGTCGCCTTTGTCTTTGGCGATATCTAAATATGTTGGACCAAGCAGATCTGTATGATCTAATCCGATACTCGTCAATAGCGTCATAATCGGTGAAAATACATTGGTAGAGTCATTTTTAATTCCAAGACCCGCTTCTACTATCACAAAATCCACTGGGTGCAACGCACCGAAATATAAGAACATCATTGTCGTAATGATTTCAAATTCTGTAGCTGTACCATATTCAGTTTCTTCTTCTAACGCTTCGCTCACCGGCTTGACGCGAGTCACAAGTTCAACAATGGTTTCATTGCTTACAGGTTCGCCGTTTAAACTGATTCTTTCATTAAAGGTTTCAATATAAGGCGATGTAAATGTACCGACGTCATAACCATTTTCGACAAGCGCAGCACGCAAGTAAGCAACTGTTGAACCTTTGCCGTTTGTTCCGCCGATATGGATACCTTTTATATTTTGTTCAGGATGGCCTAGACGTTCGAGCATCCATTCCATACGTTTAGTACCAGGCTTGATACCAAACTTATTTCTTTCATGTATCCAATATAAGCTGTCTAGGTAATTCATAATCAGGACTCCTATGCTTTTAATTGTTCGATTCTAGCTTTAACGCTATCGTATTTTTCTTGATAATCTTCTTTTTTCGCACGTTCTTCGTTAATAATCTTTTCTGGTGCTTTATTAACAAAGTTTTCGTTAGATAATTTTTTATCTACGCGATCAAGTTCGCTTTGCCATTTATCTAATTCTTTTTCAAGACGTGCAATTTCTTTATCCATATCAATTAAACCTTCAAGCGGTAAAATCACTTCACCTGCACCTACAACAGATGTCATTGCTTTATCTGGTGTTTCGATATCTGTCGCAATCACAAGTTCGCTTGGGTGTCCGAAACGATCAATGTAGTGTTTGTTTTCTTCTAACATTTCTGTGATGGCTTCGTTTTTCGTTTTAATATAGATAGGAATTGCTTTAGATAATGGAGTATTAACTTCTGAACGTGCTTGACGTACAGCTTTGATAATTTCTACCACATATTGCATTGTTTGTTTACTTTCTTCAAACATGAATTCTGATTGAACTTTCGGCCATGCACTTGTCACAATTGTTTCGCCTTCATGCGGCAAGTTTTGCCAAATTTCTTCTGTAACAAACGGCATATACGGGTGAAGCATACGCATTGTACGATCTAATACATAGCTCAATACTGAACGTGTTGCTTGTTTTTGGTCTTCGTCTTCACCGTTCATCGGAATTTTACTCATTTCAATATACCAGTCGCAGAACTCATCCCAAATGAAGTTGTATAAAGCACGGCCGACTTCGCCGAACTCATATTTATCGCTTAAATCTGTTGCTGTTTTCACAGTTTCATTTAGACGCGTCAAAATCCATTTGTCGGCAAGTGATAAATTCTTAGATAAATCGATATCTTCAAATTTGAAGTCTTCACCGATGTTCATTAAGCTGAAGCGCGCAGCATTCCAGATTTTATTGATGAAGTTCCAAACCGCTTCTACTTTTTCTGTAGAATAACGTAAATCATGACCAGGTGATGAACCTGTTGCTAAGAAATATCTCAAGCTGTCAGCACCGTATTGATCAATAACATCCATAGGATCTACACCGTTGCCTAATGATTTACTCATTTTGCGCCCATCTTCAGCACGTACTAAACCATGAAGAAATACATCGTTGAATGGACGAGTTTCTGTAAACTCAAGACCTTGGAAAATCATACGTGCAACCCAGAAGAAGATGATGTCATATCCTGTAACTAATGCATTAGTAGGATAATAACGTTGGAAATCTTCTGCTTCTGTATCCGGCCAGCCTAAAGTAGAGAATGGCCATAAAGCACTTGAGAACCAAGTATCTAAAACGTCTTCGTCTTGTGTCCAGTTTTCACTGTCTGCAGGTGCTTCTTCGCCTACATAAATTTCCCCTGTTTCATTATGGTACCAAGCTGGGATTTGATGACCCCACCATAATTGACGAGAAATTGTCCAGTCGCGGATGTTTTCCATCCATTGATTGAATGTATGTTCAAAGCGATCCGGTACAAAGTTTATACGGTTATCTGTTTTTTGATTGTCTAATGCTTTTTTAGCAAGCGGATCCATATTAACGAACCATTGTGTAGATAAATAAGGTTCGACAATCGCACCGCTTCTTTCAGAGTGGCCGACTGAATGCGTATGGTCTTCGATTTTGATAACTAAGTCTTCAGCTTCTAAATCTTTGACTAATTGTTCGCGGCATTCGAAGCGGTCCATGCCTTCGTATTTGCCTGCTTTGTCATTCATTTTTCCTGATTCATCCATAACGATGATTGATTCTAAGTTATGACGTTTGCCTAATTCAAAGTCATTAGGGTCATGTGCAGGCGTAACTTTCATCGCACCGCTACCAAATTCAACATCAACATACTCGTCTGCTAAAATCGGTAATTCGCGACCGACAATCGGCAAGATAACTTTTCTGCCGATAACATCTTTATAGCGTTCATCATTCGGATTGACTACGATAGCTGTATCGCCAAGCATTGTTTCTGGTCGTGTTGTCGCAATTTCAATATAGCCTTCTCCATCTGCATATGGATATTTGAAGTGATAGAATTTACCAGCTGTATCTTCATGGATTACTTCGATATCAGAAATTGCTGTTTTAGCAACCGGATCCCAGTTGATGATACGTTCTCCGCGATAAATCAAGCCCTTTTTATACATATCAACAAAGACTTTTCTTACCGCTTTGCTTAATCCTTCATCTAAAGTAAAACGCTCTCTGTCATAATCCAGACCAAGACCTAATTTCGCCCATTGCTGACGAATGAATGAAGCATATTCTTCTTTCCAGCTCCAAACTTCTTCAAGGAATTTTTCGCGGCCGAGATCATGTCTTGAAATGCCTTGTTCATGTAATTTAGCTTCTACTTTTGCTTGTGTCGCAATCCCTGCATGGTCCATACCAGGCAAGTACAAAGTATCGTAGCCTTGCATACGTTTCATTCTTGTTAAAATATCTTGCAAAGTTGTATCCCAAGCATGGCCTAAATGTAATTTACCTGTTACATTCGGAGGTGGGATAACAATAGTGTATGTTTCTTTCGATTGGTCTCCGCTAGGTTTGAAGTAGCCTTTTTCTACCCATTGTTGATAGCGTCCAGCTTCAACCTCATTCGGATTGTATTTTGGTTTCATTTCCATAGGACAAACGCCTCCTTAAAAATAAAAACACCCGTTCCTAAACATAGGACGGATGTTCCGTGGTACCACCTAAATTCAACATAGTTCATCTATATTGCACTTAATTATGATTAACGCTCAAACACGCTTTAACTTACTATAGGTTCAGTTAAAGAACTAAGCGGGCTACCTTCGACAGCAATAATTATGTATTTTCAGCGACCATACACTCTCTTTGAAATTAAAAACTGCTTACTCTTCCCGATTTCTATATTCACTACTAATTTATAGTATAATAGAACTCTAAAATAAGTCAATGCGGATGGAGTGAAATTTTGTGAATGAATGTGCCTTTGGGACAACTGATTCCCTTTATATTGAATATCATGACAAAGAATGGGGACAACCTTTATATGATAGCCAAAAGCTTTTTGAATTAATGGCATTAGAGTCGCAGCATGCAGGTTTATCATGGCTGACGATATTAAAGAAACGTTCTGCCTACCGAGAAGCCTTTTATCAATTCGACCCATATAAAATAGCACAAATGACAGAAAAAGATATCGATGCACTGATGGGATTTCCGAACATTGTCCATTACAGAAAAAAATTAGAAGTGATAGTAAGCCAAGCCAAAGGTTATATAGCAATTGAAAAAGAACACGGCAGCTTCAGTGATTTTCTTTGGTCCTTCGTTGATTATCACCCTATCGATTTAAAATACAAAACACCAAAAGATCGTATTACAGTTGATGAAAGAGCAAAAAAGATGTCGAAAGCTTTAAAACAATACGGATTTAAGTTTATGGGTCCTGTAACTATGTTTTCTTTTTTAGAAGCTGCAGGTTTATATGATGCGCATTTAATCGGCTGTCCATTTAAGCCGTCTCAAAAGTAGGAACAATTTTTGTTCTTACTTTTATTTATAATATTTGGAATTATCTAAAAATTACTTCTAATTTATGCTAAAATGACATTTATATTATTTTTTGAAGGAGGAATTGTATGGAATGGTTGAAATTAATAGGTATCTTGGTAATTATTATCGGATTCCTATTAAAATTTGATACGATAGCAGTCATATTAGCTGCAGCTATCGTGACCGGACTTGTGTCTGGTATGCATTTCTTTGAAATATTAGATGTACTCGGCAAAGCATTTATCGATAACCGCTTGGTTTCCCTTTTCCTATTAACTTTGCCTATGGTGGGTTTGATTGAACGTTTCGGGCTTAAGAAACAATCCACAGTATTAATAGGAAAAATCAAATCCATGACCAGCGGGAGGTTATTATCACTGTATTTGCTGATACGTGAATTGGCAGGTTTAGCTTCAATACGTATCGGCGGACACCCTCAATTTGTACGTCCGTTGATTAATCCTATGGTACAAGGTGCACTCGCAACGAAATATCGACTCAAACCTGAACAAATAGACAAAAAAGATGTCGAAAAAATAAAAGCAGAAGCATCTGCCATGGAAAATTATGGCAATTTCTTTGGGCAGAACCTTTTTGTGGGCGCTGCTGGTGTCCTACTAATGGTCGGTACTTTTAATTCTTTAGATATTAAAGTCAACGCAGTCAATCTTGCCATTGCTTCTGTACCGATAGCAATTATTACTTTAATCATTGTGGGCATTAAGAATATTATGCTTGATCGATACTTGGCTAGAAAATATCAGCACAAGGAGGATCAGTCATGAGTCAGCACACACTTGATACCATCCTTGAATGCTTTTATATTTTAATCGGTATTCAATTACTTTATACCGCTTATCGTGTATTAAAAGATAAAGATAAAACAAAACGTATAGGAACTGCTCTATTTTGGACGCTGCTTGCGATTACATTTATTTTTGGCCCTTATCTGCCGAATGTTGTAAACGGCGCTATTATCTTGTTAATGGGTGTATTGACACTCTTTAAACAAGTCGCAATCAAAAATATTGTAGATGTCACAGAAAAGCAAGGCGAAACAGGCGCAAAACGTTATGGAAACAAACTCTTTTGGCCGGCCGTTGTCTTAGCTGTTGTTGCGGTGATCATCTCAAATTGGACACCTTTAGGCGGTGCTATCGGTTTAGGTATCGCTTCAATCGTAGGCTTAATTGCTGCCTACGTAGTAATTCAACCTAAAGTCCAATATATCTTATATGACAGCGACCGTCTGACACAACAAGTCGGAACTGTCGGTATTTTACCCCAATTCTTAGCCGCATTAGGTGTCTTATTTACTGTCAGCGGCGTAGGCAAAGTGATTTCAAATAGTATTTCCGGTTTCTTGCCTGAAGGCAATCACCTTATCGGTGCTGCTGCGTATATTATAGGCATGGTACTGTTTACTATGCTGATGGGTAATGCTTTCGCAGCTTTCACTGTTATTACAGCCAGTATCGGTATTCCATTTGTGATTGCACAAGGTGCAGATCCTGCAATAGCAGGTGCACTTGCAATGACTGGCGGTTTTTGCGGTACTTTGTTAACACCTATGGCCGCAAACTTCAATACACTACCCGTTGCTTTACTAGAAATGAAAAGCGAATTCAGTGTGATTAAAGCACAAATTCCCGTAGCATTTATCTTAATCATAGTCCATATTGCTTTAATGTACTTTTGGGCATTTTAATATAAAGGAGACGATAATATGAATATACTTGTAACTGCATTTGATCCATTTGGTAAAGAAGAAACAAATCCAGCGCTTGAAGCTGTTAAATTATTGCCTGAGACTATCGGCGAACATACAATTACAAAATTAGAAATTCCAACTGTATTCCACAAATCATTAGACGTCATTAAACAACAGCTTAAGATTGAACATTATGATGCAGTACTTGCTGTAGGACAAGCCGGCGGCCATTTTGAACTTACACCAGAACGAATCGGCATTAATATCGATGATGCAAGAATTGCTGATAATGAAGGCAATCAACCGATTGATGAGACCATTCAAGCAGACGGTGCACCCGCCTACTTTTCTAATATGCCGGTCAAACGTATAACACAAGCCATTAAAGATGCAGATGTTCCGGCTTCATTATCGAATACTGCAGGTACCTTTGTATGTAATCATATTTTATATCAATTAGGCTATTTGCATGCGACAACCTTCCCTTATATTCAATTCGGATTTATTCATGTACCGTTTATTCCAGAGCAAGTTATCTCTAAACCTAATACCCCTTCTATGGCACTCAGCACGATTGTTAAGGGACTTACAGCCGCAATTGAAGTCTTGTCACCAGACAATCGCGACGAAAATATTGCATTAGGACAAACGCATTAATACAATCGAGTAGGAGAGTAATCATTAATTGAATACTCGTCCTCTCACACCACCGTGCGTACGGTTCCGTACACGGCGGTTCAATATCTTGCGTAAGCAGACTCTGCGAGTCGGGCTAGTGGTACTAGACCCCACTTGTAGAGTCTATTTGTTGTAAGCGCATGATGAACCTCATGCGTTTTGGAAAGCCTCCAATACTTCTTTCTTGAGTTCGCAATACGCATGGCACCATTGTGGTCTAATCCGTATTTTCGAAGCATTTTGTATTTTGTTTTGACCTTCTTCCATCGCTTTAAAATAAGTTGTCTGATTCGATGGTTCAACCACTCTTGCATTTCGCGGATAAATCCTTTAACAAAACCTCTTCCAAAATAGTTTATCCAACCTCTAGTAATCGCGTTGATTTCTGTTATAATTTCAGTAAATGTGCCAGGTCTATTTCTTCTTGTGACCCACTTTAATTTGGCTTTTAAATTTCTTTTTGCTTCCATAGTGGGTCTGAAACGACAAGTGCCATTTATTTTCGTTATCAGACAACTCAAGAACTTTAAACGTGTGGGAGAGCCTACCTTACTTTTATCTTTATTCACTGTTAATTTCAGGTCCTTTTCGATAAAGTTTGTGATACTCTCCATAACACGTTGTCCGGCACGTTTTGATTTAACAAAGATGACGAAGTCATCTGCGTATCTCACAAAACGATGTCCGCGCTTCTCTAATTCTTTATCCAGCTCATGCAAATAGATATTACACAACAAGGGAGATATAACCCCACCTTGTAGTGAACCCAAAAAGTTGAACTTTTTGATTAAGCTATTTTCCTAAGGCAAGATTTCTGTATTCAACAGGAGTCTTGCCTTTTAAATTTACTTTTCTTCTTACGTTATTATAGTAATTGATATATTTGTGTATTTCTAATTCCAACTCTTCATAAGAATTAAATTCTTCTCCATAAAACATCTCTTGTTTTAATAGGCCAAAGAAATTCTCCATTGGAGAATTATCATAACAGTTCCCTTTACGCGACATACTTTGAAATATATGATTGTCTTTGAGCGCTTTTACCCAAGCTTTATGCTGGTAGTGCCAACCTTGATCAGAATGTACTGTAGTTCGATAATTTAATTCAGGTATATTTTTAATAGCCTGATTTAAAGATGACAAAGCACATTCTAAATTTGGGTGCCTACTAATAGAATAAGCGATGATTTCTTTTGAAAATACATCTAAAACAGGTGACAAATAAAGCTTTGTATTTGTATTCTTAATATTGAATTGAGTAATATCTGTTAATAATTTTTGATAAGGTCTATCTGATACAAATCTTCGATTTAGTATATTTTTAGCGACTTTTCCAGTGCTTCCTTTATATGATTTATAGTTTCTGCTTCTATGGTTAAACTTTGTGCATAAAAGTTTATTTTCTCTTGTTATTCTTAAAACTTTCTTATGATTAACTATAATCCCCATTGCATGAAGCTCTAAAGTAATTCTACGATAACCAACACGTTCATGATTTTTTTCGATAATTTCTTTAATCAACTTCAGCAGAGGTGCATCCTTATACTCTTTTAAACCTAAATTGTTTTTCCAATAATGATAGCTGCTTTTAGCTATATTGGCTACTTTTAGAATATGATTCAGCTGATAATCTTTCTCTTTCCTTAACTCAATAATAGCTGAAACTATTTCTTTGTTTGATTTTTTCGAGCTAAGGATTGTAACTTTTTTTCGAGTTCAATTTGGATTTCCAACAATTTATTTTCATAACGTAGTCTTTCAAGTTCTTCTCTTTCAGTTTCGTTTAATGGTTGGTTAGACGGTTCACTCTTCTTATTTTTCATGGCTTTGGACACACGACCTTTCGGTTTTGGTTTTAAGCCAAGAATACCATACTCATTAAATTTCTTCTGCCATTGAGCAATTAAGGAAGGGTTAGGAATATTAAATATTTTCGCAGTTTCTTTATACGATAAATGATGTTCCAATCGGTATTCTATGATTTCACATTTTTCTTCTTTTGAATATTTTCTTTTTGTCATACCAAAAGTAAGACCTTGAATACCGAAGGTATCGTACTGATAGATCCATCTTTCGATATAAGAATGATGAATATTGTACTTTTTAGCTAATGAACCATAACCAATTTGCCCGCTTTTGTATTCTTGTAATATTTTAAGTTTGAAATCTAAACTATAACTTTTATTCATAATTAAACACCCCAAAAGTTGAATTTTGTAGGTTCAACTTTTGGGGTGCAGTACACCTTGAGGGGCGCCTGTCTTTCTTTCTGCGTATTCGCCAGACAGGTCTGCAGACCCGCTTTGTAAACTTTTGCGGATAAATTTAGAGATAGCTTTATCTTGTATAAAGCGTTCAAACAAGTACATCAATTTGTCATGGTTCAACGTGTCAAAACATTGTTTTAAGTCACAGTCTACGACTGTGTGATAACCCTCCTCATAGTATTGGATACATTGTTTTAATGCAGTACCTGTACTATGATTTGGTCTAAACCCATGACTATGTTTCGAAAACTGGCGATTTATCATCGGTTCGATTACTTGTTTGATTGCTTGTTGGATAACTCTATCCCTTGCGACGGGAATTCCAAGAATTCTCTTTTTGCCATTCGGTTTTGGAATGGCTACTTTCTTAACTGCTTGCGGTTTATACGTACCGTTAAGCAGTTTTCCTTTTATCTGTGGATAGAATTCTCTGAAGTGAGCATGTAACTCTTTAACCTTCATCCCATCGATTCCAGGAGAGCCATTATTTTTAACAACTTTCTTGATTGCTTTCTCTATGTTGTTCTTTCTTACAACAAGTTCCATCAGTGATGGAGTCTCACGATACATTTCTTTCATATCAACTAAGATTTACTGTACACATCTGCTTATCTTTTTCGTTCCACTACTTATCTTCCACAGACTGCCAATTTGCATTGTTTTCGGTACTTCGTAAATCTATAACCTCCATTCTTTACTTTGTATTTAATATTGTTCAGTCCTTCGGTACATTTTCCCTACTATGACTTCTGCTGACTTCTCATAATTCGTTGTTACTACGATTCGAAGAATCGCTTATGAGACCTCCTCGGGTAAGATTAACCACTTTCCACTCATGTCATTGCATCATTTACTCATACGAATTCGGGCAGTATCGGACTTTGTTTTGTTAAGCAAACTCATCCGTTCGCATAAGCCTTGATTTGATGTTTCTATTCGTCAATGCGAGTGTTTGCGTCCGACTTCCTTCAGATTCCACCTCGCGATGGACACCCTTGTCTTTCGCTAACAGTTCCTACTGCCAAGCCTGTAATGGACTTTCACCATCAAGTTGCTAATCATGCCGAGCGCACTTAAAAAAACCGCCGAAATGGCGGTTTTCTTTGTGTACTTACTTATTCAATTTGCGTCCTGTATAGCTTAAGAAATACTTAATTATTGGTGCAACTAAGAATAATATGAAGAAAATTCTAAAGATATGGAAACTCGATATAATCGCTACATCAGCGTGAGTTTCCATAGCAACCAGAACAATTTGACTCATACCGCCTGGTGCAGCACCTAAGAATAAGTCATTTAACGGCATATGGTTGAAAATCGAAACAACGTAAACCATCACAGCCGCAAGTAGAATTAAAAGCACATTCTGAATGATAATTGCGACTGCGACGCGGCCTTTCAAGTCATTCAGCAATTTAGAAATTTGAATACCGATTCGAATCATATAAGCAATTTGCGCTGCCGCAATCAAATAGTTATCTAAAGTGAATGTCGCATTTGTCAGCATGTTCCATGCGATTAAAACAACAATTGCCGCTAATAATTGTCTTGTCGGGAAATTGATTTTACCCATGATAAAGTACACTACAGCGATAGCCAAAATAATAAACAATACTTGCCATATATTTAATACTTCACTCAAAGGTTTGAGTTTCATGAGCTTGCTGGCATGAACATCTTCGCTTCCGCTGGACATAAAGTAAGATAACATCGGAATCAAAATCACAACGAAAATAATTCTCGAAGTTTGTGTTAAACTCACCACTAAAATATTAGCACGTTTGTCTTCTTCAGCCATAATCAGCATTTGACTCAAAGCCCCTGGAATGACACTCAATAATGCTGTTTCATTATTAACTTTCGCTATCTTTTTGAAGAAATAAGCAATTAAGATTGCCATAACCAATAGCAGCACAGTTACTAAAATAATTGAGAACCAATTATTTGTAATGTCATTCACTACAGTACGTGTAAAGGTAGATCCGATTTGTACCCCTAACAAAATCAAACCTATTTGACTTATCCAAAATGGCCATTCAATTTCCATTTTAAACAAGCGTATGCATATGATACTCGCAATTATGGGACCAAACATAAATGGTAGCATGATATGCATTGCTGATAAGATCAGACTGATAACAATTGCCATCAATAATACAATAATATTATTACGCAATTTTTTATTCATATTTTATCACTACCTTTATCCCACTTCTTATCCATTATATTTATCATAACACGCTTGATACGAAAACGTTAGGAATTGATTTGGAGCCGTTTTCATAGCGTTTTTCATACTGAAATGATGAAAAAGAGAGTGAAATATCTTTGCAGACATTTCACTCTCAAAATCATTTTATTTACTTAATCTAATAATTATTTTGCGACTCTTTCAAATGCTTTATCGAATGCTTCGATTGTTTTTTCAATATCTTCTTTAGTATGTGCTGTAGACAAGAATGTACCTTCGAATTGAGATGGTGGTAAGAAGACGCCTTCTTTCGCCATTTCACGATACATTTCTGAGAAGAGTTTCAAGTCGCTGGCATTAGCTTGTTTAAAGTTTGTCACTGGTCCTTCATTAAGGAAGTAACCAATCATAGAACCCGCACGGTTAACCGTCATAGGTACATTGTGTTTTGCTGCTACTTTTTTCAAGCCTTCTTCTAAAATATCGCCAAGTTCGTTGAAGTAATCGTAGCTTTCTGGTGTTAATTGGCTTAATGTTTCATAACCGCTTGTCATTGCTAATGGGTTGCCTGATAGTGTACCAGCTTGATAAATAGAACCTACCGGTGCAATTTTATCCATAATCTCTGCTTTACCGCCGAAAGCACCTACAGGTAAACCGCCGCCGATCACTTTACCTAAGCAAGTTAAATCTGGCATCACATCGAAGTAGCCTTGTGCACAGTTATAACCGACTCTGAATCCTGTCATGACTTCGTCAAAGATAAGCAATGAACCATATTCATTTGTGATATCTCTTAAGCCTTGCAAGAAGCCTTCAACTGGCGGAACTACACCCATATTACCAGCTACTGGTTCAACAATCACACCTGCAATATCGTCTCCATACATTTCAAATGCTTGTTTTATCGCATCTAAATCATTGTATGGCACTGTAATTGTGCTTTTAGCTGTGCCTTCAGGTACACCAGGAGAATCAGGCAAACCTAAAGTTGCGACACCTGATCCTGCTTTGATAAGCAGTGAATCACTGTGGCCATGGTAACAACCTTCAAATTTAACGATTTTATCTCTGCCAGTGTAACCTCTTGCTAATCGAATTGTATCTTGTGTTGCTTCTGTACCAGAAGACACCATTCTTACTTTTTCGATTGAAGGTACACGGTCAACCACAAGTTCAGCTAACTTGATTTCTTCGAGTGTTGAAGCACCGAAACTTGTACCTTTATCAACCGCTTTATGCAAACTGTCGATTACTTGCTTGTTTTCATGTCCAAGGATTAAAGGCCCCCAGCTTAATACATAGTCTATATACTCATTACCATCAATGTCATAGATCTTAGAGCCTTTCCCATGATCCATAAAGATAGCTGGCGTATCAACAGATTTAAATGCACGTACTGGACTGTTGACACCGCCAGGCATTAATTGTTCTGCTTTCTTAAATGCTTCAATCGATTTTTCGTAACCCATTTAT